>NZ_JALNMH010000011.1 GCF_023156535.1 Pseudomarimonas salicorniae | reverse complement strand
CAACACCACCTCTCCGACATACACTTCCCACTCGCGGGCCGTTCGCATGTTCGCCTCCGTTGGTTGGTCCCAATTAGAGGTTTAACTGCGGACGGCCCGCATAGCATCTACAGTCGGGCTTCGCTGCGCGTTGGCGAAGCCCCATAGGGTGCGTCTTGGACGCACCGATACGGGCGTTCGGACGGTACGCCCGGTGCGGCGAGCCGCACCCTATGAACGTCTTCTCGGCGCCCGAAGGTCGCTTTCGCTGTTCCGACTCCGGCCTTTCCCGGCGCCCGGTCACTCCGGGCGCCGGTACAATGGCGGTTTTTCCGAGCGCCGCGGAGCCGCCATGTCCGACCACAGCCTGACCGCCCTCTCCCCGGCCGACGGCCGCTACGCAGGCAAGGTCCACGCCCTGCGCCCGGTTTTCTCCGAGTACGGGCTGATCCGGGCCCGCATCCGGGTCGAGGTCGAGTGGCTCATCGCCCTCGCTGCCGAGCCGAAGATCAGCGAGCTGCCGGCGTTCTCCGACGCTGCCGTCCAGCACCTGCGTCAGCTTGCCGACGGTTTCTCGGTGGCCGACGCCGAGCGGGTCAAGGAGATCGAGCGCACCACCAACCACGATGTCAAGGCGGTCGAGTACTTCCTCAAGGAGCGCCTCGAGGGCCATGCCGAGATCGGCCCGGCGCGGGAGTTCATCCACTTCGCCTGCACCTCCGAGGACATCAACAACCTCAGCTATTCGCTGATGCTGCGCGAGGGCCGCGACAGCGTCCTGCTGCCGGCGCTGGACCGGGTCATCGACACCCTGCGCGGCATGGCCCACGACCACTCGCGGCTGCCGATGCTCTCGCGCACCCACGGCCAGACCGCCTCGCCGACTACCGTGGGCAAGGAGATCGCCAATGTCGTCGCCCGCTTCAGCCGCCAGCGCAGGCAACTGGCAGCGGTTGAGCTGCAGGGCAAGATCAACGGCGCCGTGGGCAACTTCAACGCCCATGTCGTCGCCTATCCGGAGGTCGACTGGCCGGCGCTGGCCGAGCGCTTCGTCACCTCGCTGGGGCTGCACTACAACCCTTACACCACGCAGATCGAGCCGCATGACTGCATCGCTGAAACCTGCGACGCCCTGCGCCGCATCGGCGTCATCGGCATCGACCTGTGCCGCGACATCTGGGGCTATATCTCGCTGGGCTACTTCAAGCAGGCGGTGAAAGCCGGCGAGGTCGGCTCCTCGACCATGCCGCACAAGGTCAATCCGATCGACTTCGAGAACGCGGAAGGCAACTTCGGGCTTGGCAACGCGCTCTGCGAGCACTTCTCGATGAAGCTGCCGATCAGCCGCTGGCAGCGTGACCTCACCGACTCCACCGTGCTGCGCGCCCTCGGCATGGCCTTTGCCCACCAGCTGATCGCCCTGGAGGCGCTCTCGCGCGGCCTCGGCAAGCTCAACGTCAACCCCGAGCGCCTGGCCGCCGACCTCGACGCCGCATGGGAAGTGCTGGCCGAGCCGGTGCAGACGGTGATGCGCCGCTACGGCCTGCCCAATCCCTACGAGCAGCTCAAGGCGTTGACCCGCGGCCAGGGCATCGAGCCCAAGGCCCTGCGCGACTTCATCGCCGGGCTGTCGATCCCGGTCGAAGCCAAGGAGCGGCTGCTGGACATGAGCCCCGCCGACTACACCGGCCTCGCCGGTCGCTTCGCGGGAACCGTGTGAGGTGAAGGGCGCCCTGCCGATCGAGGTCCGGGCCGGCAAGCACGGCGTGCTAGGCATGCCGGCGTCGCGCTTCCTCGCCGACTACTGGCAGCGCCACCCCCTGCTGGTCCGCGGCGCCTTCGCGCCCTGGGATGACCCATTGACGCCTGAGGACCTCGCCGGCCTCGCCTGCGAGGAGCTGGCCCTCGCCCGGCTGATCCGCCTTGATCGCGAGCGCGATGACTGGCAGGTCGAGCAGGGCCCGTTCGAGGAAGACCGCTTCCCCGGCCTGCCCGACCACGACTGGACCCTGCTGGTGCAGGACGTCGACAAGTGGGACCCCGACGTCGCCGCCCTGCTCGGCCCCTTCGGCTTCCTGCCGCGCTGGCGGCTGGACGACGTGATGGTCAGCTTCGCCGCACGGGGCGGATCGGTCGGCGCGCACACCGACCACTACGATGTGTTCCTGATCCAGGGCCGCGGCCGGCGGCGCTGGCAGATCGACGCGCGTGCCGACGCTGCCCAGGCCATGCGCGAGGGCCAGGCACTCAAGCTGCTGCAGCGCTTCGACCCCAGTCACGACTGGGTGCTGGAGCCCGGCGACATGCTTTACCTGCCGCCCGAGGTACCGCACTTCGGCGAGGCGCTGGATGCCTGCATGACCTTCTCGGTCGGGCTGCGCGCGCCTTCCGATGCCGAGCTGCTCGCCGACCTCGCCGACCAGCTCGCCCAGGACGAGGACGGCAGCCGGCGCTATGCCGACCCGGGCCGCCCGCCGGCGCGCGACCCGGGCCTGGTCGATGACGACGCCATTGCGCGGCTGCGCGAGCGGCTGCGCAACATGGTGGAACTCGATGATGAGGCACTGGCCACCTGGTTCGGCGGCATGATCACCCGCTACCGCTCGCCCGGACTTGCTGCCGCGCCGCCGCGCAAGCTCGGCGAGGCCCAGCTGCTGCAGCGCCTGCAGCGCGGCGACCGACTGCGCCCGCACCCGTTCGCGCGCCTGGCCTGGGTGCGCCACGGCCGCGCGGCGTTGGCCTTTGCCGATGGCGAGTCGCTTCCCTGCGACCGCAGCGGCGCCAGCCGTCTGTGCAGCGGCGAGCCCCTGGCGCTGGCCGACTACGAGGCGCTGAGCCCGGCCGCCCGGACGCTTGCCCGTGAATGGCTCAATGCAGGCAAACTGGTCATCGAGCGAGAACGGGGAGCGGGCTGATGGGCGAGATCGCGGGCGGATTCTTCGTCGAACCGGCGGATCCGGCGCGCGATCGCAGCGCCATCGTCGGTCTCCGCGAACGGGTATTCCGCGCCGAACTGGGCGCCGGCGACGAGGTGCTCTGGGATGCCGACGACCCGCACTGCGGACATGTGCTGGCCCGCGAGGACGGCGGCCAGGCCATCGGCTGCGGCCGGCTGGCTGCGAATGGCGGAATCGGCCGGCTCGCCGTGCAGCGCGACTGGCGCGGCCGCGGCGTCGGCAGCGCCCTGCTGGTCAGCCTGATCGATCTTGCCCGCCAGCGGCGGATGCCGCAGGTGCACCTGCATTCCGAGCCGGAGGCGCGGCCGTTCTACCTGCGACACGGATTCGCCACGACCGGCGAGGTGCTCGAGGAAGCCGGCATCCTTCACCATACCCTGCGCCTCGACCTGAAGGACTCGCCGCCTCTGTACCGCAGCGCCCCACCACGCGGCGCGGAATCCGAGGAGATCGAGCTGGACGGGCTCGCCGCCTGCCGCGACGCCCTCGGTGTCCTCCTCCATGATGCCCGGCGGCAGCTCTACATCCACACCCGCGCGCTTGAGCGCGAGCTGTTCTCCGGCGAGCCCCTGATGCAGGAAGTGCGGCGCATCGCGACCGCGGGTCGCGGCGCCGAGATCCGCATCCTGGTGCAGGATCCGGACACCGCCCTGCACGATGGCGCCCCCCTGCTGGCGCTGGCCCAGCGCCTGTCGAGCAGCCTGCTGCTGCGCCAGCCCATGGAAGAGGTGGAATCGCCCTTCGCCGGCGCCTACGTGCTCAACGACGCCGGTGGCCTGCTGTTCCGGCCGATCGGCAGCCGCTTCGAGGGCTGCTTCCAGCGCCACGCACCCGGGCGCCACCGCCAGCTGATGGAACACTTCCGCCAGGCCTGGGATCGCGCCAGCGCCGCCGGCAGCCTGCGCGCGCAGTCCTTGTAGGGAAGGGGCTGGGAGCGGGACGCAGGACGCGGAATCGTGTAATGAAGTGGATCCCCGCTTTCGCGTAGGTGACGAAGCGGTGCCGGACGCGGCGGCACGCCCCTTCGTCTCCCGCCTCAACCTGCCGGCGATCAGGTCCTATCCGCCCCGCCTCACCCGCATGCGAAGCTCCGGGGCGCCGCAGAACAGCCGTGCGCCCTGAGGTATCGAAGGGCGAACCGACAGCCTGCCCCGGCGCATCCATCCAGTGCCCACCCCTCCCGCCCCCATCGACCAGGCCACCACAGGGCCCGTCCGGCAGGACGCCACCCAGATCGAGTTCGAATAGGAACCAAACCTGAAGCCACGGGTGGTGCCGTGGAACCGTTCATCCCCGCTATAATCGCGGGCCCCGACGCCAGCCGCTGGCGACACCCTTCCTCCCACAGGACCCGGTACTGCCCCAGACCACCGGGCAAGGCGAATCGTGAACAGCCTGATCAAGCAGTTTCTGCAGACTTCGCACATCTCCGGCGGCAATGCCGCCTTCGTCGAACTGCTCTACGAACGCTACCTGGTCGACCCGACCAGCGTGGATCCGGCCTGGAAAGCCTATTTCGACGAACTGGGCGGCCGCGAGGGGGGCGACGTGCCCCACGGTCCGATCATGGAGCAGGTCGCCCGGGCCGGCCGCCAGCGTCGCGGCATCGCCGTCGCCGGCGCCGTAGACAACGAGGCCGCCCGCAAGCAGGGCGCGGTGCTCAAGCTGGTCACCGCCTACCGCTCGCGCGGCCATCTGCAGGCCGACACCGACCCGCTGGGCATGGCCACCAAGCTGAGCGCGCCGGATCTCGGCCTGGACTTCCACGGCCTGACCGAGGCCGATCTCGACACCGAGTACAGCACCAACACCTTCGGCGGTCCCGAGCGGATGCGCCTGCGCGACCTGCTCGGCCATCTGAAGGCCACCTACTGCGGCCCGATCGGCGCCGAGTTCATGCACATCTCGGTGGCCGAGGAGCGCCGCTGGGTCTACGAGCGCCTCGAGCGCGCCGGCGGAAGCTACGGCCTCGACAAGGCCGCCAAGCGCCGCGTGCTTGAGAAGCTGACCGCAGCCGAGGGGCTTGAGCGCTACCTGCATACCCGGTACGTCGGCCAGAAGCGCTTCTCGCTGGAAGGCGGCGAGAGCCTGATTCCGCTGATGGACGAACTGATCCGTCGCGCCGGCAGTGGCGGCGCCCGGGAGCTGGTCATCGGCATGGCCCACCGCGGCCGCATCAACGTGCTGATCAACACCCTCGGCAAGTCGGCGCAGATGCTCTTCGACGAATTCGAGGGCAAGGGCAAGCACGACGCCCCGCTCGACCCGGCCCACTCCGGTGACGTGAAGTACCACATGGGCTTCTCCTCCGATGTCGCCACCCCCGGTGGCCCGGTGCATCTGGCCCTTGGCTTCAATCCCTCGCACCTCGAGATCGTCGACCCGGTGATCACCGGCAGCGTGAAGGCGCGCCAGACCCGCCGCGTCGATACCGATCGCAAGCTGGTCATTCCGGTGCTGATCCACGGCGATGCGGCGTTCGCCGGCCAGGGCGTGGTGATGGAGCTGTTCCAGATGTCGCAGGCCCGCGGCTTCGCGGTCGGCGGCACCGTGCATGTGGTGATCAACAACCAGGTCGGCTTCACCACCTCGCGCCCCGACGACGCCCGCTCCACCCTGTACTGCACCGACCCGGCCAAGATGGTCGGCGCCCCGGTGCTGCACGTGAACGGGGACGACCCCGAGGCGGTCCTGTTCTGCGCCCAGCTGGCGCTGGACTTCCGCCAGACCTTCAAGAAGGACGTGGTCATCGACCTCGTCTGCTACCGCAAGCACGGCCACAACGAGGCCGACGAGCCGGCCGCGACCCAACCGCTGATGTACCAGAACATCCGCCAGCGCAAGTCGACCCGCGAGAAGTACGCCGAGCGGCTGGCCAGCGGCGGCATCGTCAGCGCCGATGACAGCAAGCGCATGGTCGACGACTACCGCGAGCGGATGGACCGCGGCGAGGGCGTGGTCGAGCTGGTTTCCGGAGTCATCGACGAGTTTGCCGTCGACTGGACGCCCTACCTGCACGGCTCGCTCGAGGCCGAGATCGACACCCGCGTACAGAAGGAGTCGCTGGTCCGCCTGGCGCAGAAGATCAACACCCTGCCCGAGGGGACCACCCCGCATTCCCGCGTCGGCAAGGTCTACGAGGACCGCCTGAAGATGGCCGCCGGCGAGATCCCGATGGACTGGGGATTCGCCGAGACCCTCGCCTACGCCACCCTGCTGCGCGAGAATTACAAGCTGCGCCTGGTCGGCCAGGATGCCGGCCGCGGCACCTTCTTCCATCGCCACGCCGTGGTCCACGACCAGAAGACCGGCGAGGCGCTGATGCCGCTGCGTGAGCTGGTCAGCAACCCGACCCACGCCACGATCATCGACTCGCTGCTCAGCGAGGAGGCGGTCATGGCTTTCGAGTATGGCTACGCCACCGCCGACCCGACCACGCTGAACATCTGGGAAGGCCAGTTCGGCGACTTCGCCAACGGGGCCCAGGTGGTCATCGACCAGTTCATCACGTCGGGCGAGGCCAAGTGGGGCCGGCTCTGCGGGCTGGTGCTGTTCCTGCCGCACGGCTACGAAGGCCAGGGGCCGGAGCACAGCTCGGCGCGCCTCGAACGCTTCCTGCAGCTGTGCGCGCTGAACAACGTCCAGGTCTGCACCCCGACCACGCCGGCGCAGATGTTCCACATGCTGCGCAGGCAGATGAAGTTCGCGACGCGCAAGCCGCTGATCGTGATGACTCCGAAGTCGATGCTGCGCCACAAGCTGTCGGTGTCGAGCATGGACGACCTGGCCGAGGGCCGCTTCCAGCGGATCATCCCCGACTCGCGTCTTAGCGAGGCCAAGAAGGCCAAGCGCGTCGTGCTCTGCGCCGGCAAGGTCTACTACGACCTGCTGGAAGAGGCCGACAAGCGCGAACTCAAGGATGTGGCCATCGTCCGCGTCGAGCAGCTTTTCCCCTTCCCGCGCGAGGAACTGGTCGAGGAACTCAAGCGACTCGGCAGCGCCAAGGAAGTGGTCTGGTGCCAGGAAGAGCCGCGGAACCAGGGCGCCTGGTACCAGATCCAGCACCATCTGCGCTTCTGCCTGCAGGGCAAGCAGAAGCTGTCCTATGCCGGGCGCGTCCGTTCGCCGGCGCCGGCCTGCGGACACTTCGCAACCCACGTCAAGGAACAGGCCGCCCTCGTCGACGCTGCACTGGCCCAACCGCAGGAAGGCGACATTCCCGCCGAGTGAGCCGGCGGCCCACCCCACACGTTTCGTCCGGCCGGCTTGGCCGCACTCCCCCTCCCGTTGAGGAAAGCGATCCATGAGCATCGAAGTCAAAGTCCCAGTGCTGCCCGAGTCGGTGTCCGACGCCGTCATTGCCGCCTGGCACAAGAAGGTCGGCGACGCGGTCAAGCGCGACGAAAACCTGCTCGACCTGGAGACGGACAAGGTGGTGCTCGAAGTGCCGGCCCCGGTTGACGGCGTGATCGAGGAAATCCTCTTCGAAAGCGGCGACACCGTGACCAGCCAGCAGGTGGTGGCGAAGATCAAGGAAGGCGCGGCGGCTTCCAAGTCGGAGTCGAAGTCGGAGTCCAAAGACGACGACAAGAAATCCGATGCGAAGAAGGACGACGGCAAGTCGTCCGAGTCGAAGAAAGAGGCCGCCAAGCCGGCCAGCAAGGCCGACACCTCCGAGCTCTCTCCTGCCGGCCGCCGCGTTGCCGAGCAGCACGACATCGACCCGTCCAAGGTCGAGGGCACCGGCCGCGGTGGCCGGGTCACCAAGGAAGACCTGGTCAACAGCATGAAGAGCCCGGCCCAGGCCGAGGCCCCGTCGAGCGCCGGCGGCGCGCGCCCGGAGCAGCGCGTGGCGATGACCCGCATGCGCGCCCGCATCGCCGAGCGCATGATGCAGTCGAAGAACTCGATCGCCATGCTGACCTCGTTCAACGAGGTCAACCTCGGCCCGGTCATGAAGATGCGCAAGGCCCTGCAGGAACAGTTCGAGAAGACCCATGGCGTGCGCCTGGGCTTCATGAGCTTCTTCGCCAAGGCCGCGGCCAACGCGCTGCAGCGCCACCCGATCGTCAATGCCAGCGCCGACGGCAACGACATCATCTACCACGGCTATGCCGACATCTCGATCGCCGTCTCCACCGAGAAGGGCCTGGTGACCCCGGTGCTGCGCAACGTCGAGCAGATGAGCTTTGCCGAGGTCGAGAAGTCGATCGCCGACTACGCCGAAGCCGCGCGCAAGGGTGGGCTGAAGCTGGAAGACCTGCAGGGCGGCACCTTCACCATCACCAATGGCGGCACCTTCGGCTCGCTGATGTCGACCCCGATCGTCAACCCGCCGCAGTCGGCCATCCTCGGCATGCATGCCATCAAGGAGCGCCCGATCGTCGAGAACGGCCAGGTCGTTGCAGCGCCGATGATGTACATCGCCCTGTCCTATGACCATCGCATCATCGACGGCAAGGACGCGGTGCTGTTCCTGGTCGATATCAAGAACCAGCTGGAGAATCCGGCCAAGATGCTGCTTGGGCTCTAGCGAGCCCGGTGATTCGTGATTCGTGATTGGTGATTCGCAAGAGCGCACACCGGTCAGGCTCGCGAACACGCCTTTGACGAATCACGAATCACCAATCACGAATCACGGACACGATTGAAATGAGCGAGCAAAACTACGACCTGATCGTCATTGGCGCCGGCCCCGGCGGCTACGTGGCGGCCATCCGCGCGGCACAGCTGGGCATGAAGGTGGCCTGCATCGACGCCACCCGCGGCAAGGCCGACGGCAAGATGGCCCTTGGCGGCACCTGCCTCAACGTCGGCTGCATCCCGTCCAAGGCCCTGCTCGACTCCTCAAGGCAGTTCCACAACCTGACCCACATGTTCGGCGACCACGGGATCAGCGCGAAGGACGCGAAGATCGACGTCGGCACGATGATCGGCCGCAAGGACAAGATCGTTAAGCAGTTCAACGGTGGCGTGGCCCAGCTGTTCAAGGCCAACAAGGTCACCGCGATCCATGGCCACGCGACCCTGCACAAGGACCGCAAGGTCACGGTGAAGGACTTCGACGGCAAGGAATCGAGCTATACCGCCACCAACATCATCCTGGCCTCGGGCTCGGTGCCGATCGAGCTGCCGTTCGCCAGATTCGACGGCAAGCACGTGGTCGACAACGAAGGCGCGCTGGACTTCGACGAAGTGCCCAAGCGCTTCGGCGTGATCGGCGCCGGCGTCATCGGCCTCGAACTGGGTTCGGTGTGGAAGCGCCTCGGCAGCGAGGTGACCATCCTCGAAGCCCTGCCCGACTTCCTCGCCGCCGCCGATGCCGACATCGCCAAGGCCGCCCAGCGCGAGTTCAAGAAGCAGGGCCTGAACATCCACCTCGGCGCCAAGGTCACCAAGGTCGAGGTCAAGAAGAAGGAAGTGCACGTCACCTACGAGGACGGCAAGGGCGAGCAGAGCGTCGTGGTCGACAAGCTGCTGGTCTCGGTCGGCCGCCGTGCCTTTACCAAGGACCTGCTGGCCGACGACTGCGGCGTGAAGCTGACCGACCGCGGCATGATCGAGGTCGACGACCACTGCCATACCGGCGTCGACGGCGTCTGGGCGATCGGCGACTGCGTGCGCGGTCCGATGCTTGCCCACAAGGCCAGCGAGGAAGGCATCGCCGTGGCCGAGATGATCGCCGGCCTGCCCGGCCACATCGACTTCAACACCGTGCCGTGGGTCATCTACACCGAGCCCGAGGTGGCCTGGGTCGGCCGCACCGAGAAGCAGTGCAAGGACGAGGGCATCCCCTACAAGACCGGCAGCTTCCCCTTCGCCGCCATCGGTCGCGCCGTGGCGATGAACGAGACCGCAGGCATGGTCAAGGTGATCGCCCACGCCGAAACCGACCGCATCCTCGGCATGCACCTGTGCGGCGCCAACGTCTCCGAGCTGGTCCACGAGGGCGTCGTCGCCATGGAGTTCAAGGGCTCCGCCGAAGACCTCGCGCGCATCTGCCACGCCCATCCGACGCTGTCGGAGGCCGTCCACGAGGCGGCGCTGGCCGTCGACAAGCGGGCGATTCACAAGGCCAACTGACGTTGGCCCGTGATTGGTGATTCGTGATTCGTGATTCGTGATTCGTGATTCGTGATTCGCAAGAGCCGGGCGTCTGTCGGCATCCCTCGCGATCGACGCAGAACGAAAGCGAAACGCCTCCCGCGAACAGCCCCTTGGGTGGTCAAGAGAGCCCGCTTCAAACGAATCACCAATCACGAATCACGAATCACGAATCACGGCTCTCAAGCATGAAATCCCTCTGCGTCTACTGCGGCTCCAACGCCGGCAATGATCCGAAGTTCGCCGAGGCGGCGGTGGAGCTGGGGGGGCGTATCGCGGCCGAAGGCATGGGCCTGGTGTACGGCGGCGGCAATGTCGGCCTGATGGGCATCGTCGCCGACGCCGTGCTGGCGGGTGGTGGCGAGGTCACCGGGGTGATTCCCGAGCATCTGATGAAGTGGGAGGTCGCGCACAAGGGCCTGACCCGCCTCGAGGTGGTCGGCTCGATGCACGAGCGCAAGCGGCGCATGTTCGATCTCTCCGACGGCTTCGTCGCCCTGCCCGGCGGTTTCGGCACGCTGGATGAGATGTTCGAGATGCTCACCTGGCGCCAGCTCGGCCTCGGTGACCGCCCCTGCGCCTTCTTCGATGTCGATGGCTTCTACGACCCATTGATCGCCATGCTTGATCGCATGGTCGACACCCGCTTCCTCCACCCCGACCAGCGCCAGGATCTCTGGCACGGCCAGGACATGGACGCCCTGTTCGACTGGCTGCGCACCTACCGCCCGGCCCAGGCCGACAAGTGGATGGACGAGAAGCGCCGCGGCGACCTGCGCTGAGTCCCCCTGCCGAAGGATCTCTTCGGGCGCATAGCAGACATTCATAGGGTGCGGCTGGCCGCACCGGGCGTACCGTCCGAACGCCCGTGTCGGTGCGTCCAAGACGCACCCTATGGGGCTTCGCTGACGCCCAACGAGGTTCGACTGTGGGAGTGCCCTTGGGCGCGACCGCGGAGTTCCGCTCTGGCCGCGGTCTGTAGTGAATCCGTAGCGCTCCGGTCGCGCCCAAGGGCCCTCCAACAATTCGACTGCAGCAAGGCCTGCTTTGCGGCGCAAACTGGACCCTGCGGCACGGTTGCATGTATGAGCCAGCTTGCTGGCGATCGTCCCGTCCGGGGCAACTATCGCCAGCAAGCTGGCTCCTACATTCGGGTTTTGCGGTACGTCTGCTTCGCGCCCATTATTCGCCTTGCTGCGACGTCGCGGGAAACGCCCGCTTGGACGCGTTGCGCCATGGCGATTCCCGGTCAGGCGCCTACTATTTGCCGATGGATGCGACGGCCTCGCGATTGTCGACGGGGTCGGTGAGCGGAACGAAGTCGCTGCGCGGACGCGTCCAGCGTCCCCCGTTGCCGCCGGGATAGGTAAGGTCGGACTCGATCACCAGCTGCCCAGGCGTGCGGAAATGCAGCAGCGCGCTGCCGGCAGGCTGCGAGGTCACCGGGTTGGCGACGGCGTCGCAGTCGGGGCAGAAGCCGGTGAAGCTCGACAGCGGCATGCGCAGGGCATCGTCGGCCGGGCCCTGGCCCAGCGCCCAGCGCAGCACGCCACCTGCGTCGTAGTAGTACAGCGCCATCGCGGTCACCTCGCCGCGCCGGGCAATCGATGCGCCGTTTCCGGGCTCGCCGGGCGGGAACCAGGATCCGGTTACTTCGACCCTGGCCTCGCTGCCGCCGAAGTCCAGCGCCCGGATCGGCTCGCTGCTGCCCATGCTGCCGTCGAACTGCCAGAGCAGGGTGGCGGCCGTATCTGACTGGAATTCGATCGACACCTCGCCGACCCGGGTGTTGGTGATCGTGCCGTCCTGGGTGTTGCGGGTTGCGGTGAGCAGCTCGGCCTGCCAGCGCCGCCCGGTCAGCGGGCCGGCGGCAAGGTAGGCGATCGGCTCGCCGTTCTGCTGGTAGGTGTACCAGAGCAGGGTCAGCACGTTGCCGCTGGTCTGGATGTCCAGACCATGGCCGTCGCGCTCGGGCTGCCAGAAGCCGCGCCAGGGATTCACACCCTGCTCCACCGGACCGACATCGCAGCGCGCCGTGGCGCCCTCGGTGAGGGTCTGCGGACGCGGCGCACCGCGCTGATCGACCGCGCCGCAGCCTTCCGAACTGTCGAGCAGCACGCCGGACGGCATCCGCCAGGCCAAATCCGGGCCGCTGCGCGCGGCCACCTCGACCGGCACGCTGCGGTCGGTCGGAGTGGGATCGAAGCAGCGCGTCAGGCGGCGGTTGAAGACATTGAAGCCGACGCTGCGCACGCCATCGCAGTCCGCCAGCGGCTGGGTCACCGGACCGCCCGCGTCGTAGAGCACGCTACCGCCGATCGACGCCCGTCCGCGGATGAACCAGAACGTCAGCGGATCGTAGGCCACCTCGCGCAGGCTGGACTCGACGTCGCGGCCGGTCATCAGCAGCGCGGCAAAGCCGTCCTGGGGCAGGGGCGCCATGCGCTCAATGTCGAGATAGCTGCTCGACTCGATGTCCGCCGAGGCCACTTCCAGGGCGCCGAAGTCACCGGCGCGGCCGAGACTTGAGATCGCCGAATCGATCAGCGCCGACTGGCGCATTTCGAGCCGCCCCACGCCGCGCGCGGCCGGTCCCTCGGCATCGCGCATCACCACCCGGTGCAGGGTGAGGTCCTGGCCCTCGGCATCGACCAGCAGGGTGCGCACCGCGTCCGGTCGCTCGCCAGTCAGGCTCAGGTCACGCAGTTCCACCTTGCCGCTGCCCTGCAGCCGGGCAAGGCTGCAGGCGCTGCCACCGGGGACGAGCCGGGCGCGGTTGCCGTGGACCACCAGCGGCGCCTGCATGTCGAACTGCTGGCAGACGGTGAGCAGGTTGGTCGGGCCGACATAGTCCTTCCCACCATCGAGCACCAGCTCGCGCAGAGCAGCCGTGCCCTCGGCGACGCGCTGCAGGCCACGGCGGGCGTCCTCATACTCGCGCACCACCACCTGGCCCGGACGGTCATTATCCAGCACCTGCACCTCACCGGAGAACAGCAGGGCATCGGTCGAACCCTCCGGCTCGACCTGCCAGGACAGGCTGCGATCGCCCTCGGCCAACACATCATCTTCCACCGGCAGGGCGAGCAGGCGCTCGCCGGATTCGCCGCTGGCCCAGCTCACGCTGGCCTCGGCGAAGCCGCCTACCCGTCCCTTCACCTGCAGGGCACCGCCCGCATCGCTGGCCGGGCGCAGCAGGCGCAGGCGGAGGCGGTCGCCCTCTCCCACCACGCTTGCCGGCTCGACGGCCAGGCTCAAGGCCGCAGGATTGCCCGACTCGCTGACGGTCAGGGACGCGGTCATGCGATCGACGCCGCCGATATCGCCGTCCACGCCGGCGGCATCCTCCCACTCGCTCCAGGCCCCGTCCTGCCAGTCGGCCGGGGTTGAGGGATCGGCATCGAGGCCGAGCCCCGCCATGTCGGTCGTGGCCACCTCGAAACGCTGCATGCCGCCGGCCGGCGCACTCATGCTGAAGCGGAAGGTGTCGTCCCGGTAACGCTCGAAACCGGCGTCGCCCAGCCAGGTGCCACTGCTGGTGTCGACGCCCTCGGTGCCTTGCTGGGTAATGCGGCTGACGATCGGCGCGGCGACGGTGCTGAGCCCTGGCAGCGAGGCCACCTGCCCATCGGCGTTGCGATAGCGCATCGGCTTGCTGAACACCAGTTCGACGCGCAGGGCTTGCCCTGCCACGACGCTGCCCGGATGGCTGCTTTGCAGCGTGCGGCGACCGCTGGCCGGGTCTCGCACCCAGCGCTGCTCCTGCAGCAGCGCACCGCTGCCGGCGTCGAAGACCCGCAGCGCCTTGAGGTGCGGCGGACCGGACATGAAGTAGAAGCCGACCAGGAAGCTTTCGGCCCAGGCCTCGCGGACCCGGCGAACCTGCGAGTCGGGCAGGACGAAGCCGCTGTGGCTGGCACCGGTGCCGCCGTACTCGGCACCACTGCCCTGCGGTTCCAGCTCAAGGGTCATCGACGGCACCAGCCACTCGTAGGCGAAGTACTCGGCGGCGACTCCGATACCGGAGTTCGGCGGATCGGGAATATCGCGGTAGAACGCGTTGTTCGGCTGACCGCTGGCGGTCGGCACGCTGGCGTGATGGCTGCTCAGCAGGGCGAACAGGCGTGACTGGATCTGGTTCAGGCGTGTACGCCCGGTATTCGAGGAGAAGAACACCCTGCTGAAGCTGTGCACGTCGACGCCGAAGCGGATCCGGCTGGGTGGGGCCAGCTGCGAGGCATTGACCAGGGCCTGACTCTCCGGCTCGGAGTGCGGGCCGGCGCCGCGGAACGTCAGCTCGTTGGGGTTGGTCAGCTGGCCGCCGTTGGTGACCGTGCCCCAGAACGGCGGGTGGTTGCGGTTGAGGTCGGTGCCGCGCAGATGGTCGCCGAAGGTGGAGAGGATCTCGTCGACGCCGACCATGTTCTTGCGCCGCATGCGGCCATCGCGTGGCCACTCATTCGGCGCCCGCGGGTCCTGGCCGATGATCACCTGGTTCGGAAAGCGCTGGGTCTGCAGGAAGCCGTCGATGTTGTGCACGGGAATGATCACCAGCCGCGCGTTGTCGAGCAGGTAGCGCACCAGCCCGCCGTCATTCGCGCCCTCCACCATGCGTTCCACCAGATACGTGGAGACCTCGGGCGTGCCCCATTCGCGGGCGTGGGTCGAGGCATTGATGAAGAAGGCCGCTTCGCTGCGTCCTTCCACGTCGACCCCGTCCGCATCGGACACAACATAGGCCCGCACCACCCGCCCATTGGCGGTCTGGCCGACATCGTGGCCGGTCAGATCGGCGGAGTCCTCGGCCAGGAAGCGCAGCCGGGCATCCAGGCTGGCGTAGTCGCGGAAGCCATCGACCGGGGTCAGCGAGGCCACCGGCGTCGGCACCGGGTAGCCCAGCGGAATCCGCTCGGCCCCGGTCTCGGTATTGGTATAGGTGTGGATGACCTGGGCCCCGGCGCTGCCCACGAAGGCCAGTGCCATGCCCGCAAGCAGGGCGCGATCGAGGCGGATCATGGCTGCACCTCCGCCGGCAGGGCCCAGCGGGCGCGCTTGGCGCCGTCATCGATCAGGATCAGCACCCGGCGCCAGCCGCCGCGCTCGGCCGACTTGGACAGTCCGGCATGCAGGGCGTCCAGCGTATCGAGATGTTCAGGATCATCGGCAAGACGGGCGAGCGCCGCGGCGGTCGAGTCGCGACGCGCCGGGTCGGCCAGGCGGTCCCGCAGGGCCTCGATGCGGCCCGCTTCCAGCAGGCGCGGAACCAGGACCAGGGTCGCGGCCGAGCCCAGTGCCGGGTCGGCCTCGCGCGCGGCCAGCACGCGCTCGGCCGCATCCGCGGGCAACTCAGCGGCCAGCTGGATGGCCCGCTGCCGCGAGGCGGCCCCGCCATGATCCAGGGCATGCTCAAGGTATTCGGGATCGGGATGGCGCTGCGCCGCGAACAGCCAGATGGGGGCCGGCAGTGCCTCGCCCGGGGTGTCTGCCAGCGTTTCCCGCACGCCAGCAAAGGCTTTCGGTGAGAGCCGCAGCAGGGCCTCGCCGGCAAGCCCGACCCGCGCCTCGTCGAGCGTCGCCGCCTCGGCAAGAGCCGCATTCGGATCCGTGCGCCAGCGCGCCACCCAATCGTCGCGGATCGCCGCTTCGGCCCAGAGCCGATCGAGGTCGCGGGCGCGCTGGGCGATATCGAACATCGGCAGGTAGGCCTTGGCGCGGGTTTCCTCGTGCTGGCGGAACACCTGAACCGGCTGGGACGCAGCCCAGTCGACCAGCAGATCGATCGCGGGCGGCGGCGCCCCGTGCTGCAGGCGGGTCAGCAGATCGGCCACCGCCGATTCACGGACCAGCGGGTCAGCCTCGGCCTGCAGCAGCTCAAGCGCCTGCGCGGCGCGACCGGCGATCGCCGCGCGATAGACGCGCTCGCCGAGGTCGGCGGCGACCTTGTGCACCTGGGCGCCCCGGGCCTCCGACCAGAGCACCGCGTCCTCGGGCAGCTCGGTGCTCACCGCACCCGCCGCCCCGACGCCCGCGGCCCAGACCATGACTGCCATCAGCTTGCGCAACACACCGCGTCTCCCACCGCATTCGAATCCCGCGAGCCTGCAGCGGTTGGCCGGAGTGTGTCCAGTGTCTCGCTGAACGATTCACCGAATCGCACAGTCCGCACAGCGCGGCAGCAGGAAATCGCCCCACCCCCATCAGGATTGCTGCGCTGCAGCGGACGACGTGTGAAGCACGTCGAGGAATCCGACACCAGCATGCCGAACGTCGCCAGCGGCACGCAGTATCTATCGCGTTCTGGCGCCGACTTCCCCTAGAGTGCGAGGCACGTCGCCCGCATGGAAGGTCTCGATGAAGCACATCGCCTGCGTTGTCTCGCTCATTGCCTGTTCGCTGATGTACCAGCAGCCAGCGGAGGCTGGCCGACCCGACCAAGGCAAACAGGCCTCCGGTGCGTGCGATCAGGGCGCCAGCATCGGGGCAGGTTCGGCTAACGAGCCTTCACAATGCACTTCGGCGAAGAAGACTGGCACGCCCACAGGGAAGCCGGTCTCCAAGGGTGCACCGCTCTACAGCTTCATCGTAGGAGACGGTTCGGGAGGAGGAGGAGGCGGCGGCGGCGGACCAGGCGGCGCGGGAGGCGGAGACGACGATTCGATCTCTTCACTTGGCAGCCAAGGAAACGTGCTGATCGGCGATGGCTCGGGCGGCGGCGGCGGTGCCTCACCCGCCGGCTCGTTCATCGGTGGTGGCGGCGGCGCAGCGGGATCCGGCAACGACACCCTCATTGGCAATGCAGCGAACGACATCCTCATCGGCGACGGCTTCGGTGGCGCCCAGGGAGGCTTCTACGGAGGATTTGGTGGGCTTGGCGGCGGCGGCGGCGGCGGCGGCGGCGGCACCTGGAACGTCGGACCACCAGGCGCGGTTGGCGGACTGTGCGCCGGCGGCGGCGGCGGCGGCACCAAAGGAGGCGCAGGCGGACCGACACTGGTTGCGGGCTGTGGCAACCCAGGAGGTGGCGCAGGCGGCAATGGTGGCGCATCCCAGGCGACCGACTCCGGGGTAGTGGGGCCAGGCGGAGGCGGCGGTGGCGGCCGCGGCGGCGGCGGCGGTGGGTTCGGTGGCAGCGGAGCCAGTGCTGCAGGCAATACGCAGACGCACACGTTGACGGGCTCGGGAGCGCAGGAGGCATTCGCCTACTTCACCGAAGCCACGATGCGAACCCTGGCCACCTATCCGGCAGGATTCGGCAACGGCGCCGACACGCTGAACGGCAAGGGCGGCAGCAACGAGCTCTTCGGCCTGGGAGGCAACGATACCTTCATCATCGACTCCAGTGACAACGCCACCCGAAACCGCATATGGGACTTCACCCCCGGCGATCAGATCCTGCTTCAAGCCAACGGCGTCACCCAAAGCACCATCGCGGCTATCAACGCGTCCATCAGCGGCCTGACCGTGGGTGACTTCGACGGCGATGGCAGTGCGGACGACGCGCGTTTCCCCTGGGGGGCCGGGCAGGTGGATGTGATCAACCCGCCGATGTACTCCATCGGCGGGACGGTGACTGGACTGCCCGCCGGCAACAACGTGGTACTCCAGCTCAACGCCGGCAACAACCTCACCGTCGGCGCCAACGGCGGCTTCAGCTTCCCGACGAGGCTTTTCGACGGCACAGCGTTCTCCGTCACGGTGCTCACGCTTCCCGCCACGCCGAACACCGCGTGCAGCGTCGGCGGCGGGAATGGCACGCTGTCGGGCGCCAACGTCACCAACGTCACGATCACTTGCACCACGACCTACACGGTCGGGGGCACGGTCAGCGGTCTCGCCTCCGGGGCTACCCTCACCCTGCGCAACAACGGCGGTGACGATCTCGCGGTGAGTGCCAACGGGGCCTTCCAGTTCTCCACGCTGCTTGCGAATGCCAGTGCCTATAGCGTGACCGTCGCGATCCAGCCTGACGGCCAGACCTGCGAGGTCAACAACGCCTCGGGCACGATCGCCTCCGCCAACGTCACCAACCTTGGGGTGGTGTGCGCGCGAAACACCTTCAACCTCAACGATACAGGCGAGACCCGCTGTTTCGATGACACCTCAACACCGACAGGCACCGTGGGCGTAGACCCGACGCCGGAGGCCACCGGCTTCGAAGGTCAGGATTGTTCGTTCGGCGCAGCGGCGGCAGATGCTGCCGGTGCACAGCTGAAGATCGGCGGAGCCAGCGTACCCGGCCGGGACTACACCAAGATCTCCAACAGCAGCGCTGCGCTGCCGGCGAGCGCATCCCAAGGCGCCGGGGCGAACGACTGGGGCTGCACGCGAGACAACGTAACCGGGCTTATCTGGGAACTGCGTCCTAACGACTCCAGCCTGCGCGACCGGGACCATCGGTTCTCATGGGCGGGCAGGACCAATGACGAGGGCGACACCTGCAACGGCCAGACGGCCAGCTGCAACACCGACGCCTACGTCGAGGCTGCAAACAGCGCAGGCCTCTGCGGATTCAACGACTGGCGACTGCCAACTCCCATCGAGCTGCTCAGCCTGGTGGCGTTCAAGGGCAGCAGCAGCAATCTGATCGACGAGACCTGGTTGCCCGACCAGGATGATGCCCAGGCCTTTGCGGGGTTCTGGACCGATCAGGGCGCACTCAACAGCATCATCTACCCTCCCACCGCTGGGACGCCCCCCGTCGCCAACGGCGCCTGGCAGGTGAGTTTCGACATTGGCCGGCCGTCGGAGGACAGCGTTACGACGGCAAGGCACGTGCGTCTGGTGCGCGGCAGCAAAGTGTCCACGACCCAGCGATTCATCGTGTCCGACGCGCGGGTGGCCGGAGAGTTCACGACCACCGATGCCCTGACCGGTCTGGAGTGGAAAACCTGCCAACAGGGCCTGTCCGGCAGCGATTGCACGACGGGAGCCGAAGCCCAGTTCACTTCCTGGAGCGCGGCACTGCAGGCCGCCGGAGAAACCTTCGCCGGCAAGAGCGACTGGCGACTGCCCAACATCACGGAACTCGGCTCCATCCGGGATTTTGAAACGGAGAACTTCGCCACCCTGGATCAGGCTGCCTTTCCCAACAGCAACCAGGGCTTCGCGACCTACTTGTCCTCCAGCAGCGACCCGGCATTTCCCGACTCTGTGCTGCTCTACCGCTTCCAGAGCACGCTGGCGATCCAGAGCGGCTCGAAGTCTGGCTCCGCACCTGTTCGCCTGGTGCGCGGGGGCAACTTCCTTGGTGCTTACACGGCGAATGCGGATACAACGCCGGATAGCTTCAGTTTCGCCAGCGCAAGCGCGCCGCTCTCGACCCTGGTCGAGTCTGCGGCGATCACGATCTCCGGCCTGGGTGCCGACGTCCCTGCCAACGTCACCGTGAACGGCGCCACTGAATCGGCCTACTCGGTCAACGGCGGCCTATGGCTGACCCGCGTCGGCGCGGTCAGAAACGGAGACTCCTTGCGTGTCCGTCACCGCACCGCCGGCGCTGCGGCTGCCACGGCGACCACCACGGTGAATATCGGCGGGGTATCGGCGAATTTCGTCTCCACTGCGGTAGGCCCACCCACGGCGCCGCTCAACGTCGTCGCTTCAGCCGGAAACCGTCAGGCCACGGTGAGTTTCGATGCACCCGCCAGCAACGGCGGTGCAGCCATCACCCGTTACACGGCAACCAGCACGCCGGCCGGGCGAACCGGAATCTGCAGCGTGTCCCCGTGTACCGTTGCGAATCTCAACAACGGCACCAGCTATACCTTCACTGTGGTCGCCAGCAATGGCCTGAGCGGGCCCGCCTCCTCGCCTGCCAGCAACGCGGTCGTACCGCAGGCACCACAGACGATCACCTTCGGCGCACCACCTGCGCTCGTCGCAGGCGGCAATGCCTTCGTCAGCGTATCGGGCGGTGGATCAGGCAACCCCATCGTGCTGACTTCGCAGACGCCATCGGTCTGTTCCGATCCCCAATCCCAACAGGTGATCGGCCTCGTCCCGGGCAGCTGCACGCTCGCCGCCAACCAGGCAGGGAGCGCGGCCTATCTCCCAGCGGCCGAAGTCACCTTGACGTTTACGGTCGGCAAGGGGCCGCAGACCATTACCTTCAATCCACCAGCACAGGCATCCGTAGCTCAGGGAAGCTTCCAGGTCTCCGCAACCGGCGGGCCCAGCAGCAACCCGGTGACCTTCAGTTCCTTGTCCACCGGCATCTGCACCAGTGGCGGCACCAATGGAGCCACGATCACCGCATTGGCGGTGGGCACTTGCCAACTGCGGGCATCCATTGCTGGCGATGAAAACCTTGAGCCGGCATCGGTCGACCGGAGCATCACGATCGTGGCGAACTTTCCGCCGACGATCGCCTTCGTCTCGGCCTCGCCGCGACTCAACTTTCCGATCAATCACAACGCCTTCCTGCCGCCGTTTGGTGCTTTTGACCACGAGCTGGTGGTGAATGACCCCGACGTCGCTCCCGGATCGACCTTCCAAAGCTCGGGTCTCACCCTCTCGGCATCGATCAGTGGCGACCCGGGCGGCAGCCCGGCCACCGCAATTGACCTGTCTGCCTACCGATCGCTGACCGAGCGGACCCAGCCCGGCGGCACCACTTCGCGGCCGGACGGCAGCTTCGGAGCCTACGGAACGATTTCCGCGCGGCAGTGGCTGGATGCGAGCGTCAGCATCACCCTCGAACCGGCAGCACTTCCCGATCCCGGGCAGCGGACAATCACCTACACAGTGACCGACGCCAACGGCGCCAGCGCCTCCGTAGTGCGCACGATCGAACTGCTTGATCTGAATCAGCCGCCTACTGCCAGCTACATCAGGTCTTCACTCGAGTCCTTCAGCAGCGCGGGCGAGTACACGATTTCGGGTTTCGTGAGATCGGCGAATGCTGGAGCCGCCAACGAGGCGGGCCAGACCGTTGAGCATGTGGTGAGCGTGATTCCCACACCGGGCAGCTTGCTTACCCCGACGAATGTCCGGATCGAGGGCAGCAATCTGAAGTTCGACGCCGGCCCGATCGAAGGCGGCTCGACCCAGCGCGACACCACGGCACTCTGTACCTACCCCCGCGACAACGGCCCCGGGGCGTGTAGCGTCCCCGCCAACGCCTGCCAGAGCCCTATTCAACCGCTGATTGTGGCCTCCACAGAAGGCCAGCGTTGCGGAAGGGCCCAGCGGAGCACCCTTGTTCACAACGATGGATCAACCGCTGCAATTTTCTACTACATAGATCTGCTGCAATTTGACTCGTTGTTCTCGAGGTTCAGCCGCTCCGAGAGCAAGGGAGGAGCCACCACGTCGCTCGACGCCACCTATCGCTTTGAGGTCAGTAATTTGGGCGGGGGTGCGGCATCCGGCGCGAGGATCCTGCTGCCGCTGCCGGCCCAGGCGGCCAGCGCCACATGGACCTGCACCGCAACCACGTCAGCCTGCAGCCCCGCCAGCGGAAGCGGCGCGATCGATCTGCTGGTCGACCTCCTGCCCGAAGAGAGCGCGGTGATCTCTCTGCAGGTGCGGGCCAAGACCGGTGCGGCCTATCTGGAACTGAAGCCGGAAGTCCGGTTGCCGGCCGGGAACCAAGGGCAGGTGCTCGATGCGGGGCGATTCGTCATCAGTCCGGTTTCGAACAGCTTCATCCACGTTGGCGGCTTCGAAGGACCGGCACAGCCGTAGAACCTTCCCTTCCCAGACTGACCACAGCCCTGCGCGTCTCCGCTCACAAGCGGAGACGCGCAGCAGGTGCCTGCTCTGCCGGCGGCACAAGAAGCGAGCAAGCGCATCTCCCAAGCGGGGCCAGTGCGGCCCCGGGCCTGCCGTGAGTAGAGTCTGTTCGTCCGGCTTAGACCGGCGCGGCCTCGGCTACCGGCTCCACCGTCACAGCCACTCGCGGCAGATGCGCGCCGCCGCCCAGAATTACCCCGCGCTGGGGTGAGACGTCGCCGAAGTCGCGGCCCCAGCCGAGGACGATGTGCTCGGTGTCGGGGATGACGTGGTTGGTGGGGTCGAAGTCGATCCAGCCCTGCTTCGGGCAGCGCAGGGAGACCCATGCGTGCGAGGCGTCGGCGCCTACCAGGCGCGGTTTGCCCGGCGGCGGATGGGTGAGCAGGTAGCCGCTGACGTAGCGCGCCGGCAGGCCCAGCGCGCGCAGGCAGGCGATCATCAGGTGGGCGAAGTCCTGGCAGACGCCGCGACGTTCTTCCAGCACCTGGGCCAGGGGCGTGGCGACCTGGGTCGCCCGGCTGTCGAACTCGAACTGCTCGTGGATATTCGCCATCAGCGCCTCGGCTGCGGCCAGCAGCGGACGGCCGCGCGGAAAGCAGTCGGCGGCGAACTGGCCGAAGGCCTGCTTCACCGGCACGTAGGGCGACTGGAAGCGGAACCGGCTGGCCTCCAGCACGGCGGCGTCGGGGACGAATCCGGCGTGGTAGCGGTACAGGCTGCAGGCCTCTTCCCAGGGCGGCGAGTCCTCGACGTTCACCGGCGCCCGCGGCGTGATCGACACCTGCATGGCCATGCGCACCGAGAGCGCGGCATGCGGGCGGTCGAACTGCAGGCGCACCACCGGATTGCCGAAGGCATCGAGGGCCTGCTCCTGGCGACCGGGCTCGGGATCGCAGTCCAGTGACCAGTCGATCACCCGCTGCCTCGGCAGCGGCCGCGGCGCCAGATGCAGCAGCTGCTCGGACAGCGACACCGGCGCTGCGTAGTCGTAGTGGGTGTCGTGCAGCACGCGATAGCGCTGGGCGCGGATCGAGGGCAAGGCGCTCATGTCGACCAGGTCATCTGGCTGTGGTCGTCGACCTGGGCGAAGTAGCGCGCGACCAGGCGCTCGGAAAGCACGTGCAGGGCAGTGGACAGCGCGCCCAGCAGCACCGACAGCTCGCGCGCCGGCTCGCTTCCGGGGCCCGCCAGCAGGCCGCTGACCTCGAAGCTGCGCAGTCGCTCGCGCGTGCCTTCCAGGCCTTCGATGGCGCCCTCGGGAGCGGCCGAGAAGCCGATCTGCGCCAGCGTTGCGGTCAGTCGCTCGAGCTGGAACAGCATGGCGTGCGGATTGTCCTCGTCGAGCAGGAGCAGGTCGAGGACCGGCATCAGCTGCGGCGAGGCCAGGTAGCGGGAACGATAGGTGATGGTGACGTTGCCCAGCTCCAGCCACCAGCCCAGCGCAGCGGCGTCGCGGGGCGGCCCTTCGAGCAGGGGCAGGACCTGGGCGATCTGCGCCTGCAGGCGCTCCAGGCTGCGCCCGACCATCAGGAAGCGCCAGCTGTCATCGCGGGTCATGTCATCCAGCGCGAAGCCGCTCAGCGCCGAAAGGGCGGTGAGCAGGCGATTTAGGAAGGCCGATGCCCTGCCCTCGCCGAAACCCGCGGCGCCCAATGAGGCCGCATCGCGCTGGATCTCCATCACCGTGCGCCAGTTCTCCATCGACAGCCGCGCGCGCACCTCGGACGCCGACCAGCACAGGCGGCGCAGGTTGACATGCAGGCTGTTCTCCCAATCGACGTCGGCGATCGCCCGCAGCAGGTCGGCGGCGTCGGCGCCGCCAGTGGGCACCCGGCCGAGCTGCCGGGCAAGGCCCAGCCCCATCTCGAAGACCTGCGGATCGAGGTCGTCATCGATGCGATTGAGCAGGCTGCGCAGCAGGCGCGCATGGACGTCGCAGCGCTCGGCGTAGCGGCCGAGCCAGAACAGGTTCTCGACGGTACGCGAGAGCAGGTGCGGGTCGCGACGTACCACGCTGTCGATTCGCCGCAGGCTGGGCGCGGCGCGCTGCGGTGCGTCGGCAAACACCCAGGTGTCCTTGCTGCTGCCGCCGCGCTGCATCGAGACCACTTCGGCACCGCCCGGCTGGGCGACACGGGTCAGGCCGCCGGGCATCACCTGGAAGCCTTCCGACGTGGCCACCGCGTAGACGCGCATGGTGACCGCGCGGGCGACCAGGGCATCGCTGCCGTCTCCCGGCCAGACCGGCGCCTGCGACAGATGGACCTGCTCCTGGGCCACGTAGGCACCCGGCCGGCGGCGCAGCCGCGCACGCAGCGCGCGCAGGCCGGCGCGATCCAGATCGGCGCCGTAGACCGGCTCGAAGCCCTGCGAGGGATAGGCGCCCTTGATCACCAGCTGCGGCAGCTTGCGCAGGGCATCGCGCAACGTGGCCTCCTCGCCGCACCACCAGGTGGCCACCGAAGGCAGGGACAGCGGCTCGCCCAGCCACTTCTCGGCGATCGCCGGCAGGAAGCCCATCAGGCCCGGCGACTCCAGCACGCCCGAGCCAAGCGCGTTGGCCACCACCACCCGTTGCGCGCGCACCGCGTCGAGCAGGCCGGGCACGCCGAGCGCCGAGTCGGCCCGTAGCTCGAGCGGATCGCACCAGTCGTCGTCGAGCCGGCGCAGGATGGCGTGCACGCGCTGCAGGCCGCCGAGCGTCTTCAGGTAGACCGTCGCGTCGCGGACGGTCAGGTCCTGCCCCTCGACCAGGGGAAAGCCGAGCTGACGGGCCAGGAAGACGTGTTCGAAGTAGGTTTCGTTGAAGCGGCCCGGCGTCAGCAGCACGATGAGCGGCGGCTCGCCGTCGTCCTCGCAGCGCTGCAGCAGGCTCTCGTGCAGGGCGTCGAAGAAGCCGTCGAGGCGGCGGATGCCCAGCTCGCGGAACAGTTCGGGAAAGGCGCGACCGACGATGTGCCGGTTCTCCAGCGCGTAGCCGGCGCCGGAAGGCGTCTGCGTGCGATCGGCCAGCACCCACCAGCGGCCATCCGGGGCGCGGGCGAGGTCGGCGGCGTAGACGTGCAGCCAGGCATCGCCGCGGGGGCGCACACCCTGCGCCGGCCAGAGGAAGTTGCCGTGGCCGAAGACCAGATCGGGCGGCAGCAGCCCTCCCGAGAGAAGCGTCTGCTCGCCGTACAGGTCGGCCAGGACGCGCTCCAGCAGCCCCGCACGCTGGGCGATCCCGGCAGCCAGCGGCGCCCACTCCTCGGACGTGATCAGCTGCGGCAGCATGTCGAGGTCCCAGGGGCGGGCGTCGCCCTTGGGGTCGGCATAGACGTTGTAGGTGACGCCGTTTTCCTGGATCTGCCGGGCGACGAACTCGCAGCGCTCGCGCAGGCCCTCGGGCGGGATCTGCTGCAGCCGGCGGATCAGCGATTGCCAGTGCGCGCGGGGCCGCCCCCCTTCATCGAGGCAGAGCTCATCGTAGCGATCACGGGCTGGGCGGTAGCGCGCGAGCAAGGGATGCATGACGTCCGGAGCGGGAACCCAGCCGCAGTGTGTGCCCAGCCGCCCCGCTTATCCAGCCCGCGCGGGTATTTCCCCAAGGCCGGGGAAAAACGCCAAGGGACCTCCGGACTCAGTGCAGAAAACCGCCCTGGGGGTGGAACGGCTTGACGACGTCGTGGACGAACTGGATCTTGCGCAGCGCCGTGTACGGCAGGGCAAACGGGTACGCATCGCCCTGCCCCAGGCTGCGGTTGAGGCTGTTGGCGACCAGGGTGAGCGGCGTCCAGCGCTTGAGCAGGTCGATGAACTCCGGCGTCAGCGAGGACGACTCCGGCAGCAGCGCGAGCATCCGCGAGTCGTCGAAGGCCCCCACCTCCAGCTGCCAGGCGCGGGCGGTCTGGATCAGGTCGACCATGTGCAGGTAGTGAGCCCAGGTCTCGGCCCAGTCCTCCCAGGGATGCATGGTGGCGTAGCCGCTGACGTAGGCCGACTGCCAGTCCGCCGGCGGCCCGTTGTCGTAGTGGCGCTGCAGCGCGGCCGAGTAGTCCTCGCGCTCATCGCCGAACAGCGCGCGGAACGGCTCCAGCAGGGGCGAGTCCTTGATCAGCAGGTCCCAGTAGTAGTGCCCCGACTCGTGGCGGACGTGGCCGAGCAGGGTCCGGTAGGGCTCGCGCAGATTGATCTTGCTGCGCTCGCGCTCGACCGGGTCGGATTCGATGGCATTGATGGTGATCTCGCCCGAGGCGTGGCCGGTCAGCACCGGGCGGTCGGCGTCGAGCTGGCGCAGGAAGTGGAAGGCCAGCCCGCGCTCGGGGTCCTCGCTGCGCGGGCGCACCGGCAGGTAAAGATCGAGGACATTCGACATCCAGCTGCGCTTGGCGGCCTCGAGGTCACGCCAGGCGGCCTGGTTCTCGGGCAGCGACTGGTCGGGCAGCGAGACGGTGAGCCGACAGCACAGACAGATCGTGTTCGGGTCGTCCTCGCGCAGCATCCAGT
Source organism: Pseudomarimonas salicorniae (assembly GCF_023156535.1). Classification (GTDB taxonomy): domain Bacteria; phylum Pseudomonadota; class Gammaproteobacteria; order Xanthomonadales; family Xanthomonadaceae; genus Pseudomarimonas; species Pseudomarimonas salicorniae. The sequence continues at coordinate 194,058 of NZ_JALNMH010000011.1, read as the reverse complement.
TGCAGGCGCAGGCGGTCTGGAAGTTGGCGCAGCGACGCCAGGCCTCATCGCCGCGGCCATGACGCAGCAGCCGGCCGTCAGACTGCAGCCAGAACGTGCCCTGGCAGCGCTCCTCCGCAAGAAAGCCCAGCTCGGCCTGGCACTGCACGCAGGCGCTGCTGCTCAGATAGGTCAGCGCCCCACAACTCTCGCAGCGAAAAACTCTCATCGGCTTCAGCTCGTTCTGGCAATACGACGCAAGGTACCGCGTGAACGGGACCGGGCGCTGAACATGGGCGCGATGCCGCCCCGGCGCATCCCGCCGGATGGGTGCCCCGGTTCCTCGCAACGGGAGGGAGCGCCACCCATGACGATGCGCCGTAGTCGTCGACAGGTACGCGAGATGTCGATCCGGACAGGCTTGGTTGGTGTCCACAAGGGGCGCGAAGTTCGCATTCGCCCCGGCCCCGCTGTAGGAGCCAGCTTGCTGGCGATAGGCGCCCCGGACGGAACGATCGCCAGCAAGCTGGCTCCTACACGCAACGTCGCTGCCAGGTCCGGTTTGCGCTGCAAAGCAGGCCTTGCCGCAGTCAAATTGTGGGAGTGCCCTCGGGCGCGACCGCAGCGCTACGGATTCACCACAGACCGCGGCCAGAGCGGAACTCCGCGGTCGCGCCCAAGGGCACTCCCACAGAATATCGGCCCATTTGATGAACCGTGGCGAATGCGAACTTCGCGCCCCTTCTTCGCATTGCTCAGCCGGTTCGGGCGATTGAACGCTACGCGCGGTGCGGCGAGCCGCACCCTATGGATGCTCAATCGCCACTTGCTACGACGCCGACTCCGATGACCTGCGCAGGTCGAGCGTGAACGGGAATTCTGGACTGGCCTGCGCGTCGGCGGTGACGGCGATGCGGCCGCTGCTGTGGCCGATGCGGAAGAAGCGCGCCAGCCGCCGGCTCTCCGCCTCGAACGCGTTGACCGGAAACCCGGTGTAGTTGCGTCCACCCGGATGAGCGACGTGGTACTGGCAGCCCCCCAGCGAGCGCTGTGACCAGGTATCGACAATGTCGAAGGTCAGCGGGGCATGCGGAGGGATGTTGGGATGCAGGGCGAGGGTTGGCTGCCAGGCGCGGTAGCGCACGCCGGCGACGAACTCGCCGACCTGGCCGGTGGGCCGCAGCGGCATGGGCCGGCCGTTGCAGGTGAGCAGGTATCGATCGGGCGGCAGTCCGGTCAGCTTCGCCTGCAGTCGCTCGACCGACGAATCGACGTAGCGCACCGCGCCCCCGGCAGCGCCCTCCTCACCCATCACATGCCAGGGCTCGAGCGCGTGGCGCAGCTCCAGCTCGATGCCCGCCAGCGCGTAGTCGCCGACCCGCGGGAAGCGGAACTCCAGGTGAGGGGCGAACCACTCCGCGCGCAGCGGGTAGCCGGCGTCGCGGGTCTCGCCGATCACCTCGTCCAGATCCCGCTCGATGAAGTAGGGCAGCATGAACCGGTCGTGCAGTTCGCTGCCCCATCGGGTCAGCCGCGCAGGCCGGTAGGGATGCTCCCAGAACCGGGCAACCAGGGCCCGCAGCAGGAGCTGCTGGGCCAGGCTCATCCGCGCATGCGGCGGCATTTCGAAAGCGCGCAGCTCGAGCAGTCCCAGGCGGCCGGTGGGGCCGTCCGGCGAGTACAGCTTGTCGATGCAGAACTCGGCGCGATGGGTGTTGCCACTCACGTCGATCAGCAGGTTGCGCAGCAGCCGGTCGACCAGCCAGGGCTCTGGATCGGCGCCGGGCTGCGGCATCTGCTGGAAGGCGATCTCCAGCTCGTAGAGCGCGTCATTGCGCGCCTCGTCGATGCGCGGCGCCTGCGAGGTGGGCCCTACGAACAATCCCGAGAACAGGTAGGACAGCGAGGGGTGGTTGTGCCAGTACGCGATCAGCGACTGCAGGAGGTCCGGCCGGCGCAGGAACGGCGAATCAAGCGGCGTCGCCCCGCCCAGCACGAGGTGATTGCCACCGCCGGTGCCGGTATGCCGGCCGTCGACCATGAACTTCTCTGCGGTGAGGAGGGATGAGCGCGCCGCGGCATAGAGGTGCGTCGTGCGATCAACCAGCTCAGCCCAGCTCGAGGAAGGCTGGACGTTGACCTCGACCACACCCGGGTCGGGGGTGATGCGGAAATTCTGCAGGCGCTCGTCGCGGGGCGGTTCGTAACCCTCGATGACGACCGGGTGGGCGAGCTCGGCCGCGGTCGCCTCGATGGCCGAAACCAGCTCGAGGTAGGCGGCCAGCTCCGACAGCGGGGGCATGAACAGGTAGAGGCGCCCGTTGCGCGGCTCGACGCACAGGGCCGTGCGCACCAGGCCCGCCGCTTCGCCGCCCTGCCCGTCGGTGCCGGCAGTGCCGGCGCCCGGCCCCGCCGTCGTCGGTGCGGCATCGCTGTGCCCGTCGCGCCCGGCCTCTTCTGCGACGGCCGCCCGTTCCGGCGCACGCAGGCGGGCGTGCGGAGGCAGCGGCGATGGCGGGGCGGCGGGATCGCGCGGGTGGATCCAGGGGTAGTCGTTGGGCGCCACCCAGGGCTGCGAGTCGAGTGGCAGCCGATAGCCGATGGGCGAATCGCCGGGAAGCAGCAGGCAGGCGCCGCTCCGCAGGTACCAGGCTCCGCTGCGCCAGGCCCCGTCCGAATGGGCCAGCGGCAACACGTGACCCACCACCTGGCCAAGCCCCTGGTCAAAGACCTTCATCAGGCGGGCCCGCTCCAGCGGATCGGTCAGGCGCGGGTCCGAGGGCTCGACGTTTGCCGGCAGGCAGCGCTCGCGCCACAGGTAGTAGAAGTGGTCCTCGCAGGCGGGTATCGCCAGCGATCCGTCGACTCCCAGGCGTTTCGCGAGCGCCTCGAGGAAGCGCGCGGCCAGGTCGGCATCGGCACCGTGGTCGTCACGCTCGTTCGCCAGCCAGCGCGCATCGTTCCAGATCGGCTCGCCATCAGTGCGCCAGAAGCAGGCCAGCGACCAACGGGGAAGCTGTTCGCCGGGGTACCACTTGCCCTGGCCGAAATGGGCCAGGCCCTTCGGGGCGTAGCGCTCCTTGAGCTGCCAGTACAGATCGCCCGCCCGTTCGCGCTTGGTCGGCCCCAGCGCCTCGGTGTTCCACTCCGCGCCATCGGGGTCATCGATGGCCACAAAGGTCGGCTCGCCCCCCATGGTGAGCCGCACGTCCATTTCCTTCAGCCGCGCATCGATCCTGTGACCGAGCGATTCGATCTCCTCCCACGCTTCGTCGGTATAGGGCCGGGCGGCGCGAGGCGCCTGGGCGATGCGTTCCACCGCCATGGCGTGGTCGAACTCCACCTCGCACCTCTCGTGCCCGCCGCTGATGGGCGCCGCCGAGGCAGGCTCCGGGGTGCAGGCAAGCGGGATATGCCCCTCGCCGGCCAGCAGTCCGGAGGTGGGGTCCAGCCCGATCCAGCCCGCGCCGGGCAGGTAGACCTCGCACCAGGCGTGGAGGTCGGTGAAGTCGGTTTCCGGACCGCTCGGGCCATCCAGGGACTTCTCGTCGGCCACCAGCTGGATCAGGTAGCCGGAGGCGAACCGGGCCGCGACACCGAGATGGCGGAACAGCTGGACCAGCAGCCAGGTCGAGTCCCGGCAGGACCCCGCGCCGCTCTCGAGCGTCTCCTCGGGCGTCTGCACGCCAGGCTCCATCCGGATCAGATAGCGCACGTCCTCGCTGATCTTCTGGTTAAGACCGACCAGGAAGTCGATGGTGCGCTCGGCCTTGCGCGGAATGCCGTCGAGGTACTCGCGGAGGCGCGGGGTCAGCGGAGCCGCCTTGAGGAAGGGCCTGAGCTCCTCTTCCAGTTCCTCGGCGTAGGGAAACGGAAACTGCTCGGCCCGCGGTTCGAGGAAGAAGTCGAAGGGATTGAGCACCGACATCTCGGCAACCAGATCCACCTCGATCCGCAACTCGCGGGTCGGCTCGGGAAACACCAGCCGCGCCAGGTAGTTTGACTGGGGGTCCTGCTGCCAGTTCAGGAAGTGCCCCTCCGGCAGGATCTTCAGCGAATACGAAAGGATCCGCGTCCGGCAGTGCGGCGCCGGGCGCAGGCGTACGGTCTGCGGCCCCACGGTGATCGCGCGGTCGTAACGATAGGTGGTGAGGTGCTTCAATGCGACATGGATCGACATGGCTCGACTCGCTTGAGGCTCGAAGCCATCGTCTCACGTCAGGGCGACAGCAGTTCACCTGCGTGATCCCCGGCGCGGCGCCTTGCCGCGCCAGTACGGCCTGACGCGCGTTCCACGCAGCCATGACGTCAAGCTCAGGCGCGAGGCACTCGACTCGTCAGGGCATCGCGGTGTCGGACAACGCCGAAGGCGGATTCCGCAGGGCGAATCGCCGCGCTTCGCCTGGCCCGAGCCCTCACCAGGTTCCGGCGGGCCCGGCGCGGGACCGGCTCAATGGCACACGGAGGAACCGCGGCTCAGTAGCTGCACTGGAAGTACAGGACGTCGTTCTGGTTCAGCGCGACGGTCTGGCCAAGGCTGATGGTGCCGGACTTGCGCAGGTGGATCTCGTCGCGGTGCAGGCGCAGCTCGTCGTCCTCGCCCAGCTTGACGTAGGTGCCATTGGTGCTGCGGTCGGCGATGATGAAATAGCCCTTCTTGAACTCGATCAGGGCATGGTTGCGGCTGACCCACTCGGTCTCCACGACCAGGGAGTTGGTGCCGTCGCGGCCCATCGAGAAGGGCTGCGAATTCTCGTTGAGCTCGATGACCTGACCACGGAAGCGCAGGCTGAGCTTGACGTTGGTGGTGCCGCCGTCATCGATGCGGATCGCCTTCTGCACCGTGGTGACGTTGGAGGTGTCTTCCTGCCAGATGATGTCGACGATCTCGATCGGCAGCAGCTTGCCGCTGACCCGGGCGCGGCCCAATGAACGCGAACGGATGTTGCCGGCGTTGGTCAGGTTCTTCAGCGTGGTAGCGGTGGTGACGATCTGCTCGCGCTTGGCCAGCGAGGCCATGCGCGCCGCGGTGTTGACCGAATCACCGAAGACGTCGCCGTCCTCGACCAGGGCATCGCCGTGGTGCAGGCCGATGCGGATGCCGATGTTGTCCTTGACGAAGTTCATGTCGTGCATGACCCGCTTCTGCATGTCGCAGGCGGACAGCACGCCCTGCATGGCGCCGGGGTAGGTGCACATGACCTCGTCGCCGATGGTCTTGATGACCCGGCCACCGTGCTTGTTGCAGACCTCGGTCAGGGCGGCCAGCACACCGGCGATGATCCGCCGGGCCTCGACGTCTCCGCGTTGCTCGAACAGCTTGGTGCTGCCGGCGACGTCTGCAAAGAGGGTGGTGAGCTGGGTCGGCTGACTCATGGGCTGGGATGATAGGGGAAGCCGGCTGCGCCGTCACCCGACCCCAAAGGGAGGGTGCCGGCGGCCTTCGGCCGGGCCCTGTCCTGCGCCCTGTCAGGCTGGCCGCGGGGTCGGGGCGGTGGCCTCCTGGCCCAGCTCACGGGCCGCGGCGACGATGTCGTCCTCGCCGGGCAGCACCAGCAGGGCGGCGCCGGCCAGCGGAGTGTAGGTATCGGCCCCGACCACCCGGCGCAGCGGCAGGTCGCCCAGGCCGGCCTCGACCAGGGCGGTGATGATGCCCTCGCCCACGCCGGCGGCGCGGCGGCCTTCGTCGACCACCAGGACGCGCCTGGCCCGGCGAGCCTGCTCGACGATCGCGGCATCGTTCAGCGGCACCAGCCAGCGCAGGTCGAAGACGCGCCCCTTCCAGCCGAGCTCCGCCTCGATCCGGCGCATTGCCTTCAGGCTCATCGGGACACCATTGCCGAAGGTCAGCACCAGCAGGTCCTCGCCCTCGCCGTAGACGCGCCCCTCGCCGAGCTCCATGGCCTCGCCCGGCGCCGGGTAGGCAGTCAGCCAGCCCCCGTCGCCGGCCTCGTACAGATCCTTGGTCATGTACAGGGCGATCGGCTCGAGAAAGGCACAGACCCGGCCGTCGACACGGGCCAGCGCGGCGAGGGTTCGGAGCATGGTCGCGGCATCGTCGCCGCGGCTCGGGCAGCCGACCACGAGCCCGGGGATGTCGCGCAGCGCGGTGATCGAGTTGTCGTTGTGGAAGTGGCCGCCAAAGCCCTTCTGGTAGCCCAGCGACGCGATCCGCATGACCATCGGATTGCGGTACTGGTCATTGGAGAAGAACTGCAGGGAACAGGCCTCGCCGCGGATCTGGTCGCAGGCGTTGTGGAAGTAGGCGAGATACTGGATCTCGGGGATCGGCAGCATGCCGAGGTTCGCGAAGCCCTGGGCAAGGCCGAGGATGATTGTCTCGTCGAGCAGGGTGTTGAATACGCGCCGCCCGCCGAAGGCCTTGTGCAGACCCTTGGTGACGGTATAGACGCCGCCCTTCTGGGCAACGTCCTCGCCGAACAGCAGCGACTCCGGGTACTTCGCCAGCAGGTCGTGAAGGGCCTGGTTGATCTGGATGGCGAGATGCTTCGGCGCCTGCCTCTCGGGCAGCCTGGCCTCGCTGCCGAAGACCTGCAGGCGGCGCTCGTCGTAGTCGGCCCGCTTGGCTTCGGCGCGGACCGCGTCGGGCGTGTACGGGGCCAGGGGACGCATGACCTCGGCCAGGCTGGTGATCTTCGGCTTGCGATCCGCCTCGGCGGCGGCTGCGAAGCAGCGCTGGCGCATCGCCTCGTAGCGCTCCATCACCTCATCGGCGTCCATCAGGCCGGACTCCATCGCGATCGCCGCCGAGCGCAGCAGCGGATCGGTCGCCTCCACCGCCACCAGCTCCTCGATCGAGCGCCATTCGATCTCGAAGTCGGTGCCGGCGTGGCCCATGATGCGGGTGGTCTTGAGGTGCAGGAAGGTCGGCCTGCGGGTGCGCCGGCAGTGCTCGACGGCGCGCTGCACGGCGCCATAGCCGGCGGCGAGGTCAAGGCCGTCGGCGAAGAAGTAGTCGAGGTCAGGGCGCTGCTGGAAGTTGCGCGCGATCCAGCCGGCCGGGGTCTTCACCGAGATGCCGATTCCGTTGTCCTCACAGACGAAGAGCACCGGCGCCGGCAGCTTCTGGTAGGCGGTCCAGGCCGCGGTGTTGAAGGCGGTCTGCGCGGTGGCATGGTTGCTCGAGGCATCACCGAAAGAGCAGATCGCGATGCTGTCCTGCGGGATCGGCAGGCTGTGACCGATGCGCCGCGCCTGCTCCACGGCCATCGCCGTGCCGAGCGCCTTGGGCAGGTGCGAGGCGATGGTCGAGGTCTGCGGCAGGACCCAGAGCGGCTTGCTGCCCCAGACCTTGTGCCGGCCGCCGGAGGCCGGGTCGTCCTGGCTGGCGGCGAAGCTCAGCGCCGAGTCCATCACCGGGTCCATGCCGGGCAGCTTGCGGAAGCGCTCGGCCATGAAGCCGCCGGAACGGTAGTGCAGGAAGGCCGGGTCGGTGTGACGGGTGAGCCGGGCAACCATCGCGTTGCCTTCGTGGCCGCTGGAACCGATGGTGTAGAAGACCTTGTCCTGCTTGCGCAGCACGCGGGCCATCAGGTCGAGGTGGCGGGAGACCAGCTGCGATTCGAACAGGGCGAGAAAATCGGCCGCGGTGCAGGCGCTGCCCGGCAGCACCGGCTCGTCATCCGCCGGCCGATCGCGCACCTCCCCCTGCCAGGCGCGGACGAACTCGGTGAAGTTCACGTCGCAGACTTCGGCGCGGTTGAGATTGCGCATGCGCGCGGGGATGGGGGTGGCGATGGCAGCCATGCGGAGCGGACCTGCGAATGTGAAAGCCGCGTATTGTAGGCCGGCGCGGCAGATCGCGTGCGCGCTGGGGGTGGGTGCAGTCCGCGGTGGGCCGGGGGTTGCCCTTCGATACCGCAGGGCGAACGGCTTCCGGGGCGCCGGGGCCGGGCTAGAAGCCGCGGTCGCTGAAGGCCTCGAAGCGCAGCGGCAGGGCCTCGGTGACGTCGCGGCTGCATTCGCTGTCGCGGGTCACCGGCCACTGGATCAGGAAGCGCACCGGCTGGCCGGTTTCGCCGATGGCGGCCTGGATCAACTTGGCGGCCCGGGGGTCGTTGTACCAGGACTCGGTGATGATCCAGTCCAGCGCGCCCCAGCCCTCGTCCTCGAGCTGGCGCTGGTATTCGCGGAATATCCAGCCCTCGTCACGGCCGCCGGTTTCGCCGTACAGGCTGAAGCCGAGCACCGGCGGGCGCTGGCTGCCATAGATGTAGTCCATGTGCTTGGCGCGGGCATCGATGCGGGTACGGTCACTGTCGCTGACGAAGGAGAAGCCCAGCGTATTGGCAGTGCCGAACTCGGCGACGTAGGCGCGCCAGACGAAGCGTGCGTAGTCGCTCCAGTCCTCGAAGTGCGGGACGTCGTCGACGATCACCGAGCCGACATTGCGCGCCCGGGGCATGCCCTCGGCAAACAGGTCGGTGCGATGGCGCAGTCCGGCTCCGGTCAGCAGCGGCTCGATGGAGCGGATCAGCGACCAGTTCTCGTCGCGCAGGGAGTCGTTCCAGCCATCCTCGTTGCGCACATCGTTGGCGCCCTGCGGGTGGTAGCGGAAGATCACCTCGCTGAAGGCCGCGAAGCGGAGATCCAGCAGGTAGTCGAGCAGGTTCTGCTCCATCTGCGGATGCAGGCGGCCGCCGGTCGAGTCGAGCACGGTGCCGGTCACCCGGCCGTCGGGGCTCGCGATCGGCGAGCGCTGGTGGTAGAGGCTGACGCTGATTCGGTCCTGGCCAGCGGCACGCAGCCCGGCCAGCTGCTTGAGCACGCGCGTCCGCACCCCGGGAAGGTGGTAGTTGGCGATGATGCCGAAAGGCTCGCGCTCGCAGCCCGGCCCCAGCGCATACCAGTTGTGCGTGCTGCCGCCACGGGCCATCGCCCGCGGCGGATCGAAGGCGTTCTTGAACACTCGCTCGGCGGGCCCGGTCGCGCCGGCCAGGCCGGCGACGCACAGGGCGATCGCGGCGAGGCCGGAGGCTGCAAGGGGGCCGGCGCCGCGCCGGGGGCGATGGGTCAAAACGCGTTGATCCCGGTCAGCTCACGACCGACCACCAGCTGGTGCACGGTCTCGGTGCCCTCGTAGGTGATCACCGATTCGAGGTTCAGGGCGTGGCGGATCGGGCAGTACTCGGTGGTGATGCCCGAGCCGCCGAGGATGTCACGCGCCTCGCGGGCGATGTCCAGAGCCATCCGCACGTTGTTCCACTTGGCCAGCGAGACCTGGGTCGGCTTCAGGTTGCCGGCGTCCTTCAGGCGACCGAGCTGCAGGGACAGCAGTTGCGCAAGGGTGATGCGCCGGGCCATGTCGGCCAGCTTGATCTGCACCGCCTGGGTCGCGGCGATCGGCCGGTTGAACAGCACGCGGGTCTTGGCGTACTCGGTCGCCTCGGTCAGGCAGGCCTGGGCGGCGCCGATCGGACCCCAGGTAATGCCGTAGCGGGCCTGGGTCAGGCAGCCCAGCGGACCCTTCAGGCCGCGCACGTTGGGCAGCCGGTTGGCGTCGGGGATGCGCACGTTGTCGAAGAACAGGCCCGAGGTCACCGAGGCGCGCAGGCTCATCTTGCGGTGCACTTCCTGGGCAGTGAAGCCGGGGGTGTCGGTGGGCACGATGAAGCCCTGGATGCCGTCCTCGGTCTGCGCCCAGACGATGGCGATCTGGGCGAGATTGCCGTTGGTGATCCACATCTTGGCGCCATTGATGACCCAGTCACCGCCGTCGCGCTTGGCGTGGGTCTTCATGTTGGCGGGATCGGAGCCGCCGTGCGGCTCGGTCAGGCCGAAGCAGCCGATCACCTCGCCGGTGGCCATGCGCGGCAGCCACTCGCGGCGCTGCTCCTCGCTGCCGTAGGCGTAGATCGGGTACATGCACAGCGAGCTCTGCACCGAGACGAAGCTGCGGATGCCCGAATCACCGCGCTCCAGCTCCTGGCAGATCAGACCGTAGGAGACCGCATTGAGTCCGGCGCAGCCGTATTCCTCGGGCAGGGACGAGCCCAGCAGGCCGAGGCTGGCGATCTCCGGCAGCAGCTCCTTGGGGAAGCGACCCTGGTCGAAGCAGTCACCGATGATCGGCAGAACCTTCTCGTCGGTGAAGCGGGCGACGCTGTCCTGGATCATCTGCTCTTCTTCGGAGAGCAGCGAGCGGATGTCGAACAGGTCGGTCGGGTTCAGGGCCATGGCTACGGTACCGGTCGGGAAACCCGGCATTTTAGCCCGGAAGGGGTGTGATGCGCCCGTGTCCGGCCCTGAACCCGCGAAGCCCGGGTGCTGCCTCAGCCGCGCCCGTCCCGAGGGGCCGTCGCGGCCGGGTCCTGGGGCAGCAGGCTGCTCAGCGGGACCGAGTTGCCGGCCGGCTGCTCGGCCAGGCGCGAGGTACCGGAACGGTCCTCGTAGCGCCAGCTGACGTCATAGGCGACCACCGCCGGCTCGGTACCGATCTCGATCTTCGGACCTTCCGGCTTGACCACCATATGCCGGCTGGCGCTGCCGCCGTCCGGCGTGCGGTAGGTGACCTGGAAGCCATTCGGCTTGTCGACCGTCTCGGTGATGTCCTTGCAGACGGTCTCGACGTCCTGGTAGCGCTGGCCACCGACGTGTCGACGGTCGATCTCGCGGCCGGCCAGGGCGCCGCCGACGGCGCCGGCGACGGTGGCAGCCTGGCGACCGCTCCCGCTGCCGACCTGACTGCCGAGCAGGCCGCCGACCACGGCGCCGATGGCCGCGCCGTCCTTGTCACCGAAGCGTTCGGGACGGCGTCGCTCGACCACACGATCCTCGCAGGCCTGGCGAACCTGCTGCTGGGTCAGGGTGACCGGAGTGACGGTCAGCACCTCGGCGTAGACCGGACGCTGCTCGGTGACCGGCGTCACCGAGACGACTTCGGCCATCGGCTGGCCAATCTGGCCGCAGGCGGTCACGCCGACCAGCAGCGCGGGAATGATGAGTGCTAGGGGCTTGCGCATTGTTGTTCGCCTCTGAAGGGGGACTTGCCGCCACTCTCACCGCCCCTGGCTGAACGCCGCCTCACCTTGCGTTTCACTGCTCGTGGTAGCGTGAAATGCAAGCCAAACGGTCCGGAGCGTCCGCATGCGCCTGAACCCCATCTCGCTGCTCGGTGACTACGCCGCCGACCTGCGGTTTCCCACGCTTTTCAAGATCACCCTGCTGCTTGCGCTGGTCAGCTGGCTGTGGCCGTTCGACCCGATCCCGTTCATCGACGAGATCCTGACCGCGCTGGCCACCGTGCTTTTTGCAAGCTGGAAGCGGGAGCGCAGCGAGAAGAATCCGCCGCTGGAACACGACCCGCCGCGGCAGTGAGCTGGTTCGACAGCCATTGCCACCTGGATGTCGACGAGTTCGCCGAGGACCGTCCGGCAGTCCTCGACCGCGCCCGCCGCGCCGGGGTCGAAGAGCAGCTGGTGCCGGCCATTGATCGCGCGCATTGGCCGGCCCTGGCTGCCCTGGTGGAAGCCGAGCCGGGCCTGTATCCGGCCTACGGACTGCATCCGATGTTTCTCGACGAGGGCAGCGACGACGACCTCGCCGCCCTGCCCGGCTTTCTGGACCGCCACCCGGCCGCGGCGATCGGCGAGTGCGGCCTCGATCACTATGTGGAAGGCCTCGACCGCGAGCGACAGCTGCGGGTCTTCCGCGGCCAGCTGCGCCTCGCCCGCGAGCGCGACCTGCCGCTGGTGGTGCATGCCCGCCGCGCGGTTGATCTGGTGATTGCAGAGATCCGCAATGTCGGCGGGTTGCGCGGCGTGGTGCACAGCTTTTCCGGCAGCGCCGAGCAGGCGGCCCAGCTCTACCGCCTCGGCTTCTCGCTGGGTCTCGGCGGGCCGGTGACCTATGAGCGCGCGCGTCGACTGCGCGCCCTCGTTGCGGAGATGCCGATCGACCACCTGCTGCTGGAGACCGATGCCCCCGACCAGCCGCCGAGCTGGCGTCGCGGCCAACGCAACGAGCCCGGCGAGCTGCCGCGGATCGGCGCCACCATCGCCGCCCTGCGCGGCATCGCCCCGCAGGATCTGGCCGTCGCCACGCGCGACAACGCGCGGCGCCTATTCGTCCGCTGAGGCTGCGGCCCGGGCCAGCAGCAGCTGGATCGCCCGACCGGCCATGGCGAAGGCGAAACTGCCGGTTATGTGTGTGGCGGCGCCCAGCCCCGCCCCGCAATCGAGCTTGAAGGCGGCATCCTTGCCCAGCTGGGGTCGGGTGCCGCAGACGCTGCCATCGGCCTGCGGATAGCGCACGTTCTCCAGCGAGTACACCGCCGGCACACCGAAGTAGCGGTCCGGGTTCTTCGGGAAGTTGAACTCCTGGCGCAGCTTCTTGCGGATCAGCGCGAGCAGGGCGTCATGTTCGGTGCGCGAAAGGTCGCGCACCCGGACCTGGGTCGGGTCGGTGCGGCCGCCGGCCGAACCCGAGACGATCAGCGGCAGCTTGCGGCGCCGGCACCAGGCGATCAGCTCGACCTTGCTTCGGAAGCTGTCGCAGGCATCCAGCACCAGATCGACGCCCTCCAGCAAGGCTTCAAGATTCGAGGCTGTGAGCATCTGCGCCAGGGGCTCGACCTCGGCCTCGGGATTGATCAGCCGCGCCCGCTCGGCCAGCAGGGCGACCTTGCTGCGACCGAAGCTGCCTTCCAGCGCCGGCAGCTGGCGGTTGACGTTGCTCTCGCAGACGTCATCGGCATCGATCAGGCGCAGGCGACCTACACCGCTGCGCAAGAGGGCTTCGACCAGCCAGGAGCCGACGCCGCCGACGCCGACCACGACCACCCGCATGCGGCCCAGCGCGGCCACGCTGCCATGGCCATACAGGCGGTCGATGCCGGCGAATCTCGGGGGGGCGGTCGCGTTTTCCACTCGTCCTGGGGCGGGGGGTGCTGGATCGGGCGGCAAGGGTAAAGCATTCTGCCCTTCCCCTCTTAGCGGAGACCGCGCGTGAAGGCACTGGCCTGGATCCTTCTTGGACTGATGATCGGCGCATTCGCCACGCTCAGCGTGCTCAATGCCCTGCGCCCTGCGACCGCCTTCCCCAAGGGCGTCATGGCCCTGTTCGGCCACCACCTCGGCGCGGCCCGCGACCAGGTCACCGCCGGAAAGTGCGATGCGGATCTCGCCCGCCACGTCGAGGCACTTGCCATCCTGTCGCGGGACGTGCGCCCGGCCTTCCTGCCGATCGGGGAGCAGGACGAACTGTTCGGCGACTACGCGGACAAGCTTCAGCAGGCTGCCGAGTCGGCCCGCCAAACCGCGTTGACCGACTGCGCCGAGGCCGGCGAAGCCCTCGGCCGGATCGGCGACAGCTGCAAGGCCTGCCACCGCGATTTCAAGTCGTAGCCGACCCGGCTCCGACCCGCGGACGCCCACCTCCGTAGCGGCGGATACTCGTGACATAAAGATCCTCAGACAGGTAGCACTACCGTCCGTCGGATAGAGATCCCCCTAGGGTGAAACCCCTATTGTCAGCGTGAACGCGACCTGAATAAATCGACCCTGCGCTCGGTGCCCGCGCACTCCGTACGTCCTGACGCAAGACCAGCGCCCGACAGGGGCCGGCGACTGGGGGCGCACCGTCATCCTGTTGGGAGTCTCACATGCGTTCCGTGCTCGCCGCGGCTCTTGCCGCTGCCCTGCTGTGCCCGCTCGACCCGGCGCTCGCCGCCGGCAATACCGACATCCGCTTCGACGGCGAAGACCTGGTTTCTGCTGCCGAGATCCAGGATTGGCGCGCCAACCCGGCCAACCGCTCGATCCGCGCCTTCCACCTCGACCGCGGCCAGCTGTCCAAGCGCGGAGGCTCGATCAGCCTGCAGCTGGCCCCGGGGCTGTCGCTGGACGTCACCGAAGTGCGCAGCCGCCGCGACGAGAGCGGCCTGCTGATCTGGGAAGGCCTGCTTACCGATCTCGCCCGGACCGGCAAGTCCGGTGAGGTCGCCTTCGACCCGATGAACAGCGTCACCCTGGTCGACAACCACGGAAAGCTGACCGGCAGCGTCCGCGTCGATGGCCAGCTCTACAAGATCCGCCCGCTGTCCTCCGGCGGTCACGCCATCATCGAGTTCGATGAGACCCTGGTCCCGGCCGATCATCCCGAGGGAGTCCACGTGCCGGACGGCCCGCTGGCAGGTGCCCTCGCCCGCGGTGAGTTGCAAGGCGACAGTGCCAAGGCCAACACCACGATCCGCGTGATGAGCGTGGCCACCACCGCGGCCAAGAACGCCGCCGGCGACATCGTCGGCCTGGTCAACCTGTCGATCACCGAGGCCAACCAGAGCTATGCCAACTCCGGCATCAGCATCACCCTGCAGTCGGCCGGCGTCTACACCGCGAGCTACACCGAGTCGGGCAGCTTCAGCACCGACCTCGCACGCATCCGCGGCACCACCGACGGCTATCTGGACAGCGTGCACAGCCTGCGCAACCAGCAAACCGCCGATGTGGTGATGTTCTTCATCAACAACAGCAGCTCCTGTGGCCTGGCCTCGGCCATCGGCGCCAGCGCCACCACCGCCTTCGCGGCGGTGCATTGGGACTGCGCCACCGGCTACTACAGCTTCGGCCATGAGATCGGCCATCTGCAGGCCGCCCGCCACGATCCGGCGAACGACCCGTCAACGACGCCCTACGCCTACGGCCATGGCTACCAGGCGCCGTCGAAGGCTTGGCGCACGGTGATGGCCTATGCCTGCACCGGCGGCTGTCCGCGCATCAACTACTGGTCCAACCCGAACCGGACGTATGGCGGCGTCGCCATGGGTACCGCGGCCACCCACGACAACGCGCGGGTACTGAACAACACGCGGGCTTCCATCGCCGCGTTCCGCTGAGCCCCAACTCCTGCCGCGGCGCCCTGGCCGCGGCAGGAGCCCCCGCCGTTCGTCGGCCCGTCTGCGGCGGCGCAGCAAGCCCCCTTCCGCGCAGCGCAGCGCTCGCCCAGCCATGCACTGCGGCAACGCAGCAAGCCCCCTGCCCTTTGGTACAGCAGGCAGACCCCGCCACCGGGCCTAGCGTGAGCTCGCGCACACAGCGCGATGATCGGGGAGGATCGTTCGATGCGGATCTGTTCTGGACTGCGGCAGCTGACCGCGGTGGCGATGCTGATGCTGGCCGGTGGCGCCTTCGCGCAGTGCCGCGACAGCGTGGTCCTGGTGCATGGCAATACCGGCTCGCCCTCGGATTTCAACAACACGGTGAGCGAGCTGCAGCGGCGCGGCTACGCCGCCAGCCAGATCCACCGACCGGCCTGGGGCAGCCGCAGCTGCGCGGCCTGCAATGACCACTACGGCAGCGAGGAGGCCCCGGTGCTCGACGCCATGATCGAGGCCATTGCCGGCTCCTGCACCGGCCGGGTCGACGTCATCGGCCACTCGATGGGCGTGACGCTTGCCGGACGGGTCATCAAGCGCAATGGACTGCGCGGCTATGTGCAGAGCTTCGTCGGCGTCGCCGGCGCCGTACGCGGACTGTGGAGCTGCGGCAGCTGGCCGTACAACGTGTGGACCAGCACCTGCGGCAGCTGGGGCCTGTCGGTCGGCAACCCCTTCCTCAACGACCTGTACGGCACCCGTTTTGCCGACCGCGTGCACTCGATCAAGTCATGGTCGGACCAGATCGTCTGCAGCACCGGCGTGTGCACCGTCGGCGGCGTGCACAGCTCCTCGATCTGGGGCGAGAACAGCAGCACCACCTATGCGCTCGCCCACTACAGCCTGCTCACGCAAACCGCCGCGCGACAAGTCGACCTGATCCAGTAACCGGGGCCAGGGGGTGAGGCAGAAAAGGGCGCGAAGCAGATATTCATAGGGTGCGGCTTGCCGCACCGGGCATACCTTCCAAACGCCCGTATCGGTGCGCCAAGGCACACCCTATGGGGCTTCGCTGACGCCCAACGAAGCCCGACTGTGGGAGCGTCCTTGGGCGCGACCGCGGCGTATCGGATTCACCAGACACCGCGGGCAGAGCGGATCTCCGCGGTCGCGCCCAAGGGCACTCCCACAATTTGACTGCGGTAAGGCCTGCTTCGCGGCACAAACCGGACCTGGCAGCACCGTTGCATGAGCCAGCTTGCTGGCGATCGTCCCATCCGGGGCGCCTATCGCCAGCAAGCTGGCTCCTACATTCGGGTTCTGCGGTACGTCTGCTTCGCGCCCGCATTGCGCCACGGAAGGGGCGCACATCACTCTACCGTCGGCAAAAAAACCCCGGCCGGAGCCGGGGTCACGGTGCGGCTATCCGAGGGGCGGCCTCAGACCGCTTGCACCTCGTCGGCTTGCAGGCCTTTCTGGCCCTGCACGACCTTGAAGCTCACCTTCTGGCCTTCCTGGAGGGAACGAAAACCCGTGCCCTGGATGGCGCGGAAGTGGACGAATACATCGTCGCCGTTCTCGCGGCTAATGAAGCCAAACCCCTTGGCATCGTTGAACCACTTGACGGTTCCGATCTGACGGTCGGACATGAAACTGCTCCTCGAAGCTAATCAAAAACCGCGGTCTCCCCGCGCGGACTTACTGCGTTGCAAGGAGCACCGTCTGCGTCGGTGGCGATGATGCGGATCACGATCAGCCCATCGGGTCTCGATGTTCCAGGACCCATTGCAATACAGTGACTTCGAGTCTAACCAAACTTTAATGCAGGGTGAAGCGCCTGGCGAAATGGCCTGGGAGCGGGCCTGCAAGCCTGTCCCAAGCGATCCGAGCAAGTGCTCCAGAAGGCCCTGAGAAGGTGTGCCCATCCCTGCACCCGGAGGCATTCCATGCGCAGCATCCTCATGCTGGCCACCCTGCTCGCCGCCCAGGGCGTGATGGCGGACACCGTAACCATCGGCAACCGCGACAGCGCGGGACTCATCCGTGCCCTGCAGCAGGCGGCGCAGTCAGCTGGACCGCATTACATCCGGCTTCACCCCGGCGGTCTCTACACGCTGGACCTCACCGACTCCGAAGGGCTTGCCCTGCCAGCCATCCGCAGCCAGGTGGTCATAGAAGGGCGCGGCGCAGAGATCCGTGGCTGGAGCCATCGTCCGATGCACTTCTTCCACGTATCCGCCGGCGGCGAGGGGATCATCCGCGATCTCACCCTGGCCGAGGCCAACCAGGGTGCGATCCGCAATCACGGCAGGATGCATCTCGAGCGGGTGACGATCAGCGACAGCCTGGCGCGGGGCGAGCATCCAATCATCGCCAATCATGGCTCGCTCAGCCTCGAGGACAGCCGCATCGAATACAACGTGGTGCACGCCCCGGAAGGCACCGCCGCCCTGCTGAACAACGAGGGAACGCTGGAGGTCGAGCGCACAAGCCTGACCGGCAACCGGATAACCCGCACCCAGACGCGCCCACTGTCAGCGGCCGCCTTCGTAAATCGCGGCCAGATCCACGCCGAGGGCGTCAGCCTCGCCGACAACCTGTTCAACGACCTGCTTCCCGACAGCGCGGAGCTGCAGTCCGTGCTGAACCTTTCCGGCGGGCGGATCAGCGGTTCGGCACTCAGCGCCCGGTAGCGCCCGGCGGAATGGCGCCCAGCGAGGACAGCCAGGCGGCGAGATCGGCAGCCTGATCCTCCCTCAGCGCCTCCATGCGCTGGCCCCCGCCGGTGGGTGGATGGTGGCGCTCCCCGGCCGAGAAGTAGACCAGCTGCTGGCGGAGGTAGGGCGCGGCCTGTCCGGCAAGGCGCGGAATACTTCCACCACCCACCAGCTCGTCGCCGTGGCAGGACCGGCAGTCGCGGCGCTCGGCAAGCCTCGCCCCACGCTTGACCGCCTTGGCCGGCTGCAGCGTCGGCGCGGACTGCCAGGGCCGCGCGCCGAGCTCGGCGGCCAGCTCGGCGACCTGCTCTTCCCCGATGCCACGGGCCAGATCCTGCATCGGAAAACTGGTCCGCATGTGGTGCTTGAATCGCCGCAGCTGGATTTCCAGATAGGTCCGGTGCTGGCCTTCGAGAAGGGGCGCCAGGCCCTCCCTGGCGCCCGGGCGATGGCAATCCAGGCAGGGCGCAATGTCCGCAGCCATCAGGCAGGGCGCGGCGAGCAAGAGCAGGACCATCGGAATGCAGCGCATGGTCGGCCTCCGTAGGGATTGCCGAACAAGCTAGCGCACTGATCCCCGCCCCATCTTGCGCAGGATCAAGCCTGCAGAGCCCGAAGCGTGACCGCGGGCGGCGCGGCAATCACGCTGCGGGTGGCCAGCAGCCCGGTCACCGTGACGCCCAACACGCCCACGAGCGCGCCACCGAGGGCCACGCTCCAGTCGGTGCGCCAGGGCAGGTCGAACACCTGTGAGGCGATCAGTCCGGAGATCATCGCTGCGGCAAAGGCCGCGGTGGCCCCGGCGATCAGGCCGATCGCCGCGAACTCGGCCAGGTGCGCGCCGCGCAGCTGGCGTCGGGTCGCGCCGAAAGCGCGCATCACGCCGCCCTCGAGCAAGCGCTCGTCCTGGGTGGCGCTGATCGCCGCCACCAGCACCAGCAGTCCCGCACCGAGCGTGAAGTAGAAAACGTACTCGACCGACGTGGCCACCTGATCCGCGGTGCGCCGAACCTGGGCCAGCACGGCATCGACATCGATCACACTGATGTTGGGGTGGCTGCGCACCAGACCATCGACCTGCTGCTGCCCGGCCGCTTCGACATGAACCGCCGAGATGTAGCTGGCAGGGAAGCCCTGCAGCGTCGGCGGCGACATGACCACGAAGAAGTTCGGGCGGAAGCTTTCCCAGTCCACCCGACGCAGGCTGGTGATCGTCCCGCTGACCTCGCTGCCGGCGATTTCGAAGCCGACCACGTCGCCAAGCTCCCAGCCCAGCGCACGGGCGAAGTCCTCCTCTACCGACAGTTCCGCTGCGGTGCTGTCCGCCGCCCAGTACTGGCCGGCGACCAGCGCGTTGTCCGGACGCTCCAGCGCATCGGTGAAAGACAGGTTGAACTCGCGCTCGGCCAGGCGCTGGGCCCGCGGGCCGCGATCGGCGTAGTCGGCGCGTCCGACCGCCTCGCCGTTCACCGTGGCCAGACGGCCGCGGACCATCGGGTGCAACCGCGCATCCGTCGCCCCCGCCGCAAGCAGGGCCTGACGCGCATCCTCGACCTGATGCGGCTGGATGTTGATCAGGAACCGGTTCGGTGCATCGGCAGGCAACGCCTCGCGCCAGCGCTCCAGAAGGTCGGTGCGGACCAGGGTCAGAAGCAGGACCACCATCAGCCCAAGACCCAGAGCCGAGACCTGGACCACGCTGCCGGCCGACCGCCGCCCGAGGCTGGCCAGGCCATAGCGCCAGATGCCGGAAAGATGACGCCGCGATCGCCGCAGCACGAAGATCAGCGCGAAAGCGAGCGCGGCAAGGGCCACCAGGGTCAGGGCGATGCCGCCGAGCACGATCACGGCGAGCTTCGGGTCGCCAGCCTTCCACCACAACAGGGCGCCCAGGCCAACGATGCCGAGCGCAGCACTGAGCCAGGCCGGCACCGAGGCGGCGTCCAGGTCGCGACGCAGCACGCGCATGGCCGGCACCTTGCGCAGCGCGAGGATCGGCGGCAGGGCAAAGGCAAGCAGCACGGCCATGGCGACGCCGAGGCCCTGCGCCGCCGGCAGCCAGCCGGCCGCAGGAATGGCAAGGCCCAGCTGGGCCGCCAGCCAGCCGGCGAGCAGCGCCTGGGTCAGATAGGCGAGCAGCAGGCCGAGCGCGGTGCCCAGCACGCCGAGCCAGAACAGCTCGCCGGCGTAGATCGCGAGCAGGGTGTTCTGGCTCGCGCCCATGCAGCGCATCACCGCGCAGCCATCGAGCTGGTGTTCGACGTGGCGACGCGCGGCCATGGCGATGGCGATGCCGGCCAGCACCACGGAGACCAGGGCCGCAAGCCCGAGGAAGCGGTCGGCGCGGTCCAGCGCGCGGCGGATCTCGGGGCGGGCATCGGCGGCGGTTTCCAGCCGCTGGCCGCGGTCGAGACCGGCCTTGCGGGCCGCCACCCAGCGTTCCACTGCCGCCGGCTCGCCGGCGACCACCACCCGGTAGGTGATTCGGCTGCCGAACTGCTCAAGGCCCGTCGCCGGAATCTCGTCGATATGGAAAAAGGCCTTGGGCGCGGCATTGAAGTAGTCGACCACGGCGTCGGGTTCGTCGAGCACCAGGGCGCTCAGCCGCAGCTCGCGCTCGCCGACAAAGACCGGATCGCCCAGTTTCGCGTCGAGCTGGCTGGCGCCGGCGCGGCTCAACCACACCTCACCGGGCCGCGGCGAGGCCTCGGGGACCACCCCGGGGCCGCCTGCCTCGCGCTGGATGCGGAACCCCCCGCGCAGCGGGTAGCCATCGTCGAGGGCGCGAAGTTCGGACAGCCGCAGGGTCTCGCCGACCCGCAGCATGCTGGGAAAGCTCATCAGCGCCGTGTGGGACAGGCCGGCCTCGGCTGCCTCCGCGCGCACCGAAGGGTCGATCGGCGCATCGGCGCGCAGCACCGCATCGCCGCCCAGAAGCGCATTGGCCTGCAGGTCGAGCGCGCGACCGGCACGGTCGGTGACAAAGCCAACGCTGCTGACGGCCATGACGGCCAGCACAAGGGCGGCGAGCAGCACACGCAGTTCCCCCGAGCGGAGATCGCGGCGCAGAAGGCGCCCGCCCAGCCGGAAGCCGATCATGCAAGCCGGCCCGAGGCGAGGCGGATCTGCCGACCGCAGCGCGCGGCAAGCCGCTCATCGTGGGTCACCAGCACCAGGGTGGTGCCCTGCTGACGATTCAGTTCGAACAGCAGGTCGGCAACCTGACGGCCGGTCTCGGTGTCGAGGTTGCCGGTCGGCTCGTCGGCGAATAGCAGGGCCGGCTTCGAGGCGAAGGCGCGAGCCAGGGCCACACGCTGCTGCTCGCCGCCGGACAGCTGCCGCGGATAGTGGTGCAGGCGATCTCCAAGGCCCACGCGGACCAGCAACTGGCGCGCTTCGGGTTCGGGCTGGCGGTGTCCGGCCAGTTCCAGCGGCAGCATCACGTTTTCCACGGCGCTGAGCGAGGGCAGAAGCTGGAACGACTGGAAGACGAAGCCGACCCGGGCGGCTCGGACCCTGGCCCTACCATCCTCATCGAGCCGGGAAATCGGCTGACCATCCAGCCAGACGCTGCCGGTGCTGGGCGTGTCCAACCCGGCGAGCAGGGCGAGCATGGTCGACTTGCCCGAACCTGAAGCGCCGACCACTGCGACCGCCTCACCGCGCTGCACCTCGAGCGAGACATCGTCCAGAATGACCAGTTGGCCGCTGGGCAGGGCGACCGTCTTGCCGAGCCCCTCGGCACGGAGCATCAGGGGGGCTTCATCTTGCGAGCGCATGGGCTCGGCCACACTTGCGGACATAAGCGATCAACCGGCAGGAGGAATTGCAACGATGCCATCACCTTGGCGCAAAGCGACTGAACAATTCGTCATGGTGGCGGCCCTCACGCTGCTCGCGCTGGCGGCCCAGGCCACGCCCCGCCCTACCCTGCTGGTGATGGGCGATTCCCTCTCGGCGGCCTATGGTCTATCGGAGGATCAGGGCTGGGTGGCCATGCTGGGCGAGCGCCTGGCCGAGCGCCAGCCGGCCTGGGAGGTGGTCAATGCCAGCATCAGCGGCGAGACCACCTCGGGGGGGGCTTCGCGCATCGCCCATGCCCTGCGCCAGCACCGGCCGGATCTGGTGCTGATCGAGCTGGGCGCCAATGACGGACTGCGCGGCCTGCCCCTGGAACTGGCCGAGGCCAACCTGCGCTCGATGATCGAGGCCAGCCGGAAATCCGGCGCCCGGGTGCTGCTGGTGGGCATGCAGATCCCGCCCAACTACGGCCCACAGTACACGCGCGGCTTCATCGACATGTACCGTCGCCTGGCTACCGAGCAGGACGTGTCCCTGCTGCCCTTCCTGCTCGAACCGATCAGCCGTGGCCTGGTCCATTTCCAGGCCGATCGGCTGCATCCGAATGCCGAGGCACAGCCCATCATCCTCGACCACGTGTGGCAGACTCTCGAACCCCTGCTCGACGCCGACCGGCCCTGAGCCCGGCGTTTCACCGGACCGACCGAATTGAGATCGCTTGCCCTGCCTTGCCTGTTGGGCCTCCTGCTGGCCTCGACGGCTGCTTCCCAGACCCTTGAGGGATGCCGGGCCATCGGCTCCGACCCCGAGCGTCTGGCCTGCTATGACCAGATCGCGGAGCGTCACCTGCGCGAGCGAGCCGCTGGGGGTCGCGTGGAGGATCTCTACCGCAGCGAGCCCGACCTCGCCGCCGCGCCCGACTCCATGCTCGACCGGCGCTGGGAGCTGGACCCCGAATCCAAGCTGGGCATCTTCAATCTGCGCGCCCACCGCCCGATCTACATCCTGCCGGTATTCCTCAGCAACCGACCGAACAATCGGCCGAACAGCCCGAATCCGGCGAATACGGTGGACGAGTCGCTGGACCTGCGTTCGCTCGAGAACAAGTTCCAGGTCAGCTTCAAGACCAAGGTATGGGAAGGCCTCGTCGGCGGTCAGGGCGACCTGTGGTTCGGCTATACACAGAGTTCGCGCTGGCAGCTGTACGAGGAGGACGTCTCGCGACCCTTCCGAGAGACCAACTACCAGCCCGAGATCGACCTGATCTTTGGCTTTGACGAACCGCTGCTGGGCGGCTGGCGAGCCCGCATGCTGGGCATCGGCTACGCGCACCAGTCGAACGGACGCAGCCTGCCGCTGTCGCGCAGCTGGGACCGGCTGGTGGCCACCGCGGCCATCGAGAAGCCGGGCTGGGCAGTGGTGTTCCGACCCTGGTACCGGCTGCCTGAAAGCAGCCGGGACGACGACAACCCGGACGCCAACGACTTCCTCGGACGCGCCGAGCTGCAGGTCGTGCACCAGCGCGGTGCACACGAGCTGGCCTGGCTGGTCCGTCACAGCCTGCGCGGCGGCGAGCGCTCGCGCGGGGCGCTGCAGTTCGACTGGAGCTTCCCGCTCTACCGCAACCTGCGCGGCCACCTGCAGCTGTTCGAGGGTTACGGCGAGAGCCTGATCGACTACAACCACCGTGCGACCTACCTCGGCATCGGGCTCAGCCTGATGCCCTGGTACTGAAGCCCCGCCTTCCATCGCCCTCGCGATTCCGCTCGGCGGCAAGTAAGAAATTTTTACTCCCCACCTTGCAAACTGCGATGGCCATCGCGGTTCCTGCGGGTTTACCCCCAGCACACTCTGCCCGCCCCGTTCGGCGCGTGGGCAAGATCTCCTTCACCTGGGGTGTCCCATGCAGAGCATTACCCGTTGGGTCCTGGCGGCAGCCGCCGTCCTGGGCTCCACCGCGGCCACCGATACGGCGGCGCAGAGCATCTTCCGCGACAACTTCGAGCAGCCCTACTCGATCCCTGCCAGCGACGCGGAAGCGGCCCGCTTCCTCAACCAGGCGACCTTCGGCGCCACGCCGCAGACGATCAGCCAGCTCAAGTCCTCGGGCACGGTGAGCTGGGTCAACCAGCAGATCGCCCTGCCGCAGACCCTGGCCCGCCCCTTCCTCGAGTCGATTACTGCCGCCGAGAACAATTCGGGCAGCGACCTGTCGCAGACGCATCGCGTGCACCGCTGGGTCGACACCGCGGTGACCGCGCCCGACCAGCTGCGGCAGAAGGTCGCCTGGGCGCTTGGCCAGATGATCGTGGTCTCCGACCAGGACGGCGGCCTCAGCGGCGAGCCGATCATGATGGCCGAGTGGAACGACCTGCTCGTGCGCAACGCCTTCGGCAACTTCCGCACCCTGCTCTCACAGACGCTCCGCTCGCCGATGATGGGCCGGTATCTGACCCATCTGCGCAACCGCAAGTTCGAGATCGAACCGCGCTGCTATGACCAGCGCAGCCCGATCGACAACCGGCTCGGCAGCAACCCGCCCTATCACAGCTGCACCAGCAGCGATGCGACCAACAATGGTGCTCTGCCGCCGCGGATCGCCGCCTATGTGCTGCCCAGCGGCGGCCTGGTGGCGCCGGACGAGAACTTCGCCCGCGAGGTGATGCAGCTGTTCACCATCGGCCTGATCGAGCGCAACGCCGACTTCTCGCCGTTCCCGAACGCGAGCAGCCCGCAGGTCACCTACGACCAGAACACCATCACCACCCTGTCGCGGGTGATGACCGGTCTGTCCTACGCCTGCTCGGGCAACCGGATCGTGGCCGGCAATCTGATTCCGCGCAATTGCAACTGCACCGGCACCGATTGCAGCTTCCAGAACGGCAATTTCTTCAGCACGCCGGGCTCGCTGTCGATCAACGGCGAGAGTGGTCTGGTCCACCCGGACCGCTACGAGCCGATGATCTGCTACCCGCGCTACCACGACACCGGTCGCGACCGCATCGGCTTCCAGCTGCCCGGGACCGCCGGCGAGAACCCGGTCGGCGCCACGGTCGAACTGGACACCGCGAATGGGCAGAGCATCCCCGGGGGTACTCCTGGTCGCACCAAGGTGCTCGAGCTGGGCGGAACGCCGATGCTGACCTACAACGAGGTCGGCCCGGGCCAGTCACGCAGCGATATCAACTGCGATGGCCTGAACACCAACTCGCCGGCCGACCAGAAGGCTGCCTGCCTCAGCTACTGCGACAACAGCCTCGACGCGGCGATCGACCTGTTGTTCCACGAGCCGAACACGGCGACCATGGTCGCCCGCCACATGATCCAGCGCCTGGTCAGCTCCAACCCCTCGCCCGGGTACATCGAGCGCGTCGCCAACGTGTTCGCCAACAACGGCAGCGGCACCCGCGGCGACCTGGCCGCCGTGGTCCGCGCGGTGCTGTTCGACGCCGAAGCCCGCGAGCCGGTTGCCGACACCGCGCAGGCGCTGGAGCGCGGCAAGCCGCGCGAGCCGCTGCTCAAGCTGATCCAGATCTGGCGCAGCCTGGGTGCGGTGTCCGGCGACACCCGCTCCGACGGCTACCGCCGCTGGGCCCGTTTCGCCAACGGCTGCAACAGCGGCAGCTGGCCGCAGTGCGCCTATCTGCAGCGCCCGCTCGGCGCGCCGACGGTGTTCAACTTCTATGAGCCGGACTATCAGGACCCGGGCGTCAACGCCAGCCGCGCGGCGGACGACAAGCTGTTCACACCCGAGCTGCAGATCATCAACGAGGCCTCGGCCGTGCTGACTGCCAACGACCTGTACACGCAGATCTGCGCCGGCTGGGGCAACAACTGCCACAGCCGCATGACCTCGGTGCCGACCGGGAACGCCTACTTCCCCGCCGCGGTGCTGGACGCCCTGCCCGGCGCGAACTGCGGCACAACCTGCAGCGCCAGCCAGGATGCCCAACTGATCGACGCCCTCGACGTGCGCCTGTTCGGCGGCACCATGAGCGGCACCCTGGGTGACGTGAACAACCCTGCCAGCGCCGCAAACACCGGCATGAAGGGCACCCTGCTGCGCTTCCTGCAGCTGGGCATCACCGGCAGCATGGGGGAGTCGAATCCGCAGGACGCGCGCCGCCGCGAAATCCTCTACCTGCTGCACCTCGTGTCGGTCTCGCCCGACTTCGCCACCCAGCGCTAAGGAGCCCGACATGTCCCGCAACGCTTCCTCGCGCCGCAACTTCCTCCGTGCCAGCTGCGGCGTGCTCGCCTGCGGCGGTGCCCAGGCGCTGTTTCCGCAGCTCGGCCTGATCCCCTCCGCCCTTGCCCAGTCGGTGCCGGCCACCGGCTACAAGGCCCTGGTGTGCCTCTACCTCGCCGGCGGCAACGACAGCTGGAACCTGCTTATGCCGGGCGGCGGCAATGCCTGGAACCTCTACCGCGACGCCCGCAATGGCGTCTACGCCACCGGCAATACCAGCGGCCTCGCCCTGCCGGCTGCCAATGGCACCGGCTTCATCGCCAACCAGACCACGCCGGCCGCGATCGGCATCAACGGCAACGCCTACGGCGTGAATCCGTTCTGTCCCGAGCTCGCCCAGCTGTACAACGAGGGTCGTCTGGCCTTCCTGCCCAACATCGGATCCCTGGTCGAGCCGATCACCCGGGCCACCTACTCCGGCAGCGGCGCCCGCCGCCGTCCGCCGCAGCTCTACTCGCACAACGACCAGACCTCGCTGTGGCACACGGGCGGCAACAACCTGCAGGCCACGCGCGGCTGGGGCGGGATGGTCGCCGGACGCACCTCGAAGCTGGCCTCGGAGATGAGCGGCCTGCCTCCGGTGATCACCCTGTCGGGGCAGACGCGGTTCCTCAATGGCACCTCGACCATCAGCACGCCGCTGTTCCCCTTCACCCTGTCGACGAGCAGCACCAGCCCGGCGGCTTCGCTGATCGAGTACGGCATCAGCAACCGCAACGCCAACCAGTTCCAGACCGCACGTCAGTCCTATCTCGACGAGCTGCTGGAAGCCGCTTCGCCGCAGCCGTTCACCGATGAGTACCGCTCACTGGTGACCCGCTCGATCGAGCTGGCCAATGACGTGATCAACCCGGCGTTCGCCACCATCGCCACCGATGACCCGGTGAACGCACCGTTCAACGGCCTGAGCGGCAACAACCTGTATTCGCAGCTGCGCCAGATCGCGCGGATGATCAAGGTCAGCACCGACGCCAGTCTGGCCAATCCGATCAATGCAAATCGCCAGGTGTTCTTCGTCAGCATCGGCGGCTGGGATACCCACGACAACCAGATCAGCTCGATCGGCGCAACCGGCCACCACGGTCGGCTGCAGGTGGTCTCGCAGGCGGTCAACGCCTTCTTCCGCTCGATGCAGGCGATCGGCCAGGCCAACAACGTCACCCTGTTCAGCGCTTCGGAGTTCGGGCGCACGATCAACTCCAACGGCAACGGCAGCGACCATGCCTGGGGCGGCGTGCAGTTCGCCGTGGGCGGCGCCGTCAATGGCGGTATCTACGGCCGCTACCCGAGCATCGCCTTGAACAACTCGCTGACCAATCCCGTGGCCGGCAGTGACCCGACCCAGGGTGAGTGCTTCTCCCGTGGGCAGTTCCTGCCGACGACGGCGGTCGACCAGCTCGGCGCCACCCTTGCCCGCTGGATGGGCGTGGCCGACAGCGACCTGCCCTCGATCTTCGCCAATATCGACAATTTCGCCAGCGGTCCCTACGCCAATGCCGCGGCGACCCCGACCTTCGCCCACTTCAGTCGCACCATCCCGGGGCTGATGAATGGGATCTAGGCTCGCCGCCATGGTCGGCCTGGCCGTCGCGCTGCTCGCCGCCCCCGCTGCCCGTGCCGCCTGGCCGGCGGGCTGCGAGGACCTGTCCGGAGAGCCGATCAACTTCAATGTTGATTGGCAGACCGACATCAAGCCGATCATCAACGAGTCGATCTCGGCAGAGGGCCGCTGCACCAGCTGCCACAACATGGGCCAGATGGACGGTAACCTCGACCTGACGGA
The DNA here is from genome assembly GCF_023156535.1 of Pseudomarimonas salicorniae. Taxonomy (GTDB): domain Bacteria; phylum Pseudomonadota; class Gammaproteobacteria; order Xanthomonadales; family Xanthomonadaceae; genus Pseudomarimonas; species Pseudomarimonas salicorniae. The sequence continues at coordinate 166,696 of NZ_JALNMH010000011.1, read as the reverse complement.
CCAGGGCATCGATGCAGTCCACAAGATCGTCGGGATCTACGTCCTGCCCGGCGATCCACAGGGCAGCGTGCTTTTCCAGAAGGTCAACTGCGACTCGCCGCCCTCCGGCGGAACGCGCATGCCGGCCAGTGCACCGGGCTTTGCCGGCGTGCCGCTAAGCTTTGCCCAGCAGGCCCTGATCTATGACTGGATCGCACAGGGCGCACCGGGGAAGGACCCCAACGAGGCCTCCGAGCCACCCAAGGACTTCCTGTTCCGCGACGGCGTCGAATCGCTGCGTTAAGGGCAAGGCGCCGCGCCTCGAACAGCGCAGCGTGCTGCACTGCGCCCCACGACCGCGAAGCGCATCGAAGCCCTTCCGGGAGCGTCCTCGGGCATGACCGCGGGGTCTCCGTCTATCCGATCACCGCGGTGACCTGAAGCGCCGCGGTCGCGGGCAAGCCCACTCCCACACGGCCGCCGAACGCGGCGGAGCACCTGAAACGCTTCGGTCGCGGCCACCTCCGCTCCTGCAAGACGGCCGGACTCCTCGGGCTGCGCGAAGGAAGCAGAACCGCGGCGCCCCGTCCTGCCCGATTCACTGCCCAGCGGCCCTAGCCGTGCCCGACGCCTCTCCGGCGCCAGCCGCCCTCTGGCGGATGGCGCAGGTTGACCCACAGCACGAGGGCGAGGAAGGCGCTGTAGGCCACGCTGAAGGCCCAGGGCGGCGCCCTCACGTAGAGCAGCTCGCCGAGCCAATGGGCAATGAAGTCACCCTCATAGGTGACGCCTCCGGCGCGGGCGCGCAGGGCCATCTCCCAGTCGGTGAGTGGGCAGAGCCAGCCGGCCCAGGCCTCCAGCACGACGATGCCAAGCACGAGCAGATGCGCGATGCGCACGCGCCGCCTCCGCGCCCAGCGCCAGCCCAGCCGCAAGCCGACCGGCAGCAGCAGGGGCACCGTGATCACGAAAAGCACCAGCGCGACATGGAGGGCGAGCACGGCGTCGGCGGCGAGCGCGAAGTGGACGGGCTGCACGGATCAGGGCGCCTCGCCGGTCTCGAACCCGCTGCCGAAGATCCGCCCGGGATCAGCCCGCTCCATCGCGCCGATATCGGCGGCCAAGAAAGCCGTCACTCGCGTGAGTGCGCCGCCCGGCGCCGGAGCCTGACGCTGCGGCTGGAACGTCGGCACAGCCAGCGACCCGGCGACCGCGTAGTCCGCCGGCCCCTGGGTGTCGGCGTTGGCCGCATCGCGCAACGGGCTGTCCAGCGTGGGAACGAGGTCGGAAGCCGCGGCCGCCGTGAAGCCCGGATCGGCCCCGACCACCGTGCCGGTGAACCCCGCGGGCAAGAAGGTCGAACCTGCGTCGACGTGGTTGTTGCGGCCGATGATGCGCGAGCCGAAGCTCCAGTCTGCCTCGACCTCGCGCACGATCCGCAGTCCGGAGCCGCCCTCGCGGTGGAATACGTTGTTATGAGCGGCCAGCGACTCGATGCCGTGGAACAGCCGGAACACGGTCGGGGTATCGTTATTGGGGTGGCGCCTGACCACGGTGTTGTGGACGAAGCGGTAGCGGCCCCGGCTCTGTCCCGTGCCGTCGCCGCCGAAGCGCAGGATGGATGAGAACTCGGCAGTGTGGACGATGACATTGCCGACGATGTCGGAATCCTCGCGGACCAGGGCTTCGCTCCAGCCGGCCGGCGCACCGCCCGGGTCGGGACCGATCAGCTCGAGCTCGTGGTAGAAGCCGCCCTCCAGCCAGTTGTGGTAGATCTCGTTGCGCTCGGCGCGTGACTTGATCAGGTTGCCGCCATTGGCGCTGTGCACGTAGCTGTGCTGCAGACGGAACACGCTGCCGGGAAAGGCGACCTCGTCGGTGGCCATGTAGATCGTGTGGTTCCGGTCGCCGGACCCGGCGTCCCAGATCTCGCTGTACTCGATGGTCAGCGACCCCGAGCCCTGGTCGGCGCCGAGGACCCCATGCTGCGGGCAGCCGTGGATACGTGCATCGCGGATCACCACATCGTGGCTGTGATGGAAGAAGCAGCGGAAGGTGCTGACCGGCGAGGTGGTCCCGGTGATCTCGAAGCCCTCGAACACCACGTGGTGGGCGCGCAGCTCGATGCTGTTGAAGCCGCCCTCGATGATCGGCCTCTGCCCCCCGCTGCGCAGGCCGCGAAGGACCACCGGATTGCCGGGTGCGCCGCCATCCGCCTCGGGCATCACGATGCCTCCGGGGTAGCGCGCACCGTCTCCGTCGACCTCGACGATGTCCCCGGGCCCCAGGTCCACCGCGTTGAACAGCGAGGTCAGACTGGTATGGCCGCGCGTCGGACCGACCTGGTAGGTCTCTGCCTCGGCGGCGACCGGGGCGAGGCCCAGAAGACCGACCAGGGCGATGTTGGGTTTCGCTGGCATGTGTCCGGGCCCTCCTTGCCGGCACAGTGTAGGCCCTGCCCCTCAACAGCCGCGCCCGCTTGGGCTATGGTTCCGTCCCGCCCGTCGCCGCTGACTGCATGCGTTCACCGCTTTCCTTCCTGGCCGAAGCCATCGCCCAGCGCCCGCTGCGGCTGGTGGTCGCGGTCTGCGCCTGGCACCTGCTGTTCTGGGTGCTGGCCCCGGCGCTGGGCTACCGGATGCTCCCGCTGGACACCCTCGAGCTGCTCGGCTGGGGCCAGGAATGGCAGCTCGGCTACTACAAGCATCCGCCGCTGGGGCCCTGGCTGGGCGAGGGTTTCCTGTTCCTGGCCGGCGGGCGGCTGGACTCGCTCTACCTGCTTGCCCAGCTCGGCATGCTGGTCACCTTCGTCTACGTCTACGCCACCGCACGGCTGTGGCTCGACCCGCTGCGCGCGGCGCTGGCCGTGGCCCTGCTGGAAGGCTCCTACTTCCACACCTACCTGACGCCGAACTTCAACATGAACAGCCTGCAGCTGCCGCTGTGGGCGGCGCTCGGGTACCACTTCCTGCGCGCGCTGCGCGAAGGCGGCACAGGCCACTGGCTGCTGTTCGGCGCGCTGGCCGCGCTGTGCCTGCTCAGCAAGTACTCGGGCCTGCTGCTGCTGGCGGCCTGCCTCGCCGCGTTCCTGCTCGATGCGCGCGGCCGTGCCCAGCTGCGTCGTCCCGGCCCGTGGCTGGCGGTCGTCGCCTGCCTGCTGCTGCTCGGCCCGCACCTCGCCTGGCTGGGCGAGTACTGGCGGCTGCCCTGGAACTACCTGCGCGGCTTCGGCAGCGCCGGGGCGGGCCTGTCGGCGCATCTCTTCGAACCGCTGCGTTTTGCGCTCGGCGCCCTGGCGGGCCTGCTGTTCTGCGCCATCCTCTGGCTGCCCCTGCGTCTGGCCAGTCGTCCGGCGCCGCCACCGGCGGATCGATGGCTGCTGGCCGCCCTGCTGTTCGGTCCGCTGCTGCTCAGCACACTGTACGGCCTCGCCACCGGCAGCCGCCTGAAGTCGACCTGGGCGTTTCCGTTCTTCAGCCTGATCGGGGTCTGGGCGATGCTGCGCATCCCGCCCGAGACTGCGCGCCGGCGGCTACCGGCTTTCCTGCTGGTGCTGGCCGGCGTGCTGGCCCTCACCTGCAGCATGCACCTGCTGTACAAGACCCGCTGGGGCGACTCCAAGACCCGCTTCGATGGCGCCATGCTGGCCGCCCAGGCCGAACGCTACTGGACAGCTCATGCCAACGGCCCGCTGCGCATCGTGATCGGCGACCACATCGACACCGCCATCGTGTCGAGCTATGCCGGCAGCCGGCCATCCATGCTGATCGAGGGCGATTTCACCCTGTCACCCTGGCTGCGCCCCGCCGACGTCGAAGCCTCAGGCGCGCTCTACGTCTGCCGACTGGGCAGCGTCTGCCCCAGCAGCTGGGAGGCCCGCCTCGGCGCGCGCCACGAGCGGGAGATCGAGGGCGAGCGCTTCGTCTTCGGCATCGTCCGCCCGGGCCCGCCCCCCGACTAGGGAGACTATGAACAAGTCCAGCGCCCCGCGCCGGAGGTTGTGCAGCCGGCCAGCAAGGCGCGCGGCGCAGGGCGTGGTGGTGCCACGGCCAAGACGCGCAACACAGCTGGATGGCTGCACAATCCCGGCCCGAAGGGTTGCCACGGTGTGCGCCCCCACCCGCGTTGGCCACCTTGAACGTGGCACCACCACGTCCCGCGGCGTCCGCCTTGGTGCGAACGCGCACCGTGGCAACGCGGGGCACGGGACTTATTCAGAGGCTCCCTAGGTTGCCGCCGCGCGCCGCGCCACCTATCTTGCCGCCGGTGAAGCCACGCCCAGCCCCCCCTCCCTACCCCAGGTTTGCTCGAAGCGCCGCCGTGCTCGGGTTGGCCGTGGTATGGACCCTCATCCTTGTTCCGCTGTGGCGCTCGGAGCTGCTCGCCCTGCTCTGGCGCACCTTGGGCGCGGCCGCGGTGGCGGGCGTCCTGCACCTGCTGGCCGATCGCTGGGGAGCCGCGCTCGCCGAGCGCACCCGGCGCGCGCTGCAGGCGATCCTCGTGCTGGCCGGCATTCCCGCGATGCTGCTGGTCTTCTACCTGCTCGACACCGGCCCGGGGCGGCCACCGCTCTGGCAGGACCTCGGCCGGCTCACCAGCCTGTACGTGCTGGCCATCACCGGCGTGCTGCTGGCTGGCATCGCCCTGCTGCTCGATGCCTGGCATCGCGCCCGCCAGCTGCGTCAGGCGCAACGCGCCATCGATGCGGCGGCGATCGAGCAGACCCAGCGCGAACTCAATGCCGCCCAACTGCGACTGCTGCGCGGCCACATCAAGCCTCAGCTCGTGTTGGACCTGATCGGCGAGGCGCGCGATCACCTGCGCCGCGGCTCGGCCGATGCCGACGCGCAGCTGGGACGCCTGCTGGAATACCTGCGCGGCGCCCTGCCCCGCCTCGAGGCACAGCGCAGCACGCTCGGCGCCGAGCTGGAGCTGGCCGGCGGCTACCTCTCGCTGATCTCCGAGCGCAGTGCCGGCGCGCTGAGCTGGCAGGCCGACATTCCCGAGGACATCCTCGAGACGGGCTGTCCGCCGCGGCTTCTGGTGGTGCTGGTCGAGCAGGCAGTGCGCCTCGGCATCGGCCTGCCCGATGGCCGCGGCCACGTCGACCTCTGGGCCCGCAGCGCCCGCGACCGCTGCGTGCTGCGCGTCGGCGACAGTGGAACCCTGGGTGAAGGGCGGCACGCGGCGATCGAGGCCCTGCGTCGACGCCTTGCGCTTACGGAAGGGGACAGCGTGCGCCTGCAATGCTGGCAGCGCGAGACCGGCGGCAGCGTGGTCGAGGTCGACTTCCCCTGCGAGCCCGAGACCGGCTAGCAGGGGAAGCGGCGGCCAGGGTCAGTAGCGCCGATGCTGGGCGTCATGCTTCTCGCTGGCAATGCGTGCGCTCTCGCGGTCCTGCATGTTCTCCAGGCGCTGACGCTCGTTACGGGTCACCACGCCATCAGCGCGGGCCACGGCCTGCGCCAGGTCGACACGCTGCTGGCCACGCTGCAGGCGCCGCGCCTCGGGACGGGTGAGTTCGCCGCTAGCCACGCCATGGGCGATGCGGGCCTCCTGGCGGTTCTCGCGGTGTTCGGTGCGCGAGCCGGCCTCGGCAGAGGTGGCGGAAAGGCACAGGACGGCGGCGGCTGACAGGGCAATGGTGATGATGCGCATCGGTCACTCCTCGGGTCACGGCGGATGGATCTCCGCCTTCATCCGCCACAACGCGCCGACGCCGCTCGCGGTTGACCCGGAACAGCGCGGCATCCGGCTGCGGTTCAGCCTGGCGGGGGCGATAGCGGCCACCGATCTCGTGGCTGGCCTCGCATGTCTGCAGCCCTTACCAGGCGGCAAACCGGCTAGGATCGGCCGCAGCACCGCCGTGATGCAGCCATGGAACCCCGAGCGTGATCCACCCGCACAGCCGCGAATTCGAAAGCCTCGCCGACGTGCAGCGCCTGCTGCTGCCCGACGCGCCGGAGATCCGCGGCCTCGACCACGCCGTGCACTATCAACCCGCCTTCATCGCCGCCGGCGACTACTACGACCTGATGCCGCTCAGCCGCTTCATGCCGGAGGGCTGGGCCGACCAGCACGGCGTTGACGCCTGGGGCGTGATGATCGCCGACGTCTCCGGGCACGGTCCCGCGGCGGCGATGGAGGCGGTGCAGTTCGACGCCATCCTGCGCACCTACCGTGGCGACGAACCGCCACAGGGCCCGGCCGGGGCCCTGACCTACGCCAACCGTCACTTCTTCTCGCGACGCCCGCGACGGCACTTCATGACCGTCTTCGCCGCCCTGCACCGCCCGGACCTGGCCCAGCTGCAGTGGTGCTCCGCCGGGCACCATGCCGCACTGCTGAGGCGGGGAAACGACGTGTTTAGGGTCGGCGAGGAGGGCGACATCCCGCTCGGCATCGACCGCGACTACCGCTTCTGCAACCGGGAGCAGGCCATCAAGCCTGGGGACGCGCTGGTGCTGTGCACGGATGGCGTACTCGAGGCCCGCGACAGCAGCGGCACGCCCTTCGGCCTGCATCGCGTCGAGGCCCTGCTGCGCCAAGCGCCGGACCCGGCATCGGCCATCCGCGACACCCTGGTCAACGCCCTGCACGCGCATCAGGGCGGCGCCGTCGGCGAGGATGACCAGACCCTGCTCGTGCTGCGCTGCCTGCCCGCGGCGGACTAGCCGGCCACCGCGCCGTCGCGCAGCTGCTCGAGCGTGACCACGCCCAGCGTGTTCAGGTGGGTGGACTCCAGCACCACGCGCGGCGCTGCCCCGGCGACGTAGGCCTCCTGCCAGCGCCGTGCGCACAGGCACCAGCGGTCGCCGGGCTTGAGTCCCGGGAAGGCGAACTCCGGCCGCGGCGTCGACAGGTCGTTGCCGGCCTGTCGCGAGAACTCGAGGAACTCGCTCGTCATCACCGCACACACCCAGTGCATGCCCGCATCGTGGGGATCGCTGCGGCAGCATCCATCGCGGAACCAGCCGGTCAACGGATCAAGACTGCAGGGCTGCAGCGGCGTACCCAGGACATTCAGCGCGCTCATCGACAAGGCTCGAACAGGATTGACCGCATGCTATCGCGGCGGCAGGCACGGGAAAAACCCGAGTGTCACATCCGCCCACTCGGCGTATGCGTAGAAGGACATGCCGCCTGTGGCGCAATGCAGTCCTGGAACCTTGAACCGCTTCACACTTTTCTGCGCGCTGGTCGCCGCCTCCCCCTTCTGCCTCGCCGCCAGCGCGCAGCCCGAGCCTGAGCTGGCCGAACTGATCGCCAGCCTGACCTCGCGGGAGGTCGCCGGCTGGCAGATCTCGAAGTCTGCGGACGGCAGCACGCGCATCGACACCGCGGACGGTTTCCAGCACGTGGCGCTGGCGGCCCAGGAGGGCGGCGACCTCCGCCTTGGCTGCGTAGCCAGCCTGGACGAGGCCAAGTCGTTCTTCGGTCGCGACCTGCGCACGGGCAAGGCGCTGGGCAGAGACCACGACTCCGACGAAGCTTTCCTTCACGAGACCGAGATCGCCGCCCGCCACGGCATGTCGCCTGCGGAGTACCGTTTCTACTCCGAGCTCATCAGCGGCTGGAAGTCGGGCGGCGCCAAGGCCGGCGCGACCATCACCATCGTCAACAACGACGGGGCGAACGAGGGCTTCAATTCCACCGCCGCCCAGCTTCTTCCGGCACCGGGCAATGACGGCAACGCCAACCTCGGCGCGCAGCGCCTTGCGCTGTTCGAGGCTGCCGCGGACATCTGGGCCGCCTTTCTCGACAGCGAGGTCACCATCCAGGTCGGGGCACAGTTCAATCCCCTGACGCCCTGCTCCACCTCGGGCGGCGTCCTGGGCAGTGCGGGTGCCGCCTCGCTTTACCAGACTTCCAATCCGAGCCTCGGCGTAGAGTTCACCAGCACGGTCTATCCGGTCGCGCTCTTCAGCAAGCAAAGACGAACCGACGTCGATCCCGGGGTCGACATCAACACCACCTTCAACTCCGACGTCGACGCCGGCTGCCTGGGCAGCGGCACGCGGTTCTATTACGGCCTCGACAACGCCACGCCCGGCGGAACGGTGAATCTGTTCGTGGTGCTGCTGCATGAGCTGGGACATGGACTGGGCTTTGCCAGCTATGCGAACTCGAGCGGCGCGCGGCCCGGAAACCTGCCTGATATCTGGGCTCGCTACCAGTACGACGCCACCAGCGGCAAGACCTGGGACCAGATGACCGATGGCGAACGTGCGGCCTCGGCGATCAACTTCGGCAACCTGTTCTGGAACGGCAGCAACGTGAAGCTGGCCGGCGACTACCTGAGCGCAGGCCGCGATGCCCCGAGTGGACGCGTGCAGCTGTATGCGCCGAACCCCTACGAGGGTGGCTCATCGGTCTCGCACTTCGCCAAGGTCGTGTCGCCCAACGTGCTGATGGAGCCCTCGATCAACGCCGGTCTATCCCTGGACCTCGACCTTACCCGCCAGCTGATGCGCGACATCGGCTGGTTCCGCGACAGCAATCTTGACGGCGTGGCCGACAGCATCGGCGATGTCTCGGTCGGCGGCGCGACGCTGGAGCCCGGCCAGATCACCACCATCAGCTGGACCCAGACCGCAGGCTTCGATCGCAACGTCACCATCGAGCTGTCGACCGATGGCGGCAGCACCTTTCCCACCCTGATCGCAGAGAACGTCGCCAATACCGGCAGCCGCAGCTGGACCGTGCCCAACACGCCCACCACCCAGGGCCGTGTGCGGGTCCGCGAGCACGACTTCGTGGCACCCGCCGGGGTCTCCGCCAGCAACTTCACCATCGCCAGCAATACCGCGCCCAGTTTCACGCCGGCGGCCGCGATCAGCCGGCAGCGCGGCAGCGTGGCCGGCGCTGCGGTCACCGTGGGCACGGTCAGCGATGGCGAGACCGCGGCCGGATCGCTCGGCGTTTCGGCCATCTCGGGTGGCAGCAGCAGCGGGATCAGCGCCAGCTCGGTCAGCAACAGCGCCGGCACGGTCAGCGCGGTGGTAACCGCAGCCTGCTCCGCCAGCGCCGGCACCCTGCGCTTCGAGGCCTCGGACGGGGCGCTGACCGGCACCGGCGATCTGCAGGTCAACCTGAGCAACAACACGGCGCCGACGCTCGGCTATCCGGACAGCAGCGTCACCGGCGGCGCGGGCGCTACCGTCAATCCGAATCTCGGCCCCAGCGACAACGGCAGCATCAACGCCCTGACCGTCCTCAGCCTCGGAACCTTCACCGGCAGCGCCTCGGTCAACGCATCGGGCGTGGTCACCCTCGGCAGTGCCGCGCCGGTGGGCACCCACACCCTGACCATCCGCGCCACCGACAACTGCTCCATCAGCACCGATGCCAGCATCAACCTGACCGTCGAGAACTCCGCCCCGCTCTTCGCGCCCTCAGCAGCCATCTCGCGTCAGCAGGGCAGTCCGGCCGGCCCGGCGGTCACTGTTGGCACGGTGAGCGATGCGCAGACCGCGGCCGGCAGCCTGGCGGTCAGCGCCATCGCTGGCGGCAGCGGCAGCGGCCTGCTGATCGGCTCGCCCGCCAATGCCGCAGGCACGGTCAGCGCCACGGTGGCCGCCAGTTGCACCGCAAGCACCGGCACCCAGCGTTTCCAGGTGAGCGACGGCGACCTCACCGGCACGGGCGACCTGCAGGTCAACGTCAGCGCCAATACGCCGCCTGTCCTCGCCTATGCCGGCACCAGCCTCGCCTTCGGCACCTCGGGCAGCGTGCTGCCCTCCACAGCGCCGAGCGACAACGGCAGCGTCGCCAGCCTTGTCGTCGCCTCCACCGGAAGCTTCACCGGCAGCGCCAGCGTGGATGCCAGCGGCGAGGTCAGCCTCGGCAATGCTGGCCCGGTGGGCGTACACACCCTGACCGTGCGCGCCACCGACAACTGCGGCGCCATCCACGACGCCACGCTGCAGGTGGAAGTGCCCAATTCGGCGCCTCAGTTCACCCCGGCCAGCGCGATCAGCCGCCAGCAGGGCAGCCCCGCCGGCGCCGCGGTAGCCGTCGGAACGGTCAGCGATGCGCAGACCGCCGCCGGCAGCCTTGTGGTCAGTGCGGTCCCGGGCGGCAGCGGCAGCGGCCTCGCGATCGGCAGCCCCGCGAACAGCGGCGGCAGCATCAGCGCCACGGTCGCGGCCGGCTGCTCGGCCACCCCCGGCACCCAGCGCTTCGAGGTCAGCGACGGCGATCTCTCCGGCACCGGCGACCTTCAGGTCAATGTCAGCGCCAATACACCGCCGACGCTGGGCTACGGCAACCGGAGCGTGGCGCTGGCCGGCAGCACCACCATCGCTCCCGCCAGCGGCCCCGCGGACAACGGCAGCGTCGCCGACCTGCAGATCCTGAGCACCGGCACGTACCTGGGCGGACTCAGCATCGATGGCGCTGGCGTCCTCAGCGTCTCCAATGCCGCCCCCGCCGGCAGCCACACCATCACGGTACGCGCCACCGACAACTGCGGCGCCGTGCGCGACGCCAGCTTCCAGCTCGGCGTGAGCCTCACCAACTCGCCCCCCAGCGTGACCCCGGCTGCGGGCATCGCCGTGCAGCAGGGCAGCCCGGCAGGGCCGGTGCTCCAGCTCGCCAGCGTCAGCGATGCCGAAACCGCGGCGGGCGATCTGACCGTGAGCCTGGGCAGCGGCGGTTCGGTCTCAGGCCTTTCCACCAGTGGCTTGCGCAACGACGAGGGTGCGGTGTCCGCCGTTCTTTCCGCGACCTGCTCGGCCAGCACCGGCACCCTGCAGCTCATCGCCGACGACGGCACGGACAGCGCCAGCGGACTGGTCGATATCGACATCCTCCCCAATACCGCGCCACAGGTCGGCCAGTACGCCGACCCGCTGGTGGTGCTGACGGGCAGTACGCTCAGCCTGCTGCCGGACAGCCTCGCCAGCGACAATGGCAGCGTTGATCTGGTCAGTGCGCTGGCCACCGGTTCGCCCGGACCGCTGAGTCCGGCCGGCAACGGCGGCGAGCTGCGGATCGAGGCGACCGGGTCGCCAGGCGCCTATCCGGTGGAGGTGCGGTTCCGCGACAACTGCGGCGCCGAGACCGTCCGCAGCTTCACCCTGCTGCTCACCGGCGCATCGATCTTCGCCAATGGGTTCGAAGCGCCTTGACGGCGGCCTGACGGCGATGCGGGCAGCCTGCACGCATGACCAGTCCATCGACGCCTCGCTCCGTGCTCGCCCTCGCAGGCTTTCTGGCCCTCAGCTTCGCCGCTGCGCTGGGCGGCGCGCTGTTTCCGCCGGACGAGGACTACGCCCGTCTGGTTCGCCCGTCCTTTGCGCCGCCGGGCTGGCTGTTCGGGCCGGTCTGGACCCTGCTCTACGTGATGATGGCGGTCGCTGCTTGGCGGGTATGGAGCAAGACTGGCGCCTGGTCTGCCCCGCTGCGCGCCTGGTATCTGCAGCTGACCCTCAATGCCGCCTGGACGCCGCTGTTCTTTGGCCTCGGCTGGCGAGGGGTCGCACTGCTCGAGATGGCCGTGCTGTGGGCGCTGATCCTGGCCACCGCCCTGCGCTTTCGCCCGCACTCGGGCCTCGCCTTCGGCCTGATGCTGCCTTACCTTGCCTGGGTCAGCTTCGCGTGGGTGCTGAACGGGGCATTCTGGTGGCTGAACCGATAGCTCCACTGCAGCGGACATCATGAGCGCGTCGGGCGACGCGCTCGACTGCCTGATCGTCGGGGCCGGCTTCAGCGGGCTTGCCATGGCACGCGCGCTGCAGCGGCAGGGCGGCCAGCGCTATCTGGTGCTTGAGAAGGCCGAGTTGCCCGGCGGCACCTGGCGAGACAACCGCTATCCGGGCGCCGCCTGCGACGTGCCCTCGCACCTGTACTCGCTCTCCGACGCGCCCAACGCGCACTGGACGCGGCTGTTTCCCAGCCAGGCCGAGATCCTCGGTTACCTGCGCGAGCTGGCCTCGCCGATCGAGCGTGAAGGGCGCCTGCGCTACGGCGAACGGGTGAAGGCAGCGCATTGGGATGCGCAGGAGGGTCTGTGGCAGGTGCGCTGCGCATCCGGCGCCATCTTCCGCAGCCGCGACCTGGTATTCGGCACGGGCGGGCTTCACCACCCCGCCTGGCCGGGGCTTCACGGCCTTGATGACTTCGCCGGCCCACTGCTGCACAGCGCGCGCTGGGACGCCGGGTTCAACCCGGCCGGCAAGCGGATCGGCGTCATCGGCAGCGGCGCCAGCGCGGTGCAGATCATCCCCGAGCTGGCTCGCGACGCAGCGGAACTGCACGTGGCGATGCGCACGCCGCCCTGGGTCCTGCCGCGCCCCGACCGTCGCTTTCCCGAGTGGCTGCAGGGCCGCTTCGCGGCATGGCCCTGGCTGCGCCTGGCCGTGCGCTCAAGCGTGTTCGTGCTGCTGGAGGTGCTGGCCCATGCGCTGATCCATCCGCGTACGGCCTTCTGGGCGCGCTGGCTAGGCAACCGGCTGCGCCGCCGTCAGGTTGCGGATCCGGCCCTGCGCGAGGCCCTGCGCCCCGACTATCCGGTAGGCTGCAAGCGGGTATTGTTCAGCAGCGACTTCTATCCCGCGCTGTGCGCCCCCAACACCACGGTTCACCGCGGGGCCATCGCGGCAATCGACGCCCGCGGCTGGCGCCTCGCCGATGGTCAGCGCGTCGATCTCGATGCGATCGTCTGCGCGACCGGCTTCGACCCGCTGCGCCTTCGCGAGGACATCGAGATCACCGGCCGGGACGGCCATTGCCTGTCCCGCGACTGGGCGGATCGACCGGCGGCGCACCTCGGCATCGGCGTGGCCGGCTATCCCAACCTGTTCTTTCTGCTCGGCCCCAATACCGCCCTGGGCCACAACTCGGTGCTGTTCATGATCGAAAGCCAGGTCCGCCACATCCAGGCCCTGCGCGCACTGCGGGCGCAGCGGGGCGCGGTGGCGGTCGAGCCGAAGGAAGAAGTTCAGCGCGCCTTTCTGCTCGGGCTCGACCGGCGCTTCAGCGGCACCGCCTGGAGCGCCGGCTGCACCAGCTGGTACGTTGATGCCCGGGGCCGCAACATCGCCCTCTGGGTCGGCCCGGCGCTGGCCTACCGCTGGCGCACGCGCACGCCGCGACCGGCGGACTATCTCTTCTCGGACGGGCCCGGGGAATCGGCCTGATCGCGCGGTCCCGGGCAAGAGCATTGAGGTCCGCGAAGGACGCGAAAGCCGCGAAGTCGGGCATCGATAGATTCATCAGCGCCCACAGCCATCATCGCTGCAGCGAAGCGCGTCCTGCCCCTTCCCTTGTGCGCAGCAGTGGCTCAGGCGGCGCAGCCGCCGTTGCCGCGAAGCGGCTAGACCCCGACTCCCCGCTCCCAGCTCCCGGCTCGTCGCAATCCCTCACACCATGGTGACACCAGCACCCCGCTCTGCCGGTAAGGTCTGCGGCCGTCCTTCACGCCAAGCGGAGCGTCCGATGTCGCAAGCCCGAGTCCTTCTGCTGTTCATTGCCCTGCTGCTGGCCGCATCGGCGGCTCAGGCGCAAAGGCAGATCGAGTTCGCCGACTACCAGCTGCCCGAGAGCGGCGCGCTGGCGATCAGCGTAGCCAAGGGCCTGCCCGACGGCGGCGCATTCGCCGAGCTGGATGCGCGGCTGGAGGGCGCGCTGCGCCGGGCAGCCAACACCGCGGGCTTCAGTGGTGACCGCGGCGTGGTGCTGAACCTGTTCGGCATCGGGGAGTTCGAACAGCTGATCGTGATCGGCACCGGTGTCGATCCGGTCGATGCCCGGCTGCTGGAGGACGTCGGCGGGCTGGTCGGCCAGCTCGGCCTGCTCAGCGCGGCGCCGCACCTCGACCTCGCCTGGAACATTGCCGACATTCCGGCTGCCGGTGCTCACCTCGCCTTTGGCGCCGAGCTCGGCCAGTACACCTTCCGCCGCTATCGCAGCCCGGCACCCGACGCGCCGAAGCTAGGCCAGGGCTCACTGCGCATTCTCGGGGCCGACCCGGCCGCCTCGCGCAAGTCATGGGAGGATGACTGGCAGCACGTCGCCAGCGGCGTGCGCTTTGCCCGCGACCTGGTCAGCGAACCGGCCAATGTCATCTACCCGGAGAGCTTCGTCGAGCGTACCCGCGAAGCGTTCCGCGGCCTCGACCGGGTCAGCATCGAGGTGCTCGACCAGGCCGCTATGGAGCGTCTTGGCATGGGCTCGATCCTCGCCGTCGGCCAGGGCAGCGCGCGTCCGCCGCGGCTGATGCTGGTCCGCTACCGGGGCGCCGCGGATGATGCCGAACCGCTGGCCTTCGTCGGGAAGGGGATCACCTTCGACACCGGCGGCATCTCGATCAAGGGCCGCGACAACCTGTGGCGGATGAAGTACGACATGAGCGGCGCGGCAGTGGTCACCGGGGCCGTGCTGGGCCTTGCCCGACGCGGCGCCGAGGTCAACGCGATCGCCGTGGCGGCACTGGCCGAGAACATGCCCTCGGGCAGCGCCGGCCGCCCGGGCGATGTCATCCGCACCCTGTCCGGCAAGACCTATGAGGTGATCAGCACCGATGCCGAAGGCCGCATGGTCCTGGTCGACGCGATCACCTACGTGCTGCAGCAGGACAAGCCGCAGGTGCTGGTCGATATCGCCACCCTGACCGGCTCGCAGGTGACCGCGGTCGGCGATGAATATGGCGGCCTGTTCACCCGCGACGAGTCCCTGGCGACCGCGCTGCAGCAGGCCGGGATGCGCAGCGGCGAGGAACTGTGGCGACTGCCCCTGCATCCGAGCTATGCCAAGGATCTGGAGTCGCCGATCGCCGACCTGCGAAACGGCGGCAGCAGCGGCAAGGCCGGAGCCGGCGTCGGCGCCTTCTTCATCGGCAGCTGGGTGCCCGAGGGCCAGGCCTGGGCGCATCTGGACATCGCCTCGATGGCCTGGCGCGACGACGCCCCCCTTCCCACCGTGCCGCTGGGCGCCAGCGGCTTCGGCGTGCGCCTGATCGACCGCTACGTCCGCGAACTTGCCCAGTAGGTCGGCCGTTCGGCGATCCAGCGCGGCAGGGCTATCCTGCGCACGGCCCCATCCCCTCGGAGACACCCCGCATGACGGCACGACCAATTGCCCGCCTCCTTCTCGGCCTCGCGGCCAGCCTCGCACTGCCCGGCGCGGGGGCGATGGAGATCCGCACGGCGGACGAGTTCGCCGTGCTGGCGCCGCGCGAGCGCGTGGCCGTCGAGAACCGCATCCTGCGCGAGCGCCTGGACACCCTCCTGCCCCGGCTGATGGCCGAGACGGAAATCGATCTCTGGCTGCTCATTGCCCGCGAGTACAACGAGGACCCGGTCTACTTCAGCCTGGTCCCGCAGCCCAGCTTCGCCGCGCGGCGCACCACGATGCTGGTTTTCCATCGCAAGGCCGACGGCAGCGTGGATCGCCTGTCGGTGAACCGGTATCCGCTGGGTGAGCCCTACGACACCGGCTGGTCGGGCGGCGATCTCGAGGCGCAATGGAAGGCCCTGGCCGAGCTGATCGAAGAACGTGACCCGGCGCGCATCGGCATCAACGTCTCCACCGACTGGGCGGTGGCCGACGGGCTGAGCCATGGCCTGCATCAGCAGCTCCTTCGCGCCCTGCCCGAGCGCCTGCACGCCCGCATCGTTCCGGCGGAACGCCTGGTGGTGCGCTGGCTGGAGACGCGAAGCGCCAGCGAACGGCAGCTCTATCCGCAGATCGTCGCCCTCGCCCGCGGGGTGATCGCCGAGGCCTTCTCCAACCGGGTGATCACGCCGGGGGCGACGCACACCGACGATGTCGCCTGGTACATCCGCCAGCGCTTCGAGGCCCTTGGCCTGCGCCCCTGGTTCATGCCCAACGTGAACCTGCAGCGAGCCGGCGGAGAGTGCGCGCAAGACGCCGACTTCTGCGGAGAGTCCGGCATCATCCAACGCGGTGATGTCCTCCACACGGACGTCGGCATCTGCTATCTCAAACTCTGCACGGATACGCAGGAGATGGGCTACGTGCTGCGCATGGGCGAGTCGGCGGTGCCGGCGGGCCTGCGCTCGGCGCTGGCCGAGGGCAATCGCTGGCAGGACCTGTTGACCGCGGAGTTCCGGACCGGCCGCAGCGGCAACGCGATCCTCGCCGCAACGCGTGAGGCCGCCGGCAAGGCCGGAATCGCCAGCACCACCTACACCCATCCGCTCGGATTCTTCGGCCATGCTCCGGGGCCGACCATCGGAATGTGGGACAACCAGGGACCCACCGCTGGCCAGGGCGACTGGCCGCTATATGCGGATACCGGCTACGCCATCGAGGGCAATGTACGCGTGGCGCTGCAGGAGTGGGACGGCCAGTTCGTACAGATCAAACTGGAGCAGAGCGCGCTCTTCGACGGAACGACCGTCCACTATCTCGCCGGGCGGCAGACCCACTGGCATGTCGTGCGCTGACGGGCCCGCTCGCTGCGCATCCGGGCTCGACCAGAGATGTCCGCCAAGCCAGCGCTGCTGATCGTCTGGCACAGCCAGACCGGCGCCTGTGAGCAGGCCGCGCGGGCGGTGGCCGAAGCAGCGCGGCAGGCAGGCGAGATCGAAGTGAACCTGCTTCACGCCGACCAGGCCGATGCCGCCGCGGCACTGGCCTGCTCGGCGGTCGTGGTGGTCGCCGCCGAGAACCTTGCCGCCCTCAGCGGCCGGATCAAGGACTTCTTCGACCGCAGCTACTACGGCCTGCTCGGGCGTGGCGAGGGTCTGCCCTTCGCGAGCATCATCTGCGCCGGCAGCGATGGCGAGGGTGCGCAGCGTCAGCTCGACCGCATCGCCCTCGGCCTGCGCTGGCGCCGCGTCGCCGAACCGATCCGACTGATGATGCACGCACAGACGCCCGAGGCGATCCTCGCGCCCAAGCAACTCACCGCCGAGCAGCGCGCAAGCTGCGAGGAATTGGGCCGGGCCCTGGCCGAGGGACTGGCGATGGGGATCTTCTGAGTCGAGACCGACGTCAGGCGGGCGGCGGAGGCGGCGGCGTTGGGGGGGGCGAGGCTGGGCTGGACCCCGCACCCTGCGTGCGGGCGCGCTTGGCGCGCTTCCTGCTCCGCTTCTTGCCACTGTCCGTGTCGTCGTCCTCGTCCTCCTCCGCGGCCTCGATCTCGCGCTGCATGGCCGGGAACAGCCAGCCGCCGAAGCGATACAGCCCCCACAGTGCGGCCAGCACCAGGCCGGCCTTGAACATACCGTGGCTGGAGAACATGAAGACCGGCCAGATCACGGACTGCACGAAGTTCATCAGCGACTCCATGCTGAAGCCGATCAGCCAGTCCTGCAGCAGCGAGCGCAGCAGCTGACCGCCCAGTTCGAACTCGCCCAGGGCCTCAAGCAGGTCGTGGACCTCCAGCTGGATGAAGCGACCCAGGCAGAGCAGGCCGTAGAAGCCCTGGCCACTTTGGGCAATCGAGGACCTCAGCCGCTTGCGCACACCATCGCCCAGCAGTTGCGAACGCGGATGCTGGAGCAGCATCAGTGCGGCGTATACCAGCAGGAAGCAGCCGACGAAGCCGGCCAGCCCCTCCTCCGGCAACAGGCCGGCGATGCCCAGGCCGAGCAGGGTCATGCCGACGAGCAGCATGCCCGCCACCAGCAGCGGCCACTCCTCGCGCGTGCCCTCGCCCAGCGCAACCACCCAGGCGGGTGTGGCCCCTCGCTCGCTCAACGCACCCTCTCCTCGATTCCCAAGCCCACCCCAAGACCGGGCAAGGCTGTCAAACGTGACCGGCGCGGGCAAGCGCGGGGCGCCGCCCGATGCCGGGACAGGTGCGAGAAGGGCGCAGCGTTCGCCTTCGCCACGGTCCAATTGCGGGAGGGGGCTTGCCCGCGACCGCAACGCTACAGAATCACCACAGACCGCGGCCAGTGCGGATCTCCAAGGTCGCGCCCGAGGACGCTCGCACAGAAGGCGCGGGCGTTCGAGGGCCGAGATGAAAGCGACCTTCGCGCCTGAGTCGCCCGCCCGCACGCACGCCACGCCCTTTCGCCGGGCACAAAAAAACCCCGGACGCGAACGCCCGGGGTTCTCTCCGCGCGGACGGCGAACCGTCCGCTGCGGCGGATCAGACCGCCTGGACCTGATCGGCCTGCAGGCCCTTCTGGCCCTTGGTCACCACGAAGCTGACCTTCTGGCCTTCCTGCAGCGAACGGAAGCCGGTGCCCTGGATGGCACGAAAGTGGACAAACACGTCTTCGCCGTTCTCACGGCTGATGAAGCCAAACCCCTTGGCGTCGTTGAACCACTTGACCGTACCGATCTGACGATCCGACATGATGATTGCTCCTGGAACGTGGTGAGAGTTTTAGACGGCGGGCTCCCTAAGCCCGTCGACGCTTTTCTGCTAGGACCCCATTGGGACGCGATCAACTGCGGCAGATCTGCTGACTCACCGCGCATCCGTCACGATGTAGTGTGACTGGCAAATAAAGCGCCCGCACGATAACCCAACCCTTCACCAAAAGAAAAGCCCGCGGCGTGCGGCTTCCGGTAGGATGCGCGCCCCGGACCCAAGGCTCGCCATGCCGCTTCTCAGCTTCAACCAGGTCGACTTCTCGGTCGGCGGCCCCCTGCTCCTCGACAAGGCCAGCTTTTCGATCGAGCGGGGGGAGCGCATCTGCGTGATCGGTCGCAACGGCGCCGGCAAGTCCACCCTGCTGAGGCTGATCGAGGGCGAGGCCGTCCCCGATGACGGCCAGATCGTTCGCGAGGACGGGCTGCGCGTCGCCCGCATGCGCCAGGAGGTGCCGGCGGGCCTGGCCGGCAGTGTCTTCGACGTGGTCGCCGACGGCGCCGGCGACCTCGGCCATGCATTGGCCGAATACCACCGCGTCAGCCACGCCGAACAGGTCGATGCCGCGGCGCTCGCGCGGCTCCATGAGCGCATCGACGCCGTCCAGGGCTGGACGCTGGAATCGCGCATCGAGGGCCTGCTGCAGCGGCTCGCCCTCGACGGCGATGCCGCCTTCGACGCGCTGTCCGGCGGCAGCAAGCGCCGGGTGATGCTGGCCCAGGCGCTGCTCGGCGAGCCTGACATCCTCCTGCTGGACGAGCCGACCAACCACCTCGACATCCCGTCGATCGCCTGGCTGCAGGAGTTCCTCGCCGGCTACGCGGGCTGCATCGTCTTTGTCACCCACGACCGCGCCTTCCTTCGCGCCCTGGCCACGCGGATCCTCGAGATCGACCGCGGCCAGGTCAGCAGCTGGCCGGGCGACTACGAGAACTACCTGCGCCGGCAGGAGGAGCGCGCCCATGCAGAGGCGCAGGCGAACGCCGAGTTCGATCGCCGTCTCGCCCAGGAAGAGGTCTGGATCCGCCAGGGCATCAAGGCCCGCCGCACCCGCAACGAGGGCCGCGTACGGGCGCTTGAGGCGATGCGCCGCGAGCGCGCCCAGCGCCGCGAGAAGGAAGGCCAGGCCCGACTGCGCGTGGCCGAGGCCGGTGCCTCCGGCAAGCGCGTGCTGCGCGCGATGGAGGCCGGCAAGCGCTATGACGGCCGCTGGGTCATCCAACCGTTCGACTTCACCCTGATGCGCGGCGACCGGGTCGGCATCGTCGGCCGCAATGGCGCCGGCAAGTCGACCCTGCTGCGCCTGCTGCTCGCCCAGGAGAAGCCCGATGCCGGAAGCGTCGAGCACGGCAGCGGCCTCGAGATCGCCTACTTCGACCAGCAGCGCGCCACCCTGCGCGAGGACTGGAACGCCCTCGACAACGTCGCCGAGGGCAGCGAGTACGTCGAGATCGGCGGCCGCCGCCAGCACGTGCTCGGCTACCTGCAGGACTTCCTGTTCTCCCCCGAGCGGGCCCGGGCGCCGATCACCCGCCTCTCGGGCGGCGAACGCAACCGCCTGTTGCTGGCCCGGCTGTTCGCCCGACCGTCCAACCTGCTGGTGATGGACGAGCCGACCAACGACCTCGATGTCGAGACGCTGGAACTGCTGGAAGAGCAGCTGGCCGCGTATTCCGGAACGGTGCTGCTGGTCTCCCACGACCGCGCCTTTCTGGACGCGGTGGTGACCGGCACGCTGGCCATCAACGACGCCGGTGAAGTCGAGGAGTTTGTCGGCGGCTACAGCGACTGGGAGCGCCAGGGCGGCGGCCTCGGTCGCCGCCATGCCCCGCCCGCACAGGCTTCCGCCGCGGCCGGCGCCGAATCGAAGCCGGCGGCCACGCTGCCCGCATCAACGCCCGAGCGGCGCAAGCTGAGCTACAAGGAGCAGCGCGAACTGGAGCAGCTGCCGTCTCGCATTGAAACGCTCGAGACCGAACTGGCCACGCTGCAGGCGACGATGAGCGAGCCGCAGTTCTTCCGCCAGTCCGGCGAACGCATCGCCGAAACCCAGGCCCGCCTGCAGGCGCTGCAGGGCGAGCTGGAGACCGCCTACCAGCGCTGGGAAGCCCTGGAGTCGGGCGGCTGATCACCCGGACAAGGAGGCCCCGATGCCCTACACCCCGATCCTCGCCACCCTGGGCTATGTCCTCTCGCCCGATCGCAGCCGCGTACTGCTGGTCCACCGCAATGCACGCGCCGACGACGCCCACCTCGGCAAGTACAACGGGCTGGGCGGCAAGCTGGAGGCCAACGAGGACGTTGCCGCAGGCATGCGCCGCGAGCTTCACGAGGAGGCCGGTATCGAGGTCATCTCGCTGCAGCTGCGCGGCACCCTCAGCTGGCCCGGCTTCGGCAAGCAGGGCGAGGACTGGTTCGGCTTCATCTTCCTGATCGACGGGTTCAAGGGCGAGCCGCCCGCGCGCAATGCCGAGGGCGATCTCGAATGGGTGCCCATCGAGGACATCGAGCGGCTGAATCTGTGGGAGGGTGACCGGCGGTTCCTGCCGCTGGTCTTCGACGGCGACCCGCGGCCCTTCCATGGCGTGATGCCCTATCGCGACGGACGTATGCAGGACTGGAAGGTCAGCCGGCTCTAGTGTCCTGTCCCGGAAGTGCGTTGTTGAAGTCGCGACGCGGATGCGTCGTCGAGGCAAGGCGCGAGAAGGAGGCATTGCAGCGCTTTGGCGAAGCCGACCGAGCGCAGCGAAGGCGTAGCGGGCAAAGCCCGCGCTGCTGCGCAGCGGCCGAACAACGCAGCATCGGCGGCGCAGACCGAGGAGAACGCCCTGCACTGGCTCGGCCCGGCCTTGCGCCGGACCGCGCGGGCGCCGCCTTCGCGGCACCCGCCGTCCTGGACTGACTTACTTGCGCTTGGCCGTTTTCTTGGCAGCCGCTTTCTTGGCCGCCTTCTTCGGCGCAGCCTTCTTGCCCGCCGCCGACTTGCCGGCCTTGCGGTTCTCGGCCAGCTTGGCCATCAGCACTTCACGATCGGTGGTGCGCAGTTCGCGCGCCAGGCAGGCCAGCTGGAAGGCCTTGCGCTTGCCGAAGGCCGAGCAGGAGAAGCGGACGGTACGGTCACGGCCGTTCTCGCGCCACGAGGCGACGTAGGATTCACGCGGCTCGCCCGCCGCGTCGGTGCCCTCACGGGCCAGGCGCACGCCGACCACGCCGCTGCTGTTGCGGACGCTCATCGCGCCTTCCGAGGTTTTCGGCGGCGGCAGCGTGGCAGCCAGCTCGGAGTAGCGGTCGCGCGCAGCGCGCTGCGAGGCGCGCTTGCCACCATAGGCGGCGTCCGAGAAGAACTCCTGGATGAAGGTGTCGCCGCGACGGATGCGCATCAGCCAGCCGACCGCGCCGTTGGCGGGGCGATCTACGCGGGATGCTCCAGTGGGTTTTGAACGGGCCATGATCCCTCCTCCTGTTTTCGCTTTAGGGCAGATGTCGCTCCGGGTCCGGAGCCCCCGAGCGATTCGTTGCCGCTCGGTGAATCCACATGCTATTCCTATTCGAGAACCCCACACTGGGGGAATTCCCTAGACACAGGGAAACGAGCGGCTAAGAAAGATCCTAGTGTCCGAGTAAGCGTCGAAATGGAGTGTTTTTTCCCTTTCGGGGCAACCACTTGCTCAGCAACGCGCACGAGCGGCACTCCCCGGTAGGGAAAATCCCTTGGGTTCGCCCGGAATACCCGCCTGGAATGCCCACCACCCGGAATTCACGCCTTGCCCACCCCGAGTGCGCGGCTACAATGCCGGACCCCCCGCTCTCCCGGTGTCCGATGCTGCAGATTCAAGCCGCCCGAACACGCCAGCCCAGCAGCCGGCGCATTGGTCTTGCCATCGCGGGCGGCGGACCCATCGGCGGAATGTACGAACTGGGCACACTGCGCGCCCTGGAGGAGGCCATCGAGGGCCTCGACCTGACCAGCCTCGACGTATATGTCGGTGTCAGCTCAGGCGCCTTCCTCGCCTCGGGCCTTGCCAATCGGATGGACACCGCGGCAATGACCCGGGTGTTCATCACCGGCGATCGCGACGACGCCCAGTTCCACCCCGATGCGTTCGTGCGCCCGGCGTTCTGGGAGTACGCGAGGCGGGCGCTGTCCTTCCCGCGCCATCTGGTCCGCTGGTGGCGCGACATCCTGCTCGACCCGGGCAGCGCGAACCTCAATGCGGCGCTGTCCCGCCTGGGCGCCCTGGTTCCGGCCGGCCTGTTCGACAACGACGAGATCGGCCGCTTCCTCGCCGACGCCTTCTCCCGGCACGGCCGGACCAACGATTTCCGCGAGCTGCGCCGCAAGCTGCGCGTTGTCGCGGTCGACCTCGACAACGGCGAAGCGGTGCGCTTCGGCGAGCATGGCTGGGATGACGTGCCGATCTCGCGTGCGGTGCAGGCCAGCGCCGCGCTGCCAGGCCTCTACCCGCCGGTGCCGATCCGCAACCGGCAATTCGTTGACGGGGCCCTGCGCCGTACCATGCATGCCTCGATCGCACTGGAGGAAGGCGTCGACCTGCTGATCGGGCTCAATCCGCTGGTGCCCTTCGATGCCAGCATGGCCCGCGCCCACGGCAAGCATCCGGAAAGCCTGGTCGAAGGCGGCCTGCCGGTGGTGCTCTCGCAGACCTTCCGCACCCTGCTGCAGTCGCGGGTCCAGGTCGGTATGGCCAAGTACGCCCACCAGTACCGCGAAGTCGACCAGCTGCTGCTGGAGCCGAATCCCGACGACGCCGAGATGTTCTTCACCAGCGTCTTCAGCTACAAGTCCCGGCGCCGCGTCTGCGACCACGCCTACCGGGCGACCCTGTCCGACCTCAGGGCGCGACGGGCCCAGCTGGCGCCGATCCTTGCGCGGCACGGGCTGCGCTTCCGCGACGAGGTGCTCGATGACGAACAGCGCGGCGCGTTCGACAGCCTGACCCAGCAGCGCCGCCGGCATACGAACACGACTGCCCGGCTGCGCCGCGCCCTGGACGACGTCGAGACCCTTGTCTCCTCGCGTCAGCGTGGCCGCCGGCGCCGCATGCGCGGCTAGCCCGCCCCCAAGGCAAGTCCGCGGCGGCGCTTGCCAAGCACGCCAGCGCCTGCCGCGCGCGCCGATCCGCAACCCGGGGCGCCCACCCGAGAGTCTTCGAGCGAACGCCGGCCGCGCGTTGCCACCGTGAGCGAGCGCAGCGAGGCGCGCGCCTTGCTGGCCGGCTGCACAACATCCGGCGCGGGGCGCCGAAGCTCTTCGGCGTCTCCCTAGTGTGAATATTCTAGTTGCGACGCGCAGACTGGCCCCACGTCGCCGGCAGCCGCGAGAGCTGCCCACACACCGCATCAGGAGGGACAACGCATGGCCAAGCTCAAGTCGAAGACCAAGTCCAAGCCGGCCGCCAAGGGCGCCGGCAAGTCGTCGGTGAACCTGCAGGCCAAGGCCGAGGGTCTGTCGAAGTCGATCATGGAGTCCGCCCAGCAGATCTGGCTGGCCGGCATGGGTGCCTTCGGTCGCGCCCAGGAAGAGGGCACCAAGCTGTTCGAGACCCTGGTCAAGGAAGGTCAGAACCTCGAGAAGCACACCCGCAAGATCGCCACCGGCAAGGTGGACGAGGTGCGCGGCAAGGTCGAGAAGAACGTCGGCCAGGTGCGCGAGCGCGCTTCCGATACCTGGGACCGCCTCGAGAAGGTGTTCGAGGAGCGCGTGCAGCGCGCCCTGAACCGCCTTGGCGTACCGTCCCGCGAGGACCTGCAGGGCCTGTCCAAGCGCGTCGACCAGCTCAACGCCGAGCTGCGCAAGCTGAGCGCCAAGCCGGCTGCCCCGGCCAAGCCGAAGTCGGTGAAGAAGGTCGCTCCGGCCAAGGCTGCCAAGCCGGCTGCCAAGAAGGCCAAGCCCGCCGCCGCCCCGGCTGCTCCGATCCAGGACGCTACCGAGTAAGCCCCGCTACAACCGGGCGCGCACGGCGCGCCCAAGCTTGACGCCCGCCAGTCCGCACGAAATGCCGTTAGCTCCCTCCCCTACGGCCTTTCGGACTGGCGGGCTTCTTCTTTTCCGGCCTCGGAAAGAACCGGCGCGTACCGGGAGTCGCCAGCTTCAGGGCCACGCACTGCGCCGCGCGCCCAGCGTTTAGCGCCGACCTACGGGACTCCCCTGCCGCCACGCCCTCGAACCGGGCATGCTCCGTGTCGGAGCGCTCAGCGCGCCCCTCAGGACAAGGCTGGACGAGTCCACGGCCGGTCGCCCGTGCGCGGTCCGCGGCAGATCCAAGGCGTTGTGGTCGCGGGCAAGACCGCCGCTGCCGGCGGCTTCGTTGGGAAGATGACGCAGATGCGCGTCTAGGGCGCGAACAAGAGATGCATAGGGTGCGGCTTGCCGCACCGGGCATACCGTCCGAACGGCCGTATCGGTCCGCCAAGGAACAGCCTGTGGGGCTTCGCTGACGCCCAACAAAGCCCGACTGTGGGAGTGCGACCGCGAGACGCGCTCTGGCCTCGGTCTGTGGGGAATCCGATACGCCGCGGTCGCGCCCAAGGGCACTCCCACGACTTGACTGCGGCAAGGCCTGCTTTGCGGCGCGAACCGGACCTTGCAACGCCATTGCTGTAGGAGCCAGCTTGCTGGCGATCGTCCCTTCCGGGGCGCCTATCGCCAGCAAGCTGGCTCCTACAAGCGGATTTTGCGGAAGTCTTCTTTGCGCGCGAGCGGCATTCCGACACGATGCCCGGGAGCACCGTGCCGGACACAATGGCCTACCAGTGCACGCCGCGCATCAGGGCGGCGAAGGCGATCTGTTCGCTGGAGGCCTGGCCGTCACCGCCCTTCTCGCCCTTGGCTGCGGCGGAGTCGGGGAAGAGGGTGAAGGCGGTGTTCATCACCACCTCGTAGGCCTTCGGCGCGAGCGCGTTGAGCACGGCGGCGAAGATGCCCAGACGCGTGGCGATGCGGCTCGGGCGCTCGAGGATGGCCTGGCAGATCATGTCGGCGGCCTCATCCGGAGTCAGGGTCGGCACGCTGTCGTAGATCTTGGTCGGGCCGATCATCTTGGTCCGCACCAGCGGCATGTTGATCGTGGTGAAGGCGATGTTGTTGCCGCTGAACTCGGCCTGGGCGCAGCGCGAGAAGGCATCCAGCGCCGCCTTGGAGGCCACATAGGCCGAAAAGCGCGGCGAACTGGCCAGCACGCCGATCGAGGAGATGTTGATCACGTGGCCGCGGCGACGCTCGGTCATCGAAGGGAGGAAGCCCATGATCAGGCGCAGCGAGCCGAAGTAGTTCAGCTGCATGGTGCGCTCGAAGTCGTGGAAGCGGTCGTAGGACAGCGCGATCGAGCGGCGGATGGAGCGCCCGGCGTTGTTCACCAGCACGTCGACACCGCCGTGGTCCTTCAGAACCGCCTTGACCAGGGCGTCGCAGGATTCCATCTCGGACAGGTCGGCCGTGTAGGCGTGCACCTCGCCACCGGCCTTGCGCAGGGCGTCGCGGGCGGCCAGCAGCTTGTCCTCGGTGCGGGCGACGATGATCGTCTTGGCGCCGGCGGCGGCGATCTTTTCCGCGGCGGCATAACCGATGCCGTCCGAGCCGCCGGTGATCAGCACGACCTTGCCTTCCACGCGGGAGCGCAGCGATCGGTCCTGGAACAGCGCCGGATCCAGATGGCGCTCCCAGTAGTCCCACAGGCGCCAGGCGTAGTCCTCGAGCGGCGGGACGGCGATCTTCGAGCCCTTCAGCGCACGCTCCGTCTCGCGAGAGTCGAAGCGGGTCGGATAGGTGATCAGCTTGAGCACCTCCGGCGGAATGCCGAGGTCCTTGAGCACCATGCGGGTGAAGCGCTTGATCGGCGGCAGGCTGGTGACCGCCGCGCGGATCGGCAGCGGCACGAAGGCGAACATGCGCGCATCCAGGCGCATGGTCATCTCCGGCGCGTGGCCGGCACGGGCGAACATGTTCAGCACCTCGCCCACCCGCTTCGGGTCCGGGTCGGTCAGATGGAAGCAACCGCCGTCCAGACCCGACTTGTGGGCGATGTGGTCCATCGCGTTGGCGACGAAGTCGACCGGCACCAGATTGATCCGGCCACCCTCGATGCCGAGGATCGGAACCCACGGCGGCAGCGTCTCGCGGAGCTTCTTCAGCAGAGTGAAGAAGTAGTACGGCCCGTCGATCTTGTCGATCTCGCCGGTCTGGCTGTGGCCGACGACGATGCCCGGGCGGTAGATCCGGTAGGGGATCTTGGTGCACTCCTCGCGAACGACCTTTTCGGAGTCGTGCTTGGTGGCGAAGTACGGGTTGTCGAGGTCTTCGGCCTCCTCGAACATGTCCTCGCGGAAGGTGCCGGTGTAGAGGCCGGCCACCGCGATCGAGCTGGTGTGGTGGAAGCAGCGCGCCTTGACCGCCTCGGCGAGTTGCACCGCGTGCCGGGTGCCTTCGACATTGGCCACCTTCTGACTGGCCGCGTCGGCCGACAGGTCGTAAATGGCGGCAAGGTGGAAGAAGTGGTCGACCTTGCCGGTCAGCGATTTGATCTGTGCGGCACTGAGGCCAAGCTTGGGCTTGGAGAGGTCACCGGGCACGGCCACCACGCGCTTGCTGTCCCAGCCCATCTTCTCGACCAGGGCGGTCAGCTTCTTCTGCGAGCCCTTGCGCACCAGCACGTGCACCGTGCCCTTGCGCTTGAGCAGGTTGCTGACCAGAAAACGACCGATGAAGCCGGTGGCGCCGGTGACGAAGTAGCTCATGCCGATCCCCTTTCCTTGCCTGCGTTGCGGATGCCGGGCGGGCAACCCCTGCCGACCGACGAATGCGTGTAAAGATAGCCCGGTGCCGGCTCCAAGCCTAGCCCGGCTGCGACACCGTGTCCGGCCATGGGCGGCGGGTTCCGCCTCGCGTTGACCCGTCACGAAGGCGCGTGCTATCACAGGCGCCCCGATCACGCCGCATGCGGAGTGCGTACATGTCCGACCTCAATGCCCAGTTCGAGCAGGCCGCCGAAGACATCAAGAAGCTGGAGGAGCGTCCGGACAACGACACCCTGCTCAAGCTCTACGCGCTCTACAAGCAGGGCTCCGAGGGTCCGGTGAACGGCCCCAAGCCCGGCTTCTTCGACTTCGTCGGAACGGCCAAGTACGAGGCATGGGCCAAGCTCGGCGACATGAGCCAGGAGGACGCACAGAAAAAGTACGTCGCGCTGGTCAAGAAACTGACCGGTTGAGACGACGGTGGCGCGGCGCACGCGCGAGCGCATCCTCGAACTGAGCCTTGCCCTGTTCAATGAACGCGGCGAGCCGAACGTCACCACGAACCATATTGCGGACGAGCTGGAGATCAGCCCGGGCAACCTGTACTACCACTTCCGCAACAAGGACGACATCATCGAGCAGCTCTTCGCCCGCTACGAAGAGCGCATGGACCAGGCGCTGGTCCAGCCCGAGGGCCGACTGCCCAATCTTGAGGACATCTGGCTCCAGCTGCACATGGTCTACGAGTGCATCTGGGACTACCGCTTTCTCTACCGCGACCTGGTCGACATCCTCTCCCGCTCGCGCAAGGTGCGACTGCACTTCGCGCGCATCCTGAAGCGGGCGACCGAGAACGCCACCGAGGTGCTGCGGGGCCTGGTGTCGGCCGGGATCATGCGTGCAAGCAATGCCGAGGTGGAGGCGCTGGCGACCAATATCCTGGTCGTCGCGACGTTCTGGCTGAACTACAGCGGCGTACGCGGCGAGAAGGACGAGCAGCAGGCGATCCAGTCCGGCATCCGCCAGCTGATGATGCTTCTGGCCCCCTTCCTGCGCGATGCCGAACGCGTTCACCTGCACACCCTGTGCGAGGCGTACAACCGGGCCTGAGCGACGCATCGAACGCGGGGATACGACCGGGACACGGACCAGTGGCCGGTGCGGGCGCGAAGTTCGCATTCGCCCCGGTCCCGTTGTAGGAGCCAGCTTGCTGGCGATAGGCGCCCCGGACGGAACGATCGCCAGCAAGCTGGCTCCTACACGCAACGTCGCTGCCAGGTCCGGTTTGCGCTGCAAAGCAGGCCTTGCCGCAGTCAAATTGTGGGAGTGCCCTCGGGCGCGACCGCAGCGCTACGGATTCACCACAGACCGCGGCCAGAGCGGAACTCCGCGGTCGCGCCCAAGGGCACTCCCACAGAATATCGGCCCATTTGATGAACCGTGGCGAATGCGAACTTCGCGCCCAAACCAGCCCCCGTCGAACGGCGGGCGTTGCGCGAAGAAAAAGCCGCGCAGTGCGCGGCCTTCTCGTTTCGCTCCGAGGCTGCAGGCGATCAGTCGCCCATCAGCTTCTGGCGGTGCTCCCAGCGCTCCTGCGCATCGAGGCAGAGGGTGGCTATCGGCCGTGCTTCCAGACGCTCGATGCCGATCTCCTCGCCGGTCTCCTCGCAGTAGCCGTAGGCGCCGTCGTCGATGCGCTTGAGCGCCTTGTCGATCTTGCCGATCAGCTTGCGGTAGCGGTCGCGGGTGCGCAGCTCCAGCGAGTTCTCGGTCTCACGCGTGGCGCGCTCGGCCTCGTCACCGACATCGCGCACTTCCTCGCGCAGGTTGTCGATGGTCTGCTTCGACTCCTCGACCAGCTCGGCGCGCCAGTTCATGAGCTTCTGGCGGAAGTACTCGAGGTGCATCGGGCTCATGTACTCGCCGTCGCCGCTGGCCGGCTTGTAGCCCGGGGGCAGGTCGACCCGCTCCACGCGCAGCGCTGCGGCCGGAGCCTCGGCACCACCTTGGGGTTTGCTTGGTTTCACCGCTCTGGCCTTATTTCCCGTTTCGCTGGGCCGCGCCACCGCGCTGGCCTTGTTCGCTGTTGCCATTTGCTTCCCTGCGTTGCTGTTGCCGACCCTGGCCACGCTGGCCGCCGGCTTCGAATCCTTGGTCGCCTTGCTCTTGGCGGCCGCTGGAGCGGCAGCCTTGGGCGACTTTACTGCGGCCTTGCTGGCTGGCGCCTTGACGGGCTTGGCGGACTTGGCCGGTTTCGCAGCCGACCTGGCTGCCGGCTTTGCTGCCTTGCTGGTCTTGGCGGCCGGCTTGGCCGCGGGTTTGGCCTTGGCCACGCTCTTCTTCTCGACGGCCTTCTTGGCCGCCGGCTTGCCGGTCTTGGCTGCCTTGCTGGGCGCCGCCTTCTTGGCAGCCTTGGCCGGCGCAGACTTCTTAGCTGCAGCGGGCTTGCTTGTCTTCTTCGTCGCGGCCTTGGTCGCGGACTTGGCCGGCGCGGCCTTCTTTGCCACCTTCGCCAGCTTGGCCAGCGCACTGGTCAGCGACTTGACGGCGCTCTTCTTGGCCGCCGGCTTGCTGGACTTCGCTGCGGTTTTCTTCGCGGACGATTTCGTTTTCGCTGCCACGGGTCGTTTCCTGCCTGTTTTGTTGAGGCCAAGCGGCCGCGTGTTATAGCCTACCGGATCAGCCGCGGCAACCGCGGTCGCCTTTCCAGCCAAGGCCCGACGGCCCCTTCGTGACCTCTCCGATCCTGCTGCTCCTGCGTGTCTACAAGCGCTTCCTCAGCCCGCTGCTCGGTCCTCGCTGCCGTTTTTACCCAAGCTGTTCGGACTATGCAGCCGAAGCGGTCCGATTGCACGGCTCCGCACGCGGCAGCTGGCTGGCCCTGCGCCGGATCGGCCGCTGCCATCCGTTTTCCGAGGGCGGCGTGGACCCGGTGCCCGGCTCCCCCCTCGAATCTGAAGTCCAACAGGGAAAGGTCGATGATTGAGCGGTTCTGGTCCAGGCTGCGCGCTATCCAGGCGTGCGCTGCCCCGCTGTTCATCGCGCTGGCGGCGCCGGCGACGGCGCTTGAACTGCCCTCGGCCCTACAGCAGGGCCAGTTGGCGATCGGCCGGGCCCAGCCGGGCAGCGAGGTCAGCGTCGACGGACGCCGGGTGCGGGTCGATGCCGAGGGACGCTTCCTCCTGGCCGCGCCGCGCGATGCCCGCGAGCCGCTGGTGGTTGCGGTGCGGGTGCCGGATGGCGGTGCCGCCAACCACCGGGTGACAGTGACGCCCCGGGACTGGCCGGTAGAGGCCGTGCGCGGCGTACCGCCCAGGACTGTCGAGCCGCCGCCCGAGATCGCGCGCCGGATTGCCCGAGAACAGGCCCGGGTGGCCGAGGCGCGCCGCCGAGACGACGCGCGCAGTGACTTCGCAAGCGGCTTCGCCTGGCCCGTGGTCGGGCGGATAAGCGGCCGTTTCGCTGCGTCGCGCAGCTACAACGGCCGTCCCGGCTCACCGCACAGCGGCATGGATATCGCGGCCCGCGAGGGCACGCCGATCCGTGCCCCGGCGGCGGGGGTGGTGAGCTTCGCCGATTCCGACCTGTATCTGACCGGCGGCACCCTGCTGCTCGATCACGGCCATGGACTCAGCAGCGTCTTCCTGCACATGAGCCGAATCGACGTCCGGCCCGGCCAGCAGGTCGCGGCGGGAGAGGTGCTTGGCGCCGTAGGGAGCACCGGCCGCGCCACCGGGCCGCACCTGCACTGGGGCGTGAACTGGTTCGAGCAGCGCCTCGACCCACTGCTGCTGCCCGGGCTGCCCCCGGCGCCATGAACTACCGCCATGGATTCCACGCCGGTAACCATGCCGACGTGCTCAAGCACAGCCTGCTGCTGGCCCTGATCGAGCGGCTGCAGGAGAAGCCCGGTGGAGTATTCCTGCTGGATACCCACGCCGGTCGCGGCCACTATTCACTCAAGGGGGACGAGGCGCAGCGCACTGGCGAGTGGCGAACCGGAATCGGACGTCTGGTCGGTGGGTCGGTGCCGGCGCCGCTGCAGGGCTATGTCGAACGCTGCACCGAGCTGGCGGGCGAGGCCGGCTATCCCGGCTCGCCGCTGCTGATGGCAAGCTGCCTGCGAGAACAGGACCGGATGGCCGTCTGCGAGCTGCAGGAGGGGGAATTCGCCGCGCTGCGCGCCCTGCTCGGCGCGCATGCCCGGGTCGCCGTGCACCATCGCGACGGCTACGAGGCGGCGCCCGCGCTGAGCCCCCCGGCCGAGCGCCGGGGCCTGATCCTGATCGATCCGCCCTACGAGCTGCAGCGCGACGAGTTCGCCCTGATCGAGCGCTGCATCGCCACCGTGCTGGCGCGCTGGACGCAGGCGGTGATCGCCCTGTGGTACCCGATCAAGCAGCGCGTGGCCCTGCGCGCGCCGTTTCGCCGCCTGTCCCGGCTGAACGCCCGCCAGCTGCTGGCGCTGGAACTGCTGGTGCAGGCCGACGACACCCCGCTGCGGCTCAACGGCAGCGGTATGCTGGTGTTCAATCCGCCGTGGCGGTTTGCCGAGCGCGCCGCGGAAATCCTCGATGCCCTCGCCCCGCGTCTGTGCGAGGCCGGTGGCGGCACCGATTCGACCTGGCTCAAGCAGGAGGCCCCATGAAAACCCTGAGCTGGACCCTTGTCCTCGCCCTGCTTGCCGGCTGTGCCAGCGCGCCCCCCATCGCCGACGCCCCGGTTCTCTCGCCCGCGCCCTATCTTGCTGGAGAACAGATCCAGCGCTACATGGACGTCGATGTGCTCTGGGGCGGCAGCATCGTCGAGACCCGGCAGTTCGAGCGCTATGCCGAGATCGAGGTGGTCGCCTATCCGCTCGACCGGCTGCAGCGGCCGGCCCTCGATGCCCCCGAACAGGGGCGCTTCATCGCCCTGCGCGCCGGCCAGATCGACCCGCGGGAGTTCTCGCCCGGGCGCTTTGTGACCCTGCGCGGGCCGATCACCGGCGACCGCCAGCGCGAACTGCGCGGAGAATCGATCCGCATGGCCGAGGTGGACGCCCGCGAACTGGTGTTGTGGCCCTGGGACTACCGCTTCCAGCAGCCGCGGGTATCGGTGAGCATCGGCGTCTCGGGGCGCCTGTGAGCCCGCGGCCAGCGCGTCCGTGAGCGTGGCACCCGGCACCGGCAGGCACTACCTGCTGTTCGCCACCGAGCGCTACGCCGGCCCCATCCTGCAGCCGCTGCAGAAGGCGATCGAGGCCCGCGGCGACAGCCTGCGCTGGTGGTGCCACGGCGCGGCCGCCGCCCTTCCGGTGCCCCGGGAGCTGCGCGTCGATGACGCCCGGCAGGCGGTCGGATTCCGCCCGGATGCGGTGTTCAGCGCCGCCAACTGGGTGCCGCACTATCTCTCCGGCTGCAAGGTGCAGGTCTTCCACGGCTTCAACGTCGAGAAGCGCTCCGACCAGCGCGGCCACTTCCGGCTGCGCGGCCTGTTCGATCTCTATTGCACCCAGGGTCCGGCCACCACCGGACCGTTTCGCGCGCTGGCCGCCGAGCACGGCTATTTCAGCGTCGAGGAGACCGGCTGGCCCAAGCTCGACCCGCTGTTCGACGGCTCGCTGCCCTCGGTCGAGCCGAGCGCGGGTGACCGTCCGGTGATCCTGTTCGGATCGACCTTCACCCCTCGCTTGAGCGCCGCACCGGTCCTGCTCGAGACCCTGAGAGAGCTGGTCCAGCGCGGTGACCGTTACTGGCTGCTGACCCTGCACCCGAAATGTCCGTCCCCCCTGGTCGAGGCCTACCGGGCGCTGGCCGGTCCGCACGCCCGCTTCGTCGAGACCGAAGACCTGATGGCCGCCCAGGCCCGGGCCCGCGTTCTGGTGGCGGACACCTCGTCGATCGTCTCGGAGTTCGTTGCCCAGGGCCGACCGGTGGTGACTTTCCGCAACCGCGCGCCCAAACCGCACATGATCGATATCGATGATCCGGCGCTGCTCGATGCCGCCATCGATCGCGCACTCGCGCCGGATCCCGCGCTGCGGGCGGAGATCGACCGCTACGCGCAGTCGATCCACCCCTATCGCGACGGGCGCTCGGCCGAGCGCGTGCTGCGCGCCACCGACCTTGCCCTCGCCGGCCCCGACACGCTGCGGTCGCGCAAGCCGTTCAATCTCTGGCGCAGCCTGCAGATCCGCCGCGATACCGGTTACTGGGCCTGGTAGCGTCCCCCAGCCGCCTCCAGGCCAACTGGAAGGTGAATACGGCGCCGCCGGAGGCTCGCCGCACGGAAATCGGGCGAGGAGGTGTTTTGCACGCCCTTCGGCCCGCTGCCCGGGCGCCGTCTCACTCCGACGTGAGCGTCTCCCTCAGCTTCTTCGGCAGCCTTGAGCGGACCAGCTCGTAGGAGCCCTTCAGCAGGGCCTCGACCTCGCCGTCCGACAGCACGTGTCCCGGGCTGAGGCTGATCCAGTGCGCCCGGGCCAGATAGGGCGCGGGATGCACGCCCTGCAGGTCGGTCAGTTCGAGAAAGCGATCGTCGGCCACCTTGAAGCTCAGCCGCCCGCTTTGTGGCCCGTCGAGCACCAGCACCGCGAACATCTTGCCGCCCACCGACCAGACCCGATCGTGGTCCCACTTGATGTCGGTGGTCGCCCCGGGCAGACCTCGGCAGAGTCTTGCAAGCTGGTCTTCGTGCATTTCGCCTTCTCCAATCCCAACGCAGGGCAACCGTTTAGAGCATCCGCTCGGGGTTGGCTGGGCACCGTGAGGCTATGCTCTATCCCTCTGCCACCGCCCAAGACCGGACTCCGCCCTTGCCGGCGCGCATTCACCGCCATCAGCTACCCGGACGCTGGCGCGAGCAGCTCGTGCTGGAGGATGGTCGCGAACTCATCCTACGCCCGATCGAGGCGGAGGACGGCGCCGCACTGCAGCGCGGCTTCAGCCTGCTCGACCCGGAAGAGGTCCGCATGCGCTTCCTGCATCCGATGAAGGAGCTGAGCCCGGCGATGGCGATGCGGCTGGCCAACCCCGACCCGAAGAAGGAGTTCGCCCTGGTCGCGGCCGAGGCGCTGCCGCCCGGCGAGGCCCTGGTCGGCGCGGTGGCGCGGGTCGCCATTGACCAGACCGACGAGGCCGGTGAGTTCGCCCTCATCGTCTCGCGCTTCGTCGGCCGGCAGGGCCTGGGCCGCCTGCTGATGAAGCAGCTGATCCGCTGGTGCCGGCTCAAGCGGCTCGCCCGGATCTATGGCGACGTGCTCGACGAGAACACAGCGATGCTGGGGCTCGCCAGGTCGCTGGGCTTCCGGCGCAGCCACCCGCATCAGGACCCGGGCATCACCCGCGTCACCCTGGAGCTGCGGGCACAGCCAAGCACTCACTGATCGCTGCAGGCGGTCGGGTACACTGCGCGCCCCCGAAAGTCCGCAGCACCCCGCAGTGATCCGGCTTCCCGCCCTCCCCTCCCAGCACAGACGCCACTACTGGCGGCAACCCCCGACCGGCAGCGCGCTGGCCCCGGTGGTCGCCGAGCTGGCCCGCTCCCATCCGGGCGTGGTGGTGGTGGTCTGCCGCGATACCCACGGCGCGCATGCGCTGGAGGCCGAACTGGCGGCCTTCGCCGAGGGCCAGCCGGTGCTGCATTTCCCGGACTGGGAGACCCTGCCCTACGACCTGTTCAGCCCGCACCCGGAAATCGTCTCGCAGCGGGTGGCGACGCTGTACCGGCTGCCGGCCGCGCAGCGCGGCATCCTGGTGGTGCCCGTCACCACGCTGATGCAGCAGCTGCCGCCGACCCGCTTCATCGGCGGCAACGCGCTGGTCGTCGAAACCGGCGGCCGGCTCGACCTCGACGCCGAGAAGCGCCGGCTGGAATCGGCCGGCTACCGGAACGTGCCGCAGGTGCTGGACCCGGGCGACTTCGCGGTGCGCGGCGCCCTGCTCGATGTCTTCCCGATGGGCGCCGCCGAGCCCTACCGCATCGAGCTTCTCGATGACGAGATCGACTCGATCCGCACCTTCGATCCGGAAACCCAGCGATCGGACCATCGGGTCGACTCGGTGCGCATGCTGCCGGCGCGCGAGTTCCCGCTCGACGACGACAGCGCCCGCCGGGTGCGCGAGCGACTGCGTGCAGACTTCGACATCGACCCGCGGCGCTGCGCGCTCTACCAGGACCTGAAGCAGGGCGGCGCCCCGGCCGGGATCGAGTACTACCTGCCGCTGTTCTTCGACTCGACCGCCAGCCTGTTCGACTACCTCGACGAGGGCGCGCTGTTCCTGGTTGCCGAGGGTGCGCTGGAGGCCGCCGAGGCGTTCTGGACCCAGACCGGCGAGCGCTACGAGCAGCGCCGCCACGACCGTGAGCGCCCGGTGCTGGCGCCGGAAGCGCTGTACCTCGGCCCCGAGCCCCTGCGCGCCGCGCTGAACCTGCGCCGGCGCATCGAGCTGGTCGGCGAAGGCCACCCGCGGCACGGCGAGGCCGCGAAACTCGATGTGGTGCGGGCGCCGGAGCTGCCGCTGCAGCCGCGCGCCGATGATCCGGCCCAGGCCCTGCGCGGGTTCCTTGGACACTATCCCGGCAGCGTGCTGCTGGCCGCGGACTCGCCGGGCCGCCGCGAGGCGCTGATCGAGCAGCTCGCCGAGCACGGTCTCAAACCCGAGCCGGTCGAGAGCATTTCCGACTGGCGCGCCGCCGGGCTCAAGCCGCGCTGGGCGATCACCGTCGCCCCGCTCGAGGACGGCTTTGCCGCCGGCGAACCGGCCTTCAGCCTGCTCACGGAACGCCAGCTGTTCCCCGAGCGCGCCACCCAGGGCCGTCGCCGCCGCCGCGCGGTGCGCGAACCCGAGGCCGTCCTGCGCGACCTGTCGGAGATCTCGCCGGGCGCGCCGATCGTCCATGAAGACCACGGCGTCGGTCGCTACCAGGGCCTGATCACCCTGGATGCCGGCGGCCAGGCCAACGAGTTCCTGTGCATCGAGTACGCCAAGGGCGACAAGCTCTACGTGCCGGTGGCCCAGCTGCACCTGGTCAGCCGTTACTCCGGCGCCTCCGATGAGCTGGCTCCGCTGCACTCGCTGGGCGGCGACGCCTGGGAGAAGGCACGCAGGAAGGCCGCCGAGAAGGTCCGCGACGTGGCCGCCGAGCTGCTGGAGATCCAGGCCAAGCGCCAGGCCCGCGCCGGGCTGGCGCTGGAGCTGGATCGCCAGCTATACGACCAGTTCGCCGCCCAGTTCCCCTTCGAGGAAACCCCGGACCAGCTGACCGCCATCGACGCGGTGATCCGGGACCTCGGCGGCAGCACGCCGATGGACCGCGTGGTCTGCGGCGACGTCGGCTTCGGCAAGACCGAGGTCGCGGTGCGTGCGGCCTTCGTCGCAGCGACCGCGGGACGCCAGGTGGCCCTGCTGGTGCCGACGACCCTGCTCGCCGAGCAGCACTACCGCAACTTCCGCGACCGCTTCGCCGACTGGCCGATCCGGGTCGAGGTGCTGTCGCGCTTCAAGACGCCCAAGGAGATCAAGGCCGCCCTCGCCCAGCTCGCCGATGGTCAGCTCGACGTCATCGTCGGCACCCATCGTCTGCTGCAGGGAGATGTGAAGTTCAAGGACCTGGGCCTGGTCATCGTCGACGAGGAGCAGCGTTTCGGCGTGCGCCAGAAGGAGGCGCTGAAAGCCCTGCGCGCCGAGGTGCACCTGCTGACGCTCACCGCCACGCCGATTCCGCGCACGCTGAACATGGCGATGGCCGGCCTGCGCGACCTCAGCATCATCGCCACGCCGCCGGCGCATCGCCTCGCGGTCAAGACCTTCGTCAGCCAGTGGGACGGTGCCCAGCTGCGCGAGGCCTTCCAGCGCGAGCTGGCCCGCGGCGGCCAGGTCTACTTCCTGCACAACGAGGTCGAGACCATCGAGAAGATGGCGCGCGAGCTGGGCGAACTGGTGCCGGAGGCGCGCATCCGCATCGCCCACGGGCAGATGCCCGAGCGCGAGCTGGAGCAGGTCATGCTCGACTTCCATCGCCAGCGATTCAACGTGCTGGTCTGCACGACCATCATCGAGTCGGGCATCGACATCCCCAGCGCCAACACCATCATCGTCAACCGCGCCGACCGCTTCGGACTGGCCCAGCTGCACCAGCTGCGTGGCCGCGTCGGCCGCTCGCACCACCGCGCCTATGCCTACCTCGTGGTGCCGGACAAGCGCAGCATCACCGGCGATGCGCAGAAGCGCCTCGAGGCGCTGGCCTCGCTGGAAGAGCTTGGCGCCGGCTTCACCCTCGCCACCCACGACCTCGAGATCCGCGGCGCCGGCGAGCTGCTCGGCGAGGAGCAGAGCGGCCAGATCGCCGAGGTCGGCTTCTCGCTCTATACCGAGCTGCTGGAACGCGCGGTGCGCTCGATCAAGCAGGGCAAGATTCCTGACCTCGACGGCACCGATCACCATGGCCCCGAGGTCGAGCTGCACGTGCCGGCGCTGATCCCGGACGACTACCTGCCCGACGTCCACACCCGCCTGACCCTGTACAAGCGCATCGCCTCGGCCCGCGACGCCGAGGCCCTGTCGGAACTTCAGGTGGAGATGATCGACCGCTTCGGCCTGCTGCCCGACCAGGTCAAGAACCTGTTCGCCACCACCGGCCTCAAGCTGCAGGCGGAGCCCCTGGGCATCCGCCGCCTGGAGCTTGGCGAGCGCGGCGGCCGCGTGCAGTTCGTCGCCAAGCCGCCAATCGACCCCGTGGCGATCATCGGCCTGCTGCAGAAGCAGCCCAAGGTCTACGCCATGGACGGCCCCGACAAGCTCAAGCTGCGCCTTGAGCTGCCCGATGCCGCCTCCCGCTTCCGCGCCGCGCGGGAAGTGCTGGATAAGCTCGCCGGCAAGCCATAGGCTGCGGCTCGGACGCACCGGGCGTACCGTCTGGACGTCCGCATCGGTGCGCCGAGTCGCGCCAGGGGCGCAAAATTCGCATCCGCCTCGGGCCCGCTGTAGGAGCCAGCTTGCTGGCGATAGGCATCCCGGATGGGACGATCGCCAGCAAGCTGGCTCCTACATTCGGGTGCTGCGGAAGGTCTTCTTTGCGCCCGACGTCCCCCCGCCCGCGCCAGGGAAACCGCGACGGCAAGGCAGGTCCATTGAGATGATGCCGGCCCCGGATGGAACCCTTGCCCATTGGAGTCACGGCAACCCCTGTGAATATTGTCGAACACAACCGGAAGGCCTGGAATCGCGAATCCCGGGAGGGCAGCGAGTGGTGCAGGCCGGTGGGGCCGGAGGTCATCGCGGCGGCGCGTAAGGGCACGTGGTCGGTAATCCTCACGCCGAACAAGCCCGTGCCTGCCGAGTGGCTGGGCGACGTAGCCGGCCGACGGATCCTTTGCCTTGCTTCGGGTGGCGGGCAGCAGGCGCCGATCCTGGCCGCGGCCGGCGCCCTCGTCACCAGCTTTGACCTGTCCGAGGAGCAACTCGCCAAAGATCGGGCGGTGGCGCTTCGCGACGAACTGCAGGTCGTTTGCGTTCAGGGCGACATGGCAGACCTGTCAGCCTTTCCGGCGGGAAGTTTCGATATGGTCTTCCACCCTGTGTCCAACGTCTTCGTGCCCGACGTGGCCGTCGTCTGGCGCGAGTGCTATCGCGTCCTGCACGAAGGCGGAGAGCTGTTGGCCGGCTTCATGAACCCCAGCCTGTTTCTCTTTGATCACGACGAAGCCGAGAAGACCGGTTCGCTGGTCGTGCGGCACGCCCTACCGTACCGGGAGCCGGAAAGCCTTGGCGAGGCCGCGGCCGCCCTCTGGCGCGAGAGTGGTCGGCCGGCCGAGTTCAGCCACTCACTTGAAGCCCAGATCGGGGGGCAGCTTGCAGCCGGGTTCATGCTGGCCGGGCTGTATGAGGATGGCTGGACGGATGCGGCGACGCCTCTGGATCGCTGGTCTCCCCTCGCGATCGCAACGCGCGCCCTAAAGCGCGCCCAGTGAGGCGATCAAGGCCCAGCACGCGTTCTCGCTGCACATCGCCCCCGGAAGCTCGTACGTCCGGGACTAGCCCGGATGACCGTTTCCGGGGCTGCTGAGCGGGGCGCGAATAAGGAATTCGCTGCCCTGGCCGGGTGCGCTGATGACGTCGATCCGGCCGCCAAGGCGTTGCTCTACCAGATCGCGGACGACGGCCAGACCGAGGCCTGTGCCGCCGTGCTGGGCGCCGGTGGTGAAGAAGGCCTCGAAGATGCGCGATTGACGGTCTGCGGGGATGCCCAGGCCGTTGTCGCGGACGCGGAGCTCGATCGCCCCGCCCTCGATGCGGCCGCTGACCTCGATCAGGCCGGCGCTGCCGGGCGCGAAGGCGTGATTCAGGGCGTTCATCACCAGGTTGGTGACGACCTGCGCCCAGGCACCGGGGAAGCTGTCCAGCTCGATGCCGCGCGGGCAATCCAGCTGCACGCGATGCGGCAGGCGCTTGTGCTGGGGGCGCAGGCTGAGCAATACGTCCTCGAGATAGGCGGCGAAGTCGAAACGGCGCCGGCCCTCGCCGGACTGATCCACCGAGATCTGCTTGACGCTGCGCACCAGGGCGGCCGCACGCTGCAGGTTGGAGAGCAGCATGCCGAGCCCCTCCTCGCCATCTTCCACAAGCTGGCGCAGCAGCGGCTCGGCCCGCGCGGCGCGCGCAAGCACTTCGCGACGCTCGCGCAGCAGGTCCTGCAGATGGCTGGCCGCCGTCACCGCGACCCCCAGCGGGGTGTTGATGTCGTGGGCGATGCCGGCCACCAGCCGGCTCATCGAACCGTGCTTCTCGACTTCGACCAGCTGCCCCTGCAGTCGTGACAGCGCGCTGACCGTGCGTTGCAGCTCGGCGTTGTTGGCTTCCAGCTCGAAGGTACGCTCGTTGATGCGCTGCTCGAGCGATGCGTTCAGCGCGGCGATCTCCGCCTGCCGGGCCTGCAGGGTCTCGTTGAGCCGCGCCGTGCGTTCGGTGTCCGCATTGATCTCGGCATAGAGGGCGTTGAGGCGCTCGATCAGCGGCGTGAACTCATTCCTCCCCGACAACTCCATCGGGCGCAGAAGCAGACGGTCACTGCCGGGCTCGCGAACCAGGCTTTGGCGCAGCGCGGCCAGCACCTTGTCCAGCGGGCGGCGCTGCTGGCTCAGCACCAGCAGCACAAGCAGGGCGATCGGCATACCGATGACCAGCGCCCACCACAGCCAGCGCGGCAGGGTGTCGAACAGACCCTCCCAGCCCGGGCGGATCGGCGTAAGCGTGCCGAGCAGCAGGCCGGCTCGGGTAGCCCGCACGTGGACGGCATGTGGGACGCCGGCCAGTTCGACGTCGGCGAGCCGGCGGGTGCTCCCCGCGGCCAGGCTCGAATTCAGGCCGGCGGCCCAGGGCTGCAGCGCCACCGGCGTCATGGCGAGCCCGGGGTCGGCGCTGAAGGCGAGCAGGCTGCCGCTGCGCCGGTCAACCAGGAAGGCCTGCTGGCCGCCGGGCTCGGCAAGGGCGCGGATCAGCTCGCGCAGTGCATCCAGCGACCAGTCGACGGTGGCGATCCCGATCACCCGTCCCTCGGCATCGTGCATCGGTGCGCCAAGGGTCAGCATCAGGGCGCTGCTGCCACTGGCCTCGTCGTAGTAGGGAGCGCTCCAGTAGACATTCCGCGGGCGCCGGCGATCGCGCTCCCAGTCGCGCGGCAGCGCAGCGAGATACCAGCCGCGGCTGTGATAGTCGTACTCGGGGGTGCTCAGCGCCCAGGTGAAAACCACGCCGCTGCCGTCGCGATAGACAAAGGGTCCGTAGTGCCGTCGCCCCGGCTCGACTGCGCCGGGCTCGAACCACCAGCCGCCGCCGATGGCCTCGGGCAGGCGCTCGAGGCGATCGCCAAGCTGGGCCTGCACCCGAGCATGCCACGCAGGGCCTGGAGGGTTACCGCGCTGCTGGTGCAGCAGGGCACCCTGGATCGCCAGGTCGACCGCAGCCCGTGCCAGCAGTTCACCTTCGTGGTCGATCCGCTGCGCCTGCGCGGCCAGTTGGGCTTCGATTCGCTGCTGTCGGCGCGACGCCTCGCCGATGGCCTCCCAGCGGGCTGCCAGGAA
This sequence comes from Pseudomarimonas salicorniae, assembly GCF_023156535.1. Taxonomy (GTDB): domain Bacteria; phylum Pseudomonadota; class Gammaproteobacteria; order Xanthomonadales; family Xanthomonadaceae; genus Pseudomarimonas; species Pseudomarimonas salicorniae. The sequence goes on along the minus strand of NZ_JALNMH010000011.1, from coordinate 125,606 downwards.
GGCCATCGCCAGCAGCCCGGCGAGCTGCAGCCCCAGTAGCAGAACAGCGGTGCGTGACTGGATCGTCATGGGCTCGGCAAGCTCTAGGTTACGCATTCTAGCCAGCGCGGGGGATTGGCCGGAGTGACGCAGCCAGCGCTATAGTCGCGGGGACGCCGCCGTCGCGAGTGCTGTATGCAAGGACTCCTGCGTGGGGTCGTGGTCGCCGCCGGACTCAAGCCGCCCCGAGCCGGACGCTGCGCCCGGCTGGTCATCCTGATGGCGGTCTGCTTCATCCCCCACCTGGCCTGGGCACTGGCGGTGGAACGCCCCGAGGTACGCTACTTCCACGATGCGGAGGGCAGCCTCGACGTGGCCGGCGCGCGGGCGGTCTGGGCGGCCGGGCGGTTCGCCGGGCCGCCTCCGCCCGGCGACAACTACGGCTTCCGGCCCGGAGCAACCTGGTTCGCCTTCGGCCTGCAGAATCCGCAGGGTCGCCCGGTTGAACGACTGGTTGTGATCGAGTACACCCTGATCGACCGGTTCGAGCTGTACCGGCTGGACCAGGCCAGCGCCGGCCCGCTGTGGATCGGCGGCGACCTGCAACCCTTCGGCGCACGCAGCCTGCCGATCCGCTACTTCAACCGCAGCGTCGAGCTGGCGCCCTACGAGCGGGTCACCTTCCTGCTGCGGGTCGCCAGCCAGAGCTCGATGCAGGTGCCGGTGGTGGTCGCCGAGGCAGACCATTACCTGGCGTCACAGCAGTCCAGCCTGCTGGGTTTCGGTCTCTACTTCGGCGTCCTGGCCGCCCTGCTCATCCTCAACTCCATCCTGTTCGTCTCCCTCCGCGACCGCAATTTTCTCTACTACGTCGCCTACGTGCTCAGCGTCGGTCTGATGCTGCTCTGCCTTAGCGGCATCGGATTCCAGCTGTTCTGGCCGGACTCGCCGCGCCTTGGCAACTGGCTGGTCCTGATCAGCATGAGCCTGTCGCTGGCCAGCATGCTCCAGTTCGCACGCGCCTTCCTTGACCTGCGCCGGCGCTTCCCGCTGGGGGACCGGCTGTGCCTTGCGCTTATCGCGCTCAGCCTGATCGGGATCGCGGCGACGTTCGTCCTGCCCTACTCGCAGGTGGTGCTGCCGCTGACCCTGCTGGTGTTTCCGGTAGCGGTGCTGGTGTATGCCTGCGGGTTGGCCGTGCTGCGCAGCTATCCGCCGGCGCGCTACTTCCTGATCGCCTGGACCACCCTTCTGCTCGGCATCATGCTCTACGCCGCGGTGGCGCTGGGTTGGGTACCACGCGTGTTCTTCACCGAGTACGCGATCCAGCTGGGTTCGGCGGTGGAGATGATTCTGCTCTCCTTCGCCCTCGCCTACCGGATCAACCTGCTTACCGCGACCACTGCGCAACTCGAGGGCGAGGCGCGCGGGCAACTGGAGCGCCGGGTGCGCGAGCGCACCGATGACCTTGACGCCGCGCTGCGCCGGCTGGAGACCGCCAACCGCCAGCTGGAGGACTTCAGTCGCCGCGACGGTCTGACCGGGTGTTTCAACCGGCGCTCCTTCGAGCACATCCTGCGCCGCTGGGAACAGCAGCGGAACGGCGACGGCCGTGACTTTTCCGTGCTGATGATCGACATCGACGAGTTCAAGCAGGTCAACGACCGCTACGGCCACCTGGTCGGCGACGATTGCCTGCGCCACGTGGCCCAGCTTCTGGAAGGTCCGGTGGCTGATGCCGGGGGCCAGTTGTGCCGCTACGGCGGCGAGGAGTTCGTCGCAGTAGCGCCGCTCTCGCAGCCTGACCAGGCACAGGCGCTGGCCGAGCGCCTCCGTGCGCGCACCGCCGACCGCACCCTGATCAGCGAGGGCCGGCACATCCCGGTGACCATCAGCGTCGGCATCGCGCTACGCGAACAGGCGGCCAGTGCGCTGGACACGGTCAGACGCGCCGACGAGGCGCTATACCGGGCCAAGGCGCTTGGACGCAACCGTTGCGAGCTGGCCACCGGCTGATCGCCGGGGCGGGCACTACATGGTATGGGTGGGTTTGTCGGCGTTGAGGATGCCGGCGAGCAGGGTCTCGATCTTGCCGCGCACGGCCTCGCCCTCCACCGAATCATTGAACTGTACGCCGATCCCGGCCGTTCGGTTTCCCTGGGAACCGGGCGGAGTCACCCAGCAGACCTTGCCGGCCACCGGCAGCCGCTCCTTGTCATCGAGCAGGGTGAGCAGGATGAACACCTCGTCGCCGAGGCCGTACTTCTTGGCCGTCGGAACGAAGATGCCGCCGCCCTTCACGAAGGGCATATAGGCGTTGTAGAGCGCTGCCTTGTCCTTGATGGCCAGCGACAGGATGCCCTGCCGTGCCATGCCGCCTCCGATCATCGCCACCACTCCTGCAAGCCAAACGCCATGTTCAGGCCGTGCGGCCGCGGTGCAGGCTGCGCCAGCCCTGCAGCAGCTCGACCAGCAGCATCTCGTGCCGCAGCGGCACCGCGTAGAGCGCGCGCGCCCGGTCAGCCTGTCGCGACCACGCAGCCAGCTTGGTGAAATCACCGGCGACGGTCAAGCCTTCGCCGGACCAGCCGCGCCGAGCGACCTCGGCCACCGCGGCGCGCAGACGCTGCTCTGGCTGGTCGCCGGCCCATATCCTGCCGAGCTCGCTGGGTCCGATCCGGCCCGTGGCGAGGGCGTCGAGCTGCTCGCTGACTTCGCGGAACAGCGCCAGCCCGCCGTCCCGGGCCAGCTCAAGCGCGGCGACCGGCTGGCCGGCGGCCCACTCCAGCGCCTGGGCCGCATCCCGCGCCGCAATCCCCTCGCCCTGCAGCCATTGCCGCGACACCTCGGCGGCGGGCGGCTGCAGGATCCACTTCTGGCAGCGGCTGCGCACCGTGGCAGGCAGGCGCTGCAGCTGCGAGCAGACCAGCAGCAGATAGCGGTCGGGCGCCGGCTCCTCCAGCGTCTTGAGCACCGCGTTGGCCGCGGCCATGTTGAGCAGGTCCGCTGGCGAGATCAGGGCCACCAGGCCGCGGCCAAACTGCGGGGTCAGCGAGAACCAGTGCGACAGCTGGCGGATCTGCTCGACACCGATCTCGGTCTTCAGCCGTCCGTCGTCGCGCTCCAGCAGGCCGATGCGCCGCAGATCGGGGTGCGTGCCCGCGAGCCGCAGTCGGCAGCCGCGGCAGCTCCCGCAGGCCAGGCCCTCGGCGGGCGCCTCGCAGAGCAGGCGAGCGGCCAGTCGCTCGGCCAGGTCCGACTGGCCAAGCTCGCCGGCGCCAGCGAGCAGCAGGCCGTGGCCCAGGCGTCCGCCTTCCAGCGCCTCGGACAGGCGCTGCCAGGTCGGCACCACCCAAGGCGCGCGGCTCAGTGGCTGCGCTGCCACAGCGCCTCCAGCGCGGCCCGGGCCGCCTGAACTACCTGTTCCAGCGGTGCGCTGGCGTCGATGACCACGAATCGATCCGGCTCGGCCGCGGCGCGTCGGCGATAGGCCGAGCGCACGCGCTCGAAGAAGGCTTCGGATTCGGACTCGATGCGGTCCGGCGCGGCGGCGCGGCCGCGTGCGCGCTCCAGCCCGACCTCGACCGGCACGTCGAGCAGCAGGGTGAGGTCCGGGCGGCGCCCCACCACCTGCCGTTCCAGCTCGGCGATCAGGCTGCCGTCGAGCCCGCGCCCGCCGCCCTGGTAGGCGAAGCTGGCATCGGTAAAGCGATCGCAGAGCACCCAGCGCCCGGCGGCCAGCGACGGCTCGACCAGCTCGCGGACCAGCTGGGCACGCGAGGCGAACATCAGCAGCAGCTCGGTGCGCGCATCCATGCCGGTGCCGCCGGCATCCAGCAGAAGCTCGCGGATGCGCTCGCCCATGGGCGTACCGCCGGGCTCGCGGCTGCGAACATATTCGACTCCGCGCTCGACGAGGAAGGCCTCCATCGCCGCGATGACGGTGGACTTGCCGGCGCCCTCCCCGCCCTCCAGGCTGACCAGCCGGCCGCTCATCGCCGCCTCAGCTGGTAGCGACGCACCGCGGCATTGTGCTCGGCCAGGGTGCGCGAGAAATGATGGGTGCCATCGCCGCGCGAGACGAAGTACAGCGTCTCGCCTTCGGCCGGATCGACCGCGGCCTTGAGCGCGGCGGGGCTGGCCAGGGCGATCGGGGTCGGCGGCAGGCCGGCACGGGTATAGGTGTTCCAGGGAGTATCGGTCTCGAGGTGCCGGCGGGTCAGGTTGCCGTCGAAGGCAGCGCCGATGCCGTAGATCACCGTCGGGTCGGTCTGCAGGCGCATGCCGAGCTTCAGGCGCCGGATGAAGACACCGGCAATCTCGCGGCGCTCGCCGGCCTGACCGGTCTCCTTCTCGATGATGCTGGCCAGCACCAGCGCCTGCTCGGGGGTTTCCAGCGGCAGCCCGGGCACGCGCGATTCCCAGGCCTGCTGCAGGGCGGCGCGCAGGGCGAGATGGGCGCGCTTGAGGATATCGAGATCGGAGCTGCCACGGGTGAACTGGTAGGTCTCCGGCAGGAACTGGCCCTCCGCGGGCAGGCCCGGCGATCCGACGGCTTCCATCAGCGATTCGTCGGAGCGCCCGGCCAGGGTCTGCACCAGCACGGGATTGGCCGCCAGTGCGGCGCGAAGGTCGCGCAGGTTCCAGCCGGGGATCAGGGTGAACCGGTACTGCACCACGTCGCCCCGCTCGAGGCGCAGCAGCAGCTTGCGCGGCGTCGAGTCGTGCTCGACGGCGTATTCGCCGACCTGCAGCCGGCGCATCACGCCAAGCTCCCAGGCCAGTGCCCGCCAGTAAAGGTCGTGGCCCTCCTGGATGCCGAGCCGACGCAGGCCTGCCAGCACGTCGCGGAAACTGTCGCCGCGGCGTACTTCGAAGATCTGCTCCTCGGCGCTCATCGCCATCGGTTGATCGACGAAGGCGCGGTAATCCTGGTACAGCCACCAGCCGGCGGCGGCGCACAGGCCCAGCCCAAGCAGGCAGACCAGCAACAGGGCTCGGAAGAAGTGGCGGGTGGCGGCTTTCATGCCAGGGCGTCGTCCAGGAACGAATGGTGGAAGGCCGCTTCGAGCCGGGCGAGCGCGCGCTGCAGATCGCGCAGCGCGCCGCCGACCGCCCAGCCGCGCTGGTCGAGCTGCCGGACCGGGAGGATACCGCGGACGCTGTTGCAGACCGCAAGCGCCTCGGCCGCCATCACGTCATCGGGGCGCAGCTCGGCCTCGCTGACCAGGCCTTCAGCGAGCAGTCGGGCCCGGCAGAGCCCGGCGATGCCGGCCTGGTCGACCGGCGGCGTGAGCCAGCCGCGGCGGGTCAGGCAGAGCAGGTTGCCGCTGATCGCCGAGACGGCCCGGCCCTGGGTGTCGCACATCAGGCCTTCGTCGATCTCTGCCTCGATCCACTCCTGACGGGCCAGGACCTGCTCCAGCCGATTGAGATGCTTGATCCCGGCCAGCGCCGGCTGCACCGCCAGCGCCGTGCGACACCAGCGCAGGCGCAGCCCCTCCCGGGCTGCGCCGTCGACCTCGGGAGCCGGGCCGATGGAGACCACCCGCCTCGGCCGCGAGGGCGCGCGCACGGCGTAGCCGCGCGCACCACTGCCGCGGGTCAGCAGCAGCTTCAGCACGCAGCGGGCCGCGCCTGGATCGGCATGGGCCAGCGCCCGTTCTGCATCGCGCTGCCAGACATCGCGCTCGGGCGCGACGAAGCCGAGCACCGCGGCACCGCGCTCGAGCCTCGACAGGTGCGCATCCCACCAGACCGGGCGCCCGTCGACGCAGAGCACCGTCTCGAACACGCCATCGCCGTAGGCAAGCCCGCGGTCGTCGGCCGGCAGGCCCTCCGCCCGGCCGTCGACCCACACACCGGGGGCGATCATCCGGCCACCCCGAGCGCGCGCAGCAGGCCGCGGGCCTTGGCCCGGGTTTCCTCCAGCTCGCGGGCGGGATCGGAATCCGCCACAACCCCGGCCCCGGCACGGAAGCAGAACTCGCCGCCGCGCACGGCAAAGGAGCGGATCAATATGTTCAGATCGAAATCGCCACTGCCATCGAGCCAGCCCAGCGCGCCGGTGTAGGCACCGCGCCCCTCGCCCTCCAGCTCGGCGATGATCTGCATGCAGCGCACCTTGGGACAGCCGGTGATGGTGCCGCCGGGGAACACCGCGCGGATGACCTCTGCCAGGCCGACGCCCTCGCGGGCATCGCCGCTGACCGTGGATTCGATATGGTGGACATGGGCGTAGCTTTCCACCGCCATCAGCTCGTCGACCCGCACGCTGCCGGCGCGGCAGACCCGACCGAGATCGTTGCGCTCGAGGTCGATCAGCATGATGTGCTCCGCGCGCTCCTTGGGGTGCGCGACCAGCTCGCGGATACGGTCGGCATCATCCTCGCCGGGCTGGCGCGGGCGCGTGCCGGCGATCGGCCGCGTCTCCAGCCGCTGACCGCGACGCGAGACCAGTCGCTCGGGCGAGGAGCTGACCACCGCGCTGCCGTCCGGCAGGACCGCCAGGGCCGAGAACGGCGCCGGATTGTTGGCGCGCAGCGCGGCGTACAGCGCGTGCGCCGGGTCAGCTGCGTCGAGCCGCCCCTGCCAGCGCCTCGAGAGGTTCACCTGGAACACATCACCGGCGGCAATGTAGTCGAGCGAGCGGCGCACACCTTCGAGGTAATCCGCGGGATCGGCCTCACCCAGCTCTGCGGGCGCCGGCGCCTCCGGTCCGGCGGTCTCTGCCGCCTGCAGTACGGCCGCCTCGACCCTGGCCAGCAGCGCGCCGGCGTCGGCCTCGGCGACCAGGAAGCTGCGCTCGAGGCCATGATCGACGACCACCGCGACCGGACAGCGCCAGGCAACCGCCTGCGGCAGGCCCATCGGGTCGGCCGGCAGGCGCAGGCTGGGCTCGATCTCACCGGCAATCTCATAGGCCAGGAACAGGCCCCAACCACCGTGGAAGGGCAAGGCATGCGGGGCCGGCTGGCGCGCCGCGCCGCGCGAGGTGGCGGCGGCCAGCGCCGTCAGGAAGTCCGGCGCATCCAGGGCGGCACCGGCAAGGTCGGTGACGCCGCCGTCGGCGCGTTTCAACAGCCCCTCGCCAGCGCAGGCCAGCAGCAGGTCGAAGCGCCCACGTGGGCCGCGCGCTGCGCTCTCCAGCAGCAGCGGAAACAGCGCCGGTGCCGCTCGCTGCAGCGCCAACAGGTCCGGCGCGTGGTCAAGTTCAACCAGCAGGCCCGCGCCCAGCGGCGCGGCCGGCGACGCCAGCCCGCTCATCGACTGCGGCCGGCGTCGAGGGCCGGCTGCGGGCGGTCGGCGGGGAGTTCGCGGCAGGCCGCCTCGCTGGGGTATGCCCGACCGGCGAGGCTCATCAGATTGCGCGGAAGACCAGGGTCCCGTTGGTACCGCCAAAGCCGAAGCCGTTCGACACCGCCACCTTGATCGCCGCCTCGCGCGCGGTGTTGGGCACGTAGTCGAGATCACAACCCTCGCCCGGATTCTCGAGGTTGATGGTCGGCGGGATGACCCCGTGGTGCAGGGCCAGGATCGAGAACACCGCCTCGACGCCGCCGGCAGCGCCCAGCAGGTGCCCGGTCATCGACTTGGTCGAGCTGACCATCATCTTGTAGGCGTGATCACCGAAGGTCTGCTTCATCGACAGGGTCTCGGCCAGGTCGCCGAGCGGCGTCGAGGTGCCGTGTGCATTGAGGTAGCCGACCTCCTCGGGATTCACCCCGGCGTCCTTCAGCGCGGCGCGCATGCAGCGCGCCGGGCCCTCGCCGTTCTCGCTCGGCGCGGTCATGTGGAAGGCGTCCGACGAGGCGCCGAACCCGGCCAGCTCGCAGTAGATGCGCGCGCCGCGGGCCTTGGCGTGCTCGTACTCCTCCAGCACCAGGATGCCGGCGCCATCGCCCAGCACGAAGCCGTCGCGGTCGCGGTCCCAGGGACGCGAGGCGCGGGTCGGCTCGTCGTTGCGGGTCGACATCGCCTTCATCGAGCAGAAGCCGCCCATCGAGGTCGGCGAGGAGCCGCGCTCGGCGCCGCCGGCGATCATCACGTCGGCGTCGCCGTACTGGATGGTGCGCATGGCCATGCCGATGGAATGGTTGGCGGTGGCGCAGGCGGAGACAGCGGAGAAGTTCGGGCCCTTCAGGCCCTTCATGATGCTGACCTGGCCGGGCAGCATGTTGATGATCGTGCTCGGCACGTAGAACGGCGAGATCTTGCGCGGGCCGCCTTCCAGGTACTTGGCGGTCTGTTCCTCGATGCCGAGAATGCCGCCGATGCCCGAGCCGATCATCGCACCGATGCGCTCGGCATTGGCCTCGGTCACCTCGAGACCGGAGTCATCCATGGCCATGAAGGCCGCGGCGACGCCATAGTGGATGAACTCATCCATCTTCCGCGCGTCCTTCGGCGAGATCCAGGTGGTCGGATCGAAATCGCGGACCTGGCCGGCGATGCGGGTTGCGAACTGGCTGGCGTCGAAATGGGTCACCGGGGCGATGCCCGAGCGGCCGTTGCGGATGCTGTCCCAGGCGGATTCAAGGCTGTTGCCGACCGGCGAGACGATGCCCATGCCGGTGACGACGACGCGACGCTTGCTGCTCATGATCTCTTCTCACTCTGTTCGGCTTGCTGGACCGGCCATTCCGCCGCGGCAGCCAGGGCGACCGGACGCGGTGGCGCCGCGTCCCATGCCCGCGCCGGGCGGGTTCCGCTCGACGCATCGGCACCCTTCCGTGCCGACCCTACGCAACCGTGCGGAACGCCCCAAATGCACGGGGCCGCACGATGGCGGCCCCGCTTGGACGGTAAAGGCAGGAGCGGTCAGCTCTTGACGTGTGCCTTCACGTAGTCGATCGCCTGCTGCACGCTGGTGATCTTCTCGGCTTCCTCATCCGGGATCTCGCACTCGAACTCTTCCTCGAGCGCCATGACCAGCTCCACGGTGTCCAGCGAGTCGGCGCCGAGGTCGTCGACGAAGCTGGAGTTCGGCGTCACTTCCTCTTCCTTGACGCCAAGCTGTTCGACAACGATTTTCTTGACGCGCTCTTCGATGCTGCTCATGGGTTCTAGAACCTCCCGGGTGTTATTTGTCTTGGGTGTAACGGCCCCGGCCCGGAGGGGGCCGTGAAGGGCGCATTGTAAGGCCAATCGCCGGGGTGCAACAGCCGCCTGTCCGGCTGCCCTTGCACCATCGATGGGCAGTGCATCACGACATGTACATGCCGCCATTCACATGCAGGGTCTCGCCGGTCACGTAGCGGGCCGCCCTGGAGGCGAGAAAACCCACTGCTTCGGCGATATCGGAGGGCTCGCCCAGCGTGCCCAGCGCGATCTGCGAGAGCAGGGCCTGCTTCTGCGCTTCGGGCAGGGCGTCGGTCATGTCGGTCTGGACGAAGCCCGGGGCCACCACGTTGACGGTGATGCCGCGCGAACCGACCTCGCGGGCCAGCGACTTGGAGAATCCGATGATCCCGGCCTTGGCCGCGGCGTAGTTGGCCTGGCCGGCATTGCCGATCAGGCCGATCACCGAGGCGATCGAGATGATCCGGCCGTGGCGGGCCTTCATCATCGGCCGCATCACTGCCTTGCTCAGCCGGTAGATCGGGGTGAGGTTGGTGTCGAGGATGGCCTGCCAGTCATCGTCCTTCATCCGCATCAGCAGCTGGTCGCGGGTGATGCCGGCATTGTTGACCAGGATGCTGGGGCCGCCGAAGGTCTTGCCGACCTCCTCGATGAGCGCCTCGCAGGCGCCGGCCTCGGTCACGTTGAGCACGCGCCCGGCGCCGCCCGAAGCGGCCAGCCGCTCGCCTATGGCGGCGGCCCCAGCCTCTGAGGTGGCGGTGCCGATGACCCTGGCGCCGCGGGCGGCAAGCAGGTCGGCGATGGCGGCACCGATGCCGCGGCTCGCACCGGTGACGACGGCGATCTCGCCGGAGAGGTCGAGGCTGCTCATGCGGCGCTCCAGTCGTTGAGGGCGGCATCGAGGTCCGCCGGCGCGCCGAGGGCGCGGGAGTCGAGCTGCTTGTCGATGCGTTTGCCAAGCCCGCTCAGCACCTTGCCGGGGCCGCACTCGCCGATCCGGGTTGCGCCGTTGGCGGCCAGGGTCTGCACGCAGGCAGTCCAGCGCACCGGCATGAACAGCTGGCGGACCAGCGCGTCACGAATCGCCTCCACGGAGGGCTGCACTGCGCCGTCGACGTTCTGCACCACCGGTATCGAAGGCATCGACCAGGACAGCGTTTCCATGGCCTCGCCCAGCTTCTGCGCGGCCTCGCGCATAAGCGGGGTATGCGAGGGCACGCTGACCGCGAGCTTCACCGCCTTGCGCACGCCGCGCTCCGAAAGCGCTGCCAGAGCTGCGTCGATGCCGGCCGCGGTGCCGCCGATGACGATCTGGCCCGGCGAGTTGTAATTGGCGGCCACGGCCACCTCGGGGGCGCCGATGCCGGCGCAGACTTCCTCGACCAGGGCATCGTCGGCGCCGAGCACGGCCGCCATGGCGCCCTGCCCTGCGGGCACCGCCTCCTGCATCAGACGTCCGCGCTCGCGTACCAGGCGCGCGCCATCGACCAGCGAGAGCGCGCCCGCGGCGACCAGGGCGGCGTACTCGCCCAGGCTGTGACCAGCCAGCTGCGCCGGCTGGGCACCGCCGCCCGCGCTCCACACCCGCCACACCGCGACGCCGGCCGCGAGCAGGGCGGGCTGGGTGAACTCGGTGCGGTTGAGCTGCTCTTCCGGCCCCTCCTGGCTCAGCGCCCAGAGGTCGACGCCGGCGCCTTCGGAGGCCTCGGCGAAGGTGTCCCTGACCAGCGGGTGGGCAGCGGCCAGATCGGCCAGCATGCCCAACGACTGCGACCCCTGTCCGGGGAACACCAGGGCCAGCGGATTGCTCATGCGATGGATGCTCTTGTGTCGCCCTGAGGGCGGGAAAGCCCGGCAGTGTAGCGCCCGACCCCGGTCATCCGTCTGTACGTCGGCGTAGGGGAGACTGGCATCATGCCCACTGGAGCGGCGGCGGGGCCCGACGTGGCGACACTTGAATCGTGGTATGCAAGCGGACGCAGCCTCGAAGCGCTGGGCCGCCGCCTGTTCGTCCGCGAGGGCGGCGGCGGTACGCCGCTGCTGCTGATCCACGGCTTTCCGACCAGCAGCTGGGACTGGGAGGCGGTCTGGCCCGAACTGGCCCACGACCATCGACTGATCGCGCCCGATCTGCTCGGCTTCGGCCGCTCGGACAAGCCGCCGGGCCATCGCTACAGCATCGGCGAGCAGACGGATCTGTGTGTGGAGGTGCTGCGCCAGCTCGGCTTCGATGAGTGCCACGTGCTGGCCCATGACTATGGCAACACCGTGGGCCAGGAGCTGCTCGCCCGGGCCAACGAGGGCCGCCTTGCCACTCGCCTGCACTCGATGGTCTTCCTCAATGGCGGCCTGTTTCCGGAGTGCCACCGCCCGGTGCTGCTGCAGCGCCTGCTGCTCGGCCCCCTGGGCCCGCTGCTGGCAAGGCTGACCAGCCGGCGACGCTTTGCCGCCAACCTCGTCCGCGTGTTCGGCCCGCAGACGCCGCCCAGCGCCGAGCAGGTGGACGGCTTCTGGCACCTGCTCAATGAGAACCACGGCATCGCCGCCCTGCCCCGCCTGCTGCGGTATATCCCCGAGCGCCATGCCCGGCGCGAGCGCTGGGTCGGCGCGCTGATGCAGGCGCGGCTGCCGGTCGGCTTCATCAACGGCAACCTCGATCCGATCTCCGGCGCGCACATGGCCGCGCGCTGGCGCGAGCTGTTGCCCGCGGCCGCCCTGGTCGAACTGGCCGACATCGGCCACTACCCGCAGCTGGAGGCGCCGCAGCGGGTGCTCGAGGCCTATCGTGCACTGCGCGCACGCTTCTCGACGGGCGGAGCATGAACGACGTCCCGTCGCCCCGCCGACCGCTCTCGCCCGCCTCGGTGCCGGCCCTGCTCGACGTGCTGGGCTATCCGCTGCAGGGCGCCGCCCTGGCTGCGCTGGCTGCCATCCTGGCGGTCCGCGCCCTGGCCGCCTTGCTGCCCGGCCCGATCGCCGTGCTCTGCCAGGGCCTGCTCTGGCTGGCCCTGTACAAGTACGCCCTGGAGTGCATGGCGGCGACCGCCCAGGGCCGCCGCGAGTCGCCCGACGTGCTCGCCCACCTCGACGACAGCATCCATCGGCGACATATCTGGGTGCAGGTCGGGGCCCTCGCCCTGCTGGTCGCCGTGATCCTGCTGGCCCCGGACCAGGTCGTCCTGGCAGCGCTCCTCGCCGCCGCCATCCTGCCAGGGCTGATCCTCGCGCTGGCCATCGGCCAGAACCTCGGCGCCGCGCTCAACCCGCTGAACTGGCTAGTGGTGGCGGGACGGCTCGGGCCAAGCTATGTGCTGCTCGCCCTGCTCTGGCTGCTGGTCAGTGCGCTGCAGTTCTCGGGGGCGGGTGTCTTCGCCCTCGGCGGACTGCCCGACTGGCTCGCCTATCCCTGCTTCTATCTGGTGACTCATTACCTCGTGCTCATGCAGTTTCGCTGGATGGGCCTTGCCCTCCTGGCCCATGCCGACCAGCTGGGCTATGAGGTCCGCGTCGCGGAACGCCCCGAGCTGCTGCGCGACCGCGAGCAAGCCGCGGTGCGCCGCGGCATCGCCTCCGCCCGCGAGCTGGGAGACCCCGGCGGGCGCGCCGACGCTCTTCGCGAGGCCGTGCGCCTGGGTGCGGCCGAACCGGTGCAGCGCGAGTACCGCATCGCCCTGCGCGCGGCCGGCCGGCGCGAGGAGCTGGACGCCCACGCCCGGGTCCGGGCGTCCGAGCTGGTCGTGCTGGGCGAGCTCAAGTCCGCGGCCGCTCTGGCCAACGAGGCCCTCCAGGACAACCCGCAGTTCAGCCTGCCCGAGGCCGAACCGCTCGAGCGCCTGCTGGACCACCTCGAACGCCTTGGACAGTGGCGCAACGCCCTGGCCCTGGCCCTGAACTACCGGCGCAGCTTCCCCAAACGCCGCGACAGCCTGCGCCTGGCAAGCCGCGCTGCCGGCATTCTCGCCGACCAGCTGGACGAGCCCGCGGAGGCGGCCGCGCTGCTCGACGAGGCTCTTGAACAGGCCGTTCCACTGGGCGAGCAGGCTCCGCTGGAAGCACTACGACAGCGTCTGGCCAGCGGGCTCCCGCTGCGCTCGCCGATCAGGCCGTCAGGTTAGGGGCGGCACCGGGAATTTCCTGAACGGTCATCCTGCGGCGGACAGCTGGCATATGCTTGGGACCTGAGCACTTCGCCGGAACCCCATGGCCGCGCCGCAGCCCGAATATTCGCCCGAGGAGCTGCACGAGCTGCTCAGCGGACTGATGCCGGAGATCCCCGGCTACCGGGTGCTGCGCCTGCTCGGGCGCGGCGGCATGTCCTACGTGTATCTGGGCGTGCAGGAGTCACTGGACCGCCAGGTGGCGATCAAGGTGATCCAGCCCGAGGCCCTGCGTGACGAGATCAGCAAGCTGCGCTTCGAGCGGGAGGCGCAGATCATCGCCAAGCTGCAGCATCCCTGCATCGTCGGCATCTACGAGATCGGCCGCACCGAGCACGGCCTGCTCTACTACGTGCTGCCCTACCTCTCCAAGGGCCACCTCGGCCAGCGCGACCTGCGCGATGACCAGCGGGCGATCGTCGAGGTGCTGCGTGCCCTGCTCTGGGCCCTCGACTACGCGCACGGCCGTGGCGTCGTGCACCGCGACGTCAAGGCCGAGAACGTTCTCTTCGACAATGCCGACCGTCCCCTGCTGACCGATTTCGGCATCGCCCTCAGCCGCCGCGACCGCTCGCGGGTGACTGGCCGCGGCCTCGCCGTCGGCAGCGGCGGCCACATGGCGCCCGAGCAGGCCCGCGGCGAGTCGGTCGATGGCCGCGCCGACCTGTACAGCCTCGGCATCCTCACCTTCGAGATGCTGACCGGCTACCTGCCATACAAGAACTCCGACCCGCTGGGCCTTGCCCTGATGCATGCGGTCGATCCGCTGCCGGCGCTGCCCGAGGCACTGGCCCACTGGCAACCCTTCATCCACAGGGCGATGGGCAAGTTGCCCAAGGACCGCTACCCTGACGCCCGGGCGATGATGGTCGCGCTGGACGAAGTGGAAGCGGCGATCCACCGCCTCGGCCTGCCCGAGTCTCCGGGCGCCGGGTCCCGGCAAAGCTGGCACGCCCTGGGTAACTGGGCCCGCGCCACCCGTGAACGGCATCAGGCCCAGCTGGCGGCCGCCGCGAGCACCGAGCCTGCGGCAACCGCCGACCCCCAGCCGGAGCCGCCGCAGGAGCCCAATCCGGCGTCCCGCGCGCTGGCTGCCCGGGTGCAGAACCTGCGCCGCCGTGCCGACGAGAGCACGGCACACCTGCGCGAGCAGTCGCGACTCGTGGGCGCGCGTGCCCGCGCCTCGCTGCGCGGCATCGACCGCAACCGCATCGGACAGGCCACGGCGGTGATCGCGCTGCTCGCAGCCGGCCTGCTGATCTGGAGACTCTGGCCCGAAGCACAGGCCCCTGCGCCGACGGCCTTCGAGACGCCGGCAAACGGCGTGGTGACCCAGGAGCTTCCGGACCGCGCCGCCGACGCCGCACCGCCCGGCCCTGAGGCCGCCGGCACCGGAGCAGACCGGTTCGAGCCGATCCAGCTCGAGCAGGAAAGCGCTTCCGGTGAGCCGGACGCCCCGGATCCGCTGGCCGAACTGCCCGCCGATGAGCGCCTGCTGGCCTTCGCCGAGGAGCAGATCGCCCGCCGCAGTCTCAGCCAGCCCCCGGGCAACAATGCCTACGAGTCGCTGCTGGCTGCCGAATCGCTCTCCGCCGATCCGGCCCGCCTTGCCGAACTGGGTGATGCCTGGCTGCAGGCGGCCACGCCGTATATCGCCGGCGCGCTGGCCGAGGGCCGCGACGACTCCGCCCTGGCCCTGCTGGAGCGCGGCCGCGAGCTGGCCAGGCGCCTGCGCCTGCAGGACGCGCCGGCGCTCGGTGCGCTGCGCGAAGCCCTGTCGACCCCGCTGATCGCCCGCTTCGAGGCCCTCACCCGGGCCCGCGATGTCGACGCACTGGCGACCCTGAAGGCACGGATCCTGACCCTCGGTCTGCCGTCCGAATGGTTCGAGCCGCACTGGTCGCGCAAGCTGATCCTCGCGCGCCCCGGCGAGCCGCTGCCGGGCGCCCCGCAGTGGCGCCTGGTCAGTCTGCCCGAGGGCCGGCAGGCCGGCCTGGCCATGCTGAGCACCCCGGTCAGCGTGTCCGAGTACGCCGCGTTCGCCCGCGACAGCGGGCGCGGCCCGGCAAACTGCCGGGTGCGCACGGCAATGCTGACCCTGAAGAAACGCAGCTGGCAGGATCCGGGCTTTGCCCAGCAGGGCGATCATCCCGTGGTCTGCGTCAGCCCGGCCGACGCCCGCGCCTATGCCAGCTGGCTGGGCGCCCGCGAGGGCGCCACGGTCCGCCTGCCCGCCGGCGCCGAGTGGAATCGCCTCGCCGGTCACGGCGTGGCCTGCGCGCCGGGCGCTTCATGCAGCCGCGAGGGCACCCGCGGCGGCGCCCAGTCCGCGGCCTCGGCGCTGGGCATCCACGCCAGCCGCGGCAATGTCCGCGAGTGGGTGGCCGAGCCCGGTGCCGCCCAGCGCGGCGAGAGCTGGCGCGATGTCGTCGACCGCCGCGCCGGCCGCGGCGACGACGCCCTCGACGCCTCACGCGGTTACGACGACATCGGCTTTCGGGTCGTGCGCAGCGTGCCGGCGGCCGAACTGGAAGTCGCCATCCCACCCCGCCGCTAGTTCGCCCGCGCCTCGCATCACCCCTCTGGCGGCGCGGCGCCGGAAGGGCAAGACTTCGCTTCCCGGGCCGGGTGCCCGCCCTCTGTCCGGATCGCCCCTTGCTGACCACGACCGAGCTGTATCTGATAGCCATGCTGGCCGTCTTCGGCCTGCCCTATCTGGTCTGGCGGCTGGGCCGCACCGACTACTACGCCCCGCTGGTCGTGGTCCAGATCGTCTGCGGCATCCTGCTCGGTCCGGGCATCCTCGGTGCCGCCCTGCCGGAGCTGCACGCCACGGTCTTCTCGCCCGCGGTCATCAGCGCCCTCAACGGCATTGCCTGGTGGGCGGTGATGCTGTTCGTCTGGGTCGCCGGGATCGAGCTCGACCTGCACGAGGCCTGGTCGCAGCGGCGCGACACCGCGGTCACCGCCTCCCTGGCGCTCGGCATGCCCCTGCTCGCCGGGGCCATCGCCGCCTTGGCGCTGCTGGCCTGGGGCGGCGGCTGGATCGGACCCGCGGCCAGCCCGTGGCAGTTCGTCAGCGGCGTCGGCATGGCCTGCGCCGTGACCGCGCTGCCGATCCTGATCCTGTTCCTGGAAAAGCTCGGGCTCCTGCGCCAGCCCCTGGGCCAGCGCGTGCTGCGCTATGCCAGCCTCGACGACATCGCGGTCTGGGCGGTGCTCGCCCTGGTCCTGCTCGACTGGCAGAGGATCGGGCGCCAGGCGGTGTTCCTGGTCGGCTTCTCGCTGGCGGCCTGGATGCTGCACGCGCTGATGCGACGGATCGAGGAGCGCGACCGCTGGTTCGTCTCGATGATCTGGCTGGCGGCGGTTTCGCTCGCGGCCGACTGGTGCGGCCTGCACTTCATGGTGGGCGCCTTCCTCGCCGGTGCGGTGATGGACTCACGCTGGTTCGACCAGGCGCGCATGGATCTGTTTCGGCACCACGTACTGCTGGCGCTGATGCCGGTGTTCTTCCTGTCCACCGGGCTGCGCACCCACTGGAGCATGGGCGGCGCCGCGGTACTGATGGCCGCGGCCCTCCTGCTGCTCGCCTCGGTGGGCGGCAAGCTCGCCGGCGTGCACCTCGCCGGACGGCTGCTTGGCTGGCGGCGGGGCGAAGCCGCACTGATTGGCTGGCTTCTGCAGACCAAGGCACTGATCATGATCATCTTCGCCAACGTACTGCTGGACAAACAGGTGATCAGCCCGGACCTGTTCACCGCCCTGCTGCTGATGGCCGTGGCCAGCACCATGCTGACCATTCCAATGGTCGCGCCGCGCCTTGCGGCCCATCGCGGCGAAACCGAACACCCGGCCCGGCCCGTCGCCGGCCCCGGATCCATGGAGCGCTGATGTACCTGCCACGCCGATTCGCCGAGACCGACCCCGCCGAGCTGGATGCCCTGCTCGCCCGCGACGCCTTCGTCACCCTGGTGACCGTGGATGCCGAGGGATTGCCCTTCGCCAGCCACCTGCCGGTGCTGCACCGCTGGGAAGGCGAACGCCTGCTGCTCGAGGGTCACTGGGCCCGGCCCAATCCGCAGGCCGGCCACCGCGGCCCGGCGCTGGCCATCGTCCACGGCCCGCATGCCTATGTCTCGCCAACCTGGTACACCGACCCCCGCGCCCAGGTGCCGACCTGGAACTACGCCGTGGCCCACCTGTCCGGCCCCCTCGCTCCGTTCGAGGAGACCGAAGCGCTTCAGACCCTGGTGGCGGAACTGTCGGCGAAGTACGAGGAGGCAGTGGGCAGCGACTGGCGCTTTCCAGGTTCGGCGCCGGACACGCTCTCCGACCTGCGCGGCATCATCGGCTTCCGACTCGAAGTCGAGCGCCTGCAGCTGAAGTTCAAGCTCAACCAGAACCACCCCGAGGCCAATGTGGTGGGTGCGGCGGCGGCGCTGGAACGCCTCGGCGGCGAGTCGGCCGAGGTCGCGGCGCTGATGCGCGAGCGGCTGGCCCGCCGACCCGCCCGGGCGTGATAGCGTTCCCTTCGATCGGGCGAAGGGAGCACAACACATGGACCTTGACCTTGCAGGACGCCATGCCCTGGTCTGCGGCGGCTCGGCCGGCATCGGCGGTGCCAGCGCCCGCGAACTCGCCCTGCTCGGTGCCCGCGTCACCCTGCTGGCCCGGCACACCGAGGGCCTGGAGCAGGCGCTCGCCGCCCTGCCTGCGCCGCGCGGCCAGGTCCACGCCGCGCACGCCCTGGACCTTGGCGATGGCCCGGCCCTGGCCGCGCTGATCGCCGGGCCGCTGTCCGCCGGCGACGTCGACATCCTGGTCAACAACAGCGGCGGTCCGCCCGGCGGCCGGCTGCTTGAGGCGCCGCTGGAGGCTTTCGAGAAGGCCTTCGCCCCGCACCTGATGGCCGCGCACCGGCTGATCCAGGCCTTGGTCCCGGGTATGCGCCGTCGCGGCTTCGGTCGCATCGTCAATATCGTCTCGACCTCGGTCTATGAGCCGATTCCGGGGCTCGGCGTGTCCAACACCCTGCGCGCAGCGGTGGCCGGCTGGGCCAAGACCCTGTCGCGGGAGCTGGCAGCGGAGGGCATCACCGTCAACAACGTGCTGCCCGGGTACACCCGCACCCGGCGCATCGACGAGATCATCGGCGCCCGGGCAGAGAAGGAAGGCCGCGAGGCCGGACAGGTCGAGGCCGACATGCTGGCCCACGTCCCGGCCGGCCGCATGGCCGAAGCGGCCGAGGTCGCCGCAGCGGTCGCCTTCCTCGCCTCACCGGCGGCCGCCTACATCAACGGCATCAGCCTCGCCGTCGACGGCGGGCGCATGCAGTCGATCTGAGCGCGGCAGCCATGCGCGAAGTCCTGAACCAGATTGGCGGCGTCGCCCAGTCCGCGCGGGACGGCCGCTTTCTGGATGTGTTCGACCCGGCCACCGGCGAAACGATCGCCCGGGTGGCGCGCAGCGGCGCCGACGATGTCGAGCAGGCGGTGACCGCAGCCCGGGCGGCCCAGCCGGCCTGGGCCGCGCTGCCGCACTCCGCACGCGCCGCCTGGTTGACCCGCCTTGCCGACGCGATGGACGCCGAGGCCGAGGCCTTCATCGCGCTTGAGGCACTCGACACCGGCAAGCCGATCGCCCTGATCCGCGACATCGAGTTTCCCCGCGCGCTGGCCAACCTGCGCTTCTTCGCCGCCGCCATCACCCAGTGGGCCTCGGAGTCGCACCACGGCGAGGTCGGCCTGAACTACACGCTTCGACAGCCGCTCGGCGTGGTGGCCTGCATTTCGCCCTGGAACCTGCCGCTGTACCTGTTCAGCTGGAAGATCGCGCCGGCCCTGGCCTGTGGCAATGCCGTGGTCGCCAAGCCGAGCGAGATCACGCCGCTGAGCGCTACCCGGCTGGTCGAGCTGGCCAGCGAGACCGGTCTTCCACCTGGGGTGCTCAACCTCGTCCACGGACAGGGCGACGAGGCCGGACGCGCACTGGTCGCCCATCCCGGCGTGCGCGCGGTGAGCTTCACCGGCAGCACCCGGGTTGGCCGAGAGATCGGCCGCACCTGCGGCGAACAGCTGAAGAAGGCCTCGCTGGAACTGGGCGGCAAGAACGCCTGCATCGTCTTTGCCGATGCAAGGCCGGAGGGGCTGGCCGCGACCCTGCTGCGCGCCGGCTGGCAGAACAGCGGACAGATCTGCCTGTGTGGCTCGCGCCTGCTGGTCCAGCGCTCGGCCTACGAGGGCCTGCGCGAGGCCCTGGTCGAAGAGGCCCGGAACTGGACGGTCGGCGACCCGCAGCAGCCTGCAACGAGGATGGGGCCGCTGGCCTCCCGGGCCCAGTTCGACAAGGTGCAGGCCGCGCTGGACAGCGCACGGCAGGCCGGCGCGCGGATCCTCTGTGGCGGCCAGGCGGTGCGCCCCGAGGGCCGCTGCCGCAACGGCTGGTTCCAGGCCCCGACCCTGATCGAGGCGCTGCCCGAAGACAGTCCGCTGCACCAGCAGGAGATTTTCGGCCCGGTGATCGTGCTGCAGCCGTTCGAGGACGCCGAGGACGCGCTGCGACTTGCCAACGGCACCGCCTACGGGCTCTCGGCCAGCGTCTTCACCCGGGACCTTGGCACCGCCCACGACATGGCGGCCCGGCTGCGCGCCGGCATCGTCTGGGTCAACGGCTGGATGGCCCGTGACCTGCGCACACCCTTCGGCGGCATGGGCGACTCCGGAATCGGTCGCGAGGGCGGCGTCGAATCGCTACGCTTCTTCACCGAACCCAGGAACGTGTGCCTGACCCTATGAGCCCTCCGCAGAACGTCCTCAAGAAGAACAAGGAATGGTCCGCGCGGATGCTTGCCGAGGACCCGCAGTTCTTCAAGCGACTCTCCGCCCAGCAAGCGCCCCGCTTCCTCTGGATCGGATGCTCCGACTCCCGGGTGCCCGCCAATCAGGTCTGCGACCTGGCGCCGGGCGAGGTGTTCGTCCATCGCAACATCGCCAATGTGGTCTCCCATGGCGACCTCAACTGCCTGTCGGTCATGCAGTTCGCCGTCGACATCCTCAAGGTCAAGCACGTCATCGTCTGTGGCCACTACGGTTGCGGAGGCGTGCACGCGGCCTTGGCCGGCACGCGCGTCGGGCTGGCCGACAACTGGCTGCGGCACGTCGGCGACGTCGCCCACCAGCACCAGGAGATCCTCGGCGCCTGCGAGCTCGAGTCGCTGCGCCACGCCAAGCTCTGCGAGCTCAACGTCATCGAGCAGGTGGTCAACGTCTGCCAGACCACCGTGATCCAGGATGCCTGGGCGCGAGGCCAGTCGATCACGGTGCACGGCTGGATCTATGGACTGCTCGACGGGCGCATCCGCGAGCTCGGCTTCGGCGTCAATGCGCCGGAGGCGGTCGACAAGGCGTATGCCGAAGCCGTCTCCAGCGTCCGCGCGGGCAAGACCGCGCCATGAGCGACGGGATCTCCGCACAGGCCGCGCCGCGCCCGGTGGGCAGCTACCCACACGCGCGCCGGGTCGGCGAGCTGCTGTTCCTCTCCGGAATCGGCCCACGCAACCCGGCCGACAACAGCATCCCGGGCAACCAACACGACGCCGAAGGTCGGCTCGTGCGCCACGACATCGCCCTGCAGACCCATGCGGTGATCGCCAATGTGCGTGCCGTGCTGGAGGCCAGCGGCGCGGGCCTCGCCGACCTCGTTGACGTCACCGTCTACCTCACCGACATGGCCCACGACTTCGACGCCTACAATGCCGTCTGGGCGGAATACTTTCCGGACCCGGCCAACGCCCCCTGCCGCACCACGCTGGGCATCGAGCGCCTGCCGACGCCAATCGCCATCGAGCTGAAGTGCCTGGCCCGGGTGAGCGAGGGATAATCGGGCCGTCGACGCCCTGATCGCCAGCAAGCTGGCTCCTACACGAGCGACCTGACTGTAAGAGCCAGCTTGCCGGCGATCCGGAGCACAGCGGTCGCCAAGGAGTCCGACCATGCTCAGCCCCCCTATCAACCTCCAGGCCTGGATCGACGAGCACCGCCACCTGCTCAAGCCGCCGGTGGGAAACAAATGCATCGTCGACGGCGACTTCATCGTGATGATCGTCGGCGGGCCCAACTCGCGCAGCGACTACCACTACGACGAAGGCCCCGAGTTCTTCTACCAGCTCGAGGGCGAGATGGTCCTGCGCGTGCAGGAGGACGGCACCGCACGCGACATCCCGATCCGCGCCGGCCAGCTGTTCTACCTGCCGCCCCGCGTGCCGCATTCGCCGCAGCGCATGGCTGACTCCATCGGCCTGGTCATCGAGCGCCGCCGCCTGCCCCACGAGCAGGACGGTCTGATGTGGTTCTGCGAGCGCTGCAACACCAAGCTGTACGAGGAGTACTTCCCGCTGACCGACATCGAGAAGGACTTCCCGCCGGTCTTCCAGCGCTACTACGCCTCGATCGAGGCGCGGACCTGCAGGGCCTGCGGCACCGTCCAGGCCCCGCCGCCAGGGCGGGGTTGACGGGACGAAGCCGAGCTTTGGGTGCGAGGCAGACCTTCCGCAGAACCCTAATGTACAAGGAGCCAGCTTGCTGGCGATAGGCGCCCCGGTCGCGACGATCGCCAGCAAGCTGGCTCCTACGTGCAACGGGATTTCCGGGTCCGGTTTGCGCCGAAAGGTAGACCTTGCCGCAGTCAAATTGTGGGAGTGCCCTTGGGCGCGACCGCGCCCCATCGGATTCACCACAAACCGAGGTCGGAGCGGATCTCCGCGGTCGCGCCCAAGGGCGCTCCCACAGTCGGGCTTCGTTGGGCGTCAGCGAAGCCCCATAGGGTGCGCCTTGGGCGCACTGGTAAGGGCGTTCGGACGCTACGCCCGGTGCGGTCAGCCGCACCCTAAGAATGCCTTCTTCGCGCCCTGACTGAGCATCCGCTTGAGCGGCGAGCCACTATTCGAATCCGTCGCGGAAGATCCGGTTGGCGTCGAGCGGCTCGAGCGCGCCGAGGCTGGGGCTGGCCGGGCGCGGGTCCCCGAGCAGGTCGTCGGGGGGCATCTGCGCTGCCAGCGCCTGGCCGATGCCGGCGCCGGTCGGCTGCGGACGGCCGTAGCGCTCGGCCAGATCACGGAATACATCGGCAATACGCGCCTGGCCGCCGGCGAAGCGCCCGCTGCCCGGCTGCCATACCGGGGTCACCAGACCGGTCTGGCCGGGCAGGCCCGGGTCGCCGCGCACCGGCTCCGGATCATCTTCGGGGTTGATCAGCTCGGCACCGCTGCTGGGCAGGGTCGAGCCGCCGTTGAACACCAGATTGCGCCGGAAGATGAAGCTTGCGGTATCCGCCGGAGGGGTGGTCGAGAACTTGCCCATGGTTCCGGTCGGGTCGGACCAGATGTTGTTGTACAGAAGCAGGTTCTGCATCACCGGATTGGCGCCCTCGCGGTTGAAGCGGAAGGCGTATTCCAGTGCCGGCAGGTTGCCGGCGATGGTGTTGGCCCGGAACACCACGTCGCGACAGCCCTTGACGCCGAAGGCCGAACGCATGGTGGCAGCGCTGTTGCCGAGCATCAGGTTGTTCTCGACCACGAGGTCGAAGGCCTCGAAGCTGGCCGTGCCGTCCTCGCCGCAGAGGACGAAGTTGGTCCCGGTGTTGCCTTGCCAGTTGAAGAACAGATTGCGCCGGATGCGCACGTTGGAGGCGCCGGTCACGCCGTCGCTGCTTCCGTTGGAGTCCTTCACCACGACGAAGCTCGAGGTGTCGTTGCCATTGACCCGGCCGGAGGCGGCGAAGTCGTTGAAGAACACGTTGCCCTCGACCAGCACGTCGGTGACGCTGTTGATGTCGATGTGCTCGTCGCTGCCCTGCTGGTTGTAGAACAGGTTGCCGAGCACGCGGACCTGCTCCGCGCCGTTGTTGATCTTCAGCAGGTCGTTGTTGAAGCTGTCGTGGATGACGTTGTCGGCCAGCGTGATATTGCGGGTCGGCTGTCCGCCGATCGCCTGCAGCTGGACCACCAGCCCGCCGGCTCCCGGGCCGGCATGGGCGATGTCGAAGCCCTCGATGCGGATGCCTTCGACGCCGACGGTATCGCTGAACACGGTCAGCACGGTGGCGGTGTGGCGGAGCTGGGCACGGTAGGGCTCGGACGAGCGGATGGTGACCGCCGGATCGAAGCGACCGCGGATGCGGATGCGGCCGTCGTAGCGGCCAGGCGCCACCAGGATCAGGTCACCCGAGGCGGCCCGGTCGAGGGCGAAGGTGATCGTGGCGAAGGGCTGGGCCTGGCTGCCCCGGCCTTCGGCGTCTAGGCCGTCGGTGGCGACGTGCAGGGTCGTCTGCGCCAGAGCCGGAAAAGCCAGCGCCCAGAGCAGCAGGATGATCGCGCGCATGGCGTGCCTTGGCTTGGGCCGCGACCAGTGTGCACCGGCCTGGCCTGCGGCCGGGCGCCGCCGGTCGGCGCCAGCGGCCGCGCGGGCGGTCAACGCCGCGGCGGCGGCTTGCGCTTGAAGCCGCCAGGCTTGCCGGGCGGCCGCCCCGGGCGCCGTGCTCCGCCACGCGGCCCTAGGCCTTCGGGCTCCTGCTCGTTCTCTCCCGCGGGGCGGATCTTCAGGCGCTGCCCGGCCACCCAGACCGACTTGAGGTGTTCGATCAGGTCGTCGGGCACCTGATCCGGCAGATCGACGAGGCTGAATCCCTCGCGGATGTCGATCCGCCCGATGTAGCGGCTCTCGATGCCGGCCTCGTTGGCGATGGCGCCGACCAGATTGCCCGGTTTCACCCCGTGGCGGTGGCCCACCTCGACCCGATAGCTGCGCATGCCGGCCTCGGGCGCGCGCTGCGGCCGATGCGGCATGCCGTCGGCGTCGTCGAAGTGGTGGCGTTCGCGGATCAGCTTCGGCGAGCCAGGCGACCGCTCTTCGCGGCCGCGCTCCGGGCGGTCGGGACGCTCCGCACGCGGCGGGCCGGCCTCGCGCTCGCGCCGGGCCGGCGGCTCCAGCAGCAGCGGGCTGTCGCCCTGCAGCAGCCGGGCCAGCGCCGCGGCCACCTCGACGGCCGGGACGTTGTGCTCGGTCTCGTAGCGCTCCACCAGGGAACGGTAGAGCTCCAGCCCTCCACGCTCCAGGGTGTCGGTGATGCGACTGAGGAACTTGGCCACGCGCTGGTCGTTCACCGCCTCGACGCTGGGCAGGACCATCTCGGCGATCGGCTGCCGGGTGGCGCGCTCGATGGCGCGGAGCATGCCCTTCTCGCGCGGGGTGACGAACAGGATCGCCTCGCCGCTGCGTCCGGCGCGGCCGGTGCGGCCGATGCGGTGGACGTAGCTCTCGGTGTCGTAGGGAATGTCGTAGTTCAGCACGTGGCTGATCCGCTCGACGTCGAGACCGCGGGCGGCGACGTCGGTGGCGACCAGGATGTCCAGCTGGCCCTCCTTCAGCCGCTGGATGGTGCGCTCACGCTGCGGCTGCGCGATGTCGCCATTGATGGCCGCCGCGGAGAAGCCGCGCGCGGCGAGCTTCTCGGCCAGCTCCTCGGTGGCCTGTTTGGTGCGGGCGAAGATGATCATCGCCTCGAACGGCTCGGCCTCGAGGATGCGGGTCAGCGCATCAAGCTTGTGCAGTCCGCTGACCCACCAGTAGCGCTGGCGGATGTTCGCCGCCGTGGTGGTCTTGGCCTTGATGCTGATCTCGACCGGGTCGCGCAGGTAGGTCTGCGCGATGCGCCGGATCGGCGGCGGCATGGTCGCCGAGAACAGCGCCACCTGGCGCGACTCGGGCAGCTTCTTCAGCACTGCCTCGACGTCGTCGATGAAGCCCATGCGCAGCATCTCGTCGGCCTCGTCGAGGACCAGGGTGCGCAGGGCGGACAGGTCCAGCGAGCCGCGCTCGAGGTGGTCGATCACCCGACCGGGCGTGCCGACCACCACCTGCACACCGCGGCGCAGCGCGCCCAGCTGCGGCCCGTAGCTCTGCCCGCCGTAGATCGGCAGGACATGGAAGCCGTCCATGCCGGTGGCGTAGCGCTGGAAGGCCTCGGCCACCTGGATGGCCAGCTCGCGGGTCGGCGCCAGCACCAGGCACTGCGGCAGTCGGGCGCCGGGGTCGAGACGGCTGAGCACCGGCAGGGCGAAGGCTGCGGTCTTGCCGGTGCCGGTCTGCGCTTGGCCGAGCACGTCGCGCCCCTCGAGCAGCGGCGGGATGGTGGCGGCCTGGATCGGCGAGGGCGTTTCATAGCCCACCGCGGCCAGCGCAGTGACCAGTTGCGGGGTCAGGCCCAGCTCGGAGAACGCCGGCACGCCGTCGGAAGATTCGTGGGAAGTCATCGCTTGCGGCCTTGAAAGGAAGGCCCACAGTCTAGAGGTCGGCGGGGGCGCTGGCATCCGCTGTCTTGACGCGGGGGCCGCGCGGGCCACGGCGGGCGGACCTCGACCGCCCGGACCGCGTGACGCCGGCCACCTTTGCCAAGCCCTGCATCTCGCGCCACACTGGCGCGGTCAGAGGGGGAAGCGCCATGTCCAGCACCGCAAAACCCGGCCTGTTCAGACGCCTCTTCGGTGGAACCGAGAGTTTCGTGGAACGTCGCCGCCGACCGCGCAGCCCGCCGCCGGATGGCACCCGAGCCCTGATCATCGACGACTCCAACACCGTACTGGCGGTCCTCGGCAAGATGCTGAGGCAGAACGGCTATCTCACGAGCACCGCACAGGACGCCGAATCCGGCATCCAGCTGGCCCGCAGTGAACGTCCCGACGTCGTGTTCCTGGATATCGTCCTGCCCGGCATGAACGGATTCGCCGCCCTGCGCGCGCTCAAGCGCGACCCCGAGACCCGCGACATTCCGGTGATCATGATGAGCGGCAACATGCAGGCCACCGAGCAGTTCTACGCCCAGCGGATCGGCGCCGACAGCTTCCTGAAGAAGCCCTTCCCCCGCGCGGAACTGTTCTCCCATCTCGAGCGCCTGCTCGATGCGTCGCGCCTGCCTACCGCGCTGGACGACGGCGATCCGGGACCGAGCGTGGTCGACAACAGCGAGGGCAACTGAGCGTGGGATCCGTGCGCCGGCTGTCCGGACTGGTCCTTGCCGTGCTGGCGGCGCTGCCGCTGCCCGTCGCAGCGGCGTCGCTCTCCGGCCAGGTCCGGCTCGACAGCAGCGGACAGGCCCTGCGCGCCAGTGAGGCCGCCGATGCGGTGGTCTACTTCCGCCCCGACGCCGCATTCGAGCCTCCGGCGCCGATGCCGCCGCAGAGCATGAGCACCCGCCGCAAGCAGTTCCTGCCAAGAGTAATGGCGATCACCCCGGGCACCGAGGTGGCCTTCCCCAACCAGGATCCGATCCTGCACAACGCCTTCTCCAGCTCCGCCGGCAACCAGTTCGATACCGGGGTCTACGGCGCCGGTGAAGGCAGCCGGCACCGCTTCGACACGCCGGGGCTGGTCAAGGTCTACTGCAACGTTCACCACGCGATGTCGGCGCACATCCTGGTGCTCGATGTGCCCTGGTTCACCCGCCCCGATGCCGAGGGCCGCTTCCGTCTCGACTCCCTGCCCGAGGGCCCCGGCACGCTGGTGGTGTTCCACGACCGCGCCAGCATCTGGCAGAAGCGAGTGGAGATCGGCGGGGCCCCGACCGAGGTCGAGGTCCAGCTGTCACTGACCCGACGCAAGGTGCCGCCACACATGAACAAGTTCGGAAAACCCTACGGCCGCGGCGTCAACCGCTACTGATCGCGCTGCGCGCCGGCCGCCCCAACCGCAGGCTTCCATTGACCACCCAGGACCGTTGAGCGATCCCGCCTCCACCCGCCGCCTGCCGCTCGCCACGCGCATGTTCCTGCTGGTGGCCGGCCTGCTGTTGCTGGCCATTGGTGCCGCGGTCTGGGTCAGCTTCCGCCAGGGCGCGGCGGTGGCCGAACGGGCGGTGCGTCATGCGCTGGAGTCCAGCGCCACGGTTCAGCAGGAGTTTGCCAGCCAGCGCCTCGCCGAGGTGGAACTCAAGGTTCAGCTGATCGCCGCCGACGCGCCCTTCGTCAACTACATCAGCGAGTCGCAGGGCGGCGTGCCCGGCGCCGCCCCGGCGGGCCTTGCCGAAACCGCCTCGATCTACGACCTGCTGGTCGAGCGCCAGGAGGCCTTCGGCTTCGACCTCGGCATGGTGCTGGACCCCCTCGGCCAGGTGCTTGCCCGCAGCGACCAGCCCGAGCCGATCGAGGAGTCTCTGGCGGCTGATCCCTTCATCGCCTCAGCGGTGGAGCCGATCACGCCGATCAGCGGCTACTGGCGGATGGGCAGCGCGCTCTACCAGGCGGCGGTCTGGCCGCTGGACCAGGGCGGCGACCTGGTCGGTTTCCTGATCGTCGCCCGGGCCATCGACCTGGCCATGGCCGAACGCATCCGGGCAATCAGCGATGCCGACATCGCCTTCCTGCTGCCGCGCGACGATGGCATCGTGATCGGTGCCTCCTCGCTCGCGGCCAACGAGCTGGCCGACCTCGATGCGGCGCTTCGCCGCGAAGGGTCGGAGCTCGGCGAGGCGGTCCGCCGAACCGGCGCGCTCGAGCGCAGCGAACTGCAGCTGGCCGGCTCGCGCTGGGTGGCGCGCCTGCGGCCGCTGTCGCTGGAAGGCGGCGCCGAAGTCGGCTCGGCCCTGCAGCTGACCTCGCTCGATCGCGCCGAAGCAGGCTACCGCGCGATCCTCAATACGGTGGCTGTCGCGGGCCTCGCCGCCCTGCTCGTCGCCCTGCCGCTGAGCCTGCTGCTCGCCCGGACCACCCTGCGCCCGCTGCGCGACATGGCTCGCGCGGCCAAGGACGCGGTGTCCGGCAACTACCAGACGCGCTTCCATCTGGAAGGTCGCGATGAACTGGCCGAACTCTCGCGCGCCTTCGACAGCCTGCTCTCGGATCTTCGCGGAGAGCGCGACATCGAGTCCTACGTCACCCACCTCTCACGGCTGCTCCCCGAACCGGGAGACGAACCGGAAACCGCGGGCGCGGCCGGAGACCTGCCTGCCTCACGCTGGCTGGGCGGCCTGTTGCTGCTGGTCGACCTGCGCTCTGCCCTGCCCACCGAAGGCGAGCGCGCGGCGCGACAGGGCGCGGTGCGCGAGTTGCTCGACGCGCTGGCAGGCCTTGCCGAGGACCATGGCGGGCAGCTGCCGGCCGCCTTCGGCACCGACGCCCTGCTGGTTTTCGAAGGCGATCAGGCCCTGGTCTCCGCCTTGCACGTGCTGCGCGGTGCGCTGGCAGACCACCCGGGCCTGCGCGCCGCGATCGGCGAGGGCGAGCTGCTGGTCGAGGTCGGCGCGGCCGGCCGGCCGGATATCGCCTGGGGCGCGGCCCTGCACGGCGTCGAGCGGCTGCTGGCCGAAAGCGGCGCAGGCTGGTTGCTGCTCTCCCGCCCCCTCGGCGAACGACTCCGCAGCGAGCTTCCCGAAGTGGAACGCAAGGTGGTGAAGGGCGCACTCAGCGGCAAACCCTACTATGCCGTGGCCCGCTCTGCCCTGTCCGGCCTGCCGGCCAGCCCGCCCCAGCCGCGCGCGCCCCGGGCGACGGCCAGCGCGGCCACCGTTGAGCGACCGGCCGCGCGCGGGGGCGACGCCCAGGCCCTCGTGCCCGGGCAGCGGCTGAGCGGACGCTTCCGGGTGCTCTCCGTGCTCGGCAGCGGCGGCATGGGCGTGGTCTACAAGGCCCGCGACCTGGAGCTTGACGACGTTGTCGCGCTGAAGATGCTCAAGCCCGACGCCCTGCGCGACCGCGACCAGCTCGAGCGCCTGAAGAGCGAGATCAAGCTGGCCCGCCGGATCACCCATCCAAACGTGCTGCGCACCTTCGACTTCGGTGAGATCGAAGGCATGCCTTTCATCAGCATGGAATACGTACGCGGCATGACCCTGCGCTACCTGCTGCAGCAGAGCGGCTCGGTGCCTTATACCGCCGCGCTGCGCATCGCCCGCCAGCTCTGCGCGGGCCTTGAGGCCGCCCACGACGTCGGCGTCCTGCACCGCGACATCAAGCCGGAAAACCTGATCCTCGAGGCCAGCGGCAACGCCAAGCTGATGGACTTCGGCATCGCCCGCCCGATCCGCCGCATCGCGCCTGGACAGACCGAGCCCGGGATGTACGTCGGCACCCCAGCCTATTCGGCGCCCGAGCAGCTGGCCGGCGAGGACGTCGACCACCGCGCCGACATTTTCGCCAGCGGCGTGCTGCTCTGCGAAATGTTCTGCGGCCGCCTGCCCTTCCCCGGCAGCACCACGGTGGAAATCTACATGGCGCAGATGCAGGGCGAGACGCCCTCGCCGCGCGAGCTGAAGCCGGACCTGCCCGAGGCCCTCGACGCGATCATCCTGCGCTGCCTGCAGCGCCGCCGCGAGGACCGCTACCAGTCCGCCACCGAGCTGGGGCGCGCGCTTTCCGCGCTGCGTGCCTGAGCCGCGAGGAAAGCCGATGCCGCGCCCGAGCCCCCGTCCCGCCCGACTCCCCAGCCGCTCGCTGTGCGGGCTTCTGCTGGCGCTCGTGACCGCGGCCGCTGGCGCACAGGAGATCGACCCCTTGCTGCAGTCGGCCGAGTTCGAGGACCAGCCGGTCCGGAGCGCCTGGCGGGCCACCGGCGATCTCGCCCTGCGCGCGGAATCCACCCACGGTTTCAGCAACCGTGAGGACATCGAACGCCTGCGCTCGCGACTGCGCGCCGGCCTCGTCCGCGACGATGGGACGTGGACGCTGCGCGCGGTAGCCAAGTTCGGACTCGGCAGCGATGACAACGCCGACAACCTGCGCAACCTCGACAACGAGAAGTCCGACGGCGTGGGCATCGACGAGTTCGCCGTCGGCTGGCGCGGCGATACGCTGCAGTGGCAGCTGGGCAAGAGTGTCCTGCCCCTGGCCTTCACCCCGCTGACCTGGGATCGCGACCTGCGCCCGATTGGCGCCAGCCTGCAGCACGAACGCCCGATCGGCGACTTCCACCGCTTCGTCGCCCAGGCCGGCTACTTCGCCCCTGACCATCTGGGCGAGGACGACTCGCGACTCGCCGCCGCGCAGTTCTCCTGGTTCCTCAACGAAGGCGGCGTGTTCTCAGGCGAGCTGCACGCCGGCTACTGGCACTACGACCGGCTTGAGTCGACCCGTCGCAGCGGCCTGATGCGCAGCAACCGCGTGGTCGACGGGCGCCTGGCCAGCGATTTCGAACTGATCAACCTGCAGGGCGCCGTGCGCCGGATGTTTGGCGAGCGGCCGCTGGAACTGCGTCTTGACCTGGTCGACAACCTCGGCGCCGATCGGGACGGCCGCGGCGCGCGCTTCTCGATCGTCTACGGCAGCGCCCTGATCCCCGGCCAGTGGGAGATCGCCAGCGCCTTCCAGCGCATCGGCCGCGACGCCGTGCCGGCGGCCTTCAACGAGGATGACTGGTGGTTCCATAGCGCGGCGCGCGGGGTGATGCCCTGGATTGCCTACGGCATCGACGAAACCTGGAGCCTGCAGCTGTCCGGCTTCTTCGAGCGCGCCGATGGCCGCGACGAGCGCATCGACCGCTATCTGCTCGACCTGCGCGCGCGCTGGTAGACCCGGGGTCATGGCGATGTTCACCCACGATCGGCGATGATCGCGGGCTGTCCCACACGCCACGGGAGGCGCCATGTCCCACACCCTGATCCTCGGCAGCAATCGCGGCATCGGCCTTGAGCTGGTCCGCCGGCACCTCGATCGCGGGCACAGCGTGACCGCCACCTGCCGCCAGACGAGCAAGGCGCTTGACGCCACCGGCGCCACCGTCATCGAAGGCATCGACCTGCGCCACACCGACGACCTGATCCGCCTGCGCGACACGCTGGACCGGCCGGTGGACCGACTGGTTGTGTGCGCCGGCATCCTGCGCGGCGACCGCCTTGAGTCGCTGGCGGATGAGGGCTTTGGCGGCGTCTCCGAGCAGCTCGCCGGCAATGCGCTGGCGCCGCTGCAGGCCGTGGTGACCTTGCTGCCGAAGCTGGCCAAGGGCGCGCGGGTCGGTCTGATCACCAGCCGCATGGGCTCGATCGCCGACAACGGATCGGGCGGCCAGTACGGCTACCGCATGTCCAAGGCCGCGCTGAACGCCGCTGGCCGCAGCCTGGCCATCGACCTCGCCCCGCGAGACATTCATGTCGCCCTGCTGCACCCGGGCTTCGTCCGCACCGAAATGACCGGCGGCCGCGGCGATGTGGAAGCATCCGAGTCGGCCGAGTCGCTGGCCCAGCGCCTTGACGAGCTGGATGCCTCGCGCAGCGGGCGCTTCTGGCATGCCAAGGGTGAGGAGCTGCCCTGGTAACCATGCACGCCGATGCCGCGCGGCGCCGCGCCTTCTTCCAGATCCACTTCTGCGTGCTGCTGTGGGGCTTTACCGCCATCCTCGGCAAGCTGATCAGCCTTGCCGCCCTGCCCCTGGTCTGGTGGCGGATGCTCCTGGTCAGCGTGGCCCTGCTGCTGCTGCCGCGGGTGGTCCGCGCGATCCGCGCCCTGCAGACACGCCTGCTGCTGGCCTATGCCGGAATCGGCGTACTGGTCGCCCTGCACTGGGTGACCTTCTATGCCGCGATCAAGCTGGCCAATGCCTCGGTGGCCGCCACCTGCATCGCCCTGGGCCCGGTCTTCCTGGCCGTGGTCGAGCCGCTGATGCAGCGCCGCGGCATCGCCTGGCGCGATCTGCTGCTCGGCGTCACCATGCTGCCGGGCGTGGCCCTGGTGGTTGGCGGCATCCCTGATGCCATGTGGTACGGGGTATTGATCGGTGTGCTCTCGGCCCTGCTGGTGGCGATCTTCGGCAGCCTCAACAAGCTGCTGGTCGAACATGCCGATCCGCTGGCGGTCACCAGCATCGAACTGGGCGCCGGCACCGCCGCCCTGACCCTCCTTGCCCCCCTGCTCGCCCTGCTGCTCCCCGAGCAGGCCGGCGTGGCGCCCTGGACCCTGCCCGGGCAGCAGGACTGGCTCTGGCTCGCCCTGCTCGCCTTCGGCTGCACCCTGCTGCCCTTCGCCCTTTCCCTGGTCGCGCTGCGCCAGCTCAGCGCGTTTTCCGCCCAGTTGGCGGTCAACCTCGAGCCGATCTACGCCATCGCCCTCGCCGCCCTGATCTTCGGCGAGCAGCAGGAAGTGCAGTGGACCTTCTACGCCGGCGCCGCCATCGTCGTCGCCGGCGTCTTCCTGCATCCCCTGCTGCACCGTCCCACCGGCCAGCCGGAAAGCCCCGAGATGCTCGCCGTGGCCGAGAGCAAGACGCTGGATTAGCGCGCGGCGAGAGGCCGTTTCGGGCGCGAAGCGGACATCCATAGGGTGCGGCTGGCCGCACCGGGCATACCTTCCAAACGCCCGTATCGGTGCGCCAAGGCACACCCTATGGGGCTTCGCCGACGCGCAACGAGCCCGACTGTGGGAGCGCCCTTGGGCGCGACCGCGGAAATCCGCTCTGGCCGCGGTCTGTGGTGAATCCGTAGCGCTGCGGTCGCGCCCCTGGACACTCCCACAATTTGACTGCGGCAAGGCCTACTTGGCGGCGCAGACCGGGCCTGGCAACGCCGTCGCACGTAGGAGCCAGCTTGCTGGCGATAGGCGCCCCGGAAGGGACGATCGCCAGCAAGCTGGCTCCTACATTCGGGTTTTGCGGAAGGTCTGCTTTGCGCCCGAACCGTGCGCCTTCGCCAGCCTCCCAACGAAGCGGCGGGTATGAGCGGGCTCGCCCGCGACCGCAACGCCGCGGGTCTGCCGCGGACTGCGGCCGGAGCGACCGTCCGCGGTGGCGCTGAAGGGCGCTCCTGCAGGAATCCCGCCACTTGACGGGCCTGGGCGGACGTTGAGGATGCGCCCGGATCGAGCCTTCTCTCAGACTCCGAGGCTGCGCTCGCACCAGGCCAGCAGCGGGCCGGAGAACACACCGAGTACCAGCATCAGCGCGGCGTTGATGGTGAACAGCCAACGCAGCTGGACGTCAGCCGAGGGCTCGGCCTCGACGCCGTCGGCGGGCGGGTCGAAGAACATGACCTTGATCACCCGGATGTAGTAGTAGGCACCGATCACGGCGAAGACCACGGCGGTGATGGCAAGCCAGATCATGTCGGCGTCGACGGCGGCGCGGATGACGGCGAGCTTGGCCCAGAAGCCGAGCAGCGGCGGCAGGCCGGCCATCGACCCCATCAGCAACATGACGCAGGCGGCGTACATCGGATGGCGCTTGCCGAGGCCGGCGAAGTCGCTGATCTCCTCGGCCTCGAAGCCCTTGCGGGCCAGCAGCAGGATGCCGGCGAAGGCGCCCGCGGCCATGATCGCGTAGCAGATGGCGTAGAACATCGCCGCCGAGAATCCGACCGCGGTGCCGTTGGCAAGGCCAAGGAACAGGAACCCGACATGCGAGATCGTCGAGTAGGCCAGCATGCGCTTGAGGTTGGTCTGGGCGATCGCGATCACGTTGCCGATGGCCAGCGAAGCCACCGCCAGCCAGGCGATCAGGGTGCGCCAATCGGCCTCGATGCCGCCGGCCGCGCCGTCGAGCAGGCGGTAGGCCATGCCGAAGGCGGCGAGCTTGGGCGCCGAGCCGATGAACAGCGTGATCGCGGTCGGCGCGCCCTGGTAGACGTCAGGCAGCCACATGTGGAAGGGCGCGGCGCCGAACTTGAAGGCGATGCCGACCAGAACGAACACCACACCGAGCAGGAACAGCGTCTGCTGGGCATCAAGTTCCAGCGAAGCGAAACGGATGCTGGCAATGTCCAGGCTGCCGGTGGCGCCGTAGATCATGCTCATGCCGTAGAGCAGCATGCCCGAGGCCAGCGAACCGAGGACGAAGTACTTCATCGCCGCTTCGGAGGCGCGCTTGTTGTCCCGGTCGATGGCAACCAGGGCGTATGACGACAGCGCCAGCAGCTCAAGGCCGAGGTAGACGGTCACGAGGTTGCCCGCCGAGACCAGCACCATCATGCCGAGGACGGCAAACAGCACCAGGACGTGGAACTCGCCGCGGAACAGCTTGCGCTCCTGAAGATAGGCCTTGGCGTAGACGATGGAGGCCGCGCTGACCACGATGATGAACAGTTTCAGCGCATCGGCCACGCCGTCGCGGATGAACATGCCGCCGAAGGCGGTCACGCTGACCTCGGACGGCGCACGCACCAGCAGGGCCGCGGTCGAGGCGAGCACCGCGAGCGACAGGAAGTGGGTCAGCCCGCGGCGCGATTCGCTGATGAACAGGTCGATCAGCAGCAGGGCGCAGGTCGCGCTGAGCAGGAAGATTTCTGGAAGCAGCGGGGCCAGGTCGGCGGCATTCATCGCGGAAGTCATCCCTTACAGCTTGGACACGGCGAGTTGCGCCGCCAGTTGCGCCACGGAGGCATCCATGAGGTCGGTCAGCGGCTTCGGGTAGATGCCGAAGGCCAGCACCGCCGCCGCAAAC
Organism: Pseudomarimonas salicorniae; assembly: GCF_023156535.1. GTDB lineage: Bacteria > Pseudomonadota > Gammaproteobacteria > Xanthomonadales > Xanthomonadaceae > Pseudomarimonas > Pseudomarimonas salicorniae. Next base: position 90,982 of record NZ_JALNMH010000011.1, on the reverse strand, counting down.
GTTGCCAGCACGATGGCCTCGCGGGCGTTGAGATCGGTCAGCTGGGCGACATTCGGGTTGGCCACCTCACCGAAAACGACCCGCTTGACCAGCCACAGCGTGTAGGCGGCGCCGATCACCAGGGTCAGTCCGGCCAGCGCGGCCAGCCACGGGTTGGCCTGGAAGGCCGCCAGGATGACCATGAACTCGCCAACGAAGCCCGAGGTGCCGGGAAGACCGGAGTTGGCCATGCCGAACAGGACGAAGAAGGCCGCGAAGCAGGGCATGGTGTTGACCACGCCACCGTAGTCGGCGATCCGCCGGGTGTGCATGCGGTCATAGATCACGCCGACACAGGAGAACATCGCGCCGGAGATGAAGCCGTGCGAGATCATCTGGACCATCGCGCCCTGCAGGCCGAGCTCGGCGGCGTCGGTGCGGCCGGACTCGCGGATCAGGGCGAAGGCGATGAAGCAGCCCAGGGTGACAAAGCCCATGTGCGAGATCGACGAATAGGCGATCAGCTTCTTCATGTCCTCCTGCACCAGCGCGACCAGGCCGACATAGACCACGGCGATCAGCGACAGCGCGATCACCAGCCAGGCCCACTCCTGCCCGGCATCCGGGACGATCGGCAGGGAGAAGCGGATGAAGCCGTAACCGCCGATCTTCAGCATGATCGCCGCCAGCACCACCGAGCCACCGGTCGGCGCCTCGACGTGGGCGTCGGGAAGCCAGGTGTGCACGGGGAACATCGGCACCTTGACCGCAAAGGCCAGCAGGAAGGCGAAGAACAGCCACATCTGCTCGGTCGCGCCGAGCTTCAGCGTGTAGAGATCGGCCAGCTGGAAGCTGCCGCCCTTCAGGTACAGGTAGACCAGCCCGACCAGCATGAACACCGAGCCGAGGAAGGTGTAGAGGAAGAACTTGATCGCCGCGTAGACGCGCCGCTGGCCGCCCCAGACGCCGATGATGATGAACATCGGGATCAGCATGCCCTCGAAGAACACGTAGAACAGCATCGCGTCCATGGCCGCGAACACGCCGACCATCATGCCCTCCAGGATCAGGAAGGCAGCCAGGTACTGGTGAACCCGGTCGGTCACCGACCCCCAGGCAAGGACCACGACCAGCACGGTGGTGAAGGTCGTCAGCATGATCAGCGCGACCGAGATGCCGTCAACGCCCAGGGCGTAGAAGATATCCAGCGCCGGGATCCATGCCTTGTTCTCGACGAACTGCATGGCCGCCGAACTGGCGTCAAAACCCGTGTACAGCGGCAGGCTGAGCAGAAACACCAGGATCGAGACCAGCAGCGCAAAGCTCTTGGCGGCCGCCGCCCTGTTCGGGCCGAACAGCAGCGTTGCCGCGCCGCCCAGCACCGGCACCCAGATCAGCAGACTGAGTAGAGGCCAACTCGAAGCCATGGACAACATCCTTATCCTGCAGGTGCCGGGTCAGCCCAGCGAGAGAATCAGCACGCCAAGCAGCGCGACGAGGCCGACGATCATCGCCAGCGCGTAGTGGTAGAGATAGCCCGACTGCACGTGGCGCACGATCGCGGCGATGCGGTCGACCAGCGAGGCCGTGCCATCGACCATGACGCCGTCGATCACCGCCGCATCGCCGCCGCGCCAGAAGGCGCGGCCAAGCTTGAGGCTGCCGCCGGCAAACAGGGCCTGGTACAGGTCGTCGAAGCCGTACTTGTTCTCCAGCACGCGCACGATCGGCGCCAGCGCCTTGCGGCTGCGCTCGGCGATCGACGGCTGGAACAGGTAGATCCAGGTGGCCGAGGCAAAGCCTGCGAAGGCCAGCCAGAACACGGGCGAGGCCCAGAAGTGCAGACCGAAGCCCACCGCCGCCGACATCCAGCCGTTCTCGTCGTGCCAGACCTTGTCGGCGACGCCGGCCAGCGTGTTGTTGACCTCGTTGACAAAGATCGCGCCGCTGAAGAAGTCACCGAACAGCATCGGGCCGACGGTGAAGAAGCCGATCGCGATCGAGGGGATCGCCAGCAGCACCAGCGGCAGGGTCACCACCCAGGGCGACTCGTGCGGTTCGTGCGCGCCGTGGTCGTCATGGCCGTGGCCATGGTTGTCATGGGCGTGGTCATCGTGACCATGCGCCGGCGCGTGGCGGAAGCGCTCCTCGCCGTGGAAGGTCAGATAGAGCAGGCGGAAGCTGTAGAAGCTGGTGACGAAGACGCCGAGCAGAACGGCCCACATCGCATACTGCTGCACCCAGCCGCCGGTTTCGGCAGCCACCTCGGTGGCGATGATGATGCTGTCCTTCGAGTAGTAGCCGGAGAAGAACGGCGTGCCGACCAGGGCCAGCGTGCCGATCACCGAGGTGATCCAGGTGATCGGCATGTACTTGCGCAGGCCGCCCATGCGGCGCATGTCCTGCTCGTGATGCATGCCGATGATCACGCTGCCTGCAGCCAGGAACAACAGGGCCTTGAAGAAGGCGTGGGTCATCAGGTGGTAGACCGCCCCGGCATAGGCCGACACGCCGAGCGCCACGGTCATGTAGCCGAGCTGCGACAGCGTCGAGTAGGCCACCACGCGCTTGATGTCGTTCTGCACGATGCCGATCAGGCCGGTGAAGAAGGCCGTGGTCGCGCCGATGAAGAGCACGAAGCTGAGCGCCGTCTCGCTCATCTCGAATAGGGGCGACATGCGGGCGACCATGAAGATGCCCGCGGTGACCATGGTCGCGGCGTGGATCAGCGCCGAAATCGGAGTCGGGCCTTCCATCGAGTCCGGCAGCCAGACGTGCAACGGCACCTGCGCCGACTTGCCCATGGCGCCGATGAACAGACAGATGCAGATGAAGGTCGGCACCGACCACATCACCGTGCCCCAGGGCGAGAAGGTGGCGTCAGCGATCGACGGCGCGGCGGCAAAGGCCTCGGCGTAGTCGAGGGTGCCAAGCCAGTACAGCACGCCGGCGATACCCAGCAGGAAGCCGAAGTCGCCGACCCGGTTGACCAGGAAGGCCTTGAGGTTGGCGAAGATCGCGCTGGGGCGCTTGTACCAGAAGCCGATCAGCAGGTAGGACACGAGCCCCACCGCCTCCCAACCGAAGAACAGCTGCATGAAGTTGTTGCTCATGACGAGCATCAACATCGAGAAGGTGAACAGCGAGATGTAGCTGAAGAAGCGCTGGTAGCCGGGATCCTCGTGCATGTAGCCGATGGTGTAGACGTGCACCAGCAGGGACACGAAGGTGACCACCACCATCATCATCGCGGTCAGGCGATCGACCAGGAAGCCGACGTGGGCCGAGTACTCGCCGATCTGGAACCAGGTGTAGACGTTCTGGTTGAAGATCGGCGCGCCGCCCCAGACCAGGTCGTAGAGCACCTTCATCGACAGCGCGCAGGACACCGCGACGCCCAGGATGGTGACGGTGTGTGCGCCGGTTCGCCCGACCTGCCTGCCGAACAGGCCGGCGACGATGGCGCCAAACAGCGGCGCCAGCGCGATCACCAGCAGGGTCGATTGTTCAATCGCCATGAGAATCCCCGAAAAACCTGCAGCTTCGACGGCGCTTGCCGTCAACCCTTCATCGAATCCAGCTCACCGACGTTGATCGTGCCGCGGTTGCGGAACAGCGTGACCAGGATGGCCAGGCCGATGGCCGCCTCGGCCGCCGCGACGGTGAGAATGAAGAACACGAAAACCTGCCCGCCCACGTCACCGAGGTAGCGCGAGAAGCCGATGAAGTTGATGTTGACCGACAGCAGCATCAGTTCGATGGCCATCAGCAGAATGATCACGTTGCGCCGGTTCATCACGATGCCGAGCACGCTGATGCAGAACAGCACGGCGCCGAGCGCCAGATAGTGACCCAGGCTGATCATTGCTCGCCCCCCTTGCTCTCGGCATCCATCTTGACGATGCGCACGCGGTCCTCGCGGCGCACCATCACCTGGCGTGCCGGGTCCTGGTGCTTGGTGTTGGCCCGCCGGCGCAGGGTCAGCATGATCGCGGCGATGATGGCCACGGTCAGGATCACCGCGGCGATCTCGAACGGGTACAGGTAGTCGGTGAACAGCGCCATGCCCAGCCACTTGGTGTTGCCCCCGGCGGCGGCCGCGGGGTCGGTGCTGCCGAACACCTGCTCGACCCGCTGGACGCCGATCAGGGCCAGCATCTCCAGCGCCATCACGATGGCGATGGCGATGGCGACCGGCAGATGGCGGGCCACGCCCTCACGTCCCGTGCCCGGCTTGATGTCCAGCATCATGACCACGAACAGGAACAGCACCATCACCGCGCCCACGTAGACCAGAACCAGGGCGATGGCGAGGAACTCGGCCTCGGCCAGCAGCCAGATGCAGGCCACCGAGAAGAAGGTCAGCACCAGCAGCAGGGCGGCATGGACCGCGTTGCGCACGGTGACTACGCCCAAGCCTGCTAGGGCGGCGACTCCGGCGAACACGTAGAAGGCCAGCAGTGAAAAATCCATCGCTCTCTACATCCGTTGGTGGCGGGGCCGATTGGCCTACCGCCGCATGAAGGGATCAGCGGTAGGCCGCGTCCAGGGCCTTGCGCTCGGCAATTTCGGCCTCGAGCCGGTCCCCGATCGCGAGCAGCTGCAGCTTGTTCACCACGTTCTCGCCGCGCTTCTCGAAGTGATACTCGTGGACATGGGTCTCGACGATCGAGTCCACCGGGCAGCTCTCTTCGCAGAAGCCGCAGTAGATGCACTTGAACAGGTCGATGTCGTAGCGCGTCGTGCGCCGGGTGCCATCCGCGCGCGGCTCGGAATCGATGGTGATGGCCAGCGCCGGACAGACCGCCTCGCAGAGCTTGCAGGCAATGCAGCGCTCTTCACCGTTTGGATAACGGCGCAGCGCATGCAGGCCGCGGAAGCGATGCGACTGCGGGATCTTCTCCATTGGATAGCGCATGGTGTACTTCGGCGCCCACAGGTAGCGCCAGGTGAGCACCATGCCCTGGAGCAGCTCCAGCAGCAGCAGCGATCGCAGATAGCCAACAACCCTACTCATGACGGATCAGACCCCAATCTCAAACCAGCGGTAGTGGGCGAACAGCGCCACGACGAGAATCCAGACGATGGTGATCGGAATGAACACCTTCCAGCCCAGGCGCATGATCTGGTCGTAGCGGTAGCGCGGGAAGGTCGCGCGGAACCACAGGAAGAAGAAGGCGAAGAAGAACGCCTTGGCGAACAGCCACCACACGCCGCTCTCGGACAGGAAGCCGAGGCCCCAGCCCTGGAACGGGCTCAGCCAGCCGCCCATGAACAGCAGCGCCGAGAGGAAGCTGATCAGGATCATGTTGGCGTATTCGGCGAGGAAGAACAGCGCGAAGGTCGCGCCCGAATACTCGACGTGGAAGCCGGCGACGATCTCCGACTCGCCTTCGGCGACGTCGAAGGGCGCGCGGTTGGTTTCCGCCACGCCGGAGATGAAGTAGATGATGAACAGCGGGAACAGCGGCAGCCAGAACCACTCGAAGAAGCCGGCGTCACCGGCCTGCGCGTTGACGATCTCGGTCAGGTTCAGCGAGCCCGCCGCAGCCAGCACGCCGACCAGGGCAAAGCCCATGGCAATCTCGTAGCTGACCACCTGGGCCGCCGAGCGCAGCGCACCGAGGAAGGCGTACTTCGAGTTGGAGGCCCAACCGGCAAGGATCACGCCGTAGACGCCCATCGAGGTCATGGCCAGCAGGTAGAGCAGACCGGCATTGGCATTGGAGAGCACGATGCCGTCCTCGAACGGCACCACCGCCCAGGCGGCAAACGCCGGAGCCAGGGCCAGGATCGGTGCGAGGCGGAACAGGAAGGGGCTGGAATTGGTCGGGACCAGCACCTCCTTGAACAGGAGTTTGAAGACATCGGCGAAGGGCTGGAGGATGCCGGCACCGACGTGCATCGGCCCGTGGCGGACGTGCATCCAGCCGATGACCTTGCGTTCCCACAGCGTGTAGAAGGCCACGCAGAGAATCAGCGGCACGGTGACCGCGAGAATCTTCAGCAGGGTCCAGGCGAGTAGAAGCAGCGTATCCATGCGTCAGGCCTTGGCCAGGGTCAGCGTATGGCCGGTTCCGGCCAGCGCCGCGGTGGCGGCATCCACGTTCTCGATCCAGATCGCTCCGCGGGCGACCGCGGCATCCACCGCCAGCGGCAGGCTGGCCTTGCCGCGGCCGTCGTCGAGCTTGACGATGCCGCCGGCGGACAGGCCCCGGGCCAGCGCATCCTCGGGATGCATGCGCACCTGCGCGGCCCGATTGAGCGGGTGGGACTGCAGCGGCGCCGCTCGGCGCACGCTGGCGTCGCAGCGGTAGATGCCGGTGCTGGCGATGCGCACCAGACCCTCGCCCTGTTGCGCCCGCTTGGGCAGCTCGCGCTCGCCCTGCGCCGGCGCGCCGACCGTCTCAAGCCCCTCCGGGCTGAGGAAATCGAAGCCCGGCACCTGCAGGACCTCACCCAGCGCGCGCAGCACCTTCCAGCCCTCGCGGGCCTCGCCAGGCGCCTTGGCGCCGGCCTGGGTGCGCTGGGTCTTGCCGAGCGCATTGGTGTAGTTCGCGGCCATCTCCTCGGCGGCGGCGATCGGCAGCAGCACCTTGGCCACCGAGCGGATCGCCTCGCCGGCGAAGGCGGTGAAGGCCACCACCTGCTGGGCCGAGGCCAGCGACTTCATCAGGGCCGCGGCGTGCGAGCCGTCGAGGTCCGGCTCGATGCCGTACAGGAGGAAGGCCTCGCAGCCCTTGTCGGCCATGTCGGCGGCGTCGCGGGCGGCGGGCAGAACGCCCTCACCCACCAGACCGAGTGCATTGGAGCCGGCCCAGAGCTGGTTGAGCGGCGCGCCGAGGCAGTTCGCCACGTGACGGGCGGCCTGGCGCAGCCAGCTGCCCTGGGCGTGGTTGAGGCAGAGCTCGCCGAGCAGGACCACCGGCCGCTGCGCCTTGCGCAGGGTCTCGGCAATGGCCTTCGTCGACTCATCGGCCCGGGCGTCGCCGAGCGCCGCAGCCAGGCCCGCCGGCGGCGACTGCTTGCCGTCCTCGCCGAGGCCGTGGCCCAGCGCCAGCAGCGCGTCGACCAGGCCCTGCGGATCGCGGATCAGCTTGTGCGCCAGTTCGACGTTGAGGTTCTCGTCCAGCGCATCGATGTGGATGACCTTGGCGCCCTGCTTCCAGGCCTTGCGCACGCGGTGGCCGAGGATCGGCGCCTCGCGGCGCGGGTTGCCGCCGATGACCAGGATGCAGTCCGACTGCTCGACGTCCTCGAGGCTGGCCTCGAAAGCCTTGGCCACGGCGCCGTCGCTGAAGTCGGCCAGCTGCAGCCGGTGGTCGAGGTTGGCGCAGCCCAGGCCCTTGGCAAGCGCCGCCAGCAGGCGGCCTTCCTCGTTCGAGGTCCCCGGATGGACCAGCATGCCGAGATTCGCGGCCGGCACCTTCTTCAGCGCCTCGGCGGCGGCAGCCAGGGCCTCGCTCCAGCTCGCCTCGCGCCAGCCCTCGCCATTGCGGATCATCGGGACGCTCAGGCGGTCCTCGGACTTCAGGCCCCAGTGCGCGTAGCGGTCACGATCGGCCAGCCAGCTCTCGTTGATCGACTCGTTGGCGCGGGGCACGACGCGCAGCACTTCGCCGCGGCGCACGTGCATGAAGAGGTTCGAGCCCAGCGCGTCATGGCTGCCGATGCCCTCGCGGGCGGTCAGTTCCCAGGCGCGGGCGCGGAAGCGGAACGGCTTGTTGGTCAGCGCGCCGACGGGGCAGACGTCGATCAGGTTGCCGGACAGTTCGCTTTCGATCGACTTGCCGATGTAGGTGCCGATCGACAGGTTCTCGCCGCGGCCCATGCCGCCCAGCTCCATCGTGCCGGCGATCTCGGTCGAGAAGCGCACGCAGCGGGTGCAGTGGATGCAGCGGGTCATGTCGGTGGCGACCAGCGGACCGATGTCCTCGTCGGGTACCACGCGCTTGCGCTCGACGAAGCGGCTGACCGAGCGGCCGTAGCCCATGGCCACGTCCTGCAGCTCGCACTCGCCACCCTGGTCGCAGATCGGGCAGTCCAGCGGATGGTTGATCAGCAGGAATTCCATCACGTTGCGCTGCGAATCCAGCGCCCGCTTGGACTGCGTGTAGACCTTCATCCCCTCCATCACCGGCGTGGCGCAGGCGGGCATCGGCTTGGGCGCCTTTTCGACGTCGACCAGGCACATGCGGCAATTGGCCGCGATCGGCAGCTTCTCGTGGTAGCAGAAGCGCGGGATGGCGATGCCGGCCTTGTCCGCGGCCTGGATGACCATCGAGCCCTTGGGCGCGGTCATCGCCACGCCGTCGATCTCGATATTGACGTGGTCAGGCGGGGTACTCGGGGTGCTGGGCTGCGCGCTCACGCCGCCTCCTTCACGTTGCCGGCCGCCTGGTCATCGACCAGGAAGCGCTTGTTGACGATGGCGTACTCGAACTCCGCCCAGTAGTGGCGCAGGAAGCCCTGCACCGGCCAGGCGGCGGCCTCGCCGAAGGCGCAGATGGTGTGGCCCTCGATCTGCCCGGCCGCGGCCTTGAGCAGGGTGAGGTCCTCAAGGGTCGCCTTGTGCTCGCAGATGCGCGACAGGACACGGTACATCCAGCCGGTGCCCTCGCGGCATGGCGTGCACTGGCCGCAGCTTTCCTTGTAGTAGAACTGCGAGATGCGACGGCAGGCGCGAACCATGCAGGTGGTCTCGTCCATGACGATCACCGCGCCGGAGCCGAGGCCGGAGCCCGCCTTCTGCAGCGAGTCGTAGTCCATGGTCAGGCCCATCATGGTGTCGCCCGGAAGCACCGGCATCGAGGAACCACCCGGGATCACCGCCTTCAGCTTGCGTCCACCGCGCACGCCGCCGGCCATTTCCAGCAGTTCGCTGAACGGCGTGCCGAGGCGGACCTCGAAGTTGCCCGGGTTGTTGACGTGACCGGAGACGCTGAACACCTTTGGCCCGCCGTTGTTCGGCTTGCCAAGGCCGAGGAACCACTCGGCACCGTTGCGGATGATCGCCGGCACCGAGGCGAAGGTCTCGGTGTTGTTGATCGTGGTCGGCCGGCCATAGAGGCCGAAATTGGCCGGGAAGGGCGGCTTGTAGCGCGGCTGGCCCTTCTTGCCCTCCAGCGACTCCATCAGCGCGGTTTCCTCACCGCAGATGTACGCGCCCGCGCCGAGCGCGGTGTACAGGTCGACATCGACGCCGCTGCCGAGGATGTCCTTGCCCAGCCAGCCATTGGCATAGGCCTCCTTGAGCGCCTCCTCGAAGTGCTCGAAGGGCTCGTGGTGGAACTCGCCGCGCAGGTAGTTATAGCCCACGGTCGAGCCCATCGCGTAGCAGGCGATCGCCATGCCCTCGATGACCGAGTGCGGGTTGTAGCGCAGGATGTCGCGGTCCTTGCAGGTGCCAGGCTCGGACTCATCGGAATTGCACAGCACGTACTTCTGCCCGGGCGCATTGCGCGGCATGAAGCTCCATTTCAGGCCAGCCGGGAAGCCTGCACCGCCGCGGCCGCGCAGGCCCGAGGTCTTGACCATGTTGATGACGTCTTCCTGCGAGATCTTCTCGGACAGGATCTTGCGCCAGGCCTGGTAGCCGCCGGCCTTGAGATAGTTCTCGTAGCTCCACGGCTTGTCGAAGTGGAGCGTGGTGTAGACGACGTTGTGTTCCTGCGGGGCGGGACCGACTGCCATCTGTGACCTCACTTCAATCCGTCGAGAATGCGGTCGACCTCGTCGGTCGTCAGCTTCTCGTGGTAATGCCCATTGACCACCATCATCGGCGCGCCGCAGCAGGCGGCCAGGCACTCTTCCTCGCGCTTGAGGTAGACCCGGCCGTCGGCGCTGCTCTCGCCAAGCTTGATGCCGAGCTTCTTCTCGCAGTGGCGCACGATGTCCTCGGCGCCGTTCAGCCAGCAGGAGATGTTGGTGCAGATGGCCACGTTGTTGCGGCCGACCTCGCGGGTCTCGAACATCGAGTAGAAGGTCGCCACCTCGTAGGCCCAGACCGGCGGCAGGTCGAGGTACTTGGCCACCGCGGCGATCAGCTCATCGGTCAGGTGGCCGTGGTTCTGCTCCTGCGCCGCGAACAGGCCCTGGATGACTGCCGAGCGCTTGCGCTCGGGCGGGAACTTGGCCACCCAGTGGTCGATGTGCTCGCGGGTGTGCTCGCTGAGCACCGCCTGCGGGTCGACGTCCTTGACTGCTTCGAAGTTGCCTGTGGCTTTCATGCATCGAGCCTGTGATTCGTGATTCGTGATTCGTGATTCGAAAGAGCATCCGTGCCGCATTTTCGACGCGAGCCGGGCTGGCGCAGCGAATCACGAATCACGAATGACCGATCACGGCAGTTCACCGATCGATCTCCCCGAAGACGATGTCGTAGGTACCGATCATCGCCACCACGTCGGACAGCATGTGGCCGCGGACGATCTCGTCCATCGAGGACAGGTGGGCGAAGCCCGGGGCGCGCAGCTTGACGCGGAACGGCTTGTTGGCGCCGTCTGAGATCATGTACACGCCGAATTCGCCCTTGGGCGCCTCCACCGCGGCATAGGTCTCGCCGGCGGGGACGCTGTAGCCCTCGGTGAACAGCTTGAAGTGGTGGATCAGCGCTTCCATGTCGTCCTTCATCTCCTCGCGGGAGGGCGGGACGATCTTGAAATTCTTCGGCATGACCGGGCCGGGGTTGGCGCGCAGCCAATCGACGCACTGCTTCATGATCCGCACCGACTGGCGCATTTCCTCGACGCGCACGAGATAACGGTCGTAGCAGTCGCCATTGACGCCCACCGGAATGTCGAAATCGACCTCGGCGTACTTGGCGTAGGGCTGCTTCTTGCGCAGGTCCCAGGCCACGCCCGAACCGCGCAGCATCGGGCCGGTCATGCCCCAGGCCTTGGCCTGCTCCGGCGGGATCACGCCGATGCCGACGGTGCGCTGCTTCCAGATGCGGTTGTCGGTGAGCAGGGTCTCGTACTCGTCGACGCGCTTGGGGAAGTCGGCGCAGAAGGCATCAAGGAAGTCGAGCATCGAGCCCTCGCGCCAGGCATTGATGCGCTGCAGCTCCTTGCCCTTGCGCCAGGGCGACTCGCGGTACTGCGGCATGCGGTCGGGCAGGTCGCGGTAGACGCCACCGGGGCGGTAGTAGGTCGCGTGCATGCGGGCGCCGGAGACCGCCTCGTAGCAGTCCATCAGCTCCTCGCGCTCGCGGAAGGCGTACAGGAACATCGCCATCGCGCCGAGATCGAGGCCGTTGGTGCCCACCCACATCAGATGGTTGAGAATGCGGGTGATCTCGTCGAACAGGGTGCGGATCCACAGCGCCCGCTCCGGCACCTCGAGGCCGAGCAGGTTCTCGATGGCGCGCACGTAGGCGTGCTCGTTGCACATCATCGAGACGTAGTCGAGGCGGTCCATGTAGCCGATCGACTGGTTGTAGGGCTTGGACTCGGCCAGCTTCTCGGTGCCACGGTGCAGCAGGCCGACGTGCGGGTCGGCACGCTGCACCGTCTCGCCGTCCATCTCCAGCACCAGGCGCAGCACGCCATGCGCTGCCGGGTGCTGCGGGCCGAAGTTAAGCGTGTAGTTGCGGATTTCCTGCATGGCTCAGCTTCCCTGCTCGGCGCGCGACTGCTGGTAGCGCGAGTCCTCGCGGACCACGCGGGGCACCAGCACGCGGGGTTCCACCGAGGTGACCGGCTCGTAGACCACCCTGCCCTTTTCGGCATCGAAGCGGACCTCGACGTTGCCGATCAGCGGGAAGTCCTTGCGGAACGGATGCCCGACGAAGCCGTAGTCAGTGAGGATGCGGCGCAGGTCCGGATGACCCTCGAAGACGATGCCGAACAGGTCGAAGGCCTCGCGCTCGAACCAGTTCAGGCCGGGCCAGATCTCGGTCAGCGAGGCCACCACCGGCAGCGAGTCATCGGCGCAGAAGGTGCGCACGCGCAGGCGCTGGTTCAGCTCGACCGACAGCAGATGGATGACCACCGCAAAGCGACGTGGGTCCGAAGCCGGACGCGGCCGCTCTTCCCAGGTGAATCGGCCCGGACCTGCGCCCTCGATGCCGCGCGAAAAGCCTTCATCGGAGACGTCGTCGGTGTCCCACTCGTCCTGGCCGAAGCCGAGATAGTCGACGCCGCAAAGGTCGACGCAGGTGTCGAAACGCAGCTCGGCGTCGTCGCGAAGCAGACGGGCGACCTCGAGCCAGTTATCGGAGCCCACCTCGATGGTGACCTCACCGTGCTCGGCGCGAAGGGTCTGCAGCTTGTCGCCCAGTCGGGCCCGCAAGCGGTCGGACAGGGCCGTGGAGGTGTCAGGCATGGCGATGGCTATCCCGGAACTGGCGCAATCAGCGGGCGATGGTGTTGGTCCGCCGGATCTTCTTCTGCAACTGGAGGATGCCGTAGACCAGGGCCTCGGCAGTCGGCGGGCAGCCCGGCACGTACACGTCGACCGGAACGATCCGGTCGCAGCCGCGGACCACCGCGTATGAGTAGTGGTAGTAGCCGCCGCCATTGGCGCAGCTGCCCATCGAGATCACCCACTTGGGGTCGGGCATCTGGTCGTAGACCTTGCGCAGCGCGGGGGCCATCTTGTTGACCAGGGTGCCGGCGACGATCATCACGTCAGACTGGCGCGGGCTTGGTCGGAAGACGACGCCGTAGCGGTCGAGGTCCAGGCGCGAGGCGCCGGCGTGCATCATCTCGACCGCGCAGCAGGCAAGGCCGAAGGTCATCGGCCACATCGAACCGGTGCGCGCCCAGTTCAGCAGGGTGTCGACCGAGGTGGTGACGAAGCCGCGCTCAAGCAGCGGGTTGTCGCCCTCGGGACGGAGGATGTCGTCGACGCGACCGATCGGCTCCGGATTATTGAAGAACTGCGCGATGCCCATGGCTCACTCCCACTCCAGCGCGCCCTTCTTCCACTCGTAGGCGAACCCGACGACGAGGATGCCGAGGAAGATGGTCATGGCGATGATGGCGGTCATACCGATCTCGCGGAACACCAGCGCCCAGGGGAACAGGAACGCGATCTCGAGATCGAAGATGATGAAGAGGATGGCGACGAGGTAGTAGCGCACGTCGAACTTCATGCGCGCGTCCTCGAAGGCCTCGAAGCCGCACTCGTACGGAGACAGCTTCTCGGCATCCGGCCGCTTGGGACCGAAGACGGTGCCTACGGTCAGCAGGACCACGCCGATGGCCGTTGCGACGATCAGGAACAGCAGGACTGGAAGATACTCAGCCAACACGGGGTTGAAGCCTCCCGCACCCTGACGGGCGCTTCCATGCGGCCGCCGAGGACGGCCCGGTTAGCGTATTAAACAGGATCCGATGCGAGATCCCTGTCAAGCTTGGTGCCCAGAGTGGGACTCGAACCCACACAGCTTGCGCCACTACCCCCTCAAGATAGCGTGTCTACCAATTCCACCATCTGGGCATTGTCTTTTCGATGCTGGCCGAGGGCGGCCAACCGAGGCTCGAAATTGTAGCAGGGGAGGAACCTGCCGAGGAGACTCCGTTACTCGCTTTTTTCGCTCTCCGCCTCGTTCTCCACCGCGCCCGCGGCAGGCTCGGCAGCCACCGGCACCTCGCCGTCGTTGGCGGCGGGCGGCGCGACTTCATTCGCGGCCGGCAGTTCACTGCTGGCAGGCGCCGGGTCGACCGGAGCGCTCGGCACTTCGGCCGCCGCGGGCAGGGCACCCATGACGCCGAGGTCGTCGGTGGCCGGGCCGAGGTTGGCCATCCGGCTGGCGTACATCGCCATGCCCATGCTGATCACGAAGAACAGCGTGGCCAGCACGGCAGTCGACTTGGACAGGAAATTGGCCGAGCCGCGGGCACCGAACACGGTCGCCGAGGCGCCACCGCCGAAGCCGGAACCGGCCGCGGCACCCGCGCCGCGCTGAAGCAGGATCAGCACGATCATGCCCGCGGCGACGAGAACATAGAGGATGTTTGCGAAGGTCAGCAGCATTTCAATCAGGTCCGGCCCGCCGCCGCAGCGACGATGCCCATGAATTCCGTGGCGATCAGTGAGGCTCCGCCAATCAACCCGCCATCGACGTCCGGCTGGGAAAACAGCTCGGCGGCGTTGGCGGCCTTGACGCTTCCGCCGTAAAGCACCGGAAGCAAGTCCGCAATCGTAGCACTGAACGCGGCAACTTCGCTACGGAGAAAACGATGTACGTCCTGCGCCTGCTCCGGCGAGGCGGTCTTGCCGGTACCGATCGCCCAGCGCGGCTCATAGGCCAGCAGCGCCTTCTCGAAGGTGGCCGGGCCACCCAGGCGCAGCACGGGATCGAGCTGGGCGCGGAGCACCTGCTCGGTCTCGCCGCGCTCGCGCTCCTCGAACGATTCACCCACGCAGAGCACCGGCAGCAGACCGGCACGACGCGCGGCCATGAACTTCTGTGCCACCAGCTCGTTGCTCTCGGCCTGGTACTGGCGTCGCTCGGAGTGACCGCAGAGCACATAGCGGCAGCCGATGTCGCGCAGCATGCGGGTCGAGACTTCGCCGGTATGCGCACCCTCCTCGCGCGGCGAGACGTCCTGGGCACCAAGCTGCACGGCGGACTCGCCGAGCGCGTTGCGCACCGCATGCAGATGCACGAAGGGCGGAATGACGACGACCTCGACGCCCGTCGTCGAGCCCGCGGCGGCGGCCACTTCCGCGGCCAGCGAGCGCGCGCTCTCAAGCGTGCCGTGCATCTTCCAGTTACCGGCGACGATCGGCTTACGCATGCGTGGTTCCTCCCGCGGTCGAAGGCGCGCGAGGATACCGGCCTGACCCGCCCGCAGCAATGCTGCGCCGCGGCGTGACCCGCGCGCCTAGCCCGGACATTTCATGAGGGGGCGGATGATCGCGCAGGGTGAGCAAGGGCGCCTTGAACAGTCCAGTGGACTGTTCAGCCCGCCGCGAACGCCCCGGCAGAGGCAGGTAGCGCCGAGCGGAAGGCGCGACGAGTCCAGGTGGCGGGCCCACCTGGGCGAAGAGCAACGCGGCGATCGGCGCCAGGGACAAGCGAGGGCCGCGCCAGCCGTGGATCGCTTCGGCGCAAAGTGTTCGGAGCAAAAGGTCACGTGAACCCGCTGCCAGACGCCAGATGCAGAGCGAGTCATGGCGACCTCGTGAAATGTCCGGGCTAGCGGTGGATGATCTGCGGCCGCATCGGCGCCAGCCGCCTCAGGAGCCGGTTCTGGGCCCGGGTCGGCACCTCGAGCGCCTCCATGGCATCGACCAGGTCCTCGACCAGGGCGTTGAAATCGGCCTCGGTCAGATCAAGGCCGATGTGGGCGTCCTCCATCGACAGGCCCCGGTAGGTGCATGGCCCACCGGCTTCGACGCAGAACTGTTCAACGAGCCGCTCATGCAGCTGGATGATGTCGGTCTGGGCGAAGTGGTGGGCGATGCGCTCATCCTCCACCAGCCGGACCAGCATTTCCTCGACGATGGCCGAGATCCCCTCCCGCCCCCCCAACTGGCGGTACAGGCCATCATCGCTGGCCGGCTGCGGCAGCCCGGCGCAGGCCGCCAGCAGGCAGGCCAGAAGGAGGCAGACGGCAGGCCGGATCACCGACTTACCTGCAGCGAAAGGTACCAGCCACGCTGGTCGCGCAGGCTGGCCACGTCGCCAAGATCGGCCCAGGCCGCCACCACGGCCACCCGCTTGTTCGGAAACCAGGCGATGAAGGCGTCCTGCCAGGCCTGTTCGCGTGCGAATCCAAGGTTGTCCGGCTTCTGCCGGTACTCATAGCCCAGCGCCCAGTGGCGGTCGAGCAGGATGGCGAGCGAGCCCTCCCAGACCAGGCTGCGGCCGTTCCGGCGATCCCCGCCGAATCCCAGCAGCCCGGCCTGGTTGGCGCGGGTCGACCGCAGGTTGAGATGGCCAAGCAGGTTGTAGCCACCGGCGCCGCCCAGCCAGAGCTTGCTGGCGGCGAGCAGCCAGTCAGTGTCGGTGTCGTCGCGGGCACCGACCAGGACGGGCACGGCGAAATCTCGCTGTCGCTTGTGCTGGGCGATCAGCGAAAGCTGTGGCCAGGGCGAGTAGACCAGATCGCCAGCAAGGCGCAGCTTGGCCGAGTACACGTCCTGGCGGAACCGATCAATGGGCAGGTCGAGTGAGGCGGCGAGCGTCGGCAGGGCAAGCCGCTGGCGGGCGACTCCCAGCTCCAGCCGGTTGCTCCAGCCGAACGCCAGTCCGCGGGCTTCCAGCTCGTAATCGCCGGTGACCGCGCGGGTAGCGAAGGCGCTGCCTCCCCACTGACCCTCGCTGCCGTAGCCAGCGATCACCGCCCAGGGCACGATGCCGCCGCCGGCACCGCCCTCGAAGACCGAGGCACCTCCGGTGGCCAGCAGTCGCCCACCCTGCCCGGCCCGGCCTTCGGCGCAAGGCGCCCCGGCAACGAGCAGGCCGAGCAGCAGCGCGGCCGCGACGCGACCTTGCCAGCGCCCGCTCACCGCTGCGCCTCGCCGTGCGCGGCCACCCGCTCCTTGCGCCGCCGCTCGCCCCACCAGCGGGCGAACTCCTCGGGCTCCAGCGGGCGCGAGTGAAGATACCCCTGGGCCAGCTCACAACCCTGTCGGCGCAGGACCTCCAGGCCTTCTTCTGTTTCCACACCCTCGGCGACAACCACCAGGGCGAGGGCGTGGGCCAGCTGGACGATGGAGCTGACGATGCGCTCATCATCGGTGCCGGCACGCAGGGCCATGACAAAACTCTTGTCGATCTTCAGCTGGTCGACCGGCAGCCGCTTGAGCTGGGCCAGGGTCGACTGGCCGGTGCCGAAGTCGTCAACGGCGATCGGAATGCCGGCCGAGCGCAGCTTGTGCAGGGTCGCGATCGACTGCTCGAGATCCTGCATCATCGCGCTCTCGGTCACCTCGATGACCAGCAACTCCGGGGCGATGCGGTACTTCGAGATCAGACCGAGCACCGTCTCGGGCAGATCCTGTCGGGAGAGGTCGAGCGCCGACAGGTTGATCGCCACCCCGCAGTCGATGCCGCGGAGGCGCCAGTCGTCGAGCTGCTGCAGGGCGCGGCCGATCACGAAGCGGGTGATCGAGGGAATCAGGCCGGCGTGTTCGGCCAGGGCGACGAACTCGTCCGGCGGCACGAAGCCAAGCTCGGGGTGCCGCCAGCGCAGCAGGGCCTCTGCGTGCACGGGGCGCTCGTCGAGAACGGCCATCTGCGGCTGGAAGACCAGCTGCAGTTCACCGCGCGATTCGGCATGGCGCAGGTCGCCGATCAGACGCAGCCGGCGAAGGTGCGCCTCCTCGCTGCCCTTCTGATAGAACGAGATGACCTGCCCGCCCCGCTTGGCGGCGCCGAGCGCGATATCCGACCGGCGCAGCAGCTGGGCGGCATCGATGGCGTCCTCGGGAAACAGCGCGACTCCGACGTAGACATCCAGCGCCAGCTCGGTCCGGCTCAGCACCAGCGGCGCCTTCATCGCCGCGACCAGCCGCTCGACCCGCGCCTGCGCATCGTCGGCACCGATCCCGTACATCAGCAGCAGGAACTCGTTGCTGCCGACCCTCGCGACCAGATCCTGACCGCGGACAGCGCCCTTGAGGCGTTCGGCACAGCGCACCAGCACCTCGTCGCCGAAGGCCTGCCCAAGCAGGTTGTTCACCTCGCGAAAACGGCGGATGTCGACCCGGACGACGGCGCCGTGCGCGACCGCACCGTCCTTGGCTTCCATCGCCAGGGTCAGCCGGTGCAGCGCCTGGTCGCGGTTGGGCAGGTCGGTCAGTCCATCATGGGTGGCCTGGTGAAGGATGCGCCGCTCGCGCTCGCCGATCGCCCTCTGCATGCGGGTGAAGGCCCGGGCCAGCTGGCCGATCTCATCGTCGCCGCGCGCCTCGACCGGGGCCTCGTAGTCGCCCTGGCGCATGCGTGTCGCGGCATCGGCCAGCTGAGCCACCGGCCGCGACACCCGGGTCCCGATCCAGCTGGCGACCGCGAGGGTGATCAGGGCCGCGAGCAGGCCCAGCCACAGCGCGCGGCTCTGCAGTCCGGCGAAGGGCTGCAGAGCCTGCTCGCGAGCGCTGCTCATCAGCAACCAGACCGGCGCCGAGCCGTCGCGGGTCAGCCGTTCCGCGCGCAGGGCACGGCCGGCCAGCCCCTCCATCTGTGCCCATTCGTGGTCGCTGTCGGCCGAGGAAAGGGTGGCGCAGAATCCCTGCGGCGAATCGAAGGCGGCAAGCGCGGGAGACTGCGCCACGACCCGGCAGTCCGAGCCGAGCGCCAGGGCGGCATCCAGGCCGGTGATCGATTCGAAGCGCCCCAGTGACTCCCGCCCCATCTCCTCCCCGACCGCGACCCAGCCGACCAGATCGGGCGCAAACACCGGCGCCAGGGCGTAGCGGATCGGCCGTCCGGACAAGGCGAGCACGCCCGCCGCAAAGCCCTGCTGGCGCGCCGCCTCCAGCGCCAGACCCAGGTCAGCGTCGCGGAGTTCGGCGCCGTCAGGCAGGTGGCTCGCCGTGGTCATTCCCTCGGCATCCAACAGCAGCCCGTACTGCGCACCCAGCCGCTCGGTCTGGTTGGCCAGGACCGAACGGAGGGTCGGCGGGTCTTCGGTCGCCACCGCCTGTTTGAACCCGAAATCATCGGCCAGCACCAGCAGACGCTCGGTGAGCTGAACAAGCTGCGCGCCGTGGGACTGTGCCCAGACCCGGCTGCCCACCTCCAGCTGCCGGTGAAGCTGCTGGTCCACCGCGGTCGATACGGCGTAGCGCGTCGCAACCAGCACCGTGATCTGGAAGCTGACGATGATCGCCAGCATGGACAGCACCACGCGTCGCGCGAACCGACCGCGGCCACGCAGGGGTCGCGGTGCGGGGGCGGGACCCGGCTCAGTCGCGCTCACGGTCCAGAGCCCGAAAACGCTCCTGCAGGGCGCGCAGGCGCTCGTCACCGCGCGGCGGGCGCGGCGGCTTGAGGGACAGCTCAAGGCTCACTGATTCCTGCGCATCCTCCGGCAGCTCCACGGAATGCAGGAGCGGCTCACCGGCCTGGCGCTCGTGCCAGATCCGCAGGCGGTAGGCGCCCGCCGGCAGGTCGGCCAGACGCGCCACGCCCTCCGCGTTGCTGACCGCGTAACGCTCCGTTTCGACGACGACGATGAATCCGATCATGGCGTCGTGGATGTTGCAGCCCAGCGTGACCAGTCCGGCCTTGTCGAACACCACAGGGTCGGGCGGCGTACCCGCGTACAGGGGCAGCTCGAAGCGCTTGGCAGCCGAGAACGAGTAGACCTGGTGCCGGGTGCTGTCGCTGTTGGGAAAGCTCACCGGCGAGCCGCGCGTGACGATCAGCTGGCGCGGGACGAACTCGGAGTTCACCTGATCCATGACCGCAGGACTCGGCGTGGGCGCAGGCGCGCCCGGCTCGAGCAATTCGACCACCGCGTGGGCCACCGGCCCATCGGCGGCGCGCAGGCTGACGACAAGCTCGGCAGCGCCGGCGCCCCCCGCCCAGCAGGCCGCTGCACCGATCATCCCTGTCACCCACCTTCGGGCCGCTTCACGCATGTCGCTGTCCAGCCAGGCTGTCGTCGGCCATCATAGCGGCGCATTCATGACGACGCCGAGGAGATCTCCATGCACGCAGCAGTCGAAGCGCGCGGCCACGCGCTGGTCACCGGAGCCTCGGCAGGCATCGGCGCGGCCCTGGCCCGCGAGCTGGCCCGCCGGGGACATCCCCTGATCCTCACCGCCCGGCGCGCCGACCGCCTGGAAGCCCTGCGTGAAGAGCTGTCCAAGCAGGTCGACTGCAGGGTACTGGTGGCCGATCTGGAAGACCCCGAGGCGCCGACGCAGCTGCTCGACGCCGTGGCCGAGCAAGGCATCGAGGTCGGGTTGCTGGTCAACAACGCCGGCTACGGCGTGCCCGGGACCTACGGCTCGGTCGACTGGGAGACTCACGCCCGCTTCCTGCAGATCATGATCACCGCGGTCTGCGAGCTGAGCTGGCGCTTCCTGCCGCAGCTGCAGCGCAACGCCGGCGGCGTCATCAACGTGGCCTCGCTGGCCGGCCACGTGCCGGGCTCCGCCGGGCACACGCTGTACGCGGCGGCGAAGAGCTTCATGATCAAGTTCTCGCAGTCGCTGGCGCTGGAGAACGCCGAACATGGCATGCGCGTCTGCGCCCTGTGCCCGGGCTTCACCTACTCGGAGTTCCACGACGTCACCGGCACCCGCGACCAGGTATCGAAGATGCCGGACTACATGTGGATGCAGGCCGAAGACGTCGTCCGCGAGGGCCTCGACGCCTGGGAGCGCGGCGAGATCGTCTGGGTGCCCGGCAAGGTGAATCGGGTGATCAAGACCCTCACCGCGCTGATGCCCGACCGCATGGCCCTGAAGCTGGTCGCCAAGCGCTCGAAGGATTTCAGGAAGTTGTGAGGAGGGCGTAGGGCTCAGGGACTAGGGCTCAGGGCTCAGGGCTCAGAAACTAGGGGCTAGGGCTCAGGGCCTGGGGCTCAGGAAAGAAGCATAGAGCCACGTCTTCGCGTCATCCCGCTCTTCTGAGCCCTAGCCCCTAGCCCCTGAGCCCTCAGATCAGCTTGATCTCGCGCAGCCGCTCGAGCAGGTACTCGTGCGAGCTGATCGGCTGCGGGTAGCGGTTCGGATTGTCGGCGCTGATGCAGGAGGGCAGCGTCTCGATCATGAAATCCGGGTTCGGGTGCAGGAAGAACGGCGTCGAGTAGCGCGGCTGGCGCGCGGCGTCGCCCGGGGGATTGGTGACCCGGTGGGTGGTCGACGGATACACGTGATTGGTCAGGCGCTGCAGCATGTCGCCGATATTGACCACGATGGTGTCGCCGTCCGCGGTGAAGGGCACCCACTCGCCCTGGGTCGAGCGCACCTCGAGGCCGGCCGAGCTGGCACCGACCAGCAGGGTGATCAGGTTGATGTCCTCGTGGGCGCCTGCGCGCACATTGGGAATGTCGGGCGCGGTGATCGGCGGGTAGTGGATCGGGCGCAGGATCGAATTGCCGAAGTCGGTCTTGTCGGCGAAGTAGTCCTCGGCGAGGCCGATGTGCAGGGCCAGTGCGCTGAGCACGCGGGAGCCGAGTCCGTCCAGCGCGTTGTAGAGATCGAGCGCGGCCTTGCGGAAACCGTCGATCTCCTCGGGCCAGACGTTGGCCGGCATCACGTCCGCGTACTTCGAATCCCGCGGGATCTCCCGGCCGACATGCCAGAACTCCTTCAGGTCGGGGAACTTCGAATCCTTGGCGGTCTCGATGCCGAACGGCGTGTAGCCGCGGGCGCCGCCGGTACCGGGCAGGTGGTAGCGGCGCTTGACCTCGTCAGGCAGGGCGAAGAACGCCTTGAACGCCTGGTAGGCGGCGTCGATGGTCGCGGTCGGGATGCCGTGGTGGCTGATTCCGCAGAAGCCCCATTCCCGGTAGGCAGCGCCGATCTCGGCGACGAAGGCCGTTCGGTCGGAGTCGAAGCGACGGATGTCGAGGGTGGGAATGCGGTGCATCGGGCGGATCCGGGAAGAATTCAGACCGGCCATTGTAGGGCCCGCGTGACCCACGCGCGATGGGAACTTCCCCCGCCGCTGCGGCTCAGGCGGCGGCGCGTACCGCCTCGGACAGGCGGTCGAGAATCTGCTGCATGACCGCGGCGTCATCGGCCTCAACGGTCACCCGGACCACGGGCTCGGTGCCCGAGGGCCGCAGCACCACCCTGCCCCGCCCCTCCAGCTGGGACTGGGCGTAGGCCAGCTCGCGCTTCACGCATTCTGCCTCGAGCGGCTTGCTGCCGGGCGCGAGCTTCAGGTTGACCGTCTTCTGCGGAACCGTATGCAGCCCCTCCAGCGCCTCACGCAGGCCCAGGCCCCGCTGCGCCAGCACTTCCATCACCTGCAGCGCGGCGACAATGCCATCACCGGTCGAAGCGCGGTCCAGGCACAGCACGTGGCCCGAGGTCTCACCCCCGAGGATGCCGCCTTCCGCGACCAGAGCCTGGTGGACGTAGCGGTCACCGACCTTGACCCGGCGGAACTCGATGCCCTGCACGCCCAGGGCCTGCTCCAGCCCGAAGTTGGTCATCAGGGTACCGACCACGGGGCCCTTCAGCCGGCCACTGCGCTTCCACGCGCTGGCCAGCACGTAGAGCAGCGCATCGCCGTCGACCAGGTTGCCGAGGCGGTCGACCATCTGCACCCGGTCGCCGTCGCCGTCGAAGGCGATGCCGACGTCGGCGCCGCTGGCCAGTACGTGACGGGACAAGGCCGCCGGCGAAGTCGAGCCGACCTCGCGATTGATGTTCAGCCCGTCCGGCGCGACGCCGATTGCATCGACCTCGGCGCCCAGCTCACGGAAGACCCTCGGCGCGACGTGGTAGGTGGCGCCGTGCGCGCAATCGAGGGCGATGCGCAGGCCGTGCAGGGACAGGTCAGAGGGTACCGACGCCTTGCAAAACTCGACGTAGCGGGCGGCGGCGTCCTCGATCCGGCTCGCCTTGCCGAGGTGTTCGGAGCCGCGGGTGGCCAGCGGCGAGTCCAGCGCTTCCTCGATGGCCAGCTCGGTGGCGTCGTCGAGCTTCTCGCCGCGCGCCGAGAACAGCTTGATGCCGTTGTCCTCGTGCGGATTGTGCGACGCGCTGATCACGATGCCGGCATCGGCCCGCAGCGAACGGGTCAGCTGGGCGACCGCAGGCGTCGGCATCGGGCCGAGCAGGCGCACGTGGGCACCGGCCGCGACCAGGCCCGCCTCCAGGGCCGATTCGAACATGTAGCCGGAGATCCGCGTGTCCTTGCCGATCACCACGCTGGGATGCGGACGTCCTTCGGCCGACAGCACGCGACCGAGCGCATTGCCCAGGCGCAGCATGAACTCGGGATTGATCACGCCGTCGCCGACCCGACCGCGGATGCCGTCGGTGCCGAAGTACCGCCTCGCCATGCCTATTCCCCGCTCGCTTCGGGGCGCTGGGCACGGCTCAGCATGGCCAGCAGGCTGGCAAGACGGTCACGCAGCTGACGACGGTCGACGATCTGATCGATGGCGCCATGGTCGAGCAGGAACTCCGCGCGCTGGAAGCCATCGGGCAGGGTCTCGCGCACGGTCTGCTCGATCACCCGCTGGCCGGCGAAGCCGATCAGGGCGCCGGGCTCGGCCATGTTGATGTCGCCGAGCATGGCGAGGCTGGCCGAGACGCCCCCGGTGGTCGGGTGGGTCATGATCGAGATGTAGGGCAGACCAGCGGCGCGCAGGCGGCCGAGCGCCGCCGAGCTCTTGGCCATCTGCATCAGGGACAGCAGTCCCTCCTGCATGCGCGCGCCGCCGGTGGCCGAGAAGCAGACCAGGGAGGTGCGCTCGGCCAGGGCATGCTCGGCGGCGCGGGCGAACTTCTCGCCGACCACCGAGCCCATCGAGCCACCCATGTACTTGAACTCAAACGCGCAGGCGGTCAGCGGCAGGCCCTTCAGGCGGCCGCTCATGCTGATCAGCGCATCCTTTTCGCCGGTCTGCTTCTGCGCGGCGCGGATGCGGTCCGGGTACTTCTTGGAATCGCGGAACTTCAGCGCATCGACCGGCTCGAGGTTGGCGTCCAGCTCCACCGCGCTGCCCTTGTCGAACAGCGCGTCAAGGCGCTCGCGGGCGCCGATCTGCATGTGGTGACCGCACTTCGGACACACGTGCAGGTTGCGCTCCATCTCGGGCTTGTAGAGCACCGCGGTGCAGGCCTCGCACTTCTCCCACAGCCCTTCGGGCACCTGGCGCTTGTTGCCACCCTCGGTTCGGATGCGCGAAGGCATCAGTTTCTGCAGCCAGCTCAAGGTTCTCCCCCTGACCAATCCCGGCGCCAGCAGGCGCCCAAGACCGGGAGTTTAGCCGTTTGCGCCGTCCAGCGCCGCGCGGATGGGGGCGAGGAAGTCACGGGCCGCGTCGGCCGCCGACTCCGGATCGCCGGCTTCGGCCAGATGGGCAACCAGGGCGCTGCCGATCACCACACCGTCGGCGCGCTCGGCGGCGCGGCGTGCGCTGTCGCCGTCCTTGACTCCGAAGCCCACTGCGATGGGAGTCCGGCAGTGGGCGCGGACCGCATCGACCCGGCCGGAAACCTCGTTCGTGTCGAGGCTGCTGGCGCCGGTCACGCCGGCGAAGGAGACGTAGTAGAGATAGCCTTCGGAGAGCTCCCCGATGAGCGCCAGGCGTTCGTCTGTGGTGGTCGGCGAAGCGAGCAGGATCAGCTGCACGCCGGCCTCGGACAGGGTCTGCTTCAGCGACTCCGCCTCTTCCGGCGGGCAATCGACCACCAGCACGCCGTCGACCCCGGCCTCTCGCGCCGCCTTGGCGAAGGCCTCCAGGCCGAAGATCTCCATCGGGTTCAGGTAGCCCATCAGCACCACGGGAGTCTTGGCGTCAGCGTCGCGAAAGCGCCGACAGCATTCCAGCACCTGGCGCAGCCCGACCTTGCGGGTCAGGGCCCGCTCGCTGCTGCGCTGGATCACCGGGCCGTCGGCCTGCGGATCGGAGAACGGCACGCCCAGCTCGATCACGTCCGCGCCGGCTCCGACCAGGGCATGCATGACCGGCACCGTGGCCTCGAGGGATGGATCACCGCAGGTGATGAAGGGCACCAGGGCCTTGCGGCCCTGCGCGGCAAGTTCGGAGAAGCGTTGGTCGATTCGGGTCATTGTTTGGCGTGATTCGTGATTTGTGATTCGTGATTCGAAAGGGCACGCAGGTCGCTCGGAGAACGACGCGCCTGACCGCAGCGGGAGACCCGCTCCGGCGTCCACGCCCCCTGTCGCGAAGCCCTGACCGAGCGAAGCGAAGGCGCAGGTGGCAAAGCCACCGTTGCCGCGCAGCGGCCGAACCCTGACCGAGCGAAGCGAAGGCGCAGGTGGCAGGGCCACCGTTGCCGCGCAGCGGCCGAACCCTGAGCTAAAGCGTGATCCCCTCGCGCTTGGCGATGGTATGGACGTCCTTGTCGCCGCGACCGGAGAGGTTGCAGAGCACCAGGGCGTCCTTGGGCAGCTCGCGGGCAAGCTTGATCGCCTGGGCAATGGCGTGGCTGGACTCCAGCGCAGCCAGGATGCCTTCGGTGCGGGCCAGCAGGTGAAAGGCTTCAAGCGCCTCGGCATCGGTGATGCCGACGTACTCGGCGCGGCCGGCGTCCTTGAGGAAGGCGTGCTCGGGGCCGACGCCCGGATAATCGAGACCGGCCGAGACCGAATGGGTCTCGATGATCTGGCCGTCGTCGTCGCAGAGCAGGTAGGTCCGGTTGCCGTGCAGCACACCGGGTCGACCGGCGACCAGCGAGGCGGCATGCATGCCGCTGCCGATGCCCTCGCCCGCCGCCTCGGCACCGACGATGCGCACACCGGGGTCGTTGAGGAAGGCGTGGAACATGCCGATCGCGTTGGACCCGCCGCCGACGCAGGCGACCAGGGCGTCCGGCAAGCGGCCGTAGTCGCTGAGCATCTGCGCACGCGCCTCGCGCCCGACCACCGCATTGAAGTCGCGGACCAGGGTCGGATAGGGGTGCGGCCCGGCCACCGTGCCGATGATGTAGAAGGTGTCGCGGACGTTGGTCACCCAGTCGCGCATCGCCTCGTTCAGCGCGTCCTTCAGGGTCTTGGAGCCGGACTGCACCGGGACCACCTCGGCGCCGAGCAGCTTCATCCGGTAGACGTTGATCGCCTGCCGCTCGACGTCGACCGCGCCCATGTAGACCACGCACTTCAGGCCCAGCCGCGCGGCCACCGTGGCGCTGGCCACACCGTGCTGGCCGGCACCGGTCTCGGCGATGATCCGGGTCTTGCCCATGCGCTGGGCCAGCATGGCCTGACCGATCGTGTTGTTGATCTTGTGCGCGCCGGTGTGGTTCAGGTCCTCCCGCTTGAGCAGGATCTTCGCGCCGCCGACATGGCGGGTCAGACCCGCGGCGAGATAGATCGGGCTCGGCCGGCCAACGTAGTGCTTGAGGTCGCGCTCCAGCTCGTCGAGGAACTCGGGATCCTTCGAGTAGCGCCGATAGGCGGCGTCCAGCTCCTTGAGGGGTCCGATCAGGGTTTCAGGCACGAAGGTGCCGCCGTAGCGCCCGAAATGGCCCCGCGCATCCGGAAAGGCATGGAAATCGAGATTGTCCTTCGCCACCGCGTTCACTGTTCTGCTCCTTGATCTGGTTCCGATTCGTCCGCGCCGCGCACCTGCGCGACGAAATCCCGCATGCGCTGCGGACACTTCACGCCGGGCTGGGCCTCGATGCCGCTGGATACGTCCACCGCGAAGGGCCGCACTGCGCGCACTGCGTCGCCGACGTTGCCGGGCTCGAGCCCTCCGGCGAGTATCGCGCATCGACGCGCGCCGGCGGGGATCAGGTTCCAGTCGAACACCCGCCCGGTTCCGCCGATGCCATCCACGCCGTGCGAGTCAAACACATATCCGGCCGCCGATGTGTGATCATCCAGCATGCGCAGGCCGGCCGCCGGGTCGCCCATCGGGATCGCCTTCAGATAGCGCAGGCCGGCGCGGCGGCAGTCCGCCGCCGGCTCACGGCCGTGGAACTGGAGCAGGTCGGGGCGCAAACGCTCGACCACATCGGCAACGAAGGCCGGTTCGGCATCACGGACAAGGGCCACGCAGGTGACCAGGGGCGGGATCGTGCGGCGAAGGTCGACCGCCCGCGCAAGGTCCAGCGCCCGCGGGCTGGCCGGGACCAGGATAAGCCCGATAGCGTCGACGCCAAGGCTGACTGCGAGGGCGATGTCCTCCGGGCGGGTCATGCCGCAGAACTTGATCCGCGTGCGGCGGGCGCTCATGGCGTGGGCTCCGGAATGCCGAAACGGTCTGGATAGCGCGGGCCGATAAAGCAGAGCCCCTCGGCGGGAGCCGTCGGCCCGGCGACGCTGCGGTCGCGACCGGCCAGCAGTTCGGCCATCCATTCGACAGGCCGTTCGCCGCGGCCGATCGGCAGCAGGCTGCCGACCAGGTTGCGGACCATGTGGTGAAGGAAGGCATTGGCTTCCACGTCGATGCGCACCTCTTCGCCCTGGCGTTCGACCGTGATGGCGATCATCCGCCGGCGGGCGTGAGGGGCCTGGCAGGCCGCGGTGCGGAAGGCCGAGAAATCGTTCTCGCCGACCACCGCCTGGGCCGCCTGGTGCATGGCGATGGCATCCAGCGGACGTCGCTCCCAGGTCAGGAAGCGCGCCTGCAGGCCGGGCCGTGCCGGCCGGTTGAGGATGCGGTAGCGATAGCGCCGCGAAGTGGCGCTGTAGCGGGCGTGGAACTCGCCCTCCACCGGGCGCACCCAGCGCACTGCGGCAGCGCGCGGGAGCAGGCTGTTGCAGCCCATCATCCAGCCATAGTCGCTGCGTTCGGCCTCAGTATCGAAATGAACCACCTGTTGCAGCGCGTGCACGCCCGAGTCGGTGCGCCCCGCACAGGTCACCTCGATCGGAGCATGGGCCACCTTGCCCAGGGCCGCCTCCAGCACCTGTTGCACGGTGCGTCCGTGGCTCAGCCTCTGCCAGCCCAGGAAGTCGGTGCCGTCGTACTCGATGCCAAGGGCAAGTCGCATGCAGCGGGTGTTCCATCGACAGCGCGGCTGCGCTGCCGGAAAAGGCGACGCCCGGCCGGGGCCGGGCGTCGCAGGGTGTCATGACCGCCGCTCAGCGGATCTCGTCGAGCAGCCGCTTGGCCTCGGAGCGCTGACCGGCATTGCCCTCGTTGACCACCTCCTCGAGCATGCCGCGGGCACCTTCGACATCGCCCATGTCGAGGTAGGCGCGGGCCAGCTCGAGCTTGGTGGCGGCGGCGTCGTCGGCATCGATATTGGCATCGGCCAGCTCGGCGTCGCCGTCGAAGTCGAGATCGGTCAGCGGAGGCGGCTCGCCGCCGTCGGAGGCCGCCAGTTCGGCGTCGTCCATATCGCCCGGCAGACCGTCCGGCACCGAGGGAATCTCCTCGGTGACCGCGTTGTCCTGGTCGATGTTGTCCTCTTCGACCATGCGGTTGATGTCGTCCAGGCTGAAGGTCTGGGTGGTGTCGGCATCGTCCGCCGCTGCGGCTTCCGGGGCACCGTAACCTTCCTCGTCGTCGCCGCCGGAGACGGCGCCGGGAGCTTCCCACTCGATCTCGCCGTCGCGCGCCGGCTGCGGCTCGTCCAGCGAGTCGGTGACGTCCTCGTCGGCGAGCTCGAGGTCCTGACGGTAGGACGTGCTGTCCTCCTCGGACGATTCAGTCTCGTCGGCGCCCGCCGCGAACAGCGGGTGGTCGGGCAGCAGGTCGCGGCCCATGACCAGCACCTGCTTCCAGGACAGGTCCTCGGGGTCGAACAGCTGGGCGTACATCGCCTCTGCAGCGCCCTCGAAGCCGGACGCGTCGCGCTGCTCGTAATAGTGGCGGACCAGGGCGAGGTGCCGGTTGAGGTCATCCGGCTGCTCGGCGATGGCATCGACCAGGATCTGGGCCTCGGCATCCTCTTCTGATCCGGCGGCCGCGACCGCGGCGCCGCTGACCGGACCGGCGGCGAAGCTGTCGGCGACGCTGCCGCCGCGCACGGGCCTGGCCGGCGAGGCCTTCTTGCCGCGCGAGGCAAACCAGGCAAGCAGTCCGCCCAGCAGCAGCACGCCCAGACCGCCGCCGAGGATCAGCGGGTTGCGGTACCAGGGCTCGGCCACCGGCTCGGCCGGCGCGGTCTCGATCGGGGCACGCTCGGCTGGAGCCGAATCGGGGGCCGGCAATGCCTCGGACGGCAGTGCCTCGGACGGCAGTGCCTCTGCAGGCGCTTCGGCGGCGGGGTCGATGCCGTCAATCGATTCAGCCGGGGCCTCCTCGCCGGCCTCGGCCGCGGGATCGACCAGGGCAGGGTCCACCTGGGCAACCTCGGCGGGCAAGGCCTCGGCCGGCGGCTGCGCCGGCTGGTCGACCTCGGCCGGCGCTGCGGCCGACCGGCCAGCCGCGGCAAGAGCCTGCTCCAGCTCGGCGACCCGCGCCTGGGCCGCGGCGAGTTCGGAATCCTTGAGCTCGATCAGTCGCTTGGCATCGGTGTCGATCTGCTCCAGATCGTCGACCCGCGAACGCAGTTCACGGTTTTCCTGCTGCAGTGCAGTGACCTGCTCGCGGGCCCGGTTGAGGTCGGCGCGAAGCTCGGTACCCTCTCCGCCCTGCGCAGCCCCGGACTGCGCCCGCGAGGCCTGCTCACCCGCCGGCGGCACCAGCTCGAGACGCGAATCGGCCGAATCGGCGGCGGCGCTGGCAGTCTGCCCGGTGCGCGCCTGGCCGGCCGGCTGCTCGATCGCACCGCTGCGCGCGCGCCACTCGCGGGTCTGCTCGATGACCTGGGAGGCAGCGGCCTGCTCTGCCACCGCGCGCACCTCGTCGGCGGTGGGGATCCGCAGCACCGCACCGCGCTTCAGGCGATGGATGTTCTGGTCGATGAAGGCATCGGGATTGGCGGCCAGCAGGGCCAGCATCACCTGGTTCATCGACACCGTGTCGTT
Organism: Pseudomarimonas salicorniae; assembly: GCF_023156535.1. Taxonomy (GTDB): domain Bacteria; phylum Pseudomonadota; class Gammaproteobacteria; order Xanthomonadales; family Xanthomonadaceae; genus Pseudomarimonas; species Pseudomarimonas salicorniae. The sequence continues at coordinate 61,521 of NZ_JALNMH010000011.1, read as the reverse complement.
CGGCCGCACGAACTCGGCGATCGACCACAGGGTCTCACCGTCGCGAACCGGACCGTAATTGTCCTGACGCGGCTGGGCCGGCGGCGCCGGAGGCGGCAGCGGAGCCGGCTGCACCGGCAGTGCGGGCTGCTGCACGGCGGCGGGCTGCGGGGGTGGCGCGGTCGGCTGGGTGGCAGCGGGCGGCGCGACCGGCTCACGGATCGGCGGCGGCGCCTCCAGCGGTTCCACCGGGGTGGCCGGCTCCGCGGGCAGGACCGGCGCGGTCTGCGCGACGCTCGGCACCTGCGGCGCCGGGGTGACGCGGGAGACCGCTGTCACCGGCGGGTCGAGCAGGACGGTGTACTCGCGAAGCACGCGCCCCCTACCCCACTCCACCTCGAGCAGGAAGTTCAGGTAGGGATCGCGGATCTTGCTCGGCGTGGTCACCCGGATCACCGGGCGGGCGCCCTGGTTGTCCACCGAGAACTCAAGATTGGCGGCAAGGATCGCCGGCCGGTCAAGGCCGATCCGCTCGAAAGCCTCGGGCGAGGCCAGCCTCACGCGCAGCTCGGCCAGTTCGGCCTGCGAACTGCCGACGATGGGAATCTCGGCGACCAGCGGCTCATTGAGCCGGGTCCGCACGTCGATGCTGCCAAGGCCCAGGGCCAGCGCGTGGCTGCTCCCCAGTGCCAGGGCCAAGGCAAGCGTAAGGCGTTGATTCTTCAACATCAGGCATCTCCCCCGAGCGCCGGGCGCCTCCCGCCCTGCACACGTAATTCGTCCGTGAAACCTAGAAACGGCTTGACAACGCGTAGCTAACTATAGATGACGTTTAGGAATTCACCAATATCTCGGCAATCTGCACGGCATTGAGCGCCGCCCCCTTGCGGATGTTGTCGGCCACCACCCAAAGCGCCAGACCGCGCGGATGCGAGATGTCCTCGCGGATGCGGCCGACGTAGACCGGATCCTTGCCGGCGGCATGGGTCACCGGCGTCGGATAGCCTCCCGGCCTGCGATCGTCGACGATCACCGCGCCCGGTGCCCCGGCGATCAGTTCCCGGGCCCGTTCGGCGCTGATCTTGTCGCGGGTTTCAAGGTGCACCGCCTCCGCGTGGCCGTAGAACACCGGCACGCGCACCGCGGTCGGGTTCACCTGGATCGACTCGTCGCCGAGGATCTTGCGGGTCTCCCAGACCAGCTTCATCTCTTCCTTGGTGTAGCCGTTGTCCTGGAAGTCGTCGATGTGCGGAATGACGTTGAAGGCGATCTGCACCGGGAAGCGCTGGGGCTCGGGATCCTGGAAGCTGAGCATGGCCGCGGTCTGCTTGCCGAGCTCCTCCATCGCCGAGCGGCCGGCCCCGGACACCGACTGGTAGGTGGCGATGTTGATGCGCTCGATGCCGACGGCGTCGTGAATCGGCTTGAGCACGACCATCAGCTGCATGGTCGAGCAGTTCGGGTTGGCGATGATCCCTCGCGGGCGCTGGCCGATCGCCTCCGGGTTCACCTCGGAGACCACGAGCGGCACGTCGGCGTCGTAGCGGAACTCCGAGGTGTTGTCGATGACCACCGCGCCGGCCGCCGCGGCGCGCGGTGCGTGCACCTTCGAGACCTTGCCGCCGGCCGAGAAGAAGGCGATGTCGATGCCCTTGAAGTCGAATTTCTCGAGCTCCTGCACGGTGAACTCGCGGCTGCCGCAGCGGACCTTGCCGCCGGCACTGCGCTCGCTGGCCAGCGGCACCAGGTCGGCGAACGGGAAATTCCGCTCGGCGAGGATCTCCAGCAGGGTTTCACCGACGGCGCCGGTGGCACCGGCGATGGCGATACGCGGTCGGGCATTCATCGGATCAGCACACTCAAGCTTGGGAAGGAATTCGCGGCGAAATCTCGCCCACATCGGCGCACTGGCCACGGTGGCGGAGCGCGTGGTCCATCAGCACCAGCGCGACCATGGCCTCGGCGATCGGCGTGGCGCGGATGCCGACGCAGGGATCGTGGCGACCCTTGGTCACCACCTCGACCGCCTCGCCGGCGCGATTGATCGAACGCCCGGGCAGACGAAGGCTGGAGGTCGGCTTCAGGGCCAGCGAGCAGACGACGTCCTGGCCGCTGGAGATGCCGCCCAGGATGCCGCCTGCGTTGTTGCTGAGGAAGCCGTCCGGAGTCATCTCGTCACGGTGTTCGGTGCCAAGCTGGTGGACGCAGTCGAAACCGGCGCCGACCTCGACGCCCTTGACCGCGTTGATGCTCATCAGGGCCTGGGCGATCTCGGCGTCGAGCTTGCCGTAGACCGGCTCGCCCCAGCCCGGCGGCACGCCCTGGGCGATGACCGTGACCCGCGCACCGACCGAATCTCCGGACTTGCGCAGGGCATCCATGTAGCGCTCGAGCTCCTCGACCATCGAGGCATCGGGCCAGAAGAAGGGGTTGTCCTCGACCACATCCCAGTCGAAGCCGCGCGGCTGCAGCTCGCCGAGCTGCGAAAGGTGTCCGCGCACGCTGATCCCGAACTGCTCGGCCAGCCAGCGCTTGGCGATCACGCCGGCAGCCACCCGCATCGTGGTCTCGCGTGCAGAGGAGCGGCCACCGCCGCGCGGATCGCGGATGCCGTACTTCTGCCAGTAGGTGTAGTCGGCATGCGAGGGCCGGAAGCTGTCCTCGATGTCAGCGTAGTCCTTGCTGCGGGCATCGGTGTTGCGCACCAGCAGGGCGATCGGGGTGCCGGTGGTGCGGCCCTCGTAGACGCCGGAGAGGATCTCGACCTCGTCCTTCTCGCGGCGCTGCGAGGTGTGCCGGGAGCGACCGGTCGCGCGCCGCTCGAGGTCGGCGCGGAAGTCCTCGGGCGCGATCGCCACTCCGGGCGGACAGCCGTCGATCACGCAGCCTATGGCCGGACCATGGCTCTCACCGAAGGTGGTCACCGCAAGCATCGTGCCGAAGGTGTTGCCCGCCATCTGCTGCTCCCTAGCCTGGTTGGTTCCGGTGTCCTAGCGCGCGTCGGCCAGCGCGCGGATCGCCTCCGCGTGCTCGACCAGGTCCTCGCGACCGATGGCGAAGATGCCCATCTGGCCGACCTTGAACTCGATCCAGGCGAAGGGCACATCCGGCAGCAGCCTGACCAGCGCCCGCTCGCTCTCGCCGACCTCGACAACCAGCAGGCCACCGGGTGCGAGATGCTCCGGCGCATCTCGAAGGATCCGCAGGGCGAGGTCAAGGCCATCGTCGCCGGCACGCAGGCCGAGCTCCGGTTCGAAACGGTACTCCGCCGGCAGGGCGTCGACCTCGTCGTGGGTCACATAAGGCGGGTTGGAGACGATCAGCTCGTAGACCTCGCCGGCGACCGGGGCGAACAGGTCGCCACGCAGCAGGCGCACGCGCTCCTCGACGTGCAGGCGCTTGACGTTCTCCTCGGCAAGCGCAAGCGCCTCCGGGGACAGGTCCACGCAGTCCACCTCCCAGTCCGGCTGATGGTGGGCCATGGCGATGCCGATACAGCCAGAGCCAGTGCACAGATCGAGCGCGCGCTGAACCTGCAGCCCGCCGATCCACGGCTCGAACCCGGCCTCGATCAGTTCGGCGATCGGCGAGCGGGGCACCAGGGCGCGGCGGTCGGTCTTGAAGCTGAGTCCAGCAAACCAGGCCTCGCCGGTGAGGTAGGCGGCAGGGATGCGCTCGGCAATGCGCCGCTCGAACAGGGCCAGCACGTTGGCCCGCTCCTCGGCGGTGACCCGCGACTGCCCATACATGGGATTGAGGTCGTGCGGCAGGTGCAGGGCGTGCAGCACCAGCTGGGTCGCCTCGTCGAGCGCATTGTCGTAGCTGTGGCCGAAGGTCAGACCGGCTTCGTTGAAACGGCTGCCGCCGAAGCGGATCAGGTCGATGATGGTCTTGAGATCGGTGCTCATTCGGTGGCCGGCGCTGCAAACGGCCGGAGTATAGAAGATCGCGGCGCGTTCCAAGCGGATGGGGGCCGGAATCACGCCCGCTTCCCTATAATCTCGTCATGAACAACCGCACCCGAACCGGCGGCAGCGCCAAGCTGTCCTTCCTCGCCATCCTTGCCGCCGCGCTCGCCGCGGGGCTGGGCCTCTGGCTGTCCCAGCGCACCCTCGCGCCGGACGCCGCCACCCCCCGGATCGAGGGCCTGCAGGGCACCCTGGTCTACCCGCAACCTCGTCCGGTGCCGGCCTTTGCGCTGGACGGTCCCGACGGGGCCAAGGTCGGCAGCGAGCAGCTGGCCGGGCGCTGGAACATCGTCTTCGTCGGCTTCACCCACTGCCCCGACATCTGCCCCACCACCCTCAGCACCCTCGGCCAGGCGACCAAGCCCTTCGCCGACCGGGCGCCTGCCGAGCGCCCCCAGGTGCTCTTTGTCTCGGTCGACCCCGAGCGCGACAGCCCGGAGACGGCGGCCGAGTACGCGCGCTTCTTCGGCAACGATTTCCTTGCCGCCACCGCCGACCACGAGCGCCTGCTGCCGTTCACCCGCAGCCTGGGCATGGTTTACATGCAGACCCCGGTCGAGGGTGGCGACTACACCGTCGACCACAGTTCCTCGCTGGCGGTCATCGATCCCGAGGGCCGGCTGGTGGCCGTCATGCGGCCGCCGCTCGACCCGCAGAAGATCGCCGCCGACCTCGCCCTGCTGATGCAGGCCGGCGCATGAGTCCGGGGATCCTGGCGCAGTACCTGCTGCCCCACCGCCTGCTGTCCTCCCTCGCCTACCGCGTCGCCCGCAGCCGCCAGCGCTGGCTGAAGCAGACCCTGATCGACACCGTGATCCGCCATTTCGGTGTGGACATGAACGAGGCAGCCAATTCCGACCCCACTGCCTACCCCAGCTTCAATGCCTTCTTCACCCGGGCCCTGAAGGACGGCGTTCGCAGCGCGCCGGCCCAGCCCGAGCGGCTGGCGCATCCGGCGGACGGCAAGGTTTCACAGGCCGGATCCATCGACTCCGAGGGTCGGATCTTCCAGGCCAAGGGGCAGAGCTTCACGGCCGCCGAACTGCTCGGCGATGCCGACTACGCCCAGCGCTTCGCCGGCGGCGACTTCCTCAACGTCTATCTGTCGCCGCGCGACTACCACCGGGTCCACATGCCCTGGACCGGCACCCTGATCGAGACCCTGCACATTCCGGGGCGACTGTTCAGCGTGGCGCCCGGCCCGGTGGAGGCGATCCCCCGTCTGTTCGCCCGCAATGAGCGCCTGGTCTGCCGCTTCGAGACCGATTTCGGACCGATGGCCGTGGTCATGGTCGGGGCGATGCTGGTCTCCGGCGTCGAGACGGTCTGGGGCGGCGAGGAAATCCCTCCCTATGCCAGCGCGCCGAACCGCAAGGACTGGCGCGAGCGAGGCATCCGCCTCGAGCGTTTTGCCGAGATGGCCCGCTTCAACTACGGCTCGACCGTGATCGTCCTGCTGCCCGCCGGCGCCGTGGTGATGGATCCGATGGAGCACAAGCAGCCGACCCGGGTCGGCGAAGGATTCGCGACCCGGATGAACGCTGGCGCCGCGGCCAGCTGAGCCGCGGCGGGCCGCCGGTTCGGGCGCAAACCGGACATTACGCAAATCCAACATGTGGAGCCAGCTTGCTGGCGATAGGCACCTCGGAAGGGACGATCGCCAGCAAGCTGGCTCCTACAATGGGACCGGGGCGAATGCGCACTCTGCGCCCAACCCGGCCGTGAGGCCGATGCGACGCCGGCCTCAGCCGCGGCAGCCGGCCAGGCGCAGACTCTGGCCGGGGCGAATCAGATAGCTCGGCGGCTTGATGCCATTGACCCGGGCCAGCGACTCGGGGCTGTCGCAGCCATGCCGTCGGGCGATCGAGGCCAGGGTGTCGCCGCGACGCACGGTATAGCTGCCGGCCACCGCGCCGGAGTCGTGCCGCTTGGCGGCGCTGGCCAGCTGGAGGGCGGCCTCGGCAAGCTCGCCGGCAAGGCAGTCCTCGCGATAGCCGGCGGCGACCTGGGCCGGGACCTCAAGCCGGGTGCCGGCGGCCAGCTCGGTGTGCGGAAGATGACGCGGATTGAGGTTGCGCAGGGCGCGGAACCAGCCGCTGCGGCTGCCGCGTTGGCCGACACAGATCGCCAGCTGGTTCAGCGAGGCCGGCTGCTCAAGGACCAGGGCAACCGGCTCGACCTCGACCTGCGGCAGTTCAAGGCCGTAGTCCTCGGGATGCAGGAACAGCCAGGCCGCGGCCAGCACCATCGGGACATAGTCGCGGGTCTCGCTGGGAAGCTGGCGGTTGATGCCGGCGTCCCAGAAGCTCCTCCGCCCGTGCTGTCGCACCAGCCGGCCGACCCGGCCCTCGCCGCCGTTGTAGGCAGCGAGCGCCAGCGCCAGATCATTGTTGAACTCGGCGAAGCGCTCGTTGAGGTAGCGCACATTGGCGCGGGTCGACATCTGTGGGTCGAAACGCAGATCGAAGCCGTCGGCGTCGCGGCCAAGGCCCAGCCTGGCCCCAGTCGCCGGCATGAACTGCAGCGGACCGGCGGCGCCGGCGCGCGACACCGCATGCACCTTGCCCGCCGATTCCTTGGCCAGGATGCCGAACAGCAGGGCCTCGGGCAGCCCGGCGGCCTCGTACTCGGGCCACATGCGGTGGCGCATGAACTGGTAGTTCTCATAGGACTCCAGAAGCTGCGGACGCATCCAGGTCAGCCACTCGTTGAGCGCCGCCTTGACCGGCGCGTTCAGTGCGATCAGCTCGCGCAGGTCGCGTCCCTTGAGCAGGGCAAGGCTGTCCTGCAGGCCCTCGATTTCGGCCTCCGGGCCCCCTGCCAGGTCGACGCGCCCCTCCTCCACCAGGGCCCCGCCCTCGCCCTCCAGGGCGAGGGCATCCGGACCGGCCTCGTCGTGCTGGACGAGCAGCTCGGACTGCGCCGAGAGCAGTTCGGCGTAGCGCGCCAGCAGCGGCGCGGTGTCGCAGTCGGGCAGCGCCGCGCAGGCCTCGTTCGCTGACTGCAGGGCCGCCCCGGCGTCGCGCAGGCGGGCCGCCGACTCGGCGCTGCGCTGGGCGCGCCATTCGGCCAACGCCGAGCGCCAGGCTTCGGCCGCGGCTTCGGCCGCGCCATGGGCCGAGACGGCGGCATTCGAGGCCGTCCGGGGCTGGGCCGCACAGCCGGCGAGCACGCCGACCAGCACGGCGACGCAGAGTCGCTGCATGGTGTGTTTCCTGTTCCGTCCAGCCGGCAAGGCTAGCCGGCCGGGGGCGGGTCATCAACGCGCGGCGGTGGCCTCGGCTTGCTTGCCGGCCGGCGCGCGGTGTTTCTCGAACCAGCCCGAGGTGTTCAGCACCTGGGCGATCATCTGGCTGGGACGCCGGTTGATCGAGTGCGAAGCGCCGGGGATGCGCACCAGGGCGGTGTCGATCTTGCGCAGCTTCAGCGCCTGGTAGTACTGCTCGGTCTCCGACATCGGCGTGCGGTAGTCGGCCTCGCCGGTGATCAGCATGGTCGGCGTACTGACCTTGCCGACGTAGCTGATCGGCGAGCGCTTCAGGTAGTGCTCGGCGTGCTCCCACGGTGGCCCGGGAAACCAGTACTGCGAAAAGTAACCGTAGGCATCGGCGGTGAGCACGAAGCTGTACCAGTTGATCACCGGCTTGGCGACCACCGCGGCGCGAAAGCGATCGGTGTGGCCGACGATCCAGGCGGTCAGGGTGCCGCCGCCGCTGCCACCGGTCACGAACAGGTTGTCCTGGTCGACGATGCCGCGCGCGATGACCGCATCGACGCCGCTCATCAGGTCGTCGAAGTCCTGGCCCGGATAGTTGTGGTGGATGAGGTTGGCGAACTCGGCGCCGTAGCTGGTGCTGCCGCGCGGATTGGCGTAGAGCACCAGATAGCCCTTGCTGGCGTACATCTGGATCTCGGGGGCGAAGCGCGGGCCGTAGTTGGCGAACGGACCACCGTGGATCTCGAGCAGCAGCGGGTAACGCTTGGCCGGGTCGTAGCCGGGCGGATAGACCAGCCAGCCCTGCACCGGGCGCCCGTCGTGCGAGGACTGCCACTCCAGGGTCTCGACCCGGCCCAGCTCGCGGCCATCGAGCAGGGTGTCATTGAGCGCGGTCAGCACCCGCGGATCGCGACCGCGGCTGACGACGGCGAGGTCGGCCGGTCGGTACGGCGTGCTGTGGGTGTAGAGCACCTGCCCACTGGCGACGTCGAAGGAGCCGCCGTCATAGGGCCGGCCCATGGCCGTGCCGCCAAGGTCGCTGGCCACCTGCTCCAGCTTGCCGCCTCGGCGGGCCACCCAGCCGATCCGGGTGACGCCGTGGTCGTCGTAGCTGAAGTAGAGGCCGCGGTCACCGTCCCAGCCGATCTGCTCGATGCTGCGGTCGAGCGACCCGGTCAGCGCCCGCGACTCGCCGGATGCAAGGTCGAGCACCGAGAGCACGCTGTTCTGGTAGCCAAGGCGCTGGTCGTCGAAGCCGACATAGGCCAGCGACTTGCCGTCCGGGGACAGCATCGGGCGGGCATCGGGGCCGTCGCGATCGGTCAGGCGGTGCAGCTTGCCCGTCGCCACCTCGACCCGATACAGGTCGCTCTCGATGGGATCATGGTCGGCGTCCTCGACCGGATTGGCCGAGAGGTAGAGCGACTCTCCGTCCGGGCTGAAGGACAGCGGCCCGGAGAAATCGAAATCGCCGCGAGTCACCTGGCGCGGCGCGCCACCCTCGGCGTCGACCACGAAGACGTGGCTGTAGCCCGGCTCGATGAAGCCGGCACCGTCGAAGCGGAAGCGGAACGTGTCGATCACCTTGACCGGGTCGGCCCACTTCGCCCCCGAGGGCGGTCGCGGCATGTCCTTGGCCAGGGTGGTCGTCTGCGCGCTGACCCGCTGGGTGAAGGCGATGCGCTTGCCGTCGGGCGACCAGACCAGGGCCCCCGGCGATCGCTCGAGCTGGGTCAGCCGGGCCGTGGCGCCGCTGTCCAGCCAGCGGACGAAGATCTGGCTGCGGCCGCCGTCGCTGCCGACGAAGGCGATGCGTCGACCGTCCGGCGACCAGGCAACGCCCGCGTCGTTGCGGTCGCCGGTGGTCAGCGGCCGCTGCTCGCCGCTGCGCAGGTCGATCCACCAAAGATTGCTGCGCCGCTGGTCCTTCTGCCGGTCGAAGAAGCTTCGCTGATAGATCGCGCTGCGCCCGTCCGGGGCCACCGCCGGGGACTCCGCCCACTGCAGGGCGAACACATCCATCGGCGCGAAGGCCGGCCTGGCAGCCAGCGGCGCCGACAGCGCAAGGGCGAGCAGGAGCAGGCTTCGGTAGGGCATCGAAGATCTCATGGCAACGGAACGATCCTCGATCCTACCGAGTGGCCGATCACGGTGGCGAGACGGGGCGCCAGCACACTGCGCCAGGCCGATCTAGTCCCCGTCCGGAGCGAGCGATGCCCAGGCCTCGTCCAGCGCCGCATAGGCCGCCGGCATCAGGGCTTCGTACCGCGCTGCGGCGGCGGGCAGGCCCAGCAGCGAATCGAAGTGCTGTGCGCGCGGCAGCAGGCGGAAGCGCAGTGCCGGGCTTCCGGCATTCGCATCGCGATAGGCCTCGGCGCTGAAGGCGGCAGGCACCAGTCCGTCCTCGGCGCCGTGCAACAGCCACAGCGGTCGGCCCTCGGCCAGGCGGCCGGCGCGGGTCTCTTCGACGGCCAGGCGCAGGGCGCGCGCATCGGCGCTGTCGCCGGTCCAGAGGGATCGCAGGCACTGTAGCCCCGGGAAATCGGGATCCTCACCCTCCCCGGGCGGTGAGGCCAGCAGGACGCCATTGCCGGGCGGGATGCCGCTGCTGTCCGACCACCACAGCGCCGGATCGGCACCCTCGCCCATCGTGTAGGCATAGCCGCAGGGCATGCTGTCGGGCCCACGCCGCAGGTAGGCGCTGGCGTAGCCCGCGCCCACTGCCCGCCACAGGTCGAGGCGAGTGCTGGCCACGGCCGCCTCCAGCGCAGCCACCGACCAGCCGGCTGCGCGCAGCCGGGCATAGGCCGCCTCGGCCGCCGAGCCGCCCTCCGATGTCTGCAGCCATCCGGCCCGTTGCAGGCTTCGGCAGCGGGCCGCGGCCGCTGCCGGATCCACTCCAAGCAGGGCCTTGGCCAGCTGCGGTGCCGCCGCAGCACAGGGCATCCAAAGCGCAGCCTCGGTGGCGTAGTCATACAGCGCGCGGCCGCCCTCGTGCGGCAATACGTTGGGGGAGACGGCCACCACCGCATTCACCGGCCAGTCGAGGGCGGCGGCCTGCAGCACGGCTCCGGCGCCGTTGGACACGCCGGTGGCGATGATGCGCCAGCGATCCGCGGACACCTCGCGGGTCGCCGGCACCAGGGCGCCGATCTGGGCCCTGGCCCATAGCGCCGCCTGGCGGACGTACTCGCCCCAGGCCGACTCCGGGTGCATCGCCGAATGCGCATGCGGAATCGCCACGTGTCTCATCGGCGACTCAAGCTCATAACGTACGGCTTCATCTTCCGCACCGGCCGGGCTGCCATCCAGCGCCGGCCCGTTGAGCCGACCGGGGGCGATCCAGTCACTGCCGGCCCCCTTGTCGGTGTAGGCGATCGCGCAACCGCGCGGCAGTCCCCAGCCGCCGGCCAGCGCGATGGCCCCGTAGATGCCGCGCGATCCGGAGCTGGCCGAGACCACCAGGCACGGCCGGCCGGCATCGAAAGACTGCGGCAGCTGCAGCATCACCCGATGCCGATGCCGACCCCGATCCAGTTCGAGCAGCGCATGCAGTTCACGACCCGGCACCGCCCCCTGGGCGAGCCGGCCGGAGCCAAGCCCGGCTTCGGAAATCGTCGTGATCCCGCGCCAGTTGGTCCACACGGCACGGCGGCGCAGGGACGCGGCGCTGCCGTCGAAGGGCGGCGGCGTCGGCGAGGCCAGTCCCTCCCAGCCCAGACCGGCGGTCAGCAGGTCATCGTCGCCCGCGTGCTGGGTCAGACGCTGGGCGAGCGGCGTCGGGCCGTCGTGGCGGACGGTCGTGGCGCAGCCGGCCTGCAGCATGCAGAGCAGGGCCGCAAACAATAACGTCGCGACGCCCTGTGATCCCGGAAACCCTCGCATGCCGCACCCTCGCCTCGATCCAGTCGCCCTGCCGCGACCGTAGTGGCACCGCGGCCGGCCGGGCATCGTACCTTGGTACAGGTCGACGCCCTGCCCGACTTGCTAAGGTTGCCGCAGCCCGCCACGGACCCGGCCGTGATCCACATCCTCATCGCAGACGACCACCCGCTGTTCCGCGCCGCGCTGGCCCAGGCGGTCAAGGCGCTGGAAGCCGACACCGAAGTGCTCGAGGCGGGCTCGCTGGCGAGCGCCCAGGCGGTGCTCGATGCCCGCCCCGGTATCGACCTCGTCCTGCTCGACCTGCACATGCCCGACAGCCACGGCCTGATGGGACTTGCCACCCTGCGCGCCGCACACCCGGCGGTGGCGGTGGCAATGATCTCTGCGGACGACGAGCCGGAAACCGTGCGGCGGGCGATGGCCTACGGTGCGGCTGGCTACATTCCGAAGCGATCCGACGGCGACCAGCTGCACGCCGCCCTGCGCACCCTGCTCGACGGCGGCGAGTACCTGCCCGATGACCTCGCCGACCGCCTCGGCGCCCTCCCCGCGTCCGACGATGACGATGATCGCACCGCCGCCCGGCTCGCCCAGCTCACTCCGCAGCAGTTCAAGGTCCTGACCCTGGTCGCCGAGGGTCGGCTCAACAAGCAGATCGCCGACGTGCTCGGCATCTCCGAGCGCACGGTCAAGGCCCATCTCAGCGCGCTGTTCGAAAAGCTCGACGTGCGCAACCGCACCCAGGCTGGTGTGCTGCTGAAGTCCCTGCAGCTTCGTGATCTGGTCCCGGCACAGCGCGACGCGCCCGCCTAGCCTATTCAGCTTCGGTCCCGATAAAGCGCTTCGATGCGCGCGGCGCGGCACAGCATCTCCTCGCGCAATACACGGGGTGCCAGCACTTCGATCTCGTCGGCGAATCCGAGCAGCAGCCCTGCCGCGTGCTCGACCGACTCCATGTCCACCTCGACCCGGCGCCAGCCGTCCGCGCCGGGCGCCGCGCACCGGATCGCCTGAGCGATCCGGTCTCCAAGCCGGTCCAGTCGGTCGTGGCTGCTGGGCGCGACCCGCAGGGTGACGGGCAGCCGCCGCAGGCTGGCCTCGAATGCTTCCACCTGGCCTTGCCAGACATCGGCCAGATTGAAGTTCTTCGGCCGGGAGAAATGCTCCGCCGCGGCTTGCGCGCTGCGAATCGAGTCGAGCCGGTAGATGCGCCGGCGACCGCGCGACTGGGCGACCAGATACCAGCGACCGGCCTTGAGCACCAGGCCCAGGGGCTCGACCTGCGCCTGGCTGCGCCGCGTCCAGCTGTCGTAATCGAGCAGCAGGCAGCGGTTCTCCCAGACGCAGCCGGCCACCACCTGCAGATGGGCGGGTACGACCGGATGCCGGTACCAGTCGAGCGGATCGAGATGGAAGCGTTCGGCCATCCGCTGCGCGGCCGGCGCGCTCGACGAGGGCATCGCGGCCAGCAGCTTCAGCCGCGCTGAGGACGCCTGCCCCGCCAGCCCCAGGTCCGCCGCGGCAGCGGGAATGCCGGCCAGCAACAGTGCCTCGGACTCCCCTTGGGTCAGGCCGGTGAGCTCGGTCCGGAAGTCACCCAGCAGGGCCACGCCGCCGTTGCGTCCGCGCTCTGAATAGACCGGGACCCCGGCTGCGCTCAGCTCGTCGATGTCGCGATAGACGGTGCGGAGGGAGACACCCAGCTCCTCCGCCAGCGCGCGGGCCGTGCAGCGCCCGCGCAGCTGCAGGGTCATCAGAACGGTGAGCAGGCGGGACGCACGCATGTCGGCAGCATGATGCTCGAATGTTGACACGGCCTGTCAACTATTCAGCGCTAGCCTGCGTCCACCTCCAACATTGCAGGCCCCACCATGAGCGACTTCTCATTCCAGACCGGCCACTGGCTGGTCCATCACCGCAAGCTCGCCGAACGCCTGGTCGGCAGCCGGACCTGGCTCGAGTTCCGCGGCACCTGCAGCGCCTGGCCGCTTCTCGATGGGATGGGCAATGTCGAGGACCAGTGGCTCGACGACCCGAGCGGCGCGTACCGGGCTGCCGCGCTGCGTCGGCGCGACCCGGACACAGGCCAGTGGTCGATCTGGTGGCATGACGGCCGCTCGGCCAGCCTCGATCCCCCCGTGGTCGGCCGGTTCGAGGCCGGAGTCGGGCGATTCTTCGCCGACGACACCCTGCGCGGAATGCCGATCAGGGTGCGGTTCGAATGGCACGATACGCATACTCCGTGCCCGCGTTGGGAGCAGGCCTTCTCCGCGGACGACGGCGCCACCTGGGAGCTCAACTGGGTGATGCGCTTCGTGCGTGCAAAGCAGGGCGTTTCACCGTATCTGGGCACGCACGGGATCTGATGCCGATTCTGCCCATTGCGACCACCGGCCGGACGCCCATGCCAGGGGATTCGATATGAACGACTACGTGCTGCTGATGTACGACGATGTCACCGATCAGGCCGCCTCGGAGGATTCCGATGCCTGGGCACGCTACCTGTCGGCCTTGCGCGGTTCGGGCTGTTTCGAGGGCGGCAGTTCCATCGGACGTGGGCTGTCCTTCAAGCGCGGCCGGCCGACGCAGGCAGCCAGCGTCAACATCAGCGGCTTCATCCGGGTTCGCGCCGAGACCCTCGAGGCGGCGGCGCGCTGGGTCGAGGGCAACCCGGTCCATGATGCCGGCGGCACGGTCGAGGTTCGCGATCTGCCACGCGACTAGCCCGGACATTTCATGAGGTCGCCATGAATCGCTTCGGTGCAAAGTGTTCGAAGCAGGGAATCACTTGCTTCCGCGGTCAAACGCCAGATGCGGGGCGATTCATGGCGACCTCGCGAAATGTCCGGGCTAGCGTCCCCCGATGGCCGCTCAGTGCCGCTGCGCGCTCGCCCAGCGACGCAGCAGGGACCGCAGGGCCAGGGGCTTGAGCGGCTTGTACAGCACCTGGCAGCCCTCGGCCTCGGCTTCCTGGCGGATGGCGGGGTCGTGGTCCGCGGTGATCAGCACGCAGGGCGCTGCGCGCAGCGCGGGCGGCCAGCCGCGCCGCAGTGCCAGTCCGGTGACGTTGTCATCCAGGTGGTAGTCGAGCAGCACGGCGTCGGGTGCAATGTGTCCATGCAGCGACTCGCGTTGGCCAAGCAGGCGCACGCGGCATCCCCAGCCTTCCAGCAGCGCCCGCATGCCGGCCGCGACCGCCGGATCGTTGTCCAGCACCCACACCGACAGATCCAGCGAGGCGCGGTGCTCCACCGCCGGCGCAGCGACAGCCTCCAGGGGACGCGCGGCCACCCGTGGCACGCGCAGCGCGAACACGCTTCCCTTCCCCGGCCAGGAGCGCAACTCGACCCGGCTGCCGAGCAGCTGGGCGATGCGCTCGGCAATCGCGAGCCCGAGGCCGAGCCCGCGTCCACCCCGGTCGAGGCGGCGGAACTCCTCGAAGATCACCTGCTGGTGCTCGCGCGCGATGCCCGGCCCCTGGTCCCAGACTTCGACACGCAGCGCGTCGCCCACCCGCCGCACGCCCAGCAGCAGTCGACCCCGCTCGGTGTAGCGCACGGCATTGGCAAGGAAGTTCTGCAGCACCCGCCGCAGCAGCTGCGGGTCTGAATGAACCCAGGCCCGCGTCGGCACGCAGCGCAGACGCAGTCCCTTCTCGCCGGCCAGCACGCCAAACTCCGAAAGCAGCGGGTCCAGCACCTCCTGCAGGGCCACGTCCACCGGTCGAGCGCGCATCGCACCCGCGCCGAGCCGCGAGATATCCAACAGCCCCGACAGCAGCGACTCGGCGGACTCGAGCGCGCCCAGCAGGTGCTCGACGTCGGCCTGTCCATCGCGCTGATCGAGCCGGCGCGACAGCGAGTGGCCGAACAGGCGCGCGGCGTTGAGCGGCTGCGCCAGATCGTGGGTGATGGTCGCCAGCAGCCGGCTCTTGGCGAGGTTGGCCTGCTCGGCCTCGCTGCGTGCCCGGTCCAGCGCGGCGGTGCGCTCCCGCACGCGCTGCTCCAGCGACTCGGCGATGCGGGTCAGTTCCGCCTCGCTGCGGCGGAAGGCGGTGACGTCGGTGAACGTGGTCAGGAAGCCGCCGCCGCTCATCGGCGCGCCGCGGATTTCGATGATCGTACCGTCGGGCAGCCGCCGTTCGCCCAGATGCGCGGTGCCGGTGCGTAGATGCTCGAGACGCTTGTCGACGGCCGGATCGTCGTCGGCATCGCCGAGCATCTCCTGGGCATGGCGGATCAGGTCCTCGATCGGCTGGCCGACGCGAAGCAGCGATTCCGGAAACCTGAACAGCTCGGCGTAGCGACGGTTCCAGGCCACGAGGCGCAGCTCGGCATCGACCACGCTGATGCCCTGGCTCATGTTCTCCAGCGCCGCCGCCAGCACCTGGCGCGAGAAGCGGGCAGCCTGCGCCGCCTCGCCCACCAGTGAAGCGACCTGCTCGATCTGCCGGTCACTGCCGACCCGCGCCGCGTCGAGCAGCAGGCGGGTCGAGGCAGCACCGATCACCGCGGTCAGCTCGTGGGCCACGCGTTCTTCCAGCTCGCCATTGGCCGCCGGCGCATCATCCAAAAGCCGCCGGGCGCGTTCGGCGCCAAGAAATCGCTGGGCGATCGGCTGCAGGGCATCGACCCCCAGCCGCGGGCCGGCGGACAGCCGGGCGCCCCCGGGCGCGAATCGCTGCACACCCGCCAATACCAGCAGGTTTACCGCCAGGCTCGACCACACCGCCAGCGACAGTGGATCGATGCCGCCGAAGCGCGCCGCGCCGACGCCAAACGGGGTCGGCCAGAGCAGCGGCAAAATCAGCACCCAGGCCCAGACCGCGAATCCGGCAACCAGCCCGGCGCCGATCGCCCGCGGCGACAGGCGCGGCCAGTACACGCCGAGCACCACCGCCGGGGCGAGCTGGGCCAGCGCCGAGAAGCTTTGCGCACCGATCTCGGCCAGCGAGTCCAGCGCGCCCAGTGCGCGCGAGTAGACATAGCCCAGCGCCAGCACCGCGGCGATGCCGATCCGCCGTACCCGGCGCACATCGCCGAGCCAGCCGTGCACCGAGCCCTGCCGGCGCAGCAGCCAGGGGGTGACCCAGTGGTTGCCGATCATGATCGACAGAGACAGGCTGGCCATGATCACCATGCCGGTGGCCGCGGCGATGCCGCCGAGAAAGGCGAGCAGGGTCAGGGTGCGGGCGTCCTCGGCCAGCGGCAGGCCGAGCACGAACAGGTCAGGGGCGAGACCGAGCGGCGACAGGCGCAGCTGCCCTGCGGCCGCCAGCGGCCAGATCGGCAGGCTGATGAGCAGCAGGAAAATGGGAAACAGCCAGCGCGCCGTGCGCAGCTGGCCGCGGTCGGCGCACTCGACGACGCCGACGTGGAACTGGTGCGGCAGGGTGAACATCGCGGTCAGGCCGAGGAAGGCCAGGGTGACGTAGGCACTCCAGCGCGGCGTCTCGCTGGCCGGCACCCCAGCCGACCACTGCGCATGCAGGTCGAGCGGCCCCTGGTACACGGCGAACACGACAAAGGCACCGACCGCCAGCATGGCCAGCAACTTGAACGCGGCCTCGAAGGCCATGGCCTGCAGCAGGCCGCGATTGGCCTCGCTGGCCGAGGTGCGGCGGGTGCCGAAGAGCATGGCGAAGGCAGCCATGATCAGGGCCACGTAGAAGGCGCTGTCCTGCCAGGCCGGCGGCTCGCTACGGCCCGCCACCAGGGCCGAGTAGCTCATCGCGACGGCCTTCAGCTGCAGGGCGATGTAGGGCAGCATGCCGAGCACGACCAGCCCGGTGACCAGGGCCGCCAATCCGCTGGACTGGCCGAAGCGCGAGGCGATGAAGTCGGCCACCGAGGTGGCATTGGCGCCCTTGGCCGTGCTCAGCAGGCGTGAGAGGAAGGGCAGCCCGAACACGTAGAGCAGGATGGTGCCGAGGAAGGTCGGCGGCAGCCACCAGCCGTAGTTCGCGCCCTGAGCCACCGTGCCGTAGAAGGTCCAGGAAGTGCAATAGATCGCCAGCGACAGCGCATAGATCAGCGCCGCGCTGCGCGCCCGCGGCACGTGCCGCTCTCCCCAGAGGGCGACAAGGAAGAGCAGGATCAGCCAGGCGACCACGCCGGCCGCAACGCCGCCCGCGCTCAACATGCGGTTTCGCCCCCCTGCCCGCCCATCGCTGCCGGGCTCAGTCCTGCAACCAGGGAACGTGGCCGGTCGCCACGTGCTGGCGCGCCGACTCGACGTTGGCGTGGGAGTCGTCGAAGAAGATGTCGGCGCCGAAGGCCTCGAGGAACGGGCCCTTGTCGCGGCCGCCGAGGAACAGCGCCTCGTCGAGGCGCACGCCCCAGTCGCGAAGGGTCAGGATGACCCGCTTGTGCGCGGGCGCCGAGCGCGCCGTGACCAGGGCCGTGCGCACCGGCGAGTTCTCCGGAGGGAAGGCCGCCTGGATCCGGTGCAGCGCGTTGAGCACGCCGCGGAACGGGCCGGCCGGCAGGGGCTCGCCAGCCTTCTCGCGCTCGTTGCGGGCAAAGGCCTCGAGGCCCTGGTCCTGGGAGATGCGCTCGCTCTGGTTGCCGAAGATCACCGCGTCGCCATCGAAGGCGATGCGCAGCTGGGTGGCATGGCCGGGCACGGTCCGCGATGGCAGCAGCGTGGCCGCGGCGACGCCGGCGTTCAGTGCGTTGCCGACGTCCTCGGGATGGGCCGACAGGAACAAGGCCGCTCCGAATGGCCGCACATACGGCCAGGGTGGCGCGCCGTTGCTGAAGGCCGCGCGGACGATGCCCAGGCCGTGGTGCTCGATGGAATTGAAGATCCGCAGCCCGGTGTCGGAAGAGTTGCGTGAGATCAGGATGACCTCGATCGGCGGCACGCCCTCCTTGCCCAGCGCGTTCAGCGCCAGCAGCTTCTTGACCAGCGGGAACGCGATCCCGGGACGCAGCACGTCGTCCTCCTTGCTGCGCTGGAACTCGGCGTAGGCCTCCAGCCCGTCACGCTCGAACAGGGTGTGCGAATCCTCGAGGTCGAACAGCGCCCTTGAGGAAATGGCGACCACGAAGGGCTCGGTGGGGGGGGGCAGCGGACTCGGCATGAGCGGCGATGGATGGGGACCCGGCCACGATAGCCGATCACCGTGACCGGGTGCGCTTCGCGCGCCCTGCCTCGCGCCCGGGGGACGCATCGCCTACCACCCCACCCGGCGCTGCGAGCTTCGCCCTTACTCCGGCAGCGCGAGGCGCACGCCAAGCTGCTGTTCGGCCTGATCGGCGAACTGGCGGGCCTGCTGCTGCAACCAGTCGTGGAAGGCAGCGATCCGCGGGCTGTCGCTTTCGGCGGGGCGGCACAGGAGGTGGTGGGCATACTCGGTCGGCCGCCAACTGGCAATCGGGTGGAGCTGGCCGCGGCGCAATGCCTCGGCCGCCAGCGAGACACGGCCCAGGCACCAGCCCGCGCCGGCGATGCAGGCGGCCAGGGCCAGCCCGCTGTCGGAGAAGCCGACGCGCTGCGTCGCCGCCCCGCGGGGCAGGCGCAGCTCGCGCAGCCAGGGCGACCAGCGCAGCCAGGTCTCGCCCTCGCCGGCGCCCAGATCTTCCAGCAAGGGCGGCGGTGACGCCTTGCCTCGCCCGCCGCCGCGCCGCGAAGGGGGTTGCGCGCTGGCCAGCACCGCCACGGCATCCCCCATCACCAGGCGACTGGAGAGTCCGGGCTCGTCTCCCGGGCCAAAGCGCAGGGCGATGTCGGCCTCGCCCTGCAGCAGGTCGACGCGTCGCGCGTCGGCCACCACCTGCAGCTGCAGCGAGGGGAAGTCGCGCAACAGCGCCGGCAGCCGCGGAGCCAGCCACCACTGTGCGGTGGACTGGGGCAAAGACAGCCGCAGGGGTCCATCGAGCTCCGGCCGCCGCAAGCGCGCGGTGGCCTCCTCGAGCAGCTGCAGTGCCTCGCCGATGCGCGCCCGGTAGCGGGCGCCTGCCGCGGTCACCGTGACCCCGCGCGTTCGCCGGTCGAACAGCGGCATGCCCAGCGCGCTCTCCAGCTCGCGAACGTGATGACTGACCGCGCCCGGGGTGACGTGGAGCTCTTCGGCCGCGCGGACGAAGCTGCCGGTCCGCGCGGCTGCCTCGAATGCGCGCAGGCTGTTCAACGGAGGCAGGCGTCCAACCATACCCTTACGACTCAGTAATTCTCATCCATAGGCGGAATACTACTCGCTTGAAGTGAGAATTCCTCACCCTGAGAATTCCTCCAGATTCTTCAGGAGCGCGCCATGAACCCTTCTTCCCTGTATCGCCTCAGCGCCTTCACCGACCAGCCCGATGGCGGCAACTGCGCGGGCGTCTGGCTGGGCGAGGTCCTGCCCCCGGCGGCCGTGATGCAGGCCATCGCGGCCGAGGTCGGCTTCTCCGAGACCGCTTTCGTCGCCCCGGCCAGCGGCGCGGCGCGGCAGATCCGCTACTTCAGCCCCCAGGCCGAGGTCAGCTTCTGCGGCCACGCGACCATCGCAGCCGGTGCACTGATCGGCCGGCTGAGCGGGGCCGGCACGTACGTTCTGTCGACGGCCGCGGGTGAGGTCGAAGTGCACAGTGAGGCCGGTCCGCGGCGCTGGCGCGCCAGCCTGCTGTCGGTGGCAACGCGCCATATCGCGCCGCCCGCTTCCCTGCTCGATGGCGCGCTCGGCCTGCTCGGCTGGCGACGCGACCAGCTGGACGCGGCCATTCCGCCTGCCGTGGCCTATGCCGGCGCCTGGCACCTCGTGTTGGCGACCCGGGATGCCGACAGGTTGGCCCATCTGGAGTACGACTTCGAGGCCCTGCGAACGCTGATGCTGGAGCACGGCCTGACCACACTGCAGCTTGTCCGAGCGGAGGGCCCCGGGCGCTTCGAATCGCGCAATCCGTTTCCGGTCGGCGGGATGTTCGAAGACGCCGCCACCGGCGCCGCGGCCGCCGCCCTGGGTGGCTACCTGCGTGACGCTGGCCTGCTCGCAGCGCCGGCCCGCCTGCAGATCCGTCAGGGCCACCATATGGGCCGGCCCAGCCTGATCGACGTCGAGATCCCGGTCGCAGGCGGCGTGCGAGTCTCGGGCGAGGCGGTCGAGCTGGACGACCTGCCGGTCGCCGCAGCCTGAGGTCCCTGCCCCGCACGCGGCCACCTGCCTTCACCCCTCTCGTGTGCGCGGATCCCGCGATGGGGAGGAGGCAGGCCGCGTGAATCAGTCTGGATATGCCGTGATCGCCCCGACCTGGCGGCAGACGCCGCCTACGCCGTGGGACCCGTCGGATCGGATGCGTGAGGCGGCACGGCGCGGTGGCAGCCCCCCGATCGCGGGCCCACAGCATGCCTTTCGACTCCTCCTCGACTCTCCCTAGCATTTCACGCGCTCCGGGGCAGCAGAGGAGTAGCCTCGGAGCTCCCTGGATCTGGGGAGTTCGAACATGTTCACTGGCAACAAGACGCTGGCAATTGCTGCAGCGCTCGCACTCGGTGCGACAGCGCCGTCGGGGGCGCAGGATCTTGGCTTCACCTACGTCGAAGGCGGCATCATCGCCGGCTTCGTCAATGACGTTGAGAATTCCGGAACGATCAACGGCGCCGGCAGCGCGTTGGAGCTGGAAACCGATGCCGGCGGCGGCGGCTTCATCGGCGGCGCGTGGCAGTTCGGCGAGCGCTTTCACCTGTTCGGCGATTATTCGTCGACCAGTCAGGACCTCGAGGTCAGCGACGGCAGCTCTACGGTCGAGGGTGATTTCGATCTTGTGCGCTGGCGCATCGGTGTCGGCTATGCGTACCCGATATCCGACGCGACGCGCTTCTATGGCCGCCTCAGCTTCGACAACGCCGAGCTCGACAACGTGAAGGTCGCCGGCTTCGATCTTGCCGCCGACCTTGACGACGATGGTCTCGGCGGCGAGCTCGGCATGATCTGGGCGGCCACGCCCGACATCCAGGTTCAGGGCCACCTACGCTACACCTCGGTCGGCGAGGTCGCCGGCGGGGGGTCCGACGCCTTCGACTCCGACATCCTAGTCGGCCTGAACGGCCGCTGGTTCTTCCGACCGGGCATCGCACTGATCACGGGATACGAGCTGGGCAAGATCACGACCTGGAACGTCGGCCTGCGGTTCTCGTACTGAAGCCCACCGCTCCGCCGCTCCTGCCCCGGCGAGCACGGCTCACCACCGAACGGCGGGGGCGGGCGCGAAGCAGACATTCCACAACACCCGAATGTAGGAGCCAGCTTGCTGGCGATCGTCCCATCCGGGGCGCCTATCGCCAGCAAGCTGGCTCCTACAGCGGGGCCGGGGCGAATGCGAACTTCGCGCCCGTTGCTGCCTGCCACGCGCGCGGCGCCCAGCGCCGGGTCTAGCTCGCGAACTGCTCGTCGAGGATGCGCTCCTCAAGGTTGTGCTCGGGGTCGAACAGCAGGGTCACGGTGCGGTCCTGCGATTCCCTGACCCTTACCTCCACCACGTCGCGGACCTCGGAGGAATCCGCGGTCACGCTGACCGGCCGCTTGTAGTGATCGAGGATCTCGAAGCTGACTTCCGTGTCCGAGCGCAGGATCGCCCCACGCCAGCGCCGTGGGCGGAAGGGGCTGATCGGCGTCATCGCCAGCGTGCGGCTTTCCAGCGGCAGGATCGGGCCGTGGGCGGACAGGTTGTAGGCCGTGCTGCCGGCCGGCGTCGAGACCAGCACGCCATCGCAGACCAGCTCGTCGAGGCGCTTGGTGCCATTGAGGGTGATGCGGATCTTGGCCGCCTGCTTGCTCTGCCGCAGCAGGGACACCTCGTTGTAGGCAAAGGCCGTGACCGTACTGCCGGCCTCGCTGACCGCCTGCATCTCCAGCGGTTTGAGCACCGCCGGCTGGGCGCGATGGATACGCTCGAACAGGTCGTCCGGCCGATGCTGGTTCATCAGGAATCCGACCGTCCCGGACTTCATGCCGTACACCGGCTTGTTGAGATCGCGGTGTCGATGCAGGGTGCGCAGCATGAAACCATCGCCGCCCAGCGCGACGATGACGTCGCAGTCATCGATGCCATGCGCGCCGTAGCGCGCTTCGTAGCGGGTCTTCTGCGCCTGCGCCTCGGCCACGCTGCTGGCAAGGAAGGCAATACGCGGCGGGGTCGACATCGGCAGCTCCGGTAAGGGTGGGCGACGGCGCGAGGTTCCGCGACCGCCCAAGGGTGCCGAACCGGCCGCCCCTTGCCAAGGGCGGCCGGAGATTGCGCTGCTTAACGCGCGCTGGCGGCGGCCAGCTGGGCGAGGCGGCGCACCGCCACCTGGACGGTTGGATAGTCCGTGCTGCGCTGGCTGCGGATCTCGGCGAACATCTGCAGGGTGAAACGCAGGGCCTGGTCATCGCGCGCCGTCCACTTCGCCACGACCTTGTCCGCCGACACCTTGCCGATGCCGAGCAACTGGGCCACCAGCGCGCCCTGCTGGGCCTGCAGTTCGTCGCGCAGTGCGCCGCGGGCCAGAGCATGCCAGCGCCCCTCCACCGGCAGCTCCTCGATGCGCTGAAGCAGCCAGTGGGTGTGCAGGCTCTGGCCAAGATCGGAGTGCACCCGGGCGACATCGAGCACGCTGCGCTCATGCTCCAGCGCCACCTCGATGATATGCAGGGCCTGACCCAGGAAGGGCAGCAGGGCGAGCCGCTCGGCGAGGTTCTGCGGGAAGCCCGCCTCGCACCAGCGCTGACGCTCGCTCTTGAACTGCTCGAGGTCCTCGCCGCCCAGCGTCTTGCCGAGCATGGCGCGCATCTCGATCATGCCCGGCAGGTAGCGGGCGACCTCGGCGGCGATGTCTCCGCGTCGCCCAGGCTTCTGCAGCAGCCAACGGGTCTGCGCGCGGAGTACGCTCCAGATCAGCATCAGGGCATCGATCTGGGCCGCCTCGGTGACCTTGCCGTCGAGCGCGTCGATCTCGCTCCAGGCAGTGCGCGCATCGAGCACCTCGCGGGCAATCGTATAGGCCTTGGCGATCTCGGCCGGCGACTCGCCGGTATCCTCCTGCATGCGCAACATGAAGGTCGCGCCCATGCGGTTCACCAGTGAATTGGTCACCGCGGTGGCGATGATCTCCCGGCGCAGGCGATGGCCTTCCATGTGCTGCTTGAAGCGCTCACGCAGTGGCTCGGGGAAGTAGCGGGCCAGCTCCTTGGACAGGAACGGATCCTCCGGCACTTCGGACTCCAGCAGCTGCTGGTAGAGCACGATCTTGTCGTAGGACAGCAGGATCGACAGCTCTGGCCGGGTCAGGCCCTGGCCGCGCAGCTTGCGCTCGGAGAACTCCGAATCCGAGGGCAGGAACTCCAGCGCGCGGTCGAGCAGGCCCCGCGACTCGAGGATGCGGATGAAGTGCTGCAGCGAACCCAGGCGTTGGGCGCTCATCCGCTCCATGACGCTGATTGCCTGGTTCTGCCGGTAGTTGTCGAACAGCACCAGCTGCTCGACCTCGGCAGTCATCTGGGCGAGCAATACGTTGCGCGCCTCGACATCCATCTCCGAGCGGGCCACGGCCTCGTTGAGCAGGATCTTGATGTTGACCTCGTGGTCCGAGGTGTCGACGCCGGCCGAGTTGTCGATGAAGTCGGTGTTGAGCAGGACCCCGTGCTGGGCCGCCTCGATGCGCCCCTTCTGGGTCATGCCGAGGTTGCCGCCCTCGCCCACCACCCGGCAGCGCAACTCGGCGCCATTGACGCGGATCGCGTTGTTCGCGCGGTCGCCGACGTCGGCGTGGGTCTCGTCCTGCGACTTGACGTAAGTGCCGATGCCGCCGTTCCAGAGCAGGTCGACCGGCGCACGCAGGATGGCGCTCAGCAGTTCGTTCGGGCTCATCGCGCCGACCGAGGGGTCGATTCCCAGCGCTTCCTTGGCCTCGGCAGACAGGGTGATGGTCTTGGCGCTGCGCGGCCAGACGCCGCCGCCGGCCGAGATCAGCGACTTGTCATAGTCCTCCCACGACGAGCGAGGCAGCTTGAACATGCGCTCGCGCTCGACGAAGGAACGTGCCGAATCCGGGTTCGGATCGATGAAGATGTGCCGGTGGTCGAACGCCGCGATCAGGCGGATGTGCTTCGAGAGCAGCATTCCGTTGCCGAACACGTCGCCGGACATGTCGCCGACGCCAACACAGGTGAAATCCTCGCTCTGCGAGTCGCGGCCCATGGCGCGGAAGTGGCGCTTGACCGACTCCCAGGCGCCCTTGGCGGTGATGCCCATGCCCTTGTGGTCGTAGCCCACCGAACCACCGGAGGCGAAGGCGTCGCCCAGCCAGAAGCCGTGCTCGGCGGAGATCGAGTTGGCGATGTCCGAGAAGGTCGCGGTGCCCTTGTCCGCAGCCACGACCAGGTAGGGGTCGTCGGCGTCGTGGCGGACCACGTCACGCGGCGGAACCACCTTGCCCTCGACCAGGTTGTCGGTGATGTCGAGCAGGCCATTGATGAACATGCGGTAGCAGGCAATGCCTTCGGCCAGCACGGCGTCGCGGTCGCCGCTGATCGGCGGCCGCTTGACGAAGAAGCCGCCCTTGGCACCGACCGGCACGATGACCGTGTTCTTGACCATCTGCGCCTTGACCAGGCCGAGCACCTCGGTGCGGAAGTCCTCGCGCCGGTCCGACCAGCGCAGGCCGCCGCGGGCCACCGGCCCGAAACGCAGGTGCACGCCCTCGACCCGCGGGCCGTAGACGAAGATCTCGCGGTACGGACGCGGCTTGGGCAGGTCCGGCACCTTGGACGGATCGAACTTGAAGGCGATGTAGTTGGCGTACTGGCCGTCCGGCTTCTGGTAGAAGCTGGTGCGCAGGGTCGCATTGATGATGGCGATGAAGCTGCGCAGGATGCGGTCGTCGTCGAGCGACTGCACGCGGTCCATCAGCTGGTGCAGGGCGTCCTCGACCGAGCGCATCTGGGTGGCGCGGTCCTGGCCCCGCAGTTCGACCAGGGCATCGATCACCGAGGCATCGACCGGGCGCTGCGCGGCCACCGCTTCGAGCTGGGCCCGGAAGGCGGCCTGGCCGGCCTTGATCTCCTCCGGGCTCTCGTTGCCGGTGGCGGGGTGGAACTTGGCCTCGAACAGCTCGACCAGCAGCCGCGACATCAGCGGGTAGCGGGCCAGCGACTCCTCCATGTAGGGCTGGGAGAACGGCACGCCGGTCTGCAGCAGGTACTTGCAGTAGCCGCGGAGCATGGCGACCTGGCGCCAGTCGAGGTTGGCGTTGAGGATCAGCCGGTTGAAGCCGTCATTCTCGGCATTGCCGCGCCAGATCTGCTCGAAGGCGTCCTCGAACGGGCCACGCAGGGCATCGACGTCGATGGCCTCGAAACCGACCTGCTCCAGCGCGGTCATGATCTCGAAGTCCTGGATGTAGATCGACTCCCCGGCGACCTCGACCTCGTAGGGATGCTCGGAGAGCACCCTGACGCCCATGTTCTCCATGATCGGCAGGGCCTCGGACAGCACCAGCGGGGTGGCGTAGCGGAACAGCTTGAAGCGCAGCCGCTCGTGTTCGGCCCGCGAGGTACGGTAGAGCTTGAGGCGCAGGTCCTCGGGACCGTGGAGCGAGGCGACCTGCTCCACGTCCTCCGCAGCGACATGCGGCGAGACCTGCTCGACGTAGCCGGCCGGCAGCGCCTTGCCATAGCGGCTGAACAGTTTGATGCCGCGAGGCTCGCCGTGCTGGGCGACCAGCTGGTCGCGGAGTTCGTCCTGCCAGTTGCGGACGATCTGCGCGAGCTCGGCTTCCAGGGCCGGCGTGTCGACCTCGACCTCGTGGCCGGCCTTGGGCCGGATCAGCAGGTGCAGCTGGGCCAGCGTCGATTCGCCGACCTGCACCGTGGTATCCAGGCGCTCGCCGTGCAGCGCCTCGCGCAGCATCGCCTCGATGCGCCGACGCACCTCCGTGTTGAAGCGGTCGCGCGGGATGTAGACCAGCACCGAGAAGAAGCGGCCATACCGGTCACGACGCAGGAACAGCTTGGTCCGCGCCCTCTCCTGCAGACCGAGGATGCCGATGGCCGTGCGGAACAGCTCGTCCTCGGTGGACTGGAACAGCTCGTCACGCGGCAGACTCTCGAGGATGTGGCGCAGGGCCTTGCCCGAATGGCTGTTCGAGGGCAGCTCCGAGCGCTGCATCACCGCGTCGAAGCGGCGCCGCACCAGCGGGATGTCCCATGGCCGGCGGTTGTAGGCGCTGGATGTGTAGAGACCGATGAAGCGCTGCTCGGCGATCGGCTCGCCCTGCTCGTTGAAGCGCAGGATCCCGATGTAGTCCATGTAACCCGGGCGATGCACGCTGGAGCGTGCATTGGTCTTGGTCAGGATCAGCGCCTCGGCGGCGCCCGACTGCGGCAGTTCGTGCGCCGCAAGGCTCTTCACCGAACGCGAGCTGGATCCGCGACTGGCGGCGCCAAGCAGGCCAAGCCCGGTGCCGTCGACTGCGCGCAGCACGTCCTCCCCGTCCTGCTGCTCGACCGCATACTCCCGATAGCCGAGGAAGGTGAAGTGGTCATCGGCGATCCAGCGAAGGAACTCCACTGCCTCGGCGCGGCCGCCATTGCCATCCGGCACCGGCCTCGAGGCCAGCTCCTCGGCGCAGTCACGCATCCGGTCGCGCATCTTGGCCCAGTCGCGCACGCAGGCGCGGACATCGCCCAGTGCAGCGCTGATGGCCGCCTCGAAGCGGCGCAGGTCCTCGGCCTCGGCCTGACGGTCGATCTCGATGTGCATCAGGGACTCGGCGCGGCCCTTGCCATCGATGCCGAGCAGGTGGCCGGCCGGATCCCGCAGGGCGTGCAGCACGGGGTGGATCATGGCGTGAACCAGGGCGTCGTTCTGGGTGATCGCCATGCTCACCGAGTCGACCAGAAAGGGCATGTCGTCATTGACGATCTGGATGACGGTGTGGGAACTCTCCCAGCCGTGATCCTCGAGAGTCGGGTTGAAGATGCGGATCTTCGGGGTGTCGACCTTGCGGTCACGGAGGAAATCCAGGAACCCGCACAGCAGGCTGGACCACTGCTCGGCGCTGCGGCTGCCGAAGTCGTCGACATTCACCCGTCGACAGAAGGCCTCCGCAAGCGCGGTGGCGTCCTTGTGGCGGGGGGCGGGAAGGCGCTTGCAGACGGCAGCGATGACGGCGTCGAGCGGATTGCTCGGGGACGCGGCGACAGCATTCATTGCGGGCTCGGAAAGGGGGCCGTGAAAGGTGCGCGAAGTCTAGCGCCCGGGCGCTCCTGCGGCCATAACAACAACCACTCCCGAAGCGCTTCCGCTGCATCTCCCAACAACCACGACGCCGCTCCGCGCCCCCGCTCCGTCAGGTCGCGCAATGCCTGCCGACGGCTGCTGAACCCTGACCCAACGCGAACCCCTGTGCAGCGCGACGCGGAGCCGGCGGGGCCGATGCTGCAGCGCACGATGGGAAGTGCGCGCGGCGCGGGCGAGTTCGGAATCGTCCTAGCCGTCGGCGCGGCAACGTCCGATGGTCGCGTCGATCCCGTCGCGGAATGCTGGGACCTCCGCCTGGTGAGAGAGCCATCCATGCACGCCACCCCCGCCCCGTCTTCGCCCCTGTCCGGGCGGTGGGTGCGCGCCTTCCTGATGCTTGCGGCCCTGTGGCTGGCCGCCACGGCCGACGCCGGCAACGCGCCCGGGTTGATGCTGGCCAGCCGCTTCCAGGGCCAGCCCGACATCGCCGCCTACTGGGTCAGCGAGAAGCTCGACGGCGTCCGCGCGCGCTGGGACGGTCGTCGCCTGTGGACGCGCAGCGGACAGCCGATCCGGGCGCCGGCGAGCTTCACCCGGGGCTGGCCGCCGATGCCCATGGACGGCGAGCTGTGGATGGCCCGCGGTCGCTTTGCCAGAACCAGCGGCATTGTTCGAAGCGTGGAGCCCGACGCCGCGGACTGGTCGCGCCTGCGCTTCATGCTGTTCGACCTGCCCGGCCACCCTGGGCCCTTCGATGATCGGGTGCGGGCCATGCGCGATCTGGTGGCCAGCGCGGCCCATGTCCATCTGCAGATGATCGAGCAGCGCCGGCTGCCGGACCGCGCCGCACTCGACGCACTGCTGAGGGACGTGGTGGAGGCCGGAGGCGAGGGACTGATGCTTCACCACGGCCAGGCCCGCTACCGCGACGGCCGCAGCGACGCCCTGCTCAAGCTCAAGCCCTTCGACGACGCCGAAGGCACCGTTGTCGACTACACCCACGGCCGCGGCAAGTACCGCGGCCTGGTCGGCGCCCTGGTCCTGCGCCTCGACAATGGTCGCCTGTTAAGGGTGGGCTCCGGCCTCGCCGACGCCGACCGCCGCACGCCCCCGCCGCTGGGCAGCCGAGTCACCTTCCGCTACAGCGGCCACACCGCCACCGGCCTACCGCGCTTCGCCCGCTACCTGCGCGTACGGGAGGAATAGAGGCGCGTCTGTCGCCGGCCAGCCGGGCTGCCCCGAATGGAAGACACGGGCGCAAAGCAGGCATTCATAGGGTGCGGCTGGCCGCACCGCGCGTACCGTCCGAACGCCCGTATCGGAGCGCCAAGGCACACCCTATAGGGCTTTGCTGAAGCCCGACGAAGTCCGACTGTGGGAACGACCTTGGGCGCGACCGCGGAAATCCGCTCTGGCCACGGCCTTGGGTGAATCCGTAGCGCCGCTGTCGCGCCCAAGGACGCGCCCACAATTTGACTGCGGCAAGGCCTGCTTTGCAGCGCATACCTCACCTGGCAGCGCCGCTGCGTGTGTAGGAGCCAGCTTGCTGGCGATCATCCCATCCGGGGCGCCTATCGCCAGCAAGCTGGCTCCTACATTCGGGTCCTGCGGTAGGTCTTCTTTGCGTCCCGAAGAGCCCTCTACGCCGTCGCTGTGCCCAGGCCCGGCATGACCGGGCGCGGGCGGTTGACGACGCTCAGCGCAGCCCGGTCTCGTTGCGGGCGATGACCATGCGCTGGATCTCGCTGGTGCCCTCGTAGATCTCGGTGATCTTGGCGTCGCGGAAATAGCGCTCCAGCGGCATCTCCTTCGAATAGCCCATGCCACCGTGGATCTGCAGCGCGGCGTGGGTGATGAACATGGCCGCCTCCGAGGCGGTCAGCTTGGCCACCGATGCCTCGGTGCTGAAGCGGCCGCCGTGCTTCTCCGTCTGGGCCTTGGTCCAGGCCGCGCGCAGGGTCAGCAGCTCGGCGGCGTCAAGGCGGCACTTCATGTCGGCGATCTTGGCCTGGATCATCTGGAAACTGCCGATCGCCTGGCCGAAGCTCTTGCGCTCGCGGCTGTACTCCACCGCGGCCTTGTAGGCGGCGCGGGCCAGGCCCACCGCCTGCGAGGCGATGCCGATACGACCCGCGTCGAGCACGCCCATTGCGATCTTGAAGCCCTCGCCTTCGGTGCCGACGACCTCGTCCGGAGTCGCCACGTAGTCGGTGAACTCGATCTCGCAGGTCGCCGAGGCGCGGATGCCGAGCTTGGGCTCGGTCTTGCCGCGGTGGAAACCGTCCTTGGCGGTGTCGATCATGAAGGCGGTGATGCCCTTGGCGCCCTTGGACGGATCGGTCATCGCGAAGAGGATGATGTACTTGGCCACCGGGCCCGAGGTGATCCAGCTTTTCTTGCCGTTGATCACGTAGCTGCCGTCGGCCTGCTTGACCGCCTTGCAGCGCATCGCCGTGGCGTCGGAGCCCGACTGCGGCTCGGTCAGGGCGAAGGCGCCGATCTCCTTGCCCTCGGCGATCGCGCGCACGTACTTCTGCTTCTGCGCCTCGGTGCCGAACTTCAGCAGGCCGTTGCAGAACAGCGAGTTGTTGACCGAGACGATGGTCGAATGCGCGCAGTCGGCCTCGGCGATCTCGATCATGGCCAGCACGTAGCTGACCGGATCCATGCCGGCGCCACCGTATTCGGTGGGCACCTCGATGCCCATCAGGCCGTTCTCACCGAGCAGCCTGATGTTGTCCAGCGGGAACTCGCCGGTCTGGTCGAAATGCTCGGCGCTCGGCGCGATCTTCTCCTGGGCGATGCGCCGCGCCACGTCCTGGATCATCAACTGCTCTTCGGTGAACTGGAAATCCACGGTCTACCTCGCTGGCTTTTCGGAAACGGATTCTTCACGGCTTCGCACCGCATAACCTGCCAATGGTAGCGGGTTCGGGGGGTGAAGGGCTGTGAGCTGGCGGGGCCTGCGGCCCCGCAGGGCTCAGGGGCTAGGGCCTAGGGCTCAGGGAGAGAGCGCGGGCGCCGCTGCAACGCGTCGCTCCGGCCGCCGCACCCTTGCTTCGCTGGCCCCGGAAGGGGCAGCAGACCCCCAAGTCAGCCTCACCTCGCCTCCCTGAGCCCTAGCCCCTGAGCCCTGAGCCCTGCTCTCTCTGCTAATATCTCCCGATCGCGATAAAAGGATATATCACGTGGACCTGACTGCCTGGTCGGCCTGCCTGCGGGTCTTGGCCGATCCGACCCGGGTACGGCTGCTGGCCCTGCTGGACCGCGAAGAGCTGACCGTCGCCGAGCTGTCGGAGATCACCCAGCTTGCCCAGCCCCGGGTCTCGACGCATCTCGCCAAGCTGAGGGAGGCCGGACTGGTCCGCGATCGGCGCTCCGGGGTGTCGGCCTACTACCGATTCGAGCCGGACGGACTGAGCCCGAGCCAGCAGGCGCTGTGGCGCTCGCTGAGCGATGCGGCGGACGACCCCCTGCTGCGCCAGGACGCCGAACGCCTGCCCACCGTGCTGGCTGCGCGAGCCTTGGACGAGAACTGGGCCGACAGCGTGGCCGGCGACATGGAGCGCCACTATTCCCCCGGACGCACCTGGGAGGCGCTGGCGCGGGCCGCCCTGCAGCTGATCGAGCCCGGCGACGTCCTCGACGTGGCCTCGGGCGACGGCGCGCTGGCCGAGCTGCTTGGGCCACAGTCGCGGCGCTACCTCTGCGTCGACGCCAGCCAGAAGGTGGTGGCCGCGGCCCGCGAGCGACTCTCCGGCATCGGCAACGTCGAGGTGGCGGTGCAGGATATGCACGCGCTCGACCTTCCCGATGCCAGCTTCGATCTGGTCCTGCTGATGAACGCGCTGACTTACGCCCAGAAGCCAGCCAAGGCGATGGCCGAGGCGGCCCGCGTGCTGCGCCCCGGCGGACGGCTGCTGGCCACAACACTGACCCGGCACGAGCACCGCGCCGCGGTGGCGCCCTACGGGCACGCCAACCTCGGCTTCACGGTGAAGGAGTTGCGCAAGCTCGGCGAGAAGGCCGGCCTGCAGGTCAGCCGCTGCGAGCCCTTCACCCGCGAGCGCCGGCCGCCGCATTTCGAGGTGCTCTCCCTTATTGCGAGAAAGCCATAGGGCGGGACTCGACGCGACAACCGGCTGTCCGAAAGACCCCGCCTGCATGCCCCGACACCCGCCATCGACGACCTCGCGGGAACTGCAGGCAACCGAACACCGCTGGTGGCGGGCAACTACCCGCCCTACACAAATGATTCAACCGAAGGTGTGTGCATGTACCAAGAATTGCCCTGGCTTCATCCCGACCGCGCCCAGGCCCTGCTCGATGCCCTGTCCCAGAGGATCCTCGTGCTCGACGGCGCGATGGGCACCATGCTGCAGCGCCATCGGCTCGGCGAGGAGGACTTCCGCGGCGAGCGCTTTGCCTGCGGCTGCGGCCATGACCACGGCGACGAGGCCGCGCACGGCAAGGACCTCAAGGGCAACAACGACCTGCTGGTGCTGACCCAGCCGGAGATCGTCCGCGGGGTGCATCGCGAGTACCTGGACGCCGGCGCTGATCTGGTCGAGACCAACACCTTCAACGCCACCTCGATCTCGCAGGCCGACTACGGCATGCAGCACCTGGTGCGGGAGATCAACCGCGAGGCCGCACGCATCGCCCGCGAGGCCTGCGATGCCAAGACGGCCGAAACGCCGGACCGGCCGCGCTTCTGCATCGGCGTGCTCGGCCCGACCAGCCGCACCGCCTCGATCTCGCCTGACGTCAACAATCCCGGCTTCCGCAACGTCGACTTCGAGGAGCTGCGCCTGGCTTACGTCGAGGCGACCGAAGGCCTGATCGAGGGCGGCGCCGACACGATCATGGTCGAGACCATCTTCGATACGCTGAACGCGAAAGCCGCCCTGTACGCCATCGAAGACGTGTTCGAGAAGCTCGGCGCGCGGCTGCCGGTGATGATCTCCGGCACCATCACCGACAAGTCCGGACGCACCCTGTCCGGCCAGACCGCCGAGGCCTTCTGGTACTCGCTGTGCCATGCCCGGCCGCTGTCGATCGGTCTCAACTGCGCGCTCGGCGCCACCGACCTGCGCCCGCACGTGGAGGCCCTCGCCGATCTCGCCGGCTGCCATGTCAGCGCACATCCGAACGCCGGGCTGCCGAACGCCTTCGGCGAGTACGACGAAACACCGGAAGAGATGGCGGTGGTGCTGGAGGAGTTCGCCCGCTCAGGCCTGCTCAATATCGTCGGCGGCTGCTGCGGCACCACGCCGGACCACATCCGCGCCATCGCCGGGGCGGTGGCCGGAAAGCCGCCGCGCCGCCGCGCCGAGCCGAAGCCCTTCACGCGCCTGGCCGGCCTCGAACCCTTCGTCATCACCCCCGAGACGAATTTCGTCAACGTCGGCGAGCGCACCAACGTCACCGGCTCGGCACAGTTCCGCAAGCTGATCAAGGAAGACCGCTACGCCGAGGCCGTCGAGGTCGCCCGCCAGCAGGTCGAGAACGGCGCGCAGATCATCGACGTCAACATGGACGAGGGCCTGCTCGACGCCGAGAAGGCGATGCACACCTTCCTCAACCTGATCGCCGCCGAACCGGACATCGCCCGGGTGCCGGTGATGGTCGACTCCTCCAAGTGGAGCGTGATCGAGGCCGGCCTGCGCTGCCTGCAGGGCAAGGGCGTGGTCAACTCGATCTCGCTGAAGGAAGGCGAAGCCGCGTTCCTGGAGCAGGCGCGCAAGGTGCGCCGCTATGGCGCGGCCGTGGTGGTGATGGCCTTCGACGAGACCGGTCAGGCCGACACCCTGGCCCGCAAGATCGAGATCTGCCGGCGCAGCTATGCCCTGCTCACCGAGCAGGCCGGCCTTGCGCCCGAGGACATCATCTTCGACCCCAACATCTTCGCCGTCGCCACCGGCATCGATGAGCACGCCAATTACGGCGTCGACTTCATCGAGGCCGCACGCCAGCTCAAGCGGGACTTCCCCCTGGCGCACATCTCGGGTGGCGTCAGCAATGTCAGCTTCGCCTTCCGCGGAAACAATCCCGTGCGCGAGGCGATCCATTCGGTGTTCCTCTACCACGCCATCCACGCCGGGATGGACATGGGCATCGTCAACGCCGGCGCGCTGGCGATCTATGACGACCTGCCGGAGGAACTGCGCGAGGCAGTCGAGGACGTGGTGCTGAACCGGCGCAGCGACAGCACCGAGCGCCTGCTGGATATCGCCGACAAGTACAAGGGCGGCAAGAGCGGTGCTGGCCCGGCCAGTGCGGACAAGCTGGCCTGGCGCGAGCTGCCGGTGAACGAGCGACTGCGCCACGCCCTGGTGCACGGCATCGACGAGTTCGTCGAAGGCGATACCGAGGAGTGCCGGCAGGGCTTCGACAAGCCCCTTCAGGTGATCGAGGGCCCGCTGATGGACGGCATGAACACGGTCGGCGACCTGTTCGGCGCCGGCAAGATGTTCCTGCCCCAGGTGGTCAAGTCGGCACGGGTGATGAAGAAGGCGGTGGCCTACCTGCTGCCCTACATCGAGGCCGAGAAGGCCCGCAGCGGCGACACCGGCAAGGCGCAGGCCAAGATCATCATGGCCACCGTCAAGGGCGACGTGCACGACATCGGCAAGAACATCGTCGGCGTGGTCCTGCGCTGCAACAACTTCGAGGTGGTGGATCTCGGGGTGATGGTGCCGGCGCAGACGATCCTCGACGCGGCGAAGAAGGAGGGCGCCGACATGATCGGCCTGTCCGGCCTGATCACCCCTTCGCTGGAGGAGATGAGCCATATCGCCAAGGAGATGCAGCGCCAGGGCATGGAGATGCCTCTGCTGATCGGTGGCGCGACCACCTCCCGGGCGCACACGGCGCTGAAGATCGAGCCGCACTACAAGGCGCCGACGGTCTGGGTCAAGGACGCCTCGCGCGCAGTCGGCGTCGCCCAGAAGCTGATCAGCGCCGAGCAGCGCACCGCCTTTGTCGCCGCCAACCAGGCCGACTACGCCGAGATCCGGGAGCGGCACAAGGACCGCGGCACCGGCAAGCGGCTGATCCCGCTGGCCCAGGCCCGGGAGCAGGCGCTGAAGCTCGACTTCTCGGCCATCGACGCCCCGCGCCAGCCGGGCCTGCACGTACTGCGTGACCTGCCGCTGGCCGAGCTGGTGCCCTATATCGACTGGACGCCGTTCTTCCAGACCTGGGAGCTGGCCGGCCGCTACCCGGCGATCCTCAAGGACGAGGTTGTCGGCGCCCAGGCCAGCGAGCTGTATCGCGATGCGCGGGCCATGCTGGAGCGCATCGTTGCCGAGAAGTGGCTGACCGCGAACGGCGTCTGCGGCATCTGGCCAGCGCTGCGCGAAGGCGACGATATCCTCGTGCTGGATGAATCCGGCACGCGCCATGCAACCCTGCACTGCCTGCGCCAGCAGGCGGACAAGCCGGCCGAGCGCGGCAACCTGTGCCTGGCCGATTTCATCGCGCCGGCGGAGTCGGGTGTGCAGGACTGGATCGGCGGGTTTGCCGTCACCGCCGGCCTGGGCTGCGAGGAGCGCGTTCGCGACTTCGAGGCGCAGCACGACGACTACAACGCGATCCTGCTCAAGGCCCTGGCCGATCGCCTGGCCGAGGCCTTCGCCGAGTATCTGCACGCAAGGGTGCGGCGAGAGCTGTGGGGCTATGCCAGCGATGAGGGCCTCGACAACGAGGCGCTGATCGCGGAGCAGTACCGCGGCATCCGCCCCGCGCCCGGCTACCCTGCCTGTCCCGAGCACACCGAGAAGTCGACGCTGTTCCGGCTGCTCGACGCAGAGTCGAACTGCGGCATGTCGCTGACCGAAAGCTTCGCCATGAACCCGCCGGCCTCGGTCTCCGGCCTGTACTTCGCCCACCCGAAGAGCCAGTACTTCGTCGTCGGCCGCGTCGGCAAGGATCAGGTCGAGGACTACGCCAAGCGCAAGGGCTGGTCAGTCGGCGAGGCCGAACGCTGGCTGGCGCCGATCCTCGATTACGACCCGGAGTGACGCGGCGCTTAGGGCGCAGAGAAGACGTTCATAGGGTGCGGCTGGCCGCACCGGGCATACCGTCCGAACGCCCGTATCGGTGCGTCCAGGACGCACCCTATGGGGCTTCGCCGACGCCCAACGAAGCCCGACTGTGGGAGCGCCCTTGGGCGCGACCGCGGAGATCCGCTCTGGTCGCGGTCTGTGGTGAATCCGTAGCGCTGCGGTCGCGCCCCAGGGCACTCCCACAATTTGACTGCGGCAAGGCCAACTTGGCGGCGCAGACCGGGCCTGGCAACGCCGTTGCACGTAGGAGCCAGCTTGCTGGCGATAGGCGCCCGGAAGGCACGATCGCCAGCAAGCTGGCTCTACATTCGGGTTTTGCGGAAGGTCTGCTTCGCGCCCTTATCCGCCCTTCGCCGCGCTCCCGGCCAGCACGCAATCGCCGGCCGCCTCATCCAGCGGCGCATCCCAGTCGCCCATCAGGGCGATGTAGAGCAGCTTCTCGAACTCGAGACGGAAGCGCGCGATGACGGCGTCCGGGTCGGGCAGGCGGCGGCTGTCGGCGATCAGGCCAAAGTGGACCTCGTTGTTGTAGCTCAGGATCGACACGCCAAGCCCGATGCCGCCGGTCTGCGGGACCCAGAACATCATCTCGCCGATCCGCGCGCCGGCCAGGTACAGCGGCTGCTGCGGGCCGGGGACATTGGTGGCGACCAGGCTGGCCTTGCGGCTGAGCATCTCCAGCGCGCCCTGCTGCACGCCAGGCGGGGCCATGCCCAGGGCGCCGAGCAGGCCGTAGGCGACCATGGCCTGCTTGCTGTGCTTGAGCTCGTCCATGTTGCGGGCCACCGCGCAAAGGCGCTCGGCGGGACTGTCGAGGCCGACCGGCAGGTCGAGGAAGACCAGGCCGAAGTGGTTGCCGAGCTTGCGCGCATGCTCGCGCGGGCGCAGGTTCACCGGCACGGTGGCGCGAATGCTCAGGCCGTCGATATCCTCGCCCGCCTCCAGCAGATGGGCGCGCAGGGCGCCGCAGGCCGAAGCCAGCAGCACGTCGTTGACGGTGCAGCAGAACGCCCGGCTGACCGCCTTCACCTCATCGAG
Source organism: Pseudomarimonas salicorniae (assembly GCF_023156535.1). Taxonomy (GTDB): domain Bacteria; phylum Pseudomonadota; class Gammaproteobacteria; order Xanthomonadales; family Xanthomonadaceae; genus Pseudomarimonas; species Pseudomarimonas salicorniae. Next base: position 25,163 of record NZ_JALNMH010000011.1, on the reverse strand, counting down.
ATCCAGCGGCTCTGCCCAGGCGCAGCGCTTGCTGACGCCGAGCGGGCCCTTGAGCACGGTAGGCGGATCGTCGCTGAGCGAGACCGCATGGGCCAGCTCCTGGGCAATCGCCTGGGTCTCGTGGACCAGCTGGGCGGCGGCGGCCGGATCCTTGTACAGGTCGACGCCCTTTTCCAGCAGCTTGTGGCCCATCGCCATGGCCCGGTCGAACTGCTTGATGGCCGGGCCGAAGAAGCGCTCGGTGACACGCTGGCCGTCGTCCTTCAGCCAGCTTTCGTGCAGGGCCTCCTCCTTCTTCGGCTTCGCGCTGATATCGGTCAGCGAAAGCATGACCTGGACCAGGGCGATCCCGTCGGCATAGCAGTGGTGGATGCGGGTGATCAGGGCACTGCCGCCGCCGTAGCGCTCGACCAGATGGAACTGCCAGAGCGGCTTGGAGTGATCCAGCGGCGTCGAGGCCAGCTGGCTGACCAGGCGCTGCAGCTCGGGCTTGCCGGCCTTGCCCGGCAGCGCGGTCAGACGCACGTGCCAATCGAGGTCGAAGTCCTCGTCGTGCGCCCACCATGCACCGGCCGGCGTATCCACCGCCTTCTGCCGGAAGCGCCGGTAGGCAAGCAGGCGCTCGCGCAGCAGCTGCTTCAGGTCATCCAGCTCCAGCGGCGTGTCGAACATCATCACGCCGGTGATCATCATCAGGTTGGTCGGGCGCTCCATACGCAGCCAGGCGGTGTCCACCTTGGCCATGTCCTCGCGATCGCCCGCATTGCCGAACAGCCCCATGATCCGCGTCTCCCCAGCGCCAACACCCGATGGTGGGACGTCGATCAGCGGGCGGCAAGTCCCGGAGCGGCGCGGATCAGCTGCGCGAGGCCTTGTAGGCGGCCAGCGCCGCCTCGCGGGTGGACTTCAGGTCGACCAGCGGCTCGGCCGGATAGTCGCCGCAGCGCGCCAGCGCATCCGGCTGAGTCCAGGGCTGCTGCAGATGACGCAGCGGCATGGCCTGCAGCTCCGGCACCCAGCGCTTCACGTACGCGCCATCCGGGTCGTGGCGCTCACCCTGCGAGACCGGGTTGAAGATGCGGAAATAGGGCGCGGCATCGGCGCCGGTGCCGGCGCTCCACTGCCAGCCCTGGGTGTTGTTGGCCAGATCGGCATCGACCAGGGTGTTCCAGAACCAGCGCGCGCCGTGCAGCCAGTGGTAGCGCAGGTTCTTGGTGAGCAGGCTGGCGACGATCATCCGCACGCGGTTGTGCATCGTGCCGGTGGCCCACAGCTCGCGCATGCCGGCATCGACGATCGGGATGCCGGTGCGCCCGCGGCGCCAGGCCTCGAGGCTGTCCTCGTCGACCTCGGCCCAGTCGAAGCCCTTCAGGGATGAGGTCAGATCGGCGTCGGTGCACTCGGGAAAGTGGAACAGCAGGTGGTAGGAGAACTCGCGCCAGCCCAGCTCGCGAATGAAGTGCTGACGGGCCTCCTCATTGGCCGGTGAGTCCTCGCGCAGGGCGTGCAGGATCTGCCGCGGCGAGATCTCGCCAAAGGCCAGGTGCGGAGAAAGACGCGAGGTGGCGGTCAGGTCGGGCCGGTCGCGTCCCTCGGGGTAGTCATCGATGTCCTCGAAGAAGGCCTCCATACGCGAGTGGGCGGCGGCCTCGCCGGGGCGATGGTGTTCCCAGAAGCCACGGTCCCAGCGCGGGCTGGGCAGCGGCAGGATGTCGTCCAGCGATCGACCTTCGAGCTTCGAGGGCGGCAGCTCGCGCGGCGCGGCGCAGGGCGGGCTGACCTCGTCGAGATCGGCCTGGACCCGCCGCCAGTAGGGCGTGAACACCTTGTAGGGCCCACCCTGCTGGGTGCTGATGGTCCACGGCTCGCGCAGCAAGGCAGCATTGAAGCTGCGCGCCTCGAGCCCGTCGCCGCGCAGGGCCTGCTTGACGGCCTGGTCGCGCTCGATCACCGCTGGCTCGTAGCGGCGGTTCCAGTACACCGCTCCCGCCTCGAGCTCGCCGGCCAGCCCGCGCAGGATCGTCAGCGAATCGCCCTGTTCAAGAAGCAACCGGCCACCGCGCGATGCGACCGCCTCGGCCAGTTCGGCCAGGGACCGTCGCAGCCAGGCCCGGGAGGCGGCGCCCAGCGGCCAGCCGCCCTCGCCTTCGGGGTCGTCGATGTAAACCAGCTGCGGCGCGAAGCCTGCGTCCAGCGCGGCGCGCAGGGCCGGGTTGTCGGCCAGGCGCAGGTCGCGGCGCAGCCATACCAGGGCAGTCTCAGTCATGCCGGCCACCGCTCCCCGCCGCCCGTTCCACACTCGCCTGCTGCCGCATCTGATCCACCCCGCTGCCCGGAATGCGCCCAGTATGGCCAGATGGATGTCATGGCGGCGCCTATACTCCCGCCAACCAACAGGAGCCGAGCATGCCGTCCCAGCGCCCCTTCCCCTCACGATGGATCCGGTGCGGCGCCCTGATCGCTGCGCTGCTGCTTGCCGCCTGCTCCGAACAGCCCGCGCCGGGCACAGTGGAGGCGGTTGGCGAAGAGGAGGCCGGGGCGTCCCTTGCTCCGCACCTCAGCCTGCGCTCGGCCGTCGGCGGCGAGTTCGAGGGCCGCCCGGCCATTGAGCTTCGCTTCGACCGGGCGCTGGCCAGCGCCCAGCCCTTCGACGAGCGCCTGCGTATCCGCGAGGCGAACGGAGGCCAGGTCGAGGGAAGCTGGCAGTACGAGGCCGGCGAGCAGATGCTGCGCTTCCCCTACGTCAAGCCCAACACGACCTACCGCATCGAGGTCGGCGCCACGCTGGAGGCCGCCGACGGCACCGCGCCGGGCCAGCCGACCGAGCGCGAGGTGTTCTCGGGCAACCTGCCGCCGCTGCTGGTCTTTGCCAGCACCGGCAGCGTGCTGCGCGCCGGCGACGAGTCCGGGCTGCCGGTGGTCGGGGTCAATGCGCCCGAGGCCGACGTCGAGATCTTCCGCGTGCGGCCCGAGCGCTACTCGGCCTTCTTCCAGCGCTGGCGCGGCAGCGGCGAGCGCGGCAGCTGGGAGCTGCAGGACATCGCCAAGCTGGCCGACTCGGTCTACGCCACGCGCTACGCGCTGGACAGCGTGCCCAACGAGCGCCAGATCAGCCACATCCCTGTGCAGGGGATTGCCGAGCTGCGCGAGCCCGGGGTGTTCTTCGCGGTGATGCGCCGACCGGGCGAGTTCGGCGGCCAGTACGCCGCCACCCACTTCTTCGTCACAGACATCGGCCTGCACCTGCGCGGCTACCGCGAGGCGATGTGGGTGCACACCGCCTCACTGTCCAGCGGCCAGCCCCGGGGCGGCGTAGTAGTGGAACTGCGTGACGACAAGGGACGCCTGCTGGCCGAAGGTGAAACGGCTGGCGATGGAGGGGTCATGCTGGACGTTCCGCCGCGCCCGGAGCAGGTCCTCGTTGCCCGCGCCGGCCGCGAGATCGCCGTGCTGTCGCTGCGCCAGCCAGCGCTGGATCTGGCCGAGTTTCCGGTGGCCGGCCGGCCGTTCACCGGGATGGATGCCTTCATCTGGTCGGGCCGCGACCTCTATCGCCCGGGTGAGAGGCTGGGCGCCTCCATCCTGCTCCGCGACCACGACGGCCGGCTGCCCGACGCGCTGGCGCCGGTGTTCGCCGTGCTCCGGCTGCCGGATGGCCGCAGCCTCGCGCCACGCGTCCTCGAGCCCGGCGAGCTCGGCAGCTTCCGCCTCGAATACCCGATCGCCGAGGACGCCCCGACCGGCCGCTGGCAGCTGGCGGTGTTCGCCGACCCCAAGGGCGAGCGCAGCCTCGGCCGCTTCGACTTCCGCGTCGAGGAGTTCCTGCCCGAGCGCCTGAAGCTCGCGCTGGACGCACCCGAGGCGCCGCTCGCGGCCGGCGAGGCGCTGCCGCTCAGCGTGCAGGGCGACTATCTCTACGGCGCCCCGGCCGCCGGCAACCGGCTGAGCGTCGACCTCATCTACCGGCCCGCCATCCATGCGGTGCCCGCTCACCGCGACTTCCTGTTTGCCGACCCCGACGCCGACCTGCCCGATGCGCCGCAGCAGGCCTTCGACGGACAGCTCGACGAGGACGGCCAGCTATCGACCGAGCTTTCCCTCCTGGATGACGAGCGGCTGGCCCGCCAGCCGGTCTCGGTGCGGGTCGCCGCCAGCCTGTTCGAATCCGGCGGCCGCGCGGTACGGCGATCGCTGGTGCGCACCCTGCTGCCGGCGCCGCAGCTGCTCGGCGCCCGCCCGCTGTTCGATCGCGAGGACGGCGCCGAAGCCAACGGCGAGGCAGCCTTCGAACTGCTGCGCTCGGATGCACAGGGCGCGCTGTCCGCGGGCCGGGCCAAGGCCACCCTGATCCGCCGCATCCGCGACTACCGTTGGACCTACAGTCCCCAGGGCGGCTGGAGCGCCGACTTCGTCAGCCGCGACGAGGAGGTCGACACCCGCGAGGTAAAGCTCTTACCCGATGGCCCGGTGGTGGAGCGCTTCCGTGTCGAGTGGGGCGACTATCGACTGCAGCTGGTGGACCTCGACAGCGGGCAGGTCCTGAACCTGCCGTTCCACGCCGGCTGGCGCTGGGAGGACGACAACCGGGGCGACGAGCCGCGGCCGGACAAGGTCCGCGTCGCCCTCGACAAGCCGCGCTACCGCGCCGGCGAAACGCTGACCATCACTCTCACTCCGCCGTACGAAGGGCCGGGCCTGGTGCTGCTCGAAACCGACCGGCTGATCGAAGCGCGGCCAATCCAGGCCCGCAACGGCAGCACGGTCAGTTTCGAGCTCGCCGAGGACCTGGACCGCCACGACCTCTACGTCAGCGCCCTGGTCTTCCGCCCCGATGGCCGCAGCGACCGGGCCAGCCCGCCGCGGGCGGTGGGCATCACCCACGTGCCGCTGGACCGCGGCGAACGCGCCGTGGCGCTGGAGGTGGAGGCGCCGGAACAGGTCGCCCCGGAGCAGCCGATCACCCTGCGGCTCTCTGCCCCTGCCCTGGCCGGGCAGCGCGCGTTCGCCCAGGTCGACGCGGTGGACCAGGGTGTGTTGGCCCTGACCGGCTACGGGCTGCCCGACGCGGCGGCGTACTTCTTCGCCCAGCGCGGCCTGGCGGTCGAGGCTCGCGACCTGTACGCGCGGCTGATCGAGCGTCTCGATGGCAGCCGGGCGCGACTTCGCTACGGCGGTGACGCCGCGCTGGCCGGCCTGCCGCAGGCGCGAAGGCCCACCGATCGCACCCGGACCGCCGCGGTCCACAGCGGGCCGGTCGAGTTCGACGCCGCGGGCAAGGCCGAAGTCACCCTCGCCGCGCCCGCCTTCAACGGCGCCCTGCGCATCGCCGCCATCGCCTACGCCGCCGACCGCTTTGGCGCCGCCGGCGAGGAAACCCTGGTCCGCGCGCCGCTGGTGGTCGAGGTCAGCACGCCGCGGGTGATGGCGCCGGGCGACCGCGCCGAGCTGGCCGTCGACCTGCACAACCTCTCAGGCCGCGGCCAGTCGCTGGAACTGCGGGTGGAGGGCGATGCCCTGCTGGCGATCGAGGACGGCGCGCGGCGGCTGCAGCTGGCCGACCAGGCCAGGCAGACCCTGCGCCTGCCGCTGCGTGCACGGGCCGAGGCGGATACCGGCAGCGGTCGCTTCAGCGTCGCGGTCCGCGGCGAAGGAATCGATCACCACCGCGAGCACACCATCGCGGTGCGTGCGGCCTACCCGGCCGAGCGCCGCGGCGAGCTGACCCGCGTCGACGGCCCGATGACCCGGACCCTCGGGCAGGGCCTGGCGGAGGGCCTGCAGCCGGGCTCGACCACGCTCCGCGCAGCCCTCTCGGCGGATCCGCCGATCCCCTTCTCCAGCGCGGCGCAGGGCCTGATCGGCTATCCGTACGGCTGCATCGAGCAGACCGCCAGCCGGCTCTGGCCGCTGGTCTGGGCCGACGCCGAAGCCCGCGAACGCCTCGCCATCAGCGGCCTGGACGAGGATCGCCGGCAGTCGATGCTGCGCCGCGGCTTCGACCGCCTGAACAGCCTGCAGCTGGCCTCGGGTCAGTTCGCCTACTGGCCCGGTGATGGCTATGCCAATCCACAGATGACCGCGCCTGTGGCCGAGTTGCTGATCGTGGCGCGCGAGTCGGGGCTGGCGATTCCCGAAACGGTGCTGCAGCGCAGCCTCGACCGACTCAACGAGGACCTGCTGCAGGGTGGTGATGGTTTCTATGCCTTCGAGCACGCCGCCCACCTGCGCTTTGCGGCGCTGGCGCACGCCGGCTACGTGCTGGCCCGGGCCGGCCGCGCCCCACTCGGCGCCCTGCGCGCCCTGCACGACCACGAACGTGGCAACAGCCTGACCGCCCTGCCCCGGCTCCAGCTTGCCCTGGCTCTGAAGCTGGCCGGCGACGAACAGCGCGCCGGTGCCGGCATCGACGAGGCCCTGGCCTTCGAGAGCGAGCGGCCGCGCTACCTCGGCGACTACGGCAGCGCCCTGCGCGACCAGGCCTGGCTGCTGGCCCTGCTGATGGAGAACGACCTCGGCGACCGCGTGGATGGCGACGACCTGCTCGAGATCGCCCGCGGCGTGCGCGACCCGTCCCGCGGCAACAGCCTGCTCAGCACCCAGGAGCAGCTCGCCCTGTTCCGCCTGGGCCGCCAACTGGCCCGGCGCGGCGACCAGACTCTCGCTGGCAGCTGGCAGCAGGGCGAGCGCGTCGCTGCCTTGGGCCCCGGCCTCAACGAGTGGCATGCCGCCCTCGCCGACGGCCCGAGCCGTCTGAACCTCGAGTCCACCGGCCAGGCCTGGCTGCTGGAGGACATCGTCGGCACACCGCGCAGTGCGCCGAAGCCGGTCGACCAGGGCCTCAGCATCCGGCGCAGCTGGTACACGCTGGATGGCAAGCCGTTCACCGGAGCCCGCCTGCGCGAAGGCGACACGCTGCTGGTCCGGCTGGTCGTGGGCGCCGAGGAGAACGTCCCCGACGCCCTGGTCACCGACCTCGTGCCCGGCGGGCTGGAGATCGAGAATCTCGGCCTTGGCGACCGCGGCACGCTCGAGCAGCTGGTCATCGACGGCCAGGCCCTCAGCGAGCGGCACTGGGCCGCGGACAAACAGCACGAGGAGTTCCGCGACGACCGCTACAGCGCTGCGCTCAAGCTCTGGGCGGGCCAGACGGCGACCCTGTATTACCTGGTCCGCGCCGTCTCCCCTGGCCGCTACACCGTGCCCCCGCCCTTCGCCGAGGACATGTACCGCCCCGGCCTGCGCAGCATCGGCCCCAGTGCCCCGGCGGAACTGGAGGTAGTGGGCGCCGCCGCGCCCTGAGGGCGCGTCGCGCGAGTGGCGTGGAGGACCGGTTCCGCCCGCCCGACCCCTCGCAAAAGGAGCACCAGCGACGAGAGCTCGACGGGTAGACGCGCGGCGCTGTGGCCCCTCCCCTTGCGCCCCCAAAGGGGCGTAGGGGGAGGCTGGGAGGGGGCCGCCCCAATCCAGCCATATCGCCGAATCAAGCGACCGGCCGCAAAACGAAGCTGCCCGTAGAGCGCAGCTTGCTGCGCTGACCGGCCCACCCAGGAAATCCATCACCCCGCACCCGACCGCGCTCATCCGACCGCCGCGAGGCCCACGCGGTAACGCCTCCCTCCACCCGCTCAACCCTCGCGTGGTGAAACGGCGCTAAGGCTCACCCACACCCGCACCGTCAGGGGTCGCCAGCAGCTCGAAGCGCGGCGCATCGCGGAGGGCGGCAAGGTCGGGGTCCTTGAGCAGGAACTGGCGGTACTGCGGATCCTTGGCCAGGGCCTCCTCCAGCGCATCGAGCGCGCCCTCGGCATCGCCGAACTGCACCCGCCCGATCGCCTGGTAGTACAGGGTTTCGGCCGAGCGCCCCGAGCCGGACACCGCCTCGTGCAGCAGGCGCATCCCCGACTCGCGCTCGCCGGCGAACAGACGGTACAGACCCAGCAGACCCTGGGTGGACCAGTCGCTGGCATCGATGCGCAATCTCCCCTCAGCCAGCTCGGCCGCGCGGCGGTACGCCGCCAGGCTCTCACCCTCGCCCTCGGCGAGAAACCGCAGCGATTCGGCCAGCCGGCCCCAGACACGATGGTCATCGGGGGCCAGCTCCAGCGCTTGCCGCTGCATGTCGGCGGCCTCCTCGAAGCGGCCCGCGTAGTAGTAGCGCAGGCCGAGGTTGGTGAAGGCCTGACGGCTAGGCTTCAGGGCCAGCGACCGCTCCCAGGCGGCGCCGGCCGCGTCGACCTCCCCCAGCATCCAATGCGCGGCGCCCGCGCCGGAGAACGCGGTCGCGATGTCCGGGGCGAGCCGGGTCACCATGGTGTAGGACTGCAGCGCCTCGCGGTAGCGCTCGTTGCGGTAGTAGAAGGTGGCCAGCGCGTCATGGGTGCGCCAGTCATTGCGCTTCAGGTCGACCGCCCGCAGAAAGCTGGCCTCGGCCTCCTGCTCGCGATCCTGCCGGCTGCGCAGCCGGCCCAGTTCCAGATACACATCCACTTCCGCCGGGGCGATCGCGCGGGCCCGCTCCAGCTGCGCCTCGGCGCGGTCGGTCCAGCCGCGGAACCGGTAAAGCCTGGCCAGCGCCACGTGGGTGGTGGCATCGAGCCCGGTATCCAGATCGGCGGCGCGCTGGCAGTCGGCCTCGGCGCGTTCAAACTGTGCGACATCGTTGCCGATCTGGTACAGCCGCAGCCCGGCCTCGCAGCGCCCGGCCAGGGCCCGGGCCAGGCGCGGGTCGAGCTCCAGCGCGCGGTCGAACAGCTCGATCGCCACGCGCATGACGTTCTCGTCCTGCGAGCTGTGCAGTCGATCCAGCCCCTGCAGATAAAACAGATAGGCATCCAGGCTGGTCGTTGGCACCTTTCCCAGCCGATCCCTAACCTCCACCGACAGCGCGATCTGCAGCTCGTTGACCACCGCCTCGCCGATCTCGCGCTGGATGGCGAACACATCGGACAGCCGGCGGTCATAGGTCTGTCGCCAGAGCTGGAATCCGCTCTCGCCGTCGGTCAGCTGGGCCGTGACCCGCAGGCGCTCGCCGTCGCGGCGCACGCTGCCCTCCAGCACCCGGGCCACGCCGAGCAGTCGGGCGATCTCGCGCACGTCGACGCGCTCGCCGCGGAACTGAAAGGAAGAGGTCCGCGAGGCGACATTGAGCCGCTCGATACCGGACAGCAGGTTGATGATCTCTTCAGCGAGGCCGCTGGCGAAGTAGTCGGTGGAGGCCGAGGTGTCGAAGCTGTCGAAGGCCAATACGGCGATGGAGTTGTCTGCCCGGGCGGTCGGCGCTTCGGCCGCTTCCTCCCCGAGCATGCCGAAGGCGGTGTAGGCACCGATCACGGTGAGGGCGAGCACGCCGAGCGCCAGCGCGAGGTCCGAGCGTCGGCCGCGCGGCGCCCGGTCACCGGCCCGCGGCCAGAGCGGCAGGTCGAACATCAACCCACGCGGACCGACCTCGATCAGCCAGGCCAGCACGAAAGCCAGCGGAAACCCGGCGAGGGCGAGCACGATCAGGCCGCGCATGACCTCCTGCGAGATGCCCAGCGGCTCGAAGGTTACCTCACCGATCTGCAGCACCACCCAGGCCGCGACTGCGTAGATCGCCAGCACGCGGAGCACGCGGCGGCGACGCAGTTCGGCGAGGAAGGTCTGGACGAAGCGCGCCAAGGAGCCACCCTGTTCCCGGGAACGGATACCGAGCATACCCGCATGCCATGAGCGGCGGGTCTACATGGGCATCGCGTTGGCCATGTGCTAGCGTGCGCCCAGTTCGTGGCAGTGGGGAGACGAGCATGAGTTCCAGCGCCAACGGCAATACCCGCCCGGGCCCGCCCGACGAGAACGACCAGGCACCCGCCACCCGTCCCGGCCCGCCCGATGAGAACGTCAAGGCGCCCGCCACGCGACCCGGCCCGCCCGACGAGAACGTCAAGGGCCCCGCCACACGACCCGGCCCACCGGACGAAAACTGATCGCGATGCGCGCCCGTCGCGCTGCGCTGCGCGGGGCCGGACATGGCTGAGCGGCATGCGCTGATCATCGGCATCGACCGCTATCCGCTGCTCGACGCCCAGTACCAGCTGGCCGGCTGCGTCAACGACGCCCGGCTGATGGCCAGCGTGCTGCAGGAGCGCTTCGGTTTCCCCGCGTCCAACGTGCGCTCGCTGCACGATGCCGAGGCCAGCCGAGACGCCATCCTCGCGGGGATGGAACACCTGGTTCAGGTCGCCGGCGCGGACGACGAGGTGTTCTTCCACTTCAGCGGGCACGGTTCCCGGCGCACGTCGGTGGACGCCAGCGAGTCCTCGGGCAAGGACAGCACCCTGATGCCCAGCGACAGCGGCCGGAATCCGCATCCCAACCGGGACATCGTCGACGATGAGATCGGCGCCTGGCTGGATCGGCTGGCTGCGCGCACCCGCCGGATCAGCCTGCTGATCGACTGCTGCCACTCCGGCACGATCACCCGCGACCCGTTTGCCGCCCGCATCCGCGCCGCCCCCGCCGATGAGCGCGCCCTTGACGAGATGGGCGTTGGCGCGCCGACACCGCCCGGCCCGGCGCGTCGCGCTCTGGATCCGGCCTCCGACTGGCTGGCGCTGGGCGAGTCCTGGGTGGTGATGTCGGGCTGTCGCGACACCGAGTACGCCCACGAGTTCAGCGAGCGCCGCGGCGGCGAGATCATCCGCCACGGCGCCCTGACCCATTTCCTGGTGTCGGCCCTGCTGGCAGCGCCGCCCGGCAGCCGCTATCGCGACGTGTTCGAGAAGGCCCGACGCGAAGTCAGCACGCGATTCCCGACCCAGCATCCGCAGATCGAGGGCGCGCGCGATCGCGAGCTGTTCTCCGACGCCCGGCACGCCGCTGGCCGCTACGTCGAGCTGGAGTCGGAGCAGAACGGCGAGATCATCCTGAAAGGCGGCGCGGCTCACGGGCTGGCCCCCGGCGCGCTCTGGGCCGTGGTGCCCCCGCCCGCGGATCTGGCGCAGACCCCGCCGCCGATCGCCCGCCTGGAGATCACCCGCGTCGACGTGCTGCGCGCCTTCGCACGACGGCTCGAACAGGGTCCCCCCCTGCCCGCCGGCGCCCGCTGCATCGAACAGCAACCGTCGACCGCGCAGTTCCGCCCGGGCGTCGACCTGCAGGCGCTGCCGGCGGATGACGCCGCCACCCTGCGCCCTGCCCTGTCCGACTCGCCCCTGCTCCGCATCACGGACTCAGCCGACGAGGCCGACTACCGCGTCGAGCGCGTCGCGTCCACGGGCGAGGCCCCCAGCGGCCCGGTCTGGCGGGTGATCGACCGCAGCGGCGGTCCGATCGCGTCTCCGGTGCCCTGCGACGAAGCCGATGCGCCCACCCGCCTGCGCGGCCAGCTGGAGACCTGGGCGCGCTTTCGCAACGCCCTGCTGATCGACAACCCCTGCAGCCGTCTGAACGTGGAATTCCGCCTGCTGCGCGAACGCGACGGCGGCTGGCAGCGGATGGCGGACGACGAGGACCTGGTCCAGGGCGACAGCATCGCCTTCGAGCTGGTCAACCACACTGACGCGCCGGTGTTCGTCAGCGTGCTCGACTTCGGCCTGACCGGCCGCATCCAGCTGCTCTACCCGCCCAACAGTTCCAGCGAGCAGCTGGCACCGGGCAGGACGCTGCGCATCGGCGCCGACCGGAGGCGAATCCGCCTCGGCCTGCCCGAGGGCTTCGCCGGCGACCACGGGCACGAAACCTTCAAGGCCTTCATCACCGAGGACGAAACCGACTTCAGCTGGCTGCAGCAGGTTGGTACGCGCTCCTTCGCCGATGCCACGACCGGCCTGCGCCGCCTGTTCGCTGCCGCGATTGACGGCCCGTCGACCCGCGATGCGCTGCTGGAACCCGAGACCGAAGCGGATGGCGTGATGAAGGACTGGTGCGCCATCGGCCGCCGCTTCGTCCTTCGCCGCCGCGCCGACTGACCCCCACCACACAGAGGTTCACCCATGGGCCGCGAGATCCAGACTGCCAGCCCCAAGCTCGCCCCGGTCGGCCGCCGCGGTGCACCGGACGAGGACTTTCCCGCAGCCGGCCCGGCACAACCGGCTGCCGATGGCTATGCCGACCGCCTGATGAAGCTGATCCCGGGCGAGGTGATCGGTGTCTACCTGTCGATGATCACCCTCCTCAAGCACTCCAGCGACCCCGTCGCCCCCCAGGTGCCCTGGGCGGTGTTCGCCTTCGGCGTCGCCGCGACGTTCTTCTACCTCCGCGTCACGCTGAAGGTCCGCAACCGCCGTCAGCTCGCCCTCAGCGTGGTCTCCTTCTGCATCTGGGCCTTCACCCTTGGCGAGCCCTTCACCCAGCTCGCCTGGTACAACGGGACCTATGCCGGGCTGCTGTTGATTGCCTTTACGTTCGTCGCGCCTCAGGTGCCGATGGATGACGGCCCGCCAAAGTCTGCCGAAGCCTAGCCGTCGATGATCGTGGCCTCCCGGGGAGTCACTGATTGCCGACTGCTCCAGCCAGCCGCTCGCGAAGCGCCGCCCGATAGGTGCGACTGACGGGGACCGTGTCACCGCCCTTGGTCTGGATCCTTGCGTCGCCGCTGTCCAGGGCTTCGATCGTCTCCAACTGGTCGAGATTGACCAGGAAGGATCGATGTACGCGCACGAAGCGCGCCGGGTCGAGGCGCGTCTCCAGGTTGCCCATCGTCTCGCGCAGCGGGTAGACGCGCCGGTGCGCATGCAGGTTGATGTAGTTGCCGGCCGCTTCGGCCCACTCCACGTCATCGACATCGAGCAGGAACTCCTTGCCCAGCTTCTTGATCAGGAATCGCTGGGCGCGCTCCTCGCGTTCGACGTTGGGGCGGATCTCGGAGGCCGAGAGCAGACTCGCCTCGCCCTGCATGCGCAGCAGGATGAAGCGGTAGAGATACACGATGGCCAGCATGCCGGTGTAGGCACGGAAGTCCTTCAGAAACTCATAGCCCAGGCCGTCGGCCCAGCGCGCCAGCGGGTAGTCGTCGCCTGCCAGGGCGTATCCCGCGTCGCGCAGCAGCGCCATCAGGCCGGAGTGGGCGACCGAGTAGGCGACGCAGGCAAGCGCATGCGCCGGAACGCTGGGCCAGACGGTCGAGAAGCGCAGCGGAAAGCGCCGGTCGAAGGCCAGGATCAGCGGCAGGAGCAGGGCCATCGAGGCCATGCTGCTTAACTCGAGCAGCCAGGGCTCCCACGCCGGCATGGAGCGTCCGGTCCTGGCCAGATCGGTCTGGATGACCAGCACGTTGGAGACGCCGTGAAGGCAGAAGAACAACAGCCAGAAGCCCCATTCGAACGGCCTGCGCACGGCGAGAAACCGTGACAGGGCCGCCCGCCCCTGGCGGTCGCGCCTGCCGCGCATCGAATCTGTATCCGCCTGGCCGCCTTCCAATCGCGGCTCGTCCATCGATGCTCCCCCGGGGGCATGCAAGCCCGGATTGATTCTTTCGCTGCGCGCCCGGGGTGTAAAGCGCTTGCAGACTGCCACCGGCTTCTCGCGCTTCGCCCCAAGCTCGTCGCGGTCCATCCCCAAACGTTTGAATCATGAGCGTTTTTTCAGTCTGCTGGCGGCCAGCCCTCGATTCCCAGGTTTCCATGCCCCAGCCTGCCCCGACCGTCCGCTACCACGCCATGGACGCGCTCCGCGCCTTCGCGCTGCTGCTCGGCGTGTTCTTCCATGCGGCGGAGTCGTTCTGTCCGGGACGCACGAGCTGGGCCATCGTCGACATCCGCGCGCACTGGTTCGCCGAGTGGTTCCAGCACGTCTCGCACAGCTTCCGGATGGAGCTGTTCTTCGTCATGGCCGGCTTCTTCGCCCAGATGATGCTCAGCCGGCAGGGCGCCGGAGGCTTTCTCGCCCAGCGCGCGCAGCGGGTGCTGCTGCCCCTCGTGCTCGGCTGGCTGATACTTGTCCCCCCGCTCATGGCGATGTGGATCCACGGCGCCCAGGCCATGGGCCACTATGCCGACCTGGCCGGGCATCTCGGCATCGAGACCCCGGCTGGGGCCGGGGTGCTGCAGGCCACCTGGGCCTATTACCGTTCGGGCTCGGCCCTGGGTGCCGGATTCACCCTCGGCCACCTGTGGTTCCTGCACCACCTGGCGCTTCTCTACACCCTGTTCCTCCTGGTGCGCGGCGTGTCGGTCCGTCTCGGGCCGGTCGGCGAGGCGCTGGAAGCCGCCATCGACCGGGGGCTGCGCGCCACGCTGCGATGGCGCCTGCTACTGCCCCTGTTCGCGCTGGCGGTGGTTCCGGCGGTCTACGCGATGGGCGGAGGGGTCATCACCGCGAACACCACCCTGCTTCCGCCCGCGGCCGGCATCTACCTGTATGGGCTGTGCTTCGGACTGGGCTGGTGGCTGCATCGCAATGCCGACCTGCTTCCCGGCGTCGGAGCCGGGTTCCCCGCCCTGCTGGCCATCGGTCTGGCACTCGCGATCGCAACCGGGGGAGACTGGCTGCCCGACCTGCCGACGCTCGCCTACAGCGGGCTGTACGCGCTGATGATGGGCTGCTTCGTGTTCGGCTTCATCGGCCTGTTCCAGCGCATCGCGGGCGGAGGGCATCCGCTCTGGCGCTACCTGGCCGATGCCTCCTACTGGATCTACCTGATCCACCTGCCCGTCGTCGTCGCCCTGCAGATCCTGCTCTGGCAGCTGCATTGGCCGGCCAGCCTCAAGTACGGCCTGATCATCGGCGTGGCCATCCCGACCCTGCTGCTCAGCTATCACTACTGGGTGCGCGCGACCGCGGTCGGCGTCCTGCTCAATGGCAAGCGCATCGCCCGGCGGTTGCCATAGGGCGCGCCTTGGGCGGACCGATTCGGGCGTTCGAATGGCGCGCCCGATGCGGCCAGCCGCACCCTACCAATGTCCGGGTTGCGCCGGAAGCCGGCGCCCTTGTCCCATCGCGAAAGCCCGAATGTGGAGCGGGCTCGCCCGCGACGGCAGCGCCGCGGATCAGCTAGGGACCGTGGGCGGAGCGCCTCTCCGCGGTCGCTCCCCAGAGCGCTCCGACAGCCGGGCTTCGCTGCGAAGGTGATCGCGATGCCCGGTTCGGGCGCAAACCGGACCTATCGGCGCCCTTGCGTGTAGGAGCCAGCTTGCTGGCGATCGTTCCGTCCGGGGCGCCTATCGCCAGCAAGCTGGCTCCTACATTCGGGTTTTGCGGAAGGTCTGCTTCGCGCCCGCTGCACGCATCGCAAAGGCTCGGCGCGCAGATTCTGGAGCGGCATTTGCAGGGCTGCGAAACAGGCAGAATGTGCCGCTCTTACTCGCCGCAATCGAGCAACCGGGTCTGGGTGAAGGGATGCCCGGCGGGCAGATTGAATGGCGCCTGGCACTCAGCGGGGTCGACGTAGCGGGCCAGGTCAGGGCGTTGCATGGGGAAGTTGTGCAAGGCGTGGAGATAGCCATCGAAATTCGACACCACGACCCGCAGCCGCTGGCCCGATTCATCGAAGCGCAGTCGATCGATGCCCCAGGCGTCGAGATCCCAGAGCACTTCGACGAAGACCAGGCGCGGCTCGCTCTGCAGTCGGTAGACCTCGATCTCGGCCTCGCCACCTGGCCGCAGGTCGCGCTTGCGAAATCGGTCGAAGGCCACCGCGAGCAGGGGGTCGCTACCGCCGGAGAGCGCCAGCTCCATCTCGCCCAGCTCCCGGAGATCGCCATTGCGCTGCGGGTCGGGCGCGCCGAAGTTGACCGCAAGCCCGTCCTCGGTCTCGGAGACCAGCATGTCGAGGCCAGCTGGCCGGGTCGCCGGGTCCGGGAAGCCCAGGGCCAGCAGATCGAGCTGCCCCGACTCGTGCAGGGCACGCAGCGCGGCGACGTTGTCGGCGGGCGGCAGCGCCGCGGCCTCTTCCTCGGGATCGGGCCCCTGCTCCACGGACGGCTGCGTCGAGAGATCGATCAGTTCCATCCGGTCATCGCTGGCGACCAGCAGCAGCGCCGGCCCACCGAGCAGCTGCAGCGATCGCACCCGCGATAGTTCCACTCCGAGCGGCCTCAACATGGCCGGTGTCGCATCGCTGCCGGGCCGGAAGACGCGCAGACCCTCGCGATCGACCACGGCAAACAGACCACTGCGCTCATCGATATCGAAATGGACCATTTCGTAGCGGGTCGAGTAGACCGGCTGCTCGGCAAAGCGCAGGACGCCGTTTGCCTGCTGCGCCATCAGCAGACGATTGGCGCTGGCGGCGAGCAGGTATTGGCCGTCCGGCCTGAGCTGTCGTACGTAGTCGCCCTTCGGGATGTTCTCGGACCACAGGGTCCAATCCGGGCCGATCGAAGCGCGGCCGACCTGGGATGGGTCGGGCCGTGTCCGGCTCGCCGGGGGCAGCGTGAAACGCAGGATGCGATCGTGGAAGCCTCCGCCGTACAGCGTGCCGCCATCCTCGGTGAAGGCGAGGCTGGTCAGCCGCGCTGGACCCTCGGTGCGATACAGCGGCAGGACCAGCGCCTCGGCCTCGGCTTCGCCAAGCGACCAGACCCTCAGCTCGTCGAGGCCGGCGGCGGCTAGCCGCTGCCCCTGCGGGTCGAAGGCCATTGCCTCGAACCCCTCGGGCGGCGCAAGCCGGCGCGGCGCCGTCGTCACATCGAGCCCCTCGCCCAGCTGCCAGAGGACAAGCTCCGTCCTCCCCTGCCCGCTCGCTGCCAGCCATTCCCCGTCTTCGCTGAGCGCCAGCTGCTCCGGGCGGCCAAGCGGCGATTCGAGCAGCGCCAGTCGGTCGGCTGCGAAGTCGCGCAGCTCGATGTCGCCGTCCTGGTTGACCCCGACCAGCCGGGTCGCGTCGGCGGTGAATCTGGCAAGGCCCAGCGGACGCCAGGCGACGGCAAGGTAGGCCTGCTGCCGGGCCCGGGTCAGCTCCTCGATGGCGTCACGATGCTCGGGATGCTCGGGAACGAGCAGGGGGGCGGGCGACGCTCCGTCCGCCGAACCGGGCTCGATGCCGAAGTTCCTGAAGCCCAGCGCCGTCGCGCTGTGGAAGGCAGCGCCCACGTGGTCGCCGATGCTGGACGCCCCCCGGGCCTGCTCCAGCAGCGCCCGGCCATTGGCGTAGCGGGCCTCTGCGAGCTGCCTCTCCGCTTCCAGCCGCTGCCGCTCAGCTTCTTCGGCGCGTTCCCAGGAGATGACGGCGGCCACGGCCAGCAACAGCATGGTCGACAGGGTGGCCGCTGCCAGCACGCGCCGGCGCCGCCCGCGGCGGACCCGGCTGGCGTGCGCGAAACGCCGCTCCAGCAGGTTGAGTTCGGGCAGGGCGGCCAGGGCATGCGGAAGGCGCGGATCGCTGTCCCAGAGCAGGCCACCCCCGAATCCGCCCGACTGCCAGTCCCGGGCAGAGCGCCACAGCGCGCGCAGCAGGGGCTGCTCCGGATGGGCGGCCAACCAGTCCTGAAGGTCTTCCCAGGCCTGGACCAGCGAGTCGTGCGCGGGCTCGACGTGCCCGTCGTCGACGATCAGCAGCCGCGCCTCAACATAGAGATCCACCGCCTCGCGGGCCAACGCGGTGCGCGAGTCCTCCTTGAACTGCAGCTCGTCGAAGCTGACCCGGCGCTTGGCCATCCGCGCCCCATCGGGCGCGACCAGGCGCAGGAACAGCCAGCGAATCATCGCCTGCAGCTCCGGTCGCGCCTCGTGATGCAGGGCCGACGCGCGACGATGCAGTCCGCCGATCACGCCGCCGGTGGCCGCATAGTCGGCCGCGGTCAGCGCGCGATCTGCGCTGCCTGTCTGTCGGCGGCGCAGCTGGGCAAGGCGATAGGTTTCCGCCAGCGCGAACGACAGCAGCGGCAGCGCCCCCGGCATCGCCGCGACTTCGCCGAGCAAGGTGTCAACCAGTTCGGGCGGATCGAGAAACAGGGCGCGGGCCCGCAGCGGTCCCTCGATCACCCGTCGAAGCTCGACCGGGGTGAACACCGGCACCACGAAGCGGCTCGCGCCTAGCCGCCCGCCGAAGCGCGGACAGGCCGCCAATCTCGGTTCGAAGTCCGAGCGCAGGGTAAGCACAACCTGCGGGCCATCCGGAGCGAGCACCACGCGCTCCAGCTCGGCGAGGAAGGCCTCGCGGCGACCGGAATCGCTGCACTGCGTGTACAGCTCCTCGAACTGGTCCACCAGCAGCAGGGACGGCTGGTTGGGCGTCCGGGCGGTCTCCAGCCTTGACTGGGCGCGGGCGAGCTGGTCGAGCGGATCAGCACGCAAGCGCTCGCATTCCACGATCCGCCAGTCGCCCTGCAGCCGCGGCAGCAGGCCCGCCCGCACCACGCTGGATTTCCCGGTGCCCGAGGCGCCAACCACCACCAGCAGTTTCCCCGCACCGGCACCACGGATCCGTGCCTCCAGCGCCTCGATGACCCGCTCGCGACCGAAGAACAGCGGCGCGTCGGCAGGGCCATACGCGCGCAGGCCGAGCCAGGGATTGTTGGCCTCGTCCAACGGCGGATCCGGCCGGGTCTTCAGCTCGCTGCCGGGACAGCGGAAGACGAACTCCCCGCGGTTGTCCGGGCGCAGCGGCCACAGCCCGGGCGTCTGCAGCGGCGAGGCACCGGGCGGCACCAGGGTCTCGAACACGAACTGGTGCAGCTCGGTGGCGGTGACCACGCCGTCCGGGTCGAATCCCCGCCGCGCGGAATCCGCCGCACCGCCAAGCGCCTCAAGGAAGGCCGCGGCGAAGGGCGAATGTCCGGGACCGTCGTGCCCGTCGCGCGTGTTGCAGCGGCCCGGCAGGGTGTCTGCCGCGCGCTGATCGTGGCTGGCCGAGGTCAGGACGAGCCAGGAGTCGCCCTCCAGGTACCGGGCAAGCTGGCTGTCATAAAGCGGATGGCCGACCAGCACTGCGTCGCGGGTCGCGCTCCAGCGGAAGGCGCCGGCAAAGCAGCAGTCCAGCACCACCAGCAGATGTCCGCAGCGGAACCGGTTCAGCGCGTCGCGAAGGGCCTGCATCGACAGCCAGGTGCTCTCGTCGCCAGGCTCGGCGTCCTGCGGCAGCAGGAAGCCGCGCGGGCCACCCTCCCCGTCTCCGGTGGCCAGGCCATGCCCGGCGAAATAGAGGACGAACCCCTCTTCGGGCGCGCTCTCGTCCGCGCAGCGCGCCAGTGCCTCGAGCATCGCCGAGCGGCTGGCCGTCGCATCGGCCAGGCACTCGACGCGGTAGCCGTGGTCGCGCTCCAGCGCGGTCGCCACCGCCCGGGCGTCGGCCACCGCGCTGCGCAGCCGGGCAATGCCACCACGATAGTCGTCGATGCCAACCACCAGGGCGCGGCATTCTCGTTCGCCAGCCATTGCCACTCCCCACGCGGCGCCAGGGTCCGAGTCTCGCATCCTCAGGGGCGATTACAAGCGCGCGTTCCTGTCCCGCGCTTTAGAGCGTCACCGGGGGGCTACTCCGGCGGCTCCGGCGACGGCAGGTCGCGCGCGACAGCCCCGTGCGCGCTGAGCCGTTCGATCAGCCAGGCGCGGGCATCGGTCTCGCGCTCGAAGATGCCCAGCTCGCTGCCGCTGTCCCCGTAGATCCGCCGCCATTGGGCGTGCAGGATGCGGTTGCCGGGATGCGGCGGTGAGCACAGGGCCATCGCAACCCGGCCGCGAGCGGCGAGCGCCGGTGCGCGCTCACGGAACAGCGCTTCGGCCTCTGGCGTAAGCAGGGAGCCCCCTGCGTGAACGATGCCGAGCGTCGCCCAAGGGCCCGGGCCGAGCTGCGCCAACCACGGCTTGAGCGCTTCGATGTAGTGCTGGATACCCTCGGAATTGGTCGGACCACCCCCGACCACGCGCAACACCCTGCCCTCACGGGCAATCTCGATCAATCCACCATGCGGGGGAAACTCGCGCGTCACGCCCCAAGCTTGCGATCCTCGGCGGCGCTCGGCAAGCCCCGTCCGACCGGGATCGCCTACCATGCCGTCATTCCTTCCGAGAGCTGAGCCATGACCGCCAGCCTGCATTTCCGCGCCTGCCCGCTCTGCGAAGCCTTGTGCGGGCTGCAGATCAGCGTCGAGGATGGCGAGGCCACCGCCATCCGCGGCGATGCCCAGGACCCCTTCTCGCGCGGCCATATCTGCCCCAAGGGCAATGCCATCCTCGACCTCGAGGCAGACCCCGACCGCTTGCGCCGCCCGCTGCGCCGTCGGGGCAAGGACTTCGAGGAGATCGGCTGGGACGAGGCGCTGGGCGAGGCGGGTGAGCGTCTCGCCGCCGTCCAGGGCCGCCACGGCCCCGACGCACTGGCCGCGTACGTGGGCAATCCCAACGTCCACCACTTCGGTCATCTCGCCTACCTGCCGCTGCTGCTGCGCGCCTTTCGATCAAGAAACGTGTTCAGCGCCTCCTCGGTCGATCAGTGGCCGCACCAGCTGGTCAACTGGGCCATGTACGGCCACCAGTTCCTGCTGCCGGTTCCGGATATCGACCACACCGACTATTTCCTGATGCTCGGCGCCAACCCCGTGGCCTCCAACGGCAGCCTGATGAGCGTGCCCGACGTCACCCGCCGGCTGAAGGACCTGGTCGCCCGCGGCCGGCTGGTGGTGATCGACCCGCGACGCACCGAGACCGCCGCGATCGCCAGCGAGCATCACTTCGTGCGCCCCGGCACGGATGCCTGGTTCCTGATCGCCCTGCTGCAGGCCATGCAGCGCCGCAGCGCCCCGCGCACCGAGGCCTATGCCGGACGGCTGGCCGGCTTCGAGGCAGCGATGAAGGCGGTCGCCGCGATCGATGTCGGCGACACCGCCGCGCGCTGCGGCATCGGCCAGCAGTCCATCGAAGCCATCGCCGGAGACTTCCTCGACGCCCCGCGGGCGGTGGCCTACGGCCGCATGGGGCTGTCGACCCAGGACCACGGCACGCTGTGCCAGTGGCTGCTCCAACTGATCAACCTGTTCAGCGGGAACCTCGACCGCCCCGGCGGCAGCCTGCCGGCGGAACCTGTCTTTCCCCTGACCGGCCCGGGCACCTCGGCGGGCCACCGCGACCGCTGGCGCTCACGGGTCCGCGGGCTGCCCGAGTTCGCCGGCGAGCTGCCCGTGGCCGTGCTGGCCGAGGAGATCGTCACGCCTGGCGAGGGCCAGGTACGCGGCCTGTTCACCTGCGCCGGCAACCCGGTCCTGAGCACGCCCGACGGCGCCCGCCTCGACGCCCTGCTCGGTTCACTGGAGTGCATGGTTTCGGTGGACCTGTATGTCAACGAGACCACCCGCCACGCCGACTACATCCTGCCGCCTGCCTCCTTCCTCACCCAGCACCACTACGACCTGGTCTTCAACGGCTTCGCCGTGCGCAATGTGGCCCGGCTCAACCTGCCGATCCGCGCGCGCGGCAAGGACGAACGCGCCGACTGGGAGATCCTCAACGGCCTCGCCGGCGCCTACGCCGCGGCGGCCGGAAAGGAGATCAAGCCGCTGCCCGAGCCACGGACGCTGATTGCCGCCGGGCTCCGGGCCGGCGGCAGCGGGATCACGCTGGACCAGCTCGAAGCCGCACCACACGGTCTCGATCTCGGCCCGCTGAAGCCCTCCCTGCTGCGCCGACTGCAGACCGCAAGCGGCTGCATCGAATGCGCCCCGCCGCTGTTTCTCGACGCCCTTGGTCAGCTTGCCGCACCGGCGTCGGCGGCCGCGGAGGACGGATTCCCGTTGCGCCTGATCGGCCGGCGCCACGTGCGCAGCAACAATTCCTGGATGCACAACGCCGCGCGCCTGGTGAAGGGGCCCACCCGCCACGCCCTCTGGCTCCACCGCGACGATCTTGCGGCAGCCGGCGTGGCGAGCGGCGAGCAGGTGCGATTGGTCTCCGCGCGCGGCTCGGTGGAAATCGAAGTGGAGGCAAGCGATGACCTCGCGCCGGGCGTGGCCTGCCTGCCTCACGGTTTCGGCCACCAGCTCGACGGGGTTCGCCTGTCCCGCGCCCGCGAGGTCGCTGGCGCCAACTACAACGCGCTCAGCGACCCCACCCGCCTCGACGCGCCCTCCGGCAATGCCGCCCTCAACGGCATCCCCGTGCGCGTCGAAAGACTGTAGAGCCCGGCCAGCGGCTGTCCCTGCCGCCCACACAAGCAACTGGACACCTGTTCCCGTGCATGCACGACAGCAAGACCGGCCCAAGCTCGGCACCCGATCCGGCGGGGCTCGACGCATTCCGGAGAACCGCCGCCGCACTCGGCCACCAAGCACCGTGATTCAACAGGAGCGGTCCGGCCAGGGGCAAGCCCGCGAAGAAGCCTCCTGCTGGCCCGAATCAAGCATTGAGTACGACCTGGAGATCGGTCAACGGCGTCGCAGCGTGCGGAAGAATGAGGCCACCATTCGCGACCACAGGCTGCGTGGCGGTCCCGCACGGGGCGTGGGCACCACCCAGAAGTGTCCGGACGGCGAACTGGTGTCGCCCTGGGTGACACGTGATCGTGGAGTGTTCATCGAAGCTTCCAGTCAGCAGGAAAGCCGCACTTTGCGTCCCGGGCCATGGCACGGATGACGCGCCTCGCAGCTGTCAAGGCGTTCGAACCATTCAACGCCAGCGCGCAAGGCGTTGCGGCTTCGCGTCGGACCAAGGGAGCAGAGCTGGTGACAGGTGAACGACCTCAGCGCGTCGCACGTCCGCGCCAGTCCGGGGGATCGGTGGGTTCATGGTGATCTGCCCGGCGCAACAGCAACGCGGTAGCGGCCCATGCCGCCACCAGCATGCAGCGCTGCGGGCCGCGGCGTCTGCCTCACCGGGACGCATCAGGTGACCGCTCCCTGGCTCACCGTTGCCTTCCCCCTTGGGCTCTGACACGCCAGTCAGGCAGGTGCTCTGCGACCCGAGGCGCTCTCAACGAGGGCGAACGTCAACCAGCACGGGGATCGTCCGTCCCGGCCGGACCAGGCTGAACGCCTGGTAGGTCTGTCCGGCGTACTCGTAGGTCACCTGGTAGCCACGGCGCCCGTACCCGCCGCCGGGCTCCTCGACCGTGCGGCAGCGCCGCACCACGCCGGACTCGTCGCCGTAGTAGTCGTAGCCATCATCGGCGTAGCGCCTATCGTTCTGGCCGTGCTTGCTGCCGACGGCGCCACCGATCACCGCACCGGCCACCGTGGCGGCCTTGCGGCCATCGCCGCTGCCGATCTGATTGCCCAGTACGCCGCCTATGATCGCGCCGATCACCGTGCCGGCCTTGCCGCTGTTCTCGCCGCGGTACAGCCGACCTGAGTTGTCCCGGTAGTAGCCGGGCTCGTGGCGGCGGGTGCTCTCGTCCCAGCACTCCTGACTCAGACGGGTGCTGTACTGACCTCCCACCCGCTCAACCTCGATGACGCGTGCGCGGTCTGCGCGCAGCTGGAAACTGGACTGCTGATACCGGTCGCCGTCCTCCGCAAGGGCATGGTCGCCGAGGACGAAGAGGGAAAGGACGAGCGCGATGCGTGAGCTGGCGTTCATGGATGTGCTCCTGTGAGTGGGCTGAGCCTGGCCCATCGAGCGGCCGCCGTCGGTGCGCTTGAGCACGTAGCGGCACGCCGGCTTTCCATGACTCAAGCGGGTCTGCGATCCGTCTCGGCCGCCGCGTTGCGCCGCGTGGCGGGTGAGTCGATCGCCACATGATCAAGCGACCAGGCGGCGCCGCGCCCTCAGCGCCGGCAGGGGTCAGCCTGTCGAACCGGCTGTGTTGGGAAGCGCACCGAACATCCCCATCGCCTGCGCGCACTCTGCGCCCGAGCGATCGCCAACGCGCGTCGTTCCAACACCCCGCCCTTGCCTGCTGACCGTCACGGAGAATCCCATGCTTGAAACCATCGCCATCGTCCTTCTGATTCTCTGGGCACTGGGCCTCGTCACCTCCTACTCCATGGGTGGCCTGATCCACCTGCTGCTGGTCCTTGCGATCGTCGTGATCGCGATCCGCCTGTTGCGCGGCCAGCGCATCTGACCGGCCTTCCACACATCGCTGGAACGGCTGGCGATGTCCCTTCCTTCCTGAGACCCTCCCATGGACACCAACGATGCCAGCATTGCGAAGACCCCTCGCAAAGCCAACACCGAACCCCCTTCCAGCAGCCACCTGTCCCGCGACCTGAAGGCTGTGATCGACGACGCCGAAGCCCTGCTCAACGCCACTGCGAACCAGGGCGGCGAGAAGCTGGACGAGCTCCGGGCCAGGGCCCGGCAGTCCCTGCGCGCGGCGCGACTGCGCCTGGAAGACGCCCAGCGCGAGATTGCATCCAAGTCCCGAAATGCGGCCAAAGGCACCAATGCCTACGTCCATGCCCATCCGTGGCGGGCCATCGGCACCGTGGCGGCGGGCAGTCTGATCATCGGTCTGCTCCTGCGCCGTCGCTGAGTCGGGGCTGGCGCCACCGATGCCAGCCGCGGGCCTGCTGAGCTCGCTGCAGACACTGACCACCCCCTGCCCGGGCACCGCCCACGCTCGTCTGGGCTTGCCGTCGATCGACCTCGAGGAAGGGCGAGACCAGGCACCTCCTGATGGCGGGCACGCTCATCGCGCTGACGCTGGCCGCCGCCCTGGTCCTGCTGACCGCGCTGCCGATGATGCGGGCACCGCAGCCGCGGCGACTAGCCGTGCTCTCCAGCAACGTCTTAGTCGCGCTCGGCCTTGTGCTCCATCGCCTCGGCTTCGGCGGCGGCGACCCGCTGCCGGGTATCGATGTTCTCCTCAACGCCGTCGCGTCACACGCTGGAAAGATCCGCGGTGGCCTTCTTGCG
Source organism: Pseudomarimonas salicorniae (assembly GCF_023156535.1). Lineage (GTDB taxonomy): Bacteria > Pseudomonadota > Gammaproteobacteria > Xanthomonadales > Xanthomonadaceae > Pseudomarimonas > Pseudomarimonas salicorniae. The sequence continues at coordinate 461 of NZ_JALNMH010000011.1, read as the reverse complement.
GGAAGCTTCGGCATCCCTGCGCGCTGTGAGGCTATCCTCCGCGGCGTCCTGCCGGGCATCCGTGTGCATTCCGGTTGCCGTGGCCACCTGGAACGGTGGCAGTGCACACTGGCGCCTCGCAGACCCGGCATGGCGCGACAGGCTGCTTGCGACCCAGAACGTGCGTTCGGCGATGTGTATTTCGGGCGCGAAGAAGACATTCATAGGGTGCGGCTGGCCGCACCGGGCGTACCGTCCGAACGCCCTTATCTGTGCGCCCAAGGCGCACCTTATGGGGCTTCGCCGACGCCCAACCAAGCCCGACTGTAGGAGCGCACATGGGCGCGACCGCGGCGTGACGTGTTCTCCACAGACCGCGGCCAGAGCGCGCCTCCGCGGTCGCGCCCAAGGGCACTCCCACAGTTTGACTACGGCAGGGCCTGCTTTGCGGCGCCAACCGGACCTGGCAACGCCGTTGCGTG
>NZ_JALNMH010000010.1 GCF_023156535.1 Pseudomarimonas salicorniae | reverse complement strand
GATCGAACGTTTCCGTCCAACCGAGCCGCACATCTTACACCGTTTCCGAAGTCCGTCAATACCCTCAAACGAACTTTTCTACTCCGGTCCCTCCCGCTTCGCCGCCCCGAAAGACCGCCCCGCTGAAGGGCCGCGAACTATGCAGGAATCGAGACGAAATGAAAAGCCCCCTCGTGCACGACATCGCGCATCGCTCTCGGATAGAGTCGAGTCAGCCTGACCGGAGGAGCCATCTCGTGCGCAGCGCCCTGCCCGTCCTTTCAGCCCTTCTGCTCGCCTGCGCCAGTTCGCCACCCACCGCGGAGGCGCGCCTTTCGACCACGGTCGTCGAGGTGGGTGGGCATCCGGTGAACGCCGAGGTCGCCGACGACAACCACGAGCGCATGCGCGGGCTCATGTTCCGCAAGACGCTGGGCCGCGACGAAGGCATGGTCTTCGTGTTCGAGAGCGCCTACCCACAGGCCTTCTGGATGAAGAACACGCTGATCCCCCTCGACATCCTCTATTTCGACGCGGCCGGGCGCCTGGTTTCGATCCAGCGCGATGTGCCTCCCTGCCGCACGAACTTCTGCGAGAGCTATCCGAGTGAGGGCCCGGCGCGATACGTGCTGGAGTTGAATGCAGGGCGGGCCCGGGAGCTGGGCATCGGCAGCGATGCGCTATTGTGTGAGCGCGCACCCAAGCTCACGCCGTTGCCAGCCTGCGCCCCTTGATCGATTGCGGGGCGGGTCCATATCAGGAGCATGACGATGAAGAGCGCCACGCCCCCGAGCCCGGAGTCGAGCCGCGATGGCGGCGATATCGAGTTGCTGCCGGCCGTACTGGAGATCGCCCTCGACGAGTACCCCGAGCTGGACGCGAGGGAGGTCGAGCATGCCTTGCACACGCTGGCCGACTCCCTGCGCTCCACTGTCGACGCCGCCGCGCCGGCCGGCGAGAAGATCCAGGCGTTGAACGAGTTCCTGTTCGTCGAACAGGGCTTCTCCGGCAACCACGACGAGTTCTACGACCCGCGCAACAGCTATATCAATGACGTGCTGGAGCGGAAACTCGGCATCCCGATCTCCCTCGCGGTGCTGCAGATCGAGTGCGCGCGGGCCCTGGACCTCGACCTCGAGGGTGTGTCCTTCCCCGGCCATTTCCTGGTGCGCGTGCCGATGGGCGACGGCATCCTGGTGATGGATCCCTACCACCGCGGACGCTCGGTGGGCATCGACGAGCTGCGCCAGCGTGCCCAGCCGCACTTCGGCGACCGCGATATCGACGACCAGCAGCTGTTCCATATGCTGACCCCGGCCAGCAACGGGGCGATCGTCGGCCGGATGCTGCGCAACCTGAAGGGCATCTACGCGGAGAGCGAGCAGTGGGACAAGGCGCTGCGCTGCGCCGACCGTCTGGTCGGCAAGGGCCTGTCATCGATCGAGGACGTCCGCGACCGTGGCCTGTTCTACCTGCGCCTCGGGCTCGGGCCCCATGCGGTGGCCGATCTGCGCCAGTACCTGTCCCGGGTGCCGGAGGCCGGCGACGCGGATTCGGTGCGCGAGGCGCTGATCGAGGCCGCCTCGCAGCGGATCAGCCTGCAATAGAGGATCAGACCTCGACCATCTCGAAGTCTTCCTTGCCCACGCCACAGTCGGGGCAGGTCCAGGTGTCCGGGATGTCATCCCAGCGGGTGCCGGGGGCGATGCCTTCCTCGGGCAGGCCCTGGGCCTCGCTGTAGAGGAAGCCGCAGACCACGCACATGTAGGTCTTGTACGTGACGGCAGGGGCGTTCATGACTTCTCCGGTGGCCTTGGGCGACAATCCCCGGCGATTTTCCCACGCGGCGCCATGGCGGCCAAGCCACCCATGATTACACCCTCCTCGGTTCGCCCGGGCGTTTACCTCATCACGCCGGATCGCGGCTCCGTGGACCAGATCGACGGCGACGTGCGACGCCTGCTGGAGCCCGGCATCTCGGTGCTCCAGCTGCGCAGCAAGCACCTCGACGCGCCACAGCGTGAACGCCTCGGCCGACAGCTGCTACCCGCCTGTGCCGAACATGGCGTTCCACTGATCGTGAATGACGACCCGGGGCTCGCGGCCCGGATCGGCGCCGATGGCGTGCACCTTGGACGCGAGGACGGCGGCATCGCGAAGGCGCGCGACCTGCTCGGAGCCGAGGCCTGGGTCGGCGTATCCTGCTACGCGGACCCCGAGCGTGCGCGGCGGCTGGCGGGCGAAGGCGCGACCTATGTAGCCTTCGGCGCGGTCTACGGCTCGACCAGCAAGTCGACGCCACACCGCGCGCCTCTGACGCTGTTCGAGGAATGGCGCGGATCCCCGGTGCCCTGCGTGGCCATCGGCGGCATCGACGCCGGCAATGCCGCGCCGCTGATTGCCCGCGGCGTACGCTGGCTGGCGGTGATCGGCGCGGTCTGGAACGCCCCCGATCCGACCGCCGCGCTGCGCGCCATCAACGACTGCTTTTCATCCTGCAAGGAGTCCTCTTCCCCATGACCCAGAGCAACCGCGACCTGTTCTCCCGCGCCGGAGAGCGCATGCCTGGTGGCGTCAATTCACCGGTGCGCGCCTTCAAGTCGGTCGGTGGTGATCCGTTCTTCGCCCAGCGCGCGGAAGGCGCCTATCTGTGGGATGTCGAGGGCAAGCGCTACATCGACTACATCGGCTCCTGGGGACCGATGATCGCCGGTCACGCCCATCCTGAAGTGCTCGAGGCCGTTCGCGCGGTGATGGGCAACGGGCTGAGCTTCGGCGTACCGAACGCGCTTGAGGTGGAGATGGCCGAGGCCCTGTGCCGGATCGTGCCAAGCTGCGAGATGGTCCGCATGGTGAACTCCGGCACTGAGGCCACGCTGTCGGCGATCCGTCTGGCCCGCGGCGCGACCGGCCGCCCGCGGATCGTCAAGTTCGAGGGCTGCTACCACGGCCACGGCGACTCCTTCCTGGTGAAGGCCGGCTCCGGCGCGCTGACCCTTGGCGTACCCGACTCGCCAGGCGTGCCCAAGGCGCTGGCCGACCTGACCAGCACCCTGCCCTACAACGACTTCGAGGCGGCCACCCAGCTTTTCTCGGAGGTCGGCGGTGAGATCGCCGCGCTGATCGTCGAGCCGATCGTTGGCAATGCCAACTGCATCCTGCCGCACGAAGGCTATCTGCAGCACCTGCGCCAACTCTGCGAACGCCACGGCGCCGTGCTGATCTTCGATGAGGTGATGACCGGTTTCCGCGTCGCGCTGGGCGGCGCACAGGAGCGCTATGGCGTGCGCCCCGACCTGTCGACCTTCGGCAAGATCATCGGCGGCGGCATGCCGGTCGGTGCCTACGGCGGCAAGGCCGAGCTGATGCGTCAGGTCGCACCGAGCGGGCCGATCTACCAGGCAGGAACGCTGTCCGGGAATCCTGTGGCCATGGCCGCGGGCCTGGCTACGCTGAAGCTGATCCAGGCGCCGGGATTCCATCAGCGACTCGAGGCCGCCACCCACCGGCTCTGCGATGGCCTCGAAGCGGCCGCCCGCGAGGCCGGCGTGACCTTCTCGACCAGCCGCTCCTGCGCCATGTTCGGGATGTACTTCCGCGAGTCGCCGGCGACCTCGTTCGCCGAGGCCGTGGGCAGCGACGTGGCGGCCTTCCGCCGCTTCTTCCACGCCATGCTCGAGGAAGGCGTCTACGTCGCGCCCTCCGCCTTCGAGGCCGGCTTCCTGTCCTCGGCCCACGGCGAGGACGAGATCGCCGCCACCGTCGAGGCGGCGCGGCGCGCCTTCGCCAAGGTCGCAGCGGGCTGAGCCTGCCGGATCAGTCGAGGAACAGGTCGGGGAGCAGCGGTTGATCGGGGTCGACCGCGTAGGCCGAGAAGTCCTCGACCCCGGCCTCGCGCAGCACCGCCTCATCGAGGAAGAAGCGGCCGTTGTTCTCGGCCGCAGGCCTTGCCAGGATCACCGCCGCGGCGTCGGCGACGATCTGCGGCGTGCGGCAGCCGGCTTCATCGACGCCGGGAATCATCTTCAGCGCGTCGGTGGCGATCACCGTCTGTGGCCACAGCGCGCTGACGCCGATGCCCTGCGGGCCGAGTTCGGCGGCCAGCCCGAGGGTGACGAAGCTCATGCCCATCTTGGCCAGGGTGTAGCCGGTATGCGGCCCCCACCAACGCGGCGCCAGCGTCGGTGGCGGCGCCAGGGTAAGGATCTGCGGGTTGTACGCCTTGCGCAGATGGGGCAGGCAGACCTGAGCGCAGAGGAAACTGCCGCGGGCATTGACCTGCTGCATCAGGTCGAAGCGCTTCATCGGCGTCTCGGCGAGACCCTTCAGCCAGATCGCGCTGGCGTTGTTGACCAGGATGTCGATGCCGCCGAAGCGTTCGACCGTCGCCGCCACCGCCGCCTGCACCTCGTCCTCCTCGCGGATATCGCAACGCAGGGCCAGCGCCTGCCCGCCGGCTGCCTCGACCTCGGCGGCAGCGGAGTGGATCGTGCCGGGCAGCTTGGGGTTGGCGACCGCGGATTTCGCCGCGATGGCGATGTTCGCCCCTTCCTTGGCCGCACGCAGGGCGATGGCGAGACCGATACCGCGCGAGGCGCCGGTGATGAACAGGGTCTTGCCGGCCAGGCTAGCGCTCATGGAGTTCTCCGATGGATGGGGTCTGCGACTACTCTACCGACTGCCGCCGGGGACGGTGTTCGATGGCTTTCAGGCCATCGAGGGCAGCAGCTCGAGCAGGCGCTGCAGGCGCTGGTGCGGATTGTCGACTTGGAGCATGTGCTGGCGCTCGTCGTCATCCAGCGGCAGCAGCTCACAGAGCCGGAAGCCGACCCACTCGGCGTCGTCGTAGAGCGACGGCCCGGCCTTGGCGTGCAGCCCACCGGCACGCTCCAGCATGCGCTCAAGCAGGGAGGCCAGCAGGGCGTGCTCGGGCTGCAGCGGCTCGCAGCGCGGCTCGATCCAGTTCACCCTGGCCACCAGCAGGCCGGTATCGCGAAGGCGCGGCTCCTCGACATGGAAGCGGCGCTCGCCGTGCGTGACGATTCCTAGAAGGCCGCGATCATCGACGTGGAAATCGACGATCCGCGCCGCGGTGCCGTAGGCGGCCGGCACTGCAGCCTCACCGATCTCCTGTCCGTGCAGGATCCTGCACACGCCGAAGGGCAGGTTGTCGCGCGTGCAGTCACGGACCATCGACAGGTAACGCGGCTCGAAGATCCGCAGCCGCAGTTCGCCGCCGGGGAAGAGGACGGTGTTGAGCGGAAACAGGGCGAGCTGGACCATGCGGGGAGGTTACGTCGGATGCAGCGCAAAGTCGCGTCAACGCCGCGGCGAGATCAGCGCTCCTGCAGCCAGCGGGCGAAGCGCTGCGGGGCGGCCTCGAATCCGCCGTTGGACATGAAGACCACCCGGTCGCCGCGGCGTACCTCGGCCTGCACCGCCTCAAGCAGGGCATCGACGCTGGCTGCCACCGCGCCCGGTCCGGCGTGGCCTTCGAGGACCGCCTCGGCGTCCCAGGGCAGTTCCGGACGACGCAGGAGGAAGACCGCATCGGCCGAACGCAGCGCCGGACCCAGCGCGGCGGAGTGGGCGCCCAGTCGCATCGAGTTGCTGCGCGGCTCAAGCACCGCCAGCACGCGGCCACCCGGCGTGGCGCGCAGGCCTTCGAGGGTGGTGGTGATGGCCGTGGGATGGTGGGCGAAATCGTCGTAGACCACGATCCCGTCGCGCTCGGCCAGCTTTTCCAGGCGTCGGCGGGCACTGCCGAAGCCAGGTAGGGCGGCCAGCGCCGCCATCGGATCGACGCCCACCGCCGCCGCGGCAGCCACCGCTGCCAGCGCATTCATCACGTTGTGCCGGCCGAACAGCGGCCAGGTCACTTCGCCGAGCGGGCGCCCCTTGTGCAGCACCTCGAAGCGGGCGCCGGAGGGCTCGGCCAGGCGGGCGGTCCAGTCCGCCTCGCGGTCGATGGCAAAGCGCTCGACCGGGGTCCAGGCGCCCATCGCCAGTACCGCTTCAAGCGCGGCGTCCTCGGCGTTCACCACCAGTCTGCCCTTGCGCGGCACCGTGCGCACGAGATGGTGGAACTGGCGCTGGATGGCGGCAAGGTCGGGGAAGATATCGGCGTGGTCGTACTCAAGATTGTTGAGGATGGCGACCTCGGGCCGGTAGTGGACGAACTTCGAGCGCTTGTCGAAGAAGGCGGTGTCGTACTCGTCCGCCTCGACCACGAAACAGTCTCCTGCGCCCAGCCGCGCCGAGACCGGGAAGTTCTGCGGCACACCACCGATCAGGAACCCCGGCGACCGTCCGGCATGCTCGAGGATCCAGGCCAGCAGGCTGCTGGTCGTGGTCTTGCCATGGGTGCCCGCCACCGCCAGTACCCGGCGCCCGGGCAGGACCTGCTCGGCAAGCCACTGCGCGCCCGAGGTGTAGGGACGGCCGGAGTCGAGCAGCGCCTCAACCGCGGGATTCCCGCGCGACAGCGCATTGCCGACCACCACCTGGTCGACGTCGGCGCCGATGTGCTCGGGCAGATAGCCTTGGCGCAGGGCGATGCCCAGGGCCTCGAGCTGGGTCGACATTGGCGGATAGACGTTCTGGTCGCTGCCCTCGACGGCGTCGCCACGCTCGCGGGCAAGGGCCGCCACGCCGCCCATGAAGGTGCCGCACACGCCCAGGACATGCAGTTTCACTCGGTGACTCCGAACAGCAGACGGTCGACGTTGAACTCGACCAGGAACCAGGCCAGGGCCAGTGCGAGCCCGGCCACGCGCGGCAGGTCGAGCGCGTGGCGCAGGATGTGGCCATTGACCGCCAGCTTCCAGCCGAGCATGCCGAGGACCATCCAGCCGGCGGCAATCTGCTCCCGCGTCAGCTCCTTCACGCCTTCCGGCGGTGCGTGCTGCTGAGCCCACAGTGCAATCGGCAGAAAGGCCAGGGTGAACAGCACGCCGGTACCGACCAGGGCACCCAGCGTTTGCGCGTAGCGCTCGCTGTGACGGCGCCAGCTCAGCAGCAGCCACGGCACCAGCAGGGCCATCGCCAGCCCGAAGCCCACCCGCGGCAGCGCGCCGGGCACCTCGAGCAGCGAGACGTAGAGCAGATCGCAGCCCAGCCCGACCAGCACCAGGTTGCGGGTCAGGGTCGGCGAATAGGGCAGGTCCTGTGGCCCGCGGCGAAGCAGGCACAGGTCCAGCAGCACGCGCACCACGGGTGCCACGGCAGGCGAGAAACGGTCAGGCTTTCGCGGGCTGATGGCCCTTGATCGCGTCGATGACGCGCTGCGAGACCTCTTCCATACTGCCCACGCCGTACACGCAGACCAGCTTCCCCTGGCCGCGGTAGAAGTCGATCACCGGGGCAGTCTGGTCGGTGTAGACGCGCAGGCGATTGCGCACCGACTCCGGATTGTCATCGGCACGACCTTCGGCCTGGGCGCGGCCGGCAATGCGCTGAATCAGCAGCTCGGTACCGACGTCGAGCTGGACGGCGAGGTCGACCGGCTGGCCGATCCGGTTCAGAAGCGCGTCCAGGGCGTTGGCCTGGGCGAGATTGCGCGGATAGCCGTCCAGGATGAAGCCCTTGGCCACATCGCTCTGGCCGAGGCGCTCCTCGAGCATGCCGAGGACGATTTCGTCGGACACCAGCTCGCCGCGCTCCATGACGGCCTTGGCCTTCTGGCCCAGCGGCGAACCCGCCGCCACCGCAGCCCGAAGCAGATCGCCGGTGGAGATGTGCGGCACCGCGAGTGCCTCCTTGAGCCGGGTTGCCTGGGTGCCCTTGCCCGAACCGGGCGCTCCCAACAGGACCAGTCGCATCGTGGGTGTTTCCTGAAAAGCCAAAGGGAATTCGGGCGCGCTGGCGGAAAAGACCGCTCCCGCTACACTGGCGGAGCGCCGCAGCGCGAAACGGGCCAACGCTAGCCGCCCGGCTCCGGCAAGTCAATTTAAACCCTCGTGGAGTCCCGCATGGCCCGTGGAAAGCTGCTGTACGCCCAATCCGGAGGCGTCACCGCCGTCATCAACACCACCGCCGCGGCGGTCATCAGCACCGCCCGGGCCCAGGGGCTGAAGGTCTATGCCGCGCGAAACGGCATCATCGGCGCCCTGCGCGAGGACCTGATCGACACCTCGAAGGAGTCGGCCGCCGCCATCCGCGGCCTCGCCCACACCCCGGGCGGTGCGTTCGGCTCCTGCCGATTCAAGCTGAAGTCGCTGGAGGCCGACCGCCGCCACTACGAGCGCCTGATCGAGGTCCTGCGCGCCCACGATATCCGCTACCTGCTCTACAACGGCGGCAACGACTCGGCCGACACCTCGCTGAAGGTGGCCGAGGTCAGCCGCCAGCTGGGCTACGAGCTGGCCTGCATCGGCGTGCCCAAGACCGTGGACAACGACCTCGCGGTCACCGACTGCTGCCCGGGCTTCGGCTCGGTGGCCAAGTACACCGCGGTCTCGGTGCTGGAAGCCTGCCTCGACGTCGCCTCGATGTCGGAGTCCTCGACCAAGGTCTTCGTCATGGAGGTGATGGGCCGCCACGCCGGCTGGATCGCAGCTGCCGCGGGCCTGGCCCAGCGCGAGGCGGATGACCCGCCGCACCTGATCCTGTTCCCCGAGATCGCCTTCGACCAGACGACCTTTCTCTCCAAGGTGAAGGCCACGGTCGACAAGGTCGGCTGGTGCACGGTGGTGGTCTCCGAGGGGCTGCGCCATGCCGACGGTCGGTTTGTGGCCGAGGCCGGCGGCAAGGACGCCTTCGGTCACAGCCAGCTCGGCGGCGTCGGGCCGGCGATCGCCGCCCTGGTCAAGGACAACCTGAACATAAAGGTCCACTGGGCGGTGCCGGACTACCTGCAGCGCTCGGCGCGGCACCTCGCCTCCCAGGTCGACCACGATCACGCCTGGGCCGTGGGGGAAAAGGCGGTCGAGTACGCGCTGGCCGGCCAGCACGGCGTCATGCCGGTGATCCAGCGCAGCTCGAGCGCGCCCTACCGCTGGAAGATCGTCCCGGCCCCGCTGACCAAGGTGGCCAACCACGAGAAGAAGATGCCCAAGGGCTACATCCGCCGTGACGGCTACGGCATCACGGCGGCCTGCCGGGAATACCTTGCCCCGCTGATCCGCGGCGAGGCGTCGCCGCCCTACGGCAAGGACGGCCTGCCCGCCTACGTGAGGCTGAAGAACGTGGCGGTGGCCAGAAAGCTCGCCGACTACTCGCTCAGCGACGGCTGACCCACCGGGGCGCCTCCTCCACCGGCCCCGCCGGCGCGTCGCAGCGCCAGCACCGGGCGCCGTGCTGCACTGCGGCGGGTGCCATCGGAACCTTTGGCTATACTCGGGTGCGGCCGCGATTTCAGCGGCCGTTCATTTATCTAGCCAAGCCGGGGAGAGCACATGCTGGAGCAATATGGACTTCTGATCGCGATCGGGTGCGCCGTGCTCGCGATCATCTATGGAGCGGTATCGATCGGCTGGATCCTCAAACAGCCGGCGGGCAATGAGCGCATGCAGGAGATCGCGGGTGCGATCCAGCAGGGCGCGCGGGCCTATCTCAACCGGCAGTACGGCACGATTGCGATTGCCGGGGCCATCCTCTTCGTTGTAATCGGGTTCGCCCTCGACTGGTACTCCGCGATCGGCTTCGTGCTCGGCGCGGTGCTCTCGGGCGCCGCCGGCTATATCGGCATGAACATCTCGGTTCGCGCCAACGTACGCACCGCCGAGGCTGCGCGCGGCGGCATCGACAAGGCGCTGGCGGTGGCCTTCAAGGGCGGTGCCATCACCGGCATGCTGGTCGTCGGGCTCGGCCTGCTGGGCGTGGCCGGCTACTACGGCATCCTGATGCAAATGGGCGTGACCTCCGACAAGGCCCTGCATGCACTGATCGGCCTCGCCTTCGGCTCCTCGCTGATCTCCATCTTCGCCCGCCTCGGCGGCGGCATCTTCACCAAGGGTGCGGACGTCGGCGCCGATCTGGTCGGCAAGGTCGAAGCCGGCATCCCGGAGGATGACCCGCGCAACCCGGCGGTGATTGCCGACAACGTCGGTGACAATGTCGGCGACTGCGCCGGCATGGCGGCCGACCTGTTCGAAACCTATGCGGTCACCGTGATCGCCACCATGCTTCTCGGCGGCCTGATGGCGGCCAGCATCGGAGGCAATCCTGTGCTCTACCCGCTGGTCCTCGGCGGCGCCTCGATCATCGCCTCGATCATCGGCACCTACTTCGTCAAGACCACCGACGGTGGCTCGATCATGGGCGCGCTGTACAAGGGTGTGATCGTGTCGGGCGTGATCGCCGCCGGCCTGTTCTATCCGATCACCACGATGCTGATGGGTGATGGCGCAATGAGCCTGTACTGGTGCGCGCTGATCGGCCTGGTGCTGACCGGCGTGATCATCTGGATCACCGAGTACTACACCGGCACCGAGTTCGCGCCGGTGCGCCATGTGGCACACGCCTCGACCACCGGTCATGCGACCAACATCATCGCCGGCCTCGGCGTGTCGATGAAGTCCACTGCCTGGCCGGTGCTGGCGGTGTGCGCGGCGATCTGGGGCTGCTATGAACTGGCCGGCCTGTACGGCATCGCCATCGCCGCCACCGCCATGCTGTCGATGGCCGGCATGGTCGTCGCGCTGGACGCCTACGGCCCGATCACCGACAACGCCGGCGGCATCGCCGAGATGGCCGAGCTGCCGCCCGAAGTGCGCGCGGTCACCGATCCGCTGGACGCGGTGGGCAACACCACCAAAGCGGTGACCAAGGGCTATGCGATCGGCTCGGCCGGGCTTGCGGCCCTGGTGCTGTTCGCCGACTACACCCACAACCTCGATGCGCTGGGTGCGGCCAAGGCGGCGGCGGAGGGCGTGGCCTACGAGGCCATGCGCTTCGACCTGTCGAACCACATGGTGATCATCGGCCTGTTCATCGGCGGCCTGATCCCCTACCTGTTCGGCGCCATGGCGATGGAGGCGGTCGGCCGCGCAGCGGGCTCGGTGGTCGAAGAGGTGCGCCGCCAGTTCCGCGAGATCCCCGGGATCATGCAGGGTACGGCCAAGCCGCAGTACGACCGTGCCGTCGACATGCTGACCAAGTCGGCGATCAAGGAGATGATCATCCCCTCGCTGCTGCCGGTCGCGGTCCCGGTGATCGTTGGCCTGGTGCTCGGTCCGCAGGCGCTCGGCGGCCTCCTGATCGGCACCATCGTCACCGGCCTGTTCGTCGCCATCTCGATGACCACGGGCGGCGGCGCCTGGGACAACGCCAAGAAGTACATCGAGGACGGCAACCACGGCGGCAAGGGCGGCGAGGCGCACAAGGCCTCGGTCACCGGCGACACCGTGGGTGATCCCTACAAGGACACCGCGGGTCCGGCGGTCAATCCGCTGATCAAGATCATCAACATCGTGGCGCTGCTGCTGGTGCCGCTGCTCTGATGGCATCGCGGCGGGCGACCGGGAGTCGCCCGTCGAGGCAAAAGCACGAAGAAGGCCCGCGCGATGCGGGCCTTCTTCTTTTTACGCAACCGCGCCCCCTCAGGAAATGTCCGGTCTAGTCGTTGGCTTCGGGCCCGTTCCAGCGCAGCTGGTAGAGCTCGGGCAGGCGGTCTTTGAGGATGGTCACCGTCCCGTGCTCGTGGAGGGTGCGCAACAGGTCGAGATTGACCTCGGCCACCATCAGCGCCTCGGCGTTCGGCGCGGCCTCGTTGATGATCGAATCGCCCGGGAACGCGTAGTCGGAGGGGGTGAATACCGCCGACTGCGCATAGTGGGTATCCGAGGCCTGTACCTTGGGCAGGCTGCCCACCGCGCCGGCAATCGCCACGTAGCACTCGTTCTCGATGGCCCGCGCGCGGGTGCACAGACGCACGCGCTGGTAGCCGTTCTTCATTTCGGTCAGGAAGGGAACGAAGAGGATCTGCATGCCCTGGTCGGCGAGGATCCGCGGCAGCTCTGGGAACTCGCTGTCATAGCAGATCAGGATGCCGATCTTGCCGCAGTCGGTATCGAAGGCGCGCAGCTGGTTGCCGCCGACCATGCCCCACCAGCGCCGCTCGCCCGGAGTAATGTGGATCTTGCGCTGCTCCTCGCGGGAACCGTCCCGACGCAGCAGGTAGGCGACGTTGTAGAGCTTGCCGTTTTCCTTCAGCGGCAGACTGCCGGCGATGATGTTGATGTTGTAGCTGACCGCCAGTTGGCTGAGCCGGTCGCAGATCGCGGGAGTATCGTCGGCGAGGTGGCGGATCGCCTGGGCCGGCGTGGCATCGCCGAAGCGGGCCATCATGCCCATGTGGAACAGCTCGGGCAGGAGCAGGAAGTCGGCGCGCACCGCGCCCATCGCATCGACATAGAACTCGGTCTGCTGTAGCAGCGACTCCAGCGACTCGATCGGCCGCATCTGCCACTGCACCAGGCCGATGCGGACCAGGCTGCGCTGACGCTTGTGCAGATCGGTCTTCGGCTGCCAGTAGATGTTGTTCCACTCGATGAGGGTGGCGTAGGCCTTGGATTCGGTGTCGAAGTGCAGGTACCCGGTCAGCACCTTGCGGACGTGGAAACCGTTGGCGATCTGGAAGCTCAGCACCGGATCGTAAAGGTCCTTCTGGGCGACCCGTGCGATGTACTCCTTGGGAGTCATCTGGCTGGCGTGATCGGCATAGCCCGGAATGCGGCCACCGGCGATGATCGCGCGCAGGCCGAGGTTCTCGCACAGGGCCTTGCGCGCGTCGTAGAGCCGCCCCCCGAGGCGCATGTTGCGGTAGTCCGGGTCGACCATCATGTCGAGCCCGTAGAGCACGTCACCGTCGCGGTCGAAGGTCGAGAAACTCAGCTTGCCGGTGATGTCCTCGTAGCGATGGGCATCGCCGAACTTCGGGTAGTCGACGATGATGGCGAGCGCGAAGGCCACCGGCTTGCCGCCGACGGTGACGCAGAGCTGTCCCTCGGGGAAAAGGTCGAGCAGCTTGCCGATGTGCTGCAGTCCCCAGGGCAGGCCGCCGATCCCCGCGTAGCAGCGGCGGGTGACCTCGGCCATCTGCTCGTAGTCCTCCATGCGCAGGTTGCGGACCTCAATCAACTCCTCGTTCACGGGCGTTCTCCATGCGGGCCTGCGCGCATCCTGCCAGAGCACGGGGCAAGACTGCGTGGCGGGCGGTCGTCGATGCTGCGGTGCAGCAGGGGCTGGCGTATCATTCGCGCCCTGACCTCCGGGCGGCCCGCCGCCGCCCTCCGATCCAGAAGGAATCCGCCATGGGCCTCGACCTCGTCCCGACCGGCCGCGACGTGCCGAACGAAATCAACGTCATCATCGAAATCCCGAAGGACGCCGAGCCGGTCAAGTACGAGGTCGACAAGGCCACCGGCGCGATCTTCGTCGACCGCATCCTGTCGACCCCCATGCGCTATCCGTGCAACTACGGCTACGTGCCGCACACGCTGTGCGGTGACGGCGACCCCGCCGACGTGCTGGTCGTGCTGCCGCTGCCGCTGGTGCCGGGCTCGGTGATCCGCTGCCGCCCGGTCGGCGTGCTGAAGATGACCGACGAAGCCGGCAGCGACGAGAAGATCCTCGCCGTACCGGTGCCGAAGATCTTTGCCGGCTACGAGCACATCGAGGACATCGGCCACGTGTCCGCGCACTGGCTGGAGCGCATCGGCCACTTCTTCGAGCACTACAAGGACCTCGAGAAGGGCAAGTGGGTCAAGCTCGACGGCTGGGGCGGCGCCGACGAAGCCAAGCGGATCATTGCCGAGTCGATCGAGCGCTTCAACCAGCTCCCGGAGCGCCCGAACTACTGATCCGACGCCCTCCTTCGCGCGGCGCCCCCGGGCTGGACCCGGGCGCCGTGGCGGCGCAGTGACCCGCTCCCCGCGCTTGCGGTAGTCTTCACCCAGCGCCCGGCCGTAGCCGGCGGTCCGAACCCAGGAGGAAGGCGTGATCGTACTGGTCGTGGGACGGGATGCCAGTCTGAACGAGGGCATCGTGGCGGCTCTGGAAGACCTCGGCGTCGACTGGACGCTGCAGTTCTGCGCCGATGCGACGTCGGCCCTGACCTTTGCGCAGGCGAACAAGGTGGACGTGATGCTCTGTGAGCTGCGTCCGGTCGGGATGGAGGGCACCGCCCTGCTTGACCGCATCCGCGGCCACCATCCCGAGGCCGCGCGGATCATGCTCCTCGACGAGAGCGAGGAGTCACAGGCGATGAAGGCGCTGGGCAGCGCCCACCGCATCCTGAACAAGCCGTTGCGTGCCGAGGAGCTGCTCGAGGCCGTCGAGAGCATCGATGAACTGCGGGAGATCCTGAGCTCACCCGAGCTGCAGAGATCGATCGGCAGGATCGACAAGCTGCCGCCGCCGCCCAAGCTCTACCTGGCGCTGACCCGTGCGCTGGACGATCCCGATGTCTCGCCCGCCTCGCTGGCCACCCTGATCCAGCAGGATCCGGCCATGGCGGCCAAGGTGCTGCGCCTGTGCAACTCGGCGTACTTCTCGGGCGGCCGTACGATTTCCGACATCCGAACGGCGGTGATCCGCCTCGGCCAGCAGATCCTGCGGAGGATGGTGCTGGCAACCGAGGTCTTCTCGGACTCGACCAACTCCGCGGTTGACCGCGATGCGATGCGCCAGCGCGCGCTGCTCTCTTCGCAGCTCGCCGCCCGCCTGCTGGCCGGCAGCAGCGCTGAACTTGCCTCGACCGCTGCCCTGCTGGCCGAAGTCGGCATGCTCCTGCCGGGCGTGCAGTACCTCAACAAGGAAGGCGAGCTGGAAGGCGACGGGCCGCACTACGCCGAGGCGGGGGCCTATCTGCTGGGTATGTGGGGCCTGCCCATGCCGATCGTCGAAGCAGTCGCCAGCCACCATCAGCCAAGCCGCTCCAAGGCAAGGGGGTTCTGGGTCGGCGGCGCCGTCCATGTCGCCCGCGCGCTCATCGCCAAGCAGCCGATCGACGAGGAGTACCTGCGCCAGGTCAGCATGCTCGACCGCCTGCCTGCCTGGCAGAAGCTGGCCGACGACATCCTCGACCAGGGCCAGGACTGAGCCGCGAGGCCGGAAGGGCCATCTCGGGCGCGAAGCAGACGTTCGCCACCGACCCCGATCGGCCGGGCTCTTCGTAGGAGCGGACATGGCCGCGACCGCGGAGATTCGCTCTGGCCGCGGTCTGTGGTGAATACGCCGCGCCGCGGTCGCGCCCATGTGCGCTCCTACAGTCGGGCTTCGTTGCGCGTCGGCGGAGCCCCATAGGGTGCGTCTTGGACGCACCGATACGGGCGTTCGGACGCTACGCCCGGTGCGGCCAGCCGCACCCTATGAACGTCTTCTCTGCGCCCATCCCTGCCCTGCCACGCCGCCGTCCGCCGAGGCAGTTGGCACCCGCTCTCCGGTGTCCGGGGAGGGCCGGGGTGGGGTCAGGACGCATGCGCACAACCCTTTCCGCCGGGCTCGCCCTGCAAGCTCGGCGGAAAAGGTGCGGAGCCGGCCGATAAGCCGGGTTCTGTCGAAGACAGTCATTCCTCTAGGCCGGTCGTCGCCGACCGGCTCAAGCAGCCTACCCGGATGCACCGCGGGCCGCGGCATTGCATCCCTATTTGGCCTTGCTCCGGGTGGGGTTTGCCGTGCCACGCGGCGTTGGCCCCGCGCGCGGTGCGCTCTTACCGCACCGTTTCACCATCACCACGCATGACGCCGCTTGCGCGGGTCACCGTTCGGCTGTCTGCTCTCTGTTGCACTTTCCGTCGGCTCGCGCCGCCCAGGCGTTACCTGGCACCCTGCCCTGTGGAGCCCGGACTTTCCTCCCCCGTCGCGGCATGCCGCGACGGCGGCGACTGCCTGGCCGACTCCGCGACACGATTGTACCCCGCGCGGGCCGCCCGGGCCGGCAGCCGGCTCAGCCGCCGTACAGCGCCTTGCGCGGAGCCCCGCTCAGCTCGGCGGCGAGGCGTGCAGCCTGGGACGGAGGCAGATGCCCGGCGAGCTTCTCGTACAGTCGTCGACCCTCGGCCAGCTGCGCGGCTGCGAGGTCCTGCACGCCCTCCACCACCAGTACGAACTCGCCCCGCTGCTGGTCGGCGTCAGCCATTACCCGTTCGCGCACTTCGCCGATCGTTCCATCCAGGACGGTCTCGAAGCGCTTGGTCAGTTCCCTTGCAAGCACCATCTTCCGCGCCCCGCCCAGCCCATCGCGAAGGTCCGCGAGCGACTCGACGACGCGATGGGCGCTCTCGTAGAAGACCAGGGTGCGCGGCTCGGCTGCGAGCCGGGCTATCGCCTCACGGCGAGCGCCGGCCTTGCTGGGCAGGAAGCCCTCGAAGCAGAAACGGTCGCTGGCGATGCCCGCGACGGACAGCGCGGCCACCAGCGCGCTCGGACCAGGCACCGGCCGGACCGGGACGCCTGCGGCGCGGGCAGCCTGGACCAGTCGGAAACCCGGGTCACTGATCAGCGGCGTGCCTGCGTCCGAGATCAGGGCCATGCTCGCCCCGGCGAGCATGCGCTCGACCAGCTTGGCCGCCTGCGTCGCCTCGTTGTGGTCGTGCAGCGCCTGCATCGGCGTCTCGATGCCGAACTGCAGCAGCAGGGGCCGCGAATGGCGCGTGTCCTCGGCCAGCACCAGGTCAACGCTGCGCAGCGTTTCGGCCGCGCGCGGCGCGAAGTCGCCAAGGTTTCCAATGGGCGTGGCTACAACCCACAGCCCCCCGGAATCTGCATCGCGGGTGACGGGCGGGCTCGAAGCGTCGGGAAGGCGTGAGGTCATCCGCTATGATCTTGCCATCTTTCCCGCCGCCGACGGACCACGGATGAATTCGATGCGAGTGTGGACACTGCTTCTGGCTGCCGCGTTGCTGAGCGCCTGCGCCAGCGGGCCCGGGCAGCGGAGCACGCCCGAAGTGGCGCGGATGGCCGATGCGCTCTATCGCGAGGGTGATTTTGCCGCCGCTGCCCAGGCCTACCTTGACGCCGCAGAGCAGGTCCGTGGTGACCGCGACTACTATCGCCTGCGCGCGGCCGAGTCGATGCGCGAGAACGGCAATCGCAGTGGTGCGTCCCAGCTCGTCGAGGGCATCGATCCGAAGCGCCTGGATGGAAGCGAGGCGATGCGGCTGGAGTTGCTGCGCGCCGAACTGGCGCTCGCCCGCGGCGACTACCGCGGCGCGCGGGAGGCCCTGCAGCGGATCACCCGCAGTCCCCCAGCCGGCTACCGCGCCCGCTGGCTCGAGCTGCGCGGCCGGGCGTGGGAGCGCGAGGATCCGTTCTTCGCAGCGCGCGTCTACGCCGAGCTGGGCACGCTGCTCGAGGGACGCGAGCGCAGCGACAACGCGCGGCGTATCCGCGACCTGCTGTCAGGCCTGCGCGATGCAGACCTGGTCGAGGGCAGCAATGCCCTGCGCGGTGATGAACCTCTGCGGCCCTACGCCGCACGCGCGCTGACCGGTCGTGGCATCGCCGTGCCGCCGCAGCTTCAGCGTGGCCCGGTCAGCGAACCCGCGCCGGCCCTGGCCGGGCGCAACGGCCCTCCGTCAATCGCCCTTCTGCTGCCCCTGTCCGGCAACCTGAAGCCCGCGGGCGAGTCGGTGCGCGACGGTTTTCTCGCCGCACGATTCGACACCGACGGCGGTGGCGGACTGTCGGTCGACGTCATGGACAGCGGCAGCAGCCCCGAGTCGGCCGTCGAGGCCTATCGCAGGGCAGTGAATGATGGCCATCACCTGGTGGTGGGGCCGCTGAGCCGGGAGGCGGTGGCGGCGCTGTTCGCCGAGCCCAGCCTCCCGGTCCCTGTGCTGGCGCTCAACCGCAGCGGCCCCGTGCCACCGGGCCAGACCAGCTTCGCCCTGCTGCCCGAGGACGAGGGCGCCTCGATCGCCGGGCGCATGCAGCGACGCGGTTTCGAGCGCGTTGTGGTGGTGGTGGGCGGAGACGACGCCGCGCAACGCGCGGTGTCCGCGTTCCGCGAGCGCCTCGAGCGCGCTGGCGGCAGCGTGACGGCGACGATCTCCATCGATGAGCGGGCCATCGACTTCCAGCCGGTGATCCGCTCGGCCCTGCAGGGCGCCGGCCTGCCGACCTCGGCGCCGGTCGACCTCAACGTTCCCCACGATCCGGGCTTCGACGCCCTGTTCATCGCTGTCCGGGCACCTGCGGCCCGGCTGCTGGTGCCCCAGCTCAAGGTCTTCGGCCTGTCCTCGGTGCCGATGCTGGCCACCTCCCAGGTCCACGCCGCAGGGGGCGATGCGCGCATGGACCGCGAGCTGAGCGGCGTCGAGTTCGTCGACTCGCCCTGGCTGTTCGACGAGATCCCCGGCCTGCCCGCCCGTCGCGAGCTGGCCCGCCATCTGGACAGCGCCCGCGGCCCCGCGGCGCGGCTGTTCGCCTTCGGCATGGACGCGTGGACACTGCTGCAGCTGCGCCTGGCCGGCGATGCCGGGCGCGTGGTGCAGGGCGCCACCGGCGTGCTCAGCGTCGACGAACTGGGCGAGGCGCAGCGCGAACCGGGCATCGCCGAGTTCCGCAATGGCCAGCCGCGGCCGGTCCGTGATGTCGGGCTGGTGCCGGACGATGGACCGCAAGGCTGAGGGCGATGCCCGCGAGGCCCAGGCGCGCGCCGGACTTGAGCGCGCCGGCCTGCGCACGCTGGCCAGCAATGTGCGATACCGGGTGGGCGAGATCGATCTGGTCATGCTCGATCGCGAGGTACTGGTTTTCGTCGAGGTCCGCTACCGGCGAGAGCACGATTTCGGCGGCGCCCTGGCCTCGGTGACCTCCGGAAAGCGGCGAAAGCTGGCCCGCGCTGCCTCGCAGTATCTGGTCGATCACCCACAGCACGCGCGGCGCGCCTGCCGCTTCGACGTCGTTGCGATCGGCGATTCCCGCAGCGACTGGGTGCGCGACGCGTTCCGCATCGATGGCTGACTCTCCGCAGTCTGCGCTGGTCGCCCTGCTGGACGAGCTTCGCGGCCGACTGCCGGCAGCGGCCATCCTCCAGGGACCGGCTGCGAGCATCGCCTACGGCAGCGACAATTCGCGGTTGGTGGGCGAGCCCGACCTGGTCCTGCTGCCCACTCGACACGAAGAGGTCCAGGCTGCCGTGGCCGCCTGTCATCGGCACGGCGTCCCCCTGACCGCACGCGGGCGCGGCAGCAATACGACGGGCGCCTGCATCGCCGCCGAAGGCGGCGTCGTGCTTGGTCTTGAGCGCATGCAGCGGATCATCGAGATAAGGCCGGACGACCGCGTCGCCGTGGTGGAACCGGGTGTTCTGAACGGTGAACTGCAGGCGGCACTGGCACCGCATGGGTTCTTCTGGGCCGCCGACCCGACCTCGGCGCCTTATTCCAGCGTCGGCGGCAATCTCGCCTGCAACGCTGGCGGCCCGCGCACGCTGAAGTACGGCAGTGCGCGTGACAACCTGATGGCGCTGCGCGCGGTCGATGGCCAGGGCCGGGAATTCCGCTGCGGCGCTGCGGTGACCAAGAACAGCACGGGGTTCGATCTCACGCGGCTGATCGCCGGCAGCGAAGGCACGCTGGCCATCATCACCGAGGCGACCCTGCGGCTGACCCCGCTCCCCGAGGCGCGGCGGGGCATGCGCGCGCTCTATGACAGCGTGGACGGGGCCGCGGCCGCGGTGGCGCGGGTCATGGCCCAGCCGGTGGTGCCCAGCGCGCTGGAATTCATGGACGACCGCGCCCTGGACCTGGTGCGGGCCCGCGGCCTTGAGCTGCCGAAGCGGGCCCGCGGGCTGCTGCTGCTCGAGGCCGACGGCCGCGAGGCCGCGCTGGATGACGCCTGCGCGGCTCTTGGCGTCGCCGCCCGGGGCAGCGGACTGGTCGACTGGCAGGTGGCGGGCTCCACGGCCGAGCTGGAGTCGCTGTGGGCCGCGCGCAAGGCCCTGTCTCCGGCATTGCGCTCGCTGGCTCCGGACAAGATCAACGAGGACGTCGTGGTGCCGGTGAGCCGGGTCCCCGCCCTGCTGCGCCGGGCCCAGCAGCTTGCCGATGAGGCCGGCATTCCGATCGTCTGCTTCGGCCACGCCGGCAATGGCAACCTGCACGTCAACCTGATGTTCGACCGCGCCGACCCGGCCCAGGCGCGCGCCGCCGAGCGCTGCCTGCACACGGTGTTCGACAGCGTGCTCGCGCTCGGCGGCACGCTGTCCGGGGAACACGGCATCGGCGTGGCCAAGCGCCCTTTCATGGCCCGCGCCCTGGATCCCGTCGCACTCGACCTGATGCGCGCGATCAAGCGCCAGTTCGATCCCGCCGGCATCCTCAACCCGGGTAAGCTGCTGCCGTGAGGACCGAACTCAACGCCCTGCTCAGCGAAATCCGCGCCTGCAAGCTGTGCGAGTCGCAGCTGCCGCTGGGCGCCAACCCGGTGCTGCGCGCCCATCCCAAGGCGCGGCTGCTGGTGGTCGGTCAGGCACCGGGCACCCGGGTGCACCACTCGGGCATTCCGTGGAACGACTCCAGCGGCATCCGCCTGCGCCACTGGCTGGGCATCGAGCGCGAGCGTTTCTACGACGAACGTTCGGTGGCCATCGTGCCGATGGGCTTCTGCTATCCCGGCACCGGCAGCAGCGGCGACCTTCCGCCGCGCCCGGAATGCAGCAAGACCTGGCATCCAAAGCTGCTGCCGCTGCTGCCCAACATCCAGCTCACCCTGCTGATCGGGCATTACGCCCAGGCCTATTTCCTCGGCGCCGAGCGCGGTCGCACCCTGACCGACACCGTGCGCGACTGGCAGCGGTATCTGCCGAAGTACCTGCCCATGCCCCATCCCAGCCCGCGCAACCAGCTCTGGCTGCGCAGCAATCCTTGGTTCGAGGCGGATCTGGTGCCGGTGCTGCGCAAGCGCGTCGCGGACGTTCTCGAGGGTGCGGAGGCCTGATCGCACCCACGGCATCCACCGCGGAACAAGCGGCGTAGACTCAGGTTCAAGCTGATTCGGGGAGAGCGGCGATGCAGCGGATCCTGAGCGTGCCTGGCCTTTTCGTCCTTCTGGCCTGCCTGGGAGCGGCGACGGCCGCAGCGCAGGACAGCTTCAGCCGCCTGGGCGGCGTCCTGCAGACCGCCTCGGGCCGGGCACATAGCTGCGCCCTGATCCGCGACGGCCGGGTGGTCTGCTGGGGGCGCAACGAGTTCGGCCAGCTGGGAGTCGGCGAGCGTTCGACCCAGCCACGGACCACCCCGGTGCCGGTGCGCGACCTGCCGCCAGATATCCGCTTCATCGCTGCCGGCCTCGCCCACAGCTGCGCGGTGGACGGCATGGGCGCGGTGCACTGCTGGGGCTGGAACGCCTTCGGCCAGCTCGGTACAACAGCCGGCGAGGATCGCCCCTCTCCGCTGCGCGTCGAGGGGCTGCCCGCCGATGCGGTGGCAATCAGCCTCGGCTTCAACCACAGCTGCGCGCTCATGCGCAGCGGTGAGGTCTGGTGCTGGGGCGGCAATGGCAACGGCCAGCTGGGCGACGACAGCCGCGTTGATCGGGCCCGCCCTGCGCAGGTCCGCGCCCTGCCCGAATCCGCCTTGCGCCTTGATGCCGGCAGCGCCCACACCTGCGCCATCGGTCAGTCGGGCACGGTACGCTGCTGGGGCGCCAACAACACCGGGCAGCTGGGCGACGGCACCACAACCGACCGCCTGCTGCCGGTCGCCGTGCGCGGACTGAGCGCACCCGGACGGGAGATCGCCGCCGCCAACGTGCTCAGCTGCGCGATCGTCGGTGAAGGCGCCGTCGAGTGCTGGGGCGGGGTCGGTTTTGCCCTGCTCGGCGACGGCAGCACCGAAGGCCGGACCACCGCCGGCCCGGTGCCCGAAATGGCCCGCGGCTTCACCGCCCTCGACGGCGGGGACTTCCACGTCTGTGCGGTGGATGCCAATGGCGGCGTACGCTGTTTCGGCGATTCGCTGAGCGGCCAGCTCGGCGGCGCCGGCATCGAGGAGACGTTCTCGACCGTCCAGGTCATCGGCCTCGCGCCGGAGGTGCGCGGACTCTCGACCGGCGCCCGCCACAGCTGCGCCCATTCGCGGCGCGGATTCGTCCAGTGCTGGGGCCTGAACACCGACGGGCAGCTGGGCAACAACCGCTCGACCCTGCGCCTGGTGCCCACGCCCCTGGCCAGCGTCGGCGCGGTCTACGAACAGGTCGCCGGCGGCAGTTTCCATTCCTGCGGTCGCACCCGCGAGGGTCGCGTACGCTGCTGGGGCGCCAACAACCAGCAGCAGCTCGGCAACGGGGTCGACCCGCTGCCCCTGCGCCTGGCCCCCGTCGACGTGGCCGGGCTCGCCCTCGGCGCGCAGGCGGTGGCGGTCGGCTTCGACCACAGCTGCGCGATCACCGCCAGCGGCGGCGTAAAGTGCTGGGGCTACAACCAGGAAGGCCAGCTCGGCGACGGCTCGGGGCAGAACCAGGATCGCGCCGTGGACGTTTCCGGCCTGTCCGCCGGAGTGCGGGCGCTGGCATTGGGCCGCAAGCACAGCTGCGCGCTGCGCGACAACGGCGTGGTGCTGTGCTGGGGTGGCAACGACGAGGGCCAGCTCGGCCTCGGCACCACCGCGGCCGCGCCGTCCCCGCGGGAGGTCTCCGGCCTGCCCGGCCCTGCCCGCTTCATCGCCGCCGGACAGCTGCACACCTGCGCCGTGCTGCAGACCGGCGCCCTGTTCTGCTGGGGGCTCAACAACGAGGGGCAGATCGGCGACGGCACGCGCAGCAACCGATCGCGTCCGACGCCGGTGACTTCGCTCGGCTCGGGCGTCGATCGCGTCGCCCTGGGCACCCGGCACAGCTGCGCCCTGCGCACGGACGGCTCGGTGGCCTGCTGGGGCGATGCCTTCTTCGGCCTGCTGCTGGGCGACGGCAGCGAGCAGGACCGGCTGGTGCCGGCGCCGGTGCCGGCGCTGGCCGGGGGCATCGTGGATCTCTCGCTCGGCGATTCGCACAGCTGCGTGATCGGCGCGCGTGGCGGCGTGCGCTGCTGGGGCTCCAACTTCCTTGGCGCCGTGGGCGACAACTCGCAGATATCGAGGCCGCGCCCGACCCCGGTCGCCGGACTGGCCGCGGGGGCGACCCGGATCGACCTCGGCATCGGGCACAGCTGCGTCGTCGCGCCGGGCGGCCGCGTGCTGTGCTGGGGTGACAACAGCTTCGGCCAGCTCGGCGACGGCACCCTGTTCGGCCAGGCGCGCCCGCAGGATGTCGTGGTGAACGCGCGTCCGCGGCAGATCAGCGCGGTCACCGCCGAGGCCGACGGCGACAGTCGCAAGTCCCTGCTCGATGCCAGCGGCCGCTATGTGGTGTTCGAGTCGCGCGCCGGCAACCTGGTGCCCGGCGACGGAGATGGCCAGGCTGACGTCTTCCGTCTTGATCGCGAGTCGGGCGAGATCGAGCGGGTCAGCCTCGGCAACGACGAATCCCCGGTCAGCGGCGCGGCACGCCTTCCGTCACTCAGCGGAGACGGCCAGCGCGTGCTGTTCGTGGCCCGCGACGCGGCCGTCAAGCGCGTCTATGGCGAAACCGCCAAGCAGGCGGCGGAACGGCGCAAGGGGGGCGGCAGCTCGGTCTTCCTGCGCAACATGCTGACCGGCACCACCCAGCAGGTCGCCACCACCAGCGCCGACGCGGAGGCCGAACCCGGCACGCAGCCGGCGCCCCAGCTCTCGGCCTCCGCCAATGCTGTGGTGTTCACCGAGGTACCCGATGATCCCGCCGAAGGCACGCCCGGCGTGCCCCAGGTCTACTGGGCGCCACTCTTCGACGACGGGGGCGAGGCGCTGACGGTCGGCCAGGCGGTCTGCGTCTCCTGCAAGTCGGTGGGCGGCGACGGGCAGTCGACCTCGACCAACACCGATGACCTGTCGACGGCGCCGGTGCTCTCGGCCGACGGGCAGTGGGTGGCCTGGGAGAGCACGGCGAAGAACGCCACCACGACGCCCTCGAGCTGTCCTGAGGCGCAGAGCCAGGTCCTCCTGCGCAATATGCTGACCGGCGCCACCCAGGTGGTCAGTCCCCCCGCCGGCACGTCTGCAGAGAGCTGCGGCAGCGCCGGCAGCAGCGCGCCGAGCATCGACGACTCGGGCAGCGTGGTCGCCTTCGAGACCGACCACGCGCACGGCGCCGACGACCTCAACCTGCTGCCCGACATCTACGTCTCCACCGCCGGCAGCCTCGAGCGGGCCAGCGCCAGCGTGGACGGCGGCGATTCGACCGGTGCATCAAGCCAGGCGGCGCTGTCAGGGGACGGCAGCCAGCTCGCCTTCGTCTCCGATGCGCCCAACCTCGACCTCTCCCTGCCCGACAACAACGATCTCGCCGATGTCCATGTCGCCGACCTCGAGACCGGAGACATCGTCCGCCTGGCACAGTCGGACACCGGCGGCGAGGCCGATGCGCCCGCAGATTCGCCGGCGCTGAACCTCGACGGCAGCCAGATCGCGTTCGACACCAGCGCCAAGCTGCTCGGCGGACTGACCGGGGGCGGGAACAATGTGTTCACCCGCAGCAACCCGCTGTCCAGCGGCAAGCGATCGGCAACCTGGTGGGTCTCGACCGAAAGCGGCTGGGGGCTGACCGTGTTCGACCAGGGCAGCGTGCTCGCGCCGACATGGTTCACCTATGACAGCGACGGCGAGCCGACCTGGTTCATCGCCGCCGGCGCCTTCCCGCAGGCCGACGGCAGCTTCCGCGGCGACCTGTTCCGATTCACCGGGACCCCCCTGGCCCAGATCGACGGGCCGGCAGCGCAGTCGGTCACGCCCGTGGGCGAGCTCACGCTGCGCTACAGCGGCGAGGACGAACTGGCCTTCGACTACACCGTCGGCGGCATCAGCCAGAGCAAGACGCTCAGCCGCTTCCCCTTTGGCAACCGCACCTTCGCCTGTTCGACCTCGGCCACGCTCAGCCGGGCCGACGCCGCCAACTACACCGACCTGTGGACCGGCAGCGGCGCCGACGCCGGCTGGGGGCTCACCCTGTTCCACGTCGACGAGCTGCTGGTGGCGATCTGGTACACCTACGACACCGATGGCGAGGCGGTCTTCTTCCTGCTCACCACCACACGCCAGCCCGACGGCAGCTTCAGTGGAGACATCTTCCGCCAGCAGAACGGCACGCCCTTCTCGGCCATCGACGGAGCCGAGCCGAGCCCGGGCGCCGACATCATCGGCTCCACAACGCTTCGCTTCATCGACGGCGAGACCGCTGACTTCAGCTACCGGATCGGGACGGTGGACCAGACCCGGCGCATCGTCCGCCTGCTGGTCGGCGACGAGGCCAACATCTGCCGCTCGCAGGATGCGGCGCCGGAGTAGCGGGGCTCAGGCGAGCCAGAGCGCGACCAGCTGAAGGCAGCCCAGTGCCATCAGCCCGGCCAGCGCGTCATCGGCCATCACGCCAAGCCCGCCCCCCAGGCTGCGGTCGGCCCAGCCGACCGGCCAGGGCTTGGCGATGTCGAAAAGCCGGAACAGGACGAAGCCGGCGAGAACCCAAGGCCAGCCCTGCGGCAGCAGGAAGAGGGCCAGCCACAGCCCCACCCATTCGTCGATGACGATCCAGCCCGGGTCCTCGCTGCCGGGCTGTCGGGTCAGCCGTTCGCTGACCCAGACGCCGAGCACGAAGACCAGGACGGTGACCGCGAGATAGGCCCAGGCCGGCAGCGGACGCAGCAGCCACCAGGGCAACAGCGCCGCCAGGGACCCGAAGGTACCCGGCGCCCGCGGCGCCAGGCCACTGCCCAGTCCGCTCGCGAGCAGCACCTGCCAATGCCAGGCCGGTGGTCGACTCATGTCGCCTCGCCGAAATGTTGCCAGGCCCCCGCCGCCGGCTCCCAGGATCCGCCTTCCGGCAACATCAGGCGGAGACCGGGCTCGGCGCGCAGGCTGCCGATGCGCGTGGCGAGCACCCCCACTGCCTGCAGCGCCTCCTCGACCGCCCGACGCTGCGAGGGGTCGGCGGTAAAGGCCAGTTCATAGTCGTCGCCCCCGCACAGCTGGTGGTTCCAACGCGCCTCGCGCTCGGGGAAGGCCTCGATGAGTGCCTGCGATGCGGGCAATGCGCCCAGCTGAAGGTCGGCGCCCGCCGAGGAGGCCCGCAGCACGTGTCCGAGATCGCCGTGAAGCCCGTCCGAAAGGTCGATCGCCGCGTGGGCCAGGCGCAGAAGGGCGCGCCCTGCATCCACCCTGGGTGTCGGCCGCAGCAGCCGCCCACGCAGGTAGCGGCCGGCCGCTTCGCCCAGCGCCAGCGCGGCCGATGCGTCACCCAGCGAGCCGGTGACCCAGAGGTCGTCGCCGACCCGGGCCGCATCGCGGCGCAGCGCCCGGCCGTGGGGCAACCAGCCCATCGCGGTGACGCAGAGCGAGAGCGGGCCGCGCGTGGTGTCGCCGCCGACCAGGGCCACCCGATGCGCCGCGCAGAGCTCGAGGAAGCCGTCGAGCAGGCCTGACAGCCAGGCGCGGTCGGCGCTGGGCATCGACAGGGACAGCGTGCACCAGGCGGGCTCCGCGCCCATCGCGGCGAGGTCGCTCAGATTCACGGCGGCCGCCTTGTAGCCGATGTCGGCGGCGGCGTGCGCGGCGTCGAAGTGGACGTCGGCGTTCAGCGTGTCGCAACTCACCGCGAGCTGTTGGCCCGGCGGCAAGGAGAGCAGGGCGCAGTCATCGCCGATACCGAGCAGCACCTCGCGCTGCGCGGCGCAGCGCTCGCGGATCATCGCGATCAGCTCGAACTCGGCCATGCGGGAGCCTGCCCTGACGGAAACCGCCATGTTGGCACAGCCGCCCGCACCCATGCCTGCCGCCGCCGGTCCGCAGTTGCGCCGCGGGGCTTGAGCCGGGGTCGCCGCTGCGGATAGCGTGCCCTGCATCCTCCGGCTCTGGAGCCTGGCTTGACGGTTTTCCCGCGACACCTGCTTCTGGCCGCCGCCCTCGGCCTGACCGCCCTGCCCGCGCTCTCCCAGGTGGGCAGCGAATGCGACGACCTGCGCGGCGAACCGATCGCCTTCGCGGTCGACTGGCAAACCGAGGTCAAACCAATCCTGGTCTCGCGCTGCATCAACTGCCACGGTCCGGGCCAGCGGCCGGATGTCAGCGACCAGAACGTCGACGCGATCTACAAGCTGATCGACACCTATGTGCGCCCGGGACAGCCGCTGCAGAGCCGGCTCTTCGACAAGATCAACTGCAACCTGCCGGGTGATGGCAGGAGTCGAATGCCACTGGCAGGCCAGCCGCTGCCGGCATTCGAGCAGGGCCTTATCTTTGACTGGATCAAGCAGGGCGCGCGCGGCGAGCCGGGGCCGCCCATCGACCGCGAGGGTCTGTTCTCGGACGGCCTGGAGTCGCGCCGCTTCTACTGACCCTGGCGGCTCAGCGGCGCCGCGACGCGGCGGACTCGGCGGCCCGCCACTCGCTGCAGGCGCGGTCGAGGACCCCGTTCACATAGGTGTGCCCGTGGTCGGCACCGAAGCGCTTGGCCGTCTCGACGGCCTCGTTGAGCACCACCCGATACGGAACGTCGGGGCGATACTTCAGCTCGTAGGCGGCCAGCCTCAACACCCCGCGCTCCACCGGATCGACCTGGTCGACCGGGCGGTCCAGGAAGGGCAGCAGCGCAGCGTCGATGTCCTCGACGTGGGCGATGAGGCCGCGCAGCAGATCCTCGAAGTAACCAAGGTCGGCCTGCTCGCGGGCCTGCTCGTGGGCGAATTCCTCGATGACGCGCTCCACCGGGCCGCCATTCATCTGCCAGGCGTAGACCGCCTGCAGCGCGCGCTTGCGCGCCCGCGACCGCAGAACCGGGTCGATGCCATCGCTGCGTCGCGTCTTCATGCCAGCTGCTCGATCAATTGCGCCATCTCCAGCGCGGCCAGCGCCGCTTCCTCACCCTTGTTGCCATGCGCGCCACCGGCGCGCGCTTCCGCATCCTCGTGTCGCTCCACGGCCAGGACACCGTTGGCAACCGGAATGCCTTCATCCAACGATACGCGCATCAGGGCCTCGGCACAGCGATCGGCCACATGCTCGTAGTGCCGGGTGTCACCGCGCACCACGCAGCCCAGCGCGACCACCGCGCGGTAGCGGCCGGAGCAGGCCGCGCGCTGCACCGCCAGCGGGATCTCCCAGGCGCCGGGCACCCGGATCACGTCCAGCGCGTCCGGGTCGAGACCGTTGCCGGCAAAGGTGCGCCGCGCGCCGTCGACCAGGGCATCGACGATGCGCGGGTTCCAGCGGCTGGCGACGATGGCGAAGCGATGACCGGCAGCGATGCGCAGGTCGCCTTCAAAGTGGGCCATGGAAAGCATGCGGGGAAAAACGGGCGAGCATTCTACCCGCTATGTCCGTGAATCACCCGCCACGCCCCTCTGGCCCTCCTTGAGCACGGCCATCCAGGCTTGGGCCCGACGCCATTCGCGCTGCACGGTGCTGCGCGATAGGCCGAGGGCTTCGGCGGTCTCCTGCTCACTCAGGCCGGCAAAGAAGCGGCACTCGACCACCCGTACCGGCCGCTCGCCCAGCGCCGTCAGTCGCTGCAGGGCCTGCTCCACCTCGACCACGTCGGCCGGCCCGACCTGCTCGACGGGCAACTGCTCGGCGGTGGCGCCCAGGGTGACCTGCAGCCAGTCGCCACCACGCTTGCCGGCCAGATGCCGGCGCGCGTGGTCGACCACGATCTGACGCATCGCCGAGGCGGCGATCGCCTTCAGGTGCAGGGCGTTCTCCGGCGTCAGGGCGCTGCCCAGCAGGCGCAGGCAGGCTTCCTGCACCAGGGCGCCGGTGTCCAGGGTCGGCCCGCGTCGATGCGGCGCCAGGGCACGCGCGGCCAGTCGCTGCAACTCGGGGTAGAGGTGGGCGAACAGCCGGTCGGCGGCCCTCCCCTCGCCGCGGCGCCAGCCATCGATCAAGGCCTGGAGCTCGCCGGCGACGGCGCTGGCGGTGGTGTCCTCGGGTGCGCTCATGCGCATACTGTCGCACGCCTCGGAGCGGCATTTCGATCCTCGCGGCGCGGACGCTATGCTCGCGAGCATGGACAGTCCTTCGCACCCCGCTCCAGCGGCCACGCTCGATGCAGCCCGCATGCAGCGCGCCGATGCCGAGCTTGACGCCCTGCTTGACGCTGACACCCCCACCCGCGAGGCGCGCATCGCCGCCCTGCACCGCGAGGATCCGGCCCTCGCCGGCATCGTGGCCCGCCTCCTCGACGCCTTTGACGCCGGCACGGCACGCGAAGGGCTGACCGGCGCGGCGGCCCGCCAGCTGATGCAGGCGACCCCGCTGGCCGCCGGCACGCGGATCGGCGCCTTTGTGATCGATGCCCTGCTCGGCCATGGTGGCATGGGCGAGGTCTACAGCGCGCATCGCGACGATGGCCAGTTCGCCCAGCAGGTGGCGATCAAGCGCATCCTCGATACGCCCCTGCTCGACCGCGAACAGGCCGCCGAGCACCTCGCCGCCGAGCGCGCCCTGCTCGCCCGGCTCAGCCACCCCGGCCTTGCCACCCTGATCGACGGCGGCGTCGACGCCGAGGGCTTCCCCTGGCTTGCCATGGAGCAGATCGAGGGACGCCGGCTCGATCATCTCGTGCGCGAAACCCAGCCCGACTTCAACACACGACTCGATCTGCTGTTGCAGGCGATCGATGCGGTCGCCTACGCCCACCGCCAACTGGTGGTACACGGCGATCTGAAGCCGGCGAACATGATGGTTGAGGACGACGGCCGGTTGCGCGTGCTCGACTTCGGCATCGCCCGCTCAGTGGGCGAGGATCGCGATCATCCGGCTCGGGGCTTCACACCCGGCTGGGCAAGCCCCGAGCAGCGGGCGGGACAATCGATCTCCACCGCCAGCGATCAGTATCAACTGGGTCTGATCGCTGGCTGGCTGCTCTTCGGTGATGCGCCGCACGAGCTGCCTTCTGGCACGCCGGATTCCACCGGACTAAGCCGCGGCCAGCTCACGGACCTGCGCAGCGTGCTCGATCGCAGTCTCCGGGACGATCCGGAAAAGCGCTATCCGTCGCTCACGATGTTTCGCCAGGACCTCCTCGCCGTCCGCGGACGCTTGCCGATCGCCGATCGCGCGGGTGAGCGCTGGTATGTGGCGAGGCGCTTCTTCCAGCGTCATCGGCTGCCCGTGTCGCTCGGTGTTCTGGCCCTCTTCGGCCTCGTGCTGGCATTGGCCGGCACGACCTGGCAGGCACGCATTGCCGCGGAAGAGCGAGACCGCGCACGGCTGGAAGCGCTGCGCCAGGACGCCTTGCGCGAACACCTGATGCTGATCTTCCGCGAGACCGGGGTGCAAGGCAGCGACCTGAACGCGAAGGCCCTGCTCGATGCCAGCGCCGCGCAGCTCGACACCCTGTACGCCGATGATCCCGAATTGCGTCGTCGTGTGCTGCTGGTGCTTGCCGAACTGTATTTCAACCTGCAGGACATGACGGCGGCACGCGCCTTGATCGAACGCTACCGCAGTCAGGTGGACGCTGACACCCCGTTCGTTGACCAGGCGATGGCGGCGCAGATCCACGCCATGGTGCTTCTGCGCCAGGGCGACGCGGTAGCCGCCGAAGCGCCACTGGTGGAGGCCGAAACGCTTGCCCAGGCGCTGCCACCACGTGCATCGCGCCTGCGCGGCGGCATCCTTGCCGCGCGAGCCAACTGGCTGCGCCAGCAGGGACGCCAGGACGAGGGCCTGGCAATGCAGGAGCAAGCCGTGGACATGATCGCCCAGGCTGGCGACGCCGGCATGCTGGTACTGGGCATTGAGCAGTCCAACCTGGGTGTGGGCCTGCTACAGGCACTGCGATTCGACGAGGCCGAGCACTACTTCCGCGAGGCGCTCGACACCTGGGAGCGCGGTGGACTGGAGGAGAACACCCATGCCCTCACCACGCTGGGCAACCTCGGCACCTCTGCCCTGCTGCGCGGCGATCTCGTCGCCGCCGAACAGAGCCTTCGAGTGGCCAAGGCTGGCCACGAGTCGGGTCGACCGGAGACCGGCGCCTATGCCAGCGTCCTGAGCAATCTCGCCCGCATCCGACTTGGCCTGGGCGACCCCTATGAAGCAAGGACGCTAGCCGACAAAGCGCTCGGCATCGCGCAGCGACTGAGCAGTGAGGAGTCGATGGATGTGGCAGGAGTGCGCTTGGTGCTGAGCGACATCGCGTTCGAGCAGGGTCAGCTTGAAGAGTCCCGGCACCTCGCGGCGCAGGCGCTCGCAGCGATGCAGGCGCTGGTACCGGCAGGGCATCCGCTGCCGCTCCGGGCCCAGCTTTCGCTGCAGCGCGTCGACCTTCGGCGCGACCCCACGACGGTGGGAGAACTCGAAGCACTCGCAAAGCAGTTGTCGGGTGCGCCGCCGAT
The DNA here is from genome assembly GCF_023156535.1 of Pseudomarimonas salicorniae. GTDB lineage: Bacteria > Pseudomonadota > Gammaproteobacteria > Xanthomonadales > Xanthomonadaceae > Pseudomarimonas > Pseudomarimonas salicorniae. The sequence continues at coordinate 202,176 of NZ_JALNMH010000010.1, read as the reverse complement.
GCTGGCGCGAGGCGCGACCGCGGCGTGGCTGTGGGCGGCCGAGGCCCACTGCAGCGCCGGCAGGGCATCGGCCTGCGCAAGCGCTGCCGCAGCGGCCGCGCTAGTCGCCGAGCGTGTGCCGATCACGCCGATGGAGCAGCTCGAGATTCGCTTCTGGACGGCCTATGCTGAAGATCGCTACAGCGAGGCCGCGGCTCTGCTGTCCGCCTGGGTAACCGATCACGGCACCAGCCGCCCCAGGACCCAAGCCCTGCAGGAATGGCTGGAGGCTCGACTGCGGCGCGACTGACGCTCAGCCGAGCCCGGCAGGATGCGCCGGACGGCTTGGCCAGATCCTCGTCGCTGGACCTTGCCCTGTGCCGCGCGCAGGCAACGCCGCACGCCGCGACCGACTACGCTCAGGCACGGCAGAAACTCGCCGAGGCGGCGGGTGCAGACAACTGGCGATTGGCACGGCGGCCGGATGCCACGGCCGCCCAGTGACCGGGCTTTCCCGGCTGCGGAGCATCAATGCGCCGTGACCTCGTCTGGAATGCGCATGTGGGGCGCAAAGAAGACCTTCCACAACACCCGAATGTAGGAGCCAGCTTGCTGGCGATCGTCCCATCCGGGGCGCCTATCGCCAGCAAGCTGGCTCCTACAGCGGGACCGGGGCGAATGCGAACTTCGCGCCCATTGAAGCCATCCAAGTCGGCGACCACCGCAACCCACACTCAACGACGACCAACCCCGCCCGATGAGCGCGGCAAGCAGTCCTGGGCAATGACGCCGATCCACGCCACGCGCGCCGCAGCGGGCGGCGCGTCGGGCGCGGGACGTTACTGCGCTTGGATCAACGCCTCAAGCCGCAGCGCCAGCTCGCGGGCTTCGGGGATGCGCTTGAGCGCCTCGATTTCCGCGATCTCCACGGCGCGCTGGGCGTCCTGCCGTGCCTGGTTCAGTGGCGCGAGATCCGGCTGTTGCAGGCCTGTCTGCTCCAGCGCCACCTTGGCCGCCGCGGCTTCGGCAGCCAGTCGCTTGGCGACCGCCGAATCGCCGGTCTGGGCCTCGCGCGTGGCCTGGCTCATGAGGCCGTTGGCTTTCTCGACCAGTGGCAAGAGCGCGGGATGCGCGTCGCGGGCCTGCACCCAGGCGGTCTGCGCCTGACGGGTGGATTCAAGCGCGGCCAGCACTTGGGGATCTTCGTAGACGCGGGCATCGCGCTTGAACGGGCGCAGCTGCTGTTCCAGGTCGAACTTTGCCTGGAGAACGTCATCTGCACCCGCGGACCGCGCGGGCACCGCGGCGCTTGCGCTGCTGCCGGCAGCGGAGGGCGCTTCGCTTGAGCAGCCAAGCAGCAGCGCGCAGCACAACATCGAGCTACAGATGAGGGAGGTTTTCATGATCAGGTTCCTTGCTGAAGTGAGTTGAGGGTGTTCTACACGGTTGGACTGCTTGGAGAGGCCAGAACAACACTCGTCATGCCCGCGAAGGCGCACTGCTGTCCGGGGAAAGTCTAAATCCTCGAAACCTCGTCACCCCCGCGAAGGCGGGGGTCCAGCTCCTGCTCTGCAAGCCGTTGATCGGCACTCGAACAACTGGATTCCCGACTCCGCGGCAATGACGTTTCACCAAACCGTCGTTCAGGGACCCCATGGCGCGGGCCTTCGTCACACGGCCATCGATGCGGCGCGAGCAGCGCGCCAATCCGAAGCGAGACCGTCTATCCAGCACGCACGGCCTCAGCGCAGTAGCGCCATGGCGGCCTGCTCGAAGCCATTGGCGAAGATCGCCGGCTCCATCGCCAGCCCCTCGAGCGCGCCGACATCACAACTTGCCGTTCCGTCGCCATCCGCATCGATGTTGCGGGCGCGCCCGAGGGCGTCGGTCGGCGAGCAGCGCGACCAATCGGACGGGCTGGGTGCGCCGGCAGCGCCATTTTCCAGGGCAAGGCCACGCGGCTCGAAATCCCAGCGACCGGTTTCCGGAATGCCGACATCGGCCAGCGAGACACTTGTAGCGCCAAGAAACGCGCAGCTGTGCGTGCCCATGGCCAAATCGAGCGACTCCACGCTCAGGCTGTTGCCCTGAATTGGCGGCGGTGGTTTTGGGAAACCGCCCTGGTCACAGAAAGGCCATACGACCGCACTGCCATCCTCGTTGCTGACATGTCCGAACAGAACCGAATGGGAAACGTCCGCTCCCGCATCCGCCAGCTCGATCATGTAATACGGGCGCAGGAAGCCCGGCACCTGCGACAGAGTGGCCAGTACGATTGCGCCGTAGGTCACGTTTCGCTGGCGCAGCCGCGCCGAACCGCCCAGGAGTGACACCACAGCGCGATATACCTTCTCTTCGTTGAAGACCACGTTATCGAGGTCGAGGCGGCCGCCAAATCCTTCCGAAGGGTAGGAGCGCTGGTGCACCGCCGAGCCACCGAAAGCCTGATTGCGGGCGAAGACGCTGCGTCGGAGCACCGTGGACGAAGCACGACTGAAGACCGCGCCGCCGTCGCCGAACACCGAGCACGCAGACACCCCTTGCGGTACTGCCTGGCAATCCGTGCCTTGCACGGTGTTTTCCACGAACAGCGTGCCGGAAAAGCTCATGCCCCCGCGGTTGGCTGCGGTGTAGGCCACCGCGCCTCCGCCCGCTCCCCGGAACCCGTCGCGGTTGTTGGACGAAGCAGTGTTTCGCTCGAAGGTCGTGCCGATCACGATCAGCAGTCCGAACTCCATGGCAACTGCGCCACCGTGTGCAGCGAAGCCGCGGACCGACTGCGAGTTACCCAGCCATTCAGCTCGATTGTCGCGGAACAAGGCATCGCGAATGACTACGTTTCCATTGGCATAGAGCGCGCCGCCCTCCACTGGCCCCAGGCCGGCGCTGACCGTGCAGCCGAGGAATGCCACCCGCTCGATGGTGATCTGACTGAAGATTGGCGAGACTACTTCGGCGTCCAGACAGCCGCCACGTCGATCGCTGGTGCGAACCGTCGGACCAAGGTCCAGATCGCGCAGTGCGAAGCGCGTCACCGCTGCCCCCAGCTCAAGAACTCCGCTTCCCCGGACGCTGCTGATGCGAATCCGTCCCGGACTGTCGAGTGCGCCGGTGGCAAGGCCATGAATCGACACATCCGGATGGGTGATCAGGATCTCACTCGCGAGGATAATCTGCCGGAACGGCGCGGCCAGCGAGAAGCGGATCTCCTGCGCCTCTCCGGCTGAGGCTGCGTTGGCCTGCTCCACCGCCCAGCGCAGCGAGCCGATGCCGGCATCACCGTTCTGGGTAACGGTGTGGGTGGCCGCTTGGACACCGCCGGCGGCAAACAGCAGACAGGACAGTACCCCGGCAAGCGAGGCGAACAACGGGGGTAGGGGAAGAGCAGAACGGCCAGTCATGGAGGCATTCCTTTGGGACTGCCCCGGAGTACGGAGAAAGCGCGCGACCAGCGTCATCCCGGGGCAGCCAGCCGGCCCGGACTACGGCTGAGCGCCGTGGCCGAAGGGCGCTGACGCTGCCCGCTTGGTTTTCGCGTACTCCGCTGCAAGTCCCCATGGAGTGCGTCATGCGCCGTGCCTTGCTGCTCTGTTCTCTGCTTCCTGCCGCCGCCCTTGCCGCGCCCGCCGAGCGCTGGCTGGCTGATCCCTGCGCCCTGGTCGAAACCGGCGCGCTGTCGCAGCTGTATCCCGGCCTGCCCGGCAACGCCACGCTGTCCCGCGAGGCGCGCAGCGGGCGCTTCGAATCCGAATGCCTGCTGGTCGACAAGGCCGGGCAGCGCTCGCTGCGTCTGGTCCTGCATCCGGCCAAGGACACCGCGCGCGTGCAACGCCAGCTCGGCCGACTGGGCGAGGCGGGCGCCGAGCTTGACCTGCGCGTGGCTGACCGGCCCGCCGCGCTGAGCGCGCAGGGCGACTCGCTGAGCTGGGCGGAGGCGCACTGGATGCTGACCCTGGCCGGCTCGGAGCGCTTCGAGCGCAGCGCCGCGCTGGCCTTGGCCGAGCGCATCAGCCGGAGGATCGCCGAATGAACATGCCATTCCCACGCCACAGCCTCGCCGCTGCGCTGACCTTGCTGATCGCCACAGCGCCCGCGTCGGCGATCGATATCGTGGTCAGCAGCGCGGCCGACGATGGCCCCGGCTCGCTGCGTGCCGCTATCGACAGCGCCAACACCAGCGACGCCAACACGCCGGTGCGCATCCTGCTCCAGCTGCCTGCCGGCAACCGGACGATCAGCGCCAGCCTGGACGCGACGCCGATCAGCCATCCGGACGTGTCGATCATTGGCCCGGCCATCGACTTTGACGGCGAGCGGGTGCGCATCGAGTCGGCGGTGCCCAACAACGTGGCCCTGCTGCGGCTGGCCGATACGGTGCAGCGCTTCACCCTGCAGGATGTCGACCTGGCCCAGGGCGGCTCGGCAAGCGGACCCGGATGCCTGGACGGCATCGCCCTGCCCCTCAACGCAGAGGTCACGCTGACGCGCGTGCGCATGTCGGACTGCCAGCAGCTGCGCGGCAGCGACAGTGCGTTTGGCGGCGCAGTCGCGCTCAACGGCACGGTGACCATCGAGGACAGCCAGTTCACCGAGAACCGGGTGTTCTCGCCGGACGGCGCGGTCGGCGGCGCGTTGTCACACGCGATCGGCACCCTCACCATCCGCCGCAGCCTGTTCCGCGGCAACCTCGCCAACTCCGCGCCCACGCCCTCGGCGGGGTTCGGCGGGGCGATTGGCCTCGTGCAGTTCGGCAGCCCCAGCCGGCTGGTGCTCGACGAGGTGGCCTTCGAGGGCAACCGCGCTGATCTTGGCGGCGCCGTGCACACGCGCATTCCCGAGGCGGACATCACCCGCAGCAGCTTCCTGGGCAACGCCGCGGCATTCGGCTCCGCGGTCCATGCCTTCGCTCCCAACCTGCAGGCAGCGACCCGGCTCAGCCTCGGCAGCGTCAGCTTCATCGGCAACCAGGCCAGCCAGGCTGGCGCAGTCGACGTGCAGGGCACTACGGCGATCATCCGCCAGCGCAACGTCACGTATTTCGGAAACGCCGCCGGCGATACCAGCGTGGACCGCCCGGGCGCCCATCTCAGCGTGCGCGGGGCGCGCATCCAGGACACCCATAGCACCCTGTTTGCGCAGGTGGCCAGCGAGGTCAGTGGCGGACCGACCGGCGCGGCGGCGGCCTGCGCAATCAGCCTGGCGCCGGGCCCGGTGGTGATCGGCGGCGCCAACCTGTTTGCCGATGGCAGCTGCACCGCCTTCGACGCCAGCGGCGCCAACCTGGTCAATGCCGATCTCGTCGCGAACGGCTTCAGTGATCGCGGCATCGCCTTCGTCGAGCTGGGCGAGAACAGCGATGCGCTGGATGCCGGTGTGGCGCTGGCCCCGGACGACGGCGATTTCAGCCGCTGCACCGCGACCGACACCCTGCGCACGCCGCGCCCCTCGGATGGCGACCTGGATGGCACCGCACGCTGCGACGTGGGCGCCTTCGAGCTCGACCGCAGCCGGATCTTCGGCGATGGCTTCGAGTAGCGGCCCGCACTGCGCGCGCCGCCTTGGCTCAGCCCTTGGCGTACTCGCGGTAGCCGACGATCTCCAGCCCGTAGCCGGCCAGGCCCACCTGCCGGCGCGGGGTGCCGAGCACGGTCAGCTTGCCAAGGCCTAGGTCGGCGAGGATCTGCCCACCGGCGCCGTTCCGGCGCCACTGCTGCAGGGCGCCCTCGCGGCCGGCCTTGGCCGGCGCCGGCTCCTCGCGGACGCGTGCCAGCAGGGTTTCCGGCTCGAACTGCTCGGCCAGCACCACCAGCACGCCGCAGCCTTCGGCGGCGATCTGTGCCATCGCCTCGCCGAGCGGCAGGCCGAAATCCGGCCGCCGCCAGCGCAGCACGTCGGCCAGCGGATTCTTCACGTGCACGCGCACCAGGGTCGGTGAATCGGCCTGTGGTGTGCCGCGCACCATCGCGAAGTGCAGCGCGCCGCCCAGGCGGTCGCGGTAGCTGTGCAGGGTGAAGGGGCCGTGCTCGGTGTCGATCTGCCGGCTGTCGACCCGTTCGACCGTGTGCTCGGTCTCCAGCCGATGGCGGATCAGATCCTCGATCGAGCCCATCTTCAGGCCGTGCTCGCGGGCGAACACCTCGAGCTGCGGCCGGCGCGCCATGCTGCCGTCCTCGTTGAGAATCTCGACCAGCACGCCGGCCGGCTCCAGACCGGCAAGGCGTGCCAGGTCGCTGGCTGCTTCGGTATGCCCGGCGCGGGTCAGCACGCCGCCCGGCTGGGCCATCAGCGGGAAGATGTGGCCGGGCTGGTGCAGGTCCTCGGGCGCGGCATCCGGGCGCACCGCCGTGCGGATGGTGTGCGCGCGGTCATAGGCCGAGATGCCGGTGGTGACGCCCTCGGCAGCCTCGATGCTGACGGTGAAGTTGGTGTGGTGCTGGGAGCGGTTGTGCTGGACCATCGGCGCCAGCCCGAGCTGGCGCGCGCGCTCGCGGGTGATCGACAGGCAGACCAGACCGCGCGCGTGGGTCACCATGAAGTTGATGTCGGTGGGCTTGACCAGCTCGGCGGCCATGATCAGGTCGCCCTCGTTCTCGCGGTCCTCGTCGTCGACGATCACCACCATGCGCCCCTGGCGCAGCTCCTCGAGCAGCTCGGACACGGGTGCAAAACTCATCGTTCCATCCTCGCTTGCAGCAGGCGCTCGGCATAGCGCGCGATCAGGTCGACCTCGAGGTTCACCGCATCGCCAACGCGGGTCTCGGAGAACCGCGTATGGCTCACCGTGTGCGGGATCAGCGCGACCTCGAAGCCTTCATCGTCCACCGCGTTGACGGTCAGGCTGACCCCATCGACGGCAATCGAACCCTTGTGCGCGATGTAGCGCAGCAGCTGGGCAGGGGCGGCAAAGCGCCAGCGCTGGGCGCGCGCATCGTCGTGCACCGACACCACTTCGCCAAGGCCGTCCACGTGCCCGGAGACGATATGCCCGCCGAACCGCGTGGTCGGCAGCATGGCACGCTCTAGGTTGACCGCGCTGCCTTCGCGCCACTGGCCGAGCGTCGTGCAGGCCAGCGTTTCGGTCGACACGTCGGCAGCAAAGCGGCTGGCGTCGAAATCGATGACGGTCAGGCAGCAGCCGCTGCAGGCGATGCTCTCGCCGAGCTCGACCGCCTCGAACGGCAGGCTGCCGACCTCGACATGCAGCCGCAGGTCGCCGCCGCGCGGCTCCAGCGCGGCCACGCGGCCGACGCCCTGAATCAATCCGGTGAACATGGGGTCTCCTCGGGGCGCTGGTGGTCCGACAGCGGTCGCAGCCGCCAGCGCAGGTCGTCGCCCAGAAAGCGGCGGTCGACGGTTTCGAAACGGAAGCGTTGCATCATCGCGGTGAGATCGATGTCGTCGAACAGCGGGCGGGCGCCGCTGCCCAGCACGCAGGGCGCCTGGTAGAGCAGCAGCTCGTCGACCCAGCCTCCCCGCAGCAGGGCGCCGGCGAGGCGCGCACCGCACTCGACCTGCAGTTCGTTGATACCGCGCTCCCCAAGGGTCATCAGCAGGGCGGACAGATCAACGCCCCGTTCGGCGGCGGGCAGCTCGATCTGCTCGCATCGCGGCAGTTCGGCGAGACTGCCCTTTGGCCCTGCCAGCCAGACCGGCGCCAGCCCATCGGCCAGCAGGCGTGCGCCGATGGGCACGCCGCCCTCGCCGCAGACCACGATCCGCACCGGCGCAGCCAGCTCGGCGTCGACCCGCGCGGTCAGGGCCGGATCGTCCGCCCGCACGGTGGCGCTGCCGGTCATAACCGCACTGCTGCGGGCACGCCAGCGCTGCACGTCGGCGCGGGCCGCCTCGCCGGTGATCCACTTCGACTCGCCATTGGCCAGGCCGGTGCGGCCGTCGAGGCTGCTTGCCAGCTTCAGGCGCAGCCAGGGCCGTCCGCGCTCGATCCGCGAGAAGAAACCGATGTTCAGCTCCCTCGCCTGATCCTGCAGCAGACCATGCTCGACCTCGATACCCGCGGCGCGCAGCCGCTCGCTGCCGCGGCCGTCGACTTCCGGAAAGGGATCGTGCGCCGCCACCGCCACCCGTTCCACCCCCGCCGCGACCAGGGCTTCCGCGCAGGGCGGTGTGCGGCCGTGATGGGCACAGGGCTCAAGGGTCACGTAGGCCGTGGCGCCGCGCGCAGCCTCGCCGGCCTCGCGCAGGGCGAAGACCTCGGCATGCGGTCCGCCGGCGCGCTGATGCCAGCCTCGGCCGACGATGCGATCCTCCCGTGCAATGACGCAGCCCACCCGGGGGTTCGGGTCGGTGGTCCACAGTCCGCGCTCGGCCAGGCGAAGGGCCTCGGTCATGCAGGCATGGTCGAAGGCGGAGAACCCGCTCATGCGCGGGCCAGCTCGCGGCACATCACGGTGACCGGTGTCGACTGGACCTTGCCCTGGTGGCTGACCTGCCAACCGAGCGAAAGGTAGAGCGCCGAATGCTCCAGGGTGAACAGCCATAGCCGCGGATAGCCGGCCTGCCGCGCGGCCTCCTCGGCGGCCAGGATCAGCCGGCGCCCCAGCCCGCGACCGCGCTCTGCCGGCCGCACATAGAGACTGGCCAGCCACGGGCCAGCCACTTCGCTGAGCTCGTCGGCATCCTTCTCCACCACGCTGACCGAACCCATCAGCACGCCCAGCTTCTCGACGACCCAGGTCCCGGGGCAGGCGTCGGAGCGCGCGTGGACCCTGAGCTCGCGGCGGCACGCCGCGAGTGACCAGGCGCTGCCGTACAGCGGCCCCCATTCGGCGTAATGCCAGTCGGCCAGCCTGTCCACCCACTCCGGCCTCTCGGCGAGCGGGCGGATCCGCAGCTCGCTCACTTGCGCGCCTTCTCGACCGCGTCGAGCAGCGGCAGCTGCAGGCCCTCGAGCGAGGGCAGGTCGCGCTCCAGCTTTTCGATCTCCTCGCGGAACGCCTGCACGTCCTCGAAGCTTCGATAGACGGAGGCGTAGCGGACGTAGGCCACCTGGTCGAGCTTCTTCAGTTCGGCCATCACGCATTCACCGACCCGCAACGAGGGCAACTCGCGCTCACCGGCCAGACGCAACGCGCGGATCACCTCGCGCACCGCATGCTCGATCTTCTCGGCCGGTACCGGCCGCTTCTGCAGTGCGCGGTCGAAGCTGGTGCGCAGCTTGCGTTCGTCGAAGGCCTCGCGGCGGCCGTCGCTCTTGACGATGCTCGGCAGCTTGATCTCGGCGGTCTCGAAGGTCGAGAAGCGCTCGCCGCAGGTCTCGCACTCGCGCCGCCGTCGGATGGTCGTGCCCTCGTCGGCCAGACGCGAGTCGATGACCCGGGTGTTCTCGTGCTGGCAGAAGGGGCAGTGCATCAGGCGTCCGTGATTCGTGGTGGGTGATTGGTGATTCGCAAGAGCAGGCCGGTGCGGCCCGGATGCTTTCGTTCTGTCGAATCACGAATCACGAATCACCCATCACGCCAATCAGGCATATACCGGGAACGCGCGGCACTGCGCGGTGACGGCTTCGCGCACGCGGGCGATGACGGCCTCGTCGGTGGGGGCATCCAGCACGTCGGCCATCCAGCCGGCCAGGTCGCGACACTCCTTCTCGGTGTAACCGCGGGTGGTGACCGCCGGCGTACCGATGCGCAGGCCCGAGGTGACGAAGGGCGAGCGGGGATCGTTGGGCACCGCGTTCTTGTTCACGGTGATATGGGCGGCGCCGAGTGCGGCCTCGGCGTCCTTGCCGGTGACCTCGCGGCCGATCAGGTCGATCAGCATGAGGTGGTTCTCGGTGCCGCCGGAGACGATCTTGTAGCCGCGCTCGATCAGCGTGGCGGCCATCGCCTGGGCATTCTTGACCACCTGCTGCTGATACGCCTTGAAGCCCGGCTCCAGCGCTTCCTTGAACGCCACCGCCTTGGCGGCGATGACGTGCATCAACGGGCCGCCCTGGGTGCCGGGGAAGACCAGCGACTGGAACTTCTTCTCGAGGGCCTCGTTGGCGCGGGCGAGGATGATGCCGCCGCGCGGGCCGCGCAGGGTCTTGTGCGTGGTCGAGGTGACCACGTCGGCATGGGGTACCGGGTTGGGATAGACCCCGGCGGCGACCAGACCGGCGACATGGGCCATGTCGACGAAGAAGTAGGCGTCCACCGACTTGGCGATCGCTGCCATGCGCTCCCAGTCGATCTTCTGCGAATAGGCGGAGAAACCGCCGACCAGCATCTTCGGGCGGTGCTCCTGCGCCAGCCGCTCGATCTCGGCGTAGTCGATCAGGCCGTTCTCGTCGACCCCGTACTGCACCGCGTTGAAGATCTTGCCGCTGAAGTTGACCTTGGCGCCGTGGGTGAGATGGCCGCCGTGGGCGAGGCTCATGCCGAGGATGGTCTCGCCCGGGCTGAGCAGGGCCAGATAGACCGCGGCATTGGCCTGCGAGCCGGAATGCGGCTGGACGTTGGCGTAGTCGGCGCCGAACAGCTGCTTGACCCGCTCGATCGCCAGACGCTCGGCAACGTCGACATGCTCGCAGCCGCCGTAGTAGCGCTTGCCCGGGTAGCCTTCGGCGTACTTGTTGGTGAGCACGCTGCCCTGGGCTTCCATGACCCGTTTGCTGGCGTAGTTCTCGGAGGCGATCAGCTCGACGTGATCCTCCTGGCGGACCAGCTCGGCGGCCATCGCCTCGGCCAGCTCGGGATCGAATTCGGCAATACGCGGAACAGGGCTTACCATCGGGCCTTCACCAGGTCGGGAAACAACGCTCTAGCTTAGCCGATCGGCCGCGGCCAGGGTGTGCAAGGAGGCTGAGAAGCATCATGGAAGACAGCCAGCCGAGTCTGCGGCAAGCAGAGCAGGCCGAACGCGCCGGCCAGCCCTCGGTCGCGCTCGATCACCTGAAGACCCACCTGCAGCGCCATGCCGGCGACGCCCGGGCCTGGGCGCTGGCGGCGCGCTGCCTTCGCCAGCTGGGCGGGCTTGGTGAAGCCCACGGGGCTGCGCAGCGGGCGCTGGGCCTCGATCGCGCGCAGCCCGCGGCCTGGCGCGAGCTGGGCGTCATCGAGCGCCTCGCCGGACGGCCCGATGCGGCCGAGCGCAGCCTGCGCCAGGCCCTGGCACTGGACCCGGACGATGCGCAGGGCCAGCGCGAGCTGGCCCTGACCCTGGCCCGAACCCGGCCCGCCGAGGCCCTGTCCCTGCTCGACGCCCTGCCCGGAGCACTCCCCCAGGGGGATGCCCTGCTCCACGCCCAGCTGATGCTGGCGGCCGGGGCGGCGGAGCGGGCGCGAGTGGCCTTCGATGCGCTGCTGCAAGGCGGCAGCTCCGATCTGGCGGTGGTTCGCGGCGCCTACTGGTCGCGGGTCATGGCCGGGGAGCGCAGCGCCCGCCGACGTGAGCTTGCGGCACAGCTGTGCGCGCTGCAGCCGGGCGCCGAGCCGTGGCTGAATCGCGCCCAGGAAGACCTTGAGGCGGGCGAGTTCGCTGCGGCCCGCGAGGCGATCGAGGAAGCCGCGCGTCGGGAGCCCGCTCATCCCGGGCCGGCCTGGGCGCGCTTCCAGATCCCGCCCGATCCGGCGCCCGCCTCGGAGGAAGCGCAGCTCGCCTATTGCCGCGCCTGGCAGGAGGGCGTGGAGCGCTTCGCCCGGGATGTCGATTCGGGGCGCCTGACCGGCCCCGCGCTGATCGACTGCGTCGGCTTCTGCAGCGCCTTCTACCGTCACTACCTTGGCGACTCCGTGCCGGGCCAGGCGGACTACGGGCGGCTGGTGGGCCGGATCATGGCCGCCAGCGGAATCGCCCCGGCGGAGGCCGCGACGGACGGACCGCCGCGTCGGATCGGCGTGGTCTCGGCCCACCTGCGCGAGCACACGGTGGCCCGGCTGTTCGTGCCGCTGCTGGAGCAGCTGGCTGGCGACTTCGACTGGCACTTCTTCTCGCTGGATGCACGCGAGGACGCCTGGACGCAGCGGGTGGCGCGCATCGGCACCCTGCACCGCGGCGCGGGCGGCATACGCGAATGGGCAGCGCGCATCGGCGCAGCCCGACCGGACGTGCTGCTCTACCCCGAGATCGGCATGGACGCACGCACCCTCGCGCTGGCGGCGCTGCGCCTTGCGCCGCGCCAGGCTGCGCTCTGGGGCCACCCGGTCAGCCCGGGCCTGCCGACCCTTGATGCCGTGCTCAGTCCCGACGCCCTGGAGCCCGCCGATGGCGCGGCGCACTACGCCGAGCCGCTGGTGCGCCTGCCCGGGCTTGGCCACGGACTGCGCGAAGCCGACCTGCCGGAGCCGCGCGAACCCGAGCTCAACCTTCGTGAGGGCGAGATCCCCCTGCTCTGCGCGCAGACCGTCTACAAGCTGCTCCCCGCCCAGGACGTCCTGTTCGCGCGGATCCTGGCCCGCCTGCCCAAGGCGCGCCTGCATCTGCTGGTCGACCCGCGGACACCGGTGCGCGAGTTCATCGCCCGTCGGCTTGGCGCGGCGCTCGAGGCCGCCGGCGTCGATCCCGCACGGCAGCTCGCCCTGCACGGCTTTCTGCCGCTGCCGGAGTATCTGGGCCTCGCCCGCAGCTTCCGGCTCAATCTGGATACGCTCGGCTGGTCCGGAGGAATGAGCGCGCTGGACCTGCTCGCTCAGGGTCTGCCGACGATTGCCCTGCCCGGCGCCCGGATGCGCTGCCGGCAGACCGCTGCCCTGCTGGAACGGCTCGGGGTCGGGGAACTGATCGCCCGCAATGCGGACGACTACGTCGACAAGGTGGTGGCCCTGGCCCCCGATGCGGACCGCTGTGCGGCCCTGTCCGCCCGCCTGCGCGAGCGCCGCGGGCAACTGTTCGATGACGGCCGGGTCGCGCCCTTCCTCGACGCCTGGCTGCGCGGCGAGTCAGCGCCCCGCTGAGGCCCCGGGCCGGCGCGGCGCGTGGCCGCGTGTCGGCCTTTGGTAGATAATGCCGCTCTTTTGGCCGCCCGCGGCCGCCAGGATCAGTCAGGACGCCATGCAGTACATCTACACCATGAACGGGGTCAGCAAGACCGTTCCCCCGAAGCGCCAGATCATCAAGGACATCTCGCTGTCCTTCTTTCCCGGCGCCAAGATCGGTCTGCTCGGCCTGAACGGCGCCGGCAAGTCGACCGTGCTGCGGATCATGGCCGGCGTCGACAAGGACTTCGTCGGCGAAGCGCGCCCGCAGCCCGGGATCAAGGTCGGCTACCTGGAGCAGGAACCGCGTCTGGATCCGAGCCAGACCGTGCGGCAGGCGGTCGAGGAAGGCGTCGGCGAGGTCCTGCAGGCGCAGGCCAAGCTGGAAGAGGTCTACGCCGCCTACGCCGAGGAAGGCGCCGATTTCGACGCCCTGGCCAAGGAGCAGGAGCGCCTCGAGGCCATTCTCGCTGCCGGCGATGCCCACACCCTCGAAAACCAGCTCGAAGTGGCCGCCGACGCGCTGCGCCTGCCGCCATGGGACGCCGTCATCGGCAACCTGTCGGGCGGTGAGAAGCGCCGCGTGGCGCTGTGCCGCCTGCTGCTGCAGAAGCCCGACATGCTGCTGCTCGACGAGCCGACCAACCATCTCGACGCCGAGTCGGTGGAATGGCTGGAACAGTTCCTCGCCCGCTACACCGGCACCGTGGTGGCGGTCACCCATGACCGCTACTTCCTCGACAACGCAGCCGAGTGGATCCTCGAGCTCGATCGCGGCCGTGGCATTCCGTGGAAGGGCAACTACACCGAGTGGCTGGTGCAGAAGGACGAGCGCCTGAAGCAGGAAGAAAACCAGGAGAAGGCGCGCCAGAAGGCGATCCAGAAGGAGCTCGAGTGGGCGCGGCAGAACGCCAAGGGCGGCCGCAGCAAGGGCAAGGCGCGCCTCGCCAAGCTGGAGGAGCTGCAGTCGGTCGACTACCAGAAGCGCGCGGAAACCAACGAGATCTTCATCCCGCCGGGTGAGCGCCTCGGCAACAACGTCATCGAGTTCAAGAACGTCAGCAAGAGCTACGGCGACCGCCTGCTGATCGACGACCTCAGCTTCATCATGCCGCCGGGCGCCATCATCGGCATCATCGGCCCGAACGGCGCCGGCAAGTCGACCCTGTTCCGCATGCTGATCGGCCAGGAGAAGCCTGACTCGGGCGAGATCAACGTCGGCCCGACGGTGAAGCTGGCTTACGTCGACCAGAGCCGCGAGAAGCTGGAAGGCAACCACAACGTCTTCCAGGAAGTCTCCGGCGGCAGCGACATCCTCAACATCAATGGCGTCGAGATCCAGTCACGCGCCTACATCGGCCGCTTCAACTTCAAGGGCCAGGACCAGCAGAAGCTGGTCGGCACGCTGTCAGGCGGTGAGCGCGGCCGCCTGCACCTTGCCAAGACCCTGCTGCAGGGCGGCAACGTGCTGCTGCTCGACGAGCCCTCCAACGACCTCGACGTGGAAACCCTCCGCGCGCTCGAAGACGCTCTGCTTGAATTCCCCGGCTGCGCGCTGGTGATCTCGCACGACCGCTGGTTCCTCGACCGTATCGCGACGCACATCCTCGCCTTCGAGGGCGACTCGCACGTCGAGTTCTTCCAGGGCAACTATCGCGAGTACGAGGAAGACAAGAAGCGTCGCCTCGGCGACGAAGCGGCGAGGCCACACCGCCTGCGCTTCAAGGCGCTCAAGTAAGCGGCGACCCCGATGGCGCGCCCCCGGCGCGCCGCGATCGCCACCAGGCACGCAGCGCCGCCCACGGATAGTGGGCGGCGAGCAGGCTGGCCAACAGCAGGCTGGTCCAGGCACCCGCCGTGGGCCGATCGAACTTGCTGTAGTAGCGCCACAGGCCGCGGTGCTTCTGCCATTCCACCCAGAACGGGCGGCGCCGGCTGCTGGTGCCCTTGAGGTGACGCACCCTCACCCGCGGTGCGATGCCGACCCAGGCGCCCGAATCGCGCACCCGGCGGCACAGGTCAAGATCCTCGAAGTGCAAACGGTAGCCGGCGTCGAAGCCGCCGACCGATTCGAACAGGCAGCGCGGGATCAGCATCAGGGCGCCGGAAATCGCCTCAAGCGGCTCGAACCGCGGCGCGGGGCCGCGGCCGGCGGCCTGCCATTCCGGTTGATCGAGATCGATGCGGCCGGCCAGCACCCGCGGCGGGGTCGGCGCAAGGCGCCGCGAGGCAGGCTGGGGACGGCCATCGGCCTCGAGCAGCTGCGCGCCGAGCAGGCCGTCGCCGGGCTGCTCGGCCGCCACGTCGAGCAGGGCGCCAAGGCTGTCCGGCTCAAGCAGGCAATCCGGATTGAGGAACAGCAGGACATCGCCGGCCGAGGCCGCCGCGCCCTGGTTGCAGGCGGTGGCGAAGCCGGGATTGCCGGCATTGCTCAGTACCCGTAGGCGATCGTCTTCCGGCAGCTCGCCGCGCCAGTTGTCGATCGAGCCATTGTCCACCACCATCAGTTCCACCAGGGCGGGCTGGGCGAGCGCCGCGCGCAAGCAGGCCGCCAGGGTGGCGGCACTGTTGTGCAGCACGACGACGGCACTCACGGTGGGCACTTCGCTCACGATCGGGTGGCCGGCCCCGGCGCTCGCGGGGCGATCAGCGGACTAGATCCGGCAGCTGCCAAGGAAGTCCCCGGCGCGCGCCGCGGCGGCCTCGCGAATGGCTGGCCAGGCGCGCAGGCCACGGGCCAGCACGGCGGCCTGCTCGCGGAAGCGCGCAGCGCTCTGCGCCGCGCTGGCCTCCTCTGGCCAACCGGCAAAGCGCGGCGGCTTGCGCTCGACCACGGCGCGGCCATTGGCTTCGATCTGCGCCCGCAGGTCGGCGAAGAACCAGTCGGGAATAGGCGCCCGCTGCGCCGCTGCCAGCACCTGCTGCATCTGGGCGATCAGGGTGGTGCGGCGATAGGCGAGGAACTCGCCGAGGTAGGCAAGCAGGTTGCGCTCGCTGCCGGCAGCGAGGTCCTCGATGCGCGCGGCGATCGCGGCGGCGCGAGCCTCGGGCGCCTCGGCGTGGATCTCGTCGGCGCTGCGCATGATGAGGTCGGCCAGGCTCTGGTTGACGTCCGGCGTATCCGCCTGCGCATACAGGGCCGAGCGGTCGCGCCCCTGCTGCGGTCGATGGCCCACCGACCAGGGCACGTGCAGCTGGACGCTGCCCGGATGCATGGCGCTGGCCAGCGCGTTGAACACCGCGTCCTCGCTGCGGCCGAAGGGGCTGGTGCAGGGCAACAGCAGGCTGTTGTCGACGCTGAAGGGGGTGAACTGGGCAAGCCGGGTGGCGGCGAAGGCCGAGCACCCGAACCACACCGCCGGGTCGCCGCGCAGCTGCCGGTAGCGCGCCTCGTCGGCAAGCAGACCGGCGCGGGCCTGCGGATCCAGCAGGAGCAGCCAGTTGACCCCGGAGGCGCAGGAACCGCCCCGGTGGCCGTTCACCGCCATGCTGACGCGCAGATCACCGCGCAGCAGGGGCTCGACGCTGGGCATGCGCCCGACCAGCTCTTCGCGACCGAAGCGCAGCCGTCCATCGCGGACCAGCTCGCCGAGCGTGCGGCCGCAAAGGTCGAGCAGGGTCGAGGCCGCATCCGGATCAACCTCGCCGACCGACATCGCCTCGTCCTGCGCGGAGAAGGTGCGCGGCGCCCAGGCCAGGGCCTCGTGCTGCAGCGAGGCGCTGGCCTCGGGATGGCGGGCGAGCGGGAACAGGTTGTCGTCATCGAGCAGCAGGTGTCGGCGCCCGGCACTGAGCAGGGTGATCAGGTTGCGCCCCTGGCCGCCGCCGACCGGGCCGCGATAGCCCGGATCGTGGCGCAGCAGCTGGCCCAGCAGCTCGGCGTGCTCGGGCAGCTCGGCAGCCAACGCCTGCTCGAAGGCCTGCCAGCGGTCCGGGGTGACATGGAAGACTTCCCGTCCGCCGGCTGAGGACAGCCGGGCGGCGTGCTGCTCGACCGAAGTCGCCTCGCGCGAGTCATCCATCACCACCAGTCGTTCCAGCGCAGCTTCGCCATCCGGCAGGCTGTCGAGCAGGGCGGAGAGCTGCTCGGGCCGGTCGCAGGCGCGTACGAACAGGCCGGCATGCTCGGCCACCGGCACCGCCGGGACCGAGGTCATGCGGCGCAGGAATGCATCATCGCTGACCAGCAGGCCACGGGAGGTCAGGCCCTCGAGCACGCGGCGGACGGCCGCCTCCTGTCCGGCCAGTCCCTGCACCCGGGACGCGACGTTCTTTACATGCTCGTCCATCGTCGCGAAGGGGCGGCAGAGCTCGAGCGCCTCGATCACCTGGGCGGTCATCACGTGCGAGCGATTCGACTCGGGATCGAAGAACACCACCTCCTCGTTGCCGAGCGAGGCCATACGGCCGCCGATCGATGCGTACAGCGGAACATCCCCGAGGGACGAGCGGGCGGCATGGGTTGGGGTGTTCAAGATCCTTCTCCTTTTTCCTGGGCGTCCTGCGACGCGGCGAGGCGGGCGCGCAGCTGCTCGACCTCGGCCTCCAGCTCGAGGATCCGGTGGCCCGCACGGATGCCTTTCCGGATCTCCTCGTCATAGTGGCGATAGACGCTTTCCGCGGCATCACCGAACAGATGGAGCGAGGGCAGCGCCGAAAGCGCCGCCTCGCTGCGTGCGCAGAGCGCGATCCAGTACATCGGCTCATAGGCCATGCCCGGCTGCTCTGCGCCCTCGACGTTGGCCTGCCAGCCTTGCTGTCTTCCGGGTGACCAGATCACCGACTGGAACAGCAGCTTCTGGCCCCACAGGGCGATCGCCGGGAAGTGCCGCCGCAGCAGGGCCTCGAACTCAGCCCGGTACAGCTCCCGCACGTGGAACGGGTTGTCGTGCCCGGCAAGGTCGCTGTAGACGCGCTTGTCCGGGGTCGAGATCAGCAGCAGGCCGTCCTCGGTGAGGACACGCGCGAAGCCTTCGAGCAGCGCTTCCTGGCGCTCTACGTGCTCCAGCGTCTCGAAGCTGCAGACCAGATCGAAGCTGGCCGACTCGAGTGATTCGAGGCGCGTCGCGTCGCCGCTCTCGAAGCGCAGCGCGGGCCGATCGGCGTAGCGCCGTTGCGCATGCGCCACCGCTTCGGGGTCGATGTCGACGCCGAGCACGGAGCGGGCACCGGCCGAGGCGAGCATGGCGCTGCCGAAGCCTTCGCCGCTGGCCGCATCGAGTACGCGCCGGCCATTGGCGAGCTGGGCCGCGAAGGCATAGCGATGCAGGTGCTCATACCAGATCTCGCGCACGCACTCGGGCGTGAATCGCTCGCCGGTGAAGGGCAGTGCCGGGTCTTGTCGATCGCTCACGAAGGGATTCCGGACTCGCGCTCGAGCAGCTCGGCGAGTCGATCGCGCAAGGGCCGCAGCGGGTCCTCGCAGATGAAGGTGGCCACCCGCTCATTGTAATCGGGGTAGCGCGCGGTCAGCCGGCGCAGATTCTCACCACCCGGACTGTGGCCGGTCCCCGCGAACGAGGCATGCCCCTCATGGGCCACGTAGGCGGTGGGACAGAGCACGTTGCGCCAGCCGTGGCCGGCCGCGCGCCGGCAGAAGTCATTTTCCTCGCCGTAGCCGCGGCCGAAGGTCGCCTCGTCGAAACCGCCCAGCGTGGTCCAGGCGCTTCCGCGGACGAACATCGCGAAGCCGACGCCGGTCGGCAACTCGGGCGGCTGCACGTCAACCATCTGCGCCGCCGCGCGGCCAATCGCCTTCAGCGCCCGCTGCCCTGGGATCGGTGCCGCGATGCAAAGCTGGGGAAACGAGCAGATCTCGGCGTTGTTCGACCAGGGGGTGGCGGTGGCGATACGCGGATCGACCTCGGCGCAGCGCACCATGGCCTCGAACCAGCCCGGTGCGGGCACGGTGTCGGTATTGAGCAGAATGGCGTCCTCGCCGCCCAGCCGGGCCATCGCGGCATTGACGTTGCCGACGAAACCCCGGTTCTGCCTTGACCGCTCAACATGCACTTCCAGCGCCGTGCCGGCCTGCCAGCGCTCGATCAAGGGCGCGACTGCGGCATCGGTCGAGGCGTCGTCGCAGAGCAGCACCCGCTCGCCGGGCGACAGGGTCTCGTCCAGGGCCTCAAGGCAGCGCTGCAGCGCCGCCGGCGCATTGAACACGGGGATCAGTACCCAGGGCCGCATGCTCAGCCCCAGCGGTGCGGCAGGTTGACCAGGCCGACCTCGCGCAGTCGCCCGCGGACGGTGAACGCCCGGTCCAGCGTATCGAAAATGCGATGGCCCTCGTGGTCCATGCTGTGCACGCGCAGGCTGTAGCTGCCGGGCAGCAGGGGCAGCGCATCGAAGACCACGCGGAAGGTGATCAGCCGACCCTCCTGGCGAATCGGCTCTGCGCCGTCGATCTCGCTGGTGGTGCCGAAGATCGCGGTGCCGTCGGCGCGAACCAGGCCGAGGACGATCCGCACCGGCTGGGCGTCGGAGGAATCCACCGTCACCTCGGCCTCGAGCCGGCCGCCACTCTCGATGTCGGGGGGCAGCTCGCCCTCCTCACCGTTCAGCGAGACCCGAACCAGGCGCAGGTCGGAAGCCACACCGCCGAGCCCCATGTCGCGATCGGCCTCGGCCGCGGCGAGCCGCTCGTGGTAGGCCAGATAGTCGCGGGTCACATCGAAGACATCGCCATACGCGGCAACCCGCCCACTGCGCAGCCACAGCGCGTGCCGACAGAGCTTCTGGATGTGGTACATGGAATGGCTGACGAACAGCAGGGTGCCGCCTTCCTCGACGTAGCCCTCGATCCAGCGGATGCACTTCTTCTGGAAGCTCTCGTCGCCGACCGCCAGCACCTCGTCGGTGATCAGCAGCTCGGGTTTGACCGCGGCTACGATGGCAAAGCCCAGTCGCACGACCATGCCGGAGGAGTAGTGCTTGATCGGCTCGTCCACGTAGCGGCCGATATCGGCGAACTCGATGATCTGCTGCTCGCGCTCGCGGATCTGCGCGCCGCTCCAGCCCTGCAGGCCGGCAGACAGGGCGATGTTCTGCCGTCCGGTCAGATCGCGATCGAAGCCGGCGCCCAGTTCGAGCAGCGCCCCCACCCTGCCCCGCCGGTAGACGTTGCCGATGCTGGGCCTGAGCACACCGGTGATGAGCTTGAGCAGGGTCGACTTGCCGGCGCCGTTCTCACCAATGATGCCCAGCGATTCGCGGGGCAGCACATCGAAGCTCACGCCCTCCAGCACCGCGGCGCGCTCGACCGGCCGACCGAGGAGCACGCGGACCAGGTCTCGGGCGTTGCGCCCCGGGCTGTTGTGCAGCGGGTACGACTTGCCAAGGTCGCGGACGGAGACCAGCGGGCCGGTCACAGGTAATCCGTCATCGGAACGCGCAGCCGCGCATAGAGCGCCCGGGCCAGCCCAGCCACCGCCGCAGCCCCGATCAGGGCGACCAGCAGATGGGTGGGACTGGGCTCCCAGAGCAGGCCGTCACGGAGGGCGACGATCGACAGGCCCGCCGGGTTGAACCACTGCGCAGGGTGCGACCACTCGGGCAGGGATTCGAGCCGGTAGAGCAGGGGCGACAGAAAAAACACCGCCGTGAGCGCGAGCGGCAGCAGGTGCTGCACATCGCGCACGAAGACGCAGACCAGGGCGGCGATGACTGCGAACGCCGCCGCACAGGCCAGCAGTACCAGCCAGCCGGCCATCACCCATGGCAGGCCCGTCGGCTTGAGCGGAATCTGCAGCGCGAACAGCACGACCAGGACGATCAGGAACCCCAATCCGTGGATCATGAAGGCCGAGGCCACCCTCGCCAGGATCAGCTGGAACGGCGAGATCGCGGTCTTCCCGAGCAGCCCGGCGTTGTCCACCAGGGCCGTCGCGCCGCGTGATACCGCCTCGGAGAATGCGAACCACGGCCACAGCCCGAGAGACAGGAAGCCCACGTAGCCCATGGCATCGAGCCCCGGAACACGCGCCTTGAAAATTCCCGCGAACACCGCAGCGTATAGCCCGAGCTGAAGGACGGGCAGGACCACCAGCCAGACGAGCAGGGTGCCGTTCTGCAGACCCCGCGCATTGAGGTCCACGCGGCACAGCACCCAAAATCTCCTGAGCTCCGATCTCAACGGTGAATGTCCTATGTCGCCGGCGCCCCGCGGGGCAGTGCCCTGAAGGCCGGCATGGGATTCG
Source organism: Pseudomarimonas salicorniae (assembly GCF_023156535.1). GTDB lineage: Bacteria > Pseudomonadota > Gammaproteobacteria > Xanthomonadales > Xanthomonadaceae > Pseudomarimonas > Pseudomarimonas salicorniae. Next base: position 181,085 of record NZ_JALNMH010000010.1, on the reverse strand, counting down.
ACGGCTTGCCGGCGACGCAGTCGGCGCCGGCCGGGAAGCGGGTCGGCGGCTGACGAGTTTACCGCCAGCCGCTGCCCGGCGTGCTTTCCGACATGCCTTCGGCTGCCCGCAGGGGCCGCCAGTGCGCTGGCTAGGGCTGGCCCGGCAGCAGGCTCATGCTGACATCATCGACGACCACGGCGCCCTGCCCGTGATGCACAACACCGATTTCCACTGCGCTGGCATCCTCGGGGAGCGTGACATCCAGGGTAACCGGCGCGAAGACCGGCAACAGGTCGACCTTGGCCTCATGGATGTCATCCGGCCGGCCCGGGCGCTTGACCAGCGCCTGCAGGTGGGTCGGACTGTCGGCGTCGATTCCGCGAAACATTGCGACGAAGCGCACGCCGCCGGGCTTCTGGCCCGGCAGGTTGATCATCTGGAAGATTCCACCCCAGGGTTCGCTGCCCTGCTGGATGATCGCCACGCAGGGATTCGACAGGCACTCCTCTCCCGTACGGATCTCGAAGCGGTAGGAGTCCGGGTTGGCGTGGACGCCCTTCTCCCAGCCGTGCAGCGGGTGTTCGGCCGCGTCGAAGCTTCCGTTCAACAGCTCGGGTGCAGCTGTTTCGGTGGCGACCGCCCCCGGACCGGCTTCGGATGAGTCCTGGCTGCCCGTGCTGGTGCAGGAGACCAGGACGGGAAGAAGAAGGGCAGCCGCAAGGCAACGCAGCAGGGTCATGGCGAGCTCCATGGTCGTCGATTCCCGCGCTCTCGGAGCGTTGGAACGATGGGCGGAAGGCGGAAGGGCCGCGGAGCGAGGCAAAGCGGCCAGCAGCGCCGATTCTAACTTTCGCCCGACGGCTTCAGGAAGGAGGCAGCCACGCTGTTCAACGCTTCGCCATTGATATCGATCGGAAGATTGCCGAGCGGCACGGTGTAACGCCGAACCGTCGCCTGCTTCAGATCGACGCGCAGCCGTTCGACGATGCTGTCCCGAACCTCCTCGAACTGCCGTTGCCGGCCACGCTCAAGGCTTTCAAGCTTGATCTGCGCAGGGCGCCCGTCTGGCAGCTGGAACACCTTCGACGAGCCGCCGATTTCACGGATGCTCCGCGCAGCCAACACCACGATCGGCGGCTGCTTGGAAAGCCCGTCGAAATCGAAGCGGACCACCGACACGCCCTCCGGGAGATTCTCGGCACCGTCGTCCCCGGCGCCGAAAAGGTTCGCCGGGAGCTCGGCTTCCTGCTCGGCAGCGGCCGACTCGGCGCCCTCCCCCGAGGCTGCAGATTCCGCATCATCCTGCACCTGTTCGGAGTTCTCGGCGGCTGAGTCGGCCGTGCCCTGAATGGCGAGGGCGAACGCGTAGACGTCCGGTAGCCGGTACTGGGACGGATCGGCAAGGAAGTACTCGCGGGCCAGCTCCTGCAGATCCTCCTCGGACTCCACCGCAGCGCGCTGATCCATGATCTCGGTGGCCTTGCGCTTGAACGCCCCTACGTCGGGCCGGAACTCGAGGCTTTCCAGCCATCTCCGCCCCTGCTCCGAGTCGCGGACGATCTGCTGCGCGAGCAGCAACTCGTCAAGGATCTTGCCAACCTTGTCGGGATTGCCGACAACGTTCTGGCGCAGATCCTCCGGGATCTCCAGAAACGCCTCGCGCAGATCCGACTCGAAGACGACCGCGTCGCCGCGCGTGGCGACGACCCGATCGGCGGATTGGGCACTCACCTGGGCGACGAGCGCCCAGGCAAGCGAAGCTGACAGCAACAGGGCCATCACTCGAACCATCTTCATGACCATCCGTGTCCTGGTTAAGCGTCGACCGGCCTGCGCCCGTTACTGGGTGACGACCGACAGTCCACAGGTGCTGTCACCCGAGGAGAAGCAGGTCGGGCTGCCGAGGGACGGCTTGAACATGTCGTAGATGGCGATGTTCAGGTACATGGTCTTGCCCACCGGTGCCGGACAGCCGGACAGGCCGCTGTTCGACGAGGCATTGAGCGCAAAGCCCGTACCGAAGGTGCCGCACTGCGGGCGCAGGTACGGATCCGGATCGGAGTTGGTTGTACGCGGGCGGAAGTCACCCGGGCAGGGGCTGAAGGTCATGCTGATGGCGCCTGCGCTGACCCCCTGGGCCTGGGGCAGCTGCGTGGTGATGCGCATCTGCTGGTCGGCCTGGACTTCCGTCTGCGGCATGACGAAACGGATCGCCAGGTAGCGTCCGGTGCTTGGCGACATGATGCCGCCGGCTGCTCCGCCGGGTAGCACCACCAGCGGCGCGCTCTGTCCGGGGTTCACGCCCGGCCAGATGTCGTTATAGCCAGCCTCGACCCTGGTGAGATTGAACGGGGTGCTGGAGGGCGGATTGGCGCCGTAGAGCTCACCGCAGTAATCAGCACCAGGCGTTCCACCGCCGCCACCGGTCTGGGCGGCCACATCGACGGTGACCTGGTTGCTGAGCAGCGATCCGCCGGTGCCGTAGCAGCGCAGCCGGAACGCATAGGAATTGGGAGTGGCGGTCCCGACAGCCGGGCCGTCAAGAATCAGCGACAGCGGGGTACTGCGGGTTGCGGGAAAGATCTGGTTGGTCCAGTTCGCGATGCTGGTCGCGACCCCGCCCAGGGTCGACTCTGCGCCGATGCAGACATCGGCGCCTGCACTGTTCCAGGTCAGGGAATAGGCGGCGCGGTGAGAAATGGATGCGGGCGAAGCCGGCGAGGCGCTCAATACCACCGAAGTGGGCGGGGCGCTGCCGCCGGCGCCGCCGCTGCTCAGTTCGGAGCAGGGCGCCTTGCAGCGCACTTCGATGTCGCCATTCGACTGCCACTGCACGGTGGAGCCGGGCTCCAGCTCGACGGTCTTACCCGAAGTTCCGAAGTTGGTAAAGGTGATAGTGCGGCTGTCCTGCGCCATGACATTGAAGCCGGCGAGGCAACTGGTGGCAATCATCGCCCCGAAAAGCGTCTGCAGTTTCATTACTTCTCCACAACCGGCACCGGAACTGGTGCCACCTTCAACACTTTACCAAATGAAGAGGGGCGGGACCTCGTCGGTCCCGCCCCCTTTCATCTGCTATTTACAGACTACTGTCTGATCGGTGGGCTGATCAGGAGCAGGTCTGGCCCTGCGGGCAGCTACCGTCGGCGCCGATCAGACGGGCACCACCGACAACGACCGACAGCGGAGCGTTGTAGGCCGGACCAGTCGTGCCAGCCGGGAGCTGGAAGCCGTTACGGAAGTAGCGGTGGTCGTGCAGCTGGCTGTAGTTCGCACGAACGCCCGCGGCAGCCGCGGTGTTCTGGTAGTCAGCAGCCCAGAAGCCCAGCACCGGGAGGCCGACCAGAGCGGTGCGACGGTTGGTGGTGGCATTCGGGTTCGACACCAGGAAGTTCGAGTACGAGTCGTACAGGCCGGAGGTCGGGTTGCGCGAGGCAGCATTGAAGTCCATACGGACCCAGCCAGCGCTGAAGGTGCCGACGGTGATGCCCTGGGCGCCCTGCTTGCCAGCGGTGCCGAGGACAGCGGTCGGAGCGTCAGCGGTGACGGTCTGGTTGAACGCAACAACGTTGGCTTCCCAGCACAGCGCGTCACGGGCCTGGCCCGGGCGCGGCGGCGAGAAGTCCGAACCCACCGGAGCGCGGGTCCGCTCTTCGCGATCGAAGAACAGGGTGTTGATGGTCTCGCAGATGCCGTAGGTGTCGAACAGCAGGCCGTCACGCAGCGAGCTGGAGGCTTCCGAGTCGGCGGCGTCGGTGAACGGACGCTGGGCCTCGCCGGCAGCAGCAGCCGCCTGGTAGGTGTGAGCGCGCTTGGTCGGGAAGGTGACCACCCACTCCGAAGCGCCCAGGAAACCCTGCTCGATGTTGAACTCGTTGAAGATGCCTTCCGACATCAGCACGGCCGAGACAGCGTTCAGGCCGGCGGTGTAGTTCAGCGAGACGACCGAACCATTCGCGAAGATGTTCGCGGTGGCGGAGTCGTCAGCTTCGGTACGAGCGAACTCGAGGCTCGGGAAGGTGCTGCCCGGACGGAAGTGCAGGTCAGCCTCACCACCGGTGGTGGCGGTGTTCACGGCCAGGCCGGTGTTGCGCCAGAAGCCGTCGATGGCGGTGGCGTTGTAGGTCAGCGCGCGACCGAAGTCGACGTCGACGATGACGCCCGAGCCGAACAGGCCGCCGGTCGGCGAGTTCACGCCGCGCGGACCGGTCTGGTTGTTCGGATCGATCGACTGCCACACGCCACCGGAATCCCACGCGGACACGAGGCCGGCGCAGTTCGACGGAACGCCCGACGAACCGTGGGTCGCCCAGGTGGCCGGACGGAACGAGGAGGAGGCGGTGCCTTCGTCAAACAGGACGCCCATCTCGATCACTTCGAGGTAGCCCTGCGACATGCGCTCTTCCGGGGACAGCGGGACCAGCGAACCGCCGGAGCCACCCACGCGAACGGCGTCGATCAGGCCGACGATGTCGAAGTTGTTTTCCTGGAACTCGAACGGACGGAAAGCAACCGGCTGGTTGGCGAACACGTCCGGCACGGTGCACGAACGGTCAGCGGTGGTCAGCACGGGGGTGCCGTTGGTGTCCTGCGTCAGGGCCGCAGTCCAGACGTCGAAGCGGGACAGGTACAGGTTGAAGTCGAGGACTTCGGCCGAGTTCAGCGACTCGACGAAGCGGACCTTGACAGCCTTGGCCTGGTTGGTGGTGTTAACGATGGAGATCAGGGAGGCCTGACCTTCGTTAACGGTGTAGTACGGGTAGATCAGGACCTGACCGAGACCATCCGGATTCAGGTTGACCGCGGTCGCCACGTTGGCGAGACCGGCAACGCCAGCGACGCCAGCGACGACGGCCGTCGTCAGTGCGTTCTTCTTCATCTCAACACTCCATGGATATGGAAACAGGGCTCTGCTGCTGTGCAACGACGTTGGGCATCGGTGAAACCCGATTTGAGGTTCCTCTGACGATGGCAACAGCCGCCGTAGGGTAGCGCATGGTTTGCGCGTTAAGCAAGCGGTCCGTTCGGGTGGGGTGCAACCCCCCTCCTAGCGGCCCGCCCGACGGGGAAGATGGTACCAATTCCCGTCTTCCTTCAACCAGCTTTCACGAAGCAGCTGGGTGGAGGCAAGCTCCGGAACGCCGCGGACACCACCGATGATCTGGTAGTCGACGGAGACAAAGGCCACGCAGCGGTCCGGCAGCTCCGCATCGCAGCGGACCTCGGTGACCCGCGCGCCGGTCCACTTCACATTGCGGGCCAGGGCGGAGGCTTCGTAGGACTTGGCGTCCACGACCTTCCGGTAGCCGGGGGTGAAGTAGGTGTAGGCCTTGGACCAGTCACCGGCAAGGACCGCCTCCCATCGCTTGGCCGCGCGGTCGGCGATCAGCTCCTCGGGCGTAGCCGCCTTGCGCACGCCGCCGGCGCAGGCGGTCAGCAGGAGAAGGACGGTGGCGAGCAGGGTGAAATGCACGGTACGGGTCATCTGGGTGTCTTCCTTCTAAGAATCGGGCGAGGCGTGGCGTTATTGCGTCGACGCATCGTCGGTGGGCAGCAGACGGCGCAGCGGAGTCAGCGCACGGAACTGCTTCTTGTACTCGTCGGTGATGGCGCGGGTGTCCTGGGGCCCGGCGATGACCTTCGGGGTGATCAGGACCAGCAGTTCCTGGCGGGCCACATTGCGCGACTGGTTGCCGAACAGGCCGCCCACCAGGGGAATCCGGCTGAGGCCCGGGAAGCCGCTGGACCCCTTGGAGTCGGTCTGCTTGATCAGGCCGCCGAGCAGCACGGTTTCCCCGCTCTGCACGGCGATCTCGGTCTGGATCGTCGACTGCGAGATCGGCGGGTTGCCACCCCCCTCGGGGATCGCGCCGGCCGAGCTGTCTTCCTGGTCGATCTCCAGGAAAACCAGGCCGCCCGGATTCACCCGCGGGGTCACATTGAGGGTGATGCCGGTCTGCACGTACTGGGTGCTGGCGATCGGGGTATTGGTGCCCCCGGTGCCAAGGTTGATCGAGGTGGTGGTCACCGGGATCTGCGTACCGGAGTTGATCGACGCGGCCTTGTTGTTCAGCACCACCAGGGAGGGGGCCGACAGCACTCGGACATCGGTCAGCTTGTCGACGATGTTCACCAGGGCGCCGATATTCGGGCCCACCAGGGTCCAGGAAGTGGAACCATTGGAGATGGAGCCGGCGAGGTCGCCCCAGATGCGGCGGTTCGCGGCGAGATCCCGAGCGCCTTCACCGAACAGCTGGTCGGTGATCGCATTCTCGAAGAACCAGCGCACGCCGTACTGCAGCTCATCGGTCAGCGAGACCGAAATGATCTGCGCCTCGATGGCGACCTGCAGCGGCACCGCATCCATCCGCTCGATCACCCGGCGGATCGACTCCCACTGCGCAGCCGTGGCGCGGACGAGCAGGGCGTTGCCCTCTTCCACCGCGGAAATGCGGACATCCTCGGAGCCACCGATCGAAAGGCTGCCTGCCGAGCTGCGCCCGCCGCCCGAGTCATCGCCTCCGCCGGCGCCCGCGCCAGCCCCACCGCCGCCGTCCTGCTTGGCGTCGCCGCCGCGGATCGGCTGACCGGCATTGCGCGAACCGGCGCTGCCGATGCGGACCGGCTGCAGGCCCGGCGCGACACCGCCCGAGCTGCGACCGCTGCGCGAGCCGCCGCCCGATCCGAAAACCTCGTTGAGGGTGTCGGCCAGATCAACCGCCTTGACGTTCTTGACGTCATACACATACAGCCGCTGCCCGGCCTCTCCGGAGCCGAGGTCGAAGCGCTGCAGCCACTCCTCGATGGTGGCCAGGTACTTCGGCTGCGGGGTGATCACCATCACTCCGTTGACGCCTTCGAGCGGAATGAAGCGGAACATGCCGGAGATCGGCGTCTGTCCGCCCTCGCCGAAGATCTTCTCCAGCTCGGTGACCACCTTGGCCGCCTCGGTCTGCTGCAGCGAGTACATGCCGACCGACATGCCGGCCAGCCAGTCGACGTCAAAGATCTCGACCGTCTGCAGGTAGTTCTGCAGCTCTTCCCGGGTGCCACCCAGCACGATCATGTTGCGCGCCGGATCGATGTTCACGATCGCCTCGGGCTTGGCGTAGGGCTTGAGCACCTTCTCCATCTCCAGCGCGGAGATGTATTGCAGGGGCACGGCGCGAACCTCGTAGCCACGCGCAGTCGACGCCGAGCCGGTGCGAGGGGTGAGGTTGCCGGGCAGGGCCTGGGCGATCGGCAGGATGGTGTAGCGGCCGTCCTGCCAGACCAGGGTCGCGTTGTTCCAGCGCAGCAGCATCTCGAGGATCGACAGCGCCTGGTCGCCGCGCAGCGGCTTGGCGGTGGAGAAGGTCACCGTGCCGGACACGCCGGGTGCGATCACGTAGTTCTGCTGGAGGATCTCGCCAAGAATCGTCTTGACCACCGCATGCAGGGATTCACCCTCGAAGTTGAAGGTCACCTCGCCGACGTTTCCGGCCGGCGGCGGCACCCGTGCGGCGGCCTGCTGGTTGATGAAGCTGCCGCTTCCCGGGGCTTTCGACTCGATCGGCCGCTCGTCATCCGCCGAGGCGGGCTGGGCCGCTTCGCCGCCCAGCGCCTCGGCCATGCCTTGGCCCTCGGCGGCGCTGCTGCGCTGCTCTGCACGGGACAGATAGCTCTCCCCGCTGAACGGGTCGGCCTGTTTCGGCGGCGCCGACTGGCAGGCGGCCAGCAACAGGGCCAGCGCGGTGGACACAAGGACACGATGATTCACCAAATTCTCCTTCATTGGCCGCGCTCGGCATGGGCCCGCTCGGCCTCTTCTCGCATCTGACGGCGCCGCTCCTCGATGCGCCGGCGGATCTGCTCCGCCCGCGCCTCGGGGCTGTCGGCCTCGACCACTACGGCGCCCTCGGGTCGACCCGGGGTCTCGGACTTCTCACCACCGCCCTCCTCGCCGCCCGGCGATGCCGGGGTCGGCGCCGGCGCCGGCGCGGACTGCACGATCGGGGTCGGCGGCTCTCCGCCCTGGCCATCGAACACGCGCAGATCCATCGTGCTGGTGCCCGAGGGGCCTTCGAAGACCGCGCGGCGCGGCTCCAGTTCCTTCAGCTTCCAGCTCGACAGGTCGCCCTCCAGCGCGGCCCCCACGCTGACCGACTGACTGCGCTTGGAATCCGGGTCGGTGACGATGGCGATCCGCCGGTCGGCGGTGATGATGATGCTGGTGACGATCACGTTCAGCGGCACATCGGTCGGCGCCGGGGCCTCCTCGCCCTGGGAGGCATCAGCCGGCAGCGGCCGGCGATCCTCGCTGAACAGCGGTCGCTGGACGATCGAGGCGTAGGCATCGAACCCCTCCACGCCACCGGCGCCACTGACCAGGCTCACCTCGGGGATCTGATCCGGATCGACCGGCGCATCGGGGTGCAGCGACCAGCGCCCTCCGAGGCCGCCCTCGACCGCGACCAGCACGGCGCCCGACCAGACGCCGAAGACGGCGAGAACCACGCGGAGCAATGGATGATTGGCCGCGCTCATGCGCCCTCCCTGGCAGGTGCCGTTCGAAGGAAGCCATAGACATCGAAGTTTGCATCGATCAGCCCCTGGGTCTGGGCCTGCGGTCGACGCGAGTAGATTCCGGCGCGGTTGATCACCGAAAACTCGTTGATGAACAGCCGTGGACTCCCGGCCTCAAGGCCGTGGACCACCGGGGCGAGGTGGTCGAGCGAACAGCGGATCCGCACCTTGATGGTGACCCGCTGGAACGGCTCCTCGATCGAGGATCGGAACGGCGAGCGGCTGATGAGGGTGCATTCCTGGCCCGCCCCCTGCTCGTCCACCAACGCCTGCAGACGCTGGATGATCGCCGATGCCGCGAGATCGAAGTTGGCTTCCGGCAGAAACTCCGGGTTGCTGGCTTCGAAGCGCCGCACTTCCTCCAGCTCGCGCTGCAGTTCCTCGCGCAGCTGTGCCACGGTGCGCAGCTGCAGTTCCTGGTCGCGCGCCTCGATCAGCGCTGCGCGGGCCTCCAGGAAGGGGGCGGTGAACCACCAGTGCACGCCGAGGAAGTAGCCCAGCAGCAGGATGAGGGCGAGCAGGGAGACCGCAGCCACCCGGCTGGCCCGGCGATTTCCGCGAAAGCCACTCATGACCCGCCCTCCCCGCCGTCGATCGCCTTGACCGTCAGCGTCGCGCGGTCCTTGCCGGTGCGCGAGTCGGGCTGCACGGCGCCGAGCAAGGTCGGGTCGGCGAACTGCCCCGAGGTCTGGAACAAGCCGATCAGCTTGGCGGCCGAGCCGCTTTGCACGGTCAGGCTGAGGTCGGCACCGGTGATGGTCAGCCGTTCCAGGAAAGTGTCGTCAGGCAGGATGTCGGTCAGGTCGCGCAGCAGGCTGATGGTGGTCGGACGCTGAGCCTTGTGTTCGGCGAGGAAATTGGCCGCGGTGGCCGCCTCCTCCAGGGTCTTGCGCAGTTGGGCGGTCCTCCGCGCCTCGACCCGCCTCGCCTCGACCTCGGCCTCGACCTGGGCCACGGCCTCGCGGCGGTTCTCGACCAGCTGGCCCATGGCCAGCAGCAGCAGGCTGGCACTGAAGGCGACGAGAGCCAGGTTGATCAGCATGGGGCGATGGTCGTGCGGGCGCCGCTGGGCCGGGGGCAGCAGGTTGAACCCCGCCCGCCCGCCCTCGCGGGCGACGTCGACGGCGTCGAGCCGCTGGGCGAGCTCGCCCAGGCCCGCCAGCTCAGACGCCAGGCGCTCGCGGGTCACTACGGCCAGCTCCACCGATACCTGACGGGCTCCCTTCTCGGCCGGCAGCAACCGACAGTCGTACTCGACCTGATCGGCGCGGAATGGCGTCTGCCGATCGATCTCGAATCCGACCAGCGAGCGGACATTGCCTGCCGCGGCGGCCGGAAAGGACAGCCGCCGGACCAGGACCGCGTCGGCGGGGAGCAGCAGGATGCGCGGGGCCCGTGCGGCCTCGGCGCCAACCTGCTCGCTCAGCTGCAGTTCGCCGGGCGGCGACTCCGCGTGGATCTGGCCCAGCGTCTCCGTGGAACCGCCTTCAGCGGCCTCCAGGTGGAGCACATCGCCGATGCGGCGCAGCAGGAGCTGGGTCTGCTGGACCCGGAGATAGGCCTGCCAGCGCTGCGGCAGCAGACCGCGCAGCTCGCCGAACCACCAGTCGAGAAAACCGGGCAGGCGGGACTGCTGGTAGCGCGCCCTCAGGCGGCCCAGCATCGGCGTCAGCGCGTCGGCGAAGGGAAGCGTCGTCAAGGTGGGATCTCTACGGCTGGGCGCCGTCCTGCCAGCGGAGGACGGAGAAGGCAAGCCCGGAAATCGGCACGCCCCCAAGCCGGACCGCGGTGTCCAGTTCGGTCCAGGCACCGTTCGGGAGGCGGGCGCGCGACCTAATACTATACGTGCCGCTGCCGGCAGTGACCACGAGGGGCGTGCCGTCCGGCATCGCCACGGGATCGCCGCCAAGGACCGGATCGAAACCGAATCGCGCGGCCAGCGCCTGCTCGGCCAGCGCCGGGTCCATGCCCGGAAGGGCCTGCAGGACGGGGGCGGCGGCAAAGGAAGGATTGGGCATGGCAAGACCCGAGTAGATCGTGAGGTACGGTGCGACCTGCTCGAAGAGCGCATAGTTCATTCCCAGCACCTGCTGGACCTCGGCGATCAGCTCGAAGGGCGCATTGCGCGGGCCGTAGTCGAGTCCGGCCGCCTCGTACTCCTCGATCTCGGCGCCGTTCAGGGTGACCAGATCGTCGGGATCGCGCCAGTCGATGATCGCCGCCGCCAGCGCGTTGGCCTCGTCGAGCGGCAGCTCGAAGCCCATCAGGAACTGCGAGAGCACGGTGACGTCGACCGAGTTGAGGTCGATCTTGCCGGTCTCGTCGGTGACCTCGACCTCGATCTGTGCGCCGCCGAACTCTATCGTGTACGGCCGGCCGTCGGGCACCCAGCGCTGGGTAGGGTCAGGAATCGCCATGGCGAACACCGCGCGGTGCACGCCGGCCTCGGCCGCATAGCGGGCCTGGGTGGTGTCATACAGATGGCGGGCCTGCAGCCGCTCGCTGCGGGCCAGCAGGGCGAATGCGCCGAGGATGATCGCCAGCAGGGCCAGCAACCACATCACGATCAGGAACGCGGCGCCGCGCTGGGTCGCGATCATTGGCTGTCACGCGGTCGGGGAGGACGCCGCATCGAGCCGCCGCGACCCAGTTGCCCGGAACCCATGCCCAGCCCCAGCCCGGCCGAGGCGGCCAGGCTCGCGACCTCGAATTCCGGCCAGCTGCGCTGATCGGCGCTGTCGAACTCGATCTCGAGGCGCAGCATCAGCGGCAGCGACTGCGGTTCGTCCCATTCGGCCATCCACCCGGACAGCCCGCCCTCGGGCTCGACGCGACGGAACGAGAAGGCGGCATCGCTGATGCCGTCGATCAGCACCACCGGCTCCTGCTCGGGATCGAAGCCGAGGACCGGGTCGAAGCCGTTGAGCTGGGCGTGGCGGAACTCAAGCTGGTAGCCGTCGCGCACCCGCACGAGCGCCAGCTCCTGGACATGGGCGCCGCCGCGCGAGAGGTAGCCGGGCATCGGCGCAACGAAGCGGATGAAGTCCGCCGAGCCCTCGAAACGGGTCTCTTCGCCGGAGTCCTCCAGGCGCTCGTAGGGGGTCGGCAGCATCTGGCTCAGCTGGCGGCGCAGGAACTGCTGGGTGGTGCGCGCCTCTTCCGTGCGCTCGATCAGCGCCTCGCCGCTGCGGCTGGCCTGGACCGCCACGCGGATGCTCCCGTAGGCCAGGGCAATGACCAGCGACAGCAGGGCCACGCTGAGCAGGATCTCGAGCAGGGTGAAGCCATGCTGGCGATGCGGCGCCGGGCTCATGGGCGCTCCGGAAGCATGGCGCGAAGGCTGGCGAAGCGGGCCTGGGCGGTCTGCTGCCCGCGCTCCCACTCCACCACCAGGTCGATGCGCAGCAGGCGTACCGCGCCCAGCTGGGGGTCGAAGCCGACCGGAAGCTCCTCCGCGGCCAGCTCGTGCGGCCCGACCTCGGCCACCCAGCGATAGCCGTCGGCGAACTCACCTTCATAGACGCCCTCCTCCAGCGGCTCGCCGACGCCGAGCGTGTCGAGGATCGAGCGTGCATGAAGTGCGGCGCGGGTATGCTCGGCCGCCTGCCGGCTCTGCTGCATGGCACCAGTGGCCGCGCGCATGGCAAGGCCCAGCCCCAGCGCCAGGATGGCAAAGGCCGCGACCACCTCGAGCAGGGTGAAGCCGCGCTGCCTTCGGCCGCGGGGCGCAGGGGGGCGAAGCGGGCTGGCGGGGCGAGGGGAAAGGCTCATGGCGGAGTCTGGGACCGGCGATGCGGCAGCGAGTTCAGCGGTTGGCCTCGGGGTTCATGCGTACCTCCCCGGTGAGCCAGCCAATCTCGATGCGCCAGACCGCCTCACCCCGGATCAGCTCGATATTGCCACCGGTCGAGGACCCATCGGGGAAGAACCGGATCTGGCCCTGCCCTTCGTCGAGCTGCTCCTCGGCCGCGGTGAGCATCGACATTTCCATGTCCTCAGGCAGCTCGACCCAGTCCCGCCCCGGGGCCTTGTAGGCGCGGCGTTCGACGTCCAGCACCAGCACCTGCGATTCTCGCTCGACCACCGCCATCGCCCGGGTCGAGCGCAGGGCGGCGACCAGATCCTTGGAGGCGGCGCGCACCCGCGAGCTGCCGAGGCCGCCGCTGATCACCGAGGCAATGATCGCGGTAAGCACCGCGATCAGCGCCACCACGACGATGATCTCGATCAGGGTGAACCCGCGCGTCGCCCGCCGCGCCGTGCGGACGCGCGCGCCCATCGGCCTCAGTCCGCGTTGGAGATGTCGCGGTTCCAGCTGTCGCCGCCGGGGCGGCCGTCGGCGCCGAGACTCACCAGGTCGAACTTGGCGTTCTGACCGGGGACGCGGTACTCGAAGGGCTTGCCCCATGGGTCCTTCAGCTCGGCCTCCTTGGCATATGGGCCGAGCCAGCTGCCGGCACCGCTGGGCTGGGTGACCAGATCCTGGAGCTGGTTGGGCGGACCGCCGTTGTCCAGTTCATAGGACTCGATCTTGGCCGCGAGCGTCTGCACCTGCGACTTGGCCAACTGCCACTTGGCACGGTCCTGGCCGCCGAAGATCCGGTTGGCGACGATGCCGCCGATGATCGCGATGATGCCGACCACGATCAGGATCTCGATGAGGGTGAAGCCCGCCTGGCGCAGGCCGGACCGGGACGGTTTCAGGGAAATTCGGTTCATGTCGTCATCCAACCACGGTGCTGAGATCGAGAATGGGAAGCAGGATGGCCAGCACGATCATCGCGATCACGCCCGCCATGACGATGGTGAGCAGCGGCACCAGGGCCGCCAGCAGCCGGTCCAGCGTATTGCGGACTTCGATGTCGAAGGTGTCTGCCACCTTGAGCAGCATGGTGTCCAGTTCGCCGGACTCTTCGCCGACCTGCACCATCTGCAGGGCCAGGCGCGGGAAGCGCTTGCTGCGGGCCAAGGATAGCGCAAGCCCCGAGCCGGTCTTGACCGCCTCGGCCGATTCATCGACCGCCTCGACCAGGGCCAAGTTCCCCATGACGTTGCGTGCGATCGACAGCGAGGCCAGCAGCGGCACACCGTTGTGCAGCAGGGTGCCGAGCGTGCGCGCAAGGCGCGCGGTCTCGATCTTGGCAACGAGGTCACCGATCCTGCCGCGCTGAAGCAGCCAGGCATCGATCTGGGCCCTGCGCTGCGGATCGTTCAACTGCCGGCGCAGCACCACCAGCAACAGCACGAAGATCCCGAGGATCATCCACCAGCCGGCATTCAGCGCATCGCCCACCCAGAGCACGATCTGGGTCAGCAGGGGCAGCTCGGCGCCCATGTCCTGGAACAGCGGCATGAACTGCGGCACCACGTAGCCGAGCAGCAGGGCCAGCGATCCGAGCACCATCAGTACCAGGATGACCGGGTAGATCAGCGCATTGATCACGCTCTCCTTGAGCGCCTTGCTGCGCTCGAGGTAGTCGGCGAGGCGCCTCAAGGTGTCGTGCAGCGAGCCGCCGACCTCGCCGGCCCTCACCATGTTGATGTAGAGCTTGGAGAACATGCCGTGCTGCTGCTCGAGCCCGGCCGAGAGCGGCGCGCCACCGCGCACGGTTTCGCGAATGCGCTCGATCACCTTGCGCGCGGCCTCCGACTCCGGCAGGTCGAGCAGGATCTGCAATGCCCGGTCCAGCGGCTGGCCGGCCCCGAGCAGGGTAGCCAGCTGCTGGGTGAACTGAAGGACCTGATCCGCGCTCAGCGCATCGCGCTTGCGGAACAGGCCGAGGAATCCGCCCCCGCCCACCGCATCGGCAGGCTTCGCCTCGACCGGAAGGTTGCCGGCGTCCTGGATCCTGGCGATCACCTCCTCCGCGCTCGACGCCTCCATCGCACCATCGATGGCGTCGCCCGCGGGGGTGAAGGCCTTGTAGCGGAAGAGGGGCATTCAGAAGCCGTGATTCGTGATTTGTGATTCGTGATTCGCAACAGCGAAGGCGCCTCTCCGGCCGGCGACGGGATCGACCAATCCACCAGGCACCACACGCGAATCAATGACCGGCGCAGCCGGGCTTCTACGAATCACGAATGACGAATCACGAATCACGGAACTAGCCTTCCTGCGTGACACGCAGCACCTCCTCGATGGTGGTGGTGCCGGCGAGCGCCTTGACCAGGCCGTCCTCGTACATGGTGCGCATGCCCTGCACCTTGGCCTCGGCCTCGATCACGCCGGTGTCGGCGTGCTTCATCACCAGCCGCCGGATCGGATCGCTCATGGTCAGGAATTCCATGATCGTGGTCCGGCCGAGGTAGCCGGTCGAAGTCAGCGGCGAGGCCACCGGCCGGTAGAGGGTGACCGGCTCGTCCTGGGTGAAGCGGCGCAGACCGAACTCCTCGATCACCTCGGGCATCGCCGGATAGGCTTCGCGATGGGTCGGCTCAAGGCGGCGCACCAGACGCTGGGCGAGGATGCCGTTGATGGTCGAGGTCAGCAGGTAGTCCTCGACGCCCATGTCGAGCAGACGGGTGATGCCGCCGGACGCGCTGTTGGTGTGCAGCGTGGACAGCACCAGATGTCCGGTGAGCGCCGACTGGATGGCGATGCGGCAGGTTTCCAGGTCGCGCATTTCGCCGATCATGATCACGTCCGGGTCCTGGCGGACGATCGAACGCAGGGCATGGGCGAAGTCGAGGCCGATCTGCGGCTTGGCCTGGATCTGGTTGATGCCCTCGATCTGGTACTCGACCGGGTCCTCGACGGTGATGATCTTGACGTCCGGCGTGTTGATCTTTGACAGCGCGGTGTAGAGCGTCGTCGTCTTGCCCGAGCCGGTCGGTCCGGTGACCAGCAGGATCCCGTGCGGCTGCTCCAGCACATGAATGAACTTGTGCAGGAATTCGTCGGTGAAACCGAGGGTGTGGAAATCGAAAACCACCGATTCGCGATCGAGGATACGCATCACCACCGACTCACCGTGCGAGGTCGGCACGGTGGACACGCGCAGGTCGAGCTCCTTGCCCTGCACCCGCAGCATGATGCGGCCATCCTGCGGCAGTCGGCGCTCGGCAATATTGAGCTTGGCCATGATCTTGACGCGCGAGATCACCGCGGCGGTGGAACCCGCCGGCGGCGACTCCACTTCCTGCAGCACGCCGTCGATGCGGTAACGCACCTTGAGCCGGTTCTCGAAGGGCTCGATGTGGATGTCCGAGGCCCGCGCCTCGACGGCGCGCTGGATGACCAGGTTGACCAGGCGGATCACCGGCGCCTCGGAGGCGAGGTCGCGAAGGTGCTCGATATCGTCCTCGCCGCGGCCTTCGCCTTCCGACAGATTCTCGACGATGGTGCCCATGGCCGACTTGCCGGCGCCGTAAAGGCGCTCGATCAGGTCGTCAACCTCGGAGCGGATGCCGATCAGGCAGCGCACCGGCCGACCGGTCGCCATCGCCACCGCCTGCGCCGGATAGGGATCCTGCGGATCGGCGACCAGCAGGTCGATGCGGTCATCCGCCTCAGCCACGGGGCAAACGTGCATCTGCTTCAGGAAGCGCTGCGAGAGCTGCACGTTGGGCGGGGCCTGCTCAGGAAAATCCTTGGATGAGAGCAGCGGCATGCCGAGCACCTCGGCGCTGGCCTCGGCGACGTCGCGCTCCGAGGCAAGGCCGATCCGGGTGATCAGCGAAATCAGCGAGCCACCCGACTCCTCCAGCAATCGCCGGGCGCGGCCGAGATCGGCCTCCTTCAGCCGGCCGCGGGCGAGCAGCTGCTCGCTGATCCGCTCTTCCAGCTCGAGCTGTCCGGCGGCCTCGCCGGGCGCTTCGGCCGGCGTCTGGGTCAGCGCGCTCATGGCTTGTCCTTGGTGGCGTCGGTATCCATCGCCGGGGGTGGACCGCCATCGGCGCCCGCTGGTTCCCCGGCCCAACCGACCAGCTGCTCGAGGAAGCGGCGGTTGAGCACCACCCACAGGGCGATCGGGGTCACTGCCGGCAGGATCAGGTAGCCGAACTGGTAGCCCAGGGCGATGGCGTCCACCGACAGTCCGGCCCGACTCACCGCCGCCGCGCCCAGTGGACCGGCGTCGAAGGCCAGCAGCTTGAGCGCATCGAAGACCGCGCCCCAACTTGTGGTCAGCCAGAGCACGAAAAACCCGACGGCGAGCTGCAGGGCACGCTGGCGGGCGGCGAGCGGGGTCGCCATCACCAGACCCGTGAACAGGGCGATGCACCAGGCGTAGATCAACGGATTCATGTTCAGCACCAGCAAGCCGACACGCCCCTGGGGATCGGTGGCAGTCTGCAGGCGGGTGACCACCTCGAGCTGGGCGCCGCTCTGCTCGATGCCCGAGACCACATGGGGCAGCCAGGCCGGCAGGACCAGGTCGGCGACGCGGGCCACCGGCCAGACCACCGCGCTGGACAGCACGGCCCATAGAAAGAAGGCCATCGGCAGCCACAGCGCCGCCGCGAGGACGAACTGGCGCAGCGGAGAGACCCTCATCGGCACCACACCCGCGCGTTGCGGAACATGCGCATCCAGGGCGAATACTCGCCCCACTCGGAGGGCGCCCAGCTCATCTGCAGGGTGCGGAAGACCCGCTCGGGGTGCGGCATCATGATCGTCACGCGCCCGTCCTCGCTGGCGAAGCCTGTCAGGCCACCGGGCGAGCCGTTGGGATTCTGCGGATAGCTGGAGGCCGGCTCGCCTAACGCATCGACGAAGCGCAGCGCGGCCCGCGCAGCAGTCTCGTCCAGCGAGGAATCGAACTCCGCGCGGCCCTCGCCATGCGCGACCACGACGGGAATGCGCGAGCCGTCCATGCCGCGCAGCAGGATCGACGGCGACTCGATGACCTCGACCAGCGACAGGCGGGCCTCGTATTGCTCGCTGAGGTTGCGCTGGAAGCGCGGCCAGTGCGCCGCACCGGGAATCAGCTCGCGAAGCTGTGAAAGCATCTGGCAGCCGTTGCAGACACCGAGGGCGAAGCTGTCCTGGCGGGCAAAGAAGGCCGCGAACTGGTCGCGCAGCGCAGCACGCTCCAGGATCGAGGTCGCCCAGCCGCGCCCGGCGCCCAGCACGTCGCCGTAGGAGAAGCCGCCGCAGGCGGCGAGGCCGCGGAACTCGGCCAGTTGCCTCCGGCCATTGATCAGGTCGGTCATGGTGACATCGACCGCATCGAAGCCGGCCTGGGTGAAGGCGGCAGCCATCTCGACCTGGCCATTGACGCCCTGCTCGCGAAGGATCGCGATGCGCGGGCGCTCGCCGCGGGAGATGAAGGGCGCGGCGATATCCTCGTCCGGATCGAAGCCCAGCGCGGGCACCAGGCCCGGGTCATCGAACTCGCTGCGCCACTCGCGCTCGCTGTCTGCGCAGAGCGGGTTGTCGCGCAGCCGGGCGATGGCGTGCGACACCTCCCACCACGCGCTGAACAGGTCGTTCCACGACCACTCGGCCAGCGTCCGCCCGGCGATGCCAACGCGAACCCGCGGCGCCGTGCTGGGCCGACCGATGCGCTGGGCGCAGTCGGTCAGTCCGTGGCGGTCGACGAGGTCGGCAAAGGCGGCGCGGTCCTCGCAGCGCACCTGGACCACGGCACCGAGCTCCTCGTTGAACAGGGCGCGGAACGGATCGTCGCCCCAACCGTCGAGCTGGATGTCGACACCGGCATGGCCGGCGAAGGCCATCTCGCACAAGGTGGCGAAGGCGCCACCGTCGCTGCGGTCGTGATAGGCCAGGACCAGGTCGGCCTCGCGGGCCGCCTGGACCAGTTCGAAGAAGCTGCGCAGGCGCTGCGGATCGTCGAGATCCGGAGGCGGCCCGCCGAAGCTGGAGTAGCACTGGGCAAGAATCGATCCCCCCAGCCGCTTGCGGCCTCCCCCGAGCCCGATCAGCCACAGCTCGCTGTCCTCGGCGCGCTGCAGCACCGGCGTCAGTGTCTTGCCGGCATCGGCGACGCGGGCAAAAGCGCTGACGATCAGCGACACCGGCGAGACCATCCGGCCGTCGTCGTCCGCCTCGCGCGGGAAGCGCGACTGCATCGACAGCGAATCCTTGCCGACCGGAATGCCGATGCCGAGCTTCGGGCACAGCTCGAGGCCGACCGCGCGCACCGCTTCGAACAGCCGGGCGTCCTCGCCGGGATGCGCGGCCGCGGCCATCCAGTTCGCCGACAGCTTGACCTCGCGCAGCGAGGCCACCGGCGCCGCGGCGAGATTCGTCAGGGCCTCGCCGACCGCCATGCGGGCGCTGGCGGCGGCGTCGAGCAGGGCCAGCGGGGTCCGCTCGCCCATCGACATGGCCTCGCCGCCACGGCCGCGGAAATCGGCCAGGGTGACCGCACAGTCGGCCAGCGGCAGCTGCCAGCGGCCGACCATCTGGTCGCGCGAACACAGACCGCCGACGCTGCGATCGCCGATGGTGACCAGGAAATTCTTGGCGGCCACGGTCGGGTGCTGCATCACGCGCAGGCCGGCCTCGTAGAGCTCGTCGGCAGCCAGCTCGGGGCGCGGCCAGGCCGTCGGTGCCGGCGGGGCGGTGTCGCGCTCCATCTTCGGCGCCTTGCCGAACAGCACGTCCATCGGCAGGTCGATGACCGGCTCGCCGAGCAGCGGATCGTCGACGCGCAGGTGCTCGACCTCGGTCACCGTGCCGACCACCGCGAACGGGCAGCGTTCGCGCTCGCACCAGGCGCTGAAGCGCTCGAGGTCGGATTCGTGCACGCCGAGCACGTAGCGCTCCTGGGATTCGTTGCACCAGATCTGCATCGGCGTCATTCCCGCGTCGTCGCAGGGAATCTTGCGCAGATCGATCAGGCCGCCGCGCCCGGCGTCGTGAAGCAGCTCGGGAATCGCGTTCGACAGGCCGCCGGCGCCGACATCGTGAATCGAAACGATAGGATTGGCCTCGCCGGCCTGCCAGCAGCGGTCGATGACTTCCTGGCAGCGACGCTCCATCTCGGGGTTGTCACGCTGCACCGAGGCGAAGTCCAACTCGGCGCTGCTCTGCCCGGAGCCGACCGAGGAGGCCGCTCCACCACCGAGGCCGATCAGCATGGCCGGGCCACCCAGCACGATGACCTTGTCTCCCGGCGAAAGACGCTGCTTCTCGACCTGTTGCGGCTCGACCCGGCCCAGACCGCCAGCGATCATGATCGGCTTGTCGTAGCCGCGGACCACGCCGCCCTCGGGCTCGCCCAGCTCGAAGCTGCGGAAGTAGCCGAGCAGGGCCGGCCGACCAAACTCGTTGTTGAAGGCGGCGGCACCGATCGGGCCCTCGATCATGATCTCCAGCGCGCTGGCCATGCCGGGATTGAGCCGGCGTGCCGCTTCCCAGGGCCGGGCGTGGCCGGGAATGCGCAGGTGGCTGACGGAGAATCCGGTCAGCCCGGCCTTGGGCTTGCCGCCCCGACCCACCGCGCCTTCGTCGCGGATCTCGCCCCCCGAGCCGGTTGCCGCGCCGGGAAACGGCGCAATGGCGGTCGGGTGGTTGTGCGTTTCGACCTTGATCGAGAACGCCGAACTCGCCGCAGCGGACTCGCGCCACAGGCCATCGTCGCCGGCGGCGAACGCCGCGCAGGGGAAGCCCTCGACCACCGCTGCGTTGTCCTTGTACGCGCTGAGGGTCAGCTGCGGGGACTGCTGCTGGGTGTGGCGGATCATGCCGAACAGGGAGTGCGGCATGTCCTCGCCATCAAGGCGGAAGCGGGCGTTGAAGATCTTGTGCCGGCAGTGCTCGCTGTTGGCCTGGGCGAACATCATCAGCTCGGCGTCGCTGGGGTCGCGGGCCAGCTCGGCGTAGCGCTGCTGCAGGTAGTCGACTTCGTCGGGCGAGAGGGCAAGGCCCAGCTCGTCATTGGCCTGCGGCAAGGCGCTGCGAGAGACATGCACCAGCCGGCCGGGGGACTGCTTGCGGAACAGCGGAGCCACCTCGTCCAGGCCGCCAAGGCAGCTCTCGGTCATCCGGTCGTGGATCGCTGCGCAGGCCGCCTCGCGGGCGTCTTCGCCAAGCGGCCTCGCGGCGGTCCAGCGAAAGCCCTGCCCGCGCTCGACGCGGCGCACGGCCAGTCCGGCGCCGGACACGATTTCGGTCGCCTTGCTCGACCACGGCGAGATAGTGCCGAGCCTTGGCACCACCAGCGCATCGAGGGCCAGGTCCGCGGCGGCCGGCTCGGCGTCGAGGATGCGACAGAGCCGCGCCAGCGCATCGCCATCCAGCGCATCGGCGTCGACGAAGTACAGCCAGTGGACCCAATCCAGCGCCATCGGGGCGCCGGAGGCGGCGGTCAGGCGGGCATCCAGGCGGTCAAGCCGGAAACGCGACAGGGCCTCACGGCCGAGCAGGACGATCATCGGGAGACAGGGCGGGCGGAGGAGCCCGCTAGTCTAGCGGATGCGCCCGCCTTCGCGGCCGCGGCTCAGCCGCCGGCGGGCTTGCCCTCCAGCTGCTCGAGGCGCTGGATCAACTGGTCCGGCGCCATGTAGCCGCCAATCTGGACGCCCTGGGAGGTGAAGACGGCGGGCGTGCCATTGACGCCGATCTTGTTGCCCAGCGCGTAGTCGGCCTCGATCGGGTTGCTGCACTGCTTCTTGTCGAGCGCCACGCCTGCCTTGGCATCGGTCAGGGCCTTGGCGCGGTCGTCCGAGCACCACACCGATACCGCCTTGTCGAAGGATTCGGAGCCGACACCGGCGCGCGGGAAGAACAGGTACTCGATGGCGATGCCAAGGCGGTTGTACTCGTCCATGTGCTGGTGCATGCGGCGGCAATAGCCGCAGTCAATGTCGGTGAACACCGTCAGGCGGTACTTGGCATCCTTGGGCCCGTAGATGATCCGGCGCTCGGGGCCGGCTTCCTTGAGTCCCTCGACGCGGAGCTTGGCGCGCGCGCTTTCGGTCAGGTCGGTGCGCGCCGGCACGTCGTAGACCGAGCCCTGGATGAGGTAGCGGCCGTCGCGACTGACGTAGATCACCTGCCCGGCGAGCACCACCTCGTAGAAGTTGGGCAGGGTCGACTCGGCGATGCTGTCGATGGTCGCACCGGGCACCAGCGACTGGATCGCCGCTTTCACCTTCGCCTCGCCGGCGTCTTCGGCGGCGGAGGGCGCATTCAGGGTCAGGGCGGCGAGGGCCGCAAGGGCAAGGGTGCGAATCATCGGGAGTCGGAATCCTGGTAGGCGGGCAGAATGCGCCCGGTCAGAGCCCCGACCCTACCGCGCGGGAAAAGTTCCCGCGCGGCAGAACTTATCGCGCCCTGCTAGGGCGCCGGCAGCTGGGCGGGCGCGGGGGCCGGACGGGCGGCGCGCGCGATCAGCCAGACCAGGCCGACGACCAGCATCACGGGCACAAGGACCGGCAGCATCAGGCCGAATCCAACGGCGACCAGGATCAGCGGCACGATCGCCAGCACCAGCACCATCGCGGCCAGCGCGGTGAACAGCCCGAAGACCGCGGAGAAGACTCCGCCGATCAGGCTGAACACGGCCCCGAAGAGCCAGCCGATCATGCTGAACACGCCACAGACCAGCTTGAACAGCAGCACCGGCAGGGCGATCAGGAACAGGGCCATCAGGCCAATCAGGAAAAGCGTCGTCGTCATGGGGGGCTCCACAGCGCCGGCGTGGCGCCGGCTTGCAGGGATCATGACGCACCCCCGCACGTCCTGTGACTGCCGGAAGTAGGGGCCGGTTACACTCTGCGCCCCCTGCGGCAAGGCAGCCTCCATGACCGACCTCGAATCCCGGGCCCTGGCCAAGACCTGGTTCTACCCCTTCCGCCTGCCCTCCGGGCGGCAGACGCCGACCTACGATGGTGGCGTGCTCGACGCCATCCACCACACCCGTACGCAGATGCTGGACGCCGAACTGGCGCGCACCTTCGACGATCGTCTCGACGGGCTCAGCGCGCTTGACCTCGCCTGCCACCAGGGCTGGTTCTCGGCGCATCTCGCCCAGCGGGGTTTCTCCCGCGTCACCGGCATCGATGCCCGCGAGGAGCACGTCGCCGACGCCAGCCTGATCCGCGACGCGCTCGGCCTGCCCCACTGGCAGGTCCGCCAGGCCGACGTCCATCAGCTGGAGCCCCTGCAGCTGGGCCTGCACGACCTCGTGCTCTGCTTCGGCCTGATCTATCACCTGGAGAATCCGGTCGGCGCGCTGCGCGCCGCCCGCGCCCACTGCCGCCGGCTGTGCCTGGTGGAGACCCAGGTGGTGCCGGGCATGACCGGCTGGGTCGACTACGGCAGCTACCGCTTCGTGCGCCCGCTCAAGGGCAGCTTCGGCATCATCGACGAAACCGGGGAGACCCACGGCCCCGAAGCCTCGACCACCGGCATCTGCCTGGTGCCGAGCACCGAGGCCCTGGTCTGGATCATGCAGCGAATCGGCTTTTCGCGCGTCGAGGTGCTGCCGGTGCCGGACGACGGCTACGAGCAGCTGGTCCACCGCAAGCGGGTGATGGTCGCCGGCTGGGTCGAAGACTGAGCGACGGCGGCGCAGACTCAGCCCTGCGCGGCCTCCACTGTTGGCACCTCGGCGTCCGGCTCGCCCCGCGAGACCACCACCGCACCGACCAGGTCGCCGGTCACGTTGACCGTGGTCCGGCACATGTCGAGGAAGCGATCGACGCCCAGAATCAGGCCGATGCCCTCCGGCGGAATGCCGAACATGGCGAGGATCATAGCGATCACCGGCAGCGAGCCGCCAGGAACGCCGGCCGCGCCGATGCCGCCGAGGATGCAGAGCAGCAGGACGGTGATCTGCTGGACCAGGCTCAGTTCGACGCCGAAGAACTGGGCGAGGAACAGCACGGTCACGCCCTCGAACAGCGCAGTGCCGTTCATGTTGGCCGTGGCGCCCAGCGTGCAGACGAATCGTCCGACCCGGCGAGGCACGCCCAGGCGGTCCTCGGCGACCATCAGCGTGGTCGGCAACGTCGCCGAGCTGGATGAAGTCGAGAATGCGGTGAGGATCGCCGGCTCGGCGCGCTTGAAGAACTCCAGCGGCGACATGCCGCCAACAAGCCGCACCAGCAGCGGAAACACGACAAAGAAGTGGATGCCGAGCGCCAGCGTGGCCGTGCCGACAAAGCGGGCCAGCTGGACCAGCACGTCGACGCCCAACTTGGCGGTGATCGCGAACAACAGCGCCGCCACCGCATAGGGCGCGGTGAGGATGATCCAGTCGATCAGGCGCAGGGAAATGTCGTAGATGCCCTGCACGGCCCCCAGGAAGCTCCGGGTGCCGTCGGTGCGCAGCACCGCCGCGGCGATGCCGAACATCAGGGCGAAGAACATCACTCCGATCAGATCGCCGTTGACCGCTGAAGCCAGCGGGTTGCGCGGGACGATGTTGAGCAGCAGATCCATGCCCGACACACCTTCGCGCTTGGCGGCGATGGCCCCGGCATTCTCCGCCGAGCTGGCGAGGATGGCGTTACCGACCTCGGGCGGCAGGCCGCGTCCTGGCTGCAGCACGTTGACGGTCACCAGGCCGATGGTGACCGCCAGCGCGGTCACCACCACCACGTAGCCGAGCGTCTTGCCGCCGATCCGGCCGAGCGACTTCGGGTCACCGATCTCGACCACGCCGAGCACCAGCGCCGAGAACACCAGCGGCACCACCAGCATGAACAGCAGGCGCAGGAAGATCTGACCGATCGGCTGCGCCACGTAGTTGACCAGCGCCTCAAGCCAGCCGGCGCCACCGAAGAACAGGTTACCGAGGATGCCGGCCACGGCGCCGACGACGAAGCCAATCAGCATCTGGGTATGCAGCGGGATCTTGCGCTTCATCGTCGGGCTCCCGGGCGGCTCTTAACGCGTCGTTCCGTTACGCACCCGTTCCATGTAGGCCGCGAGTTCGCGCTTGACCACCGGAGCCAGCAGGTACATGCCGATCAGGTTGGGGATCGCCATGATGAACAGCAGGCCGTCGGCGAGATCGACGATGGCGCTGAGCTGCATGGTGCAGCCAACCACCACCATGACCAGATAGAACGCCTTGAATCCGTAGAGTACGGCATTCGATTCGCGAGCGAGGAAGCTCGCCGCCTTGGCCCCGTAGTAGCCCCAGGTGATGGTGGTCGAGAAGGCGAACAGCAGGACCAGGAAGGCCAGCAGGTAGGGGAACCAGGGCATCACCGAGGCAAACGCCATCGAGGTCAGGCGAACGCCCTCCACACCCTCGCCCTGCATGTAGGCACCGGTGATGACAATGACCAGGGCGGTCATGGTGCAGATGATCACCGTATCGACGAAGGGCTCGAACAAGGCCACCATGCCGGCGCTGACCGGCTCCCGGGTGCGGATGGTGGAGTGGGCGATGGCCGACGAGCCCAGCCCGGCTTCATTGGAGAACGCGGCGCGGCGGAAGCCCATGATCAGGGTGCCGACGATGCCGCCGACTACGCCCTCGGGGTTGAAAGCGTCGCCGATGATGGTCATGAGGGCCGCGGGAATATCCGCCGCGTGCATGGCGAGCACGACCAGCGCAGAAAGGATGTACAGAGCCGCCATGCTGGGCACCAGCTTGGCGGTGACCTGGCCGATGCGGCTGATACCGCCGATCAGCACGGCACCTGCGAGAATCGCGTAGATGATCCCGAACAGCGCGGCCTTGTCGTCGAAGAATCCGCCGGAAATGCTGGCGATCTGCGCATAGGCCTGGTTGGCCTGGAACATGCCGCCGGCACCGATCGCGCCGAACATGGTGCAGATGGCGAAGATCGTCGCCAGCACGATGCCGAAGCCACGCAGCTTGGGGTAATGCTCGCCGATGCCGCGCGAGAGGTAGTACATCGGGCCACCGGAGATGGTCCCGTCCGGCTTCACCAGCCGGTACTGCGTGCCCAGCGTGCACTCGACGAACTTGGTCGCCATGCCGAGGATGCCCGCGAGGATCATCCAGAAGGTCGCGCCCGGGCCACCGAGGGTGATCGCCACGGCCACGCCGGCGATATTGCCGAGGCCGACAGTTCCGGATACCGCCGAGGAAAGCCCCTGGAAGTAGGTCACTTCGCCCGGCGCCTTGGGATCGTTGTAGTCGCCGCGCAGCAGGCGGAAGGCGTGGGTGAAGCCGCGGAAATTGATGAAGCGGAAGTACAGCGTGAAGATGATGCCCGCCAGCACCAGCCAGCCGACGATCAGCGGAAACTCGGTGCCGTGCATCGGGATCGCGTAGAAGATCGCGTCCGAGATCGCGGTGCTGACCGGCGTGACCGCCGCGTTGATGCGCTCGTCGATGCCGGGTTCGGGCGACTGCGCGGCCGCTGCCATGGATGCCAGGCAGCCAGCCAGCAATGCCCCTACACGCTTGATCATGAACCATTCCTCAACCGGACAAGGGCCCGGAGTCTACACCACCAGCCATGCGCGGTTTCCCGGCAGACCGGAGCACGCCGGATCTGCTCAGCCGTACAGCGGCGGATAGCGCGAGGCGGCGCGACCGGCCCCAGCGTCGCTGGCGCGCCAGACCGGACCACGGGCGAATGCGGCACGCAGGGCCTCGACCGGTGAGGCGGGCTCGATGCCCGGCGGCGCGAACCGATGGCGCTCCAGCGCCAGCACAGCATCGCGCTGCGCGACGTCGGCGAGGGCGGAGGCGACGGCGCGCAACGAATGACCGTAGCCCGGGGGCGCCAGGGCCTGCAGGGCCGATGAGATAGCGTGCGCATCGCCCTCGCGCAGCGCCGCTTTCAGGTCAGGCGCCGCCGCTGAGGGCTCGACGGGCGCTGCGGGCGCCGGCACCGACACCTGCAGCGCGCGGCGGCGCAGACTCAACCACCAACCGACGGCCAGCACCAGGCTCAGCAGCATGAACGGCCAGGCGGGCAGGCCATACGCGGGAGACGCCGGGCCCCGCGCGAAGCTTTCCTTGTCGGCAGGCGTCCCCGACGAGGCAGCTCCCGGGTCGCTCGGGGCCGCAGTCCCTGCCGCCGGCAGTACTTCGATACGGCGCGCCGGCAGCTCGGCCCAGCGCTGCCGGTGCTCTCCGGTATCCCACCAGGGCAGGCGTACGGCCGGAATCTCCAGCGTTCCTGGCTTCTGCGGCACGATTGCGAAACGCCGGAAACGCTCGCCGGCCAGACCCTCCCCGCTGCTGAGGTCACGGCTGGCCGCCTGGTCTGGATACACCGCTGCACCAGCTATCGGAGGCAGCTCCAGCTCTGGAAGCTGGGCCGGCAGCAATCCCTTGGCGCGCAGCTGGAGCCCAAGGCTAAGCGGTTCCCCGACCCGGATTTCGGCCGGCCAGGACTCGCCCGTCGAGTCCAGCTGCAACTCGGCGGCGGGCAGCCAGGGCTCCTCGGCGCCGGCCGGGCGCGGCTTCACCTCGAGCGTCAGTGGCTTGCCGGCTGCACTGAGTCGGATGCCGCCCGAGCCGATCAGGCCGCCGTAGCCGCCGCGCTCCAGGCCCGTGCCTTCGAACCGGGCCGCCTCGACGGTCAAGGTGCCACTGCGCTCCGGGATCAGGGCGAAGCGGCGCTCGATCACCGAGTAGCGCCGGCCCGCGCGCTCGACCTGGTACTTCAGGTCGTCACCGAGCCGGACGCTTTGCAGGCCCTCGCCAGTCGGTGCATCGAGCTGGCCGTCCCAGAGACTGAGCGCGTAGAAGAGCTTCAGCGAATACACCACCTCCTGCTGTACGTAGACCTCGGAGGCGCCGAGCGTGGCTTCCAGGAACACGTCGCCGCCGCTCCCGGTATCGATCGGCGAGGGGCCGACGGCGATCTTCAACTCGGGCGTGCGCTCACCGCCCACCAGGATCGACGGCACCCGAAGCTCGCCTTCGCGCCGGGGCTGCAGCGACACAGCGAACAGGGTGGTGGCGCTGCGCTGCCCGTTGACGAGGGAAATCTGCGAGCTGCTGGAGCTGCCGCGGCGCTCGAATTCCGCATCCAGCGGCGAGAAATCCGGCGCAGCGACCCCTGCCCCCTGGACCTCGATATTCAGGGTAACCGTCTCGCCGAGCGCCACCTGTTCCCGGTCCAGCCACGCGCGCACCTCGGCCTTGGCCGGCAACGCCCAGCCCAGGCAGGTCAACAGAACGACACGGACCATCCACCGCAGGCTCATCGCTGGTCTCCTTCCAGTACCCGACGCCGTTGTTCCAGTGCGAACTTGCGCCGCAGCAGGGCGCCGGGGTCGTCGGGAATCTTCCGCAGCAGCTGCTCGCTGGCCTGCTGGACCTCGCGCGCCTCGATGGCCTCGCTATCCGCTGCCGTATCGCCCTCTTCCAGCGCATCGGCCTGCTGCTCGGCCAGCGCCTCTTCCATGGCCTGGCGCTGCGCCTCGGCTGCCTCGCGTTCGGCATCCGGCTCGGTGCCGGCCTCGCCCTCCGATTCGCGCTCAGCCGACTCGTCGGACTCACGCTCAGAGGGCTGGCCCTGGGCGCCGGCCTCGTCGGCCTGGTCCTGCCCCGCTTCGGATTCCGCGTCCTCACCGGCCTCGCCAGGCTCGGATTCGCCCTGCTGCGCGCCGGATTCCGGATCGCCCTCTTCGCCCGATTCGTTCTCGGCGGCCTGCTGCTCCAGTGCCCGCTGGACAACATCCCGGTTGTGCCGGGCATCGTCCAGGTCGGGATCCAGCCCCAGCGCGGCATCGAGCTCGGACAGGGCCTCCTCCAGCCTGCCGGCGCGAGCCAGCGCCGTGCCCCGGTTGTAGTGCGCGACGGCGTCGCTTTCCGCACCGAAGGCCTCGGCCGCGGCGGCAAAGTCTCCCTCCCGGTAGGCGGCCGCCCCGCTGAGACCCGGCGTTTGCGCGAGCACCCGGGCGCGGGCTGCATTGCCCTCTTCGAGGGCCTGCCAGGCGCGCTGGTCAGGCCGCGACCAGAGTCCCTGCCAGAAGCTGTCCTCGGCCCGGACCGGGGCCGATTGAATACCCATCAATCCCACGCCGAGAAACAGGATCGCCCGCCCTGCTGAGATCTGCCGGAGCACGAACAGCGCGGGAAGGAGGGCCAGTAGGGCGAGCCACGGCCCTTCGTCCACATAGCGCAGGGCCCCATCCTCTTCCCGCTCGCGTAGCCGGGCTTCCGCCGATTCCCAGAAGGCGAGCAGGCGCTGTGTGTCCGAGTCGTCGGCTTCGGCCGCCACGACGCGCCCCGCCCCCGCCCGGGCCACTGCAAGGGCCCCGTCCAGGTCGCGCGGCGCCAGTTCCAGTTGGCCGTCCTCGCCGCTGCGGAACCCGCCCTGCGCTTCTGGCACGGGCGCGCCGGCGTCGGTACCCAGCAGCAGAATCGAGGTCCGGATGCCCCGCTGGCCCAGCTCGCCGGCCAATGCCAGCGAATCCCGCCCGGGGGCATAGGTGACCAGCAGGATGTCCCCCGAGTCGTGTCCCGCATTGCCCAGCAGCTCGGCCGCCAGCCGCAGCGCCCGCTCGGGCCGCTGCCCGGCAACCGGCATGACGTCCGGCTCCAACGCCGAGAGCAGCGACTCCAGCGTCGAGGCGTCATCGGTCAGCGGGGCCACGGTGAATGCCTCGCCGGCGAAGGCAATCATCGCGGTCTGTCCATCGCCGCGCTCGCGGAGCAGATCGGCGATTTCGAAGCGCGCCCGGGAAAGGCGGTCGGGCGGGACATCCGCCGCCCGCATCCCGGCGGAGAGGTCGAGGGCGATGACCAACGCCGACTCACGCACCATCTCGGCCTGCGGGGCCAGGCGAAAGGCCGGCCCGGCGAGGGCGAGGCTGGCAATGATGAGCAGCGCCGACAGGGCCACTGCCCGGCCGGCGGAGTTGCCGGCGGGCCCATCCACCAGCAAATGGGGCAGAAGTTCAGGATCGACCCAGCGTGCCCAGGGTGAATCCACTGCTGCTCCCCGCTTCGCCAGCCACCAGGGCAGCAAGGCCAGCGGCAGGGCGAGCAGCCACAGCGGCCGAAGAAAATGGAAAGCCATCAGGGACTCGAACAGGCCGGCCATCATGCCCCCTGCCCCGTCTTCCTGGGCCAGCGAGGGAGGGCCCAGGCGAGCATCAACACGGCCAGTCCGGCCGCCAGCGGCAGCATGAAGCGTTCGCGCTGCAGACGGACCGGCGAAGCGGACTCCGGAAGCGGCTCCAGGCGATCCAGTTCCGCGTAGATCTCCGCCAGCTCGCGGGCGTTTCTGGCTCGGAAGTAGCGACCTCCGGTCCGTTCGGCGATCGAGGTCAGCATGGCCTCGTCGATCTCGGCGCCTGTGGCCGGCATCATCAGTCCGAACAGGCCGCTTCGGCCACCGTCCTCGCTGCCCATGCCGATCGTATGCACGCGCAGGCCATGCTGGACCGCCAGCTGGGTCGCGGACTCGGGGTCGAGGGCACCGGCGGTGTTCACGCCGTCGGTCAGCAGGACCAGCACCCGCTCGGCCTCGGGCCGCTCCCGCAGTCGCTTGACGGCAAGGCCGATGGCGTCGCCGATCGCGGTCTCGCGGCCGGCCAGTCCGATCGCGCTGGTGTCGAGCTGGTAGCGCACGCTGGCCAGGTCGAGCGTCAGCGGGGTCATCAGGAAGGCCTGCTGGCCAAACAGGATCAGTCCGACCCGGTCGCCCTGACGACGCTCGAGAAAGTCCCCGGCCACCGCCTTGACCGCTGTGAGCCGGTCCACGCGGCGGCCTCCGATCACCATGTCATCCGCGGCCATGCTGCCGGAGACATCGACCGCGAGCATCAGTTCCCGGCCCGAGCGCTGGGTCGGCATCTGCTCACTCCATTCCACCGGTCGTGCGGCCGCCAGACAGAGCAGCAGCCAGGCGAGGCCAGGCAGCCAGCCAGGAAAATTCCGCCTTGGCGCGAGCTTAGCGGCCAGCGCGCTGACCTCCTTCCAATGCGGCCAGCGGATAGCGCCCGCAGCGATCCGCTGGCTGCCTTCGCTGCGGCGCCAGGCCAGCAGCCAGGGCAGCGGGAGCAGGGTGAGCGCCCAGGGTGCGGCCAATTCCATCACCGGAAGTCCCCGCGAAGGCGTTGGCGAACCAGACGCACCAGGGATTCTGCCTGCTGCGGCTCAGCAGAGGGCCGATAGGGCGCATCCAGCAGGGCCCGCCCCGGACCCTCGCTGAAGGGTTTCCCGGGAAGGTCGCGGTCCAGCCACGCAAGCCATTCCTCGCCGTTCAGCCTGGCGCACTCCGGCGCCTCGGATGCGGCCACCCTGCGTAGCGCCTCGGCGCAGGCGCGAATACGATCGATGGCCGGCTCTCCGGCCTCCCGCAGCAGGCCTTCCAATACCGCCAGCCGCTGCCGACGCAGCCGGGCCCGTTGCAGGCTGCGCCAGGCGAGCACTGCAAGCAGGATCAAGACGCCAACGAGGCACAGGGCCAGCATCCACCAGCCCGGTGCCGGCGGCCACCAGCCCGGTTCGGGCGGCAGGTGGATATCGCGAAGCGGCAGGGTGGAGCCCACCTCAGCGATCCGGCTCGAAGAGCGCGCCGCGCATCAGATCGCGCAGTGCATCGACGGGAGAGTCGGTGGTGCTTACCGCCCTGGCGCTGATGCCCGCACGGTGCAGCTCTCCGAGCCTTGTCCGCCAGACACTGCCGAGGGCCTGGTTCCAGCGGGTCCTCGACGTACCGGCACCGGCGTCGAGCCACAGCGTGGTTTCCCCATCACTTACCGGCAGGGCCGGCGCCGAGGGCGCGCGTTGCTCCAGCGGGTCGACCAACAATGCCACCATGAGGTCATGGTGGATGCGCAGGTGCGCCAGGCGCCTCAATGCGCCCTCGTCCAGCGTGTGTGCATCGACGGTGAGTAGCAGCCGGCTTCCCGGACGCAACAGGCGCTCCAGCCGGGCAAGGGGGCCTGCCAGCCCCGGCTGTGACGGTGTCGACGCGCTGGCCAGCGGCTGCCAGCGGCAAAGCTGGGCCAGCAGGCGCAGTACGCCGCGCTCTCCGCCAGCGGGGGCCAGCAGGGCTTGTGCGGGATGGTTGCTCGCCGCGGCCACGCGGTCGCCGCGGCCGAGTGCATCCCAGGCGAACAGCGCGGCCAAGCGCGCTGCCTGGACCGTCTTGAAGCAGCCACGCGTCCCGAAAGCCATCCACGGCCCGGAATCGAACAGCACCGCGCTGATCCGCTCGCGCTCCGCGTGGTAGAGCTTGCTGTGCAGCTGGCCGGTGCGCGCACTGACCCGCCAGTCGACATGCCGGGCATCGTCGCCCGGGCTGTAGGGGCGGGACTCGGCGTATTCCATGCCGCGTCCGCGGAAGGGCGAATGCGATTGCGCCGCGCGAGGCTGGCGAACGGCCTTGGCGCGGGTCCCTCGAAGCAGGCCCGCGTATCCACGCAGCGCCGCCAGCGAGGCCACGCTGCTGCGAATGCGTTCTGCGCCAGATAGGGCAAGGCCGAAATCGCCGGGCTGGGCAGTCGGACGCTGGCGCCCGTGATGCAGGTCCATGCCGCGCTCAGGGAGCCGGAACGGCCTGGAGCAGCCGCCTGACCACTTCAGCCGGGCGCGTGCCCTCAGCCTCGGCCTCGTAGCTGAGCAGGATCCGGTGCTGCAGCACATCGATCGCGACGCTTTGCACGTCGTCCGGCGTCACGAAGTCTCGACCGTCGAGCCATGCATTCGCCCGCGCGCAGCGGTCCAGCGCAATCGAGCCGCGCGGGCTGGCCCCGAAGGCAATCAGCGGGTGCAGCGCCTGCCCGTAACGGGAGCGCTTGCGGCTGGCCTGCACCAGTTCGACCAGATATTGCTCGACCTGCGGCGCGAGATGCACATCGAGCACCGCTGCGCGCGCGGCGAGCACCTCCTGCGTGCTGAGCAGCTCGGCCGCCTGGCGCGGCCGCTCTCCACCGCGGGCGCGTCGCCGAGCGAGCTCGAGAATCCTGACCTCGGCATCGGCGTCCGGGTAATCGATGCAGACATGCAAGAGGAACCGGTCAAGTTGGGCCTCGGGGAGAGGATAGGTGCCCTCCTGCTCGATGGGGTTCTGGGGGGCCATGACCAGAAAGAGCTCGGGGAGCGGGTAGGTGGTCCTGCCCACCGACACCTGTCGCTCGCCCATGGCCTCAAGCAGGGCGGACTGCACCTTGGCTGGTGCCCGGTTGACCTCGTCGGCGAGCAACAGGTTATGGAAGACCGGTCCCTGCTGGAACTCGAAGCGACCCTCCTGGGGGCGGAACACATCGGTGCCGGTCAGGTCCGCAGGAAGCAGGTCGGGCGTGAACTGGATGCGCTGGAAGTCGGCCTCGAGGCGCGAGGCCAGCTCCTTGATGGCGGTCGTCTTGGCAAGGCCCGGCGCCCCCTCCACCAGGAGATGGCCATCGGCGAGGAGGGCAAGGAGGAGCCGGTGCACAAGGGCTGGCTGTCCGACGACATCGGCGGCCAGCCCCTCGCGCAGCTGGCTGAATCGGCTCTGCAGGGAGGCGGGTTCGAATCCTTCCATAGCGATCGTGCTCGTTCCGGTTGTTCAGGGGCGCGCCTGCGCAACCGCGCACGCTAGCAGCCCTTGGCGGCGTTCACCATGCGCCATTGGTCCCGGCAGTAACCGCTCAGCCAACAAAAAGGCCCCGGGGAGCGCCCGGGGCCGTGTTGAGACGATCTCCGTGGGCCGATCAGCAGATCGGCCCCGGACGCCCTTGGTCAGGGACCACAGCCCGGATTCGGCGGGCTGAAGGCCGCGTCGCAAAGGTCGACGCCCTGGAGGCGAACCGTGGCGCTGGGCTGACCAGACGGCACCGAGTAGGTGCAGGTGCCGCTTCCCGCCGCGTTGTTCTGGTTCAGCCGTTCGGTGGTGATGGCAAAGCGGGCCTGGCCATTGGCGTCCGTCACGCCGGTCTGTCCGCGATCAGGTGCCGTGCCGATGACCGCACCGCCGGAACCCGTACAGGTCCCCGAGAGCTGCACACCGGCGACGGGATTGCCGCGGTCATCGACAAGTCGCAGCGTGGTTACGCCGCCACCGCCGAAGAAGAACGAGGGATTGGCGGTCAACACGAAGCTGCCCACGGTGATGTTCACGTTGATGGTCTGTCCAACCGCGCTGATCCGCAGCTGGCTGCCGTTCTGGACCACCGCGCTGGTGGTGACACTGCCCGTGGTGCAGCCGCTGGAGTCAGTCGGCGATGCGAAACCGCCCGAGCCCGTCACGCCATCGACGCTGCCGGTGCCGCCGCCGCTGAAGACGAAGCTGAACCCGACATCGATCCCCGAAATCGGCGAGCCGAGGGCATCGACCACGCAGGCCGCGACCGAGGTAGTCGTGTTGCCCGGAATGGTGGTCGGGCTGACCGAAAGCACTGCATCAGCAACGCCGGCGAACACCGTGAATTCGACATCACCCACGGTTTCCGGGGCATTGGCCACGATGTCGCCATCGCCCTGCGCCCAGATGATCGCCACCTTGCCCAGCTTGGACACGGGGTAGTTCATCCGCACGGTGACAACGCCGCGCTCGTCGGTGGTGCCCGAGGCGACGATGTTGCCGTCTGCAGCGCGGCCGATCACGTAAGGCAGGACCGGCCCGGAGTTCACGATGGAACCGGTGGTGTCGTTGTGGTTGAAGCGACGGTCCACGGTCAGCGTCGAGCGCGAAGTGATGGCACTGATGCGACGGGCGCTTTCATGGTCGCGGTTGCCGGTGACCTCCTCGCCGAACAGCACCAGGGCATCGCCGGGACCCGCCCCGCCACCCGCCGTGGTGAAGGCACCACCCGGAGCGGAGAAGTTGCGCCCGCCTTCCTGCGGATCGCCGTCATTCCCGGAGATCAGGAAGGTGCCCAGCCCATCGAGCTGCGGTTCGTCGATCAGGCCGAAACTGACCGTCGTGCCGGGAAGAACGGGGTTGCCAAGGCGATCGGTGGCGATGGCGCTGATCACCAGGCTGTAGGTTCCGTCCGGATCGGGGGGGACCGTGCCGCCCGGGGTGGTCACGTCGTCCGAGACGCGGTTCACGAACAGCGCATTTGCCGTGGGCTGGGTGATGTCGATATCGAACATCACGCCGTCGGAGATCGCGATCGTGCGCTGGCTGAACACGGCGTCGCTGATGCCGTTGTCGACATTGTTGTCTGCGCGATCAGCCGTGGCGCGGATCTGCACGTTGCCCGGCACGTTGCCGGAGATCAGCACAGCGCCGGCGATGCCGTTGGTGGTGCGCACAGAGATGGCCGTGCCACTGACGGCCTGGCCGCTGGCGTTGGTCCCGGACAGGCGGGCACCGTTGGCGTCGCCGATCAGCTCGAGGCGGACATTGTTGAAAGCATTGTTGCCCGAGACCGGATTCGGAACCGTCTCGCCATTGCCGTCGGTGACCTGGACGTCGAAGCGGCCGGAGGTATTGCCACCGGACGACTGCACGTACTGCGGCGCAGCCGTCGGGCTGACGCTGACCGTGGCCGGCAGAGCCGGCGAACTGGCAACGATGGTGTAGACCTGGGACGCACTCACGGTCTCGCCGGTTTCCGGGTCCTGCCCGGTGACCGTCATGGTGGTTTGCCCGGTGAAGTTCAGGGAATGCAGGAACACCGTGGCCTTGCCAGCCACCACGTCGACCGGGCCCTGGCCCAGACGGACCAGGAATTCGTTCTCAGGCGTCGCGGCGTCATCCAGGGTCGAGAAACCGCCGGTGTTGCCGACCGGATTGACCGATACCTGCACACCATTCGTAGCATTCACCAGCTCCCCGCTGGCGGTGCGCAGCGTGATGGTGACCTCGGACATGTAGGGGGATCCGAAGAACGGGGCGACATTGAAGGTATTGGCCGGAAGCGAAAGCCGGGTCGATTCGAGGGTCAGGCGATCGATGCCCTGAGTAACCGTGAGCGTGACGGTCGCGGTCACGTTGCGCGAGGGCGCGCTGGGATCGGCCACTGAAAAGGTTACCGTCGCCGTGCCGACCGCACCGCCGGTGAAACGGAAGTTGGCCACGCCGCCGACCGTGGTGGCGGTCGAGCCGGCCAGCGGCCCGTTCGGCCCAAGGGCCACCACGCTGCCCACGTTGGCAGGGGCCACGACTCCGGTCACCTGCGTGCCATCCTGAATCGCGGCGCCACCTGCCTGCCTGACCGTCACCGTGATGTTGACCGGCCGCCCGGACTGCACCGAGTTCGAGGCAGCTGAAGCAGACACATTGATACCAGGCGGATTGAACCCGGAGTCGTTGCCGCTTCCTCCGCCGCCCCCGCAGGCGGCAAGCAGCATTGAGCCGGCAAGCAGCACGGCGGCATGGAAGGCATTACTCAGTTTCATAGGAACTCTCCGCGATCCCGACCCTTCGGCCGGATGACGTTGGCTGGAAATCGGTCGCTGGCTGCAAGGCATGGAAGGGTGGAACTCAACGCTTGACCGCAAGAACCCTTGGAGTGACGAAGATCAGCAACTCGGCCTTCTCCGTATTCCGCCCCTTGCGCTTGAACAGATTCCCGAGCGCCGGGATATCGCCCAGGAACGGCACCTTGTTGAGGTCCTCGCGCGAGGAGAACTCGTAGACGCCGCCAATGACCACCGTCTGGGCATTGTCCATGAGCACCTGCGTACTGATCTCCCGCTTGGTGATCTGGGGAACCAGGCCGATCGAGGTGTCGACAAAATCAGCGATCTCGTCCTTGACGACACGCATCACCATCGAGACTCGTCCATCCTGGGTGATCGTCGGGGTGACGGTCAGTTCAAGCAGAACCTCCTTGAACTGCACGTTCGGGATCGGAATGGTGTTGCCCCCCGCCTGCGGCGAGATCGTGACGTAGCCGACCTCATCACCCTGGCGGATGATCGCCTCGCGCTGGTTAGCGGTAATGACGCGCGGACTGGAGACCACTTCACCTCGACCCTCGGTTTCGAGGGCCGACAGTTCGAGATCCAGCAGATAGTCAGCACCGAGCAGGGCGAAGCCGATCGTGCCGCTCGGATTGACGACGGGCAGGTTGACATTCAGCCGATCGCCGATACCAGGCGTACCGATGCCGCCGCCCACCGGGCCCGGGGCCGCCACGGGCAGGCCGCTGCCCTGACCGGCAAAACGATTGCGCAGCGCAAGGTTCGACATACGATCGGCGCTGTTAAGTGAGCCACTGGTGGTCAACACGTTTCCGTTGTTGTCCTCGTAGCCTCCACTGACTCCAAAGCGGGCACCGAGCTCGCGAGCGAAGGACTCGGACGCCACCACGATGCGGGCCTCGATCAGGACCTGGTCAACGGCACGGTCAAGCAGGGCGATCAGCGCCTTGATCTCACGGATCTTCTCCGCGTTGTCATTGAGGAGCAGCGTATTCGTGCGGCGGTCGAAGCTGACGCTGCCACGGGGAGACAGGAAACCGCGCTGATCCTGGCCCTGAGCGCCACCGCCCCCCTGACCCTGCTTCGCGTCATCGGTCAGCAGACTGGCAATGTCCTGAGCGTTTCCATAGTTGATCGGAATGTACTCGGTGACCAGTTCCGCTCGCTGCTCGAGGGCGAGCCGAGCATCGGCGCGGGCCTGCTCATAGGCCGCAAGCTCGGACTGGGGCGCCACCCAGATCACATTTCCGTCTCGCCTTTTGTCGAGGCCTTTGGCCCGGAGCACGATGTCGAGGGCCTGATCCCAGGGGACGTTGATCAATCGGAGCGTGACGTTGCCCGAAACCGAGTCGGCAGCCACCATGTTCAGACCTGACTCTTCCGCGATCAGCTGGAGTACGGTCCGAACCGGAATATTCTGGAAGTTGAATGTCACCGGCACGCCGCTGTAGCTCTCCTCCTCGGCGGCAATACCGATCTCTGCGGCGGTCTGTTCCTCCGCAGCGACAGGCACGACTTCGATCACATAGTCCGTACCTGACTGGTAGGCCATCGACTCGTAGTCGCCGCTTGCCTTGACCATCAGCGAAGCACCGCCGCGCCCGCGGCGCAGTTCCACCGTCTGGACGGGGGTCGCGAAATCGGTCACGTCAAGCCTCTGGGCCAGCGAGTCGGGCACCTCGGTGCCGCTGAACTGGACGCTGATTGCTTCGCCGGTGTCCTCGAAATCGGTGACCACATTCTCGGCACTCAGGGTCAGGATGACGCGCCCGGCACCGCCCTCGCCGCGACGGAAATCGATATTCTCAACTTCATTCGCGCCAGCGATGCGCTTGGCCGGGTCAGTCTGGGCGGACACCCTCGCGATGGCTGCTGCCGTGCTCTGAGCCCCACCTGAAACCGTCAGAAAGAACCTGTTGCCTTCCACCCGCGACTGATACGTCGCTGCCTGGAAGAGGTCGACGACCACGCGGGTTTTTCCGTTGGCCTCCAGCGTGGTGATCGAACTGGTCGCGCCGCTTCCGACAGCGATCCGTCGCGTCGCCACCTCATTCAAGGTGTCCGGCAAGTCCACGGCGATACGCGGTGGCTCTTCGGTAGTGAACACCGTCGCGTCGGTGGCAGGCCCATCCAGCTGCAGGATGATCTCGACGGCCCCCGCGGGACCTGCCGTGAACTGGACGTCGCGCAGCTTGTTTGCTGACCACGCCGGCGCGGCCAGCAGTCCGCCGATCGCCAGCAACACTCCGCTGAAGGCCAAACGCGCACGCCGGTGGCCGCGATTGGAAGAATTGGTAGGAGTCATCGTCTTTTCCCCCAGCTGCATGCTATTCATCGAGCGCCAACGTCGCTTGTCGTTCAATCCAGCCTCCCGCCCCGTCCGCGACGAGTTCGGTTAGGTTGATTTCGGTCTCCGAGATCGCCGTCACCCGACCCTCGTTCTGACCGAGGTAGTTGCCGATCGAAACCCGGTGAACCACGTTTTCCGGATCCACTACCAGAGCCACCAGTTCCTCGCCCGTACCCAAGCTGCCGACCATGTCCAGACCGTCCAGCGGGAAGGTTTCAAGGAACTCCTTCCTGCGGTCGGGGTCCGGGCGGGGGCCTTTGGATGCCACTTCGTCGGCCTGTTTGGGTGAACTGAAGGGATCCCTGAGTTCCTGAGCCTGGTATTCGAATGTCTCGAACTGCTGCATCACCGGCAGGGGCTCGAGGGGAGGGCCCGGCCGGGCCTTCACCTCCGCCACGTAGCTCTCTAGATCAGCTTTGCCCGGTGTGCACCCAGCAAGGCAGAGCAACAGCCCAATGCAGACCAAGCGCGCGGGAATTGCGACTCGGTTCATTAGCCTCCCCCTTCCTGACTGACTTCATCTTCGTCCAGGTACCGATAGGTCTTCACCGTTCCCTCGAGAACCAGAGTTCCAGACGCTGAACCGGCTCGGGCGCCCCCCTGGGGCCTTAACGAGATGTCATGCATGGTCATGATGACCACTCGTGGCAGCGAAGCCACGCCGCTGACAAAAGCTCCGAACTGATGGAAGGTTCCCACCATTCTGAGCGTGATCGGCTTCTCCGCGTAGAAATCCTTTCGCGTTTCGTTGCCGGGGCGAAAGAGGTCGTTCTGGATTCCGGTCGCCAGGGCCGTCTGGGAAATATCCACGATCAGGTCGGGCATCTCGGTCTTGCTCGGCAGCTGCCTGAGCATCTGGAAAAGCATGACCTCCATCTCGGCCAGCTGCTCCTTCAGCGCCTGAAGATTGGCAGCCTTGCCCTGCTTGAACTCGAAGTCCTTCTTCAGCTGCGCTTCCTGCGCCTGCAATTGCTCGAGTTGATCGCGCTGCTCATCGACGAAGAGATACCAGCCGAGGAACAGGATCACGACAGCAAGTAGCGCACAGAAGAACGCCTTGACCGGCACCGGCCAGGCACCGGCATTGTTGAAGTCGAGATTCCTGAAGTCGAAGTTGTTCACGACACGCCCTCCTCGGCGGCAACCTCGCCTTCCTTCGGCGGCTTCGGCTTGGTCAACTGCACCTTGAGCGTGAACTGGTAGGGCATCAGTTTGTCCTCGCCCTCCTTGGCCTCGATGATGCTGACCTCCGGGCTGCTCATCCACCCCGAGCCTTCAAGAGAACGCATGTAGGAAGCAACCCGTGCGTTGGACTGCGAGAGACCATCCAGAGTCAGCGTGGTGCCAGTCTGCTTGATCGAGTTCAACCGGATGCCTTCGGGGATCGTGCGTACAAGCTGGTCGAACAGGTGCACCATCTGACTACGGTCCGCCTGCAACTGCTCGATGACCTGCTTGCGATTGAGCAGGTGGGCCCGCTTCTTCTCAAGCTCTTCGATCTCCTTGATCTTGA
This sequence comes from Pseudomarimonas salicorniae, assembly GCF_023156535.1. Taxonomy (GTDB): domain Bacteria; phylum Pseudomonadota; class Gammaproteobacteria; order Xanthomonadales; family Xanthomonadaceae; genus Pseudomarimonas; species Pseudomarimonas salicorniae. The sequence continues at coordinate 141,508 of NZ_JALNMH010000010.1, read as the reverse complement.
TGTCGAGCTGGGTGATCTCGGCCTTGAGATAGTTGTTGCGGTCGTTCTGGTTCTCGATCAGCGCGTCGTAGTACTGGATGACGCCGAAGGCCAGGGCGACGGCGGCAAAGCCGGACAAGCCCAGGATGGTGAGGTATTCCTTCTGGCGCTGCGCTCGGCGCTCCTGGCGCCAGGGGAGTAGGTTGATCCTGGTCATCAGTCGAAGCTCCGCAGCGCGAGGCCGCAGGCGATCATCAGCGAAGGCGCATCCTGCGCCAGCGACTGGGCCTGCACCCGATTGGACAGGGACATGTTGGCCAGCGGGTTGGCCACCGCGGTCAACACGCCGAGCTGTTCCTCGACCATTTCAGCCACGCCCGGGATGGAGGCGCAGCCCCCAGCCAGCACGACCTGGTCGACCCGGTTGAACTCACTGCCAGCGTAGAAGAACTGCAGCAACCGGCTGACCTGCTGGACCATGGCCTCCTTGAACGGCTCCAGCACCTCGATCTCGTAGCTTTCGGGGAGCCCGCCCTGGCGCTTGGCGAGGCCGGCCTCCTCGTAGCTCAGGCCGTAGCGCCGCATCACCTCATCGGTCAGCTGCTTGCCGCCGAAGACCTGCTCGCGGGTATAGATGCTGCGCTCGCCGCGGAGCACGTTGAGCGTGGTCATGGTGGCGCCGACATCGACCAGGGCCACCAGAGCGTCCTTGGCCACCGACAGCTGGTCTGCAATCAGCCGGAAGGCGTTCTCCATGGCGAAGGCCTCGACATCGACCACCTTGGCCTGGAGGCCGCCGAGATCGAGCGCGGCCACCCTCACGTCGACGTTCTCGGTACGCGAGGCGGCCAGAAGCACCTGGACCATGTCCGGGCTGTCCTTCACCGGCCCCATGACCTCGAAGTCGAGGCTGACTTCCTCGATCGGGTACGGAATGTACTGCGAGGCGTCGACCTGGACCTGGTCTTCCATCTCCTCGTCGGACAGCCCGGCCTGCATCGGGACCACCTTCGTGATCACCGCGCTGCCCGCAACAGCCGCGGCTGCGCCCTTCGAACGGCTGCCGGACCTGGCCAGCGCGCGCTTGATCGCCTCGCCCACCGCCTCGACCTCGACGATGTTCTTTTCCACCACCGCGTTGGGCGGCAGGGGTTCAACGGCGTAGTGCTCAACGCGGTAGCGCCCGCCGCTCTGGCTGAGCTGGAGGAGCTTTACCGCCGTGGAGCTGATGTCCACTCCAACGAGTGGTGCCTTGCCTGATGAGAAAAGACCCACGGATTCTCCCCTTCCCACGGGCTCTTACGAGCACTAACTGCACTGCTACATTAAATACCGGTTATATCACCGCTGGCAACCACCCCTGCCTTCTTCTCCCCCTCACCGGCATATTTCGCCGCACCGGGTCCGGTCAGAACCGGGGTGCTGGCCACGACCCCTCCGATCTATACTCCCCGCCTCCGCTCACTGCAAACCTCTCGCGAAGTCCATCGGATGCCCAAGTTCCGCCGCCTTCTGCGGCTCGCCCTCGTCCTGTTCCTGCTGGCTGCCGTCATGGGGGTGACAACGCTGGGGGTCCTCTACTGGCTGATCGAGCCCACCCTGCCCTCTGTCCAGGCACTCCGCGACGTGCGCCTGCAGGTGCCGCTGTCGGTCTACTCGCGGGACGGCAAACTGCTGGCCCAGTTTGGCGAGACACGGCGCTACCCGGTCGCCCTGGCAGACGTTCCGCCAGTCGTGCGTGACGCCTTCATCGCCGTCGAGGATGCGCGCTTCTACGAGCACCCGGGCGTCGACTGGCGGGGCGTGACCCGCGCCGTCTGGTTGCTGGCGACCTCCGACCGGGCCCGCGTGCCGGGCGGCAGCACGATCACCCAGCAGGTGGCGAAGATGTTTTTCCTCAGCAACGAGTATTCCTATACCCGGAAGCTGACCGAGATGTTCCTCGCGCTGAAGATGGAGCGCGAGCTGAGCAAGGACGAGATCCTCGAGCTCTACCTCAACAAGAGTTTCTTCGGCAATCGTGCCTACGGCGTGGTCGCTGCGGCCGAGTTCTACTACGGCAAGACGCTGGATCAGCTGACCCTGGGAGAGGCCGCGATGCTCGCCTCGATCCCGAAGTTCCCCTCCAGCGGCAACCCCATCGTCAATCCGTCCCGAGCGTTGATCCGTCGTAACTACGTCATCGAGCGGATGCTGGAGGAGGGCCTGGTCGGCGCCGCCGAGGCGCGTGCGGCCCAGCAGGCGCCCGACCTTGCCAGCCCGCATGAGCCACCGACCGAGCTGGATGCCCCCTGGGTAGCCGAGATGGTCCGCGTGGACGCCATCGAGCGATTCGGCGACCAGGCGCTGATCGATGGCTTCCGGGTCTTCACCACCCTCGACTCGCGGGCCCAGGAGGCGGCGAACAAGGCCACTCGCGACGCGCTGATGACCTACGATCGGCGCCACGGCTGGCGCGGCGTAGAGGCCAGGCTGACCCCGATTCCTGCAGAGCAGACCGAGCAGTGGCGTGAGGCATTGCGTGGCTACCGGACCATCTCCGGACTGCTTCCGGCGCTGGTACTGCGCAGCGACGAGTCCAGTGCCACGCTCGGTCTCGGCGACGGCCAGCAGGTCGAGCTGGACCTCGAGCGCATCGCCTGGACCCGCGAATACCTGGACGAGAGCCGTCGCGGTGAGGCCCCGCGCAAGGTCAACGACCGTCTCAATCCGGGCGATGTGGTCCGTCTTTACCTCGACGACGAGGGCGTCTGGCAGCTCGGCCAGATTCCCAAGGCACAGGGCACGCTGACCGCGCTCGACTGGGAGACCGGCGCCGTACGGGCGCTGACCGGCGGCTTCAGCTTCGCCCTGAACAAATTCAACCGGGCGGTTCAGGCGCAACGCCTGCCGGGCTCGAGCTTCAAGCCGTTCATCTACGCCGCCGCCTTCGAGCGTGGCTTCACGCCTGCGACGATGGTCCTCGACGCGCCTGTCGTCTTCAACGACCGCGGCGCCGGCAAGACCTGGAGCCCGCAGAATGACAACGAGGAGTTCGCCGGCCCGATGCGTTTGCGCGAGGCCATGGTGACTTCGCGCAACCTGGTTTCGGTCCGCGTTCTCGACGCGATCGGGGTCGGCTACGCCCGTCGCTTCGTGCAGAACTTCGGCTTTCCGCCGGAGAGCCTGCCGGAAAACCTGTCCATGGCGCTGGGCACCAATGCCGCGCCGCCCATCCTGATGGCCCGTGGCTACGCTGCCTTTGTCAATGGCGGCTTCAGGGTTGAGCCCCACTTCATCGAGCGCATCGAGGACCGTGACGGCGAGGTGGTGTTCGAGGCCACCCCGACCCGCGCCTGTGCCCGCTGCCCCGAGCGCACCGGCGCCGCGGGCGGGCTAGGCGACAGCGAGGGCTTCGATCTGTCCTCCGCTGCCCCGCCAGCGGCCGTCTCAGAGCAGGCGGCGACGCCCGAGGCCGCCGCGGAGCAGGGCCCTGTCGCACTCGCCGAGCGCGCCGTCGATGAGCGCACCGCCTATCTGGTGCACTCCCTGCTGCGCGATGTCGTCCGCCGCGGCACCGGCAGCAAGGCGCGCGTCCTGGGACGCCAGGACCTCGGGGGCAAGACCGGCACGACCAATGAGTACCGTGATGGCTGGTTCTCGGGGTTCGGTGGCCCGCTGGCGGTCACGGCGTGGGTGGGCATGGACGACTTCACCTCGCTGGGACGTCGCGAGTTCGCCTCGGCCACCGCACTGCCGATGTGGATCGACTTCATGAAGGTGGCATTGGAAGGCGAGCCCGAGCACAGCGTCCCACTGCCCGAGGGCCTGACCACGGCCATGATCGACCGTGACACCGGCTTGCTGACGACGCCGGGGGATCCCGATGCGATTGCCGAGGTCTTCCGGGTAGAGGACATCGCCCGGCTCGAGCAGCGCGCGGCACGTGCCGAATCCGAGCAGGAGAAGGAAAGCTTCGACATCTTCTGAGCCCCCGTGGCTTCCACTGGAGGGGGGAAGCGCATGAAGGACAATCAGACGGCGCGGCGGGTAGCCATCGAGGCAGCCCGGCTGGTCGCCCGGGATGAAGCCGCCTCCATCGACGCGGCGCGGCGCAAGGCGGCGCGGCGCCTTGGCATCCGCGACAGCGCACTGCTGCCCGACGACGGCATGGTCCGAGAGGAGCTCTCGGCGTATCGGGGGCTGTTCGGCGGCGAGGCGCGCAGCGACCCGGCGCGCCTTCAGCTGGCGCTGGACGCCATGGAATTCATGCGCCAGTTCCAGCCCGAGCTGGCCGAGGACCCGGATCTCCCGCTGACCCAGGCCGACCTGGCGCTGCGCATCCTGCTCTACTCGGAGGATCCGGATGCACCGGTGCAGCACCTGCTTTCCGCCGGGCGCCGCCACCGCATCCGACGCGCCCGGCTGCTGAAGGCCCGTCGCGACCCGCTTGATGTCGACGTGATCGAGGTCACCGTGGAGGCGGAACGCGTGGAGTTCTGGCCGCTGCCAGCGCGCATGCGCGGCGAGCCCCTGTTCGATGCCGCTCTCGGCGAGCCGCTTCCACGGACGCGGCTGGCTCGGCTACGCGCCCGAGAAGGCCTGGCCAGGGGCGACGACTGACGGGCGCGTGAGGCGCCCATCCGCCGGGTGGCTGCGCCGCCAGGGCCGCGCAGCGGGGTCGATCAGCGCTTGGCGAGTGCCACGTAGTCGCGGCTGTCAGCACCGGTGTAGATCTGCCGCGGCCGGCCGATCTTGGCATCCGGATCGGACTGCTGCTCCAGCCAGTGCGCCACCCAGCCGGCTGTCCGCGCGATGGCAAACATCACGGTGAACATCTCGGTCGGGATGCGCAGCGCCTTGTAGATGATGCCGGAGTAGAAATCGACGTTTGGATAGAGCTTGCGCTGGACGAAGTAGTCGTCCTTGAGCGCGGCCTCTTCCAGCTTCATGGCCACTTCCAGCAGGGGGTCGTGCACGCCGAGCTCGTCGAGCACCTTGTGGCACATCTCGCGGATGATTGTCGCGCGTGGATCGAAGTTCTTGTAGACGCGATGGCCGAAGCCCATCAGGCGGAAGCCGGAGTTCTTGTCCTTGGCCTTCTCGATCGCCTTGCCCACCTGGTCGGCAGTGCCGATCTCCTCGAGCATCTTCAGCACGGCCTCGTTCGCTCCGCCATGTGCCGGACCCCAAAGCGCGGCGATGCCGGCCGACACGCAGGCATAGGGATTGGCGCCGGTCGAGCCGACCAGGCGGACGGTCGAAGTCGAGGCGTTCTGCTCGTGGTCGGCGTGGAGGATGAACAGCAGGTCGAGGGCCTTGGCCGCCACCGGGGGCAGCTCCAGCGGCTCGCTCGGCACCTCGAACATCATGTGCAGGAAGCGGTTCACGTACTCGAGGTTGTTTCGCGGGTAGCGCACCGGCCAACCGATCGAGTAGCGATAGCAGGCTGCCGCGATGGTCGGCACCTTTGCGATCAGGCGGATGGCCGCGAGGCGGCGGTGCTCCGGATCATCCATGTCCAGCTGCTCGTGATAGAACGAGGACAGCGAGCCGACCACGCCGCACAGCATGGCCATCGGATGGGCGTCGTGGCGGAATCCATTGAGGAAGGACTTCAACGCCTCGTGCATCATCGTGTGATGCGTCACCTCGTGACTGAAGGCGTCGAACTGCTGCTTGGACGGCAGCTCGCCGTACATCAGCAGATAGGCGACTTCCTGGAAGCTCGAGTGTTTGGCCAGCTGCTCGATCGGGTAGCCGCGGTAGAGCAGCACGCCCTGGTCACCGTCGATGTAGGTGATCGCGCTGCGGCAGCTGGCAGTGGAGACGAACCCCGGGTCGAAGGTGAAACAGCCGGTTTCCTTGTACAGCTTGCCGATGTCGATCACCGGGGAGCCTAGCGTCCCCTGCAGCACCGGCATCTCGGTGTTCTTGCCGGAATCGGAATCGGACAGGGTGACGATCTTGCTCGCGGACACGGCGGCGCTCCTTCTGGTGGTCAGGCTGCGAACACGTCGAGCGGGTCTTACCGAGCTTGGCGTCGGCCCGGGACTCTCCTTACCCGGCCCGTTCGACGGGCGGCGAAGTATCGCATACGGCTACGAATGGCGTCAGTCGCGACGGCGTGACGGATGCGTCGCGCCGGCAAAGAAAAAGGCCCGGACGAGGCCGGGCCTTTCTCGCGGTCGGCGCCCGTGAGGCGCCGGACCGGTTTACTTCTGGGCGTAGCGGCGACGGAACTTGTCGACGCGGCCGCTGGTGTCCATGATCTTGTGCTTGCCCGTGTAGAACGGGTGCGAGGCGGAGGAGATTTCCACCTTGATCAGCGGGTACTCCTGACCATCCTCCCACTTGACGGTTTCCTTGCTGCTCAGGGTCGAGCGGGTGAGGAAGGAAAAGTCCGAGGAGACGTCCTGGAACACCACTTCCTTGTAGGCGGGATGGATGTCGGCTTTCATGATTCGGTTCCTAATCGGGGTTGAGCCCCGGCAGGCGGGGTGCGCTCGGCGCGGAAAAGACCGAAATTGTAACCACAAGGATAGATTGATGACAAGCAGGGACGCTGCTCGCGCCTTCATGATCGCCCTCGGCCTGGCGCTGCTCGCCCAGATGTCGCCGGCCGGGGCCCAGTCGGCCGCGGACGAGTTTGCCAACCGCCTGGAGAGCCTCGAGGCAGCGGTGAAGGAGGAGGGCGCCGTCGCAGAGGCTGACCTCCCGCCGACCCGCCAGGCCCTGCTTCAGGCGCGACAGTCGGTAGAGCGGCTGCGCGCCGCGGTGGAGTTCGACCGCACGGGTGCCGAGCGGGTGCGGCGCCTGGAGGCCGCGGCGGCGCGGGACGTCAGCGAGGGCCACGCCGAGTGGCTGCGGGGCCAGCCGGCGAATCCTTCCCGCGCCGCCCTCGAAGCCGCGCTGCAGGAAGCGCAGACCCGGATCGGCGAAGAGCGCCAGAAGCTTGTCGCGGCCCGCGCCCGGATCGGCAGCGGCGAGGCCGGCGTGTTCAGCAGCGAGCGACTGGCCGAGCTCGACGCGCGGCTTGACGCCCTCGCCCGCCAGCCCGCCCCGCTGCCCCCGAAGATCCAGGCCGAACAGCTCTCGGCGCAGGCCGAGATTGCCGCGATCCAGCGCGAGCAGGCCGGGGCCGAGCTTCGCTGGCGTGAGTCGCAGGCCCAGCTGGCCGCGGCGCAGACCGCCATCGCCATGCTGGAACTGCGAATCGCCGCGCTGCAGGAACGGATCGCCGGCAGCGACCTTCGGGCAGCCCGGCAGCTCCAGGAGACGTTGGCCGAGACCCGGCGCAACATCGAGGACCCCTTCCTGAACTCGGTGGCTGAAGATACCGAGGCGCTCGCCGGGCGGCTGCTCGAACAGATCGAGCGCCTGGCCGAGGACCGCCAGGTCGAGCGCAGTACGGAACTGGCCCGCGAGGCCGCCGCGCGTTCGCTGACCGCCGTGCGCTCGCGGATCGGAGTCGATGCCTCCGGCGAGTCGCTGGGGGCCTTGCTGCTCGCCGAGCGCCGCGGGCTCGACAAGCCCCAGCGGCTCCTCGCCCGCCTCGAATCCCTGCGCGCGGACATCGCCGAGCTGCGCCTTCGCCTGCTGGAGCTGCCGCGGGAGGCCCAATGGCCGGTTCGCCCCGATCAAGGCGACGATGAGCCTGCAGCGGCGGCCCCGGCCGACTCGGCGACGCCCGAGCCGCTGCGCCTGCGCAGCATCCTGCGCGGGCAGCGACAGAGCGTCGAACAGCGCCTCGGCGACACCCTGCAGCGTCGCCTGGAGACGCTGACCCGCACCGAGGTCGCCCTGCGACGCCAGCTGGAGGATACCCGCACCCTCGAACGACTGCTCGACGAACAGCTGCTCTGGCTGCCCAGCCATCCGCCGATCTCGGCGGCGTGGTGGGCGCGGCTGCCGACCAGCGCGGCCGACCTCTGGGCGCCCGGCCGCTGGCAGCGCTCGCTCGAACTTCTGGCCATGCGGCTGGCCGACCGCCCGGCCGGAACCCTGCTCGGCCTTGGCACCTTCATCGCCCTGCTGGTGCTGCGTCGCCGCGCGCAGGCCCGTATCGAGGCGCTGGCGCCACCGCTTCGCCACGATGACAGCGACCGCTACGCCCTGACCGCCGCGGCACTGGGCTGGACGCTGGTGGCCGCCCTGCCCTGGCCGCTGCTGGTCGGTCTGGTCGGCCACCACCTCAGTCTCGCCGGAGAGGCCGGCAAGTTCACCCACTCTCTGGGTATTACGCTGACTGGCGTTGCAGTGACCGGGCTGTTGTTCACCATCCTGAAGACCCTGGTTCGGGAGCGCGGCCTCGCCCACCTGCATTTCCGCTGGACGCGCAGCCGGCGCGAGTCGCTGGCCTGGCGCCTGCCCCTGCTCGCCGCGGTGACCCTGGTGCTGCAGTTCCACGTCCTGCTGAGCTTCACCCGGGGTGTCGACCTCGCGATCGGCGGCGCCGCGCGGGCGGCATCCGTCCTGTTCGCCCTGTTCGCGGCGGCGGTGCTCTGGCGCAATCTTGGCCCGGGACGTTGGTGGTCGCCGCGGGGGAGGAGCGAACCCTTCAAGCTGCGCCAGGTGTTGCGCGTCGCCCTTCCGCTGGCCTGCCTGTGGCTGGCCCTGCTGCTGGTGCAGGGCTACGTATTCAGCGCAGCGATCCTGCTCGGCTGCCTGTGGCAGACCCTCTGGCTGGTGCTGGCGGTGGCTCTCCTGCACGGCATGCTCTCGCGTTGGATGCTGCTCGGCGAACGGCGTCTCGCGCGGCGTCGGCTGCAGCAGCAGCGCGAGGCGCAGGCAGCCCAGGACCCCGAGCGCAGCGTCGACGAAGCGCCCGAGGTCAGCGAGGAGCTGATCCCCATCGAATCGGTCAATGCCCAGACCTCACGGCTGCTCCGGGCCATCACGCTAAGCGTGATGGCGGCGGGCCTGCTGTGGATCTGGTCGGACGTCTACCCGGCCTTCGAGCGGCTTGATGCCATCAACCTGTGGCAGTTCAGCGATGTCGATGATCAGGGACAGGCGGTGCGCGGCGATGTCACGCTGCGCGCCCTGATCCTCGGTCTGCTCGCCCTGGTGCTGACCTGGGTCGCGGCGCGCAACCTCCCCGGCCTGCTGGAGATCGGCCTGCTCAGCCGGATCCGCATCGATGCGGCGAGCCGATATGCGATCGCCAGCGTCAGTCGCTACTTCATCATCATCGCCGGCATGATGATCGGCCTTGGCCTGCTCGGGCTGCGCTGGTCGCAGCTGCAGTGGATGGCGGCGGCCTTCTCGGTGGGCCTCGGCTTCGGTCTGCAGGAGATCTTCGGCAACTTCGTATCCGGCCTGATCCTGCTGTTCGAACGACCGTTCCGGGTCGGCGACGTGATCACCATCGGCGAGTACACCGGCACGGTGTCGAAGATCCGCACCCGGGCTACCACCCTGGTCGACTGGGACAACAAGGAGGTGGTGATCCCGAACAAGGTCTTCATCACCGACCGGCTGATCAACTGGACCCTGAGCGATACCCGTACGCGGATCATCCTCAAGGTCGGCGTCGCCTACGGCAGCGACCTGGCCCTGGTCCATCGGCTGCTCCGCCAGGCGGCCGACGAGCATCCCACGGTGCTGCGCGAGCCGGCACCGGCCTCCTGGTTCCTCAGCTTCGGCCCCAGCTCGCTGGACTTCGAGCTGCGGGTGTTCGTGGAGTCCCTGGCCGACCGCCTGCCTACCACCAACGCGCTGAACACGCGGATCGCGCAGCTGTTCGCCGAACACGGCATCGAGATCGCCTTCCCGCAGATGGATCTGCACGTCCGCGACATGCCGCGCGAACGGCCGGGAGGCCCGGCTGCGGATCAGGACTCAGCGGCGCAGGGCGGCGGAGAGCATCCCTAGGTAGCGCTGGGGGTCGAAGCGCTGGACGATGCGGGCATTCGCGGCGCGTTCGCCGTGCTGCGCCCAGTCGACCCGGGTAGCGCCGCGATACAGCGGCCCCTGCAGCTCGACCTCGATGCGCCGGTCGGCCCACTCCAGCAGCGCATCGGGCGCCAGCGCCACCGCCATCGCCAGACCGTCGGCAGAGTGCCAATGCTCCGAACGGGCGGCGGTGAACGCGCGCGAGGTGCGCGAGATCGCCTCGTAGAAGGCGCCCAGCTCGCCGCCGTCGCGCATCCAGCGCGTCGCATCCTCAAAGGCGAAGGGATGGGCGAGGGTGGCCTCCCAGTCGACCAGGTCGAAGCGCGGCCAAGCCTCGAAGACCACGTGTGCGGCCTCGGGGTCGAAGGCGATGTTGAATTCGGCCGAGGGCGTGATGTTGCCGCGACCGGTCACCGCACCGCCCATCACCACGAGGCGCGCGACGCGCTGCGGCAGTGACGGGTCGAGGCGCAAGGCGAGGGCGAGATTGGTCAGTGGACCCAGGGTCACCAGCAGCAGCTCGCCGGCGTGCCGATGGCTCTGCTCGAGGATGGCCAGCGCCGCATGCAGCGGCTCGGCGCGACCGGCCGGGTCGGCATAGCCGATGTCGCCGAAACCGTCGTGGCCGTGGACGAAGGCCGCATCCAGCGCGGGGTGCAGCAGCGGGCGGTCGCAGCCTGCGTAGACCGGCACCTGTCTCACGCCGGCCACCTCCAGCAGCTTCAGCGCGTTGCGTGTCGTGTGGGCGAGCCCGACATTGCCGGCGGCGATGCACAGCCCGGTTACCCGATGCAACGGGCTGTTCAGGGCCATCAGGATGGCAAGGGCATCATCGACGCCAGGGTCGGTGTCGATCAGCAGCGGAATCGGAGGCATGGCGGGACTCTTGGGTTCAGACGCCAGCGTAGCGCACCGCGCTGCCGATCCAGCGCCGGATCAACGCATCGGTGGCCTCGGGTCGTTCTGCCTGGACCCGTTCGCCCAGCGCAGCGACGGCGTCGAGCAGGGGCGCGTCGCGCTGCAGGTCGGCAAGGCGGAACTGGGCCAGCCCGGTCTGCCGGGTGCCCAGCATCTCGCCCGGGCCGCGCAGGGCGAGGTCGCGCTCGGCGATGACAAAGCCGTCGCCGGTCTCCCGCATCGTCTCAAGGCGCTGGCGCGCCAGCCCGGACAGCGGCGGCTGATAGAGCAGCACGCAGGACGACACCGCGGCGCCGCGACCGACCCGCCCGCGCAGCTGGTGCAGCTGGGCAAGCCCGAGACGCTCAGCGTTCTCGATCAGCATCAGGGAGGCGTTCGGCACGTCGACGCCGACCTCGATCACCGTCGTTGCCACCAGCAGCTGCAGATCGCCGGCCTTGAACTGCCGCATGACCTCGGCCTTCTCGGCCGGCTTCAGCCGACCATGGACCAGACCGACGCTCAGGTCGGGCAACGCCACCTGCAGCAGGGCGAAGGTGCTCTCGGCAGCCTGGGCCTGCACCTCGTCGCTGTCCTCGATCAGGGTGCAGACCCAGTAGGCCTGCGCCCCCGCCAGACAGGCCTCGCGGATGCGCTGGATGATCTCCTCGCGGCGGGCATTGGCCAGCACCACCGTGCGCACCGGCGTGCGTCCGGGCGGCAGCTCGTCGATGCGCGATACATCGAGGTCGGCATAGGCGGTCATCGCCAGGGTGCGCGGGATCGGCGTCGCAGTCATCACCAGCTGGTGCGGGATGCGCCGCCCCTCGAGGCCCTTGTCGCGCAGCGCCAGGCGCTGGTGCACACCGAAGCGATGCTGCTCATCGATGATGCACAGGGCGAGCTTGTGGAAGCGCACCGCCTGCTGCATCAGCGCATGGGTGCCGACCACCACCGGCAGGGTGCCTTCGGCAATCTCACAAAGAACGCCCTGGCGCGCCTTGCCGGTCACCTTGCCCGCCAGCCAGCCAACCCGGACGCCAAGCGGCTCCAGCCAGGCGCTGAAGGCCTGGAAGTGCTGCTCGGCGAGCAGTTCGGTCGGCGCCACCAGGGCGACCTGGGCGCCGTTCTCCACCGCCCGCAGCGCGGCCAGGGCCGCGACCACGGTCTTGCCGCTGCCGACATCGCCCTGGACCAGGCGCAGCATCGGCCTTGCCTGGCGCAGATCGGCCTCGACTTCGCCGAGCACGCGCTGCTGCGCACCGGTCAGCTTGAATGGCAACGCATCACGCAGTCGCTGCGCCAGTTCGCCCCGCCGGCGCAGGGCCGGAGCGCCGCGCTGCTGCAGGGCGTCGCGCTGACGGCGCAGGCTGAGATGGTGGGCGAGCAGCTCCTCGATCACCAGCCGCTGCTGGGCCGGATGCTGGCCCAGGGCCAGGGCGCCGAGATCCGCGTCCGGCGGCGGCCGGTGGACGTATTGCAGGGCCCGGCGCAGCGCCCAGCCGCGGGCCACCTCGAACCAGTCCGGCGGCAGCAGGTCGAGCTGCGCCTCGCCCTCGAGCGCATCGAGGGCAAGGCCGATCAAGCGCGCAAGCATCTGCGGCCCGATCCCGACCACCGCCGGATAGACCGGGTCGAGCCGCTCGGCCATCGGCGGCTCGGCGTCCTCGGCCAGCAGACGGTAGCTCGGGTGAACCATTTCCCAGCCAAGCAGGCTGTGCCGCGGCTCGCCGTAGACCCTGATCCGCGCGCCGGTGCGGAACTGGGCGGCCTGTGAGCCCCGGAAGTGGAAGAAGCGCAGGACCAGCACGTCGCCGGCCGCATCGCTGATCGCCACCCGCAGCTGCGGCCGCCGCCGGAAGCTGCGCTCGACCTCGGCGACGCGGCCGTCGATCTGGGCCGCCCGGCCGTGCTGTAGGGCCGACACCGGCACCAGCCGGGTGCGGTCCTCGTAGCGCAGGGGCAGGTGGAACCACAGGTCCTGCAGGGTGTGCAGGCCTGCGGCCGCCAGCTTCTCGGCGAACTTCGGGCCGACGCCGGGCAGCCGGTGAATGGGCGAGTCGGCGGTCCCCGCCGGCGCCGACACGGGCTGTTCCGCGGCGCTCACGCGCCGCCGGCGAGCACCATCACCGCATCCACCTCGACGTCGGTGCCCTTGGGCAGCCCGGCGACCTGGATGGTCGAACGCGCCGGGTACGGCGCGCTGAAATACTCGGCCATCACCGCGTTCACCGCAGCGAAGTCGCCGAGATCGGTCAGGTAGATGCCGATCCGCACCACGTCGTCCAGCGAACCGCCGGCCGCGGCGCAAACCGCCTTGAGGTTCTCGAACACGCGCCGGGTGCGCGCCGAGATATCACCCCGGACCAGCTCGCCGCTGGCCGGATCGAGTGGAATCTGTCCGGACAGGTAGACCGTGTCGCCGGCGCGCACCGCCTGCGAATAGGGACCGATGGCCGCGGGGGCGCTGGAGGTGGCTATGGCGTCACGGGGCATGGTCGCAACCTGTGGGGGCGGAGCGGTCGATTCTATGCAGCGCGCGGCCGCAGAGGAAACGGCGGCTTGCGCGACCGAGAAAAACCGCTATCGGTCAGAGCCGCTGCACGCCATGCACGACGCCAAGCCGGCGCACCCGGCGGATCACATCCGCAAGGTGTTTGCGCGAGCGCACCTCGATGGCGAAATGCATCACCGCCATGCGCAGGTCGCGCTCCTGGTACTCGACGTTGTCGATGTTGGAGTGCGCTTCGGCGATGGCGGCAGCGACCTGGGCCAGCACGCCGGGCTTGTTGTCGACCTCGATGCGCAGCACCGCCGCGTATTCGCCGGTGACCTCGACATCCCAGCCGATTGCCACCCAGCGCTCGGGCGACTTGCGGAACTCGGGGAGGTTGCTGCATTCCAGCCGGTGCACCACGATGCCCTTGCCGGCGGTGAGGTAGCCCATGATGTCGTCGCCGGGCACCGGATGGCAGCAGTTTGCGAAGCTGACCACGCCCCGTTCGCCGCCGCTGATCAGGATCTTCTCGCTGTCCAGCGCATCGCCGGCGCGCCCGCGCTTCGGATCCGCATGCGGATCGTCCCGCTGCACCAGGGCCTGCGCGACCTGCAGGGGCATCCGGTTTCCAAGGGCGATATCGGCCAGCAATTCCTCCAGCCGCGGCAGCCGGGCCTCGACCAGGAAGCGCTCCAGTCGCTCCGGGGTCACCCGGTCGAGGGAGAAATCCAGCTCGCCCAGTGCGCGGTCGAGCATGCGGTGGCCCAGCTGCACCGCATCCTCGTGCTGCAGGTGCTTGAGGAAGTGGCGGATCGCCGTACGCGCCTTGCTGCTGACCACGAATTCCAGCCAGCCGGGACTCGGCTGCGCCGAGGGCGCGGTGATGATCTCGACCGACTGGCCACTGACCAGACGGGTGCGCAGCGGGACCAGCTTCTTGTCCACCCGCGCGGCCACCGCGTGGTTGCCGACGTCGGTGTGCACGGCGTAGGCGAAGTCGAGCACGGTGGCATTCCGCGGCAGGGCGCGAATGTCGCCCTTGGGGGTGAACAGGTAGACCTCGTCGGGAAACAGGTCGACCTTGACGTTCTCCAGGAACTCCACCGAAGAGCCTGCCGCCTCCTGGCTTTCCAGCAGGTCACGCAGCCAGTCCTGCGCGCGCAGCTGGGCGCCACTGCCGGCGCGCTCACCGGATTTGTACATCCAGTGGGCGGCAATACCTCGTTCGGCGATCTGGTCCATCTCCTCGGTGCGGATCTGCACCTCGATCGGCGAACCGTAGGGACTGAACAGCACGGTGTGCAGCGACTGGTAGCCGTTCGCCTTGGGGATGGCGATGAAGTCGCGGAAGCGCGCGTCGAGCGGTTTGTAGAGGCCATGCACGGCACCGAGCGCGTGGTAGCACTGCATCACCTTGGGCACGATGACGCGGAAACCGAACACGTCCATGACCTGGTCGAAGCTCTTGCTCTCGCTGCGCATCTTCGTATAGACGCTGTGCGGCGACTTCACGCGGCCGACCACGCGGTGCGGCAGGTGCTCCTGGGTCAGCCGATGGGCCAGCGCGGCCTCGATGGTGGCCATCGATTCGCGACGCAGCACGGGCTGCGACTGGATACGCTTGCGAATGACCCGATAGCGGAACGGATACAGCGCGGCAAAGCCAAGATCCTGGAGCTCGGCCTTGATCCGGTTCATGCCCAGGCGCTGGGCGATCGGCGCGTAGATCTCCAGCGTCTCGCGGGCGATGCGCCGCCGCGCCTCGACGCTCATCGCGTCAATGGTGCGCATGTTGTGCAGGCGGTCGGCGAGCTTGATCAGGATGACCCGCAGATCACGGGCCATCGCCAGCATCATCTTGCGGAAGCTCTCGGCCGCGGCCTCGTAGCGGTCGCGGAACTGGAGCCGGTCGAGCTTGGTGACCCCATCGACGAGCTCGGCCACCGCCTCGCCAAACTCGGCGGTCAACGCCTTGCGACCGAGCGAGGTGTCCTCCAGCGTGTCGTGGAGGATGGCGGCGCAGAGGGTTTCCCAGTCCAGCCGCAGCTCGGCCAAGATGCCGGCGACCGCCAGCGGATGGGTGATGTAGGGTTCGCCGCTCTTGCGGGTCTGGCCATCATGCGCGGCAGCACCGATCAGGTAGGCGCGGTGGACGCGCTCGACCTGCTCGGCCGGCAGGTAGTCGGCCGCGGCCGCCTCCAGCCGCGCGGCCGCCTCGGGGACGGGATCGAGCAGTCGGAGTCCGGTAGCTGCGGCGGAATTCGCATTCATCCGGGGAGACTACAAAGCCCCCGGTGCGGCGGCAACGCCGGAGATCCCTCCCCGCCGCGCCGCGGACAGGCGGCGGGTATGAAAGGGCGCGCGGCGTCGCCCGCTCGGGTCAGTCGTCGCCCTTCGAAAGATCGTCGTCGACTTCGGCGGCGGCCCACTCCAGGGCCTCGCGCTCGGCCCGCTCGCGCTCGACCTTCTCGACTTCATCAATCATCGCCTGGTCGACCTTGCGCGCTGCGATCTCGCGCAGCGCCAGCACGGTCGGCTTGTCCTCGCCTTCCTCGCCGGCCAGGGCCGACTGCGCTCCCTTGGCGAGCTGGCGGGCCCGCTTTGAGGCCATCACCACCAGTTCGAAACGGTTGTCGACCACCTTCAGGCAGTCTTCGACGGTTACACGCGCCATAGGATCCTCAACGCGCCCGGCTGGGCGCTCCTCGAAAAAAGAACAGCCAAGAATAGGGCCTGGCCGGGCTGCGGGCAATAGGCGCCCCCCCGAAGGGAGGGCGCCCGATGCGAAGAACCCGGCTCCGGCGCAGACCGGAGCCGGGCCCGCCCACCCTTTTCCTACTTGTTCTTCGCCACGCAGCGCTGGATTGCCCCGTGCGAACCGGCCGGAAGCAGGCCGGCGGCGCGCAGGGCATTGGTATGCCCGGACATGCAGCTGACGTACTGGCCGTGGTTGCGCGCGCCGATCTTGCAGACATTGCTCTGGGCGACCAGGTTGGCGCCGATGATCAGCCCGCCCTCCTGCTGCACGGCCACGCCGGTATCACAGTCGCCGATGCGTGCCGAGCCGGTATCCAGCGGCCAACCCTCGTCGGCGAACAGGGCCGGGGTCAGGTCGATGCTGTAGTTGGCCTGGATGCTGGCCGTGTTGAACGGCTCCATCAGCGCATTCGGGCTGACCCGCGTATCGAAGTGCGAGTAGGTGGATCCAGGCGCCCGCGCCGTCGGCGCGTACATCTGCACCCGGCCCGCCGCATCCGCACCGGCCAGACGCGTGCCGCTCTGCACCAGAGCCGCCGCCAGTCCCGCGGAGTTCGCCTTGAAGGCAGCGCCGGTGGCCTGCGCCACCCCGATCACCGGAATGGTGACATCGGCCGCGGTGCCGCCGGGTGCGAACGCCCCGCCAGCGCTGTTGGCGATGATCACACCGGTGGCGCCGGCAGCCTGGGCATTGGCGGCCTTGACCGCAAAGGCGCAGACACCGCGATCGACCAGGGCCAGCTTGCCGGCCACCTCTGCAGCGTTCTGCAGCGGCTGGCAGGCCAGGGTGGCGGTCGGACCGGTGCCGTCGTTGGCGACGGCCACGGCTCCCGCGAAACTGCCCGGCGTGGCTGCGGGGCCGAAGGCGGCGGCTACCGCGTCGTACTCGTTGCCGGCGATCGCAGCAGGCGCCGAGGCCCGGAGGACGACCGCGTAGTCGAGCACCAGCGGCGCCTGGGCGGTCACGTTCGGGCCGGTCCAGACCAGGTTGCCGTCGTTGACGAAGGCGGCGACGCGCTGGGCGGCGGTCATGTTGCGGACCAGCTGACCCTGCGTGTTGTCAAAGGCATAGGTGGCGTAGATGCTCGGCGTGCCCGCCAGCGGCTGACCGCTGCTCACGTTCTCGAAGCCCGAGAAGCCGAGACCATGCCCGATCTCGTGCATGACCACGTTGAGGAAGTTGATCTTTCCGGCGGGCGTATTGCCATCGAGGCCGTAGTACCAGTCCGAACCGGTCAGGCAGTTCGGATCAACGCCGATCGCCCCGTTGAACTGGGTGAGGATGTCGAACCCGGAGCTGGTCGGCAGGTCGATGCCGGTAATCCCCTTGGCCAGGGCAACGTGGTACCAGGTGTTGGGAATCGAGCCGGGGAAGTTGCGGTAGACGCTCAGCGCGCCCGCCTGGGCGAGGGTGCCGCTGGTCGGCGTGCAGCTCAACGGCTGGGTCGAGGCGGTCACCCGAACCGGCGTCTCGCCGTCGAGCACCGTGCTCCAGAGGTCGGCAGCAAACTGGTAGGCAATCTGGCGCTGCTGCCCGAGGGTGGTTCCCGGGTTCCCGCCGACCGGAGCCCGCGGGCTGGGGTCGTCGAGACCGGCGCCGGTTCCGGCATCGAAGTTAGTCAGTTCCACCTCGACGGACGAAGCGGGCGTGGCGTGCAGGAGGACCGCCAGCGCGGCGGCCAGGGACAGGCGAAGCTTATTCATTGGGCAGTTCCTCGCCAGCGTGACCATCCAGCCGCGGATCCCCGTGGCCGTGCTTCAGAACGCCGTCCGCATCGCGGGTGGCGCGCAGCTGCACCAGGTATTCGTCCGGCACATCCATCGACTCGCCATAGGGCGTGCTGACCACCGCCGACTTCGCCGGCTGTCCGCGCTTGGCCTGCTGCGCCCGCAGCTGGCTCAGCGCGCTGCTGCGATCCAGCCCCTGCGCCTCGAGCGCCTGCTGCTC
Organism: Pseudomarimonas salicorniae; assembly: GCF_023156535.1. Lineage (GTDB taxonomy): Bacteria > Pseudomonadota > Gammaproteobacteria > Xanthomonadales > Xanthomonadaceae > Pseudomarimonas > Pseudomarimonas salicorniae. The sequence goes on along the minus strand of NZ_JALNMH010000010.1, from coordinate 123,554 downwards.
GGCCTCGCTCAACGGCCGGAAACGCCCGGTTGCGGGATCCACCGCAGCCCGCATCGCCGGCGCGTCCGCGCCCCCCTTCCCGGACTCGGCGGCGCCGGCAAGCGGCGCGACCAAGGCCAGCGCCACGCAAATGGCGCCGCACTGCAACGTCTTCATGATGTTCTCCCCAGATCGATTGGACCCAGCCTGCGCGTCGGGCCGGAGCCCTTCGCGCGCTGGGAGATGGCCGCAGGACCGCCGGGCAAAACGCCAGCTGAACGGGCCGCGAGAAGATACTCTCCTCCCGTTCGCGGCGCCAGATCCGTGACCGCCCCCTCTTGAACCCGCAAAGATTCGGTGGGCCGGTCGGCGCGGGAGTGGCTGGCGCCCCCATTCCAGAGGAGGCCCCATGAGCCCCAAGGCCACGGTCATCGAGTGGATCGAGCGCTTCAACCGCTCGGACGCAGAGTCGCTCGCAGCGCTGTATGCCCCGGACGCGGTGAACCACCAGGTAGTAATGGAGCCACTGGTCGGCCGGGAGGCGATCCGTGACATGTTCAGGCGCGAATTCGGCCGGGCGCGAATGCACTGCCTGAAGGAGAACCTGTTCGAGGACGGCGAGTGGGCGATCCTCGAATGGCGCGATCCGCTGGGCCTGCGCGGCTGTGGTTTCTTCCGCGTCGTCGACGGGCTGATCGTTTTCCAGCGCGGCTACTTCGACCAGCTGAGCTTCTTCCGCCAGCAGGGCATAGCGGTGCCCGACAGCTACCTTGGCGACTGATTCCCCGGCGTCTTGCTGCACCCGCACTTGCCCCGCAGCCCCCCTCGTGGCTGAATGGCGCGGGGTTCAACGAGGGGAGACGTTATGAACTGGTACCTGGAAGTCCTCAAGAAGTACGCCGTATTCAGTGGCCGCGCCCGGCGCAAGGAATACTGGATGTTCGTGCTGTTCAACATCATCATCGCCTTCGTGCTGGGAATCATCGACGGCGTGCTGGGGCTGACCACGGAAGGCGGCATGGGCATCCTCGGCGGCCTGTATTCGCTGGCCGTCCTGCTGCCCAGCATCGCGGTTGGCGTCCGCCGGCTGCACGACACCGGCCGCACCGGCTGGTGGCTGCTGATTGCCTTCATCCCGCTTATCGGCGCCATCGTCCTGATCGTGTTCTTCGTGCTCGACAGCCAGCCCGGCAGCAACGAGTACGGCCCGAACCCGAAAGGCGTCGGCTGAGTCTTCCGGCCGGCCGCCCCGCGCGGCCGGTCCGGCTTCACGCTGTTCCTTCCGCCGGGAAGCCATGCTCGGGGCCCCGGCGCGCCTGCGCCTTCCGCAAATCGGAGCCCGTCCATGAATCGTTCGCTCGCACTGCTGCTGTGCCCTGCGCTCGCCCTCGCCCTCGCTGCGCCCGGGCATGCCCAGGATCCGGATGTCGTGATCAAGCGCACCGATCTCGGCCGGGGGCTCCACATGCTCGAAGGACAAGGCGGCAATATCGGCGTGTCGGTCGGGGCCGACGGGGTCATCCTCATCGATGACCAGTTCGCACCGCTGACGCCGAAGATCGAGGCGGCCATCCGCGAGGTCTCCGCCGAGCCGATCCGTTTCGTGCTGAATACGCACTGGCACTATGACCACACCGGCGGCAACGAGAACCTCGGCAAATCCGGATCGGTCATCGTCGCCCATCACGAAGTGCGCCGGCGCATGGCAGCGGGCGGCCTGATGGAAGCCTTCGGTCGCGAAGTACCTCCGGCCACGCCGGACGCCTTGCCGGTGGTTACCTTCGGCGAGGACCTTCAACTGCACCTCAACGGGCTGCGCCTGGAAGCGCACCACGTCAGCGCCGCACACACCGACGGCGACGCCTTCGTCTGGTGGCCCGAGGCCAACGTGCTGCATGCCGGCGACCTGTATTTCAATGGCTTCTACCCAGTGATCGACTGGGGCAGCGGCGGCCATATCGACGGCATGATCGCGGCGGTCGACCGCCTGCTGGCGCTGATCGACGACCAGACCCGGGTGATTCCCGGCCATGGCCCGCTGTCCAACAAGGCCGAACTGCGCACCTATCGCGACATGCTCGCCGAGGTCGCCGCGTCCATGAATGCGCTGGTCGCCGAGGGCAAGTCGCTCGAGGAGGTCAAGGCCGCGAAGCCCACCGCGAAGTTCGACGCGCGCTGGGGCAACGGCTTCCTCAAGATCGAGCCCTGGGTGGAGATGGTCTATCAGGGCATCAAACGGCGCCAGGCGAACGCGTCTGGCGAAAAGCCCCCCCATCGCCACGACGGCGAATCCAGCCACAGCCACTGACCCACCCATGGACCTGTCATCGGTCTGCGCCCTGGTGACCGGCGCCAGCCACGGCGTCGGCGCAGCCGTGGCGGCGCACTTCGTGCGCGCTGGCGCCCGGGTTGTCCTGCATGCGGGCCGCGACATCGAACGCGCACGGGAGCTCGCCACATCGCTGGGCTCAGGCGCGGTGGGCGCCCTGCAGGCGGACCTGGCAGTTCCCGGCGCGGGAACCGACCTGTTCGCCGAAGCCGACGCGTTGTCGGATGGTCGGCTCAATGTGGTGATCAACAATGCAGGAATCTTCGTCGACAGCCCCTTGGCTGCAGACGATGCGGGCTGGCAGGCCGCCTGGCAGCGAACACTTCAGGTGAATCTGATAGCGGTGGCGGACATCAGCCGCGCCGCGGTGCTGGCCTTTCGCGATCGCGGCGGCGGATCGCTGATCGCCATCGCCAGCCGCGCCGGCCATCGCGGCGACGATGCCGACCACAGCGCCTACGCGGCCAGCAAGGGCGGCGTGCTGGCGCTGACCAAGACCCTGGCCCGGGCCTATTCCGGACAGGGGGTGCTGGCCTTTGCAATCGCACCGGGCTGGGTCGACACCCGGATGGCGCCGCAGGACCCGGCGACCCGCGACCTCGCCGCGAGCGAGATCCCGCTCGGTCGAATGGCTGCCGCCGAGGAGATCGCCGCGGCATGCGCCTTCCTTGCCAGTGGCGCCTGCCCCAGCGCCAGCGGCAGCTGCCTCGACATCAATGGCGCCAGCTACGTACGCTGAGCGCCCGCCGGAGCGCCCGGCCTCAGCCCCACCCGCATGACCTCCTTGTCCGACACCAGCCCGGTGGCAATCACTTTGCGATGCGGGGTGAGGCGCTGATGGGGCCGCTCGCCGGGCTGCGGGTGCTGGACCTGTCGAGGATCCTCGCCGGCCCCTGGGCCACCCAGCTGCTGGCCGATCTCGGTGCCGAAGTCATCAAGATCGAGCATCCGCGAGGCGGCGACGACACCCGTCGCTGGGGGCCACCCTTCCTGCATGACGGCGCCGGCAATCCAAGCGCCGAATCCGCCTACTACCTGGCCGCCAACCGCGGCAAGCGCTCGGTCGCCATCGACTTCTCGAAGACGGAAGGGGCCGACCTGGTCCGCGAACTGGCGCGCCACTGCGACCTGCTGGTGGAGAATTTCCGACCCGGCGGGCTGGCCCGACACAGACTGGACTGGCCCTCGCTCCAGTCGCTGAACCCCAGGCTGGTGTACTGCTCGATCACGGGCTACGGGCAGCACGGCCCGAACGCGCAGCGCGCAGGCTACGACGCCGCGATCCAGGCCGAGGGCGGCCTGATGAGCCTCACCGGCGACGCCGAGGGCGGGCCACAGAAGGTAGGCGTTGCGGTGGTCGACCTGATGACCGGCATGTACGCCGCCACCGGCATGCTGGCGGCGCTGCGTCACGCCGAGGCGACCGGCGAGGGCCAGCACATCGACCTCGCCCTGTACGACACCCAGGTGGCCATGCTCGCCAACCAGGCAATGAACTACCTGGTCGGCGGCCAAGTGCCTGCGCGGCTCGGCACGGCCCACCCCAACATCGTGCCCTACCAGGTCATGCCGGCGCGCAACGGTCACTTCATGCTGGCGGTGGGTAACGATGCCCAGTTCGCGCGCCTGTGCGCTCTGGTCGACCGAAGCGCCCTCGCCGACGATCCACGCTTTGCGACCAACAGCGGCCGGGTGGCGCATCGCCAGTCCCTAGTGCCGGCGCTGGAGGCCGCATTCCTGGTACAGCCTGTGGAGCATTGGGTGACGACGCTCTCGGCCGCCGGCATCCCCTGTGCCCCGGTCAACGGACTGGACTCGGTCTTCGCAGGCCCGCAGGCCGAAGCCCGCGAACTGCGTCGCGAGATTCCCCACCCGCTTCATCCCGCCCTGCCCCTGGTGGCCAATCCGCTGCGCCTCAGCGCCTCTCCGGTCGAGTTCACACATGCACCGCCTCTGCTCGGCGCGGACACGCGCGAGGTGCTGCAGCTGCGGCTCGCGCTCGATGACGGCACCCTCGAGCGACTCCAAGAGCAGGGCGTGATCCACGCTGCCTGAAGCATTCGGCGCGGGATGCCGCCGAAGGGCATATTCGGGCGCGAAGCGGACATCCATAGGGTGCGGCTGGCCGCACCGGGCGTACCGTCGGAACGCCCGTATCGGTGCGCCCAATGCACACCCTATGGGGCTCGCTGTCGCCCAACGAAGCCCGACTGTGGGAGTGCCCTTGGGCGCGACCGCGGAAATCCGCTCTGGCCGCGGTCCTCGTTGAATGCGCAGCGCTGCGGGCGCGCCCAAGGGCACTCCCACAATTTGACTGCGGCAAGGTCTGCTTTGCGGCGCAAACCGGGCCTGGCAACGCCGTTGCACGTAGGAGCCAGCTTGCTAGCGATAGGCGCCCCGGAAGGGACGATCGCCAGCAAGCTGGCTCCTACATTCGGGTGTTGTGGAAGGTCTGCTTTGCGCCCGAACACGCCGACGGAAACGAGGCACACGGCCAGCCGCTCACCGCCGCGCTCCCGGCAGGCGCCCGAGCTGGCGCGCCCCTCCTTGAACTCGCACACTGCAGTGCCTGGGCCGACCGGTACCGCCGCCTTGACCGAACTGATCGAACTGGCTGAAGCCGCGCTGCGCAACAGCCACGCCCCCTATTCCCGCTTTCGTGTCGGCGCGGCACTGAGGAGCCAGGCGGGTCATGTCTATTCCGGATGCAACGTGGAATGCGCCTCCTATCCCCTCGGCGGCTGCGCCGAACGCGCCGCCATCGCCGCCGCTGTGCTCGCCGAGGGGCCGTCGTTGCGCATCACGGAGCTGCACGTGGTGGCCCGTGACGACTCCGGCACGCTCCGCTCCGCGGCACCGTGCGGCGCCTGCCGCCAACTTATCCTGGAGTTTAGCTCGGACGCCGTGATCGGCTTTCTCGGGCATGACGGCAAGGCACAGCGCTGGTCGATACGCGACCTCCTGCCTGCGGCGTTCAATCTGGAATCGCAGTCGGCCTGAACAGCCGGAGTCTTCGGCAAATGGGCCCGCAGGGACTCGAACCCTGAACCAAAGGATTATGAGTCCTCTGCTCTAACCATTGAGCTACAGGCCCGTGGAGGCGACGGATCGAGCCGCGGCGCCCGCTTGTCGATCCGCGGCGATTCTGCCGGATCGGCCCCATCAGCGCCACAGCCTGCCCTGAAGACGGCTGTCGCCTTTCCAGTGATCGAAGAGAAAGCGGTACTTGGTGGCAAACGCCGGAGCGGTCCTTGCGTCCCGCGCCGGGCCAGTGCGGAGCACGCAATCTGAGGGTCAGCGCCCGCCTTCAGCCAACTCCGACAACCTTGTGACGATTGCCGCGCGGGTTGTCGCCTGAAACAAAAAACCCGCCTTGCGGCGGGTCTTTTGCTGGATTTGGCAGCCCCGGATGGATTCGAACCACCGAATGCCTGAGTCAGAGTCAGGTGCCTTACCACTTGGCGACGGGGCTATAACTCCAATATTAACGCAGTGCGCAGGTTCGCGATTAACGCTTCGAGAACTGGGTAGCGCGACGTGCCTTGTGCAGGCCGACCTTCTTGCGCTCGACTTCGCGCGCGTCACGGGTCATGAAGCCCGCGCTGCGCAGGGCGCCCTTCAGGGTCTCGTCGTACTCGACCAGGGCACGCGCGATACCGAGGCGGATCGCACCGGCCTGACCGGTGGTGCCGCCGCCGTCTGCGGTGACCAGGATGTCGAACTTGTCGGCGTTGTCGGTCAGCTCGAGCGGCTGGCGAACGATCATGCGCGCGGTTTCGCGGCCGAAGTACTCGTCCAGCGGACGGTCATTCACGGTGATGTTGCCGCTGCCCTTGCGCAGGAAAACGCGGGCGGTGGACGACTTGCGACGGCCGGTGCCGTAATTCTGAGCGGTTGCCATGAGCTTCGCCTTGCCTTAGATGTCCAGCGCCTGCGGCTGCTGGGCAGTGTGCGGATGGTTGGGGCCAGCGTAGACCTTGAGCTTGCGGAACATCGCGCGGCCCAGCGGGTTCTTCGGCAGCATGCCCTTGACGCCGATCTCGATCGCGCGCTCAGGGTGGGCGCCGCCGAGCATGTCGCCCAGGCTCTGGCTCTTCAGGTTGCCGATGTGGCCGGTGAACCGGTAGTACATCTTGTCCTGCATCTTGTTGCCGGTGGCGGCGATCTTCTCCGCGTTGATCACGACGAGGTAGTCGCCGGTATCGACGTGCGGGGTGTAGATCGGCTTGTGCTTGCCGCGCAGGCGGCGTGCGAGCTCGGAGCAAAGACGTCCCAGCGTCTTACCCGTAGCGTCGACCACAAACCAGTCGCGCTTCACGGTCTCCGGCTTGGCGCTGATGGTCTTCATTGCAGCTCCCAAGAGGGCAAACGGAAAAGAAAGGAGCGGAATTGTAGTCACAGTCTCGATTTTGCGCAAGACCCCTCGCCGCCCATGCTAGCCTTCGCCGGTGCCCCCGACCGCCTCCGACCGCAGCGCCCTCGCCCGCCTGGCGGACGCCTGCGTCCAGTGCGGACTGTGCCTGCCGCACTGCCCGACCTATCAGGACGCGCGCAGTGAGCCGGAGTCGCCGCGCGGGCGAATCCTGCTTGGACGGGCCATCGCCGAGGGCCGCATCGCTGCGGCAGAAGCCGACCGCGATGACGCGCTGGGCCATTGCCTTGGCTGTCGCGCCTGCGAGGCGGTCTGCCCGGCCAAGGTCGACTATGGACGCATCCTGCACCTGACCCGCAGCGCCCTGCGCGCCGAGCAGCCTCCGCGCCGCTGGCAGCGGCTGCTGGAATGGGGCGTCGGCCGGCCGCGCGTGCTGGATGCGGGATTCCGGCTGGCGCGATGGTTGCGCCCGCTGCCCTGGCTGCGCAACCGGCTTCCTTCGATTCCCCGGGTGCGACCTCTGCGGCCACGAGCGGCGACAGGCACGCCTCGTGGCCGACTCCTGCTGGTCCAGGGCTGTGTCGCCGCCCACTGGGAACGACCGGCCCACGCCGCTGCGCTACAGCTGCTCTCGCGGCTCGGCTGGGAGGTCGATGTTCTGGAACCGGGCTGCTGTGGCGCCCTGCACCGCCACGCCGGGAATGCAGGCGACGCCGCAAGGCTCCGGGAGCGCCTGGCGACCGCCATCGCGTCACGCAGGTGCGAGGCGGTACTGCATGCCGGAGGGGGCTGCCACGAAGCCATCGGCGAGGCCGCGGGCCAACTGCCCACCCACGAGCTGAGCGCCTTCATTGCCGGGGACAGCCGGCTTCCCGGCCTTCGACTGCGCAGCTCCAGCCTGCGGGTCGCCCTGCATGTCGCCTGTACCCAGCGCAACGTGGTCCGTCGCGCGGATGCCGATCAGGACCTGCTGCTGCGGATTCCGGGCCTACGGCTCTGCCCGCCCGCGCCCGCCCGATGCTGCGGCGCTGCGGGGGTGCAGTCCCTGCAGTTCCCGGGGCAGTCGTCACAGCGGATGAAGCCGATCTCCGACTGGTATCGTGACGCCGCGCCCGACCTGCTGCTGGCAGGAAATCTCGGCTGCCGGCTGCAGCTTGCACGCGGACTTGGCAGCGGATCCGGCACGCTTGAGGTCCAGCATCCCCTCGAGTTTCTGGTTGGACATCTGGAATGACTCTCCGACGCACCCTTTCCCCGCTCGACCGCGCGCTGTCGGCAATCGAGTCGGGCCTGGTCACCAGCCTGGCAGAAGCCCCGGAGGCCGCGCGCCCCAGCCCCGGCGATGCGCACCCGCCGGCAGACCTCGACCGCCCGGCCCGCCGCCACGTCGCCGGGCTGATGCGGATCAACCACGCCGGTGAGGTCTGCGCCCAGGCGCTGTATCGCGGGCAGGCCGCCGTGGCGCGGGACGCGGCCACCCGCGAAACCCTTCTGCAGGCAGCGGCTGAAGAAGGCGACCACCTCGCCTGGTGCGCCGCTCGCCTGCGCGAACTGGACAGCCGGCCAAGCCGGCTGAATCCGGTCTGGTACGCAGGGAGCTACGCCCTGGGCGTTGCCGCCGGGCTGTACGGCGACGGCTACAACCTCGGCTTCGTGGTCGAGACGGAGCGGCAGGTCGAAGCACATCTTGGCGAACACCTCGAGCGTCTGCCGGCGGAGGACGCGCGGAGCCGGGCCATCCTCAGCCAGATGCAGGCGGACGAGGCCGAGCACGGGGAACATGCACGCGCCGCCGGCGCCAAGCTGCTGCCCGAGCCGATTCCGCGGCTGATGCAGTGGACCAGTCGGATCATGAAGACGCTGGCCTATCGGCTGTAAGCGAAGGGACCAGGAGGGCGCGAAGCAGACGTTCGCCGCGGCTTCGGATGGGCGAGCTTTTCGTAGGAGCGAACATGGCCGCGACCGCGGAGGCTCACTCTGGCCGCGGTCTGTGGAGAACACGTCACGCCGCGGTCCGCCCATGTGCGCTCCTACAGTCGGGCCTCGTTGGGCCTCAGCGAAGCCTCATAGGGTGTGCCTTGGGCGCACCCATTCGGGCGTTCGGACGGTACGTCCGGTGCGGCCAGCCGCACCCTATGAATGTCTTCTCTCCGCCCGACGCGGCCGTCCTCAGTCGAGGTTGCGGCCGTGGAAGAGCTCCTCGATCTCGCGCTTGAGCGCGGACTCGATGCGCAGGCGCTCCTTGAAGCTGAGGTTCTTGGCCTTTTCCTCGAACAGGTAGCTGTCCAGGTCGAACTCCTTCACATGCATCTTGGTGTGGAAGATGTTCTCCTGGTACACGTTGACGTCGAACATCTCGTAGCGGTTCTTGATGTTCTTGGCCAGGTAATCCTGGATCGAGTTGATGCGGTGATCGATGTAGTGCTTGCGGCCGCGCACGTCGCGGGTGAAACCGCGCACGCGGTAGTCCATCACCACGATGTCCGAATCGAAGCTCTCGATCAGGAAGTTCAACGCCTTCAGCGGCGAGATCACCCCGCAGGTGGCGACGTCGATGTCGGCCCGGAAGGTGGCGATGCCGTTGTGCGGGTGGGTTTCCGGATAGGTGTGGACGGTGATGTGGCTCTTGTCCAGATGCGCCACCACCGATGCCTCGTCGGCATGCTCGCGCACGGCGCCGGCGACGACCTCCTTGCCGGCGGCCTTCTTGTCGACCACCGGCTCCTCGGAGATCAGGATGGTCACCGAGGCGCCCTGCGGGTCGTAGTCCTGCCTGGCGACGTTCAGCACGTTGGCGCCGATGATGTCGGCGACCTCGGTCAGGATCTGGGTCAGCCGGTCGGCGTTGTACACCTCGTCGATGTACTCGATGTAGCGGGCCTGATGTTCGTCGGTGACCGCGTAGCACATGTCGTAGATGTTGAACGACAGGGCCTTGGTGAGATTGTTGAAGCCTTGCAGCTTCAGACGCGGGAGCGGCTTGACCACGGCGTGCATTCCCTTTGGGACCGGCGAGGGGGACAGAACCTTCAAGTATCGGCTAAAACGGTGGCCACTACCACCGTGGGTTCATTCCGCGTTGAATCTGTGCGCCAACGCACAGTACGCTTGGCGCATTCTGTTGACCCGCGCCGGGAGCGCAGGCCATGTCGATGCTCGTTTCCACCCTCCGGCGTCCCCACGCGCCGCCGTCCCTTGCACCCGACCGGGCCACCATCGACCGGTTCCTGGCGCACTGCCACCGCCGGCGCTACCCCAGCCGCTCCGACGTGTTCCGCCCGGGCGACCCGGCAGGGACCATGTACTACATCATCAGCGGCTCGCTGTCGGCGGTGGTCGAGGAAGAAGACGGCCGGGAGCTGGTCCTGGGCTATTTCAACGCAGGGGACTTCGTCGGCGAGACCGGGATCTTCGTCAGCACCCCGTCCCGCGAGGTGGTGATGCGCACCCGCACGGTGACCGAGCTGGCCGAGATCGGCGTCGAGCGGCTGCACGCGCTGTTCTCGGGCCCGCTGCAGGACGACTGCCCGAAGCTGCTCTTCGCCATCGGCCAGCAGCTGACCAAGCGCCTGCTCCACACCTCGCGCAAGGCCAGCCGCCTGGCCTTCATGGACGTCACCAGCCGGATCACCAATACGCTGAACGACCTCTGCCAGGAGCCCGACGCGATGAGCCACCCCAAGGGCACCCAGATCCGGGTCAGCCGCCAGGAGCTGGCCCGCATCGTCGGCTGCTCGCGCGAGATGGCCGGCAGGGTCCTCAAGCAGCTGGAGGAGAACGGCGCGCTGGAAGCACACGGCAAGACCATCGTGGTCTACCACCCGCGGGGCTGACGACGCCCTTGTGATTCAGGCGGCGCGCGATGCCTGCGCGCTGGGCCAGATCATGTAGACGTCCGAGCGCTGGTAGTGCGAGCCGGGCCTGCGCGTCGGCATGCGCTCGAAGCCCAGAGACTGGTAAAGCGCCAGCGCCGGTCCGAGGCTGCTGTGCGATTCCAGGAACAGTTCCGTCCCGCCCAGGCGCTTGAACTCCTCGATGGCCGCCACCAGCAGTTTCCTGCCGATGCCCAGCCCCTGCGCCGAGGCGGTTACCGCCATCTTGGTCAGCTCGAAGCGGCCTTCGCCGTCCGGCAGCAGGGCACAGGTGCCGATCACCTCGTGGCCCAGCAGCGCGAACAGGATCGAGCCGCCAGGCTGGAGGATCTCGGTCTCCGGCTGCGACAACACCCGGTGGTCGATTTCCTCGATGCAGAAGTAGCGGGTCAGCCACTCGGCATTGAGCCGGTAGAAATCGCCGCGATACGCTGCCTCGAAGGGCACGATGCGCACCTCCGCGGCGCGTCGCCGGGCCTGCTCGCGGTTGATGGCATCCGCCAGGGGCGTGCGATCGAGTTCAGCTTCGAGCGCCGATACCGCGTCGAGCAGGGGATGGCCGCTGCGGGCGATGCATTCGCCAACCGCTTCCCGGATGCTCGCCCAGAGGGGCTGCAGGGCCTGCAGCCGGCGTTCGCCCTCGGCGCTCAGGGCCAGCACGCTGCGCCGCGCATCTTCCGGGTCGCTGCGCCGCTCCAGCAGCCCCTCGGCCTGCAACTTGCGCGACAGCTGGCTGACCGCGGCATGGCTCTGGCCCAAGGCGGCGGCCAGCTCGCTGACCGGCATCGGGCCCTCGTCAAGCAGCACGCGCAGCAGCAGGAACCAGCGCGACTGGATGCCGGCCCCCTGCTGGTGATAGACCTCGTCGACCGCATCGAACAGGCGGTCGCTTAATGCCCGCAGACGAGAGCCCAATGCCAGTTCGCCGTAGCAATTTGCTTTCATGGCTGCATTCATCACTTACGTAAGCACTAACGTATTTTCTTGTGACCCCCGACGCAAGGGCCTTCCGCTTCGCTTCAACGCAAGGGCTCAACGCCGGTCGAGTTGAGGTCCGGCTGCTCGATGCGCAGCCTGAATCCGGGTACCAGTACCCGTTCGGCACTGCCGGCCAACTCCAGGCGACGCTCACCGCGCCGCACGACGAGCCGAAGCCGGCCCTGGGCACGGGCCGTGGAGCGGGCGAAATCCGCGCCTGGGTCCTCGCTGCGGGTCAGGTCGAGGTCATTGATCGCCAGGATGCGGTCGCCGACCCGTAGTCCCATCCGCTCTGCGCTGCCACCCGGGGTGATGGCGACGATCGGCGCCTCACCCGAGGCGGTATCGATCTCCACCACGGCCCCGAGCTCGTAGCGCACCCTGGGCTCACGCTCGATGCTCAGGCTGCGCCCTGTCTCGGCCAGCGCGCCGGATTCGGCAAGGCGCAACAGGGCCGCTTCGACCTCGTCCGCCACCTGCCGTTCGACCTCGCTTTCGGCCGCCATCGAGGGACCGACAGCGACGAGGGCAGCCAGGCACAGCCAGCTCAGCCGGCTCACAGACGAACCTGCCGCCGACCGGAGCCGTGACCCCCGCCGCGGAGTTCGGCCACGGCCTGCTCGCGCGCATTCCACAGGCGGTCCAGCTCGGTTTCACCCGCGCCGGCCAGATAGGCGGCCTGCAACCGACGGTCGACGCTGCGCAGGTCGAGCAGGGCCGCCGGAGGATCGACCACGAGCACCGGCGGAGCGGCCGGCGTCTGCGCGCGCCAGGCAAGGAATCCGGCCAGCAGGGTGGCAGCGGCCGCCAGCGGGAGCAGCCGCCGCAGCCGCCTTCGTGAGGCGTGCCGGGCGAGAATCCGCTCACCCAGGTCCGCCGGCGGCATGGCCCCAGGCAGGCCGCGCAGGTAATCGTCCACGCGCCGGTCGCGGGAATCGCTGCTCATGCCCCCTCACCCTCCAGCCAGCCGGCGAGCCGCGCCCGGGCGCGCGAGAGGGTGGTCTTCGACCAGACCTCGGTGCGTCCCAGCAACCCGGCGATCTCGGCGTGCGAGTAGCCCTCATACTCGTACATCACCATGACCATGCGCGCCGCCGGCGCCAGTCGCGAAAGCAGACCCAGAGCATCGATCTGCCCGCCCGGCCCTGCACCCTCGCCGGCGGACAGCGCATCGATGACCTCACCGTCGTGTACCCAACGCCAATCGCTCCGTGCACGGTCGGCCGCGAGGTTGGTGAGGATGCGGCGCAGCCATGCCCCGAACGGGGCATCGCCGCGGTAACGGTCGAGCCGGTCGAACGCGCGCAGGAAGGCGTCCTGGACCAGGTCCTGGCCCTGATCGGGATCACCACACAGTCGCAGCGCCAGCGAAAAGGCCGCGCCGGCATGGCGCCGGTACAGCGCGCTGAGGGCCTCGCGATTCCCGCGTCGAGCCGCGGCAATGAGCTGCGCCTCGGAATCCTGCGCATGGGCGCGACCGAAGCGCCACATCGCGTGCAGGGCGCGCGTAGGCCAGGAAGCGGGGGTGGAGGTCGAAGCGCTCACGGCCGCATCTTAGCCGCGAGCCCGGGAGCCTGGTCCGCCCGACCCCGACCGCCGGACGCGTCCCTCTGCGCCCCCCCTACTGCCCACAGTCGCCGCCCGACACGCAGCGCTCCACGGTCGCCCCCCCAACCTCGACCTCGCCCCGGGGCCAACCCGACCAGATGGCATCGGTGAACTCGCGGTAGCGGTCGATCTCCCAGAAGCGGCGGTCGTAATAGTCCTCGCCATCGAACGTGAAACGCAGCCCGTGCCTCGGGTCGAGCACGGTCAGCGCACCGACGAAGCCGACCCGGCTGCCGGTGACGCCGAAACGACCGCGGTCGAGCACGGTCTGCAGGCGCCGCATGGCGACCTCGTCCCCGAACCCCTCGTAGATCCTCGCTCCCACTTCGAGCGCGCGCTGGCGCTCTGCAGGGTTGAGTGCGCGCCAGTAGCGCTCGCGCTTGGCGACGAACAGCGCGTAACCGCGCTCGGCGGCGAGATCCATCCAGGCGTAGGCCGTTGCCCTGTCCTGGGTCACGCGGCTGCCCTGCCAGTACATCTCGGCAAGCATCGCCTGCGAGGGCTTGTCGCCGTAGTGGGCGGCCGAGCGGAACGCGGCCAGCGCCTCCTCGTGGCGCCCCTGATCAAGAAGCCAGATCGCCCGCTTGCGTTCGCCGACATCGGGATGCCGGGCAAGAAACCCATCCGAGTTGAACAGCTCGCGCTGCAGCCCGGTCAGCGCTCCAGGCGGCTCGGAACAAGCGGCGGCGGACAGCAGGATGAACAGACACGGCAGCAAACGCTTCATGCAAGGACTCCCCGGCAACGCGCCGGCCCCCCGGCGCCTGCCTTGAATGACGGCCCCCAGGGGAAAAAGGTTACAGCCGACCGGGGCGGCCACGACGAGCCATGGGGTAGCCCCTGGCGCACGGCGCCGTAACATCCCAAGCCCCGGATCGGCGCGCCATGGCGAAGGATGGGCGCAAATCGGACATTCGCCGCCGACCCCGATCGGGCGGGCTCTTCGCAGGAGCGGACATGGCCGCGACCGCGGAGGTTCGCTCTGGCCGCGGTCTGTGGAGAACACGTCACGCCGCGGTCGCGCCCACGTGCGCTCCTACGGTCGGGCTTCGTTGGGCGTCGGCGATGCCCCATAGGGTGCGCCTTGGGCGCATCGATAAGGGCATTCGGACGGTAAGCCCGGTGCGGCCAGCCGCACCCTATGCACGTCTTCTTCGCGCCAGATCGGCGTTCAGTCCTCGCGCGGCGCGAGGATCTCGTCGACGCGCAGGGCGCGCTGGATCTTGCGCTGCTGGGTCGCGTCGGGGGCGACCAGGACCACGCGGCGGGCGCTGGCGAGCATGGCCAGATCGCTGCTGCTGTCGCTGTAGGCAGCGGCGAAGGGCGGATGCAAGCCGGCCTTGGCGAGGCTGGCGAGCTTGCGCCGGCCGACGTTGTGCCAGCGGCCGACATAGCCGCCCAGCCGCCGGTGCATGGCGCTGCCGACGATCGGCAACCGGGCAAGGTCGGGCACCAGGGCGGTCCAGAGCAGTTCGGCCATGCCCTGCTCGGCGCCGGTGACGATGACGACCCGATCGCCGCAGGCGATGTGTTCGCGCAGTCGTTGCACGGCGGGGGCAATCAGCCAGCGCCCGGGCTCGGCGCCCAGCCGGGCGACATAGGCCGCGCGTTCGGCGGTCAGCGAGGCATCGTCCCGGCCGATGGTCAGCAGCCAACTGAACGCCGAGGCGGGGATCCAGGCGCTGCGCCAGTGGCCAAGCAGCGGCAGCAACGGCAGCAGCAGACAGGCCGCAAGACGCCGCCACGGATGCCGGGCGAACTGGGCATGCAGGAACCCTGCAACGCAGTCGCCGCGCACCAGGGTGCCGTCGAAGTCGAACAGCACCGCTCCTGTCTGGGGCGCCGCCTCAGCCAAACAGCCGGGCCAGCTCGGTACCCGGGTCGGGGGCGCGCATGAAGGCCTCGCCGACCAGGAAGGCGTGCACGCCATTGCCGCGCATGCGGCGCACGTCGTCCGGCGTGTGGATGCCGCTTTCGGTCACCAGCAGGCGATCGCCGGGCACCGCCTCGCGCAGGCGAAGGGTGGTGTCGAGAGACACCTCGAAGGTGCGCAGCGAGCGGTTGTTGATGCCGAGCAGGGGCGCCGGCACGCGCAGGGCCCGCTGCAGCTCGTGCTCATCGTGCACCTCGACCAGCACGTCCATGCCCAGCTCGGCCGCTAGCCCTGCGTACTCCTCGAGTTGCCCGTCGCCCAGCGCGGCAACGATCAGCAGCACGCAGTCGGCGCCCAGGGTCCGCGACTCGTAGACCTGCCAGGCATCGACCAGGAAGTCCTTGCGCAGGGCCGGCAGGGCACAGGCGGCGCGGGCCTCTTTCAGGTAGTCATCGCTGCCCTGGAAGAAGTCGATGTCGGTCAGCACCGACAGGCAGGTCGCCCCGCCCCGCTCGTAGCTGCGCGCGATCTCGTCGGGATGGAAGTCGGCCCGGATAACCCCCTTGCTCGGGCTGGCCTTCTTGATCTCGGCGATCACTCCGGCGGTTCCGGCATCGACCCGCTGGCGCAGGGCGCGGGCGAAGCCTCGGCAGGGCGGCGCTGCGGCGGCGCGGGCCCTGAGCTCGGCCATCGACCAGACGCTGCGCCGCGCGGTGACCTCGTCGTGCTTGCGGGCGATGATGGTGTTGAGGATGTCGCTCATGTCGCGTCCTTGCTCGGGTCCTTGCGCTGCCAGCCGTAGGCGCGCTCGATGCGCGCTACGCGCAGCTCGTAGCGGGTGTACCAGGCTTCGCGCCCCTGCTGGCGGGCGGCGCGATGCTCGAGGTCATGCTTCCAGGCCAGGATGGCCTGCTCCGAGGCCCAGTAGCTGACCGTGATGCCGAAGCCCTGCGCGTCGCGGGTCGACTCGATGCCCAGATAGCCCGGCTGCCCGGCTGCCAGCTCGACCATGCGCTCGGCGGTGGCCTCGTAGCCGGCCTCGACCTCGCTGCGCTGGGCGGTGAAGATCACCGCGTAGTACGGCGGCGCCGGCGTGTCGGCGAATCGCTCGGCAGACATGGGCTCAGGCGAAACGACAGGTGTAGTCGATGAACTGCTGCAGCTTGTCACGGGCCAGTCCACGCGCCAGGACGTCACGAGCGCGGGCAATGCCGTCGGCGATGCTGTCGGCCACGCCCGCCGCATAGAGGGCAGCGCCGCTGTTCAGCGCAACGATCTCGCGCGGCAGCCCGTCGGCGTCGTCGAGCGCCTCGCGCAACATGCCCTCACTCTCGCCGGCGTCGGCCACCTGCAGGTTGCGCGAGGCGGCCATGGCGATGCCGAAGTCCTCGGGGTGGACCTCGTACTCGCGGATCCTGCCGTCGCGCAGCTCGCCAACCAGGGTGCCGGCGCCCAGCGAGATCTCGTCCATGCCGTCGCGACCCCAGACCACCAGGGCACGCTGCGCACCGAGGCGCTGCAGCACACGGACCTGGATACCGACGAGGTCAGGGTGGAACACGCCCATCAGGATGTTCGGCGCATTGGCCGGATTGGTCAGCGGACCGAGGATGTTGAAGATCGTCCGCACGCCCATCTCGCGACGCACCGGAGCGACGTTCTTCATCGCCGGATGGTGAACCGGGGCAAACATGAAGCCGAGGCCGATCTCGTCGATGCAGCGCGCCACCTGATCCGGCTGCAGGTCGATCTTTGCCCCGAGCTGCTCGAGCACGTCGGCGCTGCCCGACTTCGAGCTGACGCTGCGGTTGCCGTGCTTGGCCACCTTGGCCCCGGCCGCGGCGACCACGAACATCGAGGCGGTGGAGATGTTGAAGGTGTGCGAGCCGTCGCCGCCGGTGCCGACGATGTCGACGAAATGCGGGCCGCCGTCGACCTCGACCTTGGAGGAGAACTCGCGCATCACCGAGGCCGCGCCGGCGATCTCGCCGATGGTCTCCTTCTTGACCCGCAGACCGGTGAGGATCGCCGCGCTCATCACCGGGCTGACCTCGCCGCGCATGATCTGGCGCATCAGCTCGACCATCTCGTCGTGGAAGATCTCGCGGTGCTCGATGGTGCGCTGCAGGGCTTCTTGGGGCGTGATCGGCATCGTTTTCGGGACTCGCGCTTCTCTGTAGGAGCCAGCTTGCTGGCGATGGAGCGAACTAGGCAGCCATCCGCTGCGGCTGGAGGAAATTCTTCAGCAGTGCATGGCCGTGCTGGGTAAGGATGGACTCGGGGTGGAACTGCACGCCCTCGATCGGCAGGGAACGGTGGCGCAGGCCCATGATCTCTTCCATCGTACCGTCCGGATTCTCGGTCCAGGCGGTGACTTCAAGGCAGTCGGGGAGCGAGTCCTGCTCGACCACCAGCGAATGGTAGCGGGTCGCCTCGAAGGGGTCCGGCAGGCCGCCGAACACGCCGTTTCCGCGATGGCGGATCATCGAGGTCTTGCCATGCATGATCCGCTTGGCGCGGACCACCTTGCCACCGAAGGCCTGGCCGATGCTCTGGTGGCCAAGGCAGACGCCGAAGATCGGGATCCGTCCGCCCAGCTCGCTCAGCAGCAGCAGCGACACGCCCGCCTCGTTCGGCGTGCAGGGGCCGGGAGAGATCACAATCCGCTCCGGCCGCAGCGCTGCGATCCCGGCGACGTCCAGCTCGTCGTTGCGGATAACCTTTACCTCCTCACCCAGCTCCTGCAGGTACTGCACGAGGTTCCAGGTGAAGCTGTCGTAGTTGTCGATCATCAACAGCATGGCGGCGGGCAGGGCTTGGTGCGGCGCACCACGATACCCGCTGCCGGGTGACGGAGGAAGCCGCAAGGCGCGGGCGGGCCGCGCGGAGGCCGCGCCCGTCGGGCGGCCTGTGCGGCGAGGCGCATTCTCGCGCGGCGGGGCGTGGAGACAAGCCGCCATTCGGCTGCTAGCGTGCCGACCTCCCACGGAGGCCCCTGAATGTACAGACCGATCGCCCTCGCCCTAGGCCTGCTGGTGCTGGCCGGCACCGCCGAGGCCGCGCCGCCCACGCAGCCCGACGAGGGCATCGCCGACCGCACGCCGATCTCGCGGGTGCTCTACAACGCGCGCATCGTCGTGGCCCCGGGCGAGGTCATCGAACGTGGACGGATCGTGATCCGCGACGGTGTGATCGAGCGGGTCGAGGCCGGCGGCGGCGCGGTCGAGGGCCTGCATGGCGAGGACCTAGGCGGGCGCAGCGTGTTCTACGGGCTGATCGAGCCGCTGGCCTCGGTCGGCGTGCCGAAGTCGCTGCGCGCCGAGTCCGGCGAGCCGGAGGAGGAGCAGCCCGAGGCCGGGCCGCGGCACTGGAACGCGCGGGTGCGACCCGAGCGTGAGCTGGCCGGCCTGCTGCAGGTTGATCCGGAGGAGGCCCGGGCGCTGCGGGAGCAGGGCTTTGCCCTGGCCCATGCGGTACCGGCGCGTGGCATCTGGCGCGGCCGCGGCGCCCTGCTGCACCTGGGTGACACCGATACGCTGGCCGAGCGCGTGCTGCTGACGCAGACCGCCCAGCAGGCCGCGTTCGAGACCGGGGACCCGTTCGGCGGCGAGTATCCGGGCTCGAAGATGGGCGCGATTGCGCTTGTCCGGCAGAGCCTGCTGGACGCCCGATGGTTTGCGGACGTCTCGGAATCCGGGGCCCCGCCCGAGGCCAATCTTTCATGGCCGGCGCTGGGCGAGGTGCTCGCCGGGCGCAGCGCGGTGTGGTGGCGCGCCGGGGACGAGCTGGACGGCGGCCGGGTCGCCATGCTGAGCCGCGAGTTCGGCCTGCGCTCGGTGCTGGTCGGCAGCGGCAGTGAATACCGCGTCCTGCCAACCCTGAAGGCGGCCGGCCTGCCGGTGATCGCGCCGCTGCGCTTTCCGGAGGCACCGGAGGCGGGAAGCGCCAGCGCCCTGCTCGCCGTCAGCCTCGCCACCCTGCAGCACTGGGAGCAGGCCCCGGCCAACCCGGGGCGGATCGCCGCGGCCGGCCTGCCGCTGGCCTTGACCGCGGCCGGACTGGACTCGCCCGCCGACTTCTGGCCGGCACTGCGCCGGGCGGTGCGCGCCGGACTGTCCGAGACCCAGGCCCTGGCCGCGCTGACCACGGTGCCCGCCGAACTGCTCGGCCAGTCGCAGCGGCTCGGCCGCATCGCCCCGGGCCACTCGGCGCATCTGCTGGTCGCCGACGAATCTCTGTTCCGCGAGGACGACGCGCAGCGCTACCAGCTCTACATCGGCGGACGACTGCACCTACTGCGGCCGCTGGCCGATGCGCCGCCGCTGGGCCGCTGGCAGCTCAGCGGCACGGGGCAGGCTGCGGCGGAGTTCGAGGTCAGCGGCGCTGATGAGATCACGGTCGAGCTCGATGGACAGACGCTCAAGGCCGACTGGCAGCCACCGCAGCTGCGCTTTGTCGCGCCGGCCGGCTGGCTGGGCAGCAAGGTGCCCCAGCCGCTCAGCCTGCGCCTCGAGAGGGGGATGCTCCGCGGGCTGCGCAGCGGCCCCGGCGGCCAGGCGCTGCCGGTCGAGGCGCAGCGCATCGGCGAGGTGGCCGAGACCGAAACCGAGACAGAGGAAGAAACGCCGGCCATCGCCGTCTGGCAGGCCTATCCGGCCGGGGCCTTCGGTCTGGCCGAGCCGCCTGCCCGGCCGCGCCACCTGCTCATCCGCGGCGCCACGGTGTGGACCCAGGGGCCGGACGGCGTGCTGGAGAACGCCGACGTTCTGGTCAGCGAGGGCCGCATCGCCCGCGTCGGCAGCGGCCTTGCGGCACCCGCCGGTGCCGAGGAGATCGACGCGCATGGCCTGCACCTGACGCCGGGCCTGGTCGACGCCCACTCGCACAGCGCCATCGCCCACAACCTCAACGAGCCCTCGCATGCGGTGACCACCGAGGTGCGCGTCGGCGACGTGCTCGACCCGAGCGACATCTCGATCTACCGCCAGCTGGCCTCGGGGGTGACCACGGTGCTGGCCCTGCACGGCTCGGCCAATCCCATGGGCGGACAGAGCGCGACCCTGAAGTGGCGCTGGGGCAGCGACGCCGAGGGGCTGAGGTTCGCCGGCGCGCCGGGCGGGGTGAAGTTCGCCCTCGGCGAGAACGTCAAACAGTCGAACTGGGGCGAGCGCTTCACCACGCGTTACCCGCAGACCCGGATGGGCGTGGCCACCCTCATGCGCGACCGGCTCAACGCAGCGCGCGCTTATGCCGCTGAACAGGCCGCTTACGCGAAGCGCCCGCGCGGGCCGGCACCGCGCCGCGACCTGCGGCTGGAGGCGCTGGCAGAGGTGCTGGACGGCAGCCGTCTGGTGCACATCCACTCCTACCGCCAGGACGAGATCCTGATGTTCGCCAGGCTTTCGCAGGAGTACAGCTTCCGCGTCGGCAGCTTCACCCACATCCTCGAGGGCTACAAGGTCGCCGATGTGCTGGCCGAGATCGGCGCCGGGGCCTCGACCTTCTCCGACTGGTGGGCCTACAAGATGGAGGTCTACGACGGCATCCCCTACAACGCGGCCATCCTGCACCGGCAGGGCGTGCTCACCTCGCTGAACTCGGATTCCGACGAGATGGCACGACGGCTCAACACCGAAGCAGCCAAGGCGGTGAAGTACGGCGGCGTCGCGCCGGCCGAAGCGCTGTCCATGGTGACCCTCAACCCGGCGCGACAGATGGGGGTCGGTGAGCGGATCGGCTCCATCGAGCCGGGCAAGGACGCCGATCTGGTGCTCTGGAACGCCCCGCCCCTGTCGAGCTTCGCCCGCGTCGAACAGACCTGGATCGAGGGTCGCCGCTACTTCAGCCGCAGCGAGGACGCCGCCCTGCGCCAGCGCGACGAGGCCGAGCGGCAGCGCCTGCTCGGAAAGCTGCTCTCGGCCGACCGGCCGGAGAAGAAGTCCAAGGACTCGGCGCCGAAGGCCGCCGACGAGCCCTGGCTGCACCTGCAGCATCCGGCCCATCGGGGCCTCTATCACGACGGCAGCGACATCGCCGGCTGCCGCGTCGCTGACCACCTGCACTGATACCGGGAAGCCGCCCATGAACCTCCATCGACTCCTCGGCCTCACCCTGCTCGCCGCCACCCCTGCCCTGGCGCAGAACGTGGTCACCGCACCGGCGCCCGACCAGACCCGTCCGCTGGTGCTGGTCAACGCCGAGATCCACCCGGTGTCCTCGGCGCCGATCCGCCACGGGCGCCTGCGCTTCGAGGACGGGCGCATCACCGCCGTCGGCGGCGATGAGGTCGATACCACGGGCGCTGAACTTGTCGACCTCGCGGGACGCCGCGTCTACCCCGGGCTGATCGCCGCCAACTCGGTCATGGGCCTGGTCGAGGTGGAATCGGTACGCGCCACGGTCGACGAGACCGAGGTTGCCGCCATCGCTCCCGAGGTCCGCGCCGAGATCGCGGTGAACCCGGACAGCGAAATCATCCCCGTCACCCGGGCGAACGGCGTGCTCAGCGCGCTCAGCCGCCCGCAGCCCGGCGACCACAGCCTTCTGCTCGGCCAGTCGGCCCTGCTCTCGATGGATGGCTGGACCTGGGAGACGATGACGCTGAAGGCGCCGGTCGCCATGCACCTGGTCTGGCCCACGCCGTTGCCGCCGGAAGGGCTGCTGCCGGAAGCGCTGGAGACCTGGAAGAAAACGCTGGAGGAAAAGCGCGCGACGCTGCGCGAGGCGCTTCGCGACGCACGCACCTACGCAGCGGCGGACCATGCCGGTGCGCCCGACCTGCGCTGGGAGGCGATGCGCCCGGTACTGCGCGGCGAGCTGCCGCTGTTCGTCCACGCCGATGATGCCGCCTCGATCGAGGACGCCCTGGCCTTCGCCCGCAAGGAGTCGCTGCGGATCGTGATCGTCGGCGGGCTGGAGGCCTGGCGGCTGGCCGCCCTGCTCAGGCAGGACGACGTGCCGGTGATCGTCGGCGGCACCCAGGTCCTGCCGCTGCGCCGGCACGACCCGGTGGACGCGGTCTATGCCAACCCGGCCCGGCTGCACGAAGCCGGTGTGCGCTTTGCCATCGCCAGCCCGGGCGACAGCTTTTCCACCAGCAACGAGCGCAACCTGCCCTACCAGGCAGCCAGCGCGGTGGCCCACGGGCTGCCGGCCGACGAGGGATTGAAGTCGGTCACCCTCTACGCCGCGCAGATCCTCGGCGTGGCCGACCGGCTCGGCTCACTGGAAGTCGGCAAGGACGCCACCCTGATCGTGACCGACGGCGATCCCCTCGAGGTCACCACACGGGTCGAGCGCGCCTTCATCGGCGGCCGAGAGATCGACCTCGACAATCGTCACCAGCGGCTCTACGAGAAGTACCAGCGCAAGTACGCCGAGCGCTGAGCCGGACCCGGCCGCCGCGGGAGATCCGCGGCGCGCCCTTGGCGCGCAGCTTGCTGCCCTACCCGGCAGGGCGCTACAGGAGCCGCGTCCCCAGTGGAACCTCGCCGTCGGGCACGCACAGGCGCACCGCGCCGTCGGCGTCGTGGAAGCCGGTGACCAGGCACTCCGAGCGCAGCGGGCCGATCTGCTTGGCCGGGAAGTTCACCACCGCCACCACCAGCCGACCCACCAGCGCATCGGGGGTGTAATGGGTGGTGATCTGGGCGCTGGACTTGCGCCGGCCGATGGCCTCGCCAAAGTCGACGATCAGCACATAGGCCGGCTTGCGCGCCTCCGGGAACGGTCGCGCCTCGACGATGCGACCGACCCGCAGCTCGACGCGCAGGAAGTCATCAAAACCGATCAGGCCGGGGACGGCGTCGGGCTGCCCGCTCATGGCGCCCGCCCTGCCCCGCCGGTCGTCAGCGCGTCCCAGGCGCGGCGCCAGCGCCGGATGGCCTCGGCGCGCGTGTCCGGGCGCTGCAGTGGGCGGCCCTGAAGCTCGCGCAGCAGCTGGCGCAGCTGTTGCTCGGCAGGGGCTTCGGTGCCGCCCTCGAGCTTGGCCGCCAGACGCTGCATCTGCGCCTCCCGGCGCAGGGTTGCGCTCTCTGCCGGGGAGTCGGCGCTCGCATACAGCTCGGCGCCCACCACCAGCCGTTCCACCTCCTGCCCGTCCAGCGCATCGAGAGAGTCGCCTTCCAGGCGGGCGCACAGGGCGCTGCGGTCCTCGCCGGCAAGCGGCAGGGCCTCGAGCTGCGCCTGCAGGCCTTCGCGCTCCGCGCCGCTGCTGGCGGCGTCTCGGGCGTCGAGCAGGGCGCCGGCCTCGCACAGGGCCTCGATGGTGACCGCCTCGCGCTGCCGCTCGGCGGCCGCCATGGCCGCCTCCAGCTGGGCCTGGAGCCGATCGAAGCGGGCCTGCATCGGGTGCTGGGCCGCCCGGCGCGGCATCGGGCGGCCGCCCCGTGCGGGACGTGCGGGCGCCTCCGCCTCCAGCGGCAGCGCGCGCCAGCGGGCCTGCAGCTGCTCGAGGTGGGCCGGCGCATGCAGCAGTCGCTCCGGCTCGGCGTCGACCAGCGCCGCCAGCTCGTCGAGGATGGCCTGGGCTGCCTGGCGCTGGGCGGCCTGCTGGGCCTCGCGCTCGGCGCTGCGCTCGCGCTCGCCTGCGAACAGCGGATCGACCAGCTCGCGCAGCTCGCTCCAGAGCGCGTTTTCCTGCTCCCGGGTGCCGCGCGGCAGGCGCTTCCACTCCGACTGCGCCGACTTGGCCAGACCGATCCGCGCGGCGGGCTCCGCCGCACCGAGATCGCGGCGCAGGCGGGCCAGCAGGCGACGCTTGTCGAGCACGGCGGCTTCGCGGGCCGTGGCCTGCGCGGCGTCGATGGCCTGCAGGCGCTCGCGCAGGCGACGGCCGTACTCGCCACGCTGGGCGGGCGGCACGCTGTCGAGATCGCGCAGCGCCCCGGCGATGTCCTGGCGCAGGGCGCGCAGGGCCTCGCCCTCGGGCAGCGCCTCGCTGCGCGCGAGCAGCTCGTCGACGCTTTCGGCGCGCTCGCGGCGCAGCGACTCGCGCTTGGCGAAGTAGGCCCGGGCCGGGGCGATGGCGCGCCCACAGAGCGCGCGGAAACGCCGGGTAAGGCCGTGTTCGGGACCGGGCGCGGCATCGCCGTCGATGGTGTCCAGACGCGCCCACTCCTCCTGCAGTTCGCGCAGCCGGGTCGCCAGCGCGTCGGGATGCAGGCCGCTGCCGGCCAGCTCCGCGGCTTCGTCGCAGAGTCGCTGGCGCGCCTTGCTCCCGGACCAGCGCTGCCAGCGCTCCAGTTCGGCGAGGCGGGCGTCCAGCCCGGTCAGCTCGCGGTGCTGCGCCGGCGTGGTGGCCAGCGGGGCGCAGCGCTCCCGGGCTTCGCGGGCAGGGCCCGGATGGCCGGCATCCAGCGCGGCCTCGAAAGCCCGCGATGCCTCCTTCCAGGCCTCGGCCTGCTCGGCACGCTGGACCGCGGCCTCGCGCTGGCGGATGTCGCGGCGACGGGCATGGATCTGCTCGAGCACGGCGCGCACCTCGCCCGCCGGCGGCGTCGGCGAGAGCGCGGCGAGTTCGGCCTCCAGCCGATCGAGCACGGCCAGCGCGTCGCCCTGTTCGGCGGGCGGCAGGCGCTCGGCCAGTGCACGCAGCTGGGCGGCGGGATCGGGTGCCGTGTTCGCCGTGGTCGCCGGGGACTCGGGCTCGTCGGCGTTGTCCGGTTGCGGCGGCGCAGTCCGGACGAGGTCGCCCCGGGCGCCGGCCAGCGCGGCCTCGGCCATCGCCGCGGCACCGTCGATCCGCCGCTGCAGGTCGGCATCGACCCGCGGACGCAGCGCGGCCCAGTCGGCGAGCAGGGCCTGCTGGCGGGCGTCACGGTCATCGGGAAGCTGGCGGGACAGCTGGCCGAACTGTTCGCCCAGCTCCAGGGCGCGGCGGCGCAGCGCGGCGGGATCGCCGGCGGCAACGCCCAGCGCCTCGAACTTCTCGCGCGCGGCCCGGGCCAGGCGCTTGTCGCGCTTGCGCACCGATTCGGCGATCCGCGCCAGCGCATCGGGGTCGTCGATGCGCTCCAGGGCCCAGCGCCGCAGGGCCGGATCCGGGTCGACCTGGCAGCGCTCCAGCCACAGCCCCGGCTTGTCGATGCGCTCAAGCGCGGCACGGCGGATGCCCGCTGTCGCGGCCGAACCAGCCAGGGTCTGCAGCAGCGGATCATCGAGCAGCTGGCCGACCAGGGCCTCGGCACCCTCGGCGGGCTGCTTGCCGCCGAGCAGCTCATTGAGGCGGCTTCGGGCCGCGGCGGCCACGTCCGGCTCACGCTCGCCACGCAACCGGCGCTCGAGCAGGCTGAGGTCATCGACCCGGGCCAGCGCTGCAATGCGCACGGCCGGTGCCGGATCGGCCTGGGCCAGTTCGGGGAGCTTCGCGGTCAGGGCCGGCTCGTCGGAGCGGGCGACGGCGCGGGCGCGCCGCTCGGGGTTGGCGTGTTCCCACTCGGGTTTGCGCAGCAGGCCGAACAGCTTCATGCGGGTGGATCCTGGGATGCCTGGAACGGGCGCGCCGACCCATCGGTCGGCGCGGGGTTGGAATCGTGTCGGCGCTGCGCGCGCGCCCGGCGCCGCTGGGCGGCGCGCTCGAGGATGGCCCTCCGGGCGATCGCATCGGCGGCATGCCAGGCGAGGATCTCATCCACATGCCGGCCGCACCCGAGGCAGACGTCGGCCTCGTCGAGGCAGCACTGGCGCACGCAGGGCGACGGCGGTGAGTCGAGGCAGCACTGGCGCACGCAGGGCGACGGCGGTGAATCGACGGGTTCAGTCACCGGAAAGCAGCCCCAGCAGCTCCTCGGCACTGACCGGCGCGGCCCCGGTGGTCTCGCCGATCACCTGGTCGACCAGTTCGCGCTTGCTGCCGTGCAGGTCGATGATCTGCTCCTCGATGCTGCCGGCCAGGACCAGCTTGTAGACCGTCACCGGGCGGGTCTGGCCGATCCGGTGGGCGCGGTCCGAGGCCTGCTGCTCGACAGCCGGGTTCCACCACGGATCGAGGTGGATCACATAGTCGGCCGCGGTCAGGTTGAGGCCGACACCGCCTGCCTTCAGGCTGAGCAGGAAGACCTCGCCGATGCCGTCCTGGAAGGCTGCCACCGCGGCGTCGCGCGACTTCTGCGGCGTGCTGCCGTCGAGGTACTGGTAGCTGATGCCCTCCTGCTCGAGGCGCTTGCGGACGATCGCCAGATAGTCGGTGAACTGGCTGAAGACCAGGGTCCGGTGACGATTGTCGACCAGCTCCTGGAGCAGCTCGATGAGCTGCTCGAGCTTGCTGCTGGCAAGGCCAAGCTCGGGGGCGACGAGCTGCGGGTGGCAGGCGGCGCGGCGCAGCCGGGTCAGTTCGGCGAGGATGTGCATGCGGCGCTGCTCGATGGGTCCGCCTTCGCCGCGCAGGCGCTCCATGGCCTGCCGCCGCAGCGCCGCCAGCAGACGCGCCTCGTCGGCGCTGGGGTCGACCTGCAGCACGATCTCGGTGCGCGGCGGCAGCTCGCTGAGCACCTCGGCCTTGGTCCGGCGCAGCAGGAAGGGCGCGATCAGGCGCCGCAGCACCTCGCGCTGCGGCGCGCGCGGGTCGCGCTCCAGCGGGGCGAGGAAACGCCGGCGGAACTGGTCCTCGCTGCCGAGCAGGCCGGGGTTGAGCACCCGGAACAGGCTCCACAGCTCGCCGAGGTGGTTCTCCAGGGGCGTGCCGGTGCAGGCCAGGCGGAACTGCGCGTTCAGGGCGCGCACGGCCTGGGCGCGCTGGGTCGAAGGATTCTTGATCGCCTGCGCCTCGTCCAGCACCAGGGTGGCGAAGGCCGGCGCGGCAAAGGCCTCGGCGTTGCTCGCCAGCAGCCCGTAGCTGACCAGCAGCAGGTCGCCGGGTCCGATGTCGCGCAGGGTCTCCTCGCGATCACCCTCGCCGTAGACGCGCACCGACAGGCGCGGGGCAAAGCGCTGCGATTCGCGCCGCCAGTTGCCGATCACGCTGGTCGGCGCGACGACCAGCGCCGGGCCCTCCGCCGAGCGCGCCAGCAGCACGGCCAGGGCCTGGACGGTCTTGCCAAGGCCCATGTCATCGGCCAGGCAGGCACCGAAGCCGGCAGCGGCCAGGCGCATCAGAAAACGGTAACCGTCGATCTGGTAGTCGCGCAGTTCGGCCTCCAGACCGGCCGGCAGCGCCGGCTGCAGCGACTCGGCCGCGCGCATGCGCTCGACCTGCTCGACAAAGGCGGCGCTGCGCTCGCTGTCCTCGTCCAGCGCCGCCTCCAGCGCGAACGCGGCCACGCCGCCGACCTGCACCTGACCGCGATCGTCGGCGAAGCTGTTCAGCACCTGCAGGCGACGGCGCAGCTCGTTGCCAAGCGCGACCACCCGCTCGTCGTCGAGGCGCAGGTAGCGACCCTGCGCGGAGGGCAGGGCCCGAAGCAGCTCGGACAGGGCGACCACGCTGCCGTCATCCAGCTTGAGCCCGCCCTTGGCGCTGAACCAGTCGCGCTGCGCCTCGACCTGCAGCTGTAGCGCGCCCTCGCCCTGCGCCCGGGACACCCGCATCGGCTTGCCTTCGCGCCACTCCAGCTGCAGGGCCTCGCCGAGGCTCTGCAGCGCCTCGAGCAGCTCCAGCGCCGCTTCCGGATCCTCGACCTGCAGACCGCCATCATCATCCAGGGCCTGCAGGGCCTCGCAGTCGCGCTGCAGGCGCTCCACTGCCTCCCGCTCGGCGGCCAGATCACGGCGCGCGCGGCGGACCTGCCCCGCGCCATGGGTCAGTACCGCGACCGGGCCGCGACCGGGGGTGAACACGCCGCCCCGGCTGCCCAGCGGACGCACGACGATGCGCAAGGCGAGCCCGCCCCGCCAGGGTTCGAGCTGGGCGACCAGCTGTTCCTCGGCCACCACATCGTGAACGCCGAGCTGGCTGAGATCGGCGTTCAGGCTGAGCTTGCGGGCCAGGCCCGGGAGCAGCGCACGCAGCGTATCGGCCGCCTCTTCCGGCAGTTCGACACCTTCACCGATGATCTCACCGATGCGCAGCAGGCCGGGGTCGGGACGGAACAGGTGCAGCCCGGCCTCGTCCAGTCTCGCCACCGCTTCGCCGTCGAGCGCCTCGCGCGGCGAGAGCTTGAGTCCGATGCTGCCGTCGCTGCGGCGCTCGGTCAGCAAGGCGATCTCGCCCTCGGATACGGCCAGCGGCGTGTCGCGATCGCGCAGGAACACGCGCGGGTGGCCGACCAGGGCGCCGATGATCCGCGAGCCGACCGGCAGACCGTGGCGCAGGCTCTGATTGGGCTCGCCGAGCATGGCCTGGAGCAGGCGCCGGTCGGCGCCGTCGCCCGGCGGGATGCGCTCCAGCGCCGCGCGTACAGCGGCAGCGGTGGTGATGGCCCGGCCACTGGTGAAGCCGCCGCCCTTGGCGCGCTGCTCAAGCACCTCGATGGCCAGGTGGTCGGTGACGCCGCGCGGCGGACGTACCTGTACGCGAAGCTGGGAATGGCCGCTGCTGCCGGTGCTGCTGCGTTCGGCGCCGTCCAGCGAGAGCGCCTCGGCGAGGGCGTCGAGCTTGATCTGCCACTCGCTGGCCGGCTCCAGCCAGTCGCGCACCGGTGGCTCCAGCGCCTCGCCCGGATACTCATCGGGGCGCAGCAGGCTGGCGCACTGCATCGCCAGCCAGCGCCAGCCGACCTCGGCGGCCTGCGTTTCGACCAGCTGCAGCCGCTCGCGCAGCTCGCTCGGGCAAAGGGTGCCCGACCAGTGCAGCAGCAGGGCCAGCCACCAGACATCGTCTGGCCGGCCGGCCTCGACCGCCCCCGGGTAGTCGAAGCGCTCGCCTCCCTGGCGCGCGGCCATGAAGGCCTGCCAATGACCGACGCCGACCCCGCCCTGGAGCTCGCCGGGCGGCTCGCGCAGCCGCGCCAGCTGCTCCCGGCGCTTGACCACCGTGGGTTGCTGTCCAAGCGTCAGGCAGGCCAGCAGCAGCTTGCCGATCAGGCCCGGGGGCAGGGATCGCTTGCCGTGCTCGCTGCGGTAGCTGCGCAGGGCCGCATCGAAATCGCCGGCGGCCTGCTCGGGCGACTCGCCCGCACGCAGCCGGGCGAGCACGGCATCACACTGGGCCAGTCCGATCAGACCTTCCTGTGCCGGCAGCGCAGGCAGCGGCTCGCCGCGCAGGGCGGACAGGTCGGCCAGGGGCGGCAGCAGCCCGCCCGCTGCTTCAGGGTGTTCCGCGAGCAGTCCGCGGGCGCGGTCGACCAGGGCCTGGTGACCCGCCTCGGGCCGGCGAAGCTGGCGCCAGAGCAGGGATTCCAGCACCGGGATCTGGAAGCGTTGGTCGAGCCCGTCGATCACCTCGCCGTCGGCGGCCCCCAGATGGGCGTGGACCCGGGCCAGCGCTTCGCCGATCGGGTCGTTATGGGCGCTGCGGTAGGCGCCCAGCAGCAGGGCATCCGGAGACAGGCCGGCGAGAATGCCGGCGATCCGCAGGCGCAGGCGGACGCCGCTCCGGTACTCGGGCTCGAGGCGCTCCAGGGCGCCGGCCTGCGACCCCTTGAGGGACTCGGCAATCTGCGCCGCCCGGCCGCTGCGCAACAGGCTGAGCTGGGCGGCGCGCTGCAGGGGCAGGCCACCCTGTGAGCGCAGGTCGGCGGCGCGGGCATCGATCAGGAACTCGTGCAGGCGGAGCAGCAGCTTCACCAGGTCGCCTACGCCATGCTCCCGCCACGCAGGATCAAGGCCGGTCAGCCGCAGCAGGGCGGCCAGCGAGTCGATACGGATCGGCAGCTCGGCCAGGGCGACCAGCTCGATCACCGTGCGGTCGCTCTCGCCCAGCGCGGCGAAGCGCTCCAGCAGCAGCTCGGTGTGCGCGTGGCGGATCTGCTGACGCGGATCGAGCGGTTCGTGCGGCGGAAAAATCGACATTCAGGCGATTCGGCGGGCCAACACCCGAGTCTAGCAGCGGCCGCGCAAAACGCGCAGCCACGCCGCCGCCATTTTCCCTTGCCTCAGGCGGTGGCGATCAACGCCAGATAGAACTTCACCGTGCGCTCGAGTCCGGCGTAGAGCGCTTCGCCGAACAACGCATGGCCGATCGAGACCTCCTGCACCGCCGGCACGGCGCGGAGAAAGTCGCCGAGGTTGTCCTGCGAAAGATCGTGGCCGGCATTGACGCCAAGGCCCAGCGCCCTGGCGGAGCGGGCGGTGGCGGCACAGCGCGCCAGCGCATCGCCGGCACGACCCGCGGCGTGGGCCTCGGCGAACGGGCCGGTGTAGATCTCGATGCGTTGGGCGCCGATCTCGCGAACCCGCGACAGGCCCTTGCTGCCGGCATCGACGAACAGGCTGACCCGGGCACCGAGGGCGCGGAACTCGGCAACGAGGGGCGCCAGCCGCTCGGCATCACGTTCGAGGTCGAAGCCGTGGTCGGAGGTGATCTGGCCGTCGCCATCGGGGACCAGGGTCACCTGCTCCGGGCGCGCCTCGCGGGCGAGCTCGAGCAGGCCGGGATAGCCGGGACGGGCCGCCGCGAAGGGGTTGCCTTCGATATTCAGCTCGCCGCGTCCCGCACACAGCGGGCGCAGGGCGACCACGTCCTCGGCGGTGATGTGGCGTCGGTCCGGCCGCGGGTGCACGGTGATGCCTTGGGCGCCCACGCGGAGACAGGCATCGGCGGCGCGCAGCGGGTCCGGCAGCGCCCCGCCGCGCGAATTGCGCAGGACGGCGACCTTGTTGACGTTGACGCTGAGGGCGGTGGCGGCCATGGGATCCTTCCCGTCACGGATGACAAGCGTACGGTAGCGGCGGCCCGCGGGCGGGGAAAGGGCGCGCGATGACTGCCGTGCGAATGCGAAATGCGGGCGCGAAGCAGACCTTGCGCAGAACCCGGATGTAGGAGCCAGCTTGCTGGCGATGGGCCCCCGGACGGGACGATCGCCAGCAAGCTGGCTCCTACGTGCAACGGCGCTGCCAGGTCCGGTTTGCGCCGCAAAGCAGGCCTTGCCGCGGTCAAATTGTGGGAGTGCCCTTGGGCGCGACCGCAGCGCTACGGATTCACCACAGACCGCGGCCGGAGCGGATCTCCGCGGTCGCGCCCAAGGGCACTCCCACATTCGGGTCTCGTTGGGCATCGGCGAAGCCCCATAGGCTGCGCCTTGGCGCACCGATACGGGCGTTCGGACGGTACGCCCGGTGCGGCCAGCCGCACCCTATGAATGTCTGCTCTGCGCCCGCAACGGACCATCGCCGCGCCCCGGC
The DNA here is from genome assembly GCF_023156535.1 of Pseudomarimonas salicorniae. Lineage (GTDB taxonomy): Bacteria > Pseudomonadota > Gammaproteobacteria > Xanthomonadales > Xanthomonadaceae > Pseudomarimonas > Pseudomarimonas salicorniae. The sequence continues at coordinate 92,325 of NZ_JALNMH010000010.1, read as the reverse complement.
ATGCGTGGCGGCCGGGCCGTCCCGCTAGCCACACGGTTCCGGCGACTCCTTCCAGATCACCGGCTCCCAGTAGCGCCCCTCGCGCATCGGGTTCCGCCGATCCGGGTAGAAGCGGACGGCAAGCCGGTAGGTGATGCCCGGCTTCGCATCGATCTCGAGTGTCTTGTAGCGATCGGCGCGGCGGCCGTCGCGCTCGCGGTTCTGCGTGGTGGTGAACCGGTTCGGCTCGATCGCCTCGGCCACCTTCAGCACGTGACGGCCCGGCGTGATCCGCCAGCTCGGCGCGCCGGTGGGTCCGGGCAGGTCCCCGTCCACCGCGATCAGCACCGCGGGGAAGAGCTGCTGGGCGCGCGGGGCCGAGTCGAAGGTGCTGATCCGGGCGCAGCTGTCGGCCAGGGCCGGCGCGGCGGCGGCGAACGAGGCGACGAAGAGGGCGAGGATGCAGGATGATCTGGTCATGGTGGGTCTCCAGCTGGGTTCCGACGAGGACCGGTGGACGGTCACTCGCCGAAGGAATGGGGTCGCGCCCCGGGCGCGGCCGTCTATCGGCAGGGTTCCTCGGTTTCCTTCCAGATCACCGGCTCCCAGTACTTCTGGTCGCGGATGGGATTGCGCCGATCTGGAAAGAAACGCACGCCGAGGTGGTACTTGGTGTTCGGTTTGACGTCGATCTCGAGGTACTTGAAGCGCTCGTTGCGCATCAGCCGCTGGCGCTGGCGGTTCTGCTGGCCAAGGAATCGATCGCCGCGGATCATCTCGGTCACCTTGAGCACGTGGCGGCCGGCGGGCAGGCGGAACACTTCGCTGTCCAGGGAGCCATACAGGCGACCGTCGATCTCATGGAGCAGGGCCGGGAAAAGATCCTCGCTGATCGGCGGTGTAAGGAAGGTGCTGACCCGCCCGCAGCCTTCGACGGCGGCCGGGGCGTCGATCTGCAGCCGATAGCCGGGAATGTCGATGCGATCCAGGTGGCCGGAGACCTGCCGGGTCCTGCCATCGCGGAGCACTTCGAAGCGCAGCATGCCGTGCCCACCGGCGACCGCCTCGCGCAGCAACGCCCCCGGATCCGCCACGCTGTCGAATCGCGTATCGCCCAATGACAGCAGCCGGTCACCTTCCATCAGTCCCATGCGGTCCGCGGCGCGGCGCGGCGTGACCGCCATCACCCGGGGCAGCCCACCGTCCTCGGGCTGGCTGTCGATCACCGCGCCCAGCTCGTAGCGCACCCGCGCCGGCTGTTCGATGGTCAGCGGCCGGTCTTCCGCGCCCCGCGCGTGGTGGATGGCGATGACCGCCTCGTCGACCAGTTCGGGCGCGCTGACCGGCGCCTGGGCGAAGGCCGCCGGCGCGAACAGCGCCAGCAGCAGCGCCAGGGGCCGACGCGGCGGCCGGGCGGGCAAGCTGCGTTCAGAGCGAAAGGATGCGTTCATCATCGGACTCCTCGTCGGTGTCGCGGCCTGCCTGAGGGCGGACCAGCTGTTCCCGCGCCTTCCACAGCGCAGTGATGTGTTCGGGATCCGCGCCGCGGTCGTAGGCGGCCTGCAGGCGACGGTCGAGCACGGCGAGCTGCCAGTCCCGGCCAGCCGCTGCCGGGCCGTCGGGCAGCGGCTCCTCGGTCGCGGAGACCGGGATCGGCTCTGACTCCGGCGCCGGCCGGCCGAGGTCGACGTACAGCGGACCGATCAGCACAACCAGCCCGGCGGCCACCGCAAGCGATGCCGCCACCCGCCGTTGCCAGCGCCGTCGGCGCCGCGTGGCGAGAATGCGCCCGAACAGGGCCGCCGGCGGATCCGCGTCCGGCAGGGCAGACAGCCGCTCGACCAGCCAGCCCTGCGCTTCGTCGCGGTCCTCTTGTTCAGTCCAGTTCATCCTGCGTCCTCCTGCTGCGCACGCAGCCGCTCGAGGCTGCGCGCCAGCACCGACTTCGACCAGCTCTCGCTCTGCCGGAAGCGCTCGGCGATCTCCGGGTGCGACCAGCCCTCCATCTCGTGCAGCCAGACCACCGCCCTGGCGCGCGGGGCAAGCCTGGCCAGGAGGCCCTGGGCGTCGAGCAGCGGGGACGGGTCCTCGCGCACCTCGCGCAGCGCGTCCACCGGCTCGGCGTCGCCAGCCCAGCGCCGCTCGGCGCGCAGCCGGTCGATGGCGGCATTGAGCACCAGGCGCTTGATCCAGGCGCCGAACGGGGCATCACCGCGATAGCCGTCCATCCGCTCGAACGCTCGAAGGAAGGCATCGTGGACGACGTCCTCGGCCACCGCGGGCCGGCCGAGCACGCGCAGCGCCAGGCCGAAAGCCGGCCGCGAATAGCTGCGGTAGACGACTTCGAAGGCCGAGGCGTCGCCGCGCTGGGCGCGGGCGAGCACGCTGGCGTCGAGGGCAAGGGCAAATCCACTGGCAGTTTCCCGTTGGGCGACATCCATGCTGATCAGGACGGCTGGTGGAGGCGATCCGTCGCAGTCTGCGCCCTGCGTCTCGAAAAACCGATCGGACGATAGGCGCGGGACCCCGCTTGCGCGACACTGTGCACATGGTGAAAGCCGCGCTCCCGCTGCTGCTGTGCAGTTTCCTGGCCGCCGCGGCAGCTCCGGACCTGTCGCTGCAGGGGCAGCCGCTGCAGCAGCGCTTCGGGGCCGAGGACCACGACGCCAACCCCTCCAGCCATGACGTGCTCTCGCTGCCCGATGGCAGTCTGCTGGTGGCCAACGGCGCCGGCGTCCTGCATTACGACGGCAGCCACTGGGACCTGATCGAACTCCCCGGCTTCTCGCCGGCCCGTGCGCTTGCCCTGGACCGCGACGGACGGATCCACGTCGGCGGCGTCGACCAGTTCGGCCGGCTGGACATCGACGCCACGGGCGCCTTTCGCTACGTCGACCTGCGCGGCGAGTTCGGCGTCGACGGCGAGCAGGCCACCTTCGGCATCATCTGGGACGTGCTTGCGACGCCGCGCGGACTGTTCTTCCGCAGCAACGAAGCGCTGTTTTTCCTCGGCTACGCGGGCGAGCGCGAGCGCTGGCCGCTGGGTCTGGACTACCGGCGGGTGTTTGCTATCGGTGACACCCTCTACACGCGCCTCCACGGGCACGGCTTCGGCCGCATCGACGCCGGCGGATTCCGGCTGGCGCCGGGCGGCGAAGCATTTGCCGAGCGACCGCTGTCCGAGATCTTCGCCCGCCCCGATGACCTGGTGCTGGTCAGCCGGGAGGGCATCTACCTGTCCCATTCCAAGGGCCTCTCGCGGCTCAGCGGGCCGGCCGACCCGGTGCTGGCGGCCCGCGACCCGGCGCCAGGACTGCGGCTGGCCGACGGCGGCTATCTGATCGGAACCGACGGCGGCGAGGTGATCCATCTCGACGCCGGGTTCGGCGTGGTCGGCATCCACGCCCTCGGCCCCTATTCCATCCTCCGGCTCGACCATGACCGGGAAGGCGGCGTCTGGGTGTCGACCGAGGGCGATCTCGTCCGCCTTCGCCTGCCCTCCCCGTGGAGCACGTTCAGCCCGCGCGAAGGTCTCTCGGGGTCGGTGCTCGACACCGCATTCCACAACGGCTCGCTCTGGGTCGGCACCTCGGTCGGCGTCTTCCGCAGCGCGCGTCGCAACGGGCAGATCGCCTTCCGGCCGGCCATCGACACCAGCCTCGAAGCAGGCACCCTGCTCGCCGCCGCAGGCGGCCTGCTGGTGGGCGACCGTGACGGGGTGCTCTGGCACTCCGACCGGGACGGGTCGACGCTTCGCGTGCTGGAGCAGGACTCAACCTTCCTGCTGCAGGCGTCGGAGCGGTTTCCGGGGCGCGTCTACGCCCTGGGCAATGACGAGATCGCCGTGCTGGCGCAGCAGGGCGTCCACTGGAAGACACTGGCCCGCTGGCCGCTCGAGGGCATCAGCCTGACCGAGATCTTCGAGGCCGACGCCGGCCGCCTGTGGGTCGACGACCTGCGCGGGGCCCCGCAGCGCTGGACGCTGGACGAGAGTGGCCTGCGCATCGAGGCTCGCGAGTTGTTCGGGCCGGAGCAGGGCCTGCACTGGGATCCGGCGATGGGCAGCATCCTCTACCGCCTCGACGGGGGGCTCTACGCGGTCTGCGGGCAGCGCGTCTACCGGTTCGTCGGCGAACGATTCGAGCCCTACGAGGGCCCGCCGTTCTCGCTCTTCGAGCGCCCCTTCAGCATGGGGCTGACCGAGACCGAGCATGGCGATTTCGCCTATGCGGAGCGGCAGCTCTTCCGGCGCCTTCCGGGCACCGGGGACTGGCAGCTCGCGCCGCTGGGCTCGGGGCTTGCGCGCGGCTTCTTCGGCATGAAGACCGACGCCGACGGCAAGCTGCGGATCAAGACCTGGGGCGGATTGCTGCAGTTCGATCCAGAGGTGGACGAGTCGCCGCTGATGCCCCTGTCGGTGCAGCTCGCCGGCTGGGAGCTGCGTCGCGCCGACGGCAGAAGCCACCGCCTGCCGCTTCGTGGCGCACCCGACCTGGCGCTGGCCGACGGGGATGCACTGCTGTTCGACTTCCGGATGCCGACGATGGAACCCGGGGTGGAGTTCCGCCAGCGCATCGACGGGCTGGACGGCAGCTGGAGCGAATGGAGCCCCGCCCGACGACCGGCCCTCACCCTGCGCGCACCCGGCCCGGGCGAGTACCTGCTGCGCGTTGAGGGGCGCACGCGGAATGGTCGCCTGGGCGAGCCGCTGGCCTTTGCCTTTGCGGTGCGTCCGGCCTGGTGGCAGACGCCCTGGGCGCGAATCGGCCTGGGCTGCGCCGTCCTGCTCCTGCTGCTGCTTGGCGCTCAGCTGCTGGCGCGTCTGCGCTACCGGCAGTTCCGGGCGGCGAACCGCCGGCTGGAGGCGAAGATCGCCGAGCGCACCCTCGAGCTGAAGCAGGCCAACGCCAAGCTCGCCGAGCTGGCCACCGAGGACAGCCTGACCGGAGTCGCGAATCGCCGCGCGCTGGAGCAGGCCATGGCCCGCGAGTGGGAGCGCTGCGCCGAGCTGCGCCAGCCGCTGTCCCTGGTGATGATCGACGTCGACCACTTCAAGCAGTTCAACGACCAGCATGGCCACCTGGAGGGTGACCAGCAGCTGGTACGGGTCGCGGAGAAGCTCGATGAAATGGTGCGCCCGGTGCGCGAGCTGCTGGCCCGCTTCGGCGGCGAGGAGTTTGCCGTGGTCCTGCCCGGCACCCACCTCGAGGAGGCCATACAGCGCGCCGAGGCGATGCGCGCGAGCTTCGACCATCCCGGATTCCCGACCACGGTCAGCGTGGGCGTGGCCAGCGAGGTGCCGGCCGCCGGGCGCACCCCGACGGATCTGCTGCGCGACGCCGACACCGCGCTCTACGCCGCCAAGCGCCAGGGTCGCAATCGCGTGGTCGCGACCTCCCGCTGATGCCGGGTTCCCGGCGCGAATCGCGGGCCCCGGGGCTGCCAGAGAAGCGCTGCCCGGTCTGCCAGCGCATGTTCAGCTGGCGTCGCAAGTGGGCGAAGGACTGGGATCAGGTGGTCTATTGCAGCGATGCCTGCCGGCGCGGCACGCCGCGCGGCGCGGCCGCTCAGCCCGGCATCACGCGGAAGAAGTGACGCCAGCGCGGCTGGAAGCCCCAGACCGCCAGGACGCAGGTGTGCTGGTCCGAGGGCGCGACGCGCAGGAAATGCCAGTCCGAGAGCGACCCCGCGTGGCCGGGGGCGGACCGCGCGCAGGGCGCCTCCGGCCCGACTTCGAAGCGCCATTGCGGCAGCCAGCCGAAGATGCCGGTTCCGGTGGCCTTGCAGGCGGCCTCCTTGGCGGTCCACAGGCGCAGGAAGGCGCTTCGCGCGGCCTCCCCGTCCAGCCCGGCAATCGCCTCGGCCTCTTCCGCTGAGAACCAGCGCGAAGCCAGCCGGGCCACCGGCGGGTCCCGATCGAGACGCTCGAGGTCGATACCGATCCGGCCGCGGCCGGCCACCGCCAGCACGGTGCCGCCGCGGGTATCGCTCAGATTGAAATCGGGCGGCGAAGGATTGCGCAGAAAGGGCCGTCCCTTGGGTTCGCGGTCGAGTGCCAGCGGCTCGCCATCGAGGTAGACGGCCAGCACGCTATGCAGCAGGTGCCGCGCGCGGGCCCGGGTAGGCAACTCCGCTGCAATCACCGGATCGATCCACCACAGATCGGTCTCTTCGTCCCGGGGGCGCTGCAGGGCCGGGGGCGGCCAGGCAAGTTCGGTCGGCGGCGGCAGGCTCATGGCGGCCAGTGTGCCTGATCCCGGCGCCGCCTCGCCAAGCCGGGCCTGATCGTCGATCATCCGTCCTCCCCTGGCCAGGAGCCCCCGCCGATGATCGCCGGACCCGGCCTGCTCTGGCTGGCCCTGCCCTGCCTGGGCGCACTGGCCCTCGGCCTGCTCTACGCCCTGCTCAGGGCCCCCGGTCGCCCCGGAGGCGCCGCCCCTCTCCGCCGCGGCCTGATGCTGATCGCCGTCAGCTCGGCCTGGGCCGTGTTCGGGGCCGTCCTGCACCTGCTGCTGGGACCCTGGGCGCTGCTTGCGGCCGTGCTGCTTCCGGCCGCCCTGCTGCCGCTGGCCGCGGCAGCCCCCGCCGGAGCGGTCGAGGCGGTCGAGGCGATCGCGGACGCCCCCGACCAGGCCACGGTTCAACGCGAAGGCCCCCGACCGCCGGCCATCGAGCCCAGGATCGAACCGCTTGATGCGCCCGCCCTGCTCCACACCCTGGTCGCCGAGTTCGCCGACACCGCCGAGCGAGCCGGCCTGCGACTGGCCCTGCGCTGTCCGCCCTGCTGGATCCGATCCGATCGCGTACTGCTTCAGCGCGTGCTGGAGAACCTGCTGGCCACGGCCCTGGCCCAGACCGGCTACGGAGGGGTGCTGCTGGGCCTACGCCGACGCGGCAGCCACGCGCTGCTGCAGGTCTGGGATACCGGCCCGGGACGGCCGGGCGAGGCCGAGCCGGTGCCGGCCGAGCGCTGGCGCCTTGACGACGGTTCGGGCGCCACCCGCGGCGACGCCCTGCGCCTGATGATCAGCGCCAGCAGCGCGCGCCTCCTCGGCCACCCGCTGCGCCGCCGTTCGCGGCTAGGCCGTGGCAGCCTGCACGAGATCGAGGTGCCGCTCTGCGACCCGCCCGGGAGTCCGGCCACGCCGGACGCCGGGGCCGCGCCTGCCGGTCGGCTTCGAGTGCTTTACGTGGGCGCCGGGCAGGCCGGATCTGACGACTGCCAGGCCCTGCTGCAGGCGTGGGGGCACGCAGTGGACGCGGCCGCAGACGCGGAGGCGGCCTTGCTGTCCGTTCGGGAGAATCGGCCGGACCTGCTGCTGATCGAGCTAGGGCAGGAAGACGGCTTGGACGGCTTCGCGCTGACCAGCATTCTCGGGCGCGAGGCCGGCGGCCAGCTGCCCGCGGCCCTGCTGGCCAGGGACCCGTCCGCGGCGATGCGCGCGCGGGCCGGGGAGCAGGGCCTGCCCCTGCTCGAACGGCCACTTTCCGCCACCGCCCTGCAGGCCCTGCTGACGGCCGTGGCGGCGCACGTCCGCCGCCCCGCCCCGCCCTGACCGACCCGACCGCGCGGCAAGGCACGCCGCTCAGGCCCGCTCCACCCGCGCGGCAAAGCAGCCGGGTCGCGCGTAATGCGCGTGCAGGTAGGCGACATCCGGCCGGGCCAGCAGGCGGGCGGCGGAGTCCAGGGCGGCGTCTGCGGTGACCAGGTCGGCGTCGAGCATGCGGTGTCCGCGGCTGAACGCGCGCAGGGAGAGCGGTCGCAGGGCCAACGCCGGGGGCAGCGTGTCCACATAGCAGGCCGCTTCACCATCGGCCTCGCCGACGAAGATCGCATGGCTCGCACGATAGGGCGTATCGGCGGGCTGGTGGACGTAGTGCATCAGCAACGCGGTCTGGCCCGGCTGCAGGTCGCGCAGGCTGATCCGGTCCGGCGTGCCGGGCGATGCGGTGACCCGGTGGCGTTCGATGCCGAGCCGGGCCAGGGCGGCATCCTTGAGGCCGAACAGGTGGCGAAAGGGTTTCGGGTCGATACCGAGAAAGCGCAGGGACATGGTGCAGGGGTTCCGTTCGGGGTCATACCAGCCTGTGCGCCGTGCCCACCGCCGTCACTCCGCTTCTTGCGCGCAAGGATCGGAGTGTGTGCTCCCTGCCCGGCTGCGACACTGTGCCCGTCGCCCCACCCCCGCCCACAGCCATGCCCGTCGAACGTGCCACCGACAGCGCCCTCTGTCGCCTCGCCCGCCAGATCATCGAGCGTCCCGGCGAGAGCTGGCCCCTTTCCGAGCTGGCCGCCCGCCACGGACTGTCGGCCGCCGCCTTCCAGCGACGCTTCGTCGCCCTGTTCGGGGTTTCACCGAGGCAGCTGCGCGATGCGGCGCGCATGGGGCAGCTCAAACAGGCCCTGCGCGCCGGGCGCGGCGTCACCGAGGCCATCCATGAGGCGGGCTTCGGCTCGACCAGCCGGGTCTACGAACCCGCGCAACGTGATCTCGGCATGACCCTGTCCGCCTATCGCAAGGGCGCCGCCGGCGAGGAGATCAGCTGGGCGGCGCGCAGGACAGGGCTCGGCTGGCTGCTGATGGCGGCCACGGCGCGCGGCGTCTGCTTCGCCCAGTTCGGATCAGGGCGCCATGCCCTGCTCGCGGATCTGCAGCGGGAGTTCCCCCGCGCCCGGCTGACGGCGTCCAGCGCGGGGGATGCCCTGGACGCCTGGATCGAGGCGCTCGAGCGGCATCTCGCCGGGCGCGCCCCGCGGCCACAGCTACCGCTCGACCTGCGCGGCACCGCCTTCCAGATCCAGGTCTGGGAGTTTCTCGTCGGCCTGCATGAGGGTGAAACGAGGAGTTACGGCGAACTCGCCGCGGCGCTCGGTCGGCCGCGGGCAGCCCGCGCCGCGGCCGCGGCCTGCGCCGCCAACCGGGTCGCGGTACTGGTGCCCTGCCACCGCGTGCTGCGCGGCGACGGGAGTCTGGGCGGCTACCGCTGGGGCGAGGCGCGCAAGCGCGCCCTGCTGCGTGGCGAGGGCGTCGGCGCCTGAGAACCGCCTGGCGCGGGATCAGGGGCCCGCCGAAGACGGCCGCGCCGCGAGCTTCGGGTCAGCGGAGCCGGAACACCGCGACCGCATCGGCCAGCTTGCCGGCCTGTTCCTCCAGTGAGCCGGCGGCGGCAGTGGCCTCCTCGACCAGGGCCACGTTCTGCTGGGTGACGCCGTCCATGTGGGTGATGGTGTGGTTGACCTGCTCGATACCGGTGGCCTGCTCGTCCGAGGCCGAGGCGATCTCGCCCATCAGGTCGTTGACCCGGCGCACGGCCTCGACGATCTCGGTCATGGTGGCGCCGGCCTCGGAAACCAGGGCCGCGCCCTGGTCGACACGCTGCCCGGACTGGCTGATCAGTCCCTTGATCTGCTTGGCCGCCTCGGCCGAGCGCTGGGCCAGCGAGCGCACCTCGCTGGCGACGACGGCGAACCCGCGACCCTGCTCACCGGCACGGGCGGCCTCGACCGCCGCGTTGAGGGCCAGGATATTGGTCTGGAAGGCGATCCCGTCGATCACCCCGATGATGTCGCCGATCTGCTTGGAGGCGCGGGTGATGCCGTCCATCTGCTCGACCACCTGATGGACCACCGCACCGCCGCGGCTGGCGACGTCGGCAGCGCCAACCGCCAGCTGGCGCGCCTGGCGCGAGGATTCGGCGTTGTTCTTCACCGTCGAGGTCAGCTGCTCCATCGCGGCCGCGGTTTCCTCGAGGCTCGCCGCCTGCTGCTCGGAGCGCGCGGACAGATCCTGGTTGCCGGCGGAGATCTCGCGCGCCGCGGTGTTGATGGCGTCCACCGCCTCACGCACCTTGGCCATGATGTCGGTGAGGCGCTCGGCGGTCAGATTGGTGTCGTCGCGCATCTGGCCGAACACGCCGCCGAAATCAGCGGTGATCCGCTGGGTCAGGTCGCCCTCGGCCAGCGCGGCGAGCACGCGCTGCACCTCGGAGATCGACTGCTCGTTGGCATCGAGCATGCCGTCCACGCCCTCGGCGAGGCGGCGGAAGAAACCCTGTTTTCCGGCCACCCCGATGCGCCGCGACAGGTCGCCCGCCGCCGCCGCCTCGATGACCCCGGCCACCTCGGCCTCGACCGCGATCTCCTGGCTGCGGTCGCGCCATTCCAGCACCACGCCCAGCTTCTCGCCCTCCGCGGAGCGCACCGGCGCTGCGGTCTGCTCGAACACGCTGGCACCGAACTCGCGCTGGCTGCGGACGACCTCGGCGATGTCGATCAGACTGCGCTCGCCCGGGCGCTGCAGCACCTCCAGGGCAGCGCCCTCGATGGCCGAAGGATCCAGCGAGGGCAGCGCCTCGGCCAGGGCCGCGCCGTGCTCACGCAGCAGGCCGCGGAAGGCGGGATTGGCATAGGCGATCCTCCCCGAGGCATCGGCGATCAGCATCGCGGTGCCGGCGTTGTCGAGTGCGATCCTCACCCGCAGGTTCTGTGCGGCGATCGCGCGCTCGGACTCGATCCGCTCACGCAGGTCGCGCTGCATGCCGCGCAGGGCATCGCCGACCTGACCCACCTCGTCCTGACCACGGGCGGCGATCGGGTAGTCGAGCTTGCCTTGGGCCACCGCGTTCACCGCGGTCACCACGCCCTGCAGCGGGCGGCCGACCAGGCGGTTCAGCAGGACCGCCAGCACCACGGCCAGCACGATGACGCTGGCCACGGCGACCAGGGCGACCCGGTTGCGCACTTCGGCGACGCCGGCCATCACCGCATCGACCGGAGCGGAGACCGCCAGCATGAACACATCGCTGCCGCGACCGACCTTGACCGGCACGTAGACGCGGAACACCTCCTGACCCACCGCGGCATCGTCCTCGCGCGTGCGCACCACGCCGCCGCGGGCAAGCTCCGCCTGCACCGCGGCCAGGTCCTGGGGCCAGGCCTGGCCGAGCAGCTGGCTTTCCGGGGCGGCCAGCACCATGCCGCTGGGCGAGAGCAGCCGAACCACGCCATTGCCGTAGGGACTGACCGCCGCCAGCTCGGACTGGATCCTGTCCAGCGTGATGTCGGCCCCGGCCACGCCGATGTGCTGGCCGTTGCGCAGCAGCGGCATCATCAGGCTGGTCATCAGCACGTCCTCCCCGTCCACCGGGTAGACGTAGGGCTCGAACATCATCTCGGCGCCACGGTCGCGGGCGGCGACGTAGTAGTCCTCGCCTTCGAGGTCCTTGTCGCCCTCGCTGCCGACCGAGTGTTCGAGCGAGGGCTCGCCGTTGTCGTCGAGCACCCAGTAGATCGACAGGCGTCCCGAGTCGGTGGTGACCTGCTCGCCCGGGGAGAGCCCCGCTACGTAGGCATCCATCTCGTCCCCGCTGGGTTCGCCGGCCGGAAACGCAGGCATTCCAGCATCGTCCGCAGGTGCCTCGGAATCGTCAGGGGGCGCGTTCCAGTCCCGCGCCAGTTCGTCGTCGCGACCGTCGAAGCCATTGCGCTCGAACTCGAGCCAGTAGCCGAGCGTGCCGGGATCGGACACCGCGTAGCGCCGCACCAGGCCGGAAGCCTGATCGCGGCTGGGAACCTCCTGCTCAATCATCTGCAGGGTGGCCTCGGCCAGTCCGCGGACCATCACCAGGGGCTCGGTCGCCATCCCGCGCACTTTCGCGGCCTCGGCGCGGGCCAGCTGCTCCAGCTCGCGCAGGGCGGTTTCCTGCTGCTCGGCGGAGGCCTTCTGAAGGATCAGCCAGGCGGCACCCGCGAAGCACAGGGCGGCGACCAGGGCCAGGATCAGCGCGGTCCGCGCGGCGATCGAACGCAATCCCATCTTCGTAGCTCCCTTGGCAGGACCTGCCTTGCGAGGTGGAAGGAGGTCCCGGCCGGGACCGCGTTCGAAGAGCATACCCGCGCCGCGCCGCACATGCGCCAAGGGTTTGCCCGAGACCGGACGGCGCCGGGGCCATGGAGCCCCGGGGCCGCGCCCGGTCAGCGCGAAGCGGGCCGCCCGAGAAGCAGGGCGGCCAGCGCCAGCGGCACCGCCAGCAGATCTCCCCAGAGAATCGGCAGCAGGCCGGGGGGGAGCGCTGTCCACGGCCAGGCCAGCAGCAGGAACCCGCCATCGGCGACCAGGGTGGCCAGGATCACCGGGGCCCGCAAAGCGGGCCGCCAGAGCGAGGCCAGCAGCAGGCCTGCGAGCACACCGAACAGCAGGGCGCGATGTCGCAGCAGGATCAGGCTGCCGGCATCCAGCGCAGCCAGCCCGTAGCCGGCGCGCAGGGCCGCCTCGCCGGCAAGGCCGGCCAGCGGCAGGACGTGGATCAGGGTGAGGGCCAGGAGACAGCCGGCGACGGCGTGACGGGCGGACATCAGGCCACCCGTGCGCGCAGGCCTCGGCGCAGGCCGAGCCACTGCAGCTCGGTGATGCCGAGGACGATCGCGGCCTGGCCGAGCAGGAGACCCAGGCCGATCGCGCTCGGCGCGATCCAGTCCGAAAAGGCCAGGGCCACGCTCGCCAGCACCCACATCCCATTGCCGGCAACCAGCCAGGCAAGCCCGGGCCCGGGCTGCCGCACGCGAGGGGCCCAGGCGAGCAGGCCGGCGCCATAGGCGGCCATGAAAGCGCCAAGGCCGAGCACAGCGGCGTACGGGACGCCCAGCTCGCCGGCCAACCATGCGGCACACGGCAGGCAAAGCAGGCCCGCGGCCAGGCTGACCAGGCCATCCAGCCACAGGGCGCGCTGGATCAGGGGGCGTCGGATATCGAACAGCATGGCGGTCTCCTCGTCTGGAATGGAGCAATCCTGGGCGCGCTATCGCGTCGCGGCGATTACCTGCCGGGTAATGCCGCCGATGACCCCGCCCGGCCTACACTCGGTGCATGGACAACCCTGTTTCCCCAGCCGGCCGCCTGCTGCGCGACTGGCGGCAGCGCCGGCAGCGCAGCCAGCAGCAACTCGCCCTGGACGCCGGCGTCTCGGCGCGACACCTCAGCTTTGTGGAGACCGGCCGGGCCCGGCCCAGCCGTGAGCTGATCCTGCAGCTGTGCCTGGCGCTTGGGATTCCGCTGCGCGAGCGCAACAGGCTGCTTCTGGCCGGGGGCTTCGCGCCGGCCTATGCGGAACGCGCGCTCGACTCCGCGGCCCTCGATGCCGCCCGCGAAGCCCTGCAGCGCCTGTTGGCTGCCCACGAGCCCTACCCCGCGCTGGTGGTCGACCGGCATTGGAACCTGCAGCTGGCGAACCGTCCTGCCCGCGCCCTGCTGGGCATGGTCGACCCGAGCCTGCTGCAGGGTCGGATCAATGTGTTGAGGGTCAGCCTGCATCCGCGTGGCCTGGCGCCCGCCATCATCAACCTGGCCGAGATGCGCGCCTATTTCATGCGCCGGGTCGGCCAGCTGGCCAGTGACAGCGGCGACCCGGTGCTGGCCGAGCTTCGCGACGAACTCGCCGGATACGCTCCGCTGCCGGGCGAGGGTGCGGCAGGCCAGTCCACCGGCAACGACTTCGCGGTACTGCTGCGCTTGCGCAGCCCGGTCGGCGAGCTGGCCCTGCTCAGCACCCTGACCGTGTTCGGGGCACCGGCCGACGTCACCCTGTCGGAACTGGCCCTGGAAGCCCTGTTTCCGGCCGACGCCGAGACCGCGGAGCGCCTGACGAGGCTCGCCTCAGCGTGATCCGGGCACCAGGGGCACGGTGAACCAGAACACGCTGCCCCCGCCGCCCCTCGGCGCATAGCCGATCGTTCCGCCCATCCGCTCGACCAGCTCGCGGCAGATCGACAGTCCGAGGCCCGTGCCGCTGTGCCGCCTGCTGTCCGAGGCGTCGGCCTGACTGAAGCGCGAGAACAGCCGGTTGCGGAAGGCCTCGGGTACCCCGCTGCCGCGATCGAGCACCTCGATGCGGGCGAATGCCCCTTCGGCGCCGGCGGAGATTTCGACCGTCTGCCCGGGCGAGGAGAACTTGCATGCATTGGACAGCAGGTTCGACAGGACCTGCTGCAGGCGGTCCGGGTCGGCGATGACCGCCATCGCCGCCGCCCCCCGGGCTGCCGAGAACCGCACGTCCAGCGCTTCGGCGTAGCTGCGGTTGAGCGCCAGTGCCCGGTCCAGTTCGGCGCTGAGATCAAGTTCGCGCGGGGAAAGCTGGATCCCGCCCTGGGTGAGCTGCTCCATGTCGAGCAGATCGTTGATCAGCAGGGTCAGGCGGTCGCTGTTCTCGCGCGAGACCCTGAGCAGCGGGCGCAGGGGCTCCGGCACCTCGGCCAGGCGACCCGAGTCGATCAGGGCCAGCGAGCCGCTGATCGCCGTCAACGGCGTACGCAGCTCATGGCTTACCGTCGAGACGAAGGCGCTCTTCAGCCGCTCGAGCCGCTGGCGCTCGGTGACGTCCATCACCACGCCGAGCACGCGCAGCTGACGCCGCGAGCGCTCGCCAATGACCCGACCGGTGAGATGCAGGTCGGCCTGCGTTCCGTCAAGGCGACGGATCGCGAGATCGAGCTGTACGACCCCGTCGCCCGCCACCGCACGGCGCAGGCCTCGGGCGATCTCCCGCTGCGCGTCACCGTCGAGGCAGGCGCGCAGGACCTCGATGGGTGCGCGTCCGTCCTCCGTCGCGCCGAACAGTTCGCGACACTGCGCATCCCAGATCAGCTCGTTGCGCTCACGCCGCCACTCCCAGATGCCGATGCGCGCGACCTGGGTCGCCATGGCCGTGCGCCGGTTGGCTTCGGCAAGGGCTTCACCGACCGCGCGCAGATCGCGGGCCCGGCGCAGGCCCGCCCACCACCAGAACAGGGCCAGCTGCACGAGCAGCGAGGCGCCGACGGCAATGGCAAGCGTCAGGTCGGCCAACCTGAGCGAAATCGCCGGCACGCCGGCCGGATGGGCGACCAGGCTCCAGCCCTCGAGATCACCGCCGATGGGCACGCGCAGCAGCGCCCCGGGCCGGCTGGAGACCCGGCGGTGATCCTCTCCCTCGAAGATCACCTGATCGCCATACAGGACGGCGACTCCGGTATGCCTGAGGCTTGCCTCGATCACCGTCTCCAGCCGGTCGGCCAGACGCAACACGCCCACCAGGAAGCCCGGATCATCGCCGGGCACCGGCGCGAACAGCAGCAGGCCGAGCCCACCCTGGAGCAGCTCGATGGGTGGGGAGAGCACGACCTCACCGCTGTCTGCCGCACGCTCGAGCAGTGCCCGGCGCTGCGGATCGACGTTCGGACGCGTGCCGATCAGGGCCCGGGTGCCATCCTCGGGCTCCACCCAGCGCACCCGACCCTCCCGATCGAGGAACTGCAGCGAGACCAGGCCGGCGACATCACGCAGGAGCAGCCGCGCGTCGAGCCGCCAGGCAGGCTCCGGCCACGGTCCCGTGTCAGGTGCGCGCTCGACCATGCGCCGCAGCGGCCGATCGAAGGCATTGAAATTGCTGCGCAGGCGCGCCGACAGCCACTCCAGCTCCGCGCGCTGAAGTGCTTCGGCGGACTGTCGCTCCTCCTCGCCCAGCTCGCGCCAGAGCAGCAGGCTGCCGATCAGAAGGCTCACCACCAGCAGTTCGATCGCGAGTGGCGGCGGCGATTCCGCGGCGCTCAGCCGCGGGCGCAGAAGACGGCGCACGGCGACCGCCAGCAGGGCGAGCAAAAGCGCCGTATTGACGGCCATCAGCGTGACCCCGGGCCCGCCCAGCAGGGGCGTCCCGATCAGGGCGTAGCCGAGCAGGGCCGAGCCGGCCAGGGCAAGCACCAGCGAGACAAGCAGGCTTGCCAGCACCGCTCGCTGCTCGCCGCGCCCGGACACGAGCAGGACTACCACGCAGCCGAGCAGGAACAGGGCCACCCCCGTGGGCGGGGACATGCGCCCGGGATGGGACGTGGCCTGGGCCAGGTGTGAGCGGTGCAGCAGCTGGTCAATGCCGAGATCGTTCCCCGTGGCGTACTGCAGGGAGGAGGCAAGGCCGATCGATCCGGCAACCAGGGCCAGGGCCACGGCGGTCCGCGGTCGGGCCATGGCCAGCGCGCCGATCGCGCTGCCGGACAGGAGCAAGCCAAGCGCGGTGTTGAACTGCATGGGCGTCAGGCCCGGCAGCACCTGGATCACGGCATCCAGGCGCAGCTTCCAGGCGAGCATCACCAGCGCGGCACAGGCAGCCACCGCGAGCGCGACCAGCGCCGCTGCGGGGTCGCGGTCGGGGTGGGTGCTGGAATCGCGGACCGTGGGCGAGGAAGGCATCCTGCGCCGAGCTTAGCCCGAACGCGGCAGGGGAGCGCGCCCCTGCCGCGGCGAGCGGATCAGCGGACGCTGATTTCCTTCAGCAGATGGCCCGCGGGATAGACCTTCTCGAGGGCCTGAAGCATGGCCTGCGGGTGCACCGACACCGCACGGTTGACGCTGCCGTCCATGAAGAAGGCGCCACCCAGCGAGTGGATATTGCCATCGAAGATCAGCCCGACGACCTCGCCCTGGGCGTTGATCAGCGGGCTGCCGGAATTGCCGCCGATGATGTCGTTGGTCGAGACCTGGTTGAAGCGCGCGTCCATGTCCAGCTTCGGCCTGGCCTCGACCCAGCTCGGCGCCAGCTTGTAGGGATCGTAGTCGCTGGCCCGGGCGTAGAGCCCGTCGATGGTGGTGAACGGTGCCACCGGCTCACCCTTTTCTTCCCAGCCCTTGATGGTGCCGAAGGACAGGCGCAGGGAGAAAGTCGCGTCCGGATACACGCTGGTGCCCTTCAGGGCGAATCGCGCAGCGGCCAGCTGCTCGGCCGCACGACGTTCCACCGACTGGATCTCGCCCTCATAGCGCTGGCGCAGCTCGCGTCCGAAACGGTCGACGCTGCGCGCCAGCACGATGGCCGGATCCTCGCTGGCCGCGACGGCCTCGGCGCCGCCCTCCCAGAGCTGCTCGCGCAGGGCGGGGTCGGCGAGCTTCGAGTTGTCGACGATGTGCGCGGCCAGCGCCTCCGGCGAGCGCTTGCCCAGCACCTCGCGCACAAACGGATGGTCGGCGCCGAGTAGTTCGCGCAGCTTGGACAGCGACCAGCCCAGCTTGACCTTCTCGTACTCGGGGTACATCGGCGACTTGGCCAGCAGCCGTGCGCGCACCGCCGGCAGGCCGGCCTCGGCGAACTCGCGCAGGCGCTGGCCATCGGGCTTGCCGCGCTCCTCGGCGCCGCGGACCAGGGTCTCGGCCCAGCCGACGTGCTGGCTGATGAAGCCCAGCCCGCCCTCGACCAGCGAATAGTCGACGTAGAGGTCGCGCCAGGCCTGCTGCACGCCGGCGATCTCCTGCCAGGGATCGCCGTACTGCTCGCGCCGTCCGGCATCGGCCATCACCCAGTCGCGCAGGGCCTTCTCGGCTTCGGCCTTCTCGGCCATCACCGCAGGCGCCAGCAGCGCGCGGAACATGCCCGAGCGCGCCTTGAAGCCGTTCTCGACGCTGACCAGGTCGCTCTGCGCGATGCGCGCGTTCTCTTCGCTCTGGCTGCCGAACTGGCGCAGGATGCCGCGCATCTCGGCGGCGAACATCAGCCGGAAGGGCAGCACGGTATCGCGCTGGGTTTCCAGCTGCGAGACGGTCAACAGGCGCTGGGTGCTGCCCGGATGGCCGAGCGTCATCACCAGCTCGCCTTCCTTGGCGCCCTCGGCGCGGACCGCGAAGTGTTCCTCGGGCTGCAGCGGCTTGTCGTCCTGGTAGACGCGCAGCAGGGCCATGTCGAGGTTGTAACGCGGGAAGTTGAAGTTGTCCGGATCGCCGCCGAAGAACCCCGATGCGTACTCCGGCGTGAACACAAGACGGACGTCCTGGTAGCGGCGGTACTGGTAGAGGTGCTGCACGCCGCCCTGGTAGAGCTCGACGATGTCGCAGCGGCTGGTCTTGCTGTCATCGCCCACGCACTCGGACTCGATCTTCGACTGCTCGGCCTTCTTGGCATCGTTGTAGGCCTTGCCGGAGAGGCCGAGCGTCGCCGTGCGGATGCGCTCGGTGACGTCCGCGGTCTTCTCCAGCTGGTTGATTTCCATCCCCGGGCACTGCTGCTCCTCGCCACGTGAGGCGGCCAGGAATCCGTCGTTGACGTAGTCGTTCTCGGCCGAGCTCAGCTGCTGCACGCAGCCCAGCACGCAGTGATGGTTGGTAAGCACGAGGCCGGTGGGCGAGATGAAGGACCCCGAGCAGCCGCCGGCCAGGCGCACGGCGCTCTTCATCGAGCGCTGCAGCCATTCGGCACCGGGATCGAAGTCGTACTGCTGCTTGAGCGACTCGCGCGGCAGGTTGTCGAGGGTCCACATGCCCTCGTCGGCGGCGACCGGGACAGCAAGGGCAAGCAGGACGGCAGTGGCGAGAACGCGCATGGCGGGCTCCGGATGGCTGGACCCGGCATCCTAGCGTCCACACCGGGCCGGGCAAAGCGCCCGGGTCACGGACGGCCGCGGCTCGCCCTCGTCTTGCCGAAGGCTTCCGTGTCCCGGGTGCCGGGCCGCGCGCCAGGCACGCGGCGAGACGCCGTGGGCGCGGCGAAACGCGCGGCTGAAGTTGGCGACGTCGCCATAGCCGAGTGAAAGGGCCAGCGCGGTGATCGGCTGGCTGCCCGCAGCGAGCGCCGCCCGCGCCCTGGCCATGCGCATATCGGATGCAAGCGCGCGGTATCCAACGCCTTCGCGCTCCAGCTCCCTGGCGAAACTGCGTGTAGAGAGGCCGAGCAGGCCGGCCAGCTCGGCCTGGGTGGGAAGACCGCCCTCGGCCTCTCGCAGCATCATGCCGGCCCATTCGGACAGGCCGCCCCGGTGGCGCAGGCGTTCGCGCTCGGCCTCCAGCCGCCCGCGCGCCTCCTCGCGCAGGCCGCCGGCTTCTCGCTGGCGCCGGCCCAGCAGCAGGGCCTCGGGGAGCCGGACCACGAAGCGCGGCAGCCCCCCGATGCCGAACCGGCAGCGATGCGGCCTGAGCAGGGGCTGGCTGCGGACCGGCGCCGGCGCGGGCAGTGCGCACTCGACCTCAAGCAAGGGAAGCGGCCGGCCATGAAGGTAGCCGAGTTCGGCGAGCAGGCCCGTCAGGATGGTGTCGAGATGCAGCCGAAGCGTGGCGGCGCCGAATGCCAGCCGCGGCATGACCTCCACTTCGCCCGCACCGTCCTGCATCCGGTAGCGCAGCAGGAATCCGGGCGAAAGCAGGGAGAAATAGCGCGCGGCCAGGCGCAGTGCCGCGTCGAGGGTCGGCGCGTCGAGCAGGGCATGGCCCAGGGTGGCGTGCTCGGCAGGCGGGATCGCGGCCCCCAGCCGCCAGCCCAGGTCGCTGCCCCGGAACAGCGCCAGCGCCGCCAGCGACAGACGCTCGACCTCCTGGATGCGCAGCGAGCCATCGGGCTCGAGCAGGCGTCGCGCGGGAATCCTCGCCCGCGCCAGCAGGTCCTCCGCTGGAACGCCCTGTTCGGCGAGCAACAGTCCGAGCCGCAGGTAGTAGCGCGCGGGCAGATTCGCCGTATCGGGTCTGGGTCCACCCATCGCCCAGGACACCTGGCAGAAAATGACAAGTATCGAGCTTAGCGCCGGAGCCAGTCTTGTTCCATCCGACAGAGGCGACACCCATGCAGCAGACAATGGCCTCCACGCCGCGCGACCTGCCCGCCCGTCCCGCTCGCGCGGTCTGGCTGATCGCACTCAGCGTCCCCCTGCTGCCGGTGCTGTCCTGGTGGGCGAGCCGGGGACCGATGGGCGAGTTCGCCTGGTGGCTCGCGCCCTGCGTGCTCTACGGACTGGTGCCCCTCCTCGACCAGCTGCTTGGCGAGGATCCACGCAATCCCGATGAGGCCCAGTCCCACGGACTGGCTGCGGATGGCTGGTATCGCGGCGTGCTGATCGCCTGGCTCCCGCTGCACTACGCCGCCCTCGTCCTCGCCGCCTGGGTGGTGGCCAACGAGACGCCGGGCTGGATCGGCTGGCTCGGCATGATCGCCAGCCTCGGCCTGGTCGCCGGCGGCGGCATCAACGTCGGCCATGAACTGGGCCACAAGCGCGGCGCGCTCAATGCCTGGCTGGCAAGGCTTGCGCTGGCCCCGGCCTGCTACGGGCACTTCGTGGTCGAACACAACCGCGGCCATCACGTGCGCGTCGCCACGCCCGAGGATCCGGCCAGCGCGCGGCTCGGCGAATCGTTCTGGCGCTTCCTGCCGCGCACCCTGCTCGGCAGCCTGCGCTCGGCGTGGACGCTGGAGCGCGAGCGCCTGACCCGCGAGGGCAAACCGGTGCTGCACTGGCAGAACCAGAACCTGCAGGGATGGTTGCTCAGCCTGCTGCTCGCGGCAGCCCTGGTCGCCGCTTTCGGCTGGATCGCCCTGCCCCTGTTCCTGGCCCAGGCCTTCTATGGCGCCAGCACGCTGGAGGCCGTCAACTACATCGAGCACTACGGCCTGCTGCGCCAGCGTGATGCCAGCGGACGCTACGAGCGCTGCCAGGCTCAGCACTCATGGAACAGCAGCCGGCGACTGTCCAACTGGCTGCTCTACCAGCTGGAACGCCACGCCGACCACCACGCCCACCCGCTGCGCCCCTACCAGCTGCTGCGTCACTTCGAGGACAGCCCGCAGCTGCCGGCCGGCTATGCGGCCCTGGTCCCCGCGGCCTGGATTCCGCCGCTGTGGTTCGCATTGATGGACCGCCGGGTGATCGCCTTCTACGGCGGCGATCGCAGCCGCTGCAACCGGGGCTGATCCGCGACCTTGCATCGGCCCGCCCGCCTGCAGTGAAATGCGGGAAGGGAGCCGTACTGCATGCGGCGCAGAGGGGGCAAGGCATGGACGAGAAGTACCGCCTGATCACGCGCAGCGACTTCGACGGCCTGGTCTGCGCCGTGCTGCTGAACGAGCTGGACATGGTCGACGACATCAAGTTCGTCCACCCCAAGGACATGCAGGACGGCAAGATCGAGGTCGGCCCGCGCGACATCAGCTGCAACCTGCCCTATGTCCCCGGCATCGGCATGGCCTTCGACCACCACCACTCGGAGACGGTGCGCAACCCCGGCGAGCGCGACAACCACGTCATCGACGCCAGCGCCCCCTCGGCCGCACGCGTGGTCTACGACCACTTCGGCGGGGCCGAGCGCTTCCCCACCATCAGCACCGAGATGATGGAAGCCGTCGACAAGGGCGACTCGGCGCAGTTCAGCATCGCCGAGATCCTTGAGCCCCGCGGCTGGGTGCTGCTCAACTTCCTGATGGACGCGCGCACCGGCCTCGGCCGCTTCCGCGAGTTCCGCGTCTCCAACTACCAGCTGATGATGGACCTGATCAGCTACTGCCGTGACCACGGCATCGAGGACATCCTGCAGTTGCCCGACGTCAAGGAGCGGGTCGAGCTGTACTTCGAGCACGCCGAGCGGGCCAAGGAGCAGATCACCCGCTGCACCACCGTGCACGGGAACCTCGCCGTGCTCGACCTGCGTGGCGAGGACACCATCTACGCCACCAACCGTTTCA
Source organism: Pseudomarimonas salicorniae (assembly GCF_023156535.1). GTDB lineage: Bacteria > Pseudomonadota > Gammaproteobacteria > Xanthomonadales > Xanthomonadaceae > Pseudomarimonas > Pseudomarimonas salicorniae. The sequence continues at coordinate 70,890 of NZ_JALNMH010000010.1, read as the reverse complement.
CCATCTACGCGCTGTTCCCCGAGACCAACATATCGATCCACGTCATGTGGGGCCTCAAGCAGCAGAACACCGTCTTCGCCACCGGCAAGTCGATCGTCAATCGCACCTCGAAAACCAACATCGGCGAGCTGATGCTGAAGTACGGCGGCGGTGGCCATCAGAACGCCGGCACCTGCCAGGTCGAAAACGACCGCGCCGACGCGGTGCTCAACGAGCTGATCGAAGCCATCAACCGGAATGGGTGAGCCGGGATTTCGAGCTGCGTAGCAGCGAGCCGGCGAACGCCAGAGCGCATGCAGGCGCTCTGGCCGGAACGAGCCGGGGTTTCGAGCTGCGTAGCAGCGAGCCGGTGTGCGAGGAAAGCTCGCCGTAGATGCGAAGCGGTCGAACGCCAGAGCGCATGCAGGCGCTCTGGCCGGAACGAGCCGGGATTTCGAGCTGCGTAGCAGCGATCCGGCGTGCGAGGGAAGCTCGCCGCAGACGCGAAGCGGCCGAGCGAGTAAAGCTCGCCGTAGCCGCGAAGCGGCCGAAAGCCTTACCGCATTGCACGGAACAGCCGCCTTCCGGTGTGCGTCGGGTACAAGCCGGCGTCCAAGGAGAGTCCGCAGCAAAAGTGAATTTGCCAGCGAGCCGACGGCGGCGTAGCGTGCGGTCTCCGGCATTGGCGCAAACGGCGTGTCGAAGATGCCCACCCTGACCAGGACCCGCTGGCTCAAGGCCGTGGTAGGCCCGGGCCTGCTGCTCTTCCTCCTCGCCTCTGCCGCCCACGCTGCCCCTGTCCTCGACGGCGTCATCGCGGCCAGTTCAGGTGACGGCCATACCTGCGCCCTGCTCGAGGATGGGCGCGTCTTCTGTTGGGGCCGCAACCAGTTCGGCCAGCTGGGTCTGGGGCACTTCACCGAGCAGAAGTCACCGGTAGAGGTCACCGGCTTCAGCGCTGCCGTCGCCGAGCTCAGCGCCGGCGGCTCACACACCTGTGCGCGCCTGGTCGACGGATCGGCCATGTGCTGGGGGTCGAATTCCTCAGGGCAGTTGGGCGACGGCACGACGCAGATCAAGTCCTCGCCCACGGCGGTGTCCGGCCTGCCCGGGCCGCTGCAGCGACTCTCCGCCGGCACGACGCATACCTGCGCCGCCACCGTGTCCGGTGCTGCGCTGTGCTGGGGAAACAATTTCGTCGGTCAGCTAGGCGATGGCAGCACTACGTTCCGCTCCGTACCGACCCAGGTCAGCGGACTGGTCAGCGGCGTCAGCGACATCACGGCAGGTGGTCGTCACAGCTGTGCCATCATCAACGGCGGCGCGCAGTGCTGGGGTGGCAATTCGGATGGCGCCATCGGCGACGGGACCTTCACCCAGCGCGACGCACCGGTCGCGGTGTCCGGCCTTGCCAGCGGCGTGGCCCAGATCCTGGCCAGCGAGAACGACCGCCGCGGCACCCAGAGCTGCGCGCGCATGGACAATGGCGAGATGCGCTGCTGGGGCATGCGGGTGATCAGCGACGCTTTCCAGACCATCGAAGCCACGCCCACCCTGGTCGGGGGCCTCGGCGGCACCGTGCTGGACATCGCCATCGGTGGCGTGCAGCGCTGTGCACTGGTTTCCGGCGGAGCGGTGGCCTGCATCGGAGACAACAGCTTCGGCCAGCTGGGTGACGGGACCACCGAGACCCGCACTTCACCGGTGGCGGTGCAGGGTCTGGAAGGGACCATCACGCGGCTGGCCGGTGGCCTGGCCCACACCTGCGCCATCAGCAGCGACAAGCGGCTCCAGTGCTGGGGCAACAACGGCTTCGGCCAGCTGGGCACCGGTGACTCGGAAGACCGGGTGGTCGCCACCCCGGTGGCAAGCCAGCCCTTCGGCCTCAGCCGCATCGCCACCGGCTTCTCAACCACCTGCGCCGTGGGCACTTCAGGCGAGCTCGCCTGTTGGGGGAACAACTGGTTCGGCCAGATCGGCGACGACAGCTTCCTGACCCGCCTGCTACCGACACAGGTCGGCCCGCCGGGAAGCTACCAGGAGGTCGATACGGGGCTGGAGTTCAGCTGCGCCATCGACTCTGTGGGCGGCGTGGACTGCTGGGGCATCAACGTGCAGGGCCAGCTGGGCGCCGGAGTGACCGATTTCAACATCGAGCGACCGACCGCGGTCGTCGACCTCGATAGCCCGGCCGTCGATATCGCCACCGGACGCTTCCACACCTGCGCCGCGCTGCAGTCCGGCGCGGCCCGCTGCTGGGGCGACAACACCGGCGGCCAGCTTGGCGACGGCGGAACGGTGGCGAGCAACCGTCCGGTTGCAGTGAGCATTTCAGGCAGTGCGGAACAGATCGGCGCCGGCGACCAGCACAGCTGCGCGCGCCAGGGTGACGGCAAGGTGATGTGTTGGGGCGTCAATTTCTCCGGGCAGCTCGGCGTCCCGGGCGGCTCCAGCGGAACCCCGGTCGAGGTGCAGGGCCTGCCCGCGGCAGAGGGGCTGGCGGTGGGAAACAACCATGCCTGCGCGTTCGACCAGGCTGGCGCGCTGTACTGCTGGGGTTCGAATAGCCGTGGCCAGCTGGGTGTGTCAGGCACGTTTGCCTCGGCCACCCCGCAGCTGGTGTCGGGCTTCGATGCGCCGGTCACGCAGGTGGGTGCCGGAGACCTGCACACCTGCGCCGTAACCCTGTCCGGCAGTCTCTGGTGCTGGGGCTTCAACGGCGACGGCCAGCTTGGCGATGGCAGCACGATCAACCGGTCCACACCCGTTCGCGTCGGCAACCTGACGATCCGCTACGCGCGGGTGGATGCCGGCACCTCGCACAGCTGCGCGATCGATGACACGGGCGCAGCCAGCTGCTGGGGACTCTCCGACTACGGCCGCCTTGGCGATGGCAGCTCCGGCGGCCGCTTCCTGCCGGACACGGTGATCGAGGACTCGGCGAGCCGCGAGATCGCGCTCGCGAGTGACGGCGCCGACGACGACTCCGCTGAGCCGGTGAGCGATGCCCAGGGCCGCTACGTCGTGTTCCGCTCGGATTCGGATTCGCTGGTGGCGGGCGACAACAACCTCTCTCCGGACATCTTCCGCCGCGACCTGGTCACCGGTGCTGTCCAGCGTGTCAGCGTGGATGATGCGGGCCAGCAGATCAGCGGAGCTTCCGGCGAGCCGTCCGTATCGGCAGATGGCCAACTGGTGGTCTTCGTCGCCCCCGATGCCGCGGTGCGCAAGCTGAGGGGCGAGTCGAAGAAGTCCGCGGACGCCCGGCGCAAGGGCAGCAGCAGTGGCGTCTTCATGCGCAACATGCTGACCGGCAGCACCCGCCGCGTGGCCACCGCTCCCGAAACCGGGGCCAAGCCGGTGCTGGCTCCGGGCGGCAAGGCGGTCGTGTTTTCGGGCGCGGTATCCAACCCGATGCAGGGCGTGCCGGGCCAGATCAATGTGTTCCGGGTGCCCCTGCAGGAAAGCGGGGGCGAGTTCATTCCGGTCGCTCCCGACAATCCGCAATGCCTGTCCTGCGCCGATGCCGGCAGCGGTCTGATGGCCAACGGACCGAGCCGCAATCCGGTGGTGTCCGCGAACGGCAATATCGTGGTGTTCGAGACCGAGGCCAGTAACCTCGGCGGCCAGTCCAGCCCGTGCGCGAACCCAGGCACCGCGCTGGTCATGCGCAACATGCTCACCGGCAGCAGCCAGACCATCGCGGCGCCCGGCAACGCCCAGCAATGCGGCGCGGCCGGCGCCGGAAGCAGCCGCCCGCAGGTCGACTATTCGGGAACGCGGATCGCGTTCGAGAGCTCGCTGCCGCTTTCGGGTTCGGACAAGAACGGCCTTCCCGACATCTATCACCTCGATCTGTCCAGCGGAGCGCTGATTCGTGTCAGTGAGGGCAGAGGCCAGGCCGACGGCAACGGCGCGGCTCTGGAGCCCCGCATCTCGGGCGACGGGCGCACAGTGAGCTTCAGTTCGCAGGCGCGCAATCTGGTCGCGACCGAGGCGGACAACAATGGCCTGTCCGACGTCCATGTGTTCTCGCTGCGCGAGGGAAGCCTTCGTCGCCTCGACCGTGGCGGGACCGGCGACATCGCGAACGGCGCAGGCACGCGTCCGGCGCTGGACTACATGGGCAAGCGGCTGGCCTACGAGTCCTCGGCCAGCAACCTGTCCGCTTCCGCGGCGGGCGGGCAAAGCAATATCTTCGTCCGCGAGACACTGGTGGATCCGGACACGCTGTTCGCCCACGATTTCGAGTAGACCGCGGGCCAGGGCAGCCTCGATCACCCTCGCAGGGACTGCCCACCGCTTGCCCTCCAGCGGGCGCGACGGGCTCCTCGCTACTCGAAACCCGTGCGCAGCAGGCAGGTTCCGGTGCAGGCCGCGCTGGCCGCCGGCGCGGTGAAGTTGAAGCTGTAGTTCACCGGCGTGCCGTTCTGCGGCGTCATCGTGCAGGCGACCGAGCCCGACTGGGCGGAGCCTCCCAGCACCATGCGCGCCACCACCGGCGCCACCGTGCCGCCTACCGCCACGGTCTGCGGCGAACCGGAGCCGATGCTGACGCCGCCGCTGCCGCTGCAGACCAGCTGGGTGGTGCCGGCGGCCGCTCCGCCGCTGGCCTGGAAGCTGATATTGGCCGACACCGTCGTGCCCGACGAACCACCGGCCAGCGCCGTGGTGCTGTTGTTGAGCGGCGAGACCGGCGACAGGGTCGGCCCGACTGGCGTCGCGGGCGGCGCGGGATAGATCACCAGTGCACCCGCCCGGTCGTCGCTGCCCAGCACGGCGCCACGGCCATCGTTGTGGGCCTGGGAGCGCATCGTGGCCTCGTTCTGCTCCGGACGCCCGCTGCAGGAGCCGCTGTCCGCATCGCCGCAGGAATGATCGAAGCCGATCGCGTGGCCCACCTCGTGGGCCAGCAGGTTGGCCCCGTTGGCACCCGAATTGCCGTCGAGGAAGCAACCGGCGTTGTCCTGGACGATCACGTCCGCCGCCGAACGCCGGAACCAGCTCTGGCCATTGAAGCTGGTTGCCGGGGTGTAGGCGAAGGAGCCACCGATGGCGAGCACGCCGCCTCCGCTGCAGTTGAAGCTGCCGGAAATCTGGTTGTTGGGATCGTTCCAGTACACGTGCCCGGCAAGGCAATTGTTCTGGCCACCGGCGACGCAGCTCGGCGCCGAGGCCTGGGCGCCGACGTAGTGCATCTGGATCCGGCTGCCGGCATCGTTCTGCCAGGCCGCCAGCGCCTGCTGCAGGGACGCGAACTCGTCGAAGCTGGTGTTTGCCTGCCCGCCCGAGCCGGCGGTCCAGGCCAGCGACTGGCCGCTGTCGAACTGGAACCAGCGGGCGGGGCCGCTGCCGCTGCCGCCGAAATCGAAGACAGTGAAGTTGAACTTGGATGACTGCAGCGCCTGCAGTTCGCCACGCAGGTAGTCGGGAGCCCGCCGGGCGCCGCGGGCGCGGTCAGCGATCCAGCGCTCGAAGGCCTCCGGGTCGCGCGGCGCGTGGTAGCGACGGAGCACCGCGTCCTTCGACAGGTCGGAGGACATCTCCAGGTAGCGCACGTAGAACTGCCCCTTGGCTGTCTGCTCCCGGCCGAACAGCCCCATGCTCAGCTGCTGGGCGCGCAGCGAACCGTCCTCGGCGCGGCTGTAGAACAGCAGCAGGGTGGTGCCTTCGCGCAGGCCGGGGACTCCCGGCACGTAGTAGCCACCGCCCTCCTCCAGCCGGGTGCCGGGCAGGGCGAGGATCTCGGTCGCGGCCGTCTTCGGCCCGGACAGCACCTGGTTGACGGTCAGCAGGTAGCGGGTCTCACGATCGCCGCCGGCCAGCGGCAGCCGCGAGACCACGGTGACCCGGGCCACGCCCTCGGCCTCGTCGAACAGGTCCTCGTCGGCCATCATCACGTAGCTCAAGGCCGCCGCCGGCCCGGAGAACCACGCCAACGCCAACGCCAACGCCACCGCCAACAGCCACACCGCACTCCACATCCGCACCATCTGCCACCTCGAAACGCATCGAAGCCGGCGGGAACGAAGCCGTTCGCCGCCGGTTCGATGAATCTATCGAGGGGCAGCCCTCGGGGACGCGCAGCGGTTCACAAACCGCGGGATGCGCGCCCCCCAGGACGTGGACCGGGTCACGGTTTCGCCCATCGGCCCTATTCGAAGCTGCTCCCGAATAGGTGATCCGGGTCGACCACCTGCACCGAGTTCACCGCGCTGTTGTTGCCGGGATCCGGATCGCCGACCGACGAGCTGCTGGACACGGTGTGCGTGAGCATCGTCCAGTCGCTTCCCGACGGGGCGACGTCGATCGTGTAGGTCGAGGTGAAGCTGACCGAAGACGAAGGCGCCAGCACGCCGAGATCGCAGGGATAGGCGGTGACGCAGTCGCCGGTGTTGGAGACGAAGGCGAACCCGGCGGCCCCCCAGTCCTCGGCCGTCACGCCGGTCGCCACGCCGCTCCCGTTGTTGGTGATGGTCACGTCGAAGGTGACGGTGTCACCGAACGAGCCGGTCTGCGCCGAGGCGACCTTGCTCACCTCGAGGTCCGCGCCGGGAGCCGCCTGCACAGTGATCGAATGGCCGTCGCTGTTGTTTCCCGGGCTCGGGTCGCTGACCCCACCGCTGACGCTGGCCGTGTTGGTCAGCACAGTGCCGGGCGCGGTGCCGTCATCGACCCGGAAGCTCGCGTTGATCGTCGCGCTGCCGCCCGCACCCAGCGTACCCAGCGCGCAGGGGAAGGCCGTGGTGCAGGCGCCGCTGTTGGCGACGAAGCTCATGCCCGCCGGCGTCGGGTCGGTCACCAGCACATCATTGACCGCGATGCTGCCAAGGTTCTGCACCTGGATGGAGAAGGTCACCGTCTCCCCGGGCACTGCCGTGGTGCTGGTGCTGCCCTTGCTCAGCGAGAGATCGGACTCCGCCGTCGGCGTGCCGGTGGTGTCCTGCTGGTTGAACTGCCAGTTCACCGTACGCTCGAAGCGGACCTCGGCGGAGCTGATGGCGATGTCCGAACTGCCGGAGATGCCAACGCCGCCCACCGAACAGAAGGCGAAGCCGGCGCCGGCCGAGAAGCGGACCACGATGTCGCAGCCGCTGGTCGTCTCGCCGACGTACTGCAGCTGTGGCGTGTAGTCATCCACCGTGCCCTGGACGCCGTCACGCCCGGCCCGCGCAACGCGCAGCAGGGTGACGTCGGCCGGAGCCAGGTTGCGAACGTGGTTGTTGGTGCAGATCACCGGGAACATGATGTTCTGCGTGGCCGGCTGCCCGCGCAGCGAGCTGGTGTTCGCCGAGGAGGGCGAGCACGGCGCGAACGAGGTCGAGATCTCGGCGAAGGCGTGGCCGATCGGCAGGTCGCCGAGGCTCACCGAGTGGGTGACGCGGTCGACGGTGGCGGGCGGCAACTCGAACGGATTGTTCACGCCCTTGCGGAACCAGCTGATGTTGACGTCGTCTCCGCGCACGTCGTCGCGGCTGCCGCGCCGGGCATCGGCGCCGGCATCGGTATTGAGCACCCCGTTTCCGCCGGTCTGCACGTTGGCGTAGTAGCGCGCCGCCTCTGTGGCGCCGGCGGCGGCCTGCTCGCTGGGCCCGACGGCGCTGTGGCCCATGCCGAGGCAGTGACCGACCTCGTGCAGCAGGACCGACTCGAAGTCGGCCGCGCCCCCTGGGTTCACCACCACGTTGCCCAGCACCGGCTGGTTGCGGTTGAAGGTCGCCATCGCATTGCGGAAGGACTGGGCCGGATCGCCCGAGGCCGGCCGCGCCGCGGGATCCAGGCAGACGCGCACCGGCAGCGTGCCTCCGGTGCCGTTGTAGCCCTGCGGGTGCACGACCTGGTTGGCCGGACGGTTGTTGAACTGCAGGAAGGTGCCGGACTGCGCGGCTCCGCTGCAGAGCAACAGGGCGAGGCCGGAGGACACCATCAGGACCGGGAACTGGCGGCTCATGGCTGCACCTCCCCTTTCGCGTGGGCTTGGCTGGCGAGATCCTCGAACAGGCCGCGCAGCGCGGCGATCCTGACCAGTTCAGGATCGCCCGGCAGGCGCAGCTGGTCGGCATGCAGTCCGGTCCAGCTCAGCGCGCGCGGACGCTTGTCGGCACCCGACGGGGGCAGGACGAACTCGATCAGGTTCTCGTCGGCGCTGGCGTGGAAGCGCGCCGATTGCCCGGCATCCAGCGCCTTGCTCTGCGCCGCGTCGGCGGCGGCCAGGCGCTGCTTCAGCTGCCGGGTGTCGATCGACTGCACCGCGGCCGCGTCGATCTCGGCGCGCAACGATCGCCAGTCGGCTTTCGACAGGCCCATCTGGCGCGTGCCGGCGCGCAGGTCGTGCTTGGGGAAGCGCGCGAGCACGCAGCCATCGGCATGCACCGCGACCAGCAGGGCGCTGTCGGCCAGCTCGGCCAGGAGCGGCGACTGCGAGCGGTACTGGGCATAGATCGGCGCCTCGCAGGCAAGCGCCGGGCGGGCGGCGAGCAGCGCGCCAGCCAGCAGCAGAACGGTCAGGCCCGCGCGCAGCCAGGGGCCGCAGGCGGGAAGGGCGCGAGTCAGGTGTGCGTTCGAGCGCATGGCCAGGACCTCCTTGGGCACAGGGAACCGTGGCGGAGAGCAGGCGCGCAGCTAAGGCGCCGCGCGGGCGACGCGCTGGTGGCACGGAACCTCCGGACGCATGGCGCATCCGACACCGGCCTGAACTGGGAGAAGATGACCATCTGCTCGCCCCTGCCCAACCGGGACAGCATACGCCTTGCGACGCGAGCCGGCCCTTTCCCCTCCTTACGCAGCGGGCAGCAGGGAGGATGCAGCGCGCCGGCTCAGTCCGGCAGGGCGTCGATCAGCTGGCGCAGGGCACGGCCGCGGTGGCTGCGGGCATGCTTGTCCTCGGCCGACAGCTCCGCCGCACTGAGCCCGGATGCGGGGTCGAGGAACAGCGGGTCGTAGCCAAAGCCGCCCTCGCCCCGCGGCGCCTCGAGGATCCGCCCGGGCCAGCGGCCGCTGGCGATCAGCGGATCGGGATCCCCGGGATGGCGGAGCCAGGCAAGCACGCAGACGAAGTGCGCCGAGCGCTCCTCGGCCGGGACGCCGGCCAGGCGCTCCAGCAGCAGGGCCATGTTGTCGGCAGCGCCGGCCTGCGGGCCGGCGAAGCGCGCCGAGTACAGCCCCGGCGCGCCGCCCAGCGCGTCCACGCAGAGTCCCGAGTCATCCGCCAGCGCGGGCAGGCCACTCAGCGCGCTGGCATGACGGGCCTTGAGCAGGGCGTTCTCGACAAAGGTCGCCCCGGTCTCCTCGGGATCGTCGATGCCCAGCTCGCGCTGGCCCACGACCTCGAAGCCGCGCGGGCCAAGCAGGGCGCGGAACTCGGCGAGTTTGCCGGGGTTGCCGGTGGCGATCAGGATTCGGGGCATGGGGTTTAGGGCTCAGGGCTCAGGGCTCAGGGCTCAGAAATATTCTCCTCCCCTTGCGCCGCGCAGCGGCGTAGGGGGGTGAGGAGGCACGCTTGCGAGCCGCAGGCTCGCGTGCCGAGGAACGCCCGTAGGCTGCGCCGGAGGGCCGGGCGGTTGGGAGGGGGTGGCGGCGTGCCGTGCCGAAGGACCGGGCGGTCGGCAGGGGGTGACGGCATGCCGCGCCGGAGGGATCCACGAAACGCCCCACGGCGCCGGCGTTCCGGCAATCAGCCCTCCAGCGCGGCCCGCTGCGCCGCCAGCAGCTGCGAGATGCCGGACTCCGCCAGGTTGAGCATGGCGTCGAGTTCGCTGCGGCGGAAGGCATGGCCTTCGGCGGTGCCCTGAATCTCGATCAGGCCGCCGCCGTCGTTCATCACCACATTCATGTCCGTATCGCAGCCGGAGTCCTCGGCGTAATCGAGATCCAGCACCGGCGTGCTGCCGACCAGGCCCACCGACACCGCGGCCACCGCGCCGTGGACCGGATCACGCGACAGGTCGCCGCGCTTCTGCAGCGTGCGCACGGCGTCGACCAGGGCCACGTAGGCGCCGGTGATCGCCGCGCAGCGGGTGCCGCCGTCAGCCTGCAGCACGTCGCAATCGAGGGTGATGGTGCGCTCGCCGAGCGCCCCGCGGTCGACACAGGCACGCAGGGCGCGGCCGATCAGTCGCTGGATCTCCAGCGTCCGCCCACCCTGCTTGCCCTGGGCCGCCTCGCGACCCATCCGCGAGTGGGTCGAGCGCGGGAGCATGCCGTACTCGGCGGTCACCCAGCCCTCGCCCTTGCCGCGCAGGAAGCCCGGCACGCGGTTCTCCACGCTGGCCGTGCACAGCACCCGTGTGTCGCCCATGCTGATCAGCACCGAGCCTTCGGCGTGCCGGGTAAAGCCGCGCTGCAGCGCCATCGGGCGCAGCTCATCGGCGCGTCGGCCGCTGGGTCGGGAAGTCTCGCTCATCATGCCGCCTTGGGAATCCGGGGCGGCGAAGATTACCATTCGTGCTCAGCCGATACCCGGAGCGCCGATGATCCGCAGCATGACCGCCTACGCGAGCGTCGAGCGCGCCACACCCTGGGGCACGCTCTCCGCCGAGATGCGGGCGGTGAACCACCGCTATCTGGAGCTCTCGCTGCGCGCCCCCGAGGAGCTTCGCGCCGCCGAGCCCGCGGTGCGCGACAAGGTCGCCCAGCGCCTGCAGCGGGGCAAGGTCGAGCTTGGCCTGCGCTTCCGCGCCAACGCCGGCGGCGAGATGGCCCTCAACACCGACATGCTCGATCGGCTCGGCCACATGGCCATCGAAGCGCACAAGCGCTTTCCGCAGCTAAAGGTGGAGTTTGCCCAGCTGCTGCAGTTTCCGGGCGTGCTGCAGCGCGGTGAGGTCGATCCGACGGCCCTGCAGGCGGAGACCCTGCTCGCCGTGGACGAGCTGCTCTCGGCCTTCACCGAAGCCCGCCAGCGCGAAGGCGAGAAGCTCGCCGCGCTGATGATCGAGCGGCTGGATGCGATGGAGGCCCAGCTCGCCCAGATGCGGGCCTGGCTGCCCGAGATCCGGCAGACGCTGGAACAGCGGCTGCGCGACAAGCTCTCCGCCCTGCGCGAGGCCGCCGACAACGGGCGCCTTGAGCAGGAACTGGTGCTCGGCCTGTCGAAGATCGACGTCGATGAGGAACTGGACCGTCTTGGCGTGCACATCGCCGAGGCTCGCCGCGTGCTCAAGCTGTCCGAGCCGGTCGGCCGGCGGCTGGACTTCCTGATGCAGGAGTTCAACCGTGAGGCCAATACGCTGGGCTCGAAGTCGATCGATGCCCGCACCACCCAGGTTGCGGTGGAACTCAAGGTATTGATCGAGCAGCTGCGCGAGCAGGTGCAGAACATCGAGTAAGGGAGCGACGCATGCGCGGAAACCTGTTCATCGTCGCCGCCCCCAGCGGGGCCGGGAAGTCCTCCCTGGTCAATGCGGTGCTGGAGATCGAGCCGACGATCAGCCTGTCGATCTCCTTCACGTCGCGCGGCGCGCGGCCGGGCGAGCGCCACGCCCAGCACTATCATTTCGTCAGCAAGGACGAGTTCGAGACCATGATCGCAGCGGGCGAGTTCTTCGAACACGCGGTGGTCCATGGGGACTACAAGGGCACCGCGCGGCAGTCGGTGGAGCCGCAGCTGGCCGCCGGCCGCGACGTGCTGCTCGAGATCGACTGGCAGGGCGCGCGCCAGGTGCGGGCCAAGATCCCCGAGGCAATCACCGTGTTCATCCTGCCGCCTTCGCGCGCCGCACTCGACGAGCGCATGCGCAAGCGCGGCCAGGACAGCGAGGCGGTGATCCAGCAGCGCCTGGCCGCCGCACGCGAGGAGATGTCCCACCTGCACGACTTCGACTACGTCATCGTCAACGAGGACTTCGACGCCGCCGTGCAGGAGATGCGCAGCATCTTCATCGCCTCGCGCCTGCGCCGCGCCCAGCAGCTCGAGCGCCACGCCGCGCTGGTCCAGGGCCTGCTCGCAGACGACTGATCCGCCGCCCATAGGGTGCGCCTTGGCCTTGGCGCACCATGTGTGCCGCCGATCGCCCCGACCCCGCGCGCGCCCTCGCGACCGGGCGAAGCGGCCGCCATAGGGTGCGCCTGGGCGCACCGTACGTACCGCTCAGGTTGCCCCGACTCTCCGCCGACAATCAGCGCGAAGCACACCGCGAAGGCCGATGCGGACTGCACCGCGGGCCGCTACCCACTCCCGACCGCCCGGCCCTCCGGCGCAGCCTACGGGCGTTCCTCGGCACGCGAGCCTGCTCACCCGCCTCCACCGCTGCGCGGCGCAAAGGGAGGAGACAAGCCCCGAGCCCCGCCCCATAGGGTGCGCCCCGGCGCACCGTACGTACCGCTGAAATCGCCCGCCACGATCAGCCCGGCCCGCACCGCGAGGGCCGAAGCGGAAGGCATCGCACGCCGGCACCCCCTCCCAACCGCCCGGCCATCCGGCGCAAGGGGAGGAGCAATCTCCGCTCCGACAGTCCTAGGCCCTAGGCCCTAGGCCCTGAGCCCTGACCGAGCGCAGCGAAGGCGCAGGCGGCGCAGCCGCCGTTGCCGCGAAGCGGCCGAACCCTGAGCCCTAGTCTCTAGTCCCTGCGCCGCAGGCCCCAATCCCGCCTCAGCCGATCTTGCAGCCGGTCTTTTCCGCCAGCTCCTCGCGGGTCACCCCCGGCGCCATCTCGACCAGCTTCAGCCCGTCATCGGTCACGTCGAGCACGGCGAGATCGGTGATGATCCGGTCAACCACGCCGACGCCGGTCAGCGGCAAGGAGCACTCGGGCAGGATCTTGTGGTCGCCGTTCTTGGCGGTGTGCTCCATCAGCACCACCACCCGCTTCACGCCGGCGACCAGGTCCATCGCCCCGCCCATGCCCTTGACCATCTTGCCCGGGATCATCCAGTTGGCGAGGTCGCCTTTCTCGGTGACCTGCATGGCGCCGAGGATGGCCAGATCGATATGCCCGCCGCGGATCATCGCGAAGCTGTCATGGCTGCCGAAGTAGCTGGCGCCCTCGCGCGCGGTAACGGTCTGCTTGCCGGCATTGATCAGGTCGGCATCGACCTCGTCCTCGGTCGGGAACGGACCGATGCCGAGCAGGCCGTTCTCCGACTGCAGCCAGACGTCCATGCCATCGGGGATGAAGTTCGCCACCAGGGTCGGCAGGCCGATGCCGAGGTTCACGTAGGCGCCGTCGCTGAGTTCCTGCGCGGCGCGCTGGGCCATTTCGTCGCGGTTCCAGGGCATGCTCGTGATTCCTGTCTTGTCTGCGTGTCCGATCGTGGCCTTGAAGGCCACGGTCCTCGAATTCGTCATTCCCGCGCAGGCGGGAATCCAGCTTCTTCGCCCGCGTCACTCCCGATGGATCCCCGCCTGTGCGGGGATGACGTCGAGGAAGCAAGCGGCAGGCGATACGCCAAAGCGCACCCTACGCTGCGCGCACCGTGCGCTGCTCGATGCGCTTCTCCGGCGTCGCGTTCAGCACGATGCGGTCGACGTAGATGCCCGGAAGGTGGACGTGATCCGGGTCGATGCTGCCGACCTCGACGATCTCCTCGACCTCGGCCACGCAGACCTTGCCGGCCATGGCGCAGGCCGGATTGAAATTGCGCGCGGTCTTGCGGAAAACCAGATTGCCCGCCTTGTCCGCCTTCCAGGCCTTGACCAGGGACACGTCAGCGACCAGGGCGGTTTCCATCACGTAGTGATGCTCGCCGAACTGGCGGGTCTCCTTGCCCTCGGCCACCACCGTGCCGTAGCCGGTGCGGGTGAAGAAGGCCGGGATGCCGGCGCCACCGGCCCGCAGGCGCTCGGCCAGCGTGCCCTGCGGATTGAACTCGAGCTCGAGTTCACCGGCCAGGAACTGCCGCTCGAACTCCTTGTTCTCGCCGACGTAGGACGAGATCATCTTCCTGATCTGCCGCGTCGAGAGCAGCTGGCCAAGGCCGAAGCCATCGACACCTGCGTTGTTCGAGATGACCGTCAGACCCTTGGCCCCGGAGTCGCGCAGCGCGGCAATCAGCGCCTCGGGAATTCCGCAGAGCCCGAAGCCCCCCACCGCCAGCGTCTGCCCGTCGGCCACCAGCCCCGCAAGGGCCTCCGCCGCCGAACCGAACACCTTGTCCTTGCCGCCCACCGCGGCCGTCGCTGCGCCCATCTCGTGATCTCCCAGGAAGGCAGGCCGCGAAGTGTACCGTTTGTGCACTGCAGCGACAGTGTCCGAACGGACAGGTGAAACTCGCCCGGACGAACCGCTTCCCCTACCCTATGCGCCGCCCTAGCGACCGGAAATCGCATGACCCTGCCCTGTTTCAAGGCCTACGACATCCGCGGCCGAGTGCCGGATGAGCTCAATGAGGACCTCGCCCTGCGCATCGGCGCAGCTCTCTCCTCGCAGATGGGGCCGGGCCCCGTGGTGCTGGGCCGCGACGTCCGCCTGACCAGTCCGGGTCTGCAGGCTGCTCTGGCAGAGGGCCTGATTCGTCAGGGCCGGGAGGTCATTGACATCGGGCTTGGCGGTACCGAGGAGGTGTACTTCCAGACCTGGCACCGGGGTGCTGCGGGCGGCGTGATGGTCACCGCCAGCCATAATCCGATGGGCTACAACGGGATGAAGCTGGTTCGCGAGGAGAGCCGTCCGATTTCCGGTGACTCCGGCCTCCTTGCCATCCGCGACGCCGCAGCAGCAGGCCTGCCGAACCCCGCGGCCCAGCGCGGACAGTTGCGCGTTGATGAGGACAAATCGGCCTACATCGCCCATCTGCTCGGCTACGTGGAACCTTCCGAGCTTCGTCCACTGAAGATCGTCAGCAATCCGGGCAACGGCGGCGCCGGCCTTATCGTGGACCAGCTGGCCCGGCACCTCCCCTTCGACTTCGTGCGCATTCAACACGAGCCCGACGGGCGATTTCCGAACGGCATCCCCAATCCGCTGCTGCCCGAGTGTCGTGACGCCACCCGCGATGCCGTGCTGGCCCATGGCGCCGATTTCGGCATTGCCTGGGACGGCGATTTCGACCGCTGCTTCTTTTTCGACCACACAGGGCGGTTCATCGAGGGCTATTACCTGGTGGGCCTGCTGGCCGAAGCGCTGCTTGCCCGCCACCCTGGCGCAAAGATCATTCATGACCCGCGGCTCACGTGGAACACCATCGAGCAGGTGAAGGCCGCAGGCGGCGTCCCCGTGCAGAGCAAGACCGGTCATGCCTTCATCAAGGAGCGCATGCGCGCCGAGGATGCCGTCTACGGCGGTGAGATGAGCGCGCACCACTACTTCCGGGACTTCGCCTACTGCGACTCCGGAATGATTCCCTGGCTGCTGATTGCCGCTCTGATCTCTCGGAGCGGCAAGCCGCTTGCCAACCTGGTCGAGGCCCGGATGGCCGCCTTCCCCTGCAGCGGCGAAATCAACTTCAAGGTGGCAGATGTCAAGGCGAAGATCGCCCGGGTCCAGTCCGAGTTTGCGCCAGCGGCGAAGGGGGTAGATTCCACCGACGGCCTCTCCCTCGAGTTCGACGAGTGGCGTTTCAATCTACGTGGCTCCAACACCGAGCCGGTTCTGCGCTTGAATGTGGAGACCCGAGGGCAGGAAGGCCTGCTGGCCCGCCAGGTTGACGCGCTGCGCCAGATGATTGCCTGACGCGCATGGAAATCGGGGCATCAGACAGGCCGGAGAGCTCAGAGGCACAAGCTTCTGCTCCACTTTGCGTCGACCTCGACGGCACGCTGCTCAAATCCGACCTGCTGTTCGAATCGCTGCTCTCGATGCTGGCGCGCCGGCCCTGGCTGGCCCTGTGCCTGCCGTTCTGGCTCCTGGGTGGCAAGGCTCGCCTGAAGCGCGAGATCGCGCTGCGCGGGCCCGTCGATCCGGCCCTGCTGCCCTACGACCAGTGTACGCTGGCGCTGCTGGAGCGCTCGACCGATAGGCATCGCGTGCTATGCACGGCCTCCGACGCCGGTCTGGTAGAGCCGATCGCGCGGCACCTGGGCTGCTTCGAGGAAGTACTGGCCAGTGACGGCCAGAACAACCTGGCCGGCTCTCGCAAGGCAGCCGCCCTTGTCGAGCGCTTCGGCGACCGCGGCTTCGAGTATCTCGGCAATGCGCCGGTGGACCTGAAGGTGTGGCGGCATGCGGCCAAGGCGACGGTCGTCAACGCCGGGGAGTCTCTCGCCCGTCAGGCCCGCAAGGTCTGCAACGACGTCGAGCATCTCCCGGGGCAGCGCGCCGGACTGCGGGTCTGGATCAAGGCCCTGCGAGTGCACCAGTGGCTGAAGAACCTGCTGGTCTTCGTGCCCCTGCTCGCGGCGCATCGATTCACCGACCCAGACGCTATCCTGCTGTCTTGCCTCGCCTTCCTGGCCTTCGGCCTCAGCGCCTCGGGCGTCTATGTGCTGAACGATCTGCTCGACCTGGAGGCCGACCGCGCCCACCCGCGCAAGAGATCGCGGCCCTTCGCCGCCGGCACGATGAGCCTGCGCTCGGGCCTCGTGGCTGCGCCGCTGCTGACGCTCGTCGGGCTTGCCCTGGCCTGGCTGGTGGCCCCCCTCTTCGCCACGGTGCTGGCCGGTTACTACGTGCTCACCCTCGGCTACTCGCTGGGCTGGAAGCGGGTTCCGATCCTCGACGTGATCCTGCTCGCCGGGCTCTACACGGTGCGCATTATCGGCGGCGCGGCGGCCATCGGCTCGGTGCCCTCGTTCTGGCTGCTGGCCTTCTCCATGTTCATCTTCCTCAGCCTGGCCCTGCTCAAGCGTTATATCGAGTTCGTTGGCCTGGCCCAGCGCGGCGAGGTAAAGGCCGCGGGGCGCGGCTACCATCTGGACGATCAGCCCTTGCTGCTGGCCCTTGGCGGCAGCGCCGGCTACCTGTCGGTGCTGGTGCTGGCGCTGTACATCAACAGCCCGGAGAGCCAGGCCCTCTACACCCGCCCCGAGGCGCTCTGGCTGCTCTGTCCGCTGCTGATGCTGTGGATCAGCCGGGCCTGGATGAAGGCCCATCGCGGCACCATGCACGATGATCCCGTGGTGTTCGCCGCCACCGACCGCTTCAGCCTGCTGGTGGCGGCGATCGGCGCGGTGATTGCGCTCTCTGCGACCTACCTGTGATCGGCGACTACACGCCCGGACTGTCCTGGGGACGCTGGCCGCGGGTCGAGGGCCAGCGCTGCCTGCCCTTGGACACTGCTCCTGACCGGCTGCCCGACGGCGCGGCACCGATGCTCGCCTTCGGCAACGGACGCAGCTACGGGGACAGCTGCCTGAATGCCGGCGGCAGCCTGCTGCTGACCCGGCGACTGGACCACTTCCTGTCCTTCGATGCAGACACCGGCGTGCTGGAGTGCGAGGCAGGCATCACCCTCGGCGAGATCCAGGACTTCGCGGTGCGTCGCGGCTACCTGCTGCCGGTCACGCCCGGCACCCAGTTTGCGACGGTCGGCGGCGCCATCGCCAATGACGTCCACGGCAAGAATCACCATGTCGCCGGCAGCTTCGGCGAGCATGTCGAGCAGATTGAACTCGTGCGCAGTGACGGCCGTACATCGATCAGGCCGGGCGAGCCGCTGTTTCATGCCACCGTCGGCGGGCTCGGCCTCACGGGTCTGATCACCCATGCCCGTCTTCGACTGCTGCCGGTGACAGGGCCGTGGATGGATGTCGAATCCATCCGAATGGCCGGACTTGGCGACTTCTTCGGCCTGTCACGCGAATCGGCCCGCACCCACGCCTACACCGTCGCCTGGATCGACTGCCTGGCCCGCGGTGCGGCGCTCGGACGCGGGCATTTTCTGCGCGCAAGTCACGCCGAGCCGGGAGCCACGGGCCGACTTCCGGTTGGCTCTAGGTCGCTGCCGGTCACGCCCCCGGTTTCGCTGGTCAACCGCCTGAGCCTGCGCCCCTTCAACATCCTGTACTTCCACCGCCAGCGGCGAGAGAGGGTTCGGCGCATCGAGCACTTCCGCCCCTACTTCTATCCGCTGGACGCGATTCGTGGATGGAACCGCATGTATGGGCCGAAGGGATTCCTGCAGAACCAGTGCGTGCTGCCGCCCGCGACGGCCGAGGATGGCGTGCGCGCCCTGCTCGACGCCATTGCACGCAGCGGGCAGGGCTCCTTCCTCGCCGTGCTCAAGGAGTTCGGCGATCGCCCCGCCCCCGGCCTGCTCAGCTTCTGTCGGCCCGGCACCACGCTGGCGCTGGATTTCCCGCGCAGCGAGGCCACCCTGGCCCTGCTGCAGCGCCTGGACGCCATCGTGATGGAGGCCGGCGGCGCGGTCTATCCGGCCAAGGACGCGCGGATGAGCCCGGCGATGTTCCGCGCCGGCCAGCCGCGCCTCGACGAGTTCATCCCACATATCGACCCGGCCTTCTCCTCCTCGTTCTGGAGGCGGGTCATGGAGCCCTCATGCAACGCATCCTGATCATCGGTGCCACCTCGGCGATAGCCGAAGCCGTCGCGCGCCAGTACGCCGAACGCGGCGCCCGGCTGTTCCTCGCCGCACGCAGCAGCGAGCGTCTGGCCGTCATGGCGAAAGACCTTGAAGTGCGCGGCGCCGAGGTCGGCACGCACGCATTCGAGGCCACCGACGTGCCCGCCCACGCCGCCCTGGTGGAGGCCGCCATCGCGTCCCTGGGCGTGATCGATGTGGCCCTGATCGCCCACGGCACCCTGCCCGACCAGGCCGACTGCGCCGCCTCGGTGGAGACCTCGCTGACCGAGTTCGCGGTCAATGGCACCTCGGTGATCGCGCTGTGCACCCTGCTTGCGCAGCGTCTGCAGGCCCCGGCCACCCTGGCGGTGATCTCCTCGGTCGCCGGCGACCGCGGGCGGGCCAGCAACTATCTCTACGGCAGCGCCAAGGCCGCGGTCAGCGCCTTCACCAGCGGCCTGCGCCAGGCCCTGAACGGCAGCGGCGTCAACGTGCTGACCATCAAGCCCGGCTTCGTCGACACGCCGATGACCGCAGCCTTCAAGAAGGGCGCACTGTGGGCGCAGCCGGAGCAGGTCGCACGCGGCATCCTCCGCGCCATCGACAAGCGGCGCAGCGTCGCCTATCTGCCCGGCTTCTGGTGGGCCATCATGCAGGTGATCACCCATATCCCCGAGTTCGTGTTCCGCAGGATCAAGCTGTGAGCGACGTCCACCCCCCCACCCCGGTCACGGCACTGCCGGCCAAGGCCGCCAAGGACGCGCGTATCGTGCTGACCGGCGCCGCCGGCCTGGTCGGCCAGAACCTGGTGGTCGAGCTGAAGGCCCAGGGCTATACCCGGCTGGTCGCCCTCGACAAGCACGCCCACAACCTCGGCATCCTCCGGCGGCTACACCCTGACGTTGAGGTGATCGAGGCCGATCTCGCCGAGCCCGGCGCCTGGGCAGAGGCCTTCGCAGGCGCCGCCGTGGTGGTCCAACTGCATGCGCAGATCACCGGCAAGACCCGCGACCTGTTCGACCGCAACAATATCGAGGCGACCCGACACGTGCTCGATGCCTGCCACCGCCATCAGGTGCCCTACCTGGTGCATATCAGCTCCTCGGTGGTGAACTCGGTGGCCAAGGACGACTACACCGAGACCAAGAAGGCCCAGGAAGCCTTGGTGGTTCAGAGCGGCCTGCCCCACTGCATCCTGCGCCCCACCCTGATGTTCGGCTGGTTCGACCCCAAGCACCTCGGCTGGCTGTCGCGCTTCATGGCCCGCACGCCGGTGTTCCCGATCCCCGGCGATGGCCGCTTCATGCGCCAGCCGCTCTACGAGCGCGACTTCTGCCGCTGCATTGCCGCCTGCATCGCCCACCAGCCGGAAGGCGCGATCTACGACATCGTCGGCGATACCCGCATCGACTATGTCGATATCATCCGCACGATCAAGCAGGTCAAGCAGCTGCGCACGCTGATCGTGCACATCCCGATCGGCTTCTTCGCCTTCCTGTTGAGGACGTATGCGCTCTTCTCGCGCAAGCCCCCGTTCACCGCGGATCAGCTGAAGGCGCTGAGCGCCGGGGACGATTTCAAGGGTGTGGACACCGAAGCGGTCTTCGGCGTTAAGCAGACCCCCTTCGAGGCAGCCATCCGCGAAAGCTATACCGACCCGACCTACAGTTCCGTGATCCTGAAGCGCTGATATGCCCACCCAACGTCACCTCATCATCGGCTCCGGCCCCATGGGCCTGATGGCCGGCCTCGAACTGCTCAAGGCTGGTCACCACGTCGAGATCTTCGAGCGCGACGACCGCATAGGCGGCATGTCTGCGCACTTCGATTTCGACGGTCTGCACATCGAGCGCTACTACCACTTCATCTGCAAGACCGACTACCCGCTGTTCAACCTGCTGGCCGAGCTGGGACTGTCGGACCGCCTGAAGTGGACCGACACCAAGATGGGTTACTTCGTCGACGGCCAGCTCTATGACTGGGGCAACCCGATCGCCCTGCTGCGCTTCCCCAAGCTGAGCCTGGTCTCGAAGATCCGCTATGCCCGGCACGTCATGCACGCCAAGGGCATCAAGGACTGGAGCGAACTCGACAAGCGCAACGCACGGGAGTGGATCCAGGGCTGGGTCGGCAAGCAGGCCTGGGATGTGATGTGGGAGCGCGCCTTCCGGCTGAAGTTCTTCGAGTACACCGACCAGCTGTCGGCCTCGTGGATCGGCACACGGATCAAGCGCATCGCCCTGTCCCGACGAAACCTGTTCAACGAGAGCCTGGGCTACCTCGAGGGCGGCTCAGCCACCCTGCTGAGCGCCATGGTCGCCGAGATCGAACGGCGCGGCGGCAGGATCCACCTCTCCGCCCCCATCGAGGAGGTGTGTGCGCAGGACGGCAAGGTGACCGGCGTGCGCGCAGGCGGCGATTTCCATCCGGCCGATGCGGTGCTGTCCACCGCCCCCATCCAGTACGTGCCCGGCATGGTGCCCGCCCTGCCGGCAGACTTTGCCGAGCGGATCCGCCGCATCGAGAACATCCCCGTCGCCTGCGTCATCCTCAAGCTGCGCCAGCCGATCAGCCGGAACTTCTGGATGAACATCAGCGACCCCGCGATCGAGATTCCCGGCGTCATCGAGTACACAAATCTCAACCCCGGCACCCGTGAAGGCGAGCACATCCTCTACGCCCCCTTCTACATGCCCAAGACCCACCCCAAGTGGACGCGCCCCAACTCTGAACTGATCGAAGAGGTCATCGGCTACCTCGGCCGACTGAACCCGGCCTTCCACCGCGACTGGGTGCTCGCCACGCACTGCCATCGCTACGAGTTCGCCCAGACCATCTGCCCCCCGGGCTTCCAGGAGATGCTGCCCCCGATGCGTACCCCGCTGGATGGGTTCTACATGGCGGATACGGCGTACTACTATCCGGAAGATCGTTCGATTTCGGAGAGTCTGGCGGTGGGTCAGCGGCTGGCCCACACGACCCGAGCGGCAGCATGAGCGAGTTCACAGCCCAGCAAGCGGTCCCCGTCCTGTGCTGACTACGCAGTTCATGGCTTTTCTGGTCGCAGGCGGTATCTCCGCGCTCGCCAACTTCGGATCGCGGATCGTGCTGAGCTGGTGGATGCCCTATGTCTCGGCCATCGTCATCGCCTACTGCATCGGAATGGTCGTCGCCTTCTTGCTTAACCGGCTGTTCGTATTCAAGGCCGCTACCAACCCGATCATCGAGCAGGGAATGTGGTTCGTGCTGATCAACCTCGCGGCCGTGGCGCAAACCATTATGGTAAGCCTGTTCCTTGCACGACTCCTCTTTCCTGCCGCAGGGATGTCCTTCCATCCGGAGACTGTCGCTCATGCCATTGGCGTAGTAGTGCCGGTAGTAACTAGCTACATTGGGCACAGGCATCTAACCTTCAGGCAGAGCAAGGCTCATGACTGATTGACGACGGGCCGCGGAGCGGAAGGGTAGTTGCTGCGGGACTCGAAGCATGTGCTGTTCGCGGTTATGCTCCGGCCCCTTCCGACTGAGCCCCTGGCCCGCCCGTACAGATGGCCCCACCTGGCATTTTCTTCTGAGCTTGGGTTGCCCCTTCCCGGTCAGATCGACCCGGATCAGCAATGTGTCTTGGAGGGAACATTGAGACGGGGAAAGCCGAACTCTTATCGAACCAATCGGAGAGGCCGCAGTGACGAAACTGCTTCCGAGAATCCTGTTCTTCCACATGCCAAAGACTGGCGGCACCTCGCTGAGGGATGCCATCCGCGTCGGCAGCCACGGCCAGGCCGTTGAGCGAGATTTCGTCAGTATCCGGGCCGCCCTAGGTACGCTGCCAGTTTCGTGCAGCGTATCGGGACATCTCACGGTGTTCCCGGGCGAGTGGCCGGTTCTTCGCCAGCGCTTCGTCACGCTCACCGTGCTGCGCGATCCAGCGAAGCGGCTGATTTCCCAGTACTTCCAGATCCGCCGCGGGGCGCCCCATGAACGCGAGGAGCTGGTCACAGCCGGGGGTGTAATGAGCCTAGCCGAATTCCTTGAGGCGCAGCGGGTTCGTCCGCAGCACGACTACCGGCAGCTCTACATCAACTGGCTCTCCTCGCTGAAGGACCCCTGCTCAGGGCCGCTCTCGCCCGCCCAGAAGCTCGACTTCGCCAAGGCGGCGTTGTGCGAGTTCGATATTGTTGGCTTTACGTCGTCGCTGGATTCCGTCTGTGAAGCGCTCCGCCAGTACCTCCCGGACTGTCCCGCGAGCGCACCGCGACTGAATGTGAGTGCCTCCGGCGACAAGCAGGAGGTGAGTGAGGAAGATCTGGCACTCGCGCAGGAGCTGACCGAAATGGACAGGGCCCTCTACGATTGGGCCTTGTCTGTTTCGTCCGATTGCTCCGCGTTCAGCATGGCCGGGAATCCGCGTGAGCGGTCCGATGCCGACGAGAAACTTCTCCTCCCGCGGCTGGATTTCGGACTGAAAGAGGCGGCGTTTGCCGACGTTCGCCTGAATGGCAAGCCGTGCGACGAGTCGCCGCATTTCGAGTGCGGAGATTGGTGCGAAATCCGGATCACCATCGACGCAATCAGACCCATGGAGGGGGCTACCCTGGGCTTTGGGCTTCGGGACCACCAGGATCAGATCATCTTCGGCACCAACAGCAAGCTTCTCGGAGAAGCCATAGATCTTCCCGCTGGCCGCTCAGAGTGGACGATCAAGTTTCATGTCCTGCTGCGTCCCGGCGACTACCAGATCGATCTATCCCTGCACACTGGACTGAGCCACAGGGACAGCTGCCAGCACTGGAAACAGTCGGTGGCCACCTTGAGCGTCGTCAGCTTCGGATGGCCGGGGGCGTTTGAGGGGCACAGCTATGTTCCCACCTACGTGTATAGCGCTGCGCGGGCGGCGGCTGCTCTCAGCCAGGCTTGACCCAGCCTTCCGCACTGCGATGGCGATTGCGATACCCTTTCGCGCCTGTCCTTTACGAGTCCAGCTTTCTTAGCCATGCATAACATTGTCCCGGTCATCCTTTCCGGCGGCTCAGGCACGCGGCTATGGCCGCTGTCCCGCGAGGCCTACCCCAAGCAGTTTCTGCCCCTCACCGGGGAGCACACCATGCTCCAGGCGACCTGGAATCGGGTAGCGCGGCTGACGGCCTCCGGCCCGATCGTCGTCGCCAACCAGGAACATCGGTTCATGGTCGCCGAACAACTCCGGGAGGTCGGTGCCAAGCCACAGGGGATCCTGCTGGAGCCGGTGGCACGCAACACCGCACCGGCCATTGCGGTCGCCGCAATGCATGCCATGGCCGAAGGCGAAGACCCCCTGCTGCTCGTGCTCCCGTCCGACCATGTCCTGAAGAACGAGGAAGCCTTCCACATCGCTGTGGGGGTCGCCGCCCGTGCTGCCGACGAACGCGGAACGCTGGTCACCTTCGGCATCGTCCCGGCGAGGGCGGAAACCGGCTATGGGTATATCAAGGCCAGCGGCTCCGGCGAATCCATGCCGGTGGAACGCTTCGTCGAGAAACCCAATTCAACCACCGCGGAGGCATATCTGGCGGAGGGTGGTTACTTCTGGAACAGCGGCATGTTCCTGTTTCGGGCCTCTCACTACCTTGCCGAACTGGAACGGCTGCATCCGGAGATGCACGCTGCCTGTCGAGAAGCCCTGTCGAGCGCGGAACATGACAGCGATTTTGTCCGGCTGGAGCTCGACGCCTTCAGCGCATGCCCGGCGGATTCGATCGATTACGCGGTCATGGAGCGCAGCTCGGGCGTGGAAGTCGTGCCCCTCGACGCCGGCTGGAGCGATCTCGGTTCGTGGTCTGCGCTCTGGGAGGTCTCGGACCAGGACGCAAACGGAAACGCGCACCGCGGCGATGTCCTGGCCATCGACTGCCGCAACACCTACGCCTACGGCCAGCGATTGATTGCCATGGTGGGTCTGGAAGACGTGGTCGTGGTGGAGACCGACGATGCCATCATGGTGGGGCATCGGGATCAGGTGCAGAAGGTCAAGGACGTCGTCGGACAGCTCAAGCAGGGCGGGCGCAGTCACGCGACCTGGCACCGGAAAGTTTACCGCCCCTGGGGCGCATACGATTCAATAGATAGCGGGGAACGCTTCCAGGTCAAACGGATCACGGTCAAGCCGGGGGGTCAGCTCAGCCTGCAGATGCACCATCATCGGGCCGAGCACTGGATCGTGGTGAGCGGCACGGCCAAGGTCACCCGTGGTGACGAAACCCTGCTTCTGACTGAAAACCAGAGTACGTACATACCCCTTGGAGTGGTTCATCGCCTGGAGAATCCCGGAAAGCTGCCGCTGGAGCTGATCGAAGTCCAGTCGGGGAGCTACCTGGGCGAGGACGATATCGTGCGGTTCGAAGACGTCTACGGGCGCACTGGCTAAACCAAAACGTCTTCCTGCATGGATGCCGGGCGGCAGTTAAATTGCGCTCGGCACGGCTGCGCGCTGCCCGAGCTGCCGCACGCTTACGAATTTCGCGTGCAAATGCCGGGCACGCTGCGTGCACAGGTGCGACTGAAACGGACAGCTTACGCCTGTCAGGGCTGGAATCGATGCACCTTGGGCCCGGCATCCTCGCGGCGGTTTGGCGGAGCCGGTAGGTAGCCCACACGGCTCCGTTCGCCAAGCTGGCCAACCAAGATCCACGTCGTGTCTGACCGGTAACCGAAGAAGCAGACGCCCCAAGGGCAGACAGCCGGGCGCAACCGATGCGCCCGGCCTCTACCTGCTACCGCCGCAGCCGACCGGCACCGATGGCGCCGAGCAGGCCGACCATGATCAAGGCCAGTGGCCAGCCGCCGACGGGGATGATGGCGGTGCGCTGGGACTGGAGCGACAGGCCGCTGCTGGCGGCGCTGCCCGGGCCGCCGTTCACCGCCACGGCACCAAAGGACCCGCTCAGCGGGCTGGTGACGTTGGTGAAGTTCGTGCCGACGAGGTTGGCGGGCAGGCGCACCGAGACCACGAACGTGCAGCTCTGGCCGGCGTTGAGGCTGCCGCCCTGGAACATCACCACCGCGCTTCCGCTGAGCAGCGAGCCGGCGCCACAGACGTTCGATTGCGGCAGGCCCTCGGCCCGCGCGCCGGGGATGAAGGCCTCGAGGTCGTCGGTGAAGGCAAGGCCGGTGACATTGCCACCGTTGGCCGGCTGGCTCAGCGTAAAGGTCAGCGGGATCAGGGTGCCCGGCTGCGCGGACGGCGGCATCTGCTTGGTGAAGGTCGGCAGGGCCACGATGTTGATGGGCGCGCTGGCTGCCGGACCCGCCGCGGTCCCGGTGCCGCCGGTGCCCGTCACCGCGCTGCTGGTGCTGGTGTAGCTGCCCGGCACCGCGCCAGCGGGCAGCTGGACGGTGATCGAGAAGCTGCATTGGCCGCCGGCAGCGATCTGGCCACCGGTGAGGGTGACCAGGCCCGTGCCGTTGATCTGCGAACCGGTACCGCAGGGATTGGCCAGAGGCAGCCCCACCGCAGCCGCGCCGGGGATCAGCGAGGCGAAGTCGTCGGTGAAGGTCAGGGCGCTCACTGCGACGGTGGTCGAGCTGTTCTGGATCAGGTAGTCCACCGTCACCTGCCCGCCGGGCAGGACCGCGGTCGGGCTGATCGTCTTGCTGAAGTTGAGCGGCACGTCGGAGACGGTCAGCGTGGCGGTCGCATTGCCGAGGTTGCCGACGTTAGAAGCCAGGTCGCCACTGGTGTTGACATAGGTGCCACCGCCGGCTGCGCGCACATCGGCCTGGACGGTGCATGTGGCGCCAGCCGCGAGCGAACCGTTGCCATAGCTGATCGTACTGCTGCCCGGCAGCGCCACCAGCGAACCGCCGGTGCAGGTGGTGCTGGCATTGGGCGGATTCGCCACGGTCAGGCCGTCCGGCATGGAATCGATGAAGTCGAGACCCGTAAGGGCAATGCTCGACCCGGCATTGCTGATGGTGAAGATCAGCGTGCTTACCTGATCCACGGCGATCGAGGACGGGCTGAACACCTTGGAGAAGGTCGGCAGCGAAGACACGGTCAGGGTTGCCGAGGCGCTGCCCATGCTGCCGATCGCGGTCTGCAGCGCACCGGTGGTGTTGACCAGGGATCCCGTCGCGTTAGCGCGCACGTCGACCTGCAGGGTGCAGACATTGCCCGCCCCCACCGTGCCCCCGCTGAAACTGACCGTTCCGCTGCCGGCCGCTGCGGTCAGCGTGCCGCCGCAGCCCGAAGAGGCATTGGCCGGCGTGGCGACCACCATGCCGGCAGGCAGGGCGTCAGTGAAGCCAAGCCCGGTGAGGCCCACCGAGGCTGCGCTGTTGTCGATGGTGAAAGTCAGGGTGGAAGTGCCCCCCAGCACGACGCTACTCGGCGCGAAGGCCTTGCTGAAGCCGGCAATCACCACTTGGAGGCTGGTGGAGGCCGAGGCGCTGACCTGAAGCCCGGCGTCGGTGAGGCTGGAGGTGACCAGCGGGTAGACGCCGGCCGCAGCGCCGCCCGGCACAGCCAGGTTCACCGTGAAGCTGCAGCTTCCCGATGCTGCCAGCGATCCGCCATTCAACTGCAGCAGGCCGGTGCCGCTGAGCGTGGAGCCCGCACCGCAGGGCGAGGACGGAAGCGGCCCCTGGGCCACCAGGCCCGAAAGCGAGGCGCCGAGATTGATCGAGAAGGCCAGGCTGCTGCGTGCCGCGCCGCCCAGATCCTGCAGGGTGAACTGCAGCTGGGTGGTGCCTCCCGGGGCGCTGGGACTGAGTACCGCGGCGCTGAAGGTGACCGGGTTGACCGAGAGTACGTCGCTGGCCGGCGGGGCCTCCTCGGTTGCGCCCACAGCCAGCGCCGAGCTGGTGCTGGTGAAGTTGCCGCCGACACCGGTGGGAACGCTGAGCGTGACCTGGAAGGTACAACTGGCGCCCGGAGCCAGCACGCCGCCCGATAGAACGATGGTGCCGGTGCCGGACAGTGTCGAACCCGTGCCGCAGACGTTCGATTGCGGCAGCCCCGTGGCCGCAAGGCCGGACAGTGCCGCACCGAGATTGTCGGAGAAGCTGATCGACATTGCGTCCGCGCCGGACGCGGCGGGGTTCTCGATAGTGTATTGCAGCGTTACGGACCCACCCGGTGCCACCGGGTCATCGGTGAAATCCTTGTCGAAGGTCAGGGCAGTGACTTCCAGCGTGGTGCTCATCGGAGGAAGCGTGATGCCGGTAGAGTTCTCGGTGAAGGTGACGGACGAGGTCGACAGGGGGTAAGTGTTGACCGCAGCGCCCGCGGGGACCTGCAGGGTCACCGAGAAAGTACATTGCCCGCCGGGCGCAAGGTTACCGCCGGTGAAGATCAGCAAGGTCGTCCCGGTGATGGAGGATCCCGAGCCGCAGACGTCATTCAAGGTTCCGCTGGTGGACGCCAGCCCGGTCAGGTCCGCATTGAGCGCCTCGGTGAAGAAGATGCCGGTGATCGCGTCTGCCCCCCGGTTCTGGAACGTGAATTCGAGGGTGACCGTGTCCCCTTTGCGGACCGGGTCGTTGGTGACGTCCTGAGAGTAGACCAGGTTGGACGCGACCAGATTCGCCACCGAGGCCGGCGAGGTCACGCTGGCGCCCAGCACCTCCGCGGTGATGACCGAGGTCGTGCTTGTGGTGCTTCCCGAAGCAATGGTCGAGGGCACCTGGGCGGTCACGGTGAACTGGCAGCTGTCACCAGCGGCAAGCGTGCCGTTGGAGAACGTGAGGTTTCCGGTGCCTGAGATCGTGCCGCAGGCATTCGTCTGCGGCAGCCCGACCGCGGTGAGGCCTGTCAGCACGCTGTTCAGGTCGTGGGTGAAGCCGACCAGCGATGCGTCGCCCGGAGAGTTGGCGGACAGCTGCAGGGTGTACGTGATGTCCACCGTATCTCCGGCGCGCACGGTGCTCGGGTCGAAGCTGTGGGTCAGGGTTGGCGCGGCGAGCACGGTTACGTTGAGCTGATCGCCGCCGCCCTGGACGGGGCCGCCCCCCACCGTCGCGCTGACCTCGGTGCTCATGGCGGAGAAGTTTCCCGGAGGCGCGTCGCCCCCCGCCTGGTAGGTCACGTCAAAGCTGCAGCTGGCGCTCGGGGCCAGCTGGGCCGACTGGACGCGGAACGAATTCTGGCCGCTGGTGGGGAAGTCATTCTGCTGAGAGAAGATTGAGCCAGCGCCACACGACCCCGCGGCCGGCAGAGTCGTGATGGTGATGGAAGGACTCAGATCGGAATGTGCCAGGGAGAAGGCAATGTCGGTCGCGGAGTTGCTTGTTGAGACATTCTGCAGCGCGTAGGTCACGACAAAGGTATCGCCGGCGGCCACCGGAGCGGCGGGGCTGGTGATGGTAAGCACCGGCACTTCCTGCACGAACAGCAGATCCGATGCGGCCGAGTAGGTGCCCGGTGAGCCACCCAGCGTGGCGGTCAGACTGGAGGTGGTATTGGTGTAGGTGCCCGGCGTCGCGCCGGTCGGCACAGCCAGCGTGACCTCGAAGGTGCAGCTGGCCTCCGCGGCGAGCGTGCCACTGCTGAGGGTCAGGGTGCTGGCGCCGGAGAGGCTGGAGCCCGCACCGCACGGGTTGAGCGGCAGGCTGCTGGAGACGACAAGGCCGCTGAGAGCCGCATCCAGATCATCGCTGAAGCTGATCGCCGTAGCGCTGTCGGTGCGACTGCGATTGGCGATCTCGAACTGCAGCCTGACCTGCCCGCCGGGGGCTACCGGGTCATCGAGGAAACGCTTGACCAGGGTCAGGTCGCCGGCAGTGGACTGCAGCGCGGCGGTGGCAAATCCGGAATCAACCGAATTTAAGCCCCCGTCCAGGCTGGTGAGCGAGCCAGACCGGTTGTTCAGCATTCCCGCGGCATCGGCCACAACATCGACGCTCACCGTGCAGAGGGTGCCCGCCGACAAGACTGCATCGGAAAGCGAAATCGTCGACCCACCCGGCGCAGCCGCCGCGCTTCCGCCCGTGCAATCGGTAAACACATTGGACGGCGATGCGACCCGCACGCCGAGGGGCAGCGAATCGGTGAACTGGGCACTGAAGGCGGTCGAAGCGTTCAGTGAGTTGTCGATCAGGAAGGTGAGCGTGCTGCGTCCACCAAAGGCCACGCCGGACGGAGAAAAGCTCTTGCTGAAGCCGGGCCGATCCGCCGCCACGACCAGGTCATCCGTTGCGGAATTACCCGGAGTGACGCCGGAACCAGTGTCGAAGCTCAGCACGCTCGACACGTTGGTGTGCGTGCCCACCGCGGCCGAAGTGACGTCGACCACGATGGTGCAGACACCGTTGGCCCCCACCACGCCATCGCTGAAGTTGATCGTGCTGGTCCCTGCAGGCGCAACCAATGTGCCGCCGCAGCCATTGCTGACGGCACCGGTGGCGGCGATGGTCACGCCAGCGGGCAGCGAGTCGGAAAAAGACAGGGAGGTCGCACCCTGCGGGAAGCCGCTGTTGTCGATGGTGAAGGTCAGCGCGCTACTGCTGCCGGGCCCGATGGTGTCCGGCGCAAACGCCTTGTTGAAGGTCGGCCCCACGGCGCCCGCCTGAGCGCCGCCAACCGCTGCCACGAGCGCCAGTCCCAGCAATGCATTACGCATGACGTTCCCCCTAAGTTTGGTGCCGGCCCCTGCCCCTCAGCCTGGCCGCGGGCAAGCACGAGAACCCGGCGTGCGAGAATCCGCCCATGCCGGCCGGATAGACGCCCGCAAAGCGTCGACCACGGTAGCGCCCGGCCGGCATGCTGTCCATTCGATTGAGGAATCCCTCCGATGATGCGAGCCCTGCCCCTGGCCCTGCTGCTGGCCCTCGGCCCCGCCCCTGTGCTGTCGTCCGGCGACGGCGGCGTCGATGCGGTAATCGCCGAACTGCTTCGACTGGAGCAGAAGCGCGAGCCAAAGTGCTACGCGACGGCCTCGCGGCTGGAGGACTTCATGTACGGCACGCCGCTGTCCAAGGAGGCGCGCTTTGCCAAGAACCTGCTGCAGAAGCAGTGGATCGAGTGGGTCTGGCGCCGCGCCGGCGAGGCGGCCCGCAAGGACGGGGCCGAGCTGGTCGAGGCCCGGCATGTCGAGGCAGTGCTCGCCGATGTCCTGCGCGTCACCGCCGAACCCGACGGCCATTTCGCCGTGGCGCTCAACGGCCGGCCGATGCGCATCAATGGGGTCGACAAGCGCCAGTACGGCAGCGTCGCCTACTCGCTGCGCGCCATTCTTGCAGTGCAGCAGGAATGGCTGCTCGGCAGCGACGATGACGTGGTCTTTCTCTCCGAGCACGCCGTGGCGCGACTGGCCGAGGCCCTCGACTTCGTCACCCTGGCCGCGCTCAAGCTCACCGACGAACGCATGCGCCTTGCCAACCTGCGCGAGGTCGAGCGCCAGCCGCTGGTCGAGAACTGGCTGGCCCTGACCGGGCAGCCGGCGATGGATGCCGGCCCTGGCGCCTCCCCGGCCATCGACCCGAAGGCCGTGGCTGCGACCCCGGCCGATCTCTCCCTGCTGCGCGCGATGATCGGGCAGAAGCTGGCCTCCTATGCGGCCTACAACAACGTCTCCAACCAGCTGTTCATGCGCAATCTGCAGGTGTATTTCGCCCGCAGCCGCTGGCCCTCTGACGCCCAGGCCGGGGACGCCTTCCGCCGCGCCTTCACCGAAAGCATGATCGCCTT
Organism: Pseudomarimonas salicorniae; assembly: GCF_023156535.1. Lineage (GTDB taxonomy): Bacteria > Pseudomonadota > Gammaproteobacteria > Xanthomonadales > Xanthomonadaceae > Pseudomarimonas > Pseudomarimonas salicorniae. Next base: position 39,854 of record NZ_JALNMH010000010.1, on the reverse strand, counting down.
CACCCGCGACCTGTATCTGGGCGCCGAGCGCGAGGCGCTGGCCGCGGGCAATCCCAGCATCCGCGAGGCGGATGTTTCGCACTTCGCCGAGGGCTTCATCCCGCACCGCATCAACGAGTACGAGGACGCGATCTTCTTCCCGCGCCTGCCGCGCGCCGAGCAGATCGAGATCGAGTCCTATGACATGGATGCCTTCCGCGACCCGGGCTGGCACTGGCGCTATCTCGAGGCCGCCATCGACACCGAGGGCTTTGCACCGCGCCTGCAGTTGGATCCGTTCGCCGCCGAACTGCTGACCGAGAACGTCGCCCAGTTCGGCGTTCTGATTCTGCGCGCGACCGGCGACCTCGCCCGCGAGCGGGGCAAGGAGGAGGTCAGCGTCGAACTGCTGCAGGCCGCATTCAAGGACCTGCAGGCGCGGATCAACCGGCATGCCTCGGCCAGCGAGGAGCCGCTCGAGGTCGAGGCCATCGCCTCGGCCGAAGGTGACTCCGGCGGCGCCGGCCGCTTCGTCGAGATCACCGCCGCCAGCGGCATCGACTATCAGCACCGCAACTCCGACTGGCTGAGCCGCCAGCTGCGCAGCTTCCTGCGCCGCGACGAAGGCACCGGCGTGATCACCATTCCGCCGGCCTTCGGCGGCGGCGGCGTTGCGGCGGGTGACATCAACAACGACGGCCGCGACGATCTGCTCCTGCTCGGCGGCCGCGGGGCGAAGCTGTATCTGAACCTGGGCGATGGCACGTTCCGCGATGTGACCGACACCGCCGGCATCGACTGGCGCCGCGAGGACAGCAACCAGCCCGGCGAGATGCGCCAGCCACTGATTGCAGACTTCGACAACGACGGCCTGCAGGACATCCTAATCACCTATGTCGACGATGCGCACCGCCTCTACCGCAATCGCGGCGAGCTGCGCTTCGAGGACGTCACCGAGCGCAGCGGCCTCGGCGGCAAGGGCCTGGTCGGTGGCCCGGCCACCACCTTCGACTACGACAATGACGGTCTGCTCGACGTCTACATCCAGAACTTCGGCGACTACCTCGGCGGCACCCTGCCGACGCTGGCCCGGCGCAACTTCAATGGTCAGCCGGACCGCCTGTTCCGCAACCTCGGCGACTTCCGCTTCGAGGACGTCACAGAAAAGGCAGGCGTCGCCGACAGCGGCTGGGGCCAGGCCACCAGCCACACCGATCTCGACGGCGATGGCGACCAGGACCTGATCTCCGGCAACGACTTCGGCATCAACCGCTACTACCTCAACCAGGGCGACGGCAGCTTCGTCGACGCCGCCGCCGAGCTTGGCACCGACAAGCCGAGCTTCACCATGAGCATCGGCATCACCGATCTCAATCGCGACCGCACGCCCGATATCTACATCGCCAACATCGTCACCATGAACAAGGACGAGACCTACGTGATGCCGACCAAGGACACGCCGGCCAAGTTCGACCCCGAAAAGCTCAAGGCGATGCGCGTGGTCGAGGCCAACGACCTGTTCGTCTCCGGCCGCCGCGGCAAGGCCCTGCGCTACCAGCACAGCGACGCCATCGGCCGCGGCCACAGCAGTACCGGCTGGTCCTGGGACGCGGACTTCTTCGACGCCGACAACGACGGCGACGATGACCTCTATGTGCTCAACGGCATGAACGAGTACAACGTCTACAGCCGCGACAATCCCTACTACACCGACCCCTTCGAGGACCGCCAGCAGGCCGTCGCCTTCCCCGACGCGGGGCGCGCCGCCAACGTGTACTTCGAGAACCGCAAGGGTCGTCTCGAGAACGCCTCCGAAGGCAGCGGACTCGACTTCATCGGCAATTCGCGCAGCGCGGTCTATCTCGACATCGACGGCGACGGCGACCTCGACATCGTCACCCTCGACTACCAGGGCCCGGCCCGCGTCTTCCGCAACGAGGCCCAGCAGAACGGCCACCAGTGGCTGGGCGTGCGCCTGGTCGGCGCGCCCGCGCGCAAGGTCAACCGCGACGCCATCGGCGCGCGCCTCATCGCCACCGCCGGCGGCCTGCAGGTGTTCCGCGAAGTTCGCGGCTCGGAGGGCTATATGTCGGTCCACCCGCGCACCCAGCACTTCGGCCTCGGCAAGCGCGACAAGGCCGACGTCGAGATCCGCTGGCCCGACGGCAGCACGCAGACCCTCAAGGGCCTGGAGGCGGGGCGGGTTCACGTCATCGCCTACCCGCAAGAGGCCCACGCAGCCCCGTGAGCCCGCTGCGCTCCGGCACCTTGCTGCTCGCCCTGAATGCGGGCCTCGCCGCCTGGCTGCCCCCCTTCGCCGGCGGGGCCGAACGGCCCTTGATCCCGGGCGCGGACGCTCTCCCCGCCACGCCCATCGCCTCACATATCGCCACGCCCTTTGCCACGCCCGGGAAAGACCCGTTGGCTCTGAGGAATCGATGGGCGAACCACGCCGGCGATGACACTTCCGCCCTCGGGCACGAATCGCATAGCCACCGCGCTCTCGCCACCGCTCGTGCTTCGATACCTCAGCACGAACGGTCACCCACCCCGGGGGACGCGCCCACCCCCAACCGCAGCACTCTGCCCAGGAAACACGATCCCGGCACGCTCATCGCCACGCCCAAGCGAAGCCTGGATCCGCTTCCCGCCACACCCGGCGAGAAACCGTTCGCCCTGAGGTATCGAAGGGCGAACCCCCACGCTCCCGCCGCCGTTCGTACTTCGATACCTCAGCAAGAACGGGCACCCAACCTTCGGAACAAACCCAGCCCCCTCGGCGGCACCCAGTCACGGATTCACGCCCCAGGCGCACGCTCCGCCAAGGCTCAGCCACGCGGGGATGCACTGCCCGCCACGTCCGTCCGAAGCCCGGACACACAGCCCGCCACGCCCGGCCACGGCCCGTTCGCCCTGAGGTATCGAAGGGCGAACCCCCAGGCCTCGGCAGAAGCACGCTCTTCGTTGCCATCGCAAGCCAACCGGCCTGCCGGGTCGCGGGTCGCCACCTGCTCCCCTCTCCCGCCGGGAGAGCGGTCGGGGGAGAGGGTCCGGCCAGCCCCTGACGCCCCACCTTCCACGCCCACCCGGCCCTTCGCTCCACCACCCGGCACCGAACCGGACGCCGCCACCTGGGCGCAGCGCACCGAGGCCGCTGCGAAAGCACTTGCCCAGCACCCCTGGCTGCGCGATTACCGGGCAGCGCCGGACAGCGCCGCCGAGCGCCCCACCTTCCTCAACAATCTGATCCACTCCGACTCGCCCTACCTGCTGCAGCACGCCTTCAATCCCATCGACTGGCGCTCGCTCACGGATCCGGGATCAGACAGCGATCGCCTGCGCCTGGTCTCGATCGGCTACTCCACCTGCTACTGGTGCCACCGCATGGCCGAGGAGGCGTTCTCCGACCGAAGCGTCGGTGAACTACTGAACACCCGCTTCCACGCCATCAAGATCGACCGCGAGCAGCACCCCGAGATCGACGCCCGCTACATCCGCCTGCAGCGCCTGGCCGGGGGCGAGGTCGGCTGGCCGGTCACCGTCATCGAATCGGCGCAAGGCGAGCCCCTGTTCGTCGGCTCCTATCTTGAGCGCGATGCCCTGCTGTCCCTGCTGCAGCGGCTCGACCGGATGCGTGAGCGCGCCCCCTCGGCACTGGCCGCAATGGCCTCGGGGCTGCGCGCACTGGAGGCCGCCCGCCCTGCCCCGCCCAGCTCGGGCGCGCTGGCCGAGCGCCTGCCGCCGACCTCGCTTGAAGACTTCCTCAACGACGGCTGGGATGGCCTCCACGGGGGCCGCGCAGGCGCGCAGAAGTTTCCCGAGCCCGGCCTGCTCGACTGGCTGCTCGCCCGTGCACTGAGCGAGGGCTTCGACAGCCCGGCGGCCGCGGCCCTTGCCCTGCAGCTCGACCGCATGGCCACGGGCGGGCTGTTCGACCCGCTGCACGGCGGCTTCTTCCGCTATGCCACGCGCAGCGACTGGGGTCATCCACACTTCGAAAAGATGCTGTACACCCAGGCCCAGCTGCTGGATGTCTATGCCAGGGCCGGCCAGCACTGGAACCGCCCGGCATGGCTGGCCATCGCCGCCGCCACCCGTCGTTTCACCGATCACTGGCTGCGGCAGCCGGATGGGCTGTATGCCAGCGCAGTCGATGCACGCTTCGAGGACGTCGAAGGCGGCTTCTATCTGCGCGCTACCGCGGAGGCCGCGCAGGTGAGGGCGCGGCATCCGATGCTCGACGCCGATCCGCTGGAAGCCGGCATCCAGCTGCGGCTGCACCGCGACGCACTTGCCCGGCCCCGACTGGACGACGAGCTCAGGGCCCTGCAGGACACCCCCGCCCCCCCGGACAATCGACCGTTCATCGACGGCAAGACCCTGACCGGCTGGAACGCCCGGCTTGCCTCGGCCCTGCTCAGCGCAGCCGAGGCGGGCCTCGACCCACGCGCCGAGACGGACGCCCAGCGCATCCTGAGCGCGCTCTGGCCGCGCTTCGAGGCCGCCAGCGGTCGCATCGCCCGCGACCAGAGCGGCCGCGTCGACGGCGGCCTGGAGGATTACGCCCGCTTTGCCCAGGCCCTGCTGGACCTGCACGCCCGCACCCTGGAGCCGGCCCTGCTCGAGCGCAGCGCCCAGCTGCTGCAGGCCGCGGTGCAGCGCTATCTGGGCAACGAACCCAGCCGGCTTGACGCCCTGGCGCGCGACGGCGAGCAGAGCGCACCGCTGGGCGCCCTCTGCCTGGCCCTGCAGGCCCAGCTCAGTCGCCGCTTCGATGAGCGCTGGCAAAGCGCCGCGAGCCGCTGCGCAGAGGCACTTGCCGCCTTGCCGCTGGACAGCGCAGGCGATGACTGGACCGCGCAGCGCGTGATCCATCTGCCCGAGAGCCACGGCCCGCCGCCCATCGTCTTCTTCGCCGAGGGCGCCGGAAGGGCCCGCATGCTGGCGACCCCGGGCGCAGACGGATCGCGCGTCCAGATCGACCTGCAACCCGGCTGGCATATCAATGCGGCAGAGCCGGGCAACCCGCGACTGATCGCCACCCGTCTGATGGCGCTGTCTGCCGGCGGCGAGTCTCTCGACGTCCGCTATCCGCAGGGCGCCGAAACCCTTCTCTCGGTCTTCGACGAACCGCAGCGGCTGTACGCGGAACGCGTGGTGTTGGAGATCAGCGGGGAAGCCGTGTCGGCAACGCTGCGCATCCAGGCCTGCAACGACCGCGTATGTCTGTTGCCGGAGCAGCTGAGGCTGTGGCGCTAGTCCAATCCAGCCCTGATCGGCGACCAACCAGCGGCGCAATCTTTGCAGTTGCGGCCGGTTAGTCGCACAATCGGGAAATGGCCACCCAGCGCGCGACCGCGTGCATCCATTCCGGGCGGGCCGCTCCGGCAGCTGCCGGCGGGGAGTTCCTGTCCCGTTGGCCACTCGCCAACGCACATGACAGGGGGTCACCATGCGTACGACACCAGCACTCCGAGCCATCACCGCCGCCATCGCCATGGGCTTCTGCACCATGGCCGTCGCCGAGGACGCCAAGTTCGACGCGGCCCGCGGCGCCATCGAGGCCGGCACCGCCGCCCCCGCGTATTCGCTGCGCATCGCCTTCCCCGACGGTCGGCTGACCGAGCGCGAGATCCTCGCCGGCGAAACCATCGCCATCGAACCTAAGAGCCCCGGCGGCACGCTCGCCGAGGGTCTGTACAAGTACGAACTCCGCCCGATCCTCGGCTTCGCCCAGCGCGGCGACAACGAGGCAGTCGAAACCCCGAAGGCCGAGCCCGTCGCCTCGCAGTCGGGCACCTTCCGCGTGCGCCAGGGCCTGTTTTTCGCCGGCGACGCCCAGGACACCGAGGAGAAGGCCGTCGTCGCGGGCAGCGACCTCGACTATGGCGTTCGCATGAAGGACCAGGTGATCCTCGACGACCTGATCGTCGACGGCAGCGCCTGCATCGGCCAGGACTGCGTGAACGGCGAGAGCTTCGGCTTCGACACCCTGCGGCTGAAGGAGAACAATCTCCGCATCAAGTTCCAGGACACCTCCAACAGCGCGTCCTTCCCGACCAATGATTGGCAGATCACCATCAACGATTCCACCAATGGTGGCGCCAACAAGTTCTCCATCGACGACATCGACGGCGCTCGGACACCCTTCACCATCGAAGCCGGCGCCCGGACCAACAGCCTCTATGTCGAGAACGACGGCGACGTCGGCTTCGGCACCGCCAACCCCGTCGTCAACCTGCACGCCGTCGACGGCAACACCCCCACCCTGCGCCTCGAGCAGGACGGCAGCAGCGGGTTTACTCCGCAGACCTGGGATGTGGCGGGGAACGAGGCGAACTTCTTCATCCGTGACGCGACCAACGGATCGAAGCTGCCGTTCAAGATCAAGCCGGGAGCGCCGGACAACGCGTTGTTCATTGCGTCCACCGGCAGGGTAGGTCTGGGGACAACGTCCCCATCTGGCGGCCTCCACGTCCGAAGCACGCAGATTCCTCAGACAGTGATCGAGAATCCGTCCGGAAATACTCGCATGGACATTGTACGCCCCGGTTCAATAAACGTTGGGCAGATCCTGTTTGCGACAGGCAGCACATTCGATTATCAGATCGGAGAGCTCAGCACCGATGTGCTCGAGATTCGCAGCTTCAGCGCGGCCAAGGGATTGGCGGTGAACGCCGCGGGAAACATCGGCATCGGAACGCTCAATCCCACCGTGAGTCTGGACGTGGTGGGGGATATCGCGGCCTCGGGAATGGTCACGCAAGGCTCGGATGTCCGGACGAAGAACAATATTGAGCGAGTGGATGGTGCGAGCGTGCTCAACAAGCTGATGCGCCTGCCGATCTTCAGCTGGAGCTACAAGTGGGACGCGAATGGCGAGCGGCACGTTGGACCGATGGCCCAGGATTTCTATTCGGCGTTCGGTCTTGGAGGGTCCGACACCCGCATCGCGCCTCTCGATGTATCCGGCCTCGCCATTGCTGCAGTCCAGGAGTTGAACGCGGAGCTGGACAAGAAGGAGAAGCGGATCTCGGATCTGGAGGCGCAGATTGCTGAACTCCGCGCATTGATCCTTGAGGCCGCCCGCTAGGCGCCCGACAATGCGGTTCGACTGGACGGCCCGGCGCTCTCGGGCCGTCCAGTTCACCGATGATCCAAGGGGAGTTCTTGAACGCTCGGTTTGAGGAAATCTACGAACGCAACGAGTGGGGGCATGGTTCGGGGGAAGGCTCACTGCCTGTCCACACGCGATCGTACGTCAGGTTTCTCGAACGCTTTCTCCGCGCTCACCGCGTGCGCTCGGTTGTCGATATGGGCTGCGGGGACTGGCAGTTCTCGCGTGGTATTGATTGGGGATCGGCCGAGTATCGCGGCTACGATGTCGTACCGTCTGTCATCGCTTCCAACGAGGAGCAATTCTCAGCACCGAACGTTTCCTTCCATTTGTACTCGGGGAACCCGCAGGATCTTCCGTCCGCGGACCTGCTCCTGGTGAAGGATGTCCTACAACATCTTCCCCACGATGCGATTCACAGGTTTCTGCCCTGCGTGCAGAAGTACCAACACGCATTGATAACCAACTGCGTCAATCCGCGCGGGATAACCGAGAACGTCGACATTCCACTGGGGGCTTTTCGCTATCTGGACCTCCGCCGGCCGCCCTTCGGGATCGATGCGAAGCAGGTCTTTTCGTTCAAGAAGAACACGGGACTGCTCTCCCAGTTCGCACGCCGGCCGGAATGGAAAAAGGTCGTCCTGCATATCCAAGGCACGTGCCTCCGCCCCCCGCAGCGATGAATCGGCTCCGTCGTACACGCTGACGGACCCCAGATGTCGGGGTTATCGAAGTACCCGGAAACCCACAAACCACCCTGTCTTCAGTGCGTGCAACGCCACGCGCCCGCCTAGGCCTCCGATTCTCCCGGGACACCCCGGCGAACGCCGAACACCCAGCTGCGCTTCAACAGGAAAGACGGGACGGAGCAGACAATCGCCGCAGCAGCGAATCCGAGAAGCTCGCCCCAGGAAGCTCCCAACAAAGACCCCAGGAGGGCCTTGAATACCGGCGAGCACGCAGCAACCAGAAGCATGATGGCCAAGTTCGCTACGACGAACCGTGGAAATGCGCCCGGGACCCCGAAAATAAATCGCTTCTGGATCGCGAAGTTCAGGACCACCAGGGGAAGATAGGTCAAGGCCGAGGCAAGAGCGTATGGGTAGGGCGCCCGCGCATCTTCGAAGAAGCGAAAGAGGAGCAGCTGCAATCCCCACGCGATCAGACCGAGCAGCCCACCATTGATAAAGAACTTCAGGTACTGACGTAGGATCATTTCTTCCGGATCACCGTGAGCCGGTGCAGCGTCCAGTGACGCGCCAGGGGAGAGATTGCCGACTCCACCGCAGAAAGCAGTGGCGCGGTGAAATCCGGAAGAAGCTGGCGGAAATTCACTCCACCGGAAACCAGATAGCGCATCGCATTGAGCTGATAGCTCTGCTCCACGATCTCCAGGGCGCCCCCATAACGCGCTTCGAATTTCGGCCGGTCTCGCTCGAACACGATGTGGGCAAGCGCCTGATTCGCACCGGACAGGGGTCCGCGCACGCTGTCGAGCCGCCAATCCCGCTGAGTCTTGTCGTATGTCTCGTCGCTGTGCAGGTAGCGGTGCACCGTAGCGGACGCGAAGCCACCGTGGGGCTCGATGAGCAGAGCTGCGCCCCCCACTTTCAGAACCCTTTTCAGCTCGACGAAGAAACGCTCGACATCACTGAGGTGATGAAACACGTTGATAGCGTACACGCAGCGGACGGAGCCGTCGGCAAAGGGCATATCCAGCGCGTCGACCCGCATGTCTATGTTGTCGGCAGTCCGTACATCCGAGGTAGTAAGCCCGGGCCGTAACGACTTCATGAAGCCCGCTCCGGTTCCCAGCTCCAGTTCGATACCACCGGGGGAACAGTGCCGATCCGCAGCCTCGATCATGTTCGAATAGAAGGTCTCAAATGCCGATCGCAGAAGGCGCTTCTCCGAGAGCAATCGACGATGGACGTCCAACAGGTCGTTATCGTCGACCTCGATCCCGCGCACGCGCGGGTCAAGCAGGAAGTTTCTGAAGGTCTGCATCATGTAGAGAGTTCACCGATTGAGGACCGATGGTCAGCGCGCTGGTTGGCGAGAAATCCCCGAAGGTTGTCCGAGGTGACAGGAAGCGGAATAGCGAGGCGCTCGCTGAGATCAAGAATCCTCAGCGCCAACGAAGAAGGCACGTTCATGATCAGGCGGGGGCGATTGCGCGCGGCCACTTCAAGCACAAGATCCCTCAGGGCGCGAGGGCGCGGCTCGAAGAGATTGAGGACTCGGGAGGCCGGCCCCAGCTGCAGTACTCTAAGGAAGAGGTCGCAGAGTTCCGCGAGATCGATACAGTAGACCTCCCCCTTGCCGCCGTCCGGCAGCGGAATCACCGGGGAGGCGCGCGCAATCTTGGCGATTCGCCCGAACAATCCCCCATCGCCGATGACCAGGCCCGGGCGCACGATCCACACGTCCTCGCTCTCCCCCAAGACCTTCTCGAGCTCGTGCTTGACCCGCCCGTAGCGGGACTGATGGTGCTCCCCTGCGGAGAACGAGGAGACGAACACCTGACGCCGGACCCCGCGCTGTCGCAACGCATCGATGAGCTTCAGAGTGCCCCGAAAGGTTCGGTCCGCACCCGCTTCGCCGTCGAAATCGTGCGCCAGATGCACTGCACCGTCCGCATTCTCGCAAGGATCCAGGTCGGGAATCTCACCGAGACTCCACTGCCTGGCGACCGCCCCCGAGGCGGGCCTGCCGCGCCTGGAGTACGCGATCGAATCGTGACCGAGCGCGTGGCTGCGAGCGATCAGTGCGCTGCCTATGAACCCTGAGCTTCCAAAAACAGCAATCTTCATGCGGTCGGCAACGCACCCGGCCGGGTAAAGCCCAGCGACCCGGCTGCTGATCAATGCCTGACCCCGACGCCAATCGACCGGGCCAGTGGGCGAAACTCCAATCGTAGCAAGCATCATTGGGACTGCCCAGTGCGCCCGTGGCTTCAAATCGGGGCAGATGACCGGGCGCAGCTGGTAGAATCCTCGCGCGCCAGCCAGCCAGGCCGTGCGCGAGCGTCCCAACCCGACAGCCTGGCCGCCGAGTCAAGGACTTGGCTCCGCTCGGCGCGGGCCCCACCCAAGGGCCTGAATCTGGACTCGGAATTCGATCCGCGGGGCGACCCGCATGTGCGCGAGGCACGCGCGTTGGCAAGCGTCTGATGAGCAAGCACCACTCATACAAATCCAAACTCCGGAAGGATTTCAGCGCGCGTATTGAGCTCGCCCTGGTGTTCCTCGGGCTTGCATGGCTTATAGGCGCCAACCTCAGAGCTTCAGTTCAGTCCGGGGAGCTGTTTGACGGCGCACTCCTGCCCCCATCCCCTGGTGAAATCAGCCTCTGCCTGGCTGTCGAGGCCGGAGTCTCGGCTGCCTGCAACCGGATGATCACGCGATCAGAAGGGTTTCACGGCGAGGAAGGGTTTGGCCAGTGGACGGGCCGATCACCCGCTACCATCTACGACGTAGGCCCCGTCCATCCAGGCTCGACGGTGACGGTCTGCGCGTCTGCGTTCGTTGGTGCATCGGGCGTTGTCGGTGAAGTCCGTATCGGCCCCCAGCCCTTTCCTGGGACGTTCCAGCCTGCCGAGACGTGTGCAAGCTTTCTCTACGAGCACCCGCGGGCTGCCAATCGACTCTCCTTCAACGGCTTTCCCGCGGTCACCCCGCTTTCTGTCGGGGTGGGCGATGACACCAGGCCGCTCGGACTCGCGATTCGCTCAATCGTCATCGCCCCGCCCGCCAACACCCCCAAAAAGTAGCCTTGCCCACGGGGAAACCACCCCACTCAGCCAAGATTTCCGGAGTATTGATGAGTAGATTCTCTGTAGTGGTCCCCGCATACAACGAGGAGAAAACGATCGAGAAGGTAGTCCGGGACATTCTCGCCGTTCCGGAAGTGCACCGCTGCCTCGTGGTCGACAACAATTCCAGCGATAAGACCAGCCAGGTGGTGGAAGGTCTGCTGCCCGAGTTCGGAACTCGACTCGAACTTGTTCGGTGCGCCGAGCAGGGCAAGGGCCACGCCTTCAAAGCGGGCGTCGCTCGCTGCATCGACGACGAGTTCGTGGGGCTGATCGATGCCGACGACACTTATCCTGCTCAGGCCTTCTCCAACCTGCTCGCTGCCGCCCGGCGCGACCGCCTGGACATGGTCGTCGGAAACCGTTTCGAATTTGGTGGCTATCAGAGAAGCAACAAGCGACCCGGCCACATCGCCGGGAACCAGGCGATCAGTCGATTCGTGCGCTTTATCAGCGGCGTCGAGGTTCAGGATGCACTGAGTGGGCTGCGGGTCTTCTCGCGTAGGTTTCTGGAAACGTTCCAGAACAGGGCTGACGGATTCCAGCTTGAGACGGAGTTCTCGGTGCATTGCGGCAAAACCGGGCTCAGATACCGGGAGCTACCGATCGAGTTCCTCGATCGTCCAGCGGACAACCCCAGCAAGCTCAACACCTTGCGCGACGGTTACCGAATCCTGAAGTTCGCGATCTTCAACTCCGCTCTCTCGTTGACCTCGCGCCTCGGATTCATGTTCGGCTTGTGCTCGGTCCTTGTAGGGGGAGCACTCGGGGTCAGGGTGATCTGGGAGTATCTGTCGCAAGGCCGCGTCACGGCGATTGCGCTGGCGGTCGCAGCCGCGTTGTTCCTGATCGTCGGCGCTCAGTTCGTCCTGTTTTCCGGTGTCGACAGCCGACTCCGACGAATCGAGAGAGCGCTGCTGAAGTGAGCTCCATGGCCGGATCAGGCCGCGCAGAGGAAGTCGCCGAACTGATCATCGGTAGCGGCCCCTCCGCCTATGGCTATCTGGTTGGCAAGAAGTGCGCCCGACGGAGGTGTCGGTCGCTGCTCATCACAACCACCAGCACCGACGCCCGGGTGCCGGGACTTCATCCCAAGCTCACCGTTCGAGGCCAGCTCATCGTCGAACCCGGCCCGGTTTCGCTTCACGACGGCGCCCAACCCGTCCTGATCACGAGCGCCTTCGGAGGCCTTTCGAACGCGTGGGGCGGAGTTCTGGCCTCGCTGGACCGGAAGGAGCTCGAGGAGATGTATGGCCCCGAAGGCGGCCGCATCGAACAATTCTACGACCCGGTCATTGCAGAACTGTCCATCGACCATGTCCTCGGTGAGTACACGTTCCCTTCCGAGCCGAAGGTGCACGTCATTCGTGGGCGGGACCCGTCCGCCTGGGAAACCGGGGGGCTCTCGGTGGGGCCGGGCGTGGAACGCCTCTGTCGGGAACTGGACACGGAACTGTGGATTCCCGCGAAGCTGCTTTCTCTCTCAGCGCAGGGTGACGGCTGGATGGCTCAAGTGGAGAAGGATGGTGACCAGGTATCAATCGCCGCTCAAAGAGTGGTCCTGGCTGCCGGTTCGCCAGGCAACCAGAGAATTTTCGGGGGGGCGGCAGCGCTTTCGGATCACGTGCCCTACCAGATTCTCCAGTTCGCCCCCTTCGCCAGGAAGTCGGATCAGTTGGTAGGCGAAATAAGCAGGCAACGCGGCGCCATAGACGTGGACTACTGGGTACGCCACCTTTCCGGGGACTTCCTTCGGAAGATGGCCGGTGCGCCTGCGCCCCTGCTGGCCTGGATGGCCAAGCGGCTTCCGCTCGTGTTGACCCAGAGTTGGACCGGGCGCACGAAGGCCCGCCGAACCGGAGTGCAATGGAAGTCGGGGTCGGCGCTCACGTCAATCGCAGACCTCATGAGAACTGTCGTCAGGCTGACTGCTCGGGGAAGGATGCCCCTTGCGTGCAAGAAAACGCCTGCGGGAGCGGGCTTTCATTACGGCGATCCCGTCGCATCGCGCGCGCCTCCGGTCCCGGGCCTCGTTGTGCTGGGGGGGTCTCGCGTCCGAAACCTGCCAGTTGCTCATCCATCTCTTTCCTTCATGGCCCACGCCGCGCTCGAGGCAGCGAATGAGCTATAGAACTCTTTACCGATGGGTGCCGATGGCCTGCACCATTGTCCTTGTTGCGCTGCTGCTGGCGGCCCTGGCGCGAAGCCACTCGGCATTTCCCGGAAGCCAGGCCGCAACACCTCTTGGATGGTTCGGCTGGTATGACCAGGGCGAGTACCTGAAGCAGCTCCAGGCCTTGATGCGGGGAGAGCGGGACATAGGATTCACCGGCACCTATCCTCCTGGCTTCATGCTCGTTCTGCTGCCGCTGGCGCTGCTGCTACGGGCAGTTGATTTGGGCGGCGCTGAAGCGGCCCTGATTCTGGGAAACCTTGGCCTGGTCGCACTGGCCTTGTCCTTGATCGCGATTCGCCTTGGCCGCGTTCGCGGCCCTTTGTTCCTGGCGGCATTCTGCCTGTTCATCGCCCCGGTCCAGTACTTCTCGGCCGCCTTCGTCGCCCCTTGGAGCAGCTCGTTGACGCTGGTCGTAGGCGCGTTGGCATTCTGGCTACTGGCCGACAATCAGGAGTCCAGACGGACGCCGCGTTCGGTTCTCGTGATTCTTGGCGCTGCGTTCGCCCTGCTACTTCACACCCGCCCGCAGGATTTCGTGCTCCTTGGGGCATGCACAGGGATCCTGGTTTGCCTTCAAGCGTATCGGCACGCCGCGCTGCGCCCCCTGCTGTTCCCCCTGGTCATCGGGTTTGTGGTGGTGGAATCACTGATCGTCCTGGGGTTTTGGGGTTTTCCGCTAGGCAACAGCTACGGGCAGTCGCATTCGTTCGTGCCCAGTCTGGTTCCGCTCAAGGCAGTCGGCCTGATGACAGGTGATGCCAGCTACGGGTGGACGAACAAGGGTCTGCTGACCGAGTTCCCGATCCTGGGCAGTGTGGCGCTTGTCGTGCTTGTTGCCGGCGCCCTGTCCGGCGGTCTCTTCGGCGTGCTGTTTCTCCTCGGGTGGATGATCATCTACCTCTCCTTCTCGGATCTCGGGCCACACAATTTCATCCAGTACGGCCTGTTCCACTATATAAAGACGCTGTTCGTAGTCAGCCTCGCAGCCCTGTTCCTCGCGGGCACGCCCAGAGTGCTGCTGGCCGCTGTCTCCATCGCACTTGTTACCGCCTTCGCTCGGGTGCAGCCGGTGGCCGGCAACTCGTCTCCGGGCGAAGCGGACTGGTGCAGCACCGGATTGGTTCTCGACAGGCAAGCCTCAGCTCAGCAGCTGTCCAGTGAGTTCTTCTCACCGCCCAGCTTGCTCTTGAACGGTCAGCCACTTAAGCCATTCGGTGATTACCGAATGTTTGCGGCGGACTCACTTACCTACGTGCACTTCTTCCACGCAGAGGGCCCGCTGACGGGCTTCCAGACACCCGATTTCCCATCCAACACGCCCACCTACTGTTTCAACCGCGAACTGGTTCTGAGAGGGTGGTAGGACAACAATGAGTTCGACTCCACAAACATCCACGAACGACCCGAGCGGCATGATTCCTGCGGACGCCGTTCAGGACGCGGAATCCGCGCAGCTCCCCCTGGCGATACGTTGCAGCGGGCTGGGCAAGGTGTATCGGCGCTTCCAGAATCGCTGGGTGAGGTTGCTCTACTGGCTGGGCTTCGGTGAGTCGAAGGGCGTCGAGGAGACCTGGGTTCTTCGCGGAGTGAGCATCGCTGTTCCGAAGGGTCAATCCATGGCCATCATCGGAGTCAACGGAGCGGGAAAAAGCACGCTGCTCAAGATGATCGCCGGTACTTGCGACCCCAGCGAGGGACGCGTTGAGGTCGCCGGGCGGATCGCAGCACTTCTGGAGCTCGGAATCGGATTCCACCCTGAGTTCACAGGCCGGCAGAACGCGATCATGGCGCTGCAAATGCTTGGTCACGACCCCACCGGCACTCCTGCGCTCGTGGAGGGCGTTCAGGAGTTTGCACAGATTGGCACCTATTTTGAGCAGCCACTGAAAACCTATTCCAGCGGAATGCAGGTCCGCCTTGCTTTCGCCGTCGCCACGCAGGTCCGTCCGGATATTCTCATCATCGACGAAGCACTCTCGGTGGGTGATGTCTTTTTCCAGCAGAAGTGCTTTGAAAGGATTCGTGGCTTTCGTGCCGAAGGCACTACCCTCCTGTTTGTAACGCACGATTTCGGCTCCGTGTATGCGCTGTGCGAACGCGCCATTCTTCTGGGCCAGGGCCGACTGATTAGGGACGGAACTCCGAAGGAAGTGATCGACGAGTTCCAGGCCATCGCGCTCCGTTCCACCTCGCCCCAGCCGACATCCTCGGCGATGGTTGCCGAGGCTCCCGAAACTGTGACGCAGACTGTCCCGGACACCGGAGAAGTAAACACGCCAGAACCGCGGCCGCAGGCCCCCGACGACGATTCCGGAGGCAACGTGCATAGCCATCTCGCTTCCATCGAGTCGGTCCGTTTGCTGTGGGAAGGTGTCGAGGCCGAAGTTGTACCCTCCGGAGCGTTCATTGAGCTCGAGATCGAGGCCAGCTTTCACGGCCTGGTGGACGAGCCACATGTCGGCTTCCAGATACGCGATCGATTCGGGTCACCGGTGTTCATGACCAACACCCACTGCATGCGACGGACCATGCCCGCGGCGTCCGCCGGAAGCCGCAGGGTGACGAGGTTCGGATTCGCCCTGCCGCTGGGGCCCGGCGAGTACTCGATCACGGTCGGTTTGGCCAACCGGGGGCTGGGCGAGGCCAGTTTCGAGGCGATGCTGTCCCGCCGGCAGAATGCCGCGAAACTCAAGGTTGCGCGGAATCTGGAGGACCCGATCTGGTCTGGATTGGTGAATCTATCGCCCTCCGTGTCTTGGAATGACCGTCGAGAGGCTGGAGCATGACCAGTGGGGCGGCCTCGCGGCGCAAGAGGCTCCTTGTCACCACCAGTCGGTCGCTTCTGCTGTTGGACCCTCACTCGGGAGAGCAGGACACCGTGCACTCCGGGAAGGGGCTGTACTACGGCATTGATGTAGGCCCCCACGACGTATTGGTGGCGGCTAGAAACCGCATGGTCTCCTCGGAGGTTCCCCGCGAGCATGAAAGAGCGGAGATCCTCGTCTTCTCACGGGAACTGACGCTGACCGACTCTATGACTGCTCCCTTTCCGATGCGGGACGTGCATCAGCTTCGCAGGATCGGAGAACGACTCTACGTCACCTGCTCATTCGACAATTTCGTGGCCGTCCATCAGGCAGGGGAATGGACTCGGTGGTATCCGCTGGGTCGGAACCTCGATCGAACCGGCGATGTGAATCACTTCAATACCATTCACCCTATCGGGGAGACTATCGGAGTGGTCGCCCACAACTTCGGCCCCAGCGAGATCCTGCTCTTCGAGGAGGCGAGCCTCAACCTGCTGAACCGGCTGCCTCTGGGGCAGCAGGCTCATGACCTCTGGATGGAGGAAGACGCCCTCTTCCTGTGCAGTTCCGCGGAGGGAAGTCTTCGGAGCACACGGGGCCATGAGGTGCGGACCGGGAAATTTCCCCGGGGCGTCTGCCGCTCGGACGGAGTGACCTACGTAGGCCTCTCGGAGATCGCCGAGCGGGGAATGCGCGATCTGACACGTGGGGAGATCGTTGCCTTTGATGCCAGCTGGTCAGAGCTCCGACGCTATGATCTTGGGGAAGTGGGGTTGGTGCTGGACATCAACACACTCGAGTGACCGCGTCAACATCGAGCCCCATGCCCGGCGACTTGATCAACCCGAGAGCGATTGCAAACGATTGCGCATCGAACTGTCGAACCCCCCTACAAGGTTCGGAAACCTGTTCCGGACGACGTGTTCGTGCATGACCATGTAAGCGCCATCTGGCACGTGGAGATCGACAATCGTCCTGTTGTCGGCATCGACCGCATGCAGGACAGGAAACACTGACCGGAGGAAGTCGAGGAAGTCGGGAATCGTAATGCGCTGCAGTACGTCCAGGCAGAAGTGATTCATCTCGAGGACGACGGTGGGCTGACAGTCAGAGAGCACCCTCCGGGCACCCCGCAGCACGCTCTGCTCGAAGCCTTCAACGTCCAGCTTGAGAAACGTGGGACGCAGATTCCGCTCTCCGCATACGGAGTCCAAGGTTCGTATCTTGATGCATTCGGTGGTATGCCCCTGACTGGGCCGCACCTTCTCGCTCACGTATGCCCCGGACCTGTTGTTGGTCGCGAAGGTGATCGACGTTTCAGCCTCGCACTCCCCGAGACCAATGTTTAGCGCCTCGACGTTGCCGATGCCGTTTCGACTCAGGTTCTGCGAGAGGAACTTGAACGTGGTTGGGCTTGGCTCGAACGCATAGGTTTGTTTCGCGACCGAACTGAAGAACAGGGCCGTGAGACCAAGATTGGCGCCGATATCACAAACAACTTCGTCATTTCCGAGCAGCGCACGAAACAGCTGGACCATGTGGGGCTCGAACTCCACCCCTACCTGTTCAAGATATCTGTCGTCCGACTCCACCAACCGTGGCTGTCCGGCGATTCGAATCTCCCTGATCATCCCTCCCCCCTTTCTATCCCCGCGCACGGGTCTCAAGAATAATAGTCGGCGGATCTCTGGAATCCGCCGGACCCAGTCCTTCCATTGAAAACTCGCTACCAACCGCTGCGATTCCCGGCGCTCGCACCGCAGGTTAGACACCCATCCAGCTTCCGCTCTCCCGGAGGGTCTCGGTCCACCCAGCCCTCACGCTACTCGTTCCCCGACGCGCGGAACTCTACCCCCTACGCGCGACGATGGGGACTCGGGCTCCATCCCGGGATCTAGTGCCAGGGAATCCCCGCGTCCACCGAGAGGGATCACAAGGTCGCGCAGTCGCGATGCCGCATCTCGCCAGGTCAACCAGCTCATGCCTTGCGACACGGGGTGGGCGTTTCGGGCGTAGAGCCCGAGCCAGTCGGCGATCGAATCACTGAGTCCCTTGGGATGATCCGACGCAAAGTAGTACGCCGCCTCCCCTGCAACCTCCCGGAACACGGGAAGGTCGCGCGCGATGATCGGAAGTCCGTTCTGCGCAGCCTCGATCAACGGCAGCCCGAAGCCTTCACCGTAAGAGGCCGCGATCAGACAGCTGCTGGCCCCATAGATCAGTTGGAGATACTCATCGCTCGCGGAGGGGAGCCAGAACAGCCTGGAGCCGGTCTCGACATGCCGCACCAGTCGGTCGGCCAAGCGCTCGGTCATCCAGCCCGGCTTGCCGACGACCGCCAGATTGACGTCCACGCCTGACTGCCAGAGGTGCTCGAAAGCAGCGAGGACCTGTGCGTGTCCCTTGCGCGGCTCCAGCGTTCCGACCATCAGAAAGGTGGGGCGCGCGGCAAGCTGCTCGATCACCTCGGTTCCGTCTGCAGGCAGGCCGACGGACGGATTCGAAGCGTCGACATCGGCCCCCAGATGGAACCAGTCGACGCGGCAGGCGGAAGCAGAAGCGCGGCTGCCCGCCTGCTGCTCCATCCAGCGCTCAAGCTCCTGCGCAACGGCTGCCGAGATGCATACCGCACCGTCCGACTCCGCCACCACCTCCAGCCAACGTTCGAAGCCCTCCTGCGCGCCCTCCGGGAAGAACTTTGGCATCAGCACACAAAGCAGATCATAGACAACAAACCGCACGGATACCCCCTCACGGCGCATCTGGCGGAAGCAGTCCCGCCGCGCCACCTGCACGATCGGCTGCAGGTCCAGGGCAACGAAAGTGTCCCCCGGGGCGTGATCGATCGGATCGTCGTCCCCCATCGGCTGATCGAGTTCAAGGAAGCGTCGAGTGAATGTCCGGGCATAGCGGTATCCCGATCCCGCGGTTGCGTAGACGGGTTCGACGATATGGCCCTCCGGCGGTGCCCGGAGCCACTCCTTCAGGACGGCGCGTACAACGCGCTGGATTCCGGTCCTGGCATCACGCTGGACCAGCTCCGATACATCGACCAGCAGCTGGCGCGGCCGATACCCTTCGCCAACGAGAATCTTCTTCAGTCGCTCGGTGCTTTGGGCCCAGGTCGACCACGCGATGCCCTTCGACGAGACCATGTCGCCCCTTTCCATCGACTCCAGCCGTCCGCGCATCGCTTCAGCGAGAGTCCCGGCATCCGTTCCCCGGAAGTAGGCCGCGTTGTCTCCCGCCACTTCACGAAAGACCGGAATATCCCTGGCCAGTATCGGAATGCCGTGGCGGGCGGCTTCGATAAGCGAAAGCCCGAAACCCTCACTTATGCTGGCCGCAACGAGGCAGGAGCTGGCGAGGTAGACCTTCTCCAGCAGGGCATCTTCGATCCCCTCCAGCCAGAACAACCGCTGCCCCTGCTCGACATGGTTTCGCAGACGGGTGGCAAGGCGCTCCACCTTCCAGCCTTCCTTGCCCACCAGGACCAGGTTGACGTCCCGGCCTTCACTCCAGAGCATCTCCACTGCATCGAGGATCTGCTCCTGACCTTTCCGGGGCTCAATCGTCGACACGCACAGGAAGGTCGGACGAGCACGAAGGCCTTCCAGCAGCGCCCCATGCATGTCGAGCAAGCCGACCGGGCACGCAGCGGTATCGAAATCGGCCCCGTTGTGCACCCAGTCGAGCCTGAATCGCGGACTGGTTGCCCCGGAGCGTTCGCCAATCCAAGCCTGAAAATCATCGGCCGTGGCCCTGGACACGCAGATGGCACCGTCGGTCCGGGCAATCATCTCAAGCCAGCTGGCATGCAAGTCCGAGGCGTCGCCATCCTTGAACAGATCAGGGAACCGGACCGGAATCAGGTCATGCACGATGAATCGAACCAAGACGCCGTGCTCGACAAGTTTTAGAATGAAGTCCCGGTGCGCCAGTTGAACGTGGTGCTGCATGTCGAGACCGAGGAATACATCTCCCCTGCGCCAGAAGATGGGCTCGTCTTCCCCGGCGACCTCGTCCAATCCCATGAATCGCGCCGTGAACCTGCGCGCGTAGCGATAGCCCTCCTCCCTGGTAGCGAAGACGGGTTCTACAGAGAACCCCGCTGGGGGAGACCTGAGCAGATGTTTGAGATAGCTTCGGACGACGCGTTGCACACCCGTGGCCGCATCGCGTTGGCATAGTTCTGAGACGTCCACGAGTAGCTGTCGACGAAGACCCGCGCTCTCGTTGCTGGCCAGCATCACCGCGAGTGCGCCGACATCGGCGAGTCCGGTGGTGCTCAGGGTAGCGGCCAGGGCTTCCCGGAGTTCGGCGAAATCGAACCCGGAGATTGGCTTCCCTGCAGGTAGCTGAGCGCCATGGTGGAGGGCCTCCCAAGCTTCGATGCTGCGCCGGGCGGTCTCATCCCAGGAAAATTTTCGGGCCTGTACTGCGCCGTGGGACCTCAGTCGGGTCCGGAAAGCCTCATCCTCCAGCCCCCTCCGAAGTGTGTTCGCAATCGAGGAGACATCGTGGGGATCGAACAGGGCCTCTTCCAGACCAATGACCTCGGGCAAACTGGAAGTGTTCGACCCGATCACGGCGGCACCGCATGCCATCGCTTCGAGGACCGGCAGGCCGAATCCCTCGTGCCAGGATGCGAACGCATACAGATCGGAGCATGAGTACAGCTGCGCGAGCTCCTCATTGCTCACGTAGCCGGTGAAGAGCAGTTCATCGGGCGAAAGCCCCGCTCCGCGGGCGACGTCAATGAGTTGAGCGACATTGCCTTCGGGCATCCGGCCCGCGAACAGCAGCTGGCATCGCCGCCTCAATGAGGACGGCAGCGCTCCATACGCCTCGATTAGCCGGGGGAGATTCTTCCGCTCGTCCGCCCCCCCTGAATAGAGCACGAACCGGTCCCGGACACCGAAACGGCTCAGCAGTGCTGCGCGCTCCTCAGGCTGGAGGGAACGAGGCGTAAAATCGGCGTCGACTGCGGTGGACACGTTCACGACCTTGCTGTCCGCGACGCCAAGCGCTTGGACGCCCTCATCCCGACTGAAGCGGGAAATGGCAAGGTAGAGGTCGGCTCGGCGGAGGTGCTCGACCTTGCGCACGTAGTACTTCTTGTAGGCAGGGTTTGGAGTGAGGTAATGATCCGGATTGAGCAAGGGGATCAGATCGTAAAGAGTGACGCTGACCTTGGCCCTGCCAGCGACTCGACCGATACTAGTGACAGCGTCGTCGCAATAGCCCTCGAAGAGACTGGTGACGTGCACGACGTCAGGCTCGAGGCTCTCAATGAAAGCCTCGCGGAGAAGTTCGGATGTCTTCCTTCGGGACTCGTTCCCCGGCTGCGTCTCGCAAACCGGCTGCGGACCGTACCAGACTCGGATGCACTCGTTTGGCAGCAGACCGCCGAAAGCGTCGCGGATTGGCTGGATGGTTTCGGGAAAGAGCCCGGAAAGCGCGAGGACGACCTCGTTCCGGCCTCGATTGCGCACCACTGCCTTCGCGAATGACATGACGTAGCGGCCGATACCGCGGTAGCGGCTCTCCGTTTGAGCGCCCTGCATGTCGAGCACGATTCTCATCGACCTTGGGCCTCCAGTTGGTATTCCATCGCGCTGGAAAGATCGCGCAGTATTCGCCTGGCGCGAGGCGTCATCGATCGGTATCGATCAGCGTCCAGCAGAACGCGGGGCGGCGCAGCGGAGCTGGCCTCCTGCCGAAAGAACCGGCGGCCTTCTTCGCAGCACGAGAGATCTCCGAGAAGCCGCCACCTGCTCCCTCCCCTCTCCAGAACCTCCAGATGGTGAAGGAGCCCGGGAAGATCGGGGGTCCGGCCCAGCAGGGCGCGGTAGGCGAAGTCGACGAAGGTCCGGTCGGCCAGGGTATCAAGGTAGTCGCGCTCTTCCGGGCTGAGCAAGCTCGGTAGCTCGGCGGCGATCCGGATTCCTTCACCGGACAGATCATCAGCCATTGATCACATACTCCTGCGGTGACCTGGACGAGGAAGCCCGGAGAACGCCCGAAACAGGTCAGCCTCGCCCCATACAGATTCAACGCCCCTCCACGCGGCGATTCTGGCCGCATCAGCTGGGAACCCACGGGGGGCGCGGCCCTTCTGCCGGACTGTCGGCTCTAACGGCCGAAGAGCAGACTCCGTCGCAGGCACCGTGGCGAGGCAATCCAGCCCCTGTCCGACGTCCTGCTCCCGTTGCTTTCGACCACGCCCTTCCAACCTGAAAGGGTGCTCAGCAATGCTCAGGACCAGTGCCCAAGGCTGCCGGTCAACGAGCATCCCGCTGGCAAGCTCCCTGAGGGCGCTTGCATCCGCTCCCGGGGCAACGTCAAGCGACGTCGCGGACCGCCCGACCGATCCGAAGAGAAGGGTTCGGAACGAACGGCTCCGGCGCCGACTCACCCGCTGCCTCAAGGCGAACGTGCATGATCTTCCATCCTTCGCAGCCTGGCTTCCCGCCCGAGGCAAACGCGGCCGAACCGCGCGCGACGCGAAGCGTCGAAGCAGCGATCCTGTACTAGGGCAGGTCACAGGCGACGTGAACTAGCGGGACAGTCGCCGCAGATCTGCGTCGACCATCATCGTTATCAGCTCGACCAGGGACGTTTTCGGTCTCCAGCCGAGCTTGCTCATGGCCTTGGCAGGATTACCCAGAAGCACATCCACTTCGGCGGGCCGGAAGAAGTTTGGATCGATCACGAGGTGTTTCTCCATATCCAGCCCGACATGCTCGAAGGCGATCCTGCACATGTCACGGACCGTAGTGGTCTCTCCCGTCGCCACGACGTAATCGTCCGCTGCGTCCTGCTGCAGCATCAGCCACATTGCCTCGACGTAATCCCCTGCGAACCCCCAGTCGCGTTTGGCATCGATGTTCCCCAAACGCAGCTCCTGCTGCAGGCCCAGCTTGATGCGGGCAACCGCATGCGTCACCTTGCGCGTCACGAACTCGATACCCCGGAGCGGAGACTCATGGTTGAAGAGGATGCCGCTCGACGCATGAAGGCCGAAGCTTTCCCTGTAGTTGACCGTGGCCCAGTGCGCCATCAGCTTCGCCACCCCGTACGGACTGCGCGGATAGAAGGGCGTCTTCTCATCCTGCTTGTCGGCCTGGATCAGACCGAACATCTCGCTCGTCGAGGCCTGGTAGAACCGACAATCCTTGTTGACGATCCGAACCGACTCCAGCACGTTGAGTGCCCCGACTCCGTCTACCTGCGCCGTCAGCAGGGGCTGTTGCCAGGACGAACCCACAAAACTCTGGGCGCCGAGATTGTAAACCTCGTCGGCCTTGGACACCTCCATCGCCCGAAGAAGCGATGAGAGGTCGGTGAGATCCCCATCCAGCAGTCGAACGTCCTGTTCGATTCCCAGCTCGCGGAGCCGCCATAGCGTGTCGGAGCTGCGTCGAGCGAGTATTCCGTGAACCTCGTAGCCTTTTCCCAGGAGGAGGCGGGAAAGGTAGGCGCCGTCCTGGCCGGTGATTCCAGTAATGAGCGCGTTTCGTGCCGCCATGATTCAATCCTTCCTTGCGTAGTCCAAAATATCCCTGAGCGTGACATCCATCGGCGTTTGCGGGCGCCAGCCCGTATCCTCGTAGAGAAGCCGAGGATCAGCGACCATGCGTCGTTGTTCCGAGGGGCGCATCCGGCGGGGATCCTGATGGATCTTGACCTCGACACCTTCCAACTCGCACATCCTGACCAGGAGCTCCCGAATGCTCCTTTCCCGCCCCGAACCAATCAGATAGGTGCGCCCCGACACGCCGAGGGTGAGGATAGCAGCGTAGGCCTCGACGACATCACGCACGTCGGTGAAGTCTCTGGAAACGTCGATATCACCCGCCTCGACAATCGGCTCACGGGCTCCGGATGAGATCTCGGCGACCTGCCTGGCGAGGGAAGGAAGCACGAAGCGGTCGTCCTGGCCTGGCCCCACATGATTGAAGGGCCGCGCGATGCAGACGTCCATACCTTCGGAGTGATGCCACTGGAGGCAGAGCTTCTCCGCCGCGAGCTTGCTCACTGCGTAGGGGTTTCTTGGCTCAGCCTGCCACGCCTCGTTCACGGGAAGCGCAGCATCCGGAACCCGGCCGAACACGTCGCCGGAACTCACAAAGAGCATTCGTCCGGGGAACGCCACCCTCTGCAGGGCCTGGAGAAGATTGAGTGTTCCGAACAGGTTGATCTCGAGTGTTTCTCGAGGCGCCTCGAACGAACGGGGAACGAAACTCTGCGCGGCCAGATGCAGTACCGCATTCGGGCGAATTTCGCTGACTGCGTCGACGACGGCCTCCAGGTTCCGAATGTCCAGTGTAGGCATCGGAACCACCTCGAATTGATGCCTGGCATCTGTTGATAGGCAGCGAGTGACCCACTGCCCGACGAATCCTGTGGCGCCTGTAACCAGCAGTCTCTTCATGCGGCGATCGCCCTTTCGTATACGTCGATGGTGTTCTCCACGCACGCCGACCATGAGTGCTGCGCGGCCCGCGCCAACCCGGCGAGTCGGGCTTCTCCACGCCAGCCCTCATCAGAGAGGACAGCGATCAACCCTTCTCGGATGGACTCTACCTGCTCGGGCGAAACCAGCAATGCCGCTTCGCCCCCGACTTCGGGCAGCGACGACACATTGGAGGTGACGCAAGGGACACCAGCGGCCATTGCTTCCAGGAGCGGGAGCCCGAACCCTTCATGCAACGATACGAACGCGAAGGCATGCGCCCCGGAATAAAGCGCCGGCAGGTCCCCTTCAGTCACGTATCCGAGAACCACCAGTTCACCTGAGGCCAGCAACGGCGCCATCACCTGTTCTATGGCCTCCGTGTGCCAACCCCTTACCCCGACCAGCACCAACGGATGTTTCCTGCGCAACGAGACCGGAAGAGTCGAGTAAGCCTGAAGGAGCCGCGCAAGATTCTTTCGGGGCTCGATCGTCGCAACGGCAAGCAGATAAGCCCGCCCGCACAGACCATACCTTTGCAGAATCGGGGCTGTCTCCTCCACAGGAAGCGGGCGGAAGGCGCGGTCGACGCCGAGGGGAACGGTGTAGACCTTGTCCGGCCGGACGCCCCCGATGCTGATGACCTCGCCTCTTACAAACTCGGAGTCGGTGATGAAGCACGTGGCCTCGGCGAACACCCTGGGCATTTCACGGTTCATCAGTTCTACGCGCTCCCGAGGATGGTGTTCAGGGAAGTGCAGCCAGGAAAAGTCGTGGATGGTCACCACGCTGGGTCCCGCGTGTCGCATCAGCAGGTAGTTGGGAGAGTGGAGCAGGTAGTCGCCGAATCGCCCCTTCATGCTCCGACGAAACCATAGATCACGACCCGCGAGATACGCTTTCAACGCGAGCCCCTTTAGCGGAACGCTTCGCCTGATCGAGGCCAGAAGCCGGTTTGCCGAAAGCGCCTGATCGGGGTCGTCAACCCAGCGGTAGGCGGAGAAGAACTTCACGTCGGAGACTCGAGGATTGCCCCGCACTCCCCGGGCGAGCTCCAAAGCGTATCTGCCGATTCCCGTCAAGGGAGGCGAGATCGCATCAACGTTCAGGATCAGACGCACAGTCTGCTCACGCCTTCCGCGCTACGACCGCGTAGTCGGGTGCGGAAGCAAGCATATGGTGGAGTTGCCCCAGCACCGCATTCACCTGCTCTGCCCCCTCGAGATCCTCCCCGATCCTCGCGCGGACCATGGGTTCGCCCCGGTGCTCCGACAGTCTGTGGATCTCGGCGGCGGCGAAACCCCTGGCTTCTGCGATGAACTGGAGCAAGGCCGGAGGAATTGGGTTACGGTGCGTGGGGTCCATGTAGAAGTAGCAAGAGCCGACAAGGATGTTCTCCGGATTGGGTGTTTCCAGGATCATGACCCCCCCGGGACGAAGGACCCGGTGGCACTCGTCGACCAGAGCCACCAGCTGCTCGAAGGGAAGATGCTCCACGACATGCATCGCTGTTACGGCTCCTAAAGAGCCGGATTCCGTCCGGGAGAGGTAAGCCAATGCTTCTGCCCTGGCCACAAACAGACCGCGGTCTTCACAACAGGCCACCATCTCGGTGTTCAAATCGATGCCCCGTGCCTCCATGCCCTCCTTCGACAACAACTCAAGCAACTCCCCACGCCCGCAACCGATGTCCAGAACAGGGGCTTCTTCCAGCCCTGCACTGGCCTTACGAAGGAGGGGAAGGTAATACGCCGCCCGGCGCATGATCTCCTCCCGCCCTCCGCGAAAGCGGTCCTCGAAATCCACGTAGAAGGCATCGAGACTGCCCGCTGCTTCTGGCTTGCCTTTGTCCGGGCCGGCGGTAGCGGTCCCGGACTCCCCGTCATCCTGCAGTCGACCGCTATCGATCAGTCGACTGATCTGCCTCTGAGCTTCAAGCGTGGCCGCCCGCTGCTCAATCCATTGCCGTTGCATCTCTTCAAGGCGGGCTCGGACCCGCCCTATCGCCTGCAGCGTGGCTTCGACGCGCTCATCGCTACTGGTGGCGGCGAGCTCGAGGCCGCTCAACCGGGAGGCTAGATCCTCAGTAAGATGCTCGCGGTCATTCCTCTCCTTGCGAAGTGCATCGACGAGGTCGGATAGATCCGTCGCGATCTCACGCCGATGCCGTGCCGCACCAGCCCGGTCAGCCTCGAGTTGGGAGACGTTGGCCTTGAACCCTTCTTCCAGTCGCCCCAGTCGCTCGGCCACGCGCAGTGTCCTGGCCTCTGCGGCGGATACCCGTACGGTTGCCGCTTCTGCGAAGCCATTCGCTTTTGCCTCGATGCTTCGGACCTGCCCCCGAGCCTCGTCCAAGGCGAGCGCCCATTTCGAAGACGAATCTTCCAGATCGGCCATTCTTCTTGAGAGCGTGACCGACCCCTCCAGCGACTGCTCGATACGCGGCTTCAAATCAGCCATCCAGGAACGAATCTCGGCTGCCTCGTCTGCAGTCGCCAGTGAGGCCTGAAGCGCCGCAACGCGCGCCTCGATCTCGCCCTTCATTTCCTCGAACGATCGGGACAATCCGGCGATCGCTGAGCTTGTGCGGCCCTGCTCTTGCGCAGCGGTAGATTCCACAGCGGAAAGTCTTTGCGCGTGCGTGTTGGCAGTGACTTGGAGGGATGCAACTTCCGCGGCCGCCTGCCGAGCAGCCCTCTCCAGCCTGGTGGCTCTTTCCGTGTGGACATCACCCGCGCTCGCCGCCGCCCGGAAGGCCTCGCCCGTCTGTCGCTGCAGCCAAAGAGTATGCGCCTCCAGCCTGGCGAAGCCGCGTACGAGCAGGGGCAGGCGGAGGAGGGCGACCGCGAGAGCGAGCAAGTATCCGATGACCGGCACCCTGATCACCTGCTGAACCGCCAGCGGCAGGAGAAGCCCCTTTATGCGAACAGAGCGCGACCGGCCCTCTGGCGAATACCTGAGGCGACCAAGTGTCTCCACCTTGGTCAATTTGGCTTCGCGGATCATGCGAGTGTAATGGGCCAGACCCGAAGGGTCGGGCTCGCGTCGCAGGATTGCGAGGTACGCCTGTCTTACGAAATCGGCGTCGTGGATCGCCAGCAGGTCAGCCAGCAGGTAGCTGTCTGACGCAGGCAGTGGCTCGGGGGTTGGAAACAGCTCATCCGCAGGCACGGCCGACCGCCTGCGGGTGATCTCGGCTCGGATACGTTCCGCAATTTGCCGAGCGTCCAGCTGCAGC
Organism: Pseudomarimonas salicorniae; assembly: GCF_023156535.1. Lineage (GTDB taxonomy): Bacteria > Pseudomonadota > Gammaproteobacteria > Xanthomonadales > Xanthomonadaceae > Pseudomarimonas > Pseudomarimonas salicorniae. The sequence goes on along the minus strand of NZ_JALNMH010000010.1, from coordinate 12,265 downwards.
GGACCCTCGGGGCTCATGGGCGCAGCCGTCCGAAGCGATGCCGCGACGGCGGTCCGGCACGGCGCGTCGAACGAAGACCGTCGATATTCCAGCAATGCGGGGGGGCCGAATTACCGGAGGCGATTACGCGTCCGCTTGGACTGTCAGCACCTATCAGGTTCATAGCTCGTCCACCATTTCGGGTGCAAGCCTCAGGAAGGTGATGCCTGCCAGCACAAGCAGCATCAGCGACCCGATTGCCAGGGGAATCAACGCAGTGAGGTCGGGCCAGGCCTGCTCGGAGAAGACCCGGTGATAGGCGTCGATGACATGCCACATGGGATTCCACTCCAGAAGCCCGGCCACCGGGGCGGGGAGAATAGTTGCCACGTATACGATCGGGGTCAGCCAGAACCAGAACTGCAGGCAGATCCCGACAAACTGCCCGACATCGCGGAAGAAAACGTTCAACGTTCCCGTCAGCAGGCCCAATCCAAGCGTGAACAGGATCTGCACGGCCAGAACGGGAAAGAACCCGAGGGCGACTGCGCCCGGAAAGTTGTCCGTAATGAAAAGGAACGCGACGAACAGACCAAGGACGATCGAGAAGTTCAGCAGGGCCGAAAGCGTTACGATGACCGGCAGGCAGATGCGTGGAAAGCTCGACTTCTTGAGGAGGTTGCCGTTCTCGATGAACACGGTGTTCAGCCGAGTCAGCATTTCCGCAAACAGCCCCCAGGTGAGTACTCCGGAGCACAGATACACACTGTAGGCAAACGGATTGGCCTCCTGCCCGGGCAACGACGGCTTCATGACCGCTGCAAAGACCAGGGTGAAAACCAGAATCATGGCGAGCGGGTTCAACACGGGCCACAGGACACCAAGCACGGACCCCCGATACTTGAGTTGGAACTCGCGGACCACCGCACCCAACACGTAGCCCCGGTATGCCCAGAGCGCTCGGAACATGATGAAACTCACGTCTGATCTAATGCCTCTGTATTGTCCCGCTCAGCGTGGATCAGGGGGCGGGCAGGAATGTGAAGGCCTGGCCATGGAGCCGTGACAGGTGTCGGATCGACGAGAAGGGCGCCTTGTGGTGACGATGCCGCCCCTGCGCGCCGAGATACAGCAGCTCGATCATCCAGACAACGAGCCCCTTTACCGAGCAAGAGCAGACTGGATCTCGTCTCTCAGATCGGCCAAGTCCTCCACCCCCACGCTCAACCGCACCAGGTTGTCCGCGATCCCCAGCGCGTCGCGGCGCTCCTTCGGCACCGAAGCATGCGTCATCACCGCGGGATGATTCACCAGGCTCTCAACGCCGCCGAGGGATTCGGCGCAGGCGAAGAGTTGGGTGCGTTCCATGAGGCGCTTGGCGGCGTCGAAGCCGCCTTTCAGGTAGACGCTGATCATGCCGCCGAAGCCGCTCATCTGGCGCTTGGCGAGTTCGTGCTGGGGGTGGGACTTGAGGCCGGGGTAGATGACCTTGTCGATGGCGGGATGGGTCTCCAGCCATTCGGCGAGCTGCTGGGCGTTCTCGCAGTGGGCCTTCATGCGCAGGTGCAGGGTCTTGAGGCCGCGCAGGGCGAGGAAGCTGTCGAAGGGGCCCTGGACGCCGCCCACCGAGTTCTGCAGGAAGGTCATCTGCTCGGCGAGTTCGGTGTCATCGCCGACCACGACCATGCCGCCGACCATGTCGCTGTGGCCGTTGAGGTACTTGGTGGCGGAGTGCATGACCAGGTGCGCACCAAGTTCCAGCGGGCGCTGCAGGATGGGGGAACTGAAGGTGTTATCCACCGCCAGCCTGATGCCGCGCTTGCGGCAGAGCTCGGCGAGGGCGGCAATGTCGACCAGCTTGAGCATGGGGTTGGTCGGGGTCTCGCACCAGACCATCTTCGTGTTGGGCTTGATCGCGGCCTCGACCGCCTTGAGGTCGGCGAGGTCGACGAAGCTGAAGTCGAGCCCGGCGCTGCGGCGGCGGACGCGCTCGAACAGGCGGTAGGTGCCGCCGTAGACATCGTCCATGCAGATGACATGGCTGCCGGTGTCGAGGGTCTCCAGCACGGTGGAGGTCGCGGCGAGGCCTGAGGCGAAGGCGTAGCCGTTCCTGCCGCCTTCCAGCGCGGCGACGCAGCGCTCGTAGGCGAAGCGGGTCGGATTGTGGCTGCGCGAGTACTCGAAGCCCTGATGGACGCCGGGGGACTGCTGCACATAGGTGCTGGTGGCGTAGATCGGGGTCATCACCGCCCCGGTGCTGGGGTCGGGAGACTGGCCGGCATGGATGGCGCGGGTGCCGAGGCCGTGGGAGGTGTCTTGGGTCATGGGTGCTGCCGGGATGATCGGGTGGGCGCGCTTTGGATGCTGCAGCGCATCAGGCGCGGGATTGTTTCATGGCTGGGGAGTGGGGCCAAGCGGCTCTTGCGGCTTCGAGCTACGTCGAGAGCCAGCCGGCTGGCGATGCCCACGACGGAGCGCCGCGGCTCGAGGGCCCTTCTCGCCGGCAAATTGCCCGGCTTAGGATTTAGGGTTCTCCCCCGACGCGCTGCGACACCGTCCCCTGAGGCCGCCAACCCGAAGCGCGAACTCAATGCATAGCGCCTCGTCAGCGCTCCGCCCGTTGGGATTCCCCCTGCCGGGGAACGTTCGGGCTCCGGCTTGACCACAGTATCCAACGCCGATAACTTTCGCCGCCGGTCGTGGGGAGAATAACGTATGAACGCAAGGGCCGTTCTGGTGGCCGGCCTGCTGGCCACTTCGTCCTCGGCCTGCGCCGAATTGGTCTCGGTCGACTGGCTTGAGGTGGGCGACGGGCTGATTACGCGTGATACCCGCACTGGTCTTGATTGGCTGGATCTGACTCCGAGCTTGGGGCTGACCTTCGTCGAGCTGGCGCCGCGGCTGGCCCCGGGCGGCAGCTTGGAGGAGTTCCGGCTGGCCAGCGCCGAGGAGTTGCGATCCCTGTACAAGTCCGCTTTGATTCCGGCGCAGTTCTTCGGATATCCCCACGGATACTACGGACACCTGCCCCCTAGTGACGCCCCGCGCAAATTGACCGCGCTGATCCATCCGCTCAGCAGCACGGGCAATGGTGCGTCCGGGATATATGCTCTACCTTACGAACCCGGCCCTGCGCACCACACGAGCTACTTCTTTGGGGGCGAGACACATACTCTGGTGGTGATCGGCATGTCCATCATGTCGCCCACGTTTCGCAACGACTCCGACTCACACCCCGGTGCCGGCGCTTTTCTGGTTAAGTCTGCCGCCTTCTTTTTCGGCTCGGGCTTCGAGACCGCAATCGGCCCGGCGCCGTAGAACGGCTCCGGCGGCGGATATGCATCTCGGTTGTGCATCAGGAACTCGATGATCTCGCAAGTCAGCATCCTTCCAGGAGCTACGGGGCGGTCGCATCCGTGATCTCCGATTGACGCCAGAACTGGATTCCCAAGCCTAGACCTTACCCGAGCTGAGACCATTGGAAGCCGAGTTTCATACCCGTCCGCCTCCCTTAGGGAGACCATGAGGAAGAGCAGCACGTCGCGCCGGAGGTCGTGCTGCCGAGCCAGCAAGGCGCGCTTCAGGGCGCTGTGGCGCACGGGAACCCGAGGTCAACAAGTGCTATGGATGTCATAATCAACTTGCGGGAATGCGACGTCGCCGCCTCCGTCCTGCGAAAACTTGGCTCTTCAGCCCTTTCCGAGACGCCCCGCGCCGGATTCATGTGAATTGTTCGCCCCCTGCCCGACCTCCCCGAACTGACTAAATGGGTGGATCTGCTCTGCGCCAGCCAACCGACCGGCCGGCGCTTGTTGCAGCAGGCAGCCAAACAGCCGATTCCATGGCAGCAGAGCTTGCTCGCGGTGGTATTGGTCGAGGGGCTGATCCTGATGAAGCTGATCGCCCGCAACGACGCGCCGGCACGACTTCAGGATCATGTGGATATCCCTACGCAGCTTCGGGGAATGCCCGCTCCGATGAGGCTGGAATGGCTCGAGCAAGCCGTTGTTGGCCTGGGAGATCGCTATGCCCATGAACTCGACAATCCCCTCGAGCAGGCTGCCGCCCCCGGCCCCTCGGCGGGTCCTTGGGGCCTCCGAGCGCATGGCGCATTCGCTGGATGAGTGGGTGGCGGTGCAGTGTCGAGCAGAGAGCTTGGTGGGGACATCACCGGCTTACCTGAGAAGCGAGAGCATGCCGCCGTTGCCGAAGGCGCCGTTCAGGCTTTAGGTGGATCGGTAGATTTGGGCGCGAAGCAGACCTTCCGCAGGACCCGCCTGTAGGAGCCAGCTTGCTGGCGATCATCCCACTCGGGGCGCCTATCGCCAGCAAGCTGGCTCCTACACACGCAACGGTGCTGCCAGGTCCGGTTTGCGCACCAAAGCAGGCCTTGCCGCAGTCAATTTGTGGGAGTGCCCTTGGGCGTGACCGCGACGCTACGCATTCACCACAGACCGCGGCCAGAGCGGATTTCCGCGGTCGCGCCCAAGGACGCTCCCACAGTCGGGCTTCGTTGGGCGTCGGCGAAGCCCCATAGGGTGCGTCTTGGACGCACCGACACGGGCGTTCGGACGGTACGCCCGGTGCGGCCAGCCGCACCCTATGAATGTCCGGTTCGCGCCCTGCTTTCGCGTTCTCACCCCAGCTCGGCCGACCGCGTTTCCGACTGGAAACTTAGCCCGACTGCAGGAGCGCCTTTGGGCGCGACCGCGGCGCTTTGGTTTCACCACAGACCGAGGCCAGAGCGGGGCTCCGCGGTCGCGCCCAAGGGCACTCCCACAGAGAAGCGGCCGGTTCGAGGGATCCTGGCCAATGCGAACTTGGCGCCCGAGGTTCGCACTGGCCACGATCCGGGCGGGAACCGCAGCCTTGCAGTTGGGCCGAAGGGGGTTCCTGCAGCTCGGATAGCGGAATCGCCTCGCCCCAAGCGGAACTGCCTGTTGGATCAGTATTCGATCTTCGGCAGGCGGGCGACGAGTTCGTCCCAGGTGATCTCGACGTTTTCCAGCACGCCCACCGGCGTGGTCCCAACCAGCTCCTGGATCTCCGGTTTGCCGTAGCCGTCCTGACCCAGGGTGTAGATGGTGACCACACGGTCGGTGGGGTGGACCAGCCAGAACTCCTGCACGCCGGCGCGCTCGTAAGCCCTCCGCTTGAGCACCTGGTCGTGACCGGCGGTGCTGGGTGAGAGGACTTCGACGATCAGGTCGGGCGCGCCACGGATACCGCGGCGGTCGATCTTGGCTGGGTCGCAGACGACCATGACGTCGGGCTGGACGACGGTGTCGGTCTGCTCGTCGGATTGACGGGGCTTGGGCAATCGGACGTCGAAGGGGGCGACGAAGGGGCGGCAGGGTTTGCCTTGGAGGGCGTTGCGAAGCTGGGCGAAGACCTCGCCAACGATGTCCTGGTGGGCCAGGTCAGACCCCGCCATCATGAAGGCCACGCCGTCCAAGAGCTCGTAGCGCACGCTCTCCGGCCACCCGAGATAGTCGGCGTAGGTGTGGTACTGCTGATCGCGCTTGGGGAGGCCCATGATCGTTCTCGTAGTTCCCATGCGAAGTCTAGCCCAGCGGCAAACGAGACGACGGCGAAGGTACCGACAAACAAAGAACTGTCCGTGCAGCGCAACTTGCTGCGCTGTGGCGGCGCGGGTTGTCGCTCGATGAAGGGGAGGCAGCCGGGCAAGCTCTGCTGTACACCAGCGCGGGCGAGGCCTTCGTCATGTAGGAGCCAGCTTGCTGGCGATGGTTCCAGCCGAGGCGCCTATCGCCAGCAAGCTGGCTCCTACAGGCGGGGGGCTACTGCACCCGTCGGCGCAGGTAGTTGAGCAGGTCGATGCGGGTGATCAGGCCGAGGAAGCGGGGGCCGTGGGTGACGATGGCGACGTGGCCCTTGTCGAACACCGGCAGCAGGGACTCGACCGGAGATTTCACGTCGATCTTGTCGAGCTTGCTGACCATGGCGGTGCTGACCGGGTCGCGGAAGCGGGCCTCGTTGCCGTAGACGTGCAGCAGCACGTCGGATTCGTCGAGGATGCCGACGATCTGGTCGTCCTCCATCACCGGCAGCTGGGAAACGTCGTACAGCTTCATCCGCTGGTAGGCGACGGTCAGGGTGTCGGTGGGCGAGACGACAATGGTGTCGCGCTGCGAGTACGGCCGCAGGATGAGGTCGCGGAGGTCGCCGTGGGTCTCGCGCTCGATGAAACCGTTGTCGAGCATCCAGTAGTCGTTGTACATCTTCGACAGGTACTTGTTGCCGGTGTCGCAGACGAAGACCATGACCCGCTTCTTCTCGGTCTGCTCGCGGCAGTACTTCAGCGCGGCGGCCAGCAGGGTGCCGCTGGAGGAGCCACCGAGGATGCCCTCCTTGAGCAGCAGCTCGCGGCCGGCGAGGAAGCTCTCCTTGTCGGAGATCGCATAGGCCTTCTTGACCCGGGTGAAGTCGGAGATCGGCGGCAGGAAGTCCTCGCCGATGCCCTCGACCATCCAGCTGCCGGACTTGGTGCTGAGCGTGCCCTCGTTGATGTACTGGGTCAGGATCGAGCCCACCGGGTCGGCGAGGATCAGCTCGGTCTTGGGCGAATGCTCGGCAAAGCAGCGCGACAGGCCGGTCATCGTGCCCGAGCTGCCGCAGCCGAAGACGATGGCGTCGAGGTCGCCGTCCATCTGGCGCAGGATCTCCGGCCCGGTGCCGAACTCGTGGGCGCGCGGGTTGTCGGGGTTGCCGAACTGGTTGATGAAGTAGGCGTTCGGCGTCTCTTTCGCGATGCGCTCGGCCATGTCCTGGTAGTACTGCGGATGGCCCTTGGCGACATCGCTGCGGGTCAGTACCACCTCGGCGCCCATGGCCTTGAGGTTGAAGATCTTCTCGCGGCTCATCTTGTCCGGCACGACCAGGATCAGCTTGTAGCCCTTCTGCTGCGCGGACAGCGCAAGGCCGATGCCGGTGTTGCCGGCGGTGCCCTCGACCAGGGTGTCGCCTGGCTTGATCTTCCCGGCCTTCTCCGCGGCATCGATCATCGACAGGCCGATGCGGTCCTTGATCGAGCCGCCGGGATTCTGTGATTCCAGCTTGAGGAACAGTTCGCAGGGACCGGTGTCGAGACGCTGGGCGCGGATCACCGGGGTGTTGCCGATCAGTTCAAGGACGCTGTCGTGGATGGGCATGGCAGGCAGGCACGCACCGGTTTGGCCGGTCGCGGAGTGCAAAGGGGGCGTGAATGATAGCGTAGGGCGCGCCCTGCCCCGCCGGGTGGCGTCGCGCCGTCGCTGGATCCTCAAGCCTGCCCCCCGTTCGCCAGCCTGACCCGGGCCGCCCAGGCCGCGTCACGCAGCGGGCGGAACTAGCGCTTTTCCAGATCCCGCAGATGCAGGTTCAGCGCCTCGCCGCTGAGCTGGATCTCGCGCACCGAGAGCGCCAGCGACCAGAGCAGCAGGATCAGCGCGGCGCCGAACACGTACTTTCCGGCCAGCACCCAGCCGGCGAAGAGCAGGAACATGCACAGCACGCAGCAGAACAGGCTGAGCACCCCGATGCCCTGCATGGCCCGGATCAGCGAGACCCGCCGGCGCAGGCTGTGGATCTCCTCGAGGTATTCGCCATTGCTCTCGGACAGGTGGGCATGCAGCTGTCGGATCACCTGCGCCACGGCGAGGAAACGGTTGGTGTAGGCCAGCAGCAGCAGGGAGATGGCCGGAAACAGCAGGGCGGGCGTGGAAAGGGTCAGGTCCATGGCGTGGGAGTCCGTTCTGGGGCGGCCCGGCGGCAGGCGCAGCGGATGGGTGGCGACCGTGGGCTGGGCCAGCCTACCGGAGTGGCAGGGACAGGCGTCGGTGGGCGGGGAGTTTGGAGGTCCATGTGGGGGGCCGATCGGACGTTCGCCGCGGCTTCGGATGGGCGGGATTTTCGTAGGAGCGGACATGGCCGCGACCGCGGAGGTTCGCTCTGCCCGCGGCCTGTGGAGATCACGTCACGCCGCGGTCGCGCCCATGTGCGCTCCTACAATCGGGTTTCTTTGGGCGTGAGCGAAGCCCCATAGGGTGCGTCTTGGACGCACCGATACGTGCGTTCGGACGGTACGCCCGGTGCGGCCAGCCGCACCCTATGAGTGTCTTTCTCGCGCGCAGGGCTCGTGCTCGGCTTCGGTCCGAGGCGGGGGCGGTGGCGCAGGTTCAGCGCGCTTCGGAGTGCAGCAGGCGCTCGAGTGGCTGCGGAGGGGCGACGGCGATGCCGAATTCGCGATGCAGGCGGCGGTGCAGGTCGAGCAGGGCGCGGTCGCGGCTGAGCAGGAGCTTGGCGCCGGCGCGCACGGCCAGCTCGATGAACTTCTGGTCGTCCGGGTCGCGGCAGCGCGGCAGGCGGGGCAGCGGGGCCTCGGTGTCTGGCTCGGCGCATGGACTGCAGCGCTGGTCGTAGGCGGAGGCCAAGCGCTCGCGTTCCGCGGGGCCAAGGTTCAGGGCGGGATAGCCCAGCACCCTCTGCCACTCATCCCTGCAGGGCGCGCTGCTGGGCAGGGCCAGTTCGCCGCGGTCGAAGCGGCGGGCGAGGTCCTCGCAGCGGGGGTCGCGGAAATGCAGCCAGTCGAGCCAGACCTGGGTATCGAGCACCACGCGCAGCCGCATCAGGGCACCGGTCCGTCCGCGGCTGGACCGGCGTTCTGATCGGGGCTTTTCGACCCGCTCGCGTGTGATTCTGACCCGGCATCGGGCCCCACACCCGGCGCCGGCGGCGCAGACTCGGGCGCGGCCGGGGCATGCGCTGCCAGCAACCGCTGCCAGCTGCGGCCGAGCTGGGCGTATTCCTCTTCGCACCCGGCGGCGCGCTCCGGCGGCAGGGACCAGTCGGCGAGCAGGCTGTCGCGGCGGCTGGCATCGCTGCCGTAGACCCAGCAAAGCAGGCTGAAGAAGCGCTGACGATCGAGCGAATGGACGGCGGCGAGGTCGTCGCTGCCGCTCAGTTCGCTGCCGAATACGCTGGCCGCGCTGAGCACGCCGGCGCCCTCGCCCTCGGCCAGCAGCAGCCAGGCGGCGAGCTGGTCGACGGCATCCTCTTCGCGGCCGGTGACCGGCAGCTGCAGCACGTCGACCAGGGCGTGACCCAGCTCGTGCAGGGTGATGAAGCGCAGGGCGCCGTCCAGCGCTTCGAGCATCTGCGCCTCGTCGTCGACCTGGGTGGCCAGCAGGGCTGCGAGATGGCGGGCCAGCGACAGGCAGATCCGCACCTCGCCCTGCTCCGGCTGGTACCAGGCATTGGCGTCCGCACAGCTGGCGTAGCGCAGGGTCACGATCTGCGGGAGCTGGACCCGGGCATTGACCGCGCCCGCCGCACGCTCGAGCGAGCCCGCGGCCTGCAGCGCCTCCGCCAGCTCGCGATCGGCCATATCCGACGTGGCCGGCGTGGCGAGTCGGACCTCGGCCGCGACGGAGGCGGAGAGCGCCAGCAGCAGGGGGAGCAGGCGAGAACAGCGCATGCTCGAAGCTTAGCCCGGGCGTCGTCGGGTCGTCGCGGAGGGCGGTTCAGGGCGCGCAGCGGACATTCGCCACCGCCCCCGATCGGGCGGGCTCTTCGTAGGAGCGGACATGGCCGCGACCGCGGAGATTCGCTCTGGCCGCGGTCGGTGGTGAATATGCCGGGCCGCGGTCGCGCCCATGTGCGCTCCTACAGTCGGGCTTCGCTGCGCGTCGGCGGAGCCCCATAGGGTGCGTCTTGGACGCACCGATACGGGCGTTCGGACGGTACGCCCGGTGCGGCCAGCCGCACCCTATGGAGGTCTTGTTTGCGCCCGTTGTTCACGGTCGCCCTGGGGACAGACGGCCGCGGTGCTTCCGGAGGGAGGGCGGACTGAGCAAGCCGCATTCAGATCGGGGCGCTGGGCGCGCCGGTCTGGCTGAACGGATCGATACCGGCAAGCCGGGGGGCATTGACACGAACGGGCGTGCTATTTTGTAATGGAGGCATGAACAGTGCTCCCAGCAAAGGCGACCAGACCCGCGACCGGCTGATCCGGATCGGTGCCGGCCTGGCCCGCATCGAGGGCCTGGAAGGTCTGACCATCGGCAACCTCGCCGGTGCGGCGAGCATGTCGAAGAGCGGCGTTTTCGCCCACTTCGGCTCCCGCGAGGATCTGCAGCTCAGCATTCTCGATGCGGCCTCGGCGGCTTTCTCGGACCGGGTGTTCCGCCCTGCCCTGCGCGAGCGCCGCGGGCTGCCACGTCTGCGCGCGATCGCCCGCCACTGGCTGGACTTCCTGCGCGGCATGGGTGCCGATGAGGGCGGCTGCATCCTGATGGCGGCCGCCAGCGAGTACGACGACCGCCCGGGCCCGGTACGCGACCGCGTGCAGGCCATGCAGCGCAGGCTGCGCGGCGAGCTTGAGCGCGCCGTGCAAATGGCCATCGACGCGGGCGATCTGCGCCCGGACAGCGATGCCGCGCAGATCGCCTTCGAACTGTACGCCCTGGTGCTGGGCACCCATCACGATCTTCGCCTGTTCGGCAGCGAGGCGGCCGCGCCGCGCGCCGAGCGGGCTTTCGAGGCGCTGCTGAAGCGCCATCTCGCCTGAGGCCACTAGAGGAGTCCTGCCATGGCCGCCGTCATCCCCACTAATAGCACGACCGTTCGTTCCAAGAGGCCCGCCGGGCTGCCCTGGGCGCTACGTATCGGCGTTGCGCTGGGCAATCTGTTTGCCCCCGAGACCACCGGCCGACGGGCCGAGTCGCTGTTCACCTCGCCCCTCGGGGCCAGCCGCCGGCGCGCGCTGGAGGCGCCGCTGGATGGCGCCGCAATCGAGACCATTCCGGTGCTGGGTGAAACGGTGACCCTCTACCGATGGGGGGCGCGGGATCGTCCCCTGGTGCTGTTTTCCCACGGCTGGTCGAGCTTCGGACTGCGCGTCCGCCCCTGGGTGGGGCCGCTGCTGGCCGCCGGCTACCAGGTGGCCAGCTTCGACCAGATCGCCCACGGCCGCAGCAGCGGCCGGCACGCCACCCTGCCGGGATTCGGCAATGTGCTCGCCGCCGTGGCCCGGCACCTTGGTCCCTCGGCGGCAATCATCGGCCATTCGCTGGGCGGGGCCGCGGTGGGCATGGCCCTGCTGCAGGGCGCACGCACCGGACGCGTCGTGCTGATCGCGCCGCCCGCCGAAGCGGCGGCGGCGGTACGCCGCTTCGCCGAGCACATCGGGCTCGGCCGTCGCGCCCTGCAGCGCATGCGCCGGGCGGTGGTGGAGCGGGCCGGCGTGCCGCTGGAAGCGGTGGCCGTGGAGGCGCAGGCCCCGGCGCTGGGCGTGCCGGCCCTGATCATCCATGACCTCGAGGACCGCGAGGTGCCCTGGGCCGATGGCGAGCGCTACGCGCGCAACTGGCCGGGAGCGAGACTGCTGAGCGTCGAGGGCCTCGGCCATCACAGGATCGTCGGCGAGCCGCGCATCATCGACGCTGGCATGCGCTTCCTTGGCGGCGCCGAGGTCGGTCAGAAAGTGGTCGGAACGACAGAACTGCGCTGCGGATTCGCCTGAGCCGTAGGCAAGACCCGCGCGCCGCGGGGGTGCACAGCCAGCGCCCCCCCGGCGCGCGGGCACGGCCGGGGTGAATCCGGCCGCCGTGGGCGCGAAGCAGACATTCATAGGGTGCGGCTGGCCGCACCGGGCATACCGTCCGAACGCCCGTATCGGTGCGCCAAGGCACACCCTATGGGGCTTCGCCGACGCCCAACGCAGTCCGATTGTAGGAGCGCACATGGGCGCGAGCGCAGCGAGGCCGCTGTGGCCGCGAACCGGGAAGATCCTTGGCGCCGCGGTCGCGGGCAAGCCCGCTCCTACAATCGCGCTTCGTTGCGAAGCCGATGGCGATGCCCGATTCGGGCACAGAAAAGACATTCATAGGGTGCGGCTGGCCGCACCGGGCATACCGTCCGAACGCCCGTATCGGTGCGCCAAGGCACACCCTATGGGGCTTGGCTGACGCCCAACGAAGTCCGATTGTAGGAGCGCACATGGGCGCGAGCGTGGAGATCCGCTCTGGCCGGGGTCTGTGGTGAATCCGAAGCGCTGCGGTCGCGCCCAAGGGCGCTCCCACAGTCGGGGCTCGTTGAGGGGCGAGAATGCGGTCGAAGGGGCGGGATGTAGACGCGCCAGCAGTGCGCGAAGCAGTCCTTCCGTAAAACCCGAATGTAGACACTCTGTTCCCTGTCAAGCGATTTCTTGGCTCGGGAACAGCCTGCTCCCGTCGTACTTTTCTGGGCTTTTGACGAGGGTCCAGGCAGCGGTGAGCAGCTTTCTCAT
>NZ_JALNMH010000001.1 GCF_023156535.1 Pseudomarimonas salicorniae | reverse complement strand
GATCGAACGTTTCCGTCCAACCGAGCCGCACATCTTACACCGTTTCCGAAGTCCGTCAATACCCTCAAACGAACTTTTCTACTCCGGTCCCTCCCGCTTCGCCGCCCCGAAAGACCGCCCCGCAGAAGGGCCGCGAACTATGCAGCAAGGCTTTCGAAATGGGAAGCGGGTTTTTCCCTCTGCGCGAAAAAATTCGCGATTCGTTCAGCTTCGCACCAGGCGAACGCGGCGGAAATTGCGCTTGCCGACCTGCAATAGCCCTTCGAAACCCGCGTCCAGCGCGGCCTGCGCATCGCTGACCACTTCACCATTGATGCGGACGGCACCCTCCTTCAGCTTGCGGCTCGCCTCGCTGTTGCTCGACGTGAGTCCCGCCCGGGTCAGAAGCGCCGGGATCCGCAGGCCGCCCTCGTCGACGCCGATGTCGTGCAGCGGCAGGGTGTCCAGGTCGCCCTGACCCCTCACCGCGGCATGCCAGCCTTCGATGGCGCGCTCGGCCTCGGCCGCGCCCTGGAAACGCGCGGCCAATTCGCGGGCCAGTCGCAGCTTGGCGTCCCGCGGGTTGAGCTGCCCCGACTCGATGTCGCGACGCATTGCCTCGATGTCCGACAGGCTGGCGTCGAAGCTGAGAAGCTCGAACCAGCGCCACATCAGCTCGTCTCCGATCTTCATCGTCTTGGTGACGATGTCGATCGCCGGCTCGTTGATTCCGATGTAGTTGCCCAGCGACTTGCTCATCTTGTTGACGCCGTCGAGGCCCTCGAGCAAGGGCATGGTCAGCACCACCTGGGGCGGCTGGCCTTCCGCCTCCTGCAGCGCGCGGCCCATCAGCAGGTTGAACTTCTGATCGGTGCCGCCGAGCTCGACGTCGGCCTTGAGGGCCACCGAATCCCAGCCCTGGACGAGCGGATAAAGGAACTCGTGGATGGCGATCGGCTGCTGCGAGGCGAAGCGCTTGGAGAAGTCGTCACGTTCGAGCATTCGGGCCACGGTGTGTCGGGCAGCGAGCCGGATCATTCCGGCGGCATCCATGCTCTTGAACCACTCCGAATTGAAGCGCAGCTCGGTGCGCTCACGATCGAGCACCTTGAACACCTGATCGGCGTAGGTGCGGGCATTGGCCTCGACGTCGGCCGGACTGAGCGGCTTGCGGGTCGCGTTCTTGCCGGTGGGGTCGCCGATCATCCCGGTGAAGTCGCCGATCAGGAAGATCACCTGGTGACCGAGATCCTGGAACTGACGCATCTTGTTCAGCAGGACGGTGTGCCCGAGATGCAGGTCGGGCGCGGTGGGGTCGAACCCCGCCTTGACCCGGAGCGTCTGGCCGCGCGCAAGGCGCTGCTCCAGCTCTTCACGCTTCAGGAGTTCGTCCGCGCCGCGGGCGATCAGGGACAACGCGGCTTCGACCGCTTCACTGGCCATCTCGATCCTTTCCAACAGGTGTGTGCCGCCCGCCGGAACCGGGTGGCAGGAAGTTAATGCAACGTTAAACGCGACGAGCTGAAAAATCCAGCAGGAACAAAGGTTTGACGCGGTGTCTTGAGCCTGTTTATCGTACGTTCCGATTTCAGAAGAGTACGTGACCGGTGATCGAATCGCATCGCAGGGAGGGCCGCGTGTCCGAATCAGGCCTTTCCGGCATCGAAGGCTGGCGCCATCCGCGTCAGTGGCAGCGCGAGCACTGGGTCCTGGCGAGCTGTCTTGGCGCGGTGGTCGTGCTGGTCAGTTCGATCATTCCCGGCTTTGCCGATGCCCACCGCGAACAGCCTGCCGATGAGGTGCCCGGTGAGGCGCTGGTGAGCGATGACTGGGTCGAGACCGGTCTCGACCTGCCCGAGCCGATCGAGACGGTGCGCGCCGAGGGCGATGACAGCACGCCGGACTGGACTTCCGTGGCCGTGCAGCCGGGTCAGTCCATGGCCGACCTGTTCCAGGGCCAGGGCCTGTCGGCGCAGCTCCTGCATCGACTGCTCGAGGTGAAGGGGATGCGCGAGCCGTTGACCCGGATCCGGCCGGGGCAGGTGTTCGATTTCGCGCGCGATGAAACCGGGGCCCTGCGTGCGCTGCGCTTCGAGAAGGGCGATGCCAGCCGGGTCGTCCTGCATCTCGACGACGACGAGATCCGCAGCGAGACCGAGGCCCGCCAGCTGCAGAACCGGGTGCTGGTGGCTTCCGGCCGAATCACCGCCTCGCTGTTCGGGGCCGCCGAGGCCGCCGGCATGAGCACGGCGGCCACGTTGGAGCTGGCCAAGGCCTTCGGCTACGACATCGACTTCGCCCAGGACCTGCGGGTGGGCGACGAGTTCCACGTCATCTATGAGGAGATCTGGCGCGACGGCGAAAGGCTGCGATCGGGCGACATTCTCGCCGCCACCTTCGTCAACCAGGGCAAGCGCTACCAGGTCTTCCGCTACATGTTCGCTGACGGTCGCAGCGAGTACTTCGACGCCGAAGGCCGTCCGGTCAAGAAGGGCTTCCTGCGCATGCCCATCGATTTTGCCCGGATCAGCTCGCGCTTCAGCACGGCGCGCAAGCATCCTGTGCTGGGGGTGACCCGCGCCCACCGCGGCGTCGACTACGCCGCGCGCACCGGAACGCCGATCATGGCCGCTGGCGACGGCAAGGTTCTGTTCGCCGGCTGGAAGAACGGCTACGGGCGCACCGTGATCCTGCAGCACGGCGGCCAAGTCACCACCCTCTACGGCCACATGTCCAAGTTCGGCGGTTTCCGTACTGGCGCGCGGGTACGGCAGGGGGACGTGATCGGCTACGTGGGCGCTTCCGGCCTGGCCAGTGGCCCGCACCTGCACTACGAATTCCGTCTGGCCGGCGTCCACCGCGACCCGCTCAAGGTGACCATGCCCAAGCCCGAGCCGCTACCGGCCTCGGAGATGGGTCGCTTCCGCCTGCAGAAGGAACCGCTGGTCGCCCAGCTGGCGCTGCGCGAGGACAACGCGCAGCTCGCGTCGCGGCGGTGAACCAGGCACCACGCGATCTCTACCTCGGTCTGATCTCCGGCACCAGCGCCGACGGCATCGATGCCGCGCTGTGCCGGTTCGATCCGCATCCGGAGCTACTGGCCGGGCTGACCCACCCTTATCCGGACGGACTGCGCGAGGAGATCATCCGCGTCAGCCAGTCCACCGAACCGGTAGACCTCGACGCGCTGGGCCGGCTGGAGCAACGCATCGCCTCGGCCTTCGCCGAAGCGGCGCGGGCCCTCATGGACAGCGCCGGGGTCGGGCCGGAGCGGATCGCCGCCATTGGCAGCCATGGCCAGACCATCCGCCACCGGCCCGAGGGACCGCATCCCTTCACCTGGCAGATGGGCGACCCCTCGCTGATCGCCGAACGAACCCGCTGCACCGTGGTGGCGGACTTCCGTCGCCGTGACCTGGCCGCCGGCGGCCAGGGCGCGCCCCTGCTGCCCGCCCTTCACGCTGCGCTGCTGCGCGATCCGCACGAGGATCGCGCCGTGCTCAACCTCGGCGGCATCGCCAACCTCACCCTGCTGCCGCGCGGCGGCGCGGTGCGCGGCTTCGACACCGGGCCGGCGAACTGCCTGCTGGACGCCTGGCATGCCCGCCACCGCGGAGAGGGGTATGACGCCAACGGCGACTGGGCGGCCGGCGGCACGGCGGACCGCATCCTGCTCGAACAGCTGCTGTGCGAGCCCTACTTCGCCCGGCCCGCACCCAAGAGCACAGGGCGCGAGATGCTCAACCTCGAGTGGCTGGGCGAACGCGGCGGCGCTCGGCTGAAGACGCTGCGTCCGCAAGACGTCCAGGCCACCCTGCTGGCGCTGAGCATCGACACGGTGGCCACCGCCCTGCTGCGTGAACAGCCGTCGACTCAGCGCCTGCTGGTCTGCGGCGGCGGCGCGCGCAACGCGGCACTGATGGCCGGCCTGGCGCGCCGGCTGCCGGGGGCGCAGGTCGAGTCCAGCGCGGTGCGCGGCGTCGACCCCGACCTGGTCGAGGCGATGGGCTTTGCCTGGCTCGCCCATGCGACACTCCACTCCCGCCCGGGAAACCTGCCGGAGGTGACCGGCGCGGCCGGGCCACGCATCCTGGGCGGCCTCTTTTCCGCCTGAGTCCCGCGAATCCATGAGTCCTGCCTGGCACCAGCGTCTACCGGTCGCCCTGCGTCCCTATGTCGAATCCGCGCCGCTCGGCGCCCTGCTGCTCGGCATGTCATCGGGCTTTCCCTACGCGATGATCGGCGCAACGCTGACCACCCGGCTGGCCCAGGACGGCATCGACAAGAAGGCGGTCACGGCGTTCTCGCTGGCCTTTCTGGTCTACAACCTGAAGTTCCTCTGGGCCCCGGCCATCGACCGGATACGCATTCCCGGCCTGTCGCGCTTTGGCCAGCGCCGCGCCTGGCTCTGGCTGTGCGCGGCAGCGGTGGCCGCCAGCGTCGGCTTCCTCGGCATCGCCTCGCCCGAGGCCAGCCTGCAGACGGTCGCCATCGCGGCGGTGCTGGTCGGCGTCTCCGGGGCCACCTTCGACATCGTCATCGACGCCTACCGGATCGAGACGCTTGAGCCTCATCAGCTCGGCACCGGCTCGGGCATGTCGCAGTACGGCTGGCGGATCGGCTCGGTGGCAGCGGGTGCGATGGCCCTGCTGATTGCCGCGCACTGGGGCTGGACCGCCGCCTACCTGGCCTGCGCCAGCTTCGTCCTGCCGGCCATTCTCGCCTCGCTGTGGCTGGGCGAGCCGTCGCGGCACCGTCCGCCCCCCGAGAGTGCCGGGATCATGGCCGCGGTGATCGAACCCCTGGGCGAGTTCCTGCGCCGCTCGGGCGCCTGGCTGGTCCTGCTCTTCGTGCTGGTGCACAAGATCGGCGATACCCTCGGCCAGCTGACCCTGCGCCTGCTTTTGAACGATCTCGGCTTCAGCAATGACGAGATCGCCACCTATGACGTCGGCTTCGGCTTCGTCGCCTATCTGGTCGGCATTTTCCTGGGCGGCGCCCTGTACGCGCGGCTCGGACTGAAGCAGGCGCTGCTGCTGAGCCTGGTGCTGATGGCGGTGTCGAACCTGTCCTTCGCCGGGCTGGCCGCAGTGGGCCACGACAACTGGCTGCTCGCGGCCTGCATCGGCTTCGAGAACCTTGCCAGCGGCATTGGCGGAGTCACCGTGGTGGCCTACCTGTCGGCGCTTTGCAATCTCAGCTTCACCGCCACCCAGTTCGCCCTGCTTTCGGCGGCGGCTTCGGTGGTCGGCCGGCTGATCACCGGGACCAGCGCCGGTGCGCTGATCGAGTCCATGGGCTATGTCGACTTCTACCTGCTGACCTTCGTCATCGCCCTGCCGGGCGTCATCCTGTTCTGGCTGATGATGCGGGCCGGCCTCGTCGACCGCGCCCTCGGCTCGGCAGGACGCGACCCTGCCGATCAGCGGTAGTCGACGATGAACGGTGCGTGGTCGGAAAAACGCAGCTCGCGCGGGCAGATCGCGCAGTCGCGCAGCCGCTCGGCCAGCCCCGGCGAGACCAGCTGGTAGTCGATCCGCCAGCCGACGTCCTTGGCCCGCGCGGCACCCCGCTGCGACCACCAGGTGTAGTCCTCGCCGTCGGGCCGCAGCCGCCGGTAGGCGTCCACCCAGCCCTGCCCTGACAGCAGCTCGCCGAGCCAGGCGCGCTCCTCGGGCAGGCAGCCCGAGTTCTTCTGGTTGGACTTCCAGTTACGGATGTCCTTTTCGGTGTGGACGATGTTCCAGTCACCGCAGACCACGTAGTCGCGCCCGCTGCGCAGCCAACCTTCCAGAATCGGAGCGAACCACTCCATCACCCGGAACTTGTAGCCCTGGCGCTCGTCGCCGCTGGAGCCCGACGGCAGGTAGAGCGACACTACGCTGAGCGAACCGAAGCGGGCCTCGAGATAGCGCCCCTCGCAGTCGAACTCTTCCCAGCCGAGCTCGCGGCAAACCTCGTCGGGCGCCTGCCGCGAATACACCGCGACGCCGCTGTAGCCGCGCCTGCAGCGGGCGTCGTGGAAGTGACGGTGGTAGCCGGACGGGCAGAACACCTGGTCCTGGAGCTGCTCCGTCTGCGCCTTGGTTTCCTGCACACAGAGCAGGTCGATGTCCTGCTCCGCGAACCAGTCGAAGAAGCCCTTGGTCGCGGCCGAGCGCAGGCCATTGGCGTTGAAACTCACGATCCTCATTGAAAAACCCACCCTCCATCCATGAACTGGCCCCGGCGGAGCGGCGCCAAGCCTGCCTCGCGCCGCCGCCAAGGGCAAATCGGCCGCGGGATGACAGCCCGCCCGACCCCGCCTAAGCTGCGCGGCGATCACCCCGGGAGTGCCCATGAGCGACCATCGTCAACGCTTTCTTGCCCTCGCCGCCGAACGCGAGGCACTGCGTTTTGGCAGCTTCACCCTGAAGTCGGGGCGCAGTTCGCCGTACTTCTTCAATGCCGGGCGCTTCGACAGCGGCATGGCCCTGGCCGAACTGGGGGAATGCTATGCCGATGCGCTGGAGGCCTCCGGTCTGGACTTCGACATGCTGTTCGGCCCGGCCTACAAGGGCATTCCCCTGGCGACTGCCGTGGCGATCGCGCTGGCGCGCCGTGGGCGCAACCTGCCGCTGGCCTTCAATCGCAAGGAGGCCAAGACCCACGGCGAGGGCGGCCAGCTGATGGGCGCGCCGCTCGCAGGGCGGGTGCTGATCGTCGATGACGTAATCACCGCCGGCACCGCGGTGCGCGAGTCGCTGTCGCTGATCCGCGCGGCCGGCGCGACGCCCTGCGGCGTGCTGATTGCCCTGGATCGGCAGGAACGCGGCACAGGGCGACGCTCCGCGGCGCAAGAGGTAGCTGAATCCGAGGAAATTCCTGTGATTGCCATCGCCGGCCTCGCCGACGTACTGGCCTATACTGAACGCGATGCCCGGCTGGCCGATCATCTGGAACCGCTGCGGCGCTACCGTGCGGAGTTCGGCTGCGACGGGTGACCCGAAGGAGACCGGAATGCGTCTGCTCACCCTTGCCATCGCCGCTGTCGTGCTGATGAGCGCCGGCTTTGCCGACGCCCAGCAGAAGCGGCTGTACCGCTGGACCGACAAGGACGGCAAGGTCCATTACAGCGATCACGTTCCGCCGGAAGCAATCGAGAACGCGCGCTCCGAGATCAACCAGCGGGGCCTGAAGGTGGGCGAGGTCGGCCGCGCGCTGACCGCGGAGGAGAAGGCCGTCGCCGCGGCCGCCCAGCGCGCCGCCGCCGAACAGCGCAAGCTGGAGGAGGATCAGGCCAAGCGCGACAACATCCTGCTCAGCTCGTACGGGTCGGTGGCCGAGCTGGATCGCGCCTACGCCGAGCGCTTCGACCTGCTTGAACAGTCGCTGGAGTCGGCACGCGCCGGCATCCGCAGCCAGGAGAAGAGCCTTGCCGAGCTGCTTGCCCACGCAGCCGGCCTGCAGCGCCAGAACAAGAAGGTGCCGGACAACATCCGCCAATCGATCGAACTCGCCCAGCGTCAGGTGACCCAGCAGCGTGATTACCTGGCCAGCCGCGAGGCCGAGAAGGCGGAGGTCGACAAGGAATACAGCGAAACCCGCGAGCGCTACCTCAGCCTGCAGGCCGAGGCCGCCCAGCAGGCGGCGCAGAACTAGTCTCCTTTCCCGCAGGCGCCGCAGGATCCGGGGGCGGCGAGTACAAGAGGCGAACAACCTTACTGCGCCCCGCTGCCGGGCCTGACCGGGGCGCCTCCCTAGATTGGTCGTGCTCCGCGCGAGCCAGGCGTTTCGCGGTTCGGGCCTCTCGTTGCGCCCTTCGACGGCCGCAGCCGTTTCCATCCCGATGGCAGGCAAGCCCGGTGGGCTCGCAGGCGCCCGGCGAGGTGTCGAGGCCGTTGGTGCGGGCCGGGGCTCTGGTCGCCTGCATGCCCGGCGCAGCCATCGGACTTCGCCTTTGGATCTCCGGCTAGCCTGCCTGCCGGCGGACCCTTCGAGCTTCCACGCCGGACAGACGAAACCGGGGAAGCCTAGAACGGCAGCTTCAGCTTCGGGTCGACGGCCAGCAGCTGCTCGCGGTAGGTTTCCTGGATCCGCGCCAGCGCCTGTTCGCTGTCGCCGTCGAAGCGCAGGACCAGGCACGGCGTCGTGTTCGAGCAGCGCACCAGTCCCCAGCCGTCCGACCAGTCGGCGCGCACGCCATCGATGGTGAATACCTTGGCGCCCTCGAACCTGGCCTTCTCCCGGAAGCGCTCCATGAAGGCGTAATGCTCGCCCTCCTCCATCTCGACCTTCAGCTCCGGCGTCGACACACTGTCCGGCAACTCGGCGAAGATCTCGTCGGGATCGCGGTCGTCGGTGGCCAGAATCTCGAGCAGGCGGGCCGCGGCGTAGATGCCGTCGTCGAACCCGTACCAGCGCTCCTTGAAGAAGAAGTGGCCGCTCATCTCGCCGGCCAGTTCGGCGGCGGTCTCGCGCATCTTCGCCTTGATCAGCGAATGCCCGGTCTTCCACATGATCGGGCTGCCGCCGTGGCGCAGGATCTGTCCAGAAAGGTGGCCAGTGCACTTCACATCGTAGATCACCGCGGCGCCGGGGTTGCGGCTCAGCACATCCTGGGCAAACAGCATCAGCACCCGGTCGGGATAGATGATCTTGCCGCTGCGGGTGACGACGCCGAGTCGATCGCCATCGCCATCGAAGGCGAGGCCCAGCTCGGCACCGGTTCGCTTTACCGAGGTGATCAGATCGGCGAGGTTGTGCGGATCGCTGGGGTCCGGATGATGGTTCGGGAACTCGCCATCGACCTCGCAATAGAGGCCGTCCGCGGCCGCGCCGATCGCCTCGAGGACCTCCGGCGCAACGGCCCCGGCGACACCGTTGCCGCAGTCGACGACCACTTTCATCCGCCGCTCGAGCTGCACGTCGGAGGAGATCCGATCAACGTAGTCCCGGCCCATCGCCTGCTCCTGCAGGCCGCCCGGCTGGTCGCTGTGCAGTCGGTTCTCGCTGATCCGCTCGTACAGCGCGGTGATCGCATCGCCGGACAGCGTTTCCCCGCCCAGAACGATCTTGAACCCGTTGTAGTCCGGCGGATTGTGGCTGCCGGTGACGGCAACGCAGCTGCCGGTGCCGAGTTGGTAGCTGGCGAAGTAGACCACCGGGGTCGGCGCAAGGCCGATGTCGACCACGTCGCAGCCGGTGCTGCGCAGCCCCTCGATCAGCGCCTTGGACAGGTCGGGCCCCGATAGCCGTCCGTCGCGGCCGACGACGATCTCGCGCAGTCCCTGCTCGCGCAGGGTCGATCCGATGGCCTGGCCGATCAGCTTGGCGATGCCGGTATCCAGCGACTTCCCGACCACGCCGCGGATGTCGTAGGCGCGGAAGATGCTGCGGTCGACGCGCAGCGAGGATTTCGCCGCCTCTTCCTTCTTGGCCGCCGGGCGCGGCGCGCTCTCGGCCTTCTGCGCCGCGGCCTCCGCGGCCTCGGCGGCGAGGGTCTCGGCAAAGGTCGGCACGCCGAAGTCCGGCGTCTCGAGAGTGACCCGCCGAGCAAAGCCGGCGACCATCACCGCCAGCACCGCCAGCGCGGCGCCGATGCCGACCGAAGCCAGCGGCGAGGTGCCGGTCATGCTTTTCGGCATCGCCAGGTTCAGCGCAAACGGCGAATCCGGCACGGCCAGGGGCGTCGCAGTCGGACGCAGCGCTTCGTTGCCATAGGTGAACAGGATCTCCTGCCCGACCTTGAGCTCGATCAGCGCTCCGCCAATCGACAGGCTGCGGATGTGGTCGGTCAGCACGCTCATCGGCAGCTCGGCTACCGCCACGGCGATCGGCCGGCCGTCCTGATCGATGCGCCGGGCAATCCCGACGTGCAATGAGCCGCGACTGCCAAGCGGTGCAGACTCGATCTCACCGCTGACGCTGGCCGCGGCGACCAGGGCCAACCGGGTGTAGTCGGCGTCATCACCGGCGCTGGCCACGGTGGCCTCCACCCGAGCCGCCTCGACACTCGTGCCGACGACCTTGTCCCAGCCGCTGCCCAGGCGCTGGGCGGCTTCCTCGAACTCGCCGGCGGCGACGTCGGCGAGGAAATAGCGGTCGTTGCTGCGCTGCTCCAGTTCGTCGCCCGCCTTGCGCAGGATGCCGGCGAGCCGGGTGGCCAGCGCCGCCCGCTCGTCGACCAGGTTGACGCCGATCGGCTCCGCGCGCAGCCCGTTCAGGCCGATCGCCACATAGCCTGCCGCGGCGATGCCGATCGCGCCGGCGATGACCAGCAGGATGATGCGCAGGCCGGACTCGCCGATCGGAAGGTTCTTCAGGCTCAAGCGCGGCGCGTCGTCGCGGGCGGCTTTGGCGGCTCGTGCTTTGGCCATTCGGGCGTCCTGTCAGGGCGTCAACGCAGTCCGGTATGGCCGAAGCCACCGGATCCGCGGGCGGAGAGGGAGAAATCCTCGACGGGTTCCAGCGCCACCTGCTCCACCGGCACGAACACCAGCTGAGCAACGCGATCCCCCGGAGCGATGGTAACGGGGCCTTCACCCCGGTTCCACAGGCTGATCATCAGCGGTCCCTGGTAGTCGGCGTCGATCAGCCCGGTGAGGTTGCCGAGCACCAGTCCCTGGCGGTGGCCGAGTCCGCTGCGCGGCAGGACCACGGCGCAGAGCGACGGATCGCCGATATGGATGGCCAGCCCCGAGGGCACCAGCTCGGCCTGGCCAGGGGCCAGCTGCAGCGGCGCGTCGAGCATCGCGCGCAGGTCCATGCCGGCGCTGCCCGCAGTGGCGTAGGCCGGCAGCGGGAACTCATCGCCAAGCCGCGCATCCAGCACCTTGAGCGCCACCCTGCGCTGTCCGCTCATCCTGCAGCCTCCATGCGGCGGGCGATGCACTCGACCAGCTGGGCGGCCACCGCCGATTTGTCGGCAAGGGCGATCTCCTCGCCGCCGTCCTGCCAGTAGACCGACAGCGCGTTGTCACAGGACTCGAAGCCGCAGCCCGGCTGGCCGACATGGTTGGCGGCGATCATGTCCAGCCGTTTGCGGCGCAGCTTGTCGCGGGCATGGGCCTCGACATCATTGGTCTCGGCCGCGAAGCCGACGATGAACGGGCGCTGCGGACGCGCGGCCACCTCGGCGAGGATGTCCGGATTCAGCACCAGATCGATCTGCCAGGTCTCGCCGGCCTTCTTGCGCTTCTGCGCCAGCGGCTCGGCCGGCCGGTAGTCGGCCACGGCCGCGGCGGCGATGAAAACGTCCTGGCCGGGCAGCGCTGCGAATACGGCCTGGTGCATCTGCTGCGCCGAGCGCACGTCGATGCGGGTGACGCCATCCGGCGTCGGCAGGGAAACCGGGCCGGACACCAGGGTGACCTCGGCGCCCGCTGCACGGGCGGCGGCGGCGACCGCGAAACCCATCTTCCCCGAGCTGCGGTTGCCGACAAAGCGGACCGGATCGATGTCCTCGAGGGTCGGTCCCGCGGTGATCAGCACCCGCCGGCCCTGCAGCACACCCGCTCCCGCGCCGCGCGCCGCGCCCAGGGCGGCGAGGATCTCCGCAGGCTCGCTCATCCGGCCGGGACCGAACTCTCCGCAGGCCTGTCCTCCGCTCCCCGGACCGACGACCTGAACACCTCGCTCCCGCAACAGGGCGAGGTTGGCCTGCACCGCGGGATGGGCCCACATCTGCTGGTTCATCGCCGGCGCAAGCAACACGCCGGCGCCGGTGGCCAACAGCAGGGTGGTGAGCAGATCATCGGCCTGGCCGGTGGCCATGCGGGCGATCAGGTCGGCCGTCGCCGGCGCCACCACCACCCGCTGGGCCCAGCGGGCAAGTTCGATATGGCCCATCGCCGCTTCCGCGGCGTCGTCCCACAGCGTGGTGCGCACCGGGCGTCCGGAAAGCGCCTGGAAGGTGAGCGGCGTGACGAAGCGTGTCGCCGCCTCGCTCATTACGACCTGAACTTCGTGCCCCTGCTCGCGCAGTCGGCGCACCAGCTCGGCCGCCTTGTAGGCTGCGATGCCGCCGCCGACGCCCAGCACGATGCGCTCTGCGGCCAGCGTTGCGGCCATCGGAAACCTCCTACCCATCATTGCTGCGGCATCTTACCCGAACCGCCTGAAGTGCCCTCTGGGCCGGATCGGCGACGATCGGCAGGCTGAGCATGCCGCAGATCGGCGGCAGGCCGAAGACACGTTTCGAGATGAGCATCAAACACTGGCCGGCGCAGGAACGACCGCGAGAGAAGCTGGCCGGCCGCGGCGCCCAGGCGCTGTCCGACGCCGAGCTGCTGGCGATCTTCCTCGGCTCCGGCGTTCGCGGCGAGGATGCGGTCAGCCGGGCACGCCGGCTGCTGCAGGCTCACGGCAGCCTGCGCGGCCTGCTGCAGGCGCTGGGCGGGCCGCCAGCGCGGCGTCTCCAGGGACTTGGCGCGGTGGCGGCCTGCCGGCTGCAGGCCGCCGCCGAACTGGGCAACCGCTGCCTGCAGCAGGGCCTGGAGCGCGGTGAGGCGCTGACCGACCCCGGCAGCGCGTCCCGGCTGTTCGTCGCCCGGTTGAGACCGCTCGGCAACGAGGCCTTCGCGGTCGCCTTCCTCGACTCGCGACACCGCCTGATCGCCTTCGAGGTGCTGTTCCAGGGCACGATCGACGGCGCCGAGGTGCATCCGCGGGTGGTCGTGCAGCGCTGCCTTGAGCGCAACGCGGCTGCGGTGCTCGTTGGCCACAATCACCCCAGCGGGGTGGCCGAGCCGAGCGCGGCCGACCGCCACCTCACCCTGCGCCTCCGCGACGCGCTTGCCCTGGTCGATGTCCGACTCCTCGACCACCTGGTGGTCGGCGACGGCCCGCCGGTGTCGATGGCCGCGCGAGGCTGGGTATAGGCCGGATGCGTGCTGCGCCGCAGCACATCCCACCGCCTGTCCGTCACGCCTGCCCGCCGTATACTCCTTACATGACAGTTCGCCGGCCATGCCGTCGGGAGTGGTGGAACCCGTGTTCCTGCAGCTGAAGCATTCGTTCCCAGCCGATGGCGTCGAGCGGGCCGTGCCCGATTCGGTCACGGCGGAGCGGCTGCTGCGCGACTGCCGGCCGGATTTCCTGCAGCTGCTGGAGCGCCGCCGCGACGCGTTCCGCGAGGCCTTTGCCGATGCCGACCCGGCGCTGCTGGATCGGGTCGAACGCGCCCTGATGATCAGCCTTGCCCGCCTCGGCATGCGCCACGGCAGCTGGGGCGACGACTTCCATCACTATCACAACGAGAACCACGCGCTGGAGATCCTCGACGGCCGCCTTGGCCGGATGATGGATACGGTCGGGCTGAAGCGGCTGCCGCTGTTCGAGTGGCTGGCCCTGTCGCTGTTCGCGACCTGCCACGACCTGCGCCAACGCGAGCAGGTCGACTTCAGCCACCCGATCGGCAACAACGAGGCGGCGAGCATCTGCGAGACGCGGCGCATTCTCGCCCTCTCCGGCTTCGACGGACTGCGCGATCGCGGCCTGTACGACGCGCTGGACATGATGATTGCCGGTTCGACCTTCGATCCGCGGCCGACCCCGCCGCCGGGGGAGTTCAACACCGCCGAGGTGGTCACCACCGCCGGCGCACTGGCGCCGCAGCTGCCGCTGTTCCTTGATCGCGAGTTCCCCTGGTGGCGCGAGGATCCGAGCGCGGTGCGCGCGGTGGAGCTG
Organism: Pseudomarimonas salicorniae; assembly: GCF_023156535.1. Classification (GTDB taxonomy): domain Bacteria; phylum Pseudomonadota; class Gammaproteobacteria; order Xanthomonadales; family Xanthomonadaceae; genus Pseudomarimonas; species Pseudomarimonas salicorniae. Next base: position 601,266 of record NZ_JALNMH010000001.1, on the reverse strand, counting down.
GCGCAGATGGCTTCGGACCTCGATACCGCCAATGTCGGCGAGGCCTTCCCATGGCTGGCCGAGAGCGCCAGCCGGCTGTGCCAGGAGCGCGAGATGCGCAGTGGACGCTCGCTGGATGCGGAGCAGTCGGCACAGCCCTGCCTCGGCTTCCTCAGCGACGGGCAGGAGCGCTATTTCTTCGAACTTCACCGCTTCTGTTCGGATATCGGGCGCGACACCTTCGCCGCGGCCAAGGAGGGCAATGCCGAGCGCCTGCGCCAGGTGGCGAGCGCCCTGCGCGAGCAGTTCAATGGCCGCGGCCCGCGCAACGGGCAGGCCGTGGTCGAGGCCTTCTCGGCCTATTCCCTGGCGCCCTGAGGCATCGCCTGGCGCACCCACGCCGGCACGCGCCCCTGGGCACAGCCGAAAACGAAACGGGGCGCTCCGAAGAGCGCCCCGACCGTACTACCCGATCCGCGGCGGCTTCCCTGTCGCGACGGCCTTGACGCTTACTGGTTCGGCAGGTTGACGGTCCAGTCCTTGGTCCAGTTCTCACCCGGGCCGAAGGCACCGCGGTATGCGGTCGGCTGGAAGAAGCCGTCGGCCAGCACGCCGCCGCCGCTCAGCACCGGGGAGCCCGCCGCCGGCAGGAAGCCGTCGAGCTGCGGATTGCCGCTCTGGTTGCCCGTGCCAGCGTTGTACCAGGCAGACACCGCGTACGGGTCGCCCGAGGCGTCGTCGAAGGTGTTGCCGGTGCAGCCGCCGATGAAGCTGTTGGTCATGGTGAACAGCTCGCCCTGGGCAGAAGCGGTGCCCAGGCCGAAGGTGCCGGCATCGTCCAGGTTGAGGCAGCTGCGGGTGTAGCCGGTCACCACCATGTTGACGTAGTTGCCGCCCGCGCCGCGGCGGATGCGCATGCCGTCGCGGGTGCCGCTCGGGGTGCCGACCATGGTGAAGTTGGCCACCTTCGGCGTGGTGCGCGGCTGCTTGTCGTTGTTGTTGCTGTCATTGTCGGTCTCGAAGCCGTTCGAGTCCGAGGTCAGGTCGGGGTTGCTGCCCTGGAAGCCGAGGCCGAACTGCAGCTTGCCGTTGTAGCCCTGGTCGAAGTCGAAGCAGTCGTCGCCCATGTTCGAGCAGACCAGATAGCGGCCATTGACGCTGCCGCCGAACATCTCGAAGCCGTCGTCCAGGCCGCCGTCGACCTGCACGTACTCCAGCACGGTGCCGTTGCCGACGCCGAGCAGGGTCAGCGAGTTGAGCTCTTCGTTCGGAGCGATCTGCTGACCGGCCCAGCGGATGCGCACGTAGCGCAGCACGCCCGAATTGTCGTCCAGCACCGGGGCGGTGGAGGAACCATAGGTGATGTCCGGCACGGCCTCGAACTGGCAGGGCTGGTTGGCGGTGGCGTCGTTGCAGATCGAGCGACCGGCGATCACGATGCCGGCCCAGGAACCCGGCACGGCTTCCGGCCCGGTGAAGGTGATCGGCTGGTCCTTGGTGCCGTTGGCGTAGATCTGGCCGCCCTGCTTGACCGAGATGAAGTTCGGCGCGGTGGCCTGGGCGCCGCCGACCACGGTCACGCCCGGGGCGATGCTCAGTTTGCCGCCGGACTCGACCGAGACACGGCCATTGACCACATAGGTCTTGCCGGCCGGCAGGATCAGGTTGTTGCTGATGCTGCTCGGCAGGGCGCAGCGGTCGCCCTCGGCGGTGGTGCCTGCCGGGCAGTCGTTGACCGGGGTGTTGCACTCGCCCGAGCTCAGCTTGTCGAGGCCAAGGCTCGGCTCGAAGCTGTAGCTGGCGGCGGTCAGCGACACGCCGGAAGCGGGGGTGAAGTCGAGGTTGATCGCGCCGCAGTTGACCGAGATGTCGACGCTGCCGATCGGCGCTCCGGTCGGGTTGCCGCCTTCGCTGAAGCGACCGCCGGTCACGACTTCCACCGGCACGGTGTAGTCGCGCACGCCGTCCTGCACCTCGAAGGCACCCACCGTCCACAGCTGGTCGCCGGCGCCGTCATAGGTGAAGAAGGCGAAGAAGAAGGTGTTGGCGCTGGGGATGTAGTCGACCATCAGGCCCTTCTGGTTGCCGGCGGCCGAGGGATCGACCCAGGCACCGTCGAAGGACTCGTTGATGTGGACGGCCGCGGCCTGGCCGGCAAGGGCGAAGGTGCAGGCAGCCGCGAGCAGCGACTTGCGAAGCTTGGTCATGGGATGAACCTCGAGTTTCGTTGGGAGACTGGCCGGCCTCCGCCGACACCGGGCGCACCTTACTTCGCGGGTCTTTCAGGAATCCTGCAGGAAGATGACCGCCCCATGACAGGCGGCCGGCGTCAGTAGCGCCACTCGACACTCAGGTTGATCTCACGACCCTTGCGGAAGCTGCGCGAGGTCTCGCTGCCGACGCTGTAGCGCGCCTCGGGATCGAGAATGTTGCGCAGCCGCAGCTTGGCCTTCCAGCCTTCCCAGGGCAGCTGGCTGCTGAGCGTGAAGTCGAGCTGCTTTAACGGCTGCTCGTAGATGTCGGGCACCCCCGAGTCGCCGACCTGGGAGATGCGCTCGCCGGACACGTTGTAGAGCAGGGTTGCCTCGACATCCCCCTCCGGATGCAGATAGGACAGACTGAGGTTGCCGACATAGGGCGACTGCCCCTGAAGTGGCCGGCGCGCGTTGGTCTGGGTGCCCTGGTTGTCGCCGAGGTCGATCTCGGAATCGATATAGGCGTAGTTGCCACCGATATAGAGATCCGCCCAGGGCAGCCCCTTCAGCCAGCCGGGCAGCCAGTTGATGGCGGACACCTCACCCAACGACTTGTACAGGTCGAACTCGACACCACGGTTGGTAGCCGAGGCGGCATTGCGGATGCCGAGCAGCTCGCCCGAGGCCGGGATGCGGACCAGCTCGATCGGGTTGACGAAGTCCTTCTCGAAGTAAGCCACCGAGAAGCTTTCGGTCGGGGTGAAGTAGTACTCCCAGCGCAGGTCGCGGCTCTCCACAACGGCTGCCTTCAGGTCCGGGTTGCCCTGCACGCGGATGTCCAGCTGAGGGTCGATGAAGGGCGCTTCGGACTGCTCGCGGAAGTCGGGCCGCGACACGGTCCTGCTGTAGCCAAGGCGCAGCTGGGCCTTCTCGGTGTAGGCCCAGGTGACCGAGCCTGAAGGCAGTCGATCGGTGGCCTCGATGCTGCCGACAACCGGCGGCACGCCCGCGCTGCCGAACAGCGGCTGGGTGATCACCTCCTGGTCATTGCGCTCTTCGCGCACGCCCAGGTTCACGCGCCAGTCGCCCCAGACCAGATCGCTGCTCAGATAGAACGCATCCAGCGTCTGCGAGGCCGTGTAGGCATCGGTGGACAGGGTCGAGCGCTGCAGGCGCAGCTGGCTGCGGTCCGGGCCGATACGGTCAGGCAACAGAACGTCGCGAATATCGGTAGCGTTGTTGACGCGACCGCCACGAAAGGCGAACCGCTCGATGGACGATCGGCGCTCGCGCTCCACCTTGTCCACGCCAGCCATCAGGGTGAGGCTGTCGGTGTCGTTGAAGCGCCACGGCCACTTGAGGTCGAAGCGGCCCTGCCCGGCATCGTCGACCAGATCCTCGAAGCGGATGAAGTTCTGCCCGTTGTAGAAGAACTCACCGAACTCCTCGTCGAGGGAGAAGCCGTACTCACGAGTGAAGGGCGAGTACCTGACCGCGCGCGAGTCGGTGACCTGCCAGGACACGACCATTCCGCCCAGCCCGACCAGCGAATGTTCGCCGCCGAGCTGCTTGGTAGTCAGTTCGTTCTCCACCCACTCCAGCGCGAACTGACGCTCGATATTGCCCGAGCCCAGCAGGCCCTCGTCGATCTGGGTCTCATCGATCGTCTGGCGAACCTGGAAGGCGGTGCCGACGATGTCGTGGTGCTCGCCGATCTTGAGTCCGGTGGAAAAGAACAGCCCGGCGTCGATCGCCCGCTCGGTCTTGCGCCGCTCGAACGCGCTGAGCGGGATCAGGGTGCCGTTGCCCAGCACGCTGAAGCCGTTGCGCTGCTCGTCGCGCGTATCCCAGCTCTGGCTGTGCCGGAAGGCAGCGATGTAGCCGAGGCTCCAGCCCGCGTCATCGAAGCGGAAATCATCGCCCACCGAGAACGAGGCGCTGCTGTTCGCACCGATGTGCCGCTCGAACACGCCGAACCCGCGCCCGGCCAGCTCCTCACCGAGCGCCTCCAGCTCTGCAGGATCGCTGGGCAGCGCGGGGCCAAGCAGGTTCGCCGGGGCTTCGCGGGTGCCATCGTCCCTGCCGGTCCAGTCGCGATGGCCGCCGGCATAGGTCAGGCCGTCCTCGCCGGTGGTGCCGTCGGCATAGCCGATGCCCAGCGAGGCCCTGAGCAGGAAGCTGTCCGGCACGCCGCGGGTGCGCAACTGGATGGTGCCGCCGCCGAACTCGCCGGGCATGTCGGCGGTGTAGGTCTTCTGCACCACGATGCCCTGGAGGATCTCGGTGGGGAACAGATCGAGCGGGACGACGCGCCGGGTTGGGTCCGGGCTGGGAATCTGCGCGCCGTTGAGCAGGACCGAGGAGTAGCGCTCGCCGAGGCCACGCACGTAGACGAACTTGCCATCGACCAGGGTCAGGCCGGTGACGCGCTTGAGCGCGCCGGCGGCGTCGGAGTCGCCGGCGCGGGAGATCTGTTCCGCGCCTAGGATATCGGCGACCGCGGACGAACTGCGCTTCTCCTCGACGAACGCCGCCAGCGAGCCCTCGACGAAGGGCTCCAGCACCACGAACTCGGGCAGCTCGAAGCCGGCCGGGGTCAGTTCGATTGGACGCTGGGTGGTCTCGCCGGCAGTGATCTTCACGCCGTCGAGAGTGAGGGTGCTGAAGTTGGCGGCGATAATCGAGATCGAATAGTCGCCGGAGGGCAGCTCGGCGCTGAAGTTGCCCTCGGCATCGGTGACGATGTCGAGCGGGGTGCCGCTGACGTAGACCCGCGCATTGGCAATCGGCGTGCCGTTCTCGGTGTTGATGATGCGACCGGACAGCTGGCCCGGCGGGCCGGCGGCTTCCGGCTGCGGCGCCCCGATCGCGGCACTGCCGTCGCGGTGAGAGCTTTCGATCACCACCCGCGGGGCGGCGTTCGGCTGCAGGGTCGCGATCAGCTGGGCGTTCTCTTTCTCCTGCAGTTCCAGCGGCAGGTTCAGCAATTCTTCCGAGCCCCTGCGCAGCACCACGGTGCGCGCGCCGGCGGGCAGGGTCAGCGCGATGGCACCGGCCTCGCTGGTGCGGCCGAGCAGCTTGCCGTCGACCAGCACCTCGACGTCGGCGACGGGGGTGACGTCATCGAACAGGTAGATCGATACCTCGGCCGGGTCAGCGGCCAGCGCCAGGCGGGTGGCCAGCGCCAGCGCGGCCAAAGCGAGTGCGGGGCATTTCATCGATCAGTCCGTTGGAGGGTCACGCGCAGGTCCAGCGCGCGTCGGCGCAGTCCTGCATCAGGCGGCGGAGTTCGGTGGCCTTGCGGAACAGCTCAGGGCGCTTGAGCGCCGAGAGATGGCGCTCGACCGCCTCAAAGTTGCCGCCGCGGAAGTGCGCGTAGGCCAGCGCATAGCGGATGTCCTCGTCGGCGAGCAGACCGGCGCGGTACAGCGCGGCCTCCATGCCGGCGACCTGCTCGAAGCGGCCGAGCTCGACCAGGATGCCGACGCGCTGCTTGAGCTTGCGCTCGCTGTCGCTGATGCGGGCATTGAGCATGAGCGCGCGCATCGGATGCCCGGCGCGGCGGAACAGCTCGGCGGCTTCGGCCAGCAGGGCGGGCTCGCGCTCGGCCTCGATGGCGAGGATCTCGGCGGCAGCGTAGGCGTTGCCCTTCTCCAGCCAGGTCTGCGCCAGCGCCTTGCCGATATTGCCGTCCTCGGGGTGCGCAAGGCGGGCGGCCTCCAGGAACTGCAGCGCCTCGTCGAAGCTGCGCGCGCGGCGCAGGGCGGTGCCGATGGCGACGAAGTCCTCCGGCTTGCCCTCGACCCGCGAAAGATAGTCGCGGCCCAGCTCGGCGGCTTCCTGATACAGCCCGGCCTCGATCAGGTAGAACACCTGACGGCGCTGGAACGACGTGTTCGAGGGGAAACGGCCGCTGGCCTCGCGCAGGGTGTCCATCGCCGCCTGCCGGCGATCCAGCATCCACTCGGCATGGGCGCGCATCAGCCAGGCGCCGGACAGGCCCTCGACCGGCTCGCCGGCCTGCTCGATGGCGGCAATCGCATCGGCGTAGCGATCGAGGCCAAACAGGGCCTGGGCGCGATACAGGTGGATCAGCGGATCCGTCTCGCCAGCCGCGAAGGCAGCGCCAAAGGCCTCGGCGGCGGTCTCGAGCTGCTGGCGCTCCATGGCGACCAGGCCGCGCACGGTGTGGTACTTGGCCAGATCGACGCCCTCGGCGTCGAGATCGACGTTGCGCAGCGCCTCTTCGGCGCGCTCCATTTCGCCGTCGCGCGCAAGCACAGCGGCAAGCTCGACGTAGTCGACTTCATCCTGGGCCAGCGCGGGCAAGGCGATGCTCAGACAGAACGCGATCATGGCCACACGCATGCCCCGCAGGAGCCAGCTTGCTGGCGAACGCTCCGATCGGCAGGTGTGGATCGCCAGCAAGCTGGCTCCTACAGCGGAGGTGGTCACGTCGCTCATGACAGATCGAACCTCACCCGCTGCTTGGCCCAGACGCGGACGTTCTCGCCCTTGTACTGGGCCGGCTCGAATTTCCAGCCCTGTACGCCGGCCGCTGCGACATCGTCGAAAACCCCGGAGGGCTGCGACTCCAACACCTTGACCTTCTCCACCTGGCCGGTCGGCCCGATCAGGACGCTGAGCACGACATAGCCGGTGACGCCGCTGGCCTTGGCCCGCGAGGGATAGGCCATCGGCGCCTGGACGATCGGTCGCGGCGGCACGTCGACCGAGTCGTCGGTCATCACCACGTCGCCGGAATCACCGAGCAGGCCCTTGCCGAGGTCCAGCTCGCTGGCGTCGAAGCCGGGCAGACCGAAGCTGAGGCCGGCAAGGCCGGAGTCGAGGCCGACCAGGGGTGCCGGCGCGTTGCGCTGCGGCTTGCGCCTGGGCGGCTCGGGGCGCTTGACCGGCTCGGGCTGCGGCGGCTTTTCCTTCTTCACCACGTCGATGCTGCTGGCGGCCCTGCCGGCGTCGTCATCGGGCCGCGCAAGCTGGGTGTTCATGGTGAGCACGAGGGTCATGACCAGGATCAGGCCCAGCGCCGCGCTCGCGCCGCCGACCAGTCGCGGATTGCGCAGCGGGTTCATCGCTCAGCCTTCCCCGGCCTCGGCCACGGTGGCGACACCGACGTCCTCGGCGCCCGCGAGGCGCGCGGCGTCGACTACGTCGATCAGCTTCTGCGAGGGCACGTTGGCGTCGGTCACCACCAGCACCGACTTCTGGGTCATGCCCGAGAGCTGGTCGCGCACACGGCTCTGGATCACCCAGCTGCGGATCGGCTCACCCTCGAGATAGGTCTCGCCCTGGCGGTCGATGTAGATCCGGATCGCCTTGGTCGAGGCCACGCTCTGGCTCTGCGCGCCCGGCCGGTTGAGGTCGATCTTCATGTCCTTGACGAAGGTCGTCGAGACCATGAAGAAGATCAGCAGGATGAAGGTCATGTCGATCATCGGGGTGAGATCGACCGTGGTGTCGGTGCTGGCGCGCGGGCGACGGCGGAGCATGGCTTAGGCGTCCTGGTCCAGGTGCGTGTTGCTGGTCAGCAGATCCTTGATCTGCGCCAGGTCGATCTCGATCTGATGCTGGCGGCGGTCGAGCAGCGCCTTGCAGATGACGCCCGGCACGGCGACGACCAGGCCCATCTGGGTGGTGAACAGGGCGGTGGCGATGCCGCCGGCGATGCCGCCGGACTGCGAGAACAGGCTCATGTCGCCCAGCGAATCGAAGGTTTCGATCATGCCGGCGACGGTGCCGAGCAGGCCGAGCAGCGGGGCGATGGCGACCATGGTCGTCACCGTGCTGGCAAAGCGCTTGATGCGCGCCTCGTAGTCGGCGAAAGCGTCGTCCAGATAGCGGCGCAGCGGCGCCTGCCCCTCGTCCCGCAGCCTCAGGCCGTGGACGATGGCCTGGTCGACGATGCCTTCCGGGGCCTTGCCGCGTCCCTGCGAGTACTTGCGCAGCAGCACGCGCACGTTCTTCTGGCTGCCGCGCTGCAGCAGCGCCCAGCGCGCGCCAAGTGCATACCAGAGCACCAGGGTGATGATGACCAGGGGCGGCATGACATAGCCGCCGCTGGCCAGATAGGCGCTGACCTGATCGAACAGGCCACCGGGATGGGTAAGAGGGCTGCTCATGGCCGTGTGGCCTCCACCGACGTTCAGGCGGCGAGGCCGCGAACGTCCTTGTAGAGGTTGATGGTGCGCAGGGCAGCCTTCTCCATGTCGTCCTTGATCCGGTCGGCCCAGCCACCCAGCAGGTTGCCCAGCAGCAGGCAGGGAATCGCCACGATCAGGCCCAGTTCGGTGGTGACCAGGGCAGTCGCGATGCCGCCTGAAAGCAGCTTGGGATCGGAGGTGCCGAACTCGGTGATGACGTCGAAGGTCTGGATCATGCCGGTCACGGTGCCGAGCAGGCCGAGCAGGGGGGCGACCGCGGCGATCATGGTGATGACGCTGCCGAAGCGGTTGAGTCGGGTGGATTCGTGGAGGATCGACTCGGAAACGATGTCCTCGAGGTGCTCGCGCTCGCGGTCGACGTTGCGCAGCGCGGCGGTGACCACGCGCGCGGCCGAGCCCTTGAAGCGTTTGGCGGCGCTGATCGCCTCATCGGGCTTGCGCGCCTTCACCGCCGGGGTCACGGCATCGAGGATGTTGCCGATCGAGGCCCCGGCGTTCTGCAGGAACAGCGCACGCAGCACCACCAGCAGCATGGCGACCGCGCCCAGCAGCAGGATCACGTAACCGATCACGCCACCCTTCTGGACTTCGCCCCAGACGGTCTTGGCCTCGGGCTCGGAGACTGCGATCGATGCGTTGTCGTAGACGAAGGCGTTGATCGCCGACGGCAGCTGCTTGTTGGCCAGCGCTGCGGCGCTTTCGGCAGTCGGCGCATTCCACAGCTTGAAACGGCCACCCCCGGCGGGCGCCAGGGCACCGCTGCCGGCATCGCTGACGCCGAAGGTGGCGACGTTGCCGTAGTGCACCAGGGTGCCCTGCACCTCGCTGCCGTCGGCCAGGTAGAAGCTTCCCGGCTCGCGGCGCACGCTCTGCAGGGCGGCCAGCTGGCGGTCGGCCTGGGCGAACATAGCCTGCAGCCGCTCGGCCTCCGGCCGGGCCACGAAGGCGTCGTCATTGAGCCCCTCGACGCCCAGCCCGCCCAGCGTCGATCTGGCCTGCTCCAGGGTGGCGGTGACCAGGTCCTGGTTGTCGACACTGGCCTGGCCCTGCTGCTCGGCGCGGGCCAGGGCGTCCTGGGCCTGCTCGGCGCGCGACTGCGCGGCGAGTACGGCGGCCTCGAGCGCTGCGACCTCGGACTCCAGGCGGGCGCGGTCCTTTTCGAACTCGCCACGGATCTGGCTGATGCGCCGCTGCAGCTCACGCTTCTGCGCCTCGAGGAAGGCGAACTCCTTCTTGTAGGCGTCCTCGATCGACACCTGCGGCGCCGGCGACTCGATGGCCGCTGTGGGCGTCGTGACCGGCGCGGCGTCCTGGGCCAGGACCGGCGCGGCGAAGGCGAGGCCGAGAAGCAGGCCGAGGCGGGCGTTCATCGGCCACCTCCGGCGACGGCCAGCTGGGGCAAGGTGAACAGGCCCTGCTTGATCTGCTTGCGCTGGGCCTCGAACAGATCGGCGATCTGCCGCTGGGCGTCGGCCGGTTCGGCTACCACGAACTGCCAGCCGTTGCCGCCACGGACCGCCTGGCCGAAGCGCCCGTCCGGGGTGCGGAAGTACAGCGCCATGCTGCCGACCTTGACCACCTCGGCCAGCACGCGTTCACCGCCGACCTCCATGGTCTGGTTGTGCAGGCCGGTCTCGCGGGTCAGGCGCAGTTCGTCCTCGTAGAAGGCCCACAGCCGATTCGCAGCGCGCGCCGGCGGCATCGAGCCGTTGTTGATCTGCCCGCGCAGCGCCTCGAGCGCGGCGACGCGCTCTTCGATCTTGAACGGCAGACCGCCGCGGATCTGGTTGATCAGCTGGTCGATGGCCGAAAACAGCGCCGGGCTCAGGCTGCCTGCCTCGGCGCCGCGGGCGGTGGATTCCTCCAGCGCGGCATCGCGCTTGGCCTCGGCGTCGCGGGCCAGCAGCTGCTGGCGGTCGACGCTGGCGCTCAGCTCGGCGCGCTGGGCATTGAGGCCCGCCAGCACCGTGCGCTGCTCCTCGCGGAGCAATTCCAGCTCACTGTTCAGCTGCTCGACCTCGCCGCGCAGCGTGATCAGCCGCTCGGACAGCGCCTGCTGCGCCAGGGCAGGAAGGGACGAGGCGGTCAAGCCTGCCAGCAGAAGGGACGCCGCGATGCGCGGTGTCCGGGACGTGCGGCCCATTGTTCTCTCCAACCTTGCAATGCGCCCGAGTACCGGACGCCGAGGTCGAAAAGGTTATTTCGGATATCTTGCGGTTCCGTGACAGTCCGGCGGGATTCGGCTCCCCGGGGCCCGCCCGGGCCGGCCCTGCGCGCTACAATGGGCGGCTCTGCCCTGGAAACCTGCCGCCGTGAAAGACCATCTGCGTGAACTGGTGCTGCAGGCGCTGCTCGACCTGCGCCGCGCCGACCGCCTCGCCTTCGAGACCGAACCCGAGTTCGTGATCGAGCGTGCGCGCTCACGCGAGCACGGCGACTATGCCTGCAACGTGGCCCTGCTGCTGGCCAAGCCGACCGGGCGCAAGCCGCGCGAGCTGGCCGAGATGATCGTCGATACCCTGCCGCGTGCCCAGCACGTGGCCAAGGTCGAGATCGCCGGGCCAGGCTTCATCAACTTCACCCTCAACGCGAGCTGCAAGCTGGGCATCCTGCGCCGCGTGGGCGAGATGGGCGAGCGCTACGGCGCGGCCGAGAAGGACAGCCGCGAATCGGTCACCGTCGAGTTCGTCTCGGCCAACCCGAACGGACCGCTGCATGTCGGCCACGGCCGTGGTGCCGCCTACGGCGCCTCGGTGGCCTCGCTGCTGGAAGCCGCCGGGCACACCGTGCAGCGCGAGTACTACGTCAATGATGCCGGCCGGCAGATGGACATCCTCGCGGTCAGCATCTGGCTGCGCTACCACGAGCTGGGCGGCGTCAACGTGCGCTTTCCGGACAACGGCTACAAGGGCGACTACGTGGTCGAGATCGCCCGCGCGCTGCGCGCCAAGGAGGGCGATGCGCTGCGCCGCGGCGCGTTCGAGATCACCGAGGGCCTGCCGGCCGACGAGTCCGAGGGCGGCGACAAGGAAGCCCACGTCGATGGCCTGATCGCCCGGGCCAAGGAGCTGCTGGGAGAGGGCTACCGCAAGGTGTTCGAGGCCGGCCTCAACTGGTGCCTTGCCGACATCCGCGACGACCTCGCCGGCTTCGGCGTCAACCATGACAATTTCTTCTCCGAACGCTCGCTGATGGTCGACGGCTATGTCGACCGCGCCATCGACACGCTGCAGAGCAAGGGCCACCTGTACGAGCAGGACGGAGCGCTGTGGTTCCGTGCCACCGAGTTCGGCGACGACAAGGACCGCGTGGTCCGCCGCGAGAACGGCGTCACCACCTATTTCGCCTCCGACCTTGGCTACCTGCTGTCGAAGTTCGAGCGCGGCTTCGACCGCGCGATCTACATCTTCGGCGCCGACCACCACGGCTACATCGCCCGGCTCAAGGCGGCGGCCCAGGGTCTCGGCCTCGACCCGGAGCGCATCGAGATCCGCCTGGTGCAGTTCGCCATCCTGTTCCGCGGCGCAGAGCGCGTGCAGATGTCGACCCGCGCCGGCAGCTTCGTCACCCTGCGCGAGCTGCGCGAGGAAGTCGGCTCGGACGCCGCGCGCTTCTTCTACGTGATGCGCAGCAATGACCAGCATCTGGACTTCGACCTGGAGCTGGCCAAGAGCCACTCCAACGACAATCCGGTCTACTACATCCAGTACGCCCACGCGCGCATCTGCGCGCTGTTCCGGCAGCTGGCCGAGAAGCACTGGTCATACAACCGCACCGCCTCCGACGCCGCCCGCGCCCGCCTCACCGAGCCGCAGGAGCTGGATCTGCTCGATGAGCTGATGCGCTTCCCGGAGATCATCGAGGCCGCCGCCGACCAGCGCGGTCCGCAGATCCTCGCCAACTACCTGCGCGAGCTGGCCGGCGCCTTCCACAGCTACTACAACGCGCTGCCGATCCTCGTGCCGGAGGAAGAGTTGCGCAACGCGCGACTGGGCCTGTGCGTCGGCGTGCGCCAGGTGATCGCCAACGGCCTCAAGCTGCTCGGCGTCGGCGCTCCGGAGAGCATGTAATGGCCGCCCGCCGCCCGAAGACCCAGGCCAGACGCCACGGTGAGCGGCGCACCCCGGGCTGGGTGTGGCTGCTGGCCGGATTGCTGCTCGGGCTGGGCATTGCGGTGATCGTGCTGGTCCGCGACGGCATCGACGCCAGCAAGCTGCTGCCGCGCCCCAACCCCGCAGCGACCACCCCGCCGGAACCCGAGGCGCCGGTGGCGCAGAAGGGCCAGCCGGCCGAGAAGAAGCCGAAGTACGACTTCTACACCGTGCTGCCCGGTCGCGAGGTGGTGATCCCGGACGCCGAGCTGAGTGCCCAGGCCAAGGCCGAGCCGGAGAAGCCCGCCGAACCGGCCGAACGCCTGCTGCTGCAGGCCGGCGCGTTCAGCGATCCGCGCCGCGCCGAGGAGATCAAGGCGGCGATCGCCTTCACCGGGCTGATCGCCCGGGTCGAGCCGACCACCGCGGCCAGCGGCCAGACCGTGCACCGGGTCATGCTCGGCCCGTTCGCCTCGCTGCGCGAGCTGGACGATGCCAAGTCGACCCTCGAACGCTCCGGCGTCCAGGCCATCGCCATCCGCGAACCGGGACGCTGAGCGCAGACCCGCGCCGCGCGGGCGCGCCATCGGCGCTGCGGATCCCACCCCGGATCAGGGGCAGGCTCGGGCCTCGAAGCCGGCGCGCAGGAGAACCTCGCGGGTGACCTCGCGCAAGCAGCCGCCGTAGTCCGCGGCGTAGAGGCGACCGCTGCTGTCCTCGCCGAAGCCTGAGGGATTGCCGCCCTGGCGCCATTCGGCATAGCCGAGTCCGGTCGACGCCGGGTCGGCCACGAAGTAGCGGCCGTCGACGAAGTCGGCGAACACGTAGGCCCCCTGCCAGCTGGTCTCGGGTCCGCGGTAGCGGAAGCCGCCGGTGATCGACCGGCCCACGGTGCGGGGATAGTCGTAGACCGGATCGGTGAAGGCCGGTGGCGCCGTGCAGGTGATGCCGGGCGTCGCGATGAAGCCCTCCCGGCAGCGCCAGCCGAAGTTGAGTCCGCCGGAACCCACCGGCAGCAGGTCGACCTCTTCCCGGGCGCCCTGGCCGACATCGCCGATCCACAGGTCGCCGGTCTGCCGGTCGACGCTGAAGCGATAAGGGTTACGCAGGCCGCTGGCATAGACCTCGTCGCAGACGCCGTCGGCCGTCGCGTAGGGATTGTCGGCCGGGATGCCGTAGCCGGTCTGCGAACCACCGGCGCCGCAGCGCTCGTTGCCGGTGCCGCCGGTGGACACATCGATGCGCAGCATCTTGCCGAGCAGGGCGCGGGAATCCGGATCGCCGCCGCTGTTGAGGAAGGCCGGATCGGCGGGGCAGTCGCTGCCGTTGCCGCCGCTGCTGGCGCCGACCAGGTCCGCGGGGTTCAGGGTCTGGGCCCGGTTGCAGGGGTCATTCCCGCTGCCGCCGTCGCCGAGCCCGATGTAGAGCATGCCGTCGAGGCCGAAATGCAGGTCGCCGCCATTGTGGTTGGAGAAATCCTGGTCGATCCGCAGCACCACCTGGCCGCTGCTCGGGTCGGCGAGGTTGGCGTCGGCTGCCGAGCGCTGGTAGCGGGCGACGACGGTGTCGCCGGCCCCGTCGGTGAAATAGATGAAGAAGCGGCCATTGCTGGCGTAGTCCGGGTCGAAGGCGAGGCCGAGCAGTCCGCGCTCGCCCCCGCTGCTGAAGCCCAGCGCGGGGGCGGTGCCGCCACTGGCCGCATTGATGTTGAGGAAGGGCGTTGCCTGCAGCACGCCGTTGGAGACGATCCGGATCTGACCGTTCTGCTGGATGACGAACAGCCGGGCATCGCCAGCGTGGCGGACACCCAGCGGCTGGGTCAGCCCCGAGACGACGTCCATCAGGCGCAATCCGGTGGGCAGTGGATCGCCCGCGGTCGCCACGGCACAGGCGGTCAGGGCACACAGCGCGCTGGCAAATCGACGCATGACGACAGGCCTCCTTGGATGAGGCCCCCGAGCTTACAAGCTGCCTGTGGCGCTGGGGAGCACGCCCCGCCTAATCCCGGCCGGCGGTACGTTTGAGCAGGATCAGCGCCGAGGTGTCGAGATCGCCGTGACCATGGCCCTGCAGCAGTTCATAGTCGCGCCGCGCCTGGGCCAGTACCGGATGGGCAATGCCCAACGACCCGGCCATCGCTTCGGCGATGCGCAGGTCCTTGGCCATGTGCGCGCACTTGAAGCCGGGGTTGAACTCCGAGCGCATCATCGTGCCGCCGCGCTTGTCGAGGAACCAGTTTCCGGCGGCGCCGGCCATCAGGGTCGGCAGCAGGTCTTCGGCCGCGAGGCCCAGCTTCTCACCCAGCGCCAATGCCTCGCTGACCGCCTCGTTGATGCCGGCCACCATCACCTGGTTCACCGCCTTGGTCGCCTGTCCGCTGCCCTGCCCGCCCATGTGGGCGATCCGCGCGGCATAGCAGGACAGGAACGGCTCGGCCCGGGCCAGCACCTCGGCCGTGCCGCCGACCATCACTGAAAGCCGGCCGTTGCGGGCGCCCTCGACGCCACCGCTGACCGGCGCATCAAGGAAGTCGATGTCGTGCGCGGCCAGCCGCCTGCCGGCCTCCCTGGCCGCCTCGACCGAGGTCGTGCTGTGATCGATGACGAGGCTTCCCGCGGCCAGCACGCGGCCGAGCGCGTCGACGTTCTCCAGCACGTCGTGATCTTCGCCGACACAGAGCATGATGACGGAGCAGGACCCGAAATCGGCCGCGGTGGTGGCGCCCTTCACCTCGAGCTTGCGCGACCATTCCACGACGCGCCCGGGGCTGCGGTTGCCGACCACGGCAAGCCGGCCCGCGGCCGCCAGATGCCCGGCCATCGGCCCGCCCATGGCTCCGAGCCCGATGAACCCCGCCTCCGCCTGCGCCATCGCCACACTCCACAAGGATCCGGCGGCATTGTCGCCGCCCCGCGCCGGCCTGGCCAGATCAGGGCAGGTCGCTGCTCAGCGAGGCATGGGCCGGGATGATTTCCGGAACGTGCACGCCGAAGCCCTGGGCGTAGTCGACGCCCATTTCGCGGAGCAGGTCGATCGCTTCCTCGCTGCCGACGAACTCGGCGATGACCCCGGTGCCCACCTGGTGGCCGACCTTGGTGATCGCCGCAACGATCGACTGGCTGAGCTCGTCGTTGACCAGGTCACGGATGAAGCTGCCGTCGATCTTCAGGTAATCGACCGGGAGGTTCTTCAGGTAGGCGAACGAGGACATGCCGGCGCCGAAGTCGTCCAGCGCGACCTTGCAGCCGAGCTGGCGCAGGGCCCCGATCAATGCGGAGGCCTGATTGAAGTTGGAGACCGCCGAGGTCTCGGTGATCTCGAAGCAGAGCTTGTCCGGGGCCAGCTCGGCGCGGGCGAGCTCGGCGAGCAGGAAGCCGGGGAAGCTTTCGTCACCCATGGTGGCGCCGGACAGGTTGATGCTGCACAGGCCGATCTCTCCGCCCTGCGGATGCAGGGACTCGAATCGGGCCAGCGCCGTGCGCACCACCCAGCGATCGACCTCGGGCATGACCCCGAAGCGCTCGGCAGCGGGGATGAAGGCACCGGGCGGCACCATGGCGCCGCTGCGGTCGCGCATCCGGACCAGCAACTCGAAATGCGGCGGCGCGCCGACCTGCCGGCCGAGCGGGCGCAGTTCCTGGAAGTACAGGCAGAACCGATCCTCGGCGAGCGCCTCACGGATGCGCTGGACCCAGTCCATCTCGTTGCGCCGGCGGTGTGAGACCTGTTCGTCCTCGTTGTGCACCATGACCCGGTTGCGGCCGGCCTCCTTGGCCAGGTAGCAGGCGGTGTCGGCGATCGCCAGCAGCTCGGCGGGGTCCGGCCGGTCGGCGGCATCGAACGCCACCGCGCCGATGCTGGCGGTCAGCGCGAAACCGCGGCCCTGCCACAGGAAGGGCGTGGCCGCGATGCTGTCGAGAAGATCCTGCGCGCGGGCGCGGAAGGCTTCAGGCCGCGTCTCGGCCAGCAGCAGGCCGAACTCGTCGCCGCCGAGGCGGGCCACCTGGGAGCGCTCGCCTGCCTCGCTGCGCAGCTGCTCGCCGACATTGGCCAACAGCTGATCGCCGGCGGCGTGGCCGCAGGTGTCATTGATCAGCTTGAACTGGTCGATGTCGAGATAGACCAGCACCGCCCGCTCCAGGCCGGCCAGGGTGCCGGCGCAGGCGCGGCGCAGCCGGGCATCGAACTCGCGCCGGTTGAGCAGACCGGTGAGCGCATCGTGGCTGGCCTGGTAGCGCAGCTGGGCGGTCAGCTGCAGCCGTTCGGTAGCGTCATCCAGCAGCAGCAGCCAGTGGTCGGCGCCGTCGCCGGCGCCGCCCAGCGGGGCGCAGCGCCAGACCGCCTGGAAGCTGCGGCCGTCTAGCGCCTGCAGCTCGACGGTGCGCTCGTCCTCGTCGATCCGCGCCGAGTCGGCCAGCGTCTGCCGCTTGAGGCCGAAGCGATCGATGCTGCCCGGTGGATCCTCTGCCTCGAGCGCCAGCAGCTGGCGTCCGGCATGGTTGATGTACTCGATGCCGCCATCGTCGCGGCGCACGACCAGCGTGGCGGTCGGGAGCAGGTCACTGAGCCGGCGGAAACGCTGCTCGGAATCCCGTACCCGGGAGGCAAGCTGCTCGGCCAGTCGCTGGGCGCGCTCCCGGGTGCGCAGCAGGGCGGTGATCCAGCCGGCCAAAAGCAGGGCGGCCACCACGCCACCGCCGCCAACGACGTACGCCTCCCGCCGGCTGTCGGCGTACCACTGGGCATTCGGCAGCAGCCGCACCTGCCACACCTGGCCGCCGAACCCCACTTCCGTCGTGGCCGCCGGGCGATCAGGATCGCCGGCGGCGCCCACTCCGTCCAGGACGCTGGAGTAGATCGGCGCGGCGCCCTCGGGCTGGTCGGCATCGCGGATCTGCAGCTCGTAGCCACGATCCTGGTCGATGGCTGCCTCGAGGCTGGCGCCGACCAGGGAGGAAACACGGAAGGACACCACGATCGAACCCAGTTCCTGGGCGCGGCGGGACTGCAGCTCGGTGGGAGACGGCAGGCCGCCGGCATACAGGGGCAGCCGGATCACCACGCCGTCGGACTGCTCGCCCGGTCGATCATGCTGCACCAGGGTGAAGGGCTCGGACATCACCGGCTCGTCGGTGTCGCGAGCGAGTTCGAGCGACGCGAGGTTGGCCGGCTGGGTGGCGATATCGAGGCCGATCAGGCGCTCATTGCCCTTGAGCGGCGTGACCAGGGTGTATCGGTAGTGCAGGGCGCCCGTATCGGGATCCCGTTCGCGCGGGGCATAGCCGACGGCCTGCAGGCCGGGGAAGTTCTGCGGAACGCGCAGCGCTTCCACGCGCCGGCGGAAGGCTTCGGCATCGAGGTCGGGCTCCAGGGAGAGCAGGGTCTGCATCGCCCGCACCACCCGGGCGCTGGCCTCGAGGCGCGCCAGCAGAACCTGCCCGTAGCGCTGGGCGGTGTCGGCCAGCGCACGGTCATCCTCGCGCTCCAGGGTGCGCAGGTGGTACTGGCCCAGGGCCAGCGCAAGCACTACTCCGCCGAGGGCGGTCGCGAGGCTCAGAAACCAGTGGGAGTGGGCAGAGCGCGGAGACGGCGCCACGCGTCGAGCTCCAGATGAGTGAAGGGCCGAAGACGAGTGTACGCGGTGCTCCCTCACCGCGGGCATGTGCAGAGGGCATACGGCCACTGCCTGGCGGTGAATGGCGCTGCGCGCGGGAGCCGGGCTGCGCGGGCGACGCGGCAATCAACCATGCAGGGCATGGCCGCTGCGGTCGTGGCGGGTCAGCGCTGCCCACAGGAAGAGCAGGCCGCCTCCCCCCACCGCCAGCAGCGGCTGCGGCAGCGGATGGATCAGGCCAAGCAACAGGGCAGCAGCGCCGAGCAGCCAGGCGTGGCGCCAGGCGTGCCGGCGCAGTGCAGCGGACGGTGCCTCGCGGGCAAGGATCCAGCCGCTGGCGCCGAGCAGGGCCAGCAACACGGCGTAGACCAGGCTGAAGGCGCCGATCACCTCCCACAGGCTGGTCTCAAGCGGCCCGCGCACCGGGATCTCGCGCAGCGCCTCGACCATCCCGCGCTGCGCCTCGGGCGGGCCGTCGGCGTGCAGGAACAGCCGCCAGTGGGCCGGCAGGTGGGCGCCGGCGTGCAGCAGCAGCCAGCCGGCCGCCCAGCGGAAGCGCGCCCGCAGGCGCTGTTCCTGGCGGCCGGCAGGCGCGTCGGTCACCCGGGTCCGTCGGCCAGGTAGGTGTAACCGGTGAGGCCGACCTCTAGCGCCTGCAGCAGGCGCGCGGACTCGTCCTCGGCCAGTGCGGCCGCCTCGACCTTCTCGCGATAGGCGGCGCGCAACTGGCCGAGGTCGTAGCCGACGTAGTCGAGCATCACGTCCGAGGTGTCGCCGCGGCGCGAGCGGGTCAGGGCGTAGCCGTCGCCGGTCAGGCTGACATTCACCGCCGAGGTATCGCCGAACAGGTTGTGGATGTCGCCGAGGGTGTCCTGATAGGCACCGACCATGAAGAAGCCGAGGCGGTAGCCGGAGGCATCCGGCGCATGCAGCGGCAGGGCGCTGTCCAGCTCGCCGTTGTCGACGTAGGTGTCGATCTGGCCGTCGGAGTCGCAGGTCAGGTCGGCGATGATGCCGCGACGATCCGGCTGCTCGTCGAGCCGGTGGATCGGCATGATCGGGAACACCTGGTCGATGGCCCAGACGTCGGGCACCGATTCGAACACCGAGAAGTTGACGAAGTACTTGTCGACCAGGCGCTCGTCGAGCTCGTCGATCAGCGGCCGGTGGCTCTTCTCCTCGGCGCTGAGCCGCGTGCGCACGCCGTGGGCGATGGCGTAGAAGACGTCGTCGATGCGCGCCCGCTCGGCGAGGTCGAGCTGGCCGAGCGCATAGGCCGACTGGCCCTCGGCCAGGTAATGCTGGGCATCGTGGAACAGCTCCACCGCCGAGCGCTCGTCGAGCGCCGCGTGCAGCTCGCGCAGGTGGCGCAGCGCGGCCGACTCGCCCTCGCCCACCGGCGGCAGACCGCCGCGGGGCGCGAACTCGACCTCGGACACGTTGGCGATCAGCACCGCGTGGTGAGCGGTCAGGGCGCGGCCCGACTCGGTCAGCACACGCGGCGCCGGGATACCGTGCTCGGCGCAGGCATCGGCCAGCGGCTGGACGATGGTGTGGGCGTACTGGTCGAGGCCGTAGTTGGTCGAGCAGTAGCCGCGCGAGCGGGTGCCCTCGTAGTCGACGCCAAGCCCACCGCCGACGTCCATGTAGCGGATCGGGCAGCCCAGTCGGGTGACCTCGACCAGGTAGCGGGTCGCCTCGCGCATGCCGGAGGCGATGTCGCGCACATTGCTGATCTGCGAGCCCATGTGGAAATGCAGCAGCTGCAGGCAGTCGGACAGGCCGCCGGCGCGCAGGCGCTCGATCAGGTCGAGCAGCTGGCGCGGCGAGAGACCGAACTTGGCCTTGTCGCCGCCGCTGTTCTGCCACTTGCCGGCGCCGAGGGTGGCCAGGCGCATGCGCACGCCGAGCCCGGGCTTGACGCCCAGCGCGGCGGCCTCCTCGATGACCGTCTCCAGCTCCGAGGCCTTCTCGATGACGATGAAGGTCTCGAGGCCCAGCTTGCGGCCGATGAGCGCAAGGCGGATGTACTCGCGGTCCTTGTAGCCGTTGCAGATGATCACGCCGCCCGGCCGGGACAGCGCCAGCACCGCCATCAGCTCGGGCTTGGAGCCCGCTTCGAGGCCGAAGTCGGAAGCGCGGCCGGCCGCGGCCAGTTCGCCGGCGACGCCGAAATGCTGGTTGACCTTGATCGGGTAGATGGCGGTGTAGCCGCCGCCATAGCCGCAGTCGCGCATGGCCTGGGCGAAGGCCGCCTGCAGGCGCTTGAGGCGATCCCCCAGGATGTCCGAGAAGCGCAGCAGCAAGGGCAGGCGCAAGCCCTGCTCGCGGGCGGCGGAGACCACTTCGTCGATGACGATCGAGGGCCCCTCGGCGCCGCGCGGACAGGCCAGCGCGCGACCGCGGTCGTCGATGTCGAAGTAGCCTTCGCCCCAGTAGGGGACGGAGTAGGTGCGGCGGGCGCGTTGCACGCTCCAATCGCTCACGGGCGGGCTCCAGGCCGGAAGGGCGCGTAGTGTACCCAGTCGTCCGCCCGGCTTCCCGTCGTCGCGCGTCTCATCCTGTCATGATCCGGACACGAGAGCCGCGACGGTGCCGAGCGCGCCCTTCGGGTACAATCGCCGCCCCCTTGAGCTTCCCCCGGTCGCCACGTCATGAGCAGCTCCCCGTCCTGGTACACCGAAGAAGTCGGCTACTCCGGCTCGGCGATCGGCTTCCGGGTGAAGAAGAAGCTTCACGAGGAACAGTCCCGGTTCCAGAAGATCGAGATCTACGAGACCACCGATTGGGGCAACCTGATGGTGCTGGACGGCTGCATCATGCTGACCAGCCGCGACAATTTCCTGTATCACGAGATGATGTCGCACCCGGCGCTGTTTACCCACAGCAATCCCAAGCGCGTGGTGATCATCGGCGGCGGCGACTGCGGCACCCTGCGCGAGGTGCTGCGCCATCGCGAGGTCGAGCAGGCCGTCCAGGTCGAGATCGACGAGCGGGTGACCCGGGTCGCCGAGCAGTATTTCCCGGAGCTCTGCGAGGCCAATGGCGACGCCCGCGCCCAGCTGCTGTTCGATGACGGCATCGCCTACATGAAGAACGCCGCGCCGGAGAGCATCGACGTGATCATCGTCGACTCGACCGACCCGGTCGGCCCGGCCGAGGGGCTGTTCAACGAGGCCTTCTACCAGACCTGCTTCAAGGCCCTGCGCCAGGGCGGCATCCTGGTCCAGCAGAGCGAGCCGCCGCTGACCCAGCTGCCGCTGATCAAGTCGATGCGCCAGCTGATGCGCCAGGTCGGCTTCGCCGCGGTGCGCACCCTGCCCTTCCCCCAGCCGGCCTACCCGACCGGCTGGTGGAGCTGCACCATGGCACGCAAGGGCGCCGACCTCTCCGGCTTCCGCGAGCGCGGCGCACACAGCAAGTCGTTTGCGACCCAGTACTACAGCGCCGACATCCACAAGGCGGCCCTGGTACTGCCCGAGTTCATGCGCGAGGCGCTGGGCGAGTAGGTTTTCCAGGGCCCGGGTTCGGCCGCTGCGCGGCTCGCCCTCGCTGCGCCCGATCAGGGCTCAGGGCTCAGGGCTCAGGGCTCAGGGCTCAGGGCTCAGGGCTCAGGGCTCAGGGCTCAGGTAAGAGCATCAAAGCCACATCCTTGCGTCAACCTGCTTTGCTGAGCCCTAGGCCCTGAGCCCTAGGCCCTAGGCCCCAGGCCCTGAGCCCTAACCCACACAACAAGTTGCGACGACACCCAGAATGCTTTCCGAACAGCTTCCCGAATTCATCGGCAATCACCCGATCCTGAGCCTGGCTTTTGTCGGCATCGGTATCGCCCTGGTGGCCAACGAGATGTCCCGCTTCACCCGCGGCTACAAGGGCATCAGCCCGGCCGAGCTGACCCGGCTGATCAATCGCGAGGACGCCCTGGTCATCGATGTCAGCGCGCACAACGACTTCGAGAAGGGCCACATCGTCGGCTCCAGGCACCTGGCCATGAGCCAGTTCGATCCCGGTCACAAGCTGCTGGCCAAGTCCAAGGAGCTGCCGGTGGTCATCGTCTGCCGCACTGGCGTAGCGGGCGGCAATGCCGCGAAGCAGCTGGTCAAGGCCGGCTTCACCCGCGTCCACCTCCTGGAAGGGGGCGTGGCAGCCTGGCAGCAGGCCGACCTGCCGCTGGCGCGCGGCAAGGCCTGATCGACCCGGCCGCCGGCCGCGCTCGCGCGGCGGCCAGGCACTTGTTTTCTGCAGCACCCGCCTTCACGTGGGATAATCCCGCTTCTGTCCCGACCCCCATCCATAACAATCCGGAGACCCCCGATGACCGATTCCGCCGCCAACGGCGCCGCGCCGCAGGGCCAGCCCCAGGCACAGATCGTCCTGCAGAAGCTGTACACCAAGGACGTGTCCTTCGAGGCGCCGGGCGCTCCGCAGATCTTCCAGGAAGAGGGCCAGACCAATCTGCAGCTCAACATGGCGCAGAAGGTCGGCACCCTGGCCGAGAACGTCTACGAGGTCGTCCTGACCATCACCCTGACCTGCACCCTGGGTGAGAAGACCGCCTACCTCGCCGAGGTCCAGCAGGCCGGCATCTTCGGCATCGCCGGCTTCGAGCAGCGCAACCTTGAGGCCATCCTCTCGACCTACTGCCCGAACGTGCTGTTCCCGTACGCGCGCCAGGCGATCTCCGAGCTGATCCAGAACGGCGGCTTCCCGCCCTACCTGCTGCAGCCGATCAACTTCGAGCAGATCTACGCCGAGCAGCTGCGCCGTCGCGCCGCCCAGCAGGCGGAAGGCCAGAACGCCGCCAGCGATCAGCCGGCCGGCAACGCCTGAGCCGTCGCATGAGTGCCCTGAGGGTGGGCGTGTTCGGCGCCGGCTCCTGGGGCACGGCGCTGGCCGCACAGGCTGCGCGCAACGGTCACGCCACCCTCCTGTGGGGACGTGATGGCGAACAGGTGGCGGCGATGCGCGAAGCACGCCGCAACCTGCGCTACCTGCCCGACCTCGACCTGCCCGAGGGCCTGGGTTTCACCGATGATCTCGCCGAAGCGGCGGCCGATGCCGACCTGCTTCTGGTCGTGGTGCCGAGCCACGCCTTCCCGCAGATTCTCCGCGAGCTGGCGCCGCTGCGCCGCGCGGACACCGGGCTTGCCTGGGCCACCAAGGGCTTCGAGCTCGGTTCGGGTCGCTTCCTGCACGAGGTGGCCGAGGAGTTCATCGGCGCCGATGCGGCCAAGGCGGTCGTGACCGGTCCGTCCTTCGCCCGCGAGGTCACCGCCGGCCTGCCGACCGCGGTCACCGTGCACTCCGAAGACGCGGCCTTCGCCCAGCGCGTGGCCGAGGCCCTTCACGGGCCGACCTTCCGCGTCTACACCGGCGGCGACATGCTCGGCGCCGAGCTGGGGGGCGCGATGAAGAATGTCCTCGCCGTCGCCACCGGCATCGCCGATGGCATGGAGCTCGGACTCAACGCCCGCGCCGGCCTGATCACCCGCGGACTGAACGAGATGCTGCGCCTGAACCAGGCCCTGGGCGGCCGCGCCGAAACCCTGATGGGCCTCGCCGGTCTGGGCGACCTGGTCCTGACCTGCACCGGCGACCTCTCGCGCAACCGCCGTCTAGGCCTTGCCCTTGGCCGCGGCCAGGGCATCCAGGAGGCGGTCAAGGCCATCGGCCAGGTGGTCGAGGCGATCCAGACCGCGGATGAGGTGATGCGTCTGGCGACGCGACATGATCTCGATCTGCCGATCTGCGCCTTGGTGGCCCGCGTGCTGCACGGCGACCTCACGCCCCGGGAAGGCCTGCAGATGCTGCTCTCGCGGGAGCAGAAGCCTGAGTATCCGAAGGGACTGTTCGGCGACTGACACCGCGGAGGGTCTGAGCTGCGCGCGACCATTGCGGCGTCTTGCGCCCCTCCCCGATATCGCCATCCTGTGGCGGGTTCCGTCGGACGCGCGCCGGGGCCCGACGCCATGGACTCACGCGCCATTGCTGCGGGCGAGCGGTATGCTTGGAGCCCATGCGCACCCTGCTCATCCTGCTGCTCTCACTCAGCCTCTCCCCAGGAAGCTGGGCGGGATGCTGCGTGCCAGGATCGGGCGATGCGAGCGCGGCCGAGAGTGGCAGTCCGACGGAACACGGCGGCTGCCACGACGAGCATCCCGCCTCCGACCCCGCAGCGGCCGCCGATGACGGCGTCGACCCGGAAGCGGAGGGCTGCAGCTGCATGCACTGTGTAACCAGCGCGGCCCGCTCGTCCGAGATGCGTGTGGCCATCGCGGCATCGCCGATCGGCGCGTCCGACGCTCCGCCGCAGTCAGTCGGTCAGCCGGCTCCCGGCCCCGCTCTGCGCCCTCCGATCAGCGTCTTGCGCCAGCCCACCGCCTGACCTGCCGGGGCTGACCCGGCGCCTGCCGGGAGTCCCCCATGAACATTTCGTTTCCGCGGCTGATCGCCGCGTTGTGCGCCGTGGCCGCCATCGGCCTTGCGCTGCAGGTCGCGTCCGAAGGCCGCGCGAGCGCCGCTGATGGCTCACCGCCGGTGTCGGCGGCGAACGATGATCCCCACGCCGGCCATGCACATCATGCGGATGGCGCCGACGCCGTCACACTGCCTGGCCAGGCCAGTATCTTCGTCTGCCCGATGCACCCGCAGATCCGCAGCCAGACGCCGGGCAGCTGTCCCATCTGCGGCATGGATCTGGTAGCGCGCGCTGCCGGCCCGCGCGTCGAGGCGGTCAGCGTCGAGGTGGACGGCAGCCTGCAGCAGGCGCTGGGCATGCGCAGCGCTCCGGTGGAACGCCGGGTATTGAGCGCCCGGGTGCGCGCGCCGGCCGAGGTGATGGTCGACCAGGACCGCATTCGCCACGTCCATACCCGGGTCGCCGGATGGATCGAGGCCCTGCACGTGCACGCCGAGGGCGAGCCGGTGCGTGCGGGACAGGTGCTGATGGCGCTGTACGCCCCCGACCTGGTCGCCGCACAGGAGGACTACCTGATCGCCCTGCGCACCGGCGGCGCCGGGTCGCGCGCGCAGCGCGCAGCGGCGACGCGGCTGCGCGTGCTCGGGGTGGACGACAGCTTCATCGATGCGCTGGCCCAGCGCGGCAGTTCCGAGCTCAGGGTCCCGGTGCGCGCGCCGTCGGATGGCGTGGTCACCCGGCTTGACGTGCGCCACGGCATGTATGTCACGCCGTCGACGGTGATGCTGGAGATCGCCAACCTCGATGCCGTATGGGTACGCGTCGACGTATTCCCGGAAGAGCTGGAACGCCTTGGCGATGGTCCCCTCTACGCTTCGCTGCGCCTTGTCGGGGTGCCGGATCGCGTCTGGCGCGGGCAGGTCAGCTACATCTATCCGGGTCTCGATCCCGTCGCGCGCACGCTGCAGATGCGGGTGCCCGTCCCCAACCGGCGCGGCACGCTGCGTCTGGGCCAGCTGATGCTGGCAGAGCTGCGCGGGGAGCCGGCCGAGGCCGTGCTCGCGGTGCCCAGCGAGGCGGTGATCCGCAGCGCCGACGGCGATCGGGTGATCCTCGACCAGGGACAGGGCCGGTTCACGCCACGTGCCGTGCACGCCGGACTACGGGCCGAGGGCTACACCCAAATCCTGCACGGCCTCGAGGAGGGCCAGCAGGTGGTCGTGTCCGCGCAGTTCCTGCTCGACTCGGAGGCGGCGCTTCGCGCCGGCCTGGAACGGCTGGGCGGCGCTCATGAACACTGAGTTCAACCAGGGCGTTCATCCGCGCACGGTGCGGCCATGATCGCCGCATTGATCCGCGCCTCGTTGGCGCACCGCGGCCTGGTCCTGCTGTTGTCGCTGCTGCTGACCCTGGCGGCTATCCACGCCGCGCGCACCCTGCCGGTGGACGCCATTCCGGATCTCTCCGATGTCCAGGTCACCGTGCGTACCGAGTGGCCGGGGCAGTCGCCGCAGCTGGTCGAGGACCAGCTCACCTACCCGCTGGCCTCTCGCCTGCTCGCGGTGCCCGGCGCCCGCCACGTGCGCGGCTTCTCGATGACCGGCGACTCGTTTGTCTATGTGCTGTTCGAGGACGGCACGGACCCCTACTGGGCGCGATCGCGCGTGCTGGAGTACCTCAGCCAGGCGCGCAGCGAGCTGCCGGCCGGAGTCGAGCCGGCCCTGGGCCCGGATGCAACCGGCGTCGGCTGGGTCTACCAGTACGCGCTGGTCGATCGCAGCGGCGGTCACGATCTTTCCGAGCTGCGCGCCCTGCAGGACTGGTTCCTGAAGCTTGAATTGCAGGCCCTGCCGGGCGTGTCCGAGGTGGCCACCGTGGGCGGGATGGAACGCCAGTACCAGGCGATCATCGATCCGCTGCGCCTGCGCCAGTACGGCCTGCGTCTTGACGAGGTCAGCGCGCGCATCCGCGCCGCAGGCGCCGAGCGCGGCGGCTCGCTGATCGAGGTGGCCGAAGGCGAGATCAGCCTGCGCGGCATCGGCTTCCTGCGCGAACTCCAGGACCTGGCCGAGGTACCGCTGGGTGTGCTCCGCGACGGCGTGCCGGTGCTGCTCGGCGATGTCGCCGACATCCGCTTCGGTGCCGGACCGCGGCAGGGCATTGCCGAGTTGGATGGCGAAGGCGAGGTCGTCGGTGGCGTGGTCGTGATGCGCGATGGCGGCAATGCGCGGGAGGTCATCGCCGCGGTGGAGGCCCGCCTTGCGGCGCTGAAGGAGAGCCTGCCCGAGGGCGTCGAGCTGATCACCGTGTACGACCGCTCGGCCCTCATCGATCGCGCGGTCAGCCACCTGTCGACGAAACTGGTGGAGGAGATCCTCGTCGTCGGCCTGGTCTGCCTGCTCTTCCTGGGCCACTTCCGCTCCGCCCTGGTGCCGGCGCTGCTGCTGCCGCTGGGCGTTCTGCTGGCGCTCGCGATCATGCGCGTCCAAGGCATCAATGCCCACATCATGTCGCTCGGCGGCATCGCGATCGCCATCGGCGCCATGGTCGATGCGGCCATCGTGCTGGTCGAGAACGCGCACAAGCAGATCGAGCACTTCCGCCAGCGCGAAGGCCGCGAGCCGCGGGAACCCGAGCGGCTGGGACTGGTGACCGATGCAGCGATCGAGGTCGGCCCCGCGGTGTTCGTCTCGCTGCTGATCATCGCCCTGAGCTTCCTGCCGGTGTTCCTGCTCGAGTCACAGGAGGGGCGGATGTTCTCGCCGCTGGCCTGGACCAAGACCTGGGCGATGCTCGCCGCCGCCCTGCTGGCGGTCACCCTCGGCCCCGTGCTCATGGCGCTGCTGGTCAGGGGACGCATCCGCGGCGAGCACGAGCAGCCCCTGTCGCGGCTGCTGATAGCCCTGTACCGCCCGGTGCTGCGCGGCGTGCTGCGCTTCCCGCGCCTGACCGTCCTGATCACGGTGTTGCTGGCCGCCAGCGCGCTCTGGCCACTGCGCCAGCTGGGCAGCGAGTTCATGCCGCAGCTTGAGGAGGGCGACCTGATGTATATGCCCACCACCCTGCCCGAACTCTCGCCCGGCAAGGCGCAGCAGCTCCTGCAGCAGACCAGCCGGCTGATCAGGGAGACTCCGGAGGTGGCCCGCGTCTTCGGCAAGATCGGCCGCGCCGATTCGGCCACCGACCCGGCACCGCTGTCGATGATCGAGACCACCATCCAGCTCAAACCGCAGGATCAGTGGCGCGAAGGCTTGAGCATGGACGATCTGGTCGCCGAGCTCGATGCGCGCCTGCGCATCCCCGGCCTGACCAATGCCTGGGTGCAGCCGATCCGCACGCGCATCGACATGCAGGCCACCGGGCTGCGCACGCCGCTGGGCGTGCGCCTGGCCGGAGACGATCTGGATACCCTGACCGCGGTGGCAACCGAGGTCGAGGCTGCGCTGGCCGGGGTGCCCGGAATCCGCTCGGCCTATGCTGATCGCGGGGCCCAGGCGCGCAGTCTGGAGGTCCGCCCGAGGCGCGAGGCGCTGGCCCGCTACGGCGTCGAGATGGACGCCTTCATGGCCTGGCTGGGCGAGGCGGTGGGCGGCGCACCCATCGCCACGGCCTACGAGGGACGTCGCCGCTTTCCGGTCGCCCTGCGCCTGCCGCAATCGGTGCGCGACAGCCCCGAAGCGCTGGCCGAGCTGGGCGTGGTGACACCCTCCGGCCAGCAGGTGCCGCTGGGCCGGCTGGCCGACATCGAGCTGGTGCGCGCCCCGGCCATGATCCGCAGCGAGGATGCGCGGCTGACTGCGTGGGTGTTCGTCGATACGGACACCCGCGACCTGCTGGGCACGATGCGCGCCGCGGAGGCCGCGCTGCGCGAGAAGGTGTCGCTGCCGAGCGGCGTCAGCCTGGGCTGGGCCGGCCAGTTCGAGGCGCTGAGCCGCGCCACCGAACGCCTTAGCCTCGCCCTGCCGGCCGTGCTCGGCATCATCCTGGTCCTGCTCTACGTGGTCTTTCGCCGCTGGCCGGATGCGCTGATCGTGCTGCTGACCGCACCGCTGTCGGTGGTCGGTGGCATCTGGCTGCTGTGGGCGCTGGACTATGCCCTGTCGGTGGCCGTCGTGGTCGGCTTCCTCGCCCTGTTCGGGGTCGCCGCGGAGTTCGGCGTGGTCATGCTGATCTACCTCGCCCAGGCCGTGCGGCGCGCGCGGGAGGCCGGCCAGCTGCACAGCCGGGCGCAGCTGGATGCCGCCCTGGAGGAGGGCGCGGTACTGCGAGTCAGACCCAAGGCGATGACCGTCCTGACCCTGCTCGCCGGACTGACCCCGATCCTGCTCAGCGAAGGCACCGGTGCCGCCACCATGCAGCGCATTGCGGCGCCCATGCTGGGTGGCATGCTGTCGGCGCCCCTGCTTTCCCTGCTGCTGATTCCGGCGATCTATCGCTGGTGGCTCGGTCGGCAGCTCGACCGGAACGCCGCCGGGAGTTCGCCGAACTGATGGCCCGCGCCGCCAGGGGAAGCCGCGACCTGGCGGGCGGTCCTACTCTCCGCCCGCGAACCCCTGCTGGCGCCAGGCTTCGAACACCACCACCGCCACGGCGTTGGACAGGTTGAGGCTGCGGTTGCCCGGCCGCATGGGCAGACGCACGCGCTGTTCCGGCGGCAATGCGTCGAGGATCGACTGCGGCAGGCCGCGGGTTTCCGGGCCGAACAGCAGGGCGTCATCCTCGCGGTAGGCAATCCGGTCGTAGCGGGTGGAACTGCGGGTGGAGAGGGCCAGCAGGCGCGGACGGCCGATTGCCTCAAGGCAGCCCTCGAGGTCGTCATGCACGTCGAGCCGGGCGAACTCGTGGTAGTCCAGGCCAGCCCGGCGCAGCTTGGCGTCGTCCAGCTCGAAGCCAAGCGGCCGGATCAGGTGCAGCCGGGCGCCGCTGTTGGCGCAGAGGCGGATGACGTTGCCGGTGTTGGGCGGAATCTCGGGCTGGAACAGGATCACGTGCATGGCGCGCGATGATCCTTGCGGGCCGGCTGCGAGGCAAGCCGCTCAGTCGAGGGCTCTGGCCGCGCCTGCCTCTATCCGCCAGCACTGCCCACCTGCCACCGCCATGCGCAGCGCCAGGCTTTCCGGCTCCAGCAGCAGCAGGTCGGCATCGGCGCCGACCGCGATACGGCCCTTGCGGGCAAGCCCCCAGATTCGCGCCGGCGTGCGGGTCGCGGCGGCCAAAACCGGCTCGAGGGCAGCGCCTTGCTGCCGGGCGGCGCGCAAAGTGGCCAACAGACTGTCGACGCGGGCGGTCTCGATGCCCAGCAGGCGTCCCGCCTCATCGAAATGCGGCAGGCTGGCCTGGCCATCCGAGCTGAGCGTGACGCGATCGGCGCAGGCCGGGTCGGCGAGAAGCTCGAGGAGCGCCTCGGCGGCGGGCACCTCGCCAGCGGCGAGCATGGCAGGCGTGGTGCTGCTGGTGAGATCGATGGTGCCGCCGCGCGCGATCCAGTCGCGGGCCTCGTCGAACAGGCGGCGCGAGCGATTGCAGTGGGTGGGCAGGAACTGCGCCGGGCGCACTTCATGCTCGGCGCAGGCGCGGCGCAGCAGCTCGAGGCCATCGCGGCCGTCGCCGACATGGATCAATACCGTTCCGGACTTGCCGGCGAGCATCCCGCCGACCCGCGAGGCGGCGGCGATGCGGGCCAGCTCGTGGGCGCTGGGCTGCGCGCCGCGATGGTCGGCGATGGCGATCTCGCCGACGCCGATGATGTCGGGAATGAGCACCAGATCGTCACGTATCGATCCGGTGATCGTGCGCACCGGCACGTGGTAGGAGCCGGTCAGGGCGTAGGCGCTGAGGCCATGCGCGGCCAGGGCACGGCCGCAGGCCAGCAGGTCGGCGTGGCTGCGGGTGCTGTCGTCGGTGCCCAGCGCACCGATCAGGCTCGTGACCCCGGCACGGAGCGCCTGCTCTGCTTCAAGCGGGCGCATCCGCGAGGCGAAGCCGCCCTCGCCGCCCCCGCCCGAGGTGTGGACCAGGCTGTCGACCAGGCCGGGCACGGCCAGCAGGCCGTGCCCGTCGACCTCGCGAAGGGGGCAGCCGAGGTCACCCGGAGACAGCCTCGGCGCCATCGCCAGGATGCGACCTCCGCCGATCAGGATGTCGCCCTGTCCCAGCGGTGCGGGCCCATGCAGCTCGGCGCCGCGGATCAGGGTGAGCATCGGTGCATCCTTGTGTTGAGTCATTTCAATCCTGTCAGAACGCCGAGCGCGACGGCCGCGGCCGCCAGCAGCATCAGGACCAGCACGAAGCGCCAGATCAGGCCGATCCAGCGAGTCCAGGCGACTCCGGCCATGCCCAGCGCGCCCATCAACGAGGCCGAGGTCGGCACCAGCAGGTTGGTCAGGCCGTCGCCGAGCTGGAAGGCCAGTACCGAGACCTGCCGGGTGACGCCGACCAGATCGCCGAGACCGGCCATCAGCGGCATCGTGATCGCGGCCTGGGCGCTGCCCGAGGTCACGAAGAAATTGAACACCGACTGCGCGAGGAACATACCCTGGGCGGCGAGCAGGACCGGTGCTCCCTCCAGTGCACTGCCCATCGAGTGGAGCAGTGCGTTCAAGGCCGACGGGGCGTTGGGATCGCTGCCGCCGAGCAGGTATAGGAGACCCTTGGCCAGCGCAATCACCAGTGCCACCGGTACCAGCTGCTTCGCGCCTTCGACGAAGGCCTGGACCGCCGCCTCGCTGTCGATTCGCCCACCGATCACACCGACCACGCCGCAGAAAATGCCAAGGGCGACGAACTGGCTGGCGATCTCGGCGATGTAGTAGCCGCGCGCCACCACGCCCCAGACGATCCAGACCACGGCGGCCAGCACGCCGAGCAGCACCAGGCGGTCGACCCACCGCAGCGGAGCGGCCTCAAGCTCCCCACTGCCGGCGCCGACGGCCTGCCGGTGGCGGCTCGCGTACCACAGGGTGAAGCCGATTCCCACCGCCACGAAGGCCGCGAACATGCCGATGCGGAAGCCGGCGCCGGAAAGCAGCGGCAGCCCGGCGATGCCCTGGGCCACGGCCACGCTGAAGGGATTCATCCACGAGGTGGCGAAGCCGATCTGGCTGGCCATGTAGGTGATCATCACAGCGACCTCGCGCGGATAGCCGTAACGCTCAATCAGCGGCAGCAGCAGGGCGATGAAGGCGATGGTCTCCTCGCCCATGCCGAACACCGCGCCGCCGGCCGCGAAGGCGGTGAACAGCACCGCCAGCAACAGCCGCGGGCGATCGCCGGTGATTCGCGCGAGATGCAGCAGGCCATTGTCGACGGCCCCCGTGGCGCGGATCACGCCGAATGCGCCGCCGACCAGCAGCACGAAGGCGATGACGCCGATCGCCGCTCCCGAGCGCGAGCCGGAGGTGAAGCCCTCGAACAGCGCGTTGATCAGTCCACGCTCGCCGTCCTCGGCAAACAGTTCCACCGATAGAGCGCTCTCCGCGGCCCGGTAGCTGGCCAGCGATATCGGCTCGCCCTCGGCGAAGTAGCCGGCGTCCACCCACGGCACGATCAGCGCAGCCAGCGCGCAGGCAGCGAACAGGATCAGCAGGGTGTTGGGCATGCGCCAGGGGCGCGGGGTATCGGTCACGCGAAGGTCCGGTCGTGGTTGAGCGGGAAACAATACGGCAAGCGCACCGATGCGCGGTGGGCCAGGTCAGGTGCAACCCCCTCCCAGCCTCCCCTTGCGCGGCAGCTGCGCGCAAGGGGAGGGGGCGCGCTGTTACTTCTTTCAGCTACCGGAGCGGCCGGTCGTCCAGGCCAACCGCTACGGAGCCTTGGCTCAGAACCGGTGCGTGTAGCTCACCTGCCACCAGCGACCCAGACTGTCGTGGTTGAACTTGTCGAAGTTCGAGGCCGAGCCCAGCGCGACGGGCGGATCGCGGTCACCCAGATTGCGCACGCCCAGCGTCGCGTAGGCATCCTCGGTGAGATCCCAGGTGAGACTGGCGTTGAGCGTGGTCCATGACGGCACCCGGCGGCCGGCCGGAACGCCCGAGCGCTGGTCGTCGTCGTAGTAGCCGTCGGTGTAGTCGGCCCAGACCCGGGTGGTGAAGTCGCCGCGCCACCAGGTCACCCCGACGTTGGCCAGCCACTCCGGATAGCGGAACTCCCCGTTCAGTTCGACCAGACGCTGGCCGCCGATGCAGGGCCCGGCGCCGCGGCGCGGATCATTCCCGCCACAGCTCTCCGAGCGCTCGTAGCTGTTTGTCCACGTGGCATCGAGGTAGAACAGGAAGTCGCCGAGACCGGTGTCATCGACGCGGTGCTCGAGGCCGATGTCGAGGCCATCGGTCTTCTGCACGCCAACGTTGATCAGCTGCAGATGGACCTCTTCGATCGGGCTGCCGATCGTGCCGTTGCGCGTCTCGATGCCGATCTGGCCCGGCGCCAGCTCGCCGCGGGCGACCACCAGGGACGGATCAATGAGGGCCGCGCGGAACAGCTCGAGGGCATCGATGTCGACGAGGTTCTTGTGGCGGAAATCGAACCAGTCCAGCGTCAGCGTGGTGCTTTCGCCGAACTGCAGGACGGTGCCGACGAACCAGGCCTCGGCCGTTTCCGCCCTCAGGTCCGGATTGCCATAGACCTCGGAAAGGTAGAAGTCGTCGCCGGTGAATCCGCCGCAGAAGGTGTCGAGGAACTCGCCGCCCGGCGAGCAGGGCAGCGCGCCCGAGCTGAGCGTGGTGCCGGCCCCGCTCTGCGCCAGCGACGGCGCACGGAACGAGGTGTTCCAGCCGCCGCGCAGCAGCGCACCATCGGTGGGCTGCCAGCGCAGGCTGACCGCTGGGTTGAAGTCGCTGCCGAAATCATCGTAGTCGTCGAAGCGCCCGGCCAGGCGCAGGTCGAGCGTTTCGTGCAAGGGCACCAGCGCCTCGGCGAACAGCGCGTACTGGTCGCGGTCGGCCCGCACTTCGGTCGAACCAAAGCCGTAGACCGGCACCTCGCCGGTCACCGGATCGGCCGTCGCCAGCGGGGAGGGGTCATCGCGGATGTCCTCGCGGCGCGCCTCGACACCGAAGGCCCAGGACACCGGTCCGCTGGCGGTCTCGCCCCACTGGCCGGAGAACTTCAGGTCCCAGGCGGCCAGCTCGGACTCACCATCGCGCGGCACCCGCTCGCGCAGCAGGTCGAGGACCTGCTGGCTGTTCTGGGTCTGGCCACTGAACGGGTTGTAGTGAAGGCCGCCGCTGCCCGGCGAGCAGTTGGTCGCGCCGTTTGCGCAGAGCTCGCCCAGCAGGGCGGCGCGGAAGCGCTCGACGTTGTAGATGCCGGCGACCGCGCGCTGCTCGGACTCGCTGCGCGAGAGGTTCAGCGCGGTCTCCCAGGTCCAGTCGCTGCCGAGGTAGCCGGACAGGCCATTGACCCAGCGCCAGTTGGTAGTCTCCACCTCGATCGTGCGCGAATCGGGGAAGCGGCCCCAGCCGAAGATGGTGAAGTCCGGATCGACGCCTGCGGCCAGAAGCCGCTGGCGCAGGGCGGACGGCATGCCCGGGTGGAAGAAGTCGATCTCCTCCTGGCTCCAGGGGGCCGGGTCGCTGTTGGCTTCCGAGGTGTTTCGCTGCAGCGCCAGCTCGGAGAAGAACTCCAGGCCGTCTCCGAAGCTGTGGCCGAAGGTGGCGTAGCCGCCGAGGCGCTCGGTCTCCGGGTCGGTCGCGGTGAAGGCGTTGCGGTTCAGTTCGCAGTACTCGCCGAAGCGCGAGATCGGGAAGCCGGGGCGGCCGTCGAAGCGCTGGCTGTCGGGGCAGCCCTGCTCGACGAAATCGATGTCCTGTGCGAACAGGTCGTTGAAGCTCGGATAGATGCCCTGCTGCGAAGGCCGCGGCTCGACGGCGGAGATGTCCCGGTCGCGGTCGTACAGCGCGTTGCGCCGGTAGGCATCGAGGATGACCATGAAGCGGCTGTCGCCTGCGCTCGCGCCCCAGACCAGGTTGGCGTTCATCCGCGCCTCGTCCGTGCTGGCCTCGCTGTCGGCATAGGAGGCGGACAGCCGCAGGCCGTCGAAGTCCCGGCGCAGGATGAAGTTCACGACGCCGGCCACCGCGTCGGCACCGTAGATAGCCGAGGCACCGGTGGTAAGGATCTCCACCCGGTCGATGGCCGCCAGCGGGATCGCGTTGATGTCGACGAAGT
The DNA here is from genome assembly GCF_023156535.1 of Pseudomarimonas salicorniae. Classification (GTDB taxonomy): domain Bacteria; phylum Pseudomonadota; class Gammaproteobacteria; order Xanthomonadales; family Xanthomonadaceae; genus Pseudomarimonas; species Pseudomarimonas salicorniae. The sequence continues at coordinate 566,620 of NZ_JALNMH010000001.1, read as the reverse complement.
TCTCCGAGCCGTTGGCAAACGAGGCCACCGACATGCGTCGGCCGTTGATCAGGGTCAGCGTGCTCGCGGTACCGAGGCCGCGCAGCGAGACGCCGGCAAAGCCAGCAGGGGAATCGGCCTGGCGACTGCCCGAGTTGGCAGTGGAGAAGTTGCCGGTGCCGCCACCGGTCTGGCTGACCTGCTGCAGCAGGTCGGCGACGGTCACCGCGCCGAGGGACTTGATGTCCTCGGCGGTAATCACCTTCACCGGCTGGGCATCCTCGAGGTCGATGCCCTTGATGTTCGACCCGGTGACGACGATGCGGTCGAGCTCGTTGGGATCCTGTTCGGAGCCGGGGGACTGGGCCACGACGGCCAGGGGGAGACAGCACAGCACGGCGGCGGCCAGCGGCCGGCGCGGCAGCGGGATGTTCAGCATGGGACTCTCCAGCAGCGCCCGCGCGCCGGTCGAGGGCGCGGGCGCTTGCGATGCAGGGATTCAGTACCGGGATCGGTAGAGGGACGCGACGGCACGTGGCCGACGCGGAAAGCGTCCTGCGCTTATTCGTCCCACCACTCGGAGAGGTAGAAGCTCCGGCAGCGGTACTCGGCTGGATTGGCGGCGCGCATGTCGATTGCGGGGCGTTCCATGAGTCCTGTTATCAGGCTGAAACGGGTTGGGTACCGTTGTCAAGTGTTTGACCCGGTGAGATTGCCGGCTGGTCTTTCAGGGCGATTCCGGGGAGGCTGTGCCTCCCATCGCGAACGACCCGGTGCCCGATGCGTTTCTTCCTCCCGGTCCTGCTGCTGGCTTCACTACCCATCGTTTGCTCTGGCAATCCGCACCCGGCGGAGCGCCTGCTGGCCGGAGGCTCGCTGGCCCTGTGCTCAAGCGCCTCACCGCGCGCCTGCCGCGACGGGCAGGCGCCGCGTGGCCGCGGCGCGCCGCAGTACTCGCTGCAGGCCGCCCGCATCGACGAGGCCGTCGGACTCGCCTCCATCTGGAGTCCGAAGCAGGCCGACGTCCTGCACAAGGACCTGAGGGAACTGGCCGCAATCCTGGGCGAACATGCCGTTCCCGCGTCACGCATCGAATCGGGCTGGGATGCGCTGTGCAGAAGACGGCCCTGCGCCTGGGCCGGTCTTGACGACTACCAGCGTGCCGGCGTGATGGCAGCGCTTGAGTGGAGCTCGCAAGGGCCAGGAGAGCCACGCCTTGCCGAGCGCGTGTCCCTGCAGGCCAGCACGGAGCAGGGCGGGGCCGAGGTGGTACGTAGCTTTGTTGCGTCGGCCGCTGCGCGCGCAGGCGGAAGATCACCCAGGATCGCCTTTGTCACCGCCTCCGGATTCGACCCGCTCGATGCCGTCGACTACTACACCAGCCTGTTCACCGAAGCCGGCGCCGAGCCGCTGTGGTGGCCGATGGACGCCGCACTGGCCAGGCTGATCACGGAAGCCGGAGACTGCAGCGCGCTGGCGCGGCAGCAGCAGGTAACGCTCGGCCTGCCCGACCGCAGCCGCGTATTTCCTGATCTGGTCGCCATGCAGCAGTCGTTCTGCGCCTCGAGCGCGCGCGAGTCGCTGCCCGAGGGCATCCAGGGGGTGTTCTTCGCCGGCGGCGACCAGTGGCGGCTGCGTCGTGCCTTCTTCGATGACGCGGACGCCCCCTACCCCTGGCTGCGCGCGCTGCGCGAGGCGGTCCGACGCGGCGAGGTGGTCGTGGGTGGCACCAGCGCGGGCACCGCCGTGCAGTCGGGGCCGGGAATGCTGAGCAATGGCAGTCCGCAGAGTGCGCTGCGCGATGGGCCGCTCGAGGCGTTACCGCCGACGCCGGGCTGCGCCCGAGCCAAGCGCTGCGGAGCTATCGACGAGGAAGCGTTCACGGTCTGGGCGGCAGGAGGCTTCGGGTTGTCCGGTCCCTTCCTCATGGACACCCACTTCTCCGAGCGTGCCCGCGAATGGCGGCTGCTGCGCGCCCTGGCCGCCGGTCCGGCGCGCGCTGCAATCGGGGTCGACGAGACCAGCGCGATCCGGCTTGTCGATGCCGGCAAAGGCTGGGCGCTGGAGGCGATCGGCGCCTCTGGCGGCTGGCTGTTCGAGGCCGGCAGCCGGGCCTGCGGCGAACTGTCCGGACGCGCCCACTATCTCGCTCCCGGGCGTCGCTTCGCCTGGTCCGACACGGCAGGGCTGCAACGCCCGAGCCGCGAGCGCGACGATGCCCGTGAATCCCGGGCGATGCCTGCCCTGGCACTCGATGCGTCGCCGTCGCAGGGCGACGCCTTTGCCCGCGGCGCCGTGCGCGCCGCCGCGACCCGGCTGGCCCTGGGCGAACCCAGCGTGCGTCTGGCCACCGAAGAGGCGAGTCTGGTGCTGGTCCGCGGCGAGCGAAGCGAGGTCTGGACCGGCACCGGGGCGCATCCGGGAATCACCCATCTCGACTTCACATTCAAGTTCACCGAGCGCTGCGGCGACTGAGCGCAGCAAGCGGCATCGGTTGAACCCTGCCGGATGCGGGAGTAGGGTCGAGGATGGGCTGCCGGCGCCCGGGGGGGTGCCCAGTCCGACCGCTGCGCAATGCGGCGACTGGAGGACACCATGAACAAGAACTGGCGCCGCCTGGCGCACTCCGTGCTGTTCCTTGTTTTTCTTTCCCTGCCGGCGACCTTGCTGGCCGACGACCACAAGACCATGGCCAAGTCCGGCATGGAGAGCCCTCCGCCGACCCTGGTCGAGATGTGGATGGTCTGGCCCAAGGCCGGTGAGCATGAAGCCTTCGAGGCCAAGCTCAAGGAATTCGTGGCCTGGCGCAAGGCCAATGGCGACCCGCTGACCTGGACGGTGTGGACCCCGGCCATGGGCACTGACCTCGACTCCTACGCGATCCGCTCGCAGGAGATCCATTGGAAGGACCTGGATGCGGCGCGTGACTGGGGCCGCAAGACAAAGGCCGGGGAAAAGTATCGCGAGATGCTGGCCCCGCACGTGCACAAGGTCTCGCGCTATTTCGACGAGTTCGACCCGGAACTGTCGCACTGGAAGTACGAGGGTGAGCCGCGCTACGTCGGCGTCAGCGTCGTCGACGTGCTGCCCGGCAAGTGGGCGGGCGTGAAGAGCTCGCTCGAAACCTTCCGGAAGGCGGCCGAGGAACACGGCTGGAGCGAGTCCTGGGCCGTGATGTACAACATCGGCGGCAAGGGGGGAATCGCCTTCGCCTGGCCGTTCGCCGACTACGCCGACATGGCCGAACCGGAGGTCAAGGCATCGGCCCTGCTGGAGAAGGCGTTGGGCTCGAAGGAGAAGGCCGGCGAGGTCATGAAGGCCTACGGCTCGAGCACCAAGACGCGCGACTACACCATCTGGGCCTATCGCCCCGACCTGTCGACGCCGAAGGACTGAGCCGCCTCGGCTGGCCGACGCCGCTGTTCCACACAGGAAGCGGCGCCGCCAGGCGTCCGACCCGTTGCCACCCCACCGGCGACGGGCCGGGCGTTTTTCGCCAATGACTCCACCGGGCCTGCGATTCAGCCGCGCGGCTCGAGCAGGTCCCAGCGGTTTCCGTAGAGGTCCTCGAAAACCGCGACCTTGCCGTAGTCGTGCTCGACCGGCGGACGGATAAAGCGCACCCCGCGCTCGCGGTAGCGCTGATAGTCGCGATCGAAGTCGTCGGTGTAGAGGAACAGGAAGACCCGGCCGCCAGTCTGGTCGCCGACCCGCGCCGCCTGCGCCGGGTCGCTGGCCCGGGCCAGCAGCAGCCGGCAGCTGCCTCCGCCGGGGGGCGCCACCACCACCCAGCGCTTGCCCTGCTCCGGCACCTCGCGGTCCTCGATGCAGTCGAAGCCCAGCACGTCGAGATAGAAGGCCAGCGCCTCCTCATAGTCGCGTACCACCAGCGCGACCAGGGCTAGATGCTGGCGCGGTGCCTGCGGGAGGTGCGGTGAGGACATGCGCTGAGCTCCATGCAAGATCCGCAAGCGTGTCACGCGCATCGCGCCGGCGCGAGCGGCGGACGTCGGGCGCCGGACCTGAGCCGAAGCCGACGGCGAGCGTGCACACCGGGCGCAAAGAAGACCTTCCACAACACCCGAATGTAGGAGCCAGCTTGCTGGCGATCGTCCCATCCGGGGCGACTATCGCCAGCAAGCTGGCTCCTACAGCGGGACCGGGGCGAATGCGAACTTCGCGCCCTGACCCGCCGGTCGCCGCGCCGTCCGATTCCGGACAACGAGCGGGCGGGTCTGGACGCGCACAGCGGCGGATGCAACGCAAGTCGCTGATTGGCCGTGAGTTGCAGCTCTGGCACGGGCATTGCAGCCGTTTGGCCAGGCTCGTTTGCACTGTCCGGGGGACCCATCATGGTCGGCATGGTCTGGCTTGAACTTCGAACCGCCTCGCGGGCGCTGATGCGCAGCCCGGGCTTCAGCCTGACCGCGATCGCCATGCTGGCCGTGGGCTTCGGCCTGACCCTGTACATGTTCGGCGCGATCAATGGCTTCCTGCTGCGCGAGGTGCCCTTCCCGGAAGGCGAGCGGCTGATGCACGTCGAGTACGCGGATCTGGCCGACCGCAACGACGCCATCGAGGTGCCGACCTCGGACTTCCTCACCCTGCGCCGCGAGCAGCGCGTGTTCCAGCGCCTCGAAGGGTTCAGTCAGGGCACCATCAACCTGGCCGACAGCACGGCGCGGCCGGAGCGCTACAACGGCGCCCTCATCTCCGCCGGCAGCTTCGACACGCTCGGCGTGCAGCCGATCCTCGGGCCTGGCTTCCGCGCCGGCGACGACGCGCCGGGCGCGGCCGGCACCGTGGTGCTCGGCTACAGCCTCTGGCAGCAGCGCTTCGGGGCCGACCCGGACATCATCGGCCGCGAGGTGCGGGTCAATGGTCGCCCGGCCCAGGTGGTCGGCGTGATGCCACAGGGCTTTGCCTTCCCGATCAACAACGCCGTCTGGGTGCCGTTGAACCTGGGCACGCGCGACGCCCCGCGGCGCGAACAGATCTCGCTCGAGGTATTCGGTCGGCTGGTCGACGGCGCGACGCTCGAGCAGGCTGCGGGCGAGCTCGAAGCCCTGCTGGCGCGCATTGAGGAGCAGGACACCGGCCCGACCCTCGCCGAAAAAGTGGTGGTCAAACCCTACCGCGACGAGTTCATCGGCGAGGACACCCGGCAGGTGCTCGGCACGATGTTCGCGGCCGTGCTGCTGGTGCTGGCGATCGCCTGCGTCAATGTCTCCAACCTGATGATCGCGCGCAGCGTGCAGCGCAACCGCGAAACCGCGATCCGCGCCGCGATCGGCGCGAGCCGCTGGCGGCTGATGGGCTCAAACCTCGCCGAGGTGCTGCTGATCGCCTGCGCGGCGTTGGCCATCGGTACCGGGCTGGCCTTTGTCGGCGACCATTACACCATCGAGGCCCTGCGCACCTCGGAAGATCCGCCGCCCTACTGGGTGCTGCAGACCAGCTTCTTCGAGGTGCAGGACCCGCTGTTCGCCATCGGCACCGTACTGCTGGTGGTGCTGATGGCCGGGCTGTGGCCGGCCTGGCGCGCGGCCAGTGCGGCGCAGGCGGAAGGGATGCGCGAGGGTGGCCGGGTCGCCGGCGGCCGGGCCAGCAGCAGCCTGACCGTGCTGGAGATCGCCCTGTGCATGGTCCTGCTGGTGACTTCGGGCCTCACGGTACGCTCGGTCATCGCCCGCGACAGCCTGGCCCAGCCGTTCAATGGCACCGAGGTGCTTGGCGGCCGGGTCGGCCTGTTCGACGGCGACTACCCGGACGACAACGCCATCCGCGATTTCGCCGCCCGGCTGCTGCCGCGGCTGCTGGCCCTGCCCTCGGTGGAGGCGGCCGGAATCAGCTCCTCCCTGCCCTACTCGTTCACTGGCGGTGACCTGCTGCAGACCGAGGCGGCGCTGCAGGATGCCGAAGGCGTGCGCCCCTACGCCAATGTGGTCAGCGCCGACCGCGGGTATTTCGAGACTCTCGAGATCCCTCTGCTGCGCGGCCGCGGCTTCGAGTCGCGGGACCGCGCCGATGCGCCGCCGGTGGCCCTGGTCAGCGAGTTGCTGGCACGCCGCCTATGGCCGGACGCCGACCCCGTCGGCCAGCGCCTGCGGCTTGGCGCCGCCGGCAGCGAAGGCGACTGGATCGAGGTGATCGGCGTAGTCCCGCACATGCCGCAGAGCGGCAGCGTCGACACGCCGTCGCTGTACCGGCCGTTCGAGCAGGCGCCGACGCGCTTCTTCAGCCCGGTGCTGCGCGGCGCGGTGGATCCGATGAGCCTGGGAGAGCCGATGCGCGATGCGGTGATCGCGGTCGACGCCAACCTGCCGGTGTACTTCCTGCGCACGCCGGAGGACTGGCGCCGCATCGCCTCCTTCGACATCCGCCTGATGGCGGTGCTCTTCGGGGTCTTCGGCGCCTTCGCCGTGCTGTTGGCGGCGGCCGGACTGTATGCGGTGCTGGCCTACCAGGTTGGCCAGCGGGTGCGCGAGATCGGCGTGCGCCGCGCACTGGGCGCCGATGATCGCGGCATCCTGCGCATGGTCGCCCGCCAGGGCGCCTGGCAGCTGGCGCTGGGCCTGGGCATCGGCCTGCTGCTGGCGCTGGGCTTCGCCCGGCTGCTCTCGGGCGTGCTGTTCGGCGTCTCGACTCACGACCCGCTGACCTTCCTCGGCGTCGCCGGCCTGCTCTGCCTGGTCGGCGTGCTGGCCTCCCTGCTGCCGACCCGGCGCGCCCTCGGCGTCGAGCCGATGGTCGCGCTGCGCTACGACTGACCCCGACCCAACACGGAACCCCTTCATGATCTCCCTGCAAGGCCTGTCCAAGAGCTTCCGCGTCCCCGCTGGCGAGCAGTGGGTGCTGCGCGATATCCGACTCGACATCGGCAAGGGTGAGTTCCTCAGCATCATGGGCCCCTCGGGCTCGGGGAAGTCGTCCCTGCTTTCGGTGCTCGGCCTGCTCGATGGTGACTGGAAGGGCGAATACACCTTTGAGGGCCAGGCCCTGCACTCGATGAAGGAGCGCGATCGCAAGGCCTTTGCCCGCGACCATGTCGGTTTCGTCTTCCAGCACTACCACCTGCTCGACGACCTCAGCGTTCAGGAGAATCTGGAGCTGCCGCTGGAGTACCGCGGGGTCGGCCGCAGCGAGCGCCGTGAGCGGGTCGATGCCGCGCTGCGCCGGTTCGAGATCGAGGACAAGCGCGGCCTGTACCCGCGCCAGCTCTCCGGCGGGCAGCAGCAGATGATCGCGGTGGCCCGCGCCGCCCTGCTGCGGCCGACCCTGCTGCTCGCCGACGAGCCCACCGGCGCACTGCACTCCAGCCAGGGCGAGCTGATCATGGACCTGCTCTGCGAGCTGAATCGCGACGGCATCACCGTGGTCCAGGTCACCCATAACCCGGAGTATGCGCGACGCGGTCAGCGGCTGATCGAGCTGCGCGACGGGCAGCTGGTCCAGTGATGGCGAAGCCTCACGCCCTCCACGTCGGAGGCTGCAGGGAGGCTGCGCGGACGCGCCCGCCGGGTAGACTTCCGCCATGACCACCCCACGCATCCTGATTGCCGACGACCAGTCGGACGTGCTCACCGCCCTGCGCCTTCTGCTGAAATCCGAAGGCTATGGCTGCGTCACCGTCGGCAGCCCGGCGGAGGCGCTGGAGAAGGCTTCCAAGGAAGGCTTCGACGCCGCCCTCATCGACCTCAACTACACCCGCGATACGACCTCCGGCGCGGAAGGGCTGGAGCTGCTGCAGGGCCTGAAGAAGGGCGACGGCGGCATGCCGGTGGTGGTGATGACCGCCTGGGGCAGCATCGACCTCGCCGTGCGCGCCATGCAGCTCGGCGCCTCGGACTTCATCGAGAAACCCTGGGACAACCAGCGACTGCTCAATGTGCTCGGTGCGCAGGTTTCCTGGGCCCGCGAGCACCGCCGCGCCGAGAGGCTGGACGCCGAGAACGCCCTGCTCAAGGGCGGCGGTGACGAGCCCTTCATCGCCGAGAGCCCGGCGATGCGCCCTGTGCTGGAGATGATCGCGCGCATCGCGCCCACCGACGCCAACGTACTGGTGCTTGGCGAGAACGGCACCGGCAAGGGCGTGGTCGCCCGCCGCATCCACGCGCTCAGCCGGCGCGCCCAGCGCTCGCTGATCAAGGTCAACATGGGCGGCATCAACGAGCACGTCTTCGAGTCGGAGATGTTCGGCCACGTCAAGGGCGCATTCACCGACGCCAAGAGCGATCGCATCGGCCGCTTCGAACTGGCCGATGCCGGCACCCTGTTCCTCGACGAGATCGCCAATATTCCGCCGGCGCAGCAGCCGAAACTTCTGCGCGTGCTGGAGGAGGGCGAGTTCGAGCGCGTCGGCTCATCGCGGACGATCAAGGTCGATGTGCGGCTGGTCTCGGCGACCAATGCCGATCTGAAGGAGGAGGTCGAGACGGGCCGCTTCCGCAAGGATCTGCTGTTCCGCCTCAACACCGTGGAAATCACCCTGCCGCCGCTGCGCCAGCGGCGCGAGGACATCGAGCCGATGGCCCGCGACTTCCTTGCGCGCTGCGCCCGCCGCTACCAGCGCGATGGCCTCGACTTCGCACCCTCGGCCCTGGCGCGGCTGCGCGACTACCCCTGGCCCGGCAATGTGCGCGAGCTCGGCCACGTCATCGAGCGTGCCGTGCTGATGGCAGCGGGCAGCCAGATCCAGGCCGAGGAACTGGGCCTTGGCGGCACCACTGGGGTGTCCCCGGCCGGTGGCGTGGTCGATGCCGACATGACCCTCGAACAGCTCGAGGAGGCGATGGTCCGTCATGCCCTTGAGGTCTGCGAGGGCAATATCCAGCGCGCCGCCGACAAGCTTGGCCTGTCCCGCGGCGCGCTGTATCGCCGCCTGGAGAAGTACGGTCTGGGCAGCGGCGAGGAATAGCGCCGCCCGGCCCGATGCGACGGACCTGCAGCGGACTGCGAATGCCCGGATAATCGCCGGCTGTCTTCTCCGTTCCAGCAGGCCCCTCCATGCCGCAGCGTCCGCAGCTCCGCATCCTCGCCACCTACATGCGTGGCGGCACCAGCAAGGGCGTGTTCTTCCGCCTCGCCGACCTGCCCGAGGCGGCCCGGCAGCCGGGTGCGGCCCGCGACGCGCTGCTGCTGCGGGTGATCGGCAGCCCCGATCCCTACGCCAAGCACACTGACGGCATGGGCGGGGCGACCTCCAGCACCAGCAAGTGCGTGATCATCTCGCCGAGCAGCCGCCCCGACCACGACGTCGACTACCTCTACGGCCAGGTCTCCATCGACAGCGCCTTCGTCGACTGGAGCGGCAACTGCGGCAATCTCAGCTCGGCGGTCGGCCCGTTCGCCATCACCAAGGGCATGCTGGACGCATCGAAGCTGCCGCGCGACGGCCGCGCCACGGTGCGCATCTGGCAGGCCAATATCGGCAAGACCATCATCGCCCACGTGCCGATGGCGGACGGCGAGGTGCAGGAGGACGGCGATTTCGAGCTGGACGGCGTGACCTTCCCCTCGGCCGAGATCCCGCTCGAGTTCCTCGACCCGGCCGACGAGGGCGAGGGCGGCGCCATGTTCCCGACCGGCCAGCTGGTCGACACGCTCGAGGTGCCCGGCCTCGGCCGGATCGAGGCGACCCTGATCAATGCCGGCATCCCGACCGTGTTCGTCCGCGCCGCCGACATCGGCTGCAGTGGGTCCGAGCTGCAGCCGGCGATCAATGGCGACCCGGCCCGTCTGGCCCTGTTCGAGGCCCTGCGCACCGCCGGCGCCCTGCGCATGGGCCTGATCCGCGATCCCGCCGAGGCGGCCACCCGGCAGCACACGCCCAAGGTCGCCTTCGTGGCGCCCTCGGCCGACTACCTGGCCTCCAGCGGCAAGCCGATCGCCGCCGCCGATATCGACCTGCTGGCCCGCGCGCTGTCGATGGGCAAGCTGCATCACGCCATGATGGGCACCGCCGCCGTGGCCCTGGCCACCGCCGCCTCGGTGCCCGGCACCCTGGTCAGCGAGGCCGCCGGCGGCGGCGCCCGCACCGCCGTCACTTTCGGCCATCCTTCCGGCAGCATGCGGGTCGGCGCCGAGGCCGAGCAGGTCAATGGGCAGTGGCAGGTCCGCCGCGCCCTGATGAGCCGCAGCGCGCGCATCCTGATGGAGGGCAGCGTCCGCGTGCCGGCAGGCACCCTAGGCGACTGAGGCCGCCAGCCCGCGCCTTCAACCGCCGCGCAGGCTGAATTCGATCGGCACCTTCACCCAGCCGGCCACGGGCGCGCCGTTGCGCTGGCCGGGTTTGAACCGCCAGTGGCGCTCCACCTGCTGCCGGGCAGCGCGGTCAAGACGCGGGTGGCCGCTGCTCTGCTCGACCTCGACCCGCAGCACCCTGCCCGAGGCATCGACCTCGATGCGCAGAAGGACCGTGCCCTCCACGCCACGGCGTAGCTCGGCGCGCGGATACGGCGGGGCCGGGGCGAACTCGTAGTCGATGCTGGCTTCGGCGTTGCCGCTGAAGGCGGGCGTGGACAGCGACCGGGACGGCGTCTCGAACGACACGAGCGGCGCGTCGCGCTCTCCCGGCGTCGCCTCGGGCTGGGCGATCAGCCGGGCCGCCTCGATCGGCGGCGCCTCGCTGCGCAGCACCTCGCCGAGGACCGATCTGGGATGCGCTGGAGCCTGCGGGGCAGACGGGGCTGGCGGCACCGGCGGCGAGGGCTGCAGCACGATCCACTCGACCGGTGGTGGCGGATCGACCGGCGCGATGTCAGGCCCCTGCGGACGCAGGGGCAGGGTGAGCATGAGCAGCAGGGCGGCATTCACCACGAGGGCCAGCGCCCAGCCCGTGCTGCGGTCGAACCGGATGTGGTGCCAGTCGAACTGCCAGCGTTGCAGAACCATGTGCATCCCCCTTCGCAAGCGCGGTCCAGCGCGGCCAGGTCGTCCCTGCTTCGAGGCTGGGGTGGCGCAGCTGAACCGGCGCCAAGCATGATCGGGCGCGCTTCGCTGTCCGTTCAGTCCTCTACGGCCATCGTTGACGGCTCGCCGCAACGCAGGCGGCCACAGGCCTGACCTGCAGGCGATGATCGACCTCATCTGCGGCCGGTCCTGGATCGCGCGGGAGCCGATCCCGCCCGGCGACGGAGGGAACAAAAGGGCCTCGCGGGCGCCATCGCTCCCTTCGGCTGGAGTATCGAGGTGACCCGCGGCCGCCCGCGGGTCGATAATTGCGCTTTTCCCCTCAGGAAAACCGATGAACAGCGCCCACCGCAAACCCCTTCCCGGCACCAAGCTCGACTGGTTCGACGCCCGCGAGGCGGTGGAGGCGCTGCAACCCGGCGCCTGGGACGGTCTGTCCTACACCGCCCGCGTGCATGCCGAGAACATCGTCCGCAAGTGCGAGCCGGCGATCCTGCGCGAGTGCCTCGAGCAGATCGTCCACCGCAAGCGCGAGCGCGACTTCCCCTGGTTCCCGGCACGCGTGGTCTGCCACGACATCCTCGGCCAGACCGCCCTGGTCGACCTTGCCGGCCTGCGCGATGCGATCGCCGAGCAGGGTGGCGATCCGGCGGCGGTGAATCCCGTCGTGCCGGTGCAGCTGATCGTCGACCACTCGCTGGCCGTCGAGTGCGGCGGCTATGTGCCCGACGCCTTCGAGAAGAACCGCGCCATCGAGGACCGGCGCAACGAGGACCGCTTCCACTTCATCGACTGGACCAAGCAGAGCTTCCGCAACGTCGACGTGATCCCCCCGGGCAACGGGATCATGCATCAGATCAACCTGGAGAAGATGTCGCCGGTGATCTACACCCAGGACGGCGTCGCCTTCCCGGACACCTGCGTCGGCACCGACAGCCATACGCCGCACGTCGACGCGCTGGGCGTGATCGCGGTGGGCGTCGGCGGGCTCGAGGCCGAGAACGTCATGCTCGGCCGCGCCTCATGGATGCGCCTGCCCGAAATCGTCGGCGTCGAGCTGAGCGGTCGCCCGCAGCCCGGCATCACCGCCACCGACATCGTGCTCTCCCTGACCGAGTTCCTGCGCAAGCAGCGCGTGGTCGGCGCCTACCTCGAGTTCCGCGGCGAGGGCGCGGCGGCGCTGACCGTGGGTGACCGCGCGACGATCTCCAACATGGCGCCGGAGTACGGCGCCACGGCCGCGCTGTTCTTCATCGACGACAACACGCTGGACTACCTGCGCCTGACCGGCCGCACCGACGAACAGGTGTCGCTGGTCGAGACCTACGCCAGGACCGCCGGCCTCTGGGCCGATGCGCTCAAGAACGCGCAGTACGAGCGCACCCTGCACTTCGACCTGTCCAGCGTGGTGCGCACCATGGCCGGCCCATCCAACCCGCATGCGCGCCTGGCCACCAGCGAGCTGGCCGCGCGCGGCATCGCGGTGGGCCTCGACAAGGCCCGCGCCGAGGAGGCCGAGGGCAAGCTGCCGGACGGCGCGGTGATCATCGCCGCGATCACCTCCTGCACCAATACCTCCAACCCGCGCAACGTCATCGCCGCCGGCCTGCTGGCCAAAAAGGCCAATGCGCTCGGCCTCTCGCGCAAACCCTGGGTGAAGAGCTCGCTGGCGCCCGGCTCCAAGGCTGTCGCGCTGTATCTCGACGAGGCCGGGCTGACCTCGGAGCTGGAACAGCTGGGTTTTGGCGTGGTGGCCTTTGCCTGCACCACCTGCAACGGCATGTCCGGGGCGCTGGACCCGGCCATCCAGCAGGAGATCATCGAACGCGACCTCTACTCGGTGGCCGTGCTCTCCGGCAACCGCAACTTCGACGGTCGTATCCACCCGTACGCCAAGCAGGCCTTCCTGGCGTCACCGCCGCTGGTCGTCGCCTACGCGATCGCCGGGACCATCCGCTTCGACATCGAGAAGGACGCGCTGGGCCATCGCGAGGACGGCACGCCGATCACCCTGATGGACCTCTGGCCGAGCGATGCAGAGATCGACGCCGTGGTGAAACAGTCGGTGAAGCCCGAACAGTACCGCCGTGTCTATGACCCGATGTTCTCGGTGCGCGTCGAGCACGGCGAGAAGGTCAGCCCGCTGTACGACTGGCGGCCGAAATCGACCTACATCCGCCGCCCGCCCTACTGGGAAGGTGCGCTGGCCAAGCCGCGCACGCTGCGCGACCTGCGCCCGCTGGCCATCCTGCCGGACAACATCACCACCGACCATCTCTCGCCGAGCAACGCGATCCTGCTCGACAGCGCCGCCGGCGAGTACCTGGCGAAGATGGGCCTGCCGGAAGAGGACTTCAATTCCTACGCCACCCACCGCGGCGACCATCTGACCGCGCAGCGCGCCACGTTTGCCAACCCCAAGCTGTTCAACGAGATGGTCCGCGACGAGAACGGCAAGGTGCGCCAGGGTTCGCTGGCCCGCGTCGAGCCCGAGGGCAAGGTCATGCGCATGTGGGAAGCGATCGAGACCTACATGGAGCGCAGCCAGCCGCTGATCATCATTGCCGGGGCCGACTACGGCCAGGGCAGCTCGCGCGACTGGGCGGCCAAGGGCGTGCGTCTCGCCGGCGTCGAGGTGATCGTTGCGGAAGGCTTCGAGCGCATCCACCGCACCAACCTGATCGGCATGGGCGTGCTGCCCTGCGAATTCCTTCCCGGCACCACGCGCCTGACCCTCGGCCTCGACGGCACCGAAACCTACGACATCACCGGCGAACGCACCCCCGGCGCCACCCTCACCCTGCGCATCCACCGCCGCAGCGGCGAGACCGTCGAGGTGCCGGTGCGCTGCCGACTGGATACCGGCGAGGAAGTGGCCATCTACGAGGCCGGCGGCGTCCTGCAGCGCTTCGCCCAGGACTTCCTTGAGGCCAGCCGGGCTGCCTAGCGGTCCGCTGGAGGGCCGCGGACGGCGTGCCAGCGTGCGCCGACCGCGGCCGTGCTGCTCGCAAGCGAAACCTGCCTCACGCATCATGCCGGCATGCTGATACGCCTCGCCGTCATGCTGCTGATCGCACTGGCCTGCCGCGCGGCGGCCGCCGCCTGCGATGCCGGCGACCAGGTGGTGGTCAGCGCCGATCGCATCGAGATCACCCGCCCCGCGCCTGGCCAGGCCCTGGTCGGCTGGATCGAGATGACCGGCGCCGAATGGGAAGTGCTGGCCGACGGCGCCCCGCTGCCGGTCTGGCCGGAGCGCTCCGGTCGGCTGCCGCTGCATGTCCCCGCCTCCGGCGAATCCCGCATGCTGACGCTCCCCCTGCGCCACGCAGCGGGACCCGACTCGCGACTGCCCCGGGTCGAACTCGAATGTCTCGACGCGCTGGATCCCGCAGCCCAGCGCCAGGCGCTGCTGGTGGACCTTGCCGGGGCGCATGCCCGGCTTTCGAAGAGCGCCGCGCCGCTCAAGGCGATGCGGTGGGTCGGCCGGATGGCCGGGGCGCTTTGGCGTTCGGCCGGCGACGGGAAGGCGGTTGACTGGATCGAGCATCAGGCCCTGTTGCTGGCGATCACCGGCAGCCAACGAGGCATTGCCGCAGCGTGGGCAGAGCGGTTGCAATCGCGCGCTGAATCGCGCGGAGACGAGAAGCTTTCGGCCCATGCAGAGTTGATAGCTGGCCAGATGCTCTTGATGCTGGCTCCCGAGCCGGCGCGCCGACATCTGGGCGCGGCGGAGGAGCGGTTCCGTAGTCTTGGCGACGACTACTATGCGGCCGTTGCCCGCCAGGAGCTTTGCCTGCATCTGCGCCTGTCCGGGGACCCGGAGCGGGCGGTCGACTGTTACGCCAGAGTCATAGCCACCCATCGTCGTTTGGGCGAGAGCGACAGCGCGCTTCGAACGCAGCTTAACCGTGCCACCGCGCTCTCCAGCCTTGGGCGCTACGACGAAGCGTTCGCTCAACTGAACGAGGCAGAAAGGACTGCCGTCGGAACGGTTGATCCATCCTTGCGCGCTGCTCTACTGAGGCAGCGAGCCCAATTCCAGACTTGGCGGGGGCAGTTCGGAGCCGCGCTCAAGCTGCTCCGTCAACTCAGGCGTCACTACGATCAGGTAATGGACCCGGTCTGGTCGGCACACACCGATTTCCTGATTGGCACCAATTTTCTTCTGGCAGGAGAGCCTATCCGGGCCTTGGAGTACTACGACCAAGCAGAACAGAGAATTGCAGGCACCCCGCATGTCCATCTAAGAATAAAGATCCGGCTCGCCAAATCGGTGACCCATACCGCACTCGATCGCTCGGCCGACGCTATCGAGTTCGCACGCGAGGCGTTGGAAGATGTCGATCAGGCCAACGATCTGCTTACCGAGCAGAGCGCCTGGATGCGCCTTTCCGAGGCCCTGTTGGCGGCCGGGCGTGATATGCAGGCTGCAGAGGCGCTTGAGCGCCTGCCTGGTGATCTCACCCCTCGCTTGAAGCTGCAGAAGGCGCTCATCACTGCCGAGTTGGGGCGCGCTGATGAGGCGCGACCATCCTGGCAAGAGGAACTGGACGTAGCGCTGGCTGCGGACCAGCTGCTCCTGGCCATGCGCATCGGGGAGCGGTTGGTACATGAGCTGGCGGAGATGGGCGACGATGAGGCGGCGCTGGCGCAGGCCACGCGCCTCTTCGCGCGGGTGATTCCGGTGGTTCGCTCCCTACGATCGCCGGCGCTGCGCGACGCGCTTTCCGGCCAGCTTCACGGCATCGTGGTGGAGCTACTCGCATTTCAGCCGGAAGGACCAGTTTCCGCAGGTCGGGCCGAAACAATACGGGCTCTACTTTGGAAGCTGGCCGATGCCCATTCGGCCACCGGCGGTGTCGAGGACTCCGAGCTGCTGCTGAAGCTGGAGAAGCAGCTCGGGCTTGAACTGCTTCCGGGGGGCAATGGCCCCGAGGTGGCTTCAGGATCGCTGCATCTGGCGCTCATCGATGCCGAGAGCCAAGCAGAAACCGGTGGACCACAGCGTCTCCCGGGCACGGAGCGGCTGGTGTTGGGCAAGAATCAGCGCTTCGCGGCACCGCTGATTGGCCGACGCGCCGGGGGCTGGCTGGTGTTTGATGGTGCGGCCTGGTCCTGGTGGCCGATGGACGTGCAGGGCCTGCGCGGGGCGCGCAACGGCCTGGTCGATGCCCTGTCTGACGGCCATGCCGATGGCGACCAAGTGGCCGAGTACAGTCGGCACCTGCGCGAGGCGCTCGGACTACATAGATGGGTGGACGAGAGTGTCGAGCGCTTGTGGCTGCTGATGCACCGCGAGCTGGCAGTTCTGCCACTGGATATCGTCCTGCCGGGGGCGGCCCATACGGCGGTGGGCTGGGTCATCTTTCCCGGCAATACGGACCGCCCAACCCCTTCCAGGGTCTGGGCGCTCGGCGTGGATGCCTCGGGTGGTTCTCCGCTGCCCGAACTGTCCGCGGTGTCGAGGGAGGTTTCAGAAGTCCACGCGATCTGGCCGGCGGATGCGCATGGCCGGAGCGAAGCGCGGGCAAGCCGCGGGCGGCTATTCGAGGCGCTCGCCGACCAGGATGCCCTGGTCCATCTGGCAGCGCATGGCCGCGCATCCAGGACCCACTATGAGGGCTCGGGTCTTTGGATGGCCGACGCCGAAGGCAGGCCCGATTTTGTAAGCGCCTACCGCCTGCGCACCTCACCGGTGAAGGCTGCGCTGGTGGTGCTCTCTGCCTGCGAAACCGGACAGGGCGCCGGCCGCCAGGGGATCGGCATCGGGGGCGTGGCCTCCAGCCTGGCCGAGGCTGGCGCCGGGTCCGTGGTCGGAGCGCGCTGGGCGGTCGGCGATCGCGCCGCGCTGGCCTTCTCGCTGGCCTTCCACCGTGCGCTGAAGCAGCACCCTGCCGATCCCGAGCGCGCCCTCGCGGTCGCGACTGCGGAGATTCGGCGTATCCCGACGTTAAGAAACCCCACTCACTGGTCGGGCTGGTTCGTGCTCAGCCGCGGCGTTCCCGGCCCCGGAGAATCCGTCGAGTCCCGCGCGGAAAAGCCGACGAACGGCAGGCCGCTGGGATAACACCCCCGTTCGAGACACCTAGAGTTTCCGAAGCCACCCATCCCGGTGGCACCAACCGGAGACTCTGCCATGCAAGCCAATGCCTCGAACAACGTCACCCCGATCCGCTCCCGCAGCCTGGACCCGATCGTCCCGCCGCGAGCGGATCGCAGCGCGTCGCAGGGAGATATCGACCAGTGGGAACGCGAGATCTTCTTCCAGCCCAGCCTGCAGGAGGCCGAGCGCCGGGCCCAGCCTGCAGGCAAACACGTCGCCCTGCTGTTGGCCCTGGTGGTCGGGTTCGGAACCATGGGCAGCGCCCTGGCGGAGGAGATCGAGTCGACCGGCCAGCGGCCCGTGCCAGAGGTCTCCTTCGTCGAGAGCCTCGGCAACTGGTTGCGGTGGCTGTTCCTGGCCGGGGAGCGCGAGCAGGCAGACAGCTTGCTGAAGTCGTCCACGGAGAACGGCGACCCCAACGAAGGCGAACCCGTCGTCCTACCCAACCTCATCCCGTAAATGCCCCAGGCGGCTACCCCAAGGCTGCCCCTCAGGGCCGATAGCGAAACGCCAGCCGGCTCACCGGCTCGGCGTCGGCTTCGCCGTGCGGGCGGATCTCGATGTGATAGACGCCGGGCTCCAGGGCCGCGCGTTCGAAAGCGAGGCTGAGCACGCCCTGGTCGGCATCGAGCTGGCTGAGGTGGATCGGCGGCGGCCCGCCGCCGTCGGGCACCAGGGCGACGTCGAACAGCGTGCCCTGCGCGGGCGCCGGGACCTCCAGCGCGAGCAGGCGGGTGCGACTGCGCGGCGCAACCAGCATCGGCTCTTCCGCGCCACGGCGGACGTCGACGCTGACCCATTCCACGTTGCCGGTCGAGACCGGCTGCGGGGCGCGCAGCAGCTGCGGCAGCACGGCGACCCCAGCCACCGTGGCGGCGAGGGCAAGGCCGATCGCGGCGCGCCGCTGGCCACGGCGACGCGCTGTCTTCGCGGCGACGGCCGGCGGGTTGGCACGCTCCTCGTCCATGGCCTGCTCGAAGGCGGCATCGGCCTGGGCCGCGCGGAGGAGGTCGGGCTCCATGAACAGTCGCACCTCGAAGGCGCTGCTCGCGGCCTCGTCAAGCTCACCGCGACGCCAGGCTCGCAGCAGTCGGTTGTCCTCTTCGGAAACCACGGGTGGCGGCATCAGGCTCATCGGGTCACCTCAGGTGTATTCGGCACGCGTGCCCTGCCACAAGGCGAGAAAACGCTGCCTTGCGCGGTGCAGGACACGGCCCAGCTGGACGCTGTCCAGCGCGAATCGCGCCTGGACCAGGGCGGTGGGTTGTTCTTCGATGTAGTAGCTGTAGAGGACCTGGCGGTCGCGCTCGTTGCGCATCGAGGCCAGCACGGCGCGCACGCAGTGGCGGCGCTCCTCGGCCGCGATCACGTCGAGCACCGTGGGCTGCTGGGCATCGGCGACGCGATCAAGCAGCTCGGCGTCGGCATCGGTGCGCTGGCGATAGACCTTGCGCTCGGCGTTCATGGCCAGGCGCCGGGCAGTCTCCAGGGTGAACTCGACCAGGGCCCGCGGCTCGATCACGCGCCCCTCGCGCGCGGCTTCGAGGACGACCAGCAAGGTGTCCTGCTGCAGATCGGCGCAGCGGTCGTCGCGGCCCAGCCGGCGCCGCAGCACCATGGCCAGGGGCTCGGAGAGGGCCAGCACCAGCTCGGTCTCGGCGTCACGGTCCCCCGACCGCACGCGCTCCAGCATCCCGGCATAGTCGGGCGGCGCACAGGGCGCCGCGACGGCCACCGGCGCGAGGGCCGGGGTTCCGCTGCGTGCTGCCTGGTCTGTGCTGCCGTCGCCGGTCATGGCCCGTGCCGGAATCGATCCCGGGTCCAGCATAGCGGCAGGGCGAAGGGGAGCCTATGTCCGTTTGAGCCGAAATCCAGTCAAACGGCAGTTTTTTCCGGTCCTGGGATCGCCTTCACGCAGCGCTGGTCGCCCAGTTGCCAGTCAGTGAAGGGCTGACATGGGTCGCGTCCCGACGGGTCGATGACCAGGGCCGCGGCCGTTGGGCCTGGGCGGGAGGGGCGGGTTGCAGGGCACCGTCCGTCGGCCGGTGCGCGGGGGGTGGGAGATCCGGCCCGGTGGTGACACCTCAGCACTGGGGCCCCGCTGTCCCGGGCCAAGGAAGCTTACGATGCCGCGCAATTTCGACGGGCGCCTGCCGCGCCAACCCGAATCACCCCTGCACAACCTGTGGCACCGCCGCTATGCGGATACCCAATGCGTCGGCAACGGCGCCTGGGAGCTGCTGCTGGAGGCGCTCAAGCCCTGGTTCTCCTCCGAGGGCCTGCTCACCGCGCGAGCCAATCCCGCGCCGATCGAGGACGCCCTGATGGAGTTCCTGGCCAGCCTGCGCCCGCTGCGCAACCGGCGCCGGCCACGTCGCCTGTATGTGGCCTATCGCCAGGCCGACATCCTGGATGCCAAGCGGATCGCCTCCCTGGGCAATACCAGCGGCATGGCCTTCTGGCTGGATGCCCACGACGAGCTGCGCTTCCTGCCCGGCATGGAGGCCAACCCCCTGCAGGAGGTGCTCTCGGTGGCTGCGATGGAGATGGGTCTGCTCAACGCCTCGCATGTGGTGATCGTCCACTCGCCGGGGCCTGAGGGGGTCAGTGGCTACCTGCTCGGTCGCGCGCGCGAACACGCGGCCCTGGTGCGCTCGACCGCGCTGTGGAGCGACGAGCCGCTGGACTGGGCGCGCCGCGCCAGCCTGGTTCCGATGCTGGACAGCGAGCGGGCGCTGGGACGGTGGCTGGACGGCCTGCCGCCCCAGGCAGGTCGGGGCGAGTCCCGCGTGCTGCGGGCAGCACTGACTCGCCGCGGCGGCCAGGAGCCGGCACCGACGCTGCAGGCCGCGGGCACCTGAACCCCGCCGGCGGGCGCCACGCCGCCTTCTCGCGGCGCCCGCCTACAATGACGGGATGAACGAGCTTCCCGCCCCCCTGCGCGCCGCCCTGCCGATGGCCGGACGCGCCCTCGAGGCCGCCCTGGACCGCGTGCTGGCCCTGGATCCGGAGACCCGTGCCGCCCTGCCGACGCTGGATGGCCGGCGCATCCAGCTGCACCTGGCCGCACCGCCGCTGTCGATGGAACTGCGCGTCGAGGGCGATCGCCTGCGGGTCGGCCCGGCCACCACCACCGGGGAGCCCGACCTCAGCCTGAAGACCACGCTGGGCGCGATGATCGGCCAGCTATTGCCCCAGGCCGGCAGCGCCCCGGGCGCGGGTCGCATGCGCATCAGCGGTGATGCCGAACTGGCCCAGCGCCTGCAGAAGCTGGCCCGCGGCTTCGATCCGGATTTCGACGCCGCCTTCTCCCGGGTCTTCGGCGAGGTGCTGGGCGTGCAGATCGCCCGCGCCCTGCGCGAGGGCCTGCGCCAGGGCCGTGAGCTCGGCGGGCAGGCCGCCCGCGGCGCGGTGGACTACCTGGTGGAGGAGCGCCGCGACCTGGTCTCGCGGGCCGAGCAGGAGGCCTTCTTCGACGATGTCGACGAGCTTCGCGACGCGGTGGAACGCCTTGAAGTGAGGATCGGCCGCCTGCCCGAGCGAGGCGAGCCTCGATGAGAAGCGTATTCCGGGCCACGCGCATCCTGCGCGAGCTGGTCCGCTATCGGCTGGATTCCCTGCTCGATGGCAGCGGCGCCGAGCCGCTGATGCGCCTGCTGCGCCCCTTCGTACCGAAGGCGCGCGGCGAGATCGCCGCTCTGTCGCGCGGCGCCCGATTGCGCATGGCGCTGCAGTCGCTCGGCCCGATCTTCGTCAAGTTCGGTCAGGTGCTTTCGACCCGGCGCGATCTGCTGCCGCCGGATATCGCCGAAGAGCTGGCCCTGCTCCAGGACCGCGTGGCGCCCTTCGACGGCGTGGCCGCCCGACGCATCGTCGAGTCCGAGCTGGGCCGGCCGATCGCCGAGCTGTTCGCCGAGTTCGACGAGACTCCGCTGGCCTCGGCCTCGATCGCCCAGGTGCACCCGGCGCGGCTCGCCGATGGCCGCGAGGTGGTGGTCAAGGTGCTGCGCCCGGGTATCGAGAAGCAGATCACCGCCGATATTTCGCTGCTGCGCGCCCTCGCCGAGTTGGCCGCGCGCCACCATCCGCGTGCCGAGAAGATCCGCCCGCTCGAGGTGATCGCCGAGATCGAGTCCACGCTGAAGGGCGAACTGGACCTGCAGCGCGAGGGCGCCAACGCCTCGCTGTTGCGGCGCAACTGGAAGGATTCGCCGGACCTCTACGTGCCCGAGGTGCACTGGAGCCACAGCGCCGAGCGCGTGCTGACCCTGGAGCGGGTGCGCGGCATCCCCAGCGACGACGTCAAGGCGCTGGACGCGGCCGGAGTCGATCGTCGCGTGCTGGCGGCCAAGGGCGTGCGGGTGTTCTACACCCAGGTCTTCCGCGACAACTTCTTCCACGCCGACGCCCATGCCGGAAACATCTGGGTCGATCCCTCGACGCCGGGCAATCCGCGCTTCATCGCGCTGGATTTCGGAATCATGGGCCAGTTGCCCGCGCGGGATCAGTACTACCTCGCCGAGAACTTCATGGCGGTGTTCCAGCGTGACTACCGGCGCATTGCCGAGCTGCACGTGGAGGCGGGCTGGATGCCGGCCAGCGTGCGCATCGAGGAACTGGAGGCCGCCACCCGGGCAGTCTGCGAGCCCTACTTCACCCGCCCGCTGTCGGAAATCGCGCTGGGCGAGGTGGTGGTCAAGCTGTTCCGAACCGCGCAGCAGTACGAGCTGACCCTGCAGCCGCAGCTGATCCTGCTGCAGAAGACCCTGCTCAACATCGAGGGCGTCGGCCGCCTGCTCGATCCGCAGTTGGATATCTGGGCGGTCGCCCATCCGGTGCTGGAGCAGATCCTGCGCGAGCGCTACAGCCCCGCCCAGCTCGGCCGCGAGTTGCGCAAGCGGATGCCGGAGATCATGACCCATGCGCCGGACATGCCGCGCTTGATCCGCGAGTGGCTGGTCCAGCAGACCACTGGCCAGCATGCCCTGCAGATGCGCTCGCTGGACCTGCAGGCCCTGGTCGCGGTCAGCCGCGAGGGCCAGCGCAAGACGGTCTACGCCATCCTTGGCACCGGGCTCATGGTCACCGCCGCTGTGCTCTATTCCCTCGAGGCCGGCGGGCCACAGGTGTTCGATGTCGCCGCTGCCGTGTGGATCGCCGCGGTCGGCGCGCTAGGCGCCTTCTACGCGGCCTGGCCGAAACGCAGCTGAGCCCCGCCGCTGCGCCGGAGCGCAGCGCCCGGGGTGGACGGGCATCGAGGGCGCCAATCGGACGTTCGGCAAGACCCGAATGTAGGAGCCAGCTTGCTGGCGATAGGCACGCCGGACGGGACGATCGCCAGCAAGCTGGCTCCTACACGCAACGGCGTTGCCAGATCCTGCGCCGCAATGCATATCTCGCCGGAGTCACATTGTGGGAGCGCCCTTGGGCGCGACCGCGGCGCTACGGATTCACCACAGACCGCGGCCAGAGCGGGTTTCCGCGGTCGCGCCCAAGGGCGCTCCCACAGTCGGGCTTCGTTGCGCGTCGGCGAAGCCCCATAGGGTGCGTCTTGGACGCACCGATACAGGCGTTCGGACGGTACGCCCGGTGCGGCCAGCCGCACCCTATTGATGTCTGCGTTGCGCCCGACCTACCCCTTTCTAACCCTATGCATTGCGCGGCTTGGCCCGATGGGTGGGGGTGGCCGACCAGGGGTCGTCGGGCCAGGGGTGAGGCCCGGCGTCCATGCAGGCGCCAGCCTGTATGCCGGGCCGAACGCCCGGAGCACGGAGTGCGCAGGGCCGGACCCACACGATGAGGCAGGATGCCGAATCGATGTGGGCTGCACCCCTTCGGCCCTATGCACCGCGCGGCTTGGCCCGATGGGTGGGGGTGGCCGACCAGGGGTCGTCGGGCCAGGGGTGAGGCCCGGCGTTCATGCAGGCGCCAGCCTGTATGCCGGGCCGAACGCCCGGAGCACGGAGTGCGCAGGGCCGGACCCACACGATGAGGCAGGATGCCGAATCGATGTGGGCTGCACCCCTTCGGCCCTATGCACCGCGCGGCTTGGCCCGATGGGTGGGGGTGGCCGACCAGGGGTCGTCGGGCCACGGGTGCTTCGGGTACCGCCCCTTCATCTCCTTGCGCACCTCGGGATAGGTGCGCTCCCAGAAGCCCTTGAGGTCCTGGGTGACCTGCAGCGGGCGGCCGGCGGGCGAGAGAAGGTGCAGGGTGAGCGGGATGCGGCCGTCGGCGATGCGCGGGGTGTCGGCCATGCCGAAGAGTTCCTGCAGCTTCACTGCCAGCACCGGATCGCCCTCGGCGGTGTAATCGACCCGCCGATCCATGCCCGAGGGCACACTGATCCGGGTCGGGGCGAGGCGGTCCAGCGCCTGGCGCTGCGACCACTCGAGGCGGGAGCGCAGGGCAGCGTCCAGCTCGGACTCGGCCAGCGCGTCGAGGCGTCCCTTGCCGGCCAGGGCCGGCTGCAGCCAGTCCTCCAGCGAATCGAGCAGGGCGCTGTCGGACATGTCGGGCAGGCCGTGCTCCGGGCAGTGTCGGCGCAGCAGTTCGATCCGGGCGCGCAGCTGGTGCAGGCCTTCGGTCCAGGGCAGGGCGGCGAGGCCCAGCTGGCGCACGGCGTCGACCAGGGCCTCGGCGTAGCGGGAGCGGTCAGGGCTCGGCAGGGGCCGGGCCTCGAGCAGGATGCGTTCGAAGCGCCGCTCGCGCTGGGCCACGATCGCGCGCCGCTCGGCGTCCCAGCGCACCGCATCGACCTCGGTGAAACGCTCGGCGAAGTCTTGCTGCAATTTTGCCGGATCGACCGGCGTGCCGCGCAGGATCAGCGCATCGCCGTGCTCATGGCGCAGTTCGCTGATCACCAGCCAGGGTTCGCCGAATAGGGCGCTGTCCTCGAACAGCCGCGCACTGCGCCCGTTGGCCAGCTGGTAGCGGCGCGGCTGCTGCGGGTGCTGTCGGGCGATGCGGTCGGGGAAGGCATGCGCCAGCAGGTTGCCCAGCGCATACCCGCTGGCCTCCGTCGGCGCGCCGCGGGCGCCCAGGCGACGCCGCCATTGCCCGGCCTGACGCTCGATGCCCTGCAGCGTCCCACGATGGACGCCGGGATCGGCGCGACCGGCGCGCAGGGCGGCCAGCGCCTGCCAGCGCGAGAGCAGATCGTCGCGCCGGTCTCGCAGCGGATCGCGCGATTCGACCAGGGCGGCGAGATCGCAGGCAAGGCCTCGTTCACCCTCCCCCGCCGCCGCCAGCATGGCGGCCAACCGCGGCTGGGTGCCAAGCGCCAGCATGCGCCGGCCCAGCGGGGTGATCGCCTCGCCCTCCAGGGCGCCGAGGCGGCGCAGCAGCTCCTGGCCGGCGGCCAGCGCCCCGGGCGGAGGCGGATCGGGGAAGCGCAGCGCGCTGCTGCCCCAGACGGCCATCTCCAGGACCAGGGCGGACAGCTCGACCTGGCCGATCTCGGCGCGCCGCTGGGGTTCGAGACGCTGGGAGGCCGGCCACAGCCGGTAGCACCAACCCTCGGCGACGCGGCCGGCGCGTCCTGCGCGCTGGTCGGCGGAAGCCTGGCTGATGCTCACCGTGGCCAGCCGCGAGAACCCGGAGTTGGGATCGAAGCGCGGCTCGCGGGCCAGCCCGGAGTCGATCACCACCCGCACCGCAGGCAGGGTGACCGAGCTTTCGGCGACGTTGGTCGCCAGCACCACCCGCCGCCGTCCTTCGGGGTCGGGGCGCAGCACCTCAACTTGCCGTTCCACCGACAGCTCACCGTGCAGGGCGAGCAGGCGAACGTCGCGGCCGGCCAGGGCATCAAGCAGGGCGCGCTCGGCCTGGGCGATCTCGCGCTGGCCGGGCAGGAAGACCAGCAGGTCACCCGGATGCGCCTCCAGAGCACGTTCGACGCAGCGGCGCAGCTGGCCGGTCAGGGGCTCGTCGCGAAGGGCTGGAAAGTGGCCGATCTCGACTGGATGACTGCGCCCCTCCGAACGCAGCCCGGCGGCGTCCAGCCAGCGCACCAGGCGCTCGCCGTCGAGCGTCGCCGACATCAGCACGATGCGCAGGTCCTCACGCAGCTGGGCCTGCACATCGAGGGCGAGGGCCAGGCCGAGGTCGGCGCTGAGGTGGCGCTCGTGGAACTCGTCGAAGATCAGCGCGGCGACGCCGTCGAGCAGCGGGTCGTCCTGGATCATCCGGGCGAGGATGCCTTCGGTGACCACCTCGATCCGGGTCCGCGCCCCGACCTTCGACTCGAAGCGGATTCTATAACCTACCGTTTCACCTACCGCCTCGCCCAGCGACTCGGCCATGAAGGCCGCGGCCGCGCGGGCGGCGACGCGGCGCGGCGCGGCTCCAGCATCAGGATGCGACCGTCCCCACGCCACAGGGCATCGAGCAGGGCCAGCGGCACGCGGGTGGTCTTGCCCGCTCCGGGGGGCGCCTCGAGGACCAGGCGGGTGCCGGCTTCCAGCGCGGCGCGCAGGGCCGGGAGCTGCGCATCGATGGGCAGGGCGGGTCCGTGCATCCGGGTCCTCAGGCGGGGGGCGGCGTGCGCAGGGAGGCGCGGAGCGCACGCAGTTGGATGTCGCTCATCTTGCCCATCGTCGGCCAGGGCATGAAGGGGGCGATGGCACTGTCGTCCGGGTGCCGGCCCTCGTGCATCGCCCGCAGGCGGTTGACATCGCTCCAGCCGCCAAGCCGGCCCGGCCGAAGATCGGCGCCCGCCGGCGCGTCGGGGATGAGCGGGACGCCGCCCGCCGGCCCGTCCAGGGCCAGCAGGCGGCGGTCCAACTCAATATGGCAGACGCGCATTCGATCCGGTGAGGGACGGACACGCCTGCGCCGCCACGTGCCCGCGCGCCCAGACCGGCCCCGCTGCCGGGGCGGGCCGCTCAGCCGGCCAGCGCGCGTCGGCTTGCGTAGTAGGCGTGCTCCGAGCGCTGGTGCCAGCCCATGACCTGGCGCTGGAAGGCCTGATAGGACTCATGCACCCGCTTCGCGAAGGCGTCCCGCGCGGTGATCTCGGCCAGCACCTCGTCGGTGGCCTGCTTGAGCGCCGCCAGCACGCCGTCCGGCAGGTTGCGGAACTGCACCTGGTGCTCGCTGACCAGCTGCTCCATCGCCTGCCGGTTGCGCGCGGTGTACTCGGCCAGCATCGAATCGTTCACCGCCTGGCAGCAGGCTTCGATGATCGCCTTCAGATCGTCCGGAAGGGCGTCGAAAGCGGTCTTGTTGACGATGCATTCGAGGGTCGGCCCGGGCTCCTGCCAGCCCGGCATGTAGCAGTATTTCGCCACCCGGTGCAGGCCGAAGGCGAGGTCGTTGTAGGGGCCGACCCATTCGGCGGCATCGATGGTGCCGCTCTGCAGGGCCTGGAACAGCTCGCCACCGGGCAGGTTGACCGGGGTGGCGCCGACCCGCGCCATCACCTCGCCACCGAGGCCCGGAATGCGCATCTTCAGGCCTGCAAGGTCGGCGACGCTGTTGATCTCGCGGTTGAACCATCCGGCTGCCTGGACGCCGGTATTGCCGGCGGCGAATGGGACCAGATTGAACGGGGCATACAGCTCGCGCCACAGCTCGAGCCCGCCGCCGTAGGCCAGCCAGCCGTTCATCTCCTGCGCGTTCATGCCGAAGGGAATGGCGCAGAAGAACGGTGCGGCCTCGGCCTTGCCCTTCCAGTAGTAGGAGGCGCCATGACCCAGTTCGGCGGTGCCGCGGCTGACCGCGTCGAAGGTTTCGAAGGCAGGCACCAGCTCACCGGCGGCCAGCACCTTGACCCGGATCCGGCCGCCGCTGGCGCGGGTGATGAGTTCGGCCAGACGCGCCGCGCCCGAGCCGAGGCCGGGGAAGTTCGCCGGCCAGGTGGTGACCATCTTCCATTCGCGCACGCTTTGATCGGTCGTGGGCGCTGTGCCCGTGGCAGGCTGATCGCCCGCGCCGCAGCCCGCCAGTCCCGCTCCGAGTGCCGCCATGCCGCCCGCGCGCAGCCAGTCCCGCCTGTCCATCTTCCTGCCTCCCGCAGCAAAACGGCGAGTGTAGCGGCCGCGCGCGCTGCCTCCCAAGCTGCCGCCCGGCGGCCCAGGGCTGCCGTCCGCTGAATGCAGGGGGCCGCTGGCGCATCTGCACCGGACCCCGGGGCGTAGCAGTGCTAGCATCCTTGAAGGGTGCGTGAACCGTTTGGATGGCAGGTCATGAAAACGCAGCTGGGGCACTACGAAATCGTCGAGGAACTGGGCCGCGGCGGCATGGGCGTGGTCTACAAGGGCTTCGAGCCGGCGCTCAACCGTTACGTTGCGATCAAGGAGCTGTCGCCCTCGCTGGCCCACGATGCAAACCTCGTCGAGCGCTTCCTGCGCGAGGCGCGCTCGATGGCCCAGCTCAACGACCCGCACATCATCCAGGTCTATTTCATCGGCACCGAGGAGGCCACCGGCCAGCCGTTCTTCGCCATGGAGTTCGTCGAGGGCGATTCGCTCTCCGGCCTGCTCAAGCGCGAGGGCAAGCTCAGCGTCGAGAACTCGCTGAAGCTGATGCACCAGACCGCGATGGGCCTGGCCACCGCGCATGACAAGGGCGTGATCCACCGCGACCTCAAGCCCGGCAACCTGATGATCACGCCGCGCGGGCACGTCAAGATCGCCGACTTCGGCATCGCGCTGGCGACCCAGGACTTCTCCAAGAAGCTGACCTCGACCGGCGAGTTCGTCGGCACCCCGGGCTATCTGTCGCCCGAGGTGTGCCTGGGCAAGACCGTCGACCAGCGCTCGGATATCTTCGCCCTCGGCATCGTGCTCTACGAGATGCTTGCCGGCCGGCTTCCGTTCACCGACGAATCGCCCCTCGGCCTGATGCTGGAAGTGGTCAAGGCCGAGATCCCCGACATCCGCGGGCTCAATGCCGATGTCGATCCGCAGACCGCGGAGATCCTCTCGAAGATGCTGGCCAAGGAGCCGGCCGACCGCTTCCAGGACTGCCATGCGCTGATTGCTGCACTGCAGGCGCATCCGCTGGTCGCCCGGGGCGGCACCGTCCAGCTCAGCCAGGCCAAGGCCGCGCCGACCGACGCCACCGTGGTGGGTGCACCCACGCCGGCCTCGCAGCCGCAGCGGGTGCCGACCCCACCTCCCGTGGTACCGCGCGCCACCGGTCCCTCGCAGCAGCAGCCGCTGCCCGCCGCGCCGCCGCCCGCGCCGGCCACTGCAGCCTCCGGTGCGCAGGCCCAGGCGCCGCGCCAGTCCGAGCCCGGTCAGCCGCGACGCAGCAAGGCCCCGCTTTGGCTGGCCGCAGCGGCTCTGGTCCTGCTGGTCGGGACCGGCTTCGCCTTCCGCGGCGCGATCGGTGAGTTTTTGCTGCGCTCGGACGAGCCGGCCAATGCCGCGGTGCCCGACGACCGCGCCGACGCGGCGGCCGGCCCGGGGGCGTCCGCATCCAGCGGTGCAGCCAGCCCGTCGCCCAGCGCCCAGGCAGTGCCGAACGAGGCCCCGCCGAGCGGACCCGCCACGCTCTCCACCCTGGCCTCGGGCAGCGCAGGAGACGCCGGCAACGCCGCGGTCGAACGCGGCGAACTGACCGCGGCCAGCGGCGCCGAGTCGCTGCCGCCCAGCGGTCCGCAGTCCGAACCGGCCGCTGCGGCCGCCGAGCCGCGCAGCCCGCTGGCCAAGGCCCTGCTGGCCAAGCGCGACGGCGAGGGCGCCCAGATGGCCCGCGTCGATCCGCCCAAGCCCGCCGCCAAGCCGGTGCCGCCGCGGGTTGCCGTGGTGGCGCTGGGTGACCGCGCCCTCTCCGACACGGCCAAGCAGCGCATCGAGGAGCGCCTGCTGGCAGAGGGCTTCGACGTGCTCGACACCGAACTGGTCGGCGGCCTCGCCGGCCGCGACCTGCCGGGCATCCTGCAGGCCCTGCGCCGCGAGGCGACCATGCTGGTGGTGGTCCGGGCCGACCCGATCGGCCAGCAGCAGCTGAGTGCCTACGGCGAGTACTTCACTCTCTACTCGGCCAATCTCAGCGTGCGCTCCTACCTGATCGGCGATCGTCGCCCGCTCAGCGCCGGCTTCCGCGAGAAGGTCGACTTCAGCACCATGAACGTCAACGAGATGACCGGGGAGGCGCTGGCCCCGCACCTGGCCACCCTGATGCGCGAGCTGGCCCCGCACCGCACGCGCAGCGCCGCCGGCTGATCCGGAGGCCGGGGCTTGCTACCCTTGCGGCCCCATCTGCCGCGAGGGTGTCATGCCGTCCTTTGATGTCGTTTCCGAAGTCGACAAGCACGAGTTGCGCAATGCCGTCGACACCGCCGGCCGCGAGCTCGGCAAGCGCTTCGATTTCCGCAACGTCGATGCCGGCTTCGAGCTGGACGGCGAGGCCTCGATCAAGCTCCACGCGCCGAGCGATTTCCAGCTGCAGCAGATGCGCGAGATCCTCGCCGGGCGGCTGATCGCGCGCGGCATCGACGTGCGCTGCCTCGACGAGGGAGACGTCGAGACCAATGTCGCCGGTGCCCGGCAGACGGTGACGGTCAAGCAGGGCATCGAGCAGGCCCAGGCGAAGAAGATCGTCGCCGCGATCAAGGGCGCCAAGCTCAAGGTCGAGGCGCAGATCAACGGCGACAAGCTGCGCGTCACCGGCAAGAAGCGCGACGACCTGCAGGCCGCCATCGCCCTGCTCAAGAAGGGCGAGTTCGAGTTGCCGCTGCAGTTCGACAACTTCCGCGATTAGCGTCCCGCTGGCTGCTCCCGAGCGCTGTAGGAGCCAGCTTGCTGGCGATAGGCGTCCCGGAAGGAACGATCGCCAGCAAGCTGGCTCCTACAGGGGGGGCGCCAGTGTGCGATCGCCTCAGCGCCCTTCGCAGTACTTGCCCTGCACCGCTTTGTCGCGGATCAGGTTGGGGATGGCGTGGTCGAGTATCTGCGTGGCCAGGGCCTTGTCGGCGTCGCTGAGATCCAGCTTGCGCACATCCTTCAGCCAGCCGTCGCGGCAGCTTTCGGCCGACTTGCGCCCCTTGCTGCACTTCAGCAGGTCCTCGTAGGCGAGCTGCCAGATGCGGAACTCGTCGCGGTCGATGACCCGGCCGTGGCCAGGCACCAGACGTTCGAAGTCCTGCGCCCAGAGCACGTTGAGGTCGTCAACCAGGATCTCGGCGCAGGCGGTGTCGAGCATCGGTGCCGGCAGGGTGACCAGGTCGCCGGCGAGAAGCAGGCCCGCTTCATCGTCGCGCAGCCAGACGTCGCCGCCGCTGATCGCGCTGGCGAGACCGAGATGCAGGCTGCGGCCAGCCAGCTCGACATCGCGCGAGCGCGGTACGTTGTTGGTCGGATAGAAGGCGATGCTGGCGCCGATCAGTGCCAGCTCGGCGCGCGCCTTGGCGTCCTCGGGCACCGGCTCTTCGGGGTTCTTCAGACCGGCCACCAGCTCTTCGCGGTAGGCCGCAAGGTAGGGCGCGCCAACGTTTCGGATCGCCGCGTCGCTGGCGAACAGCAGCGCTCCGGGATGCGCCTTGCGGATCGCGCCGAGGCCGCCGGCGTGGTCCAGATGCCAATGGCTGTTGACCAGGATCGGCGCGTTCGACTCCGCCGCCAGGCGATCGAGGATGCGCTGGGTGTGTGCCACGCTGCGCCCGGCATCGAAGACGATCACGCCCTGCGGCGCCTTGATCAGCACCGAGTTGGCATCGGGCTGCTCGCCGGCGACGAAGCGCCCCGGCAGCAGGGTGTAGCCCTCGCCCAGATCGACCGCGTCCTGCGCAGCGGCGATGCCCGCCCCCGCGCACAGTGCGGCTGCCCACAAAGCCTTGGCCCAGGTCTTGCCCATCTTGGTGCTCCCATCCCGGTTTACAGGGGCGTCACCCTACGATAACTGTCGTCGCAAGGCGAGGGGCGGCGACGGTCAGAATCCGTAGCGGAGGAAGCCGCCGTCCACGGCCAGGCATTCGCCGGTGACATAGCTGGAGGCGGGCAGGCAGAGGAAGGCGACCGCGGAGGCGACTTCTTCCGGTTCGCCGACACGGCCCATCGGCGTGCGCGCGATCACCTCGTCGTAGTAGTCGGGGTCGGCCAGCGCCGTCGAGGTGCGCCGGGTGCGGATGTACCAGGGCAGCACGGCGTTGACCCGGATGCCGTCGTCGGCCCACTCGCAGGCGAGGTTGCGGGTCAGCTGGTGCAGGGCCGCCTTGCTCATACCGTAGACCGCGCCCGTGCGCACATGCGTCGCGCCCGAGACCGAGCCGACATTGACGATCGCTGAAGCGGGGTGTTCAGCAAGACGCGGGTGCGCGCGGCGGCAGAGATCGAAGGCGGCGAACACGTTGAGCTCGAAGATCGCCCGCCAGTCTTCCGGCGCATAGTCGACCGCGGCATGCACGCTGTTGCCGCCGACGTTGTTGACCAGCAGATGCAGGGTGTCGTCGAGGTCGTCCAGCCAGTCGAACACCTCGGCGCGCTGCTCGGCATCGGCGAGGTCGGCGGCGAAGCTCAGCACCTCGCGCTCGGGATGCGCGTCCTGCAGCTCGTCGCAGGTCTGGCCCAGTGCATCCTCGTCGCGCGCCACCAGGCGGACGTCGGCGCCAAGGCCGAGCAGCTCGGCGGCGATCGCCGCGCCGATTCCGGCGCTGCCGCCGCTGATCAGCGCTACCTGTCCGTCCAGTCGCCAGCGTGACATGCGTTTCGCTCCTCGGGCTGCGCCTGGTCCAGACTGGTGACGGTCCACCGCCAAGCAACCCAGCATGCGCGTCATCGTCTGCCTGTCCCTGCTCGTCCTTCTGAGCGGCTGCGCCGAGCCGCCTCCGCCGCCGGACGATCGCGATCAGGCGCTGAAGCGGACCATAGAGGAACCCCAGCAGCGCGCCAAGGCCGTCGAGGCCGACATGCTCAAAGCGCAGGGACGGGTGGATGGGGCCCTCGACGCGGCGGAGCCGCCGGCCGAGGGCCCGGAGGACTAGCCCGGGAGTCCTACAGCCCGCACAGGCAGTGCGCCGCCGCGCGCAGGGGCGGCCGGCCCGGCTCGATGATCCAGCGCAGCCAGGGCCGCAGCTCGGAGGCCGTGCGCGGCTCGGCGAGTACGGGCAGGAGGCCGAGCTGGGCGGCGCCGCGCAGCATCGCGTTCTCGCGGTTCATGTCGGCGAAGAACTGCTGCCAGGGGTCCAGCTCCGGCTCGATGTAGCGCACCTGGTAGTCGGGCTCGGCGAGGCCGGCGCGCTCGGCCGCCTCGGCCAGCGCATCGCCCAGTCCGCCCATGCGGTCGACCAGGCCGTGCTCGAGCGCCTGTGCGCCACTCCAGACGCGCCCCTGGGCCACCTCGTCCACCGACTCCGGCGGCATCTCGCGGAACTCCGCGGTGCGCGCGATGAAGTCGCGGTAGATCTTGTCGACCGAGGCCTGGATCATCCGCCCGACCTGCGGGTCCAGCGGGCGGCGCGGATCCAGCGCGCCGGCGATCGCCGTGGTGCCGATGCCGTCGACGCGCACGCCGATCGATTCCAGCGTCTCGGGGAAAGTCGGGATCATCCCGAACACGCCGATCGAGCCGGTGATGGTGCTGGGGTCGGCGAGCACCTGGTCGGCGCCGAGGGTGATCCAGTAGCCGCCCGAGGCGGCAACGTCGCCCATCGAGGCCACCACCGGCTTGCCGGCTTCGCGCAGCAGGTCGAGTTCGCGGCGGATGATCTCGGAGGCAAAGGCGCTGCCGCCCGGCGAGTTGATCCGCAGCACCACGGCGCGGATCTCCTCGTCGTCGTGGGCGGCGCGCAGCAGGGCAGCAGTCGATTCGCCACCGATCGTGCCGGGCGGCTGCTCGCCGTCGACGATCTCGCCCTCGGCGATGACCACGGCGACCTGCGGCCGCACGTCGATGGGCAGCTTCTCGCGATCGATCAGGGCCAGGTAATCGCCGAAGTCGACCTGGCGGAAGCTGTCCTCGTCTTCCACACCGCGTTGGATCAGGCGCGCTTCGAGCTGGTCCGGGGTGATCCGCTCGTCGACCAGGCCGCGGGTCTCGGCCAGCGCCGCGAAGTCGCCGCCGGCGGCTTCCAGCTGGTCCGCCGAGCTGTCGATGGCCGCCTGCAGGGCTGCGGCGTCGAGTCCGCGTGCCTCGGCGATCTCGGTGAGATAACGCTGCCAGATATCGCCCATCCAGACCCGGTCGGCCTCCAGCGCCTCGGGCGAGGCGCTGTCGCGCACGAAGGGCTCGCCGAAGGCCTTGAAACTGCCGGCGCGGAACAGGTGGACCTTGGCCTTGAGCTTGTCCTCGATCGCCTCGCGATAGTAGGTGCGGTAGCGGGCCAGGCCCTCGAGCCAGAACATCCCCTCCGGATGCAGATAGATCTCGTCGGCCTGGGCGGCGAGGTAGTACTGCCGCTGCTCCATGAAGTCGGCATAGGCGATGACCTCCTTGCCCGACTCACGGAAGCGGCGCAGGGCCTCGCCGACCTCGCGCAGGCTGGCAAAGCCGGCGCCCATCAGGGTGTCCGGCCGCAGCACGATGCGGTCGATGCGCGAGTCCTTGGCGGCGGCGTCGATGGCCCGCAGCAGGTCGCGCAGCTGGACCTCGGGCACGCCATCTCCGGTCAGCTTGCCGACCGCGCGCTCGAAGGGCGCGGCGCTGTACTGCTCGACCAGCACGCCGTTCGGGGCGAGCACCAGAGCGGTCTGCGGCTGCAGCACCGGCGCCGACTGGAACAGGGCGGCGAGGAAGATCACCAGCAGGAGCACGAACAGCAGGTTGAGCACCAGCCGACGGCCGAAGTTGAGTGCGTCCCAGAATCCGCGGATCAGGCGCCAGAGAAAGAAGGGTTTGCGGGCAGGCTGGTTCATCGGTATTCACGTGCTACGACAGACCCTCAAGCATACGTGACCCGGCGCAAGGCTCCGTGTGCCGAAAGCCGCGGCGGGCCGCTCAGCCCTGCACGGCGAACTCACCGCGGCGCAGCAGGCGGCGCAGTCGGCCGCCGAGCAGCAGGGCGGCCACGGTCAGTCCGGAAACCAGCCCCGCCCACATGCCGGGCGCACCCCGTTCGTAGCCGAAGGCGAACCAGATCCCGGCCGGCATGCCGACGCCCCAGTAGGCGAAGGCGGTGATCAGCATCGGCATGCGGGTGTCCTTCAGCCCGCGCAGGCAGCCGGCAGCGGCGACCTGGAAGCCATCGGAGAGCTGGAAGGCGGCGGCCAGCCAGAGCAGCGGGGCGACAGCGACCAGCACTGCCGCCTCGCGGGTGTAGAGCGCGGCGATCTCGGTGCCAAGGCCGATCAGGATCGCGGCCGCAAACAGCTGGGTGACCACGGTGATCGCAAAGCCGGCCCGGCAGGCCCAGCGAACGCCCTCGGCGTTGCGCCCGCCGGCGGCGAAGCCGACCCGCACCGTGGTTGCCATGGCCACGCCCAGCGGCACCATGAACAGCACCGAGGCGATGTTGATCGCGATCTGGTGCGCGGCCACCGCCAGCGCGCCCATGCCGCCGATGACCAGGGCCGAGGCGACGAACAGCAGGCCCTCCATCATCACCGCCACGCCCAGCGGCAGGCCGAGCCGCAGCAGCTGTGCGAGCAGGGCGCGATCGGGCCCCTCGAAGCGGGCGAACAGGCCGAGGTCGCGATAGGCCGGACCGCGGTGCAGCCAGTAGAGGAAGCCGACCGCCTGCAGCCAGAGGATGATCGCGGTGGCAGCGCCAAGGCCGGCCGCGCCATAGCCGGGCAGGCCGAGGCCGCCATGCATCAGCCAGTAGCCGAGCGGCACCAGCAGGATCAGGCCGGCGATGCCGAACACCATGGTCGGGCGGGTGCGGCCGACGCCCTCGCTCAGGTAGCGGCAGCAGAAGTGCACGGCCAGCGCTGGCGCACCCCAGGCCACCGCCCCGAGGAAGGCGCTGGCGCCCGGGCGCACGTCCTCGGCGATGCCGAGCAGGGGCAGCAGCAGGCCGTTGAACTGGACCAGGCCGAGCAAGGCAAGGCTGATGGCGAGCCCGAGCCAGAGCGCCTGGCGGAACAGCGGCGCGATCTCGGCACGCTTGCCGGCCCCGTCGAGCTGGCTGACCGAGGGCGGGATCGCCATCAGGATGCCGAGCAGCAACAGGATCACCACCGACCACAGCGCGCTGCCGACGGCCACGCCGGCCAGGGTCAGCGCGCCGTGATGGCCGGCCAGCACGCTGTCGACCACGTTCATGGCGACCGCGGCGAGCTGGCCGAGGACCAGCGGCAGGGCAAGCGTGAAGGTGGCGCGGCACTCGCGTAGCAGTCGCGGCGCGCCGGTATCTGCGGTCATGGAAGGGAGGCGTGGCAAGCGGAACCCGCTATCTTAGCGACCCATGGCCAGCGATCCGCACCCGTCGACGAATGCGCTTGCGCAGCCGGTGCAGCGCCGCTGCGAGAACTGCCAGCGCGAACTGCTCGGCGAGCATTGCTACGCCTGCGGCCAGCCGACCCGCGGCCTGGTCCGCCACTTCGGCAGCATCCTCGGAGACTTCTTCGACAGCGTCTTCGACCTCGACTCGCGGATCTTCCGCACGCTCGGCCCGCTGTTCTTCCGTCCCGGGTTCCTCAGTCGCGAGTATTTCTCCGGCCGGCGCGTGCGCTACGTCAGCCCGGTGCGGCTGTTCGTCTTTCTCTGCATCGTCGCCTTCTTCGCCCTGCGACTGGTGGTCGAGACCGACGTGCGCTTCGACGGCGGCTCGCAGTTCGACGCCCTGGACAGCGTCGAGGCGGTCGAGACCGAGCGCGACGCCCTGCTTGCCGAGCTCGACCGCAGCATCGCCCAGCTGGGGCCCGGCGCCCCCGGGGTCGCCGGCATCGAGACCGCGCGGCAGGCGGTGATCGGCAGCGCCGCGAAGCGCATCGCCGAGCTGCGCGGCGATGCGCCGGCGGATGCGGCGACCGCGGACGAGGCGCCCGTGCCGCCCGAGCTGCGCTTCGGCGACCGGCCCTGGGACGCCGAAGCCAATCCGCTGCGGCTCGACTGGCTGCCCGAGGCCGGCAACCGCCACCTCAACGACTGGATCGGTCGCGGCCGGGACAATATCGCGCGGGTCAGACAGGACCCCGCCCTGCTGGTCGATGCCTTCATCCAGAGCCTGCCCTCGACCTTCTTCGTCCTGCTGCCGCTGTTCGCCCTGCTGCTCAAGCTCTTCTACGCGTTCAAGCGCCGCCTCTACATGGAGCACCTGATCGTCGCCCTGCACAGCCACGCCTTCCTCTGCGCCGCCCTGCTGCTGCTCGCCGCGCTCGACGGCGGCTCGCGCCTGCTCACCGAGGACAGCCTCGGCCATCGTCTGATCGGGCTGCTCGAGCTCGGCGTCGGACTGTGGATGCCGGTGTACCTGTGGCTGATGCAGAAGCGGGTCTATGGCCAGGGCGTGATCATGACCAGCCTGAAGTTCGCGGCCCTGGGGACGCTCTACATGGCCCTGCTCGGCATCGGTACCCTGGTCACCCTGCTCGCCAGCCTGGTCGCGCTGTGATCGTCTACGAGGTCAACCTGTCGGTGGAGGCGGCCATCGCCACCGAGTACCGCGCCTGGCTCGATGCCCACATCGCCGAGATGCTCGGCCTGCCCGGCTTCCTCGGTGCCAGCCTGTCGGCGGTCGACGAGCCGGCCGAGGACGGCCGCGTGCAGTGGAGCGTGGCCTACCGGCTGCGCGACGCGGCTTCGCTGGAGGCGTACCTGGCGACCCACGCGCCGCGCATGCGCGAGGACGGCCAACGGCGCTTCGGCGGACGCTTCCGTGCCAGCCGGCGGGTGCTCCGACCGCTGTTCGATCAGGGCTGAGCGAGCTGCCGGCGCAGCCAGTCGCTGCGCGATTCGGGAGGCATGGCGAGCAGCTCGCGGCGGACCTCCTCGCGTCGCCAGGGCGGCATCTTCTCGATCAGCCGACGCAGGCGCTGGCGGTCCTCGCGGGACAGCCGCTGGAACATGTCCCAGGTCGCCTGACGCTCCTCAGGCGGCACGAAGGCAAAGGCGCGCCGGGCCAGCTCAGCCTGGTCGCGGGCCCGCGCGCCGAGCAGGAAGGCCTGCCGCTCGCGCGGGCTCATCTGCTGGAACTTCTTCCGCAGCGCCTCGCGCTGGTCCGGCGGCAGGTCGCGGAAGCGCTGGTACTCCTGGCGCAGGCGGCGCTGCTGGTCGGGCGGCAGGGCCCGGAAGGCCTCGAAGCGCTCGCGCAGCTCGGCGCGCTCGGCCGGCGGCAGCGACTGCCAGCGCTGCAGGCGCTGCTTGAGCTGTTCGCGCTCGGCCTCGGGCAGCTGGCG
Organism: Pseudomarimonas salicorniae; assembly: GCF_023156535.1. Taxonomy (GTDB): domain Bacteria; phylum Pseudomonadota; class Gammaproteobacteria; order Xanthomonadales; family Xanthomonadaceae; genus Pseudomarimonas; species Pseudomarimonas salicorniae. Next base: position 529,405 of record NZ_JALNMH010000001.1, on the reverse strand, counting down.
CAAGCGCTCGGCATTGGCCAGCAGCTGCGCGCGCTGCCCCAGCGGCAGCTCCGCCCAGCGCTCGGAGAACGGCGCCAGCAGCGACTGCTGTTCGGCGTCGAGGCTGTCCCAGCCGAGCTGGCCGGACGACTCCGGCTGGCCCTGGGCGAGGGCCAGCAGCGGCGCCAGCAGCAGCGCCGCGAGCAGGCGGGCGGGGGCGCGCTTAGCTGCCAAGGTCCTGCTGCTCCAGCCAGGCATAGAACTCCAGCTCCTCGACCAGGGTGTAGTCGACGTCGCCGGCGATCAGGGCGAGGTCCTCTTCGGGCAGGGTCAGCGCCTGCTCGATCGGCGATTCGGCGCGCAGCGCCGTGCCGCTGTCCGGCAGCGGGCCGTCTGCCGGTGCCATCGAGGCCGGCGCGATGAAGCGCATCACGCCAACCGCAATCAGCAGGGCGGCGCTGGCGCCGGCCAGGGTCATGCCGATCGCCCAGCCGCGGCGCGGCGCGCGCAGCGGGGCCAGCGCCTCGCGGCGCATCTGCTGCAGACGGCGCTGCAGGGCGGGGTCGGCCTCCTCGGCCTGGCGATTGAGCAGCTCGCGGCTGCGCAGCAGCCAGCGATCGTCACGCGGTCGCTTGTCGTGGGCATTCATAGGTGATCCTCCAGGCGCCCGCGCAGGGTCTGCAGGGCGCGGAACAGATGGGTCTTCACGCTGCCTTCGGACACCCCCATGGCGCGTGCGGTGTCGGCGACGTCGAGGCCTTCCCAGACCCGCAGCAGGAAGGCCTGGCGCTGGCGCCCCGGCAGGGCCCGCAGCGCCTTCTCGAGGGCGGCGGTGGCCTCGCGGTCGCCCAGACGCTGGACCGGGCCGGGCTCGGCCGGGTCGGCGATCCGCGCCATCGGGTCAGCGCCGTCCAAGTCCTCGCCAAGGCCCAGCCAGCCGAACCAGCGGCCGATCACGCTACGCCGCCGTCCGGCGTCGATCTGCTTGGACTCCAGCACCCGCCAGAACAGCAGCGGCCATTCCTCGGCCGGCTTGGCGCGATAGCGGCGGACGAAGGCGAGCATCGCCTCCTGCAGGATGTCGAGCGCGTCCTCGCGCGAGCAGCCGGCCAGTTCGACATGGCGCAGCGCGCGCCGCTCCACCCCGCGCAGGAAGGCGTCGAGGGCCGCTTCGCGGGACTCGGCGCGGTCGGCGCGGGGCAGGTTCAAACGCAGCGATTCCTGGTGGGCGTAAACCGGCATTGTAGGCGGTGGGCGGGAAAACCGGGTGGGTGGGAGGCCTGGCGGGCGCTGCCACGGCCCTCGGGAGACTCCCGAGGGCGTCCGGCGCAGCCGTCCGTCGTCTGGCTCAACGGGCCGGCGTGGAATCGGTTGACAAGCGTCACGTTTCGCTCTCTACGGCTTGCCGCAAGGCTTGGCACGCCGAGTCGTTGTGCACAGCAAGAGGGGCCGTGACGGCCACGTGGAGGGGCCTAGGGACAAACCCTGAGCCGGTCCGCATGAAAAATTACAACCTATTGATTCGACGAGGATTTGGCCCGCTGGCGAATTCTTCACCAAGGTGGCCCGAGGGCTTGCCTTCCTTGGCCTCGGCGGGGGTCCGCACAAGCTGATCCACACAGTTATCCACAGATTCTGTGGATAATCGAAAAACCGTCATGTGAACAGCAGCTTACAGGCACATGTTCAGTCATCGCATAGAAATATCGTGCAAGACGGGGGTTGCGCCCTGAGCGCTCCGTTGTTCCACCGCTACACTTCGCGGATGCCGCCCCCCGTGCTGCGCGTCGCCCTGCCCCTGCCGCTGCCGACGCTGTTCGACTATCTGCCCGATGACCCCGATGCGCCGGCCGCTGGCTGGGTCGGCTGCCGCGTGCGCGTGCGCGTCGGGCCGCGGCTTCTGGTCGGCCTGGTCGCGGCGGTCGCTGAACACAGCGAAGCCCCGGGGGCGCTGCGCACGATCGAGACGCGGCTGGATCCGGCTCCGCTGATCGAGGGCGAGCTCTGGACCAGCCTTCACTGGCTGGCCGACTACTACCGCGCCCCGCTCGGCGAGGTGCTGGCGCTGGCCCTTCCGGTGCCCCTGCGTCAGGGCGAGGCGCTGCCCGAGCCCGACCGCGACCGCTTCGCCGCCTGTCCCGAGGCGCCGCCGCGGGTGCGGCCGGGCGGACGCCCTGCGGCGCTCTGGGAGGCCCTCAGCGCGGGCCCCTGCGGCGCGGACGACCTCGCCCTGATCGATGCCGGCTGGCGACCCCGGCTGCGCCGCTGGGAGGCCGAGGGGCGGCTCCGCCGCCTGCCGCCCGAGCCGCCGGCGCCGCGGCCTGCCCATCTGGCCCTGAATGCCGAGCAGCAGGCCGCTGTCGATGCCCTGCGCGGCCTCGACGGATTCGCCCCGGTGCTGCTGCAGGGCGTCACCGGCAGCGGCAAGACCGAGGTCTACCTCGAGCTGCTGGCCGACGTGCTGGCCGCTGGCGGCCAGGCCCTGGTCCTGGTGCCGGAGATCGCCCTGACCCCGCAGACGGTGCGCCGCTTCCGCGCCCGCCTGGGCGACGCCGTGCGCGTGCTGCACTCCGGCCTTGCCGACGGCGAACGGGCCCAGGCCTGGACGGCGATGGCCCGCGGCGAGCCCGGGGTGCTGGTCGGCACCCGCTCGGCCGCGCTGGCGCCCCTGCCCCGTGGCCGGCTGATCATCATCGACGAGGAGCACGACGGCTCCTACAAGCAGCAGGACGGCGTGCGCTACTCGGCGCGCGACCTGCTGCTGGTGCGCGGCCAGGCACTGCGCGTGCCGGTGCTGCTGGGCAGCGCCACCCCCTCGCTGGAATCCCTGCAGCAGGTCGAGCGCGGCCGCTACCGCCGCCTGGCGCTGACCCGCCGCGCCGGCGCCGGCCAGCCGCCCGAGGTCACCGTGCTCGACGTGCGCGCGCAGCGCCTGCAGGGCGGCCTCGCCCGCGAGAGCCTGGCCGCCATCGAAGCAACCCTGGTCGCCGGCGGCCAGGTGCTGGTCTTCCGCAACCGGCGCGGCTTCGCCCCGGTGCTGCTCTGCCACGACTGCGGCTACAGCGCCCAGTGCCAGCGCTGCGACAGCGCGATGACGGTGCACGCCGGCGGCCGCCGCCTGCACTGCCACCACTGTGGTGCGCAGCGCCCGCCGCCCAACGCCTGCCCCGACTGCGGCAGCCTCGGCCTGCAGCCCCAGGGACAGGGCACCGAGCGCCTCGAGGCCTTCCTGGCCGAGCGCTTCCGCGAAGTGCCGGTGGTCCGCATCGACCGCGACAGTACGCGGCGCCGCGACGCCCTGGTCGAGCTGCTGGGCAAGCTCGGCGAACGTCCGGGCATCCTGGTCGGCACGCAGATGCTGGCCAAGGGCCACGATCTCGCCCAGCTCGCCCTGGTCGTGGTGGTCGGGGTCGACGAGGGCCTCTACAGCCCGGACTTCCGCGCCGCCGAGCGGCTCTCCCAGCTGCTGATCCAGGTCGCCGGTCGCGCCGGCCGCGCCGAGCGCCGCGGGCGGGTCCTGCTGCAGACCCACCATCCGCAGCATCCGCTGCTCGCCACCCTGCTCAGCGGCGGCTATCCGGCCGCGGCCAGCGAGCTGCTGGCCGAGCGTCGGCTGCTCGGCTACCCGCCCGCCGCGCACTGGGCCCTGATCCGCGCCGAGGCGCAGCAGGACGCCGACTGGCAGGGCTTCCTGGACCAGGCCCGGACCCTGCTGGCCGAGCCCGCACTCGATGCCGGCGTCGACCTGCGTGGCCCGCTGCCGGCGCCCAAGCCGCGCCGCGCCGGCTTCCAGCGCGGCCAGCTGCTGCTCGCCGCCGGCCAGCGCCCGGCCCTGCAACGCGTGCTAGACGCCACCTGGCGCCAGCTCCACAGCCTGCCGCTGGCCCGTCGGGTGCGCTGGTCGCTGGACGTCGATCCGGTGGACCTGTTCTAGCCCGGGCAGCTGAGGTCGCCGGCAAGCCGCGCGCATCCGCGTCGATCCGCAGGCTTCGCTGCGGGCGCAGCCAGACTCTCCGCAGTGCGGCCGCTCCCGGGTGCCGCGGGCCGCGTTCGGCTAAGCACCATGGCGCGGGTCTCGCTCGATGTCCCTGAGGCCACGGGTGGGCGCCGCCAGTGGTTGGCCCCTGCCACCCTCGCCAACCTCGCGCGCCGCCCCCAAAGCATCAGGGCGGGACGGTTCGCACCGTCCCGCCCTGCATCACCGGGTATCCGGCGGGAACCTCAATCCACCGGGTAGTCGCCATGCCAGCTGCGGTCGCGGTCGCGCGGCGTCGCCAGCGGCCCGTGTGCACCCGACGCCGCCTTCACAGCCGGCTCTTCCCTGAGGTACAGGATCGTCCGCAGGAAGCGGAAGGACGGCGGCGAGCTGAGCGGCGTGCCGCTGTTCCAATCCTTGTTGTCCTCCAGCATCCACAGGTAGCGCCCGGACCCGTTCGGATTGGCGACGCTGTTCAGCAGGGTCAGCTCGCGACGACGGTAGAAGGCAGAACACTCACCGGCCTCCGGCTCGCGATCCACGATCACCTTCTCGACGATGCCACCCGATCCGTTGTCCCCGCGGCAGCGGCGCAGGATCACCGTATCGGCGTCCGGTCGACTCCAGTACAGGGTGAAGGACAGCGTCTCGCTTCCAGGTGCACCACTGAACGCAGGGGCTGCACGGTCAGCGGCCAGGCGCCACTGGAACGGGTTGCTGCTGCGAGCCGCATACTGCGTGTAATGCGCCGGCACCGCCGCTTCGCTCATCCAGTCAGCGGCCGGCACGACCTGGGCCATGAAGCCACCGCTGATCGAGCTGTTGCCATCCTGCCTGTCCACGGCGCCCAGGGCGTCGATGGCCCCGGCGTCGTCGCGGATCGGGATGACCCGGGCGGTGCGGCTGGCGAACACCAGCTCCAGTTCACCGCGGGCGTTCACGCTCCAGGTCAGCGGCTCGCCGTTCTCGACGCGGGTGGCATCGTTGCCGGTCGCCGCAAACTGGATCAGCTCGGCGCCGATCTGGTTCGACGGTGAGTTCTCCTGCACGCTGGGCAGTGACCACACCTGGCCGCGGAACTGCGCCTCATCGAGCGGCGTGGCGCGCGGCGTGCGAATCAGGCTGAGCGTGCGCTCGCCGCTGGTGACCTCGTCCGGCAGGGAAGGGTCATTCGGAAAGCTCCCGACGCTGGTCAGGCCGGCGACCACCACGATCTCGTTGATCGAGCTGTCCAGCCTGCGCAGCTGGATCTGGCTGGTACGGATCTCCTGCGTCACCTGTCGGGCCACCCCGTTCACGGTCCGCACCGGGAAGTTCGCCGAGACGCGGGTTCCATCCATGGTGGCGGTCAGCACGTCGCCGGCGCAGGTGAAGTCGAAGCCATCCTTGCCGAAGCTTTCGGCATGCTGTCCACGTCCAGCCCCCGTGACGCTGTAGATCTCGCCGGAGAAGGTGTTCAGCAGGGTGCCGCGCAAGCGTTCGCCGCTGACGAACACCGCCTGCGGACTGAAGTAGTCGCAGAAGTTCTCGCCCAGCAGCCCGACGGTCTGCGCCAGCGCGCCCGGGCGCTCGGACTCGATGCCGTTGATCTGCCCGGTCAGCTGGGTGGTATCAGCCACGACGTTGAGCGTGGTGGACGGCGCCACCCCCTTGGACGGATTGCTCACCCCTGGAAACAGACCGCCGTTCTCGATGATCAGCTTGATCACCGCCGCGCGCTCCAGCACCGCACCACTGTCGAGCGCTTCCAGCTGCGCCTCCAGCTGGCACTCGTTGACGGCGCGCGGCGCGCCACCGGCAACGAGCACGTAGCGGGCGGTGCTGAGCGGGGTCACTGCCAGACCGCTCAACTTGGACACCCCGACCCGGCCCTGGGCATCACGCAATCCGCGCGCGTACTGCTGGGGACCCACCCAGGACGCAAGTTCAACGAACTCCTGACCCTGCGCAGCCCGGCCGCGGGCGCGCAGTTCGAGGAAGCCCTCAGCCGTGCCCGCCGGAACAACCAGCTCGAAGCGACCATCCGTTGTGCCGACCGTCGCCAGCACGCGATCACCGCTGCGGACCTCGATGTCGGCAATGGAAATACCGGTGACCAGTCCGGTCAGGGTGACGCTGGCCGAACTTTCGAAACTCGCCCTGTACACCTCGTCGAGGCTGCAGCTTGGGGTCTGGGCCTGGGCGCACGGGACTCCGAGCGCGAGCAGAAGCCCGCACTTCATCATGATATTCAAGACGTTGTAACCTCTGGGAAGTCAGGCAGCCGGGATCGGCTGCCTGCAAAGCGATCGGCCCCGCCGGGGCCCGAACTGACCGACAGCTGCTCCCGGACCTCTGATGTGCGGGAGACTTGAACGAGCAGGCGCGCCTCGCGCCTGCCTCGACCCTCGCACTGTAAGCGGCGCGGCGGCTTAACTGCAATTGGCCTCGCGCGTCGCGAAGAGACGCGAAACGCGCAAGGGCGGCACAAAGTGACCTTTCATTGGGATGCCTTGGCCGCCACCCCAGCCGAGACGCCCCCCGGGGCGGCGTCCGCCCAGCACGGGCTGCGGCGATGATCGGGGCGCGACAGCCCGACCTGTCCACGACTGGGGCGACCACGACTGCGCTTCGGCGGAGAACGGCAGGCGGCGGAAGGAATGGCGATTCCGGGTTGCCATCGGCCTCGGCCAGCCGCGCTCATCCAGCGAACCGGGCGCAGCAGGCGCCGCGCCGTGCGTCCGCTGACCCAGTGAGGCGGGGCATCCTCCCGAGACCACCCAAGTGGCGCACCGCTGGGGGTCGTCGTCGTAGCCTGCGTTTTACGCCGTGCCGCCTAGCTGGCGGTCAGCCCGCGCGCATCCACCGACTGCACCCCGCGCACGCCCTGTGCCAGCTCGATGGCCAGGCGCCGCTCGCGGTCGCTGTCGACCTGCCCGCTCAGCATCACCGTGCCATCCTCGGCCTCGACATGAATGTCGTAGTCGCTGATGTCTCCGGCATAACGCAGGGTCGAGCGCACCTTGGCCGAGATCCAGCTGTCGCTCATCACGCCGTCGCCGTCATCGGCAACCGCGACCTGGCCTTCCGCGTTCTCGTCGATGGACAGCCGGTTGTCGACCTCACGGACGCCGGCCACCGCACGGGCCAGCCTGTCGGCCATCTTGCGCGAGTTCCTGGTGTCGGCAACGCCGGTCAGGGTGACCTTGCCGTCGACCGTCTCGACGTTGATGTCGAGGCCATCGGTGTACTCATTCCAGAGCAGCAGCGAATCGATCTTGGCGGTGATGGCCGCGTCACCGACCATCCTCGCGAAGCTGCGCTGCGGTGCCAGCGTGGCCGCGACGATGACCAGGTCCGGTTCGACCCTGATCCGGTTGACCACCTTGTCGATGCCTTCGGTGCCGAGGGCGATGCGCTCGGCCAGCCGGCGCTCGATCACGCTCTCCACCTCGCCCTCGAGGGTGGCGGTGTTGCCCTCGACCTCGACGTCCAGGGCAAAGCTGTCCAGCGATTCGCTGGTGGCATAGGTCGCCCAGATCAGTCCTTCGCGGTAGGCATCCTTGGCCTCGGCCGACATCTCGGCCAGCGGTCCCGCATGGACGCCGGCCGATGCGGCGAGGCCGCAGGCGAGCGCGAGGGGAGTCAGGGCGGACTTGAGGGTAGTTGGCATGACGGATCCTCCTTTCGTCGGACAGGCCCGGGGCCTGCCCTGCGATGGGCTCCAACGCGTCGCCATGCCGTAGGACAGGGCAGACAACGCTTTCCGTGCCGGACGCCGGACCCGCTGCATGCAGCCGGCAGCGCCGGCGACCCCAGAGCCTATCGCGCAATCCGCTGCCAGGATTGAACCCGGCCTGACCCAACAGGCCGTTTCATCGCCCTCCCGTCGCAACCGGACGATTGGCCGGCGGCGGTCTACTCGACGACGATGCGCACCACGCTTGGGCCGGCCGCACCAGCCAGCTGCTCGAGGCTGGCGCTGGCCGTCTCGCCGTCGGCCACGCCGGAAAGCATTCCGGCGAGCCGGGTCGACTTGATCGCGTAGTTGACGTTCTCGGTGAGGTCGCCGGTATTCCTGAGCATGTTGTTGGCGCGCAGCTTGGCGGCAACGATGCCGACCACCCGGCCCTGCATGTCGAGCAGCGGCCCGCCGCTGTTGCCGGCCTGCACCGGCACCGAGATCTGGTACTGCGACGGATCGTCGCGCAGCCCCGCGGTGGAGCTGATCACGCCGTTGGACAGCTTGGGCTTCACCCCCATCACATTGGCGTGGGGAAAGCCGATGGTGAACACCGCCGTGCCGATGCCGACCTCTTCTCCGCGCACCGGCAGCCCGGGCAGGTGCCGCGCCGAGGTCGCCAGCACGGCAAGGTCATTGGCCTCGTCCTGGTCCAGCAGCCGCGCGCTCGCGCTCTCGCCGTCGGACAGGTGCAGGGTGATCGACTCGGCACCCTTGACCACGTGCAGGCTGGTCACGACCACGCCTGGCCTCGCAAACCAGCCGCTTCCCGAGCGCCGCCCGCCCGCGGTGGCCGGCGTGTCCTCGCGCAGCCCCTTGATCACCGCGAAGTTGCCGGTCAGACACTGGGTGTGGGCCAGGGTGGCGATGCCGTCGACGGTGATCCGCCGGGCGCGATAGCCGGGCTCCATGCCGTAGACGAAATAGGCCACCTCCCGCGCCTGGGAATCCTGCGCGCCCAGCTCGCGCAGCTTGTCCTCGGCGGTGCGCGCCGCGGCCACCGCCGCCTCAAGCGGCACCCGCGAGGACATCGCGTGACCCAGCCCCATCGCAAACTCCCGCACCGCCCGGCAGTACACCTTCATCCCCTCCGACGGCTCGCCGGCGCCGCGGATGGTCCGCGTGCTCTCCTCGGTGGCCGAGGCCGGCGGCGGCGTCTGCGTGTAGTGCACCCGGCCCTGCTCGTCGGTCCACTTGTAGATCTTGCTCGCCTCGGCACCCACGCTCAGCGTGAGCAGGCACAGCAGCGCAATCAGTCTGCACACGGCAATTCCCCATCCATAGTCCCCAGCCGCATTCTGCCCCGGGGGGGCCGGTCGAGAAAGGCAAGCTTCAAATCACAGGCCAGCCCCCGCAATCACGGGCGCGCTTCCGACCCCGCCACGGATGCACCGCCCCCCCGCAGCCGGCCCCGGCTCGATATCGACCAGGAGTGGGGAATGGCGGTGCGTCAACACACTGGCCGGCACCCGGAGGGGAGCGCTCCCGACCAACTCGATCAGGCGCCCCTCGAAGCGCTGCTTGCGATGCTCGAAGCAGCGTCCGCCAGGCGCATCCTCCCGGCACATGAAGGCCCGGATTGCGCACCGGGAAACGCACTGGAAGCTGGCCGGTGCGCGGGGCGATGCGAGCTGGGATCCTGGGTAGGCCATGGGCACCGCATGGGCGTCCGGGAACCGGACGCTTTCGGACGACGCCGCGTCGGGGTGCCGGGGTGCCGGACAATCTTCAAGGTGGCTGTCCACGATTGCGGCGCCCCGGAGAGGATTGACGCGGCATGAAGGCAGGCAGACGATTGTCTGGCTCGGGGGCTCGCTGTTTATTCGTTCGTCGTCACGTCGGACGGTTACGGTCGTCGACAGGGGCGTCGGTGGGCATGGATTCGCCTGCCGGCTGGCTTGGGGGGAGCTGCGTCTGATGATCGACTTATCAGGAAGATTCTTCTTCGCTCAATCGACCTAGAGCGTTTCAGGAGATTTGTGAGTAATCACCCGCTCCTTCGCATGGCGAGGTGAGCGGCTGTTCCCATTCCTTCAGGTGACGAGACACACCCCTATATGCACAGTCCCTTACGCGACTTTCGTGGGTATTCCGCAGGCTCTGCGACCAAGCGCCTCCTTCATCTGTTCTCCCTGACCTTTCTCGCCGGGACACTGGCCGCCACCGCGGCCGAACCAACCGGTTCCATGTCCGTGGCGCGTTCCGAGGCCGCGGCGATCAAGCTCTTGGATGGTCGGGTCCTGGTGACCGGCGGTCATTCGCAAAGCGGCATCAGCACGGCAAGCGTCGAGATCTATGATCCGGCCAGCGGCAGTTTCTCCCCTACCGGTTCGCTGCTCAGTGCCCGTGGAGAGCACGGCATTGCGGCGCTGGCCGACGGGCGCATCCTGGTAGCGGGTGGCGTACGGCAGTCCGCAAGCGGAGGCGAGTTCCTGCGCAGCGCGGAGATCTATGATCCCGGCCTAGGCGCTTGGAGCCAGACGCCCGGTCAGATGACTGGCAACGAGTCGGTTTCTAGCCCGTCCATGGTGAGCCTGCTCGATGGGCGGGTGATGGTGATCGGCAGCCAGAACTATCAGATGTTTGATCCTGCGTCCGGCTACTTCAGTCAGGCCAAACCCCTGCCAACGCGACGCTCAAGAGCCGGCGCCGCCCTGCTGCCGGATGGTCGGGTGTTGCTGGCCGGTGGGCAGGACCTGTCCAGCGCGGCCCTCTCCACCGCCGACCTCTGGGACCCGGCGACGGATACCTGGGCGCCCACCGCATCGATGGCGGTCGCGCGCTATTCGACGCGGGCAACGGCCTTGGCCGACGGGCGGGTCATGATCAGCGGTGGACTCAACGGCCAAGGCAAGCAGGGCAGTGCCGAGCTGTTCGATCCGCTCACCGGCGCGTTCACTACTACCGGCAGTCTGGCGATTGCGCGCTCCGGACATGCGGCGGTCGCCCTGCCAGATGGTGGCCTCCTGGTCGCCGGCGGCTACACCAATGGTTCGGTCACCCACAGCCTTGAGCGTTTCGATCCAGTGCTTGAGATCTGGTCAAGCGCGGACTGGTTGAACGCAGCCCGCACTCGAATGTTCACCGCCACCTTGTTGGACAGCGGGGCAGTGCTGTTCACCGGCGGGCCCGGTCCGTTGGCCAGCGCCGAGCTGTACGGCACCACCGGCGCCAACCTTGCACCCAGCGCCAACTTCTCCTTCAGCACATCCAACCTCACTGCCAGTTTCACCGACGCCTCCAGTGATTCGGATGGCAGTATCGCGAGCTGGCACTGGACATTCGGCGATGGCAGCAGCTCCAGCCAGCAGCATCCGGTCAAGACCTACGCCGTCGGTGGCACCTACAGCGTGGTGCTCAACGTGACCGACAATGCCGGCGCAGTCGGATCGATCACCCGGCAGGTCACCGTGTCAGCGCCCAATGCGCCGCCGACGGCGAACTTCAGCTACGCCACCAACGGACTGACGGCGAGCTTCAATGACAGCTCGAGCGACAGCGACGGCAGCATCGTGGCGCGGCAGTGGAGCTTCGGCGACGGCACAAACTCCACGGCCACCAATCCCAGCAAGACCTACGCCGCGGGCGGCACCTACAGCGTTTCGCTGACGGTCAGCGACAATCGGGGCGCGACCCACAGCAAGACGGTGTCGGTCGTCGTCACCGCGCCGGCCTGCGGCGGCACCGCGCTTTGCAATGGGGTAGCCGTCACCGGACTTTCGGCCAGCACGGGCAGCAGTACGCTCACCTACACGCTGAACGTGCCGGGGGGGGCTTCGAACCTCAGGTTCGTCACCTCAGGCGGCTCCGGCGATGCAGATCTCTACGTCAAGTTTGGCTCGGCACCCACCACGACCAGCTACGACTGCCGGCCGTACCAAGGCGGCAATGCGGAAACCTGCAACATGTCGAACGCGCAGGTGGGCACCTATTACGTGATGCTGCGCGCCTATTCCAGTTTCTCGGGTGTCTCGCTCACCGGCAGCTACAGCACCGGCACCGGCGGCAGCAATGTCGCGCCAGTGGCCAACTTCTCCCACAGCGTGAACGGCCTGACTGTGAACTTCACCGACACCTCCAGCGACGCCGACGGCACCATTGTCTCGCGCAGCTGGAGCTTCGGTGACGGCAGCCATTCCAACGCCGTGAACCCGAGCAAGTCGTATGCATCGCCCGGCACCTACACGGTTGCGCTGACCGTATTCGACAACGGGGGCGCCCAGCACACCCGATCGATCTCGGTGATCGTGGGGGCGGGCAGCTGTAATGGAACGGCACTCTGCAACGGCGTGGCCGTGACCGGTCTCTCGGCAGTGTCCGGCAGCTGGACCGCCACCTATACGCTGGTGGTGCCGGCTGGTGCTAGCAATCTCAAGTTCGTCACCTCGGGCGGTAGCGGTGATGCCGACCTGTACGTGAAGTTCGGCTCGGCACCCACCGCAACGAGCTACGACTGCCGCCCCTACCAGTCCGGCAACGCAGAGACCTGCACGATAAACAATGTTCAGGCCGGCACGTACTTTGTGACGCTGCGCGCCTACAGCACGTTCAATGGGGTGTCTTTGCAAGGCAGCTTCACTGCCCCGTAGTTGGAACGGCCCGCATAGCGCCTGATCATTCGAGGCGACACCATTCAGCAACTACCCCTCTCCCCTCGCGGGAGAGGGGTCACCCGATGCTCTCTGTGGCCCTGCGACCCTGGAAAGGGGCACTGGCGACCAGGGCTGCGCCAGGTCGCAAGAACGTGGATACGCATACCCCCACAAACGTGGACACCCCCCCACAAACGTGGACACCCACAAACAACGACCGGTCCAAGCCACGCTCGGCAAGAACGTGCGGCAACGATGCTAAGTGCCGTGGATTCCGTCAGGTGAACCGATCGACTCGGTGTGCACACAATCCGACCAGCTCAGGTCGGCTCTACGTCAGGAGCAGGGAGGCCATCAGGCCCGGATCAAAGCTCCGAGGTCGGAGTCCGAAGATGGTTGGACGTTGCCCTGCCCACATCGGCAGCCGTACCACCCGCCTGACAATCAGCCAGCGCTGGCCGATCTCCTGAACTTTGTCGAGAAGCGCTTGGGCGCTGCCTACGATCCGGCAGAAGCGGGACTCGATGCAGCTCAGCTTCGCCAGCCAGGCGTTCGGCTCGAAACGAGCAGGAAGGACAGGTGGCGCGGATTCATCGATGACACCGGGCTTTCCAGGTGCCAGCTGCCTCCCGGCCCAGTCCACCAGCCGACGTTTACATGGCCGTTGCCGAACGATCCTCGGCTCAGCACTTCTACCGTGCCCCCGCAGAATCCATGAAAGACGGCACGATCCAGCCCATTCTGCGCGAGAACCCACTCGGATCCGTCGCATTCAATGGATTGTTCAGCACATAGCTGTAGCGGTTGAAGTTCTGCGGATTGAACGGCTACTGGATCAGCGAATCGGCCTGCAGGAAGCGCGCAAGGCTGTCGTCATAGATGCGGCCATTCATATGGACGATGTCCAGTCCATCCAGCATCTCGTGGCCAGTGAAACCGCGATTGGTGTAGGTGTTCTGGACGCCGGTCGACCTTGACCGGGGGTCGGAGGGATTCCGCCGGTCGCCGAAGGGACCAAAGTCCATGGTCTCCAGCGCCTGGCCGCTGGTCGAAACCACGCGAGCCACCGAGCCCAGATGGTCGTGAAGGAGGAACTTTGTCGAGACCGAATTGCCGACGATTTCCTGCACGGCCACGCCGCCGACGTAGCGGCGCCGGGTCGTGGGTACCCATGCCGGCGATGACTGCGCGCGATGAGGCGGCACTTCACAAACGTCGCCCCCGGAGAGCATGGTGAGGTCGGGCTGGGGTGAGCCGCACCGTTGTCGGGGGTGACCGATCATGGCCGGAGATTCACAGAAGTTGCCCGGGCGCGCGGAAACTGGCGGCCACCCATCACGCCCGAATGATCGCTGGGTAATGGTGCTGTTGGCCTATTGCGCTTGGCTGGTGGCGGTCACGGTGGCGGTGCTGGCGAGCGTTCCCTTCGGTGCGATCGGGGCGTCCATCGCATGGGCTGCAGCGGTCGGCGCCGTCGCGGTGGTTCTGGTGCTGGGCGGAAGACTGGGCCGCTGGCTGTCGAGACAGATCTGGCACCCCCGCATGGGGGACGCGGCTCGAACACCACGTACGAACCGGGCGATTGTCGTCATGCTGGTGGCGGGACTGGTGTGCACGCTCGCGCTGCATGGTCTTTCCGGCGACCGTCGACAGCCTCGCGCCATGCCATCTCCTGCGCAGTCGCACCAGGCGCTGGATGCCAAGGAACGCGCCGCTGACCAGCCCGCCCCAGCAGCCTCGCCATGCTATTTCTGGGGTGAATCGCGGGACACCGCGAAGACGGTCGGATTCGTCGTCGGCAACCTCGGCGCCCACGGCCGGTCGATCCCTCGACGCGCGCCGTGTCGCCTGGCCAGTCTGCAAGGGCCGGGGCCCTACCTTCCCCTGCTTTTGGCGATCACCCTGAGTCTTCTGCTTTGGCTGCAGCGTACCGAGGCGGCGGGGCCAACCCCACGCGGAACCGTGAGGCCGCTCTCGGCCGAATCCAGATTGCCAGGTGCTTCTGTTGAGCAGGTCGAGCTGTCGCACAGTGCGCCAGCCTGCCGCGTCGAGACCGCGCCAGCGGTCGAATCATTGGAGACAAGACGTCCCATTCCACCATCGCCGGCTACCCTCGCCGCGGTGCGCAGGTTGAAGGCGCGTCGGGAGGCGACCACGTCCGGCATTCAGCTCGGCGGAGTTGCCTCCCTTGTCACTCGACCAATTCGGACTGCGCTTGAACGCACGCCCGTCCTCGCCTGTGTGGGCGCCTGTTATCTGCTCGGCCATCTGGTGTCCGCAGCCGGCGTCGACGCTGCGCACGACGTTGCCAATGCGCTCGCGCCCGCAGTGTTGCGCCACAGCTACAGCGGTTGGCCGGTGCTGGGAATCTGGGCCAGTGGCTGGATTGGCACAGCCGCGGGTCTCTGGATTCTCTGGAGGCGTCGGGAGTCTTCCTGAGCCGATGGGTTCATGCAGGGCGCGTCTGTGCGGGCGCGCCCGAGGGCAATCCTTGGGAAGGGGTTCTGGTTCGGGTGCCGCAATGGAGCCGGACTCCGCACCGGAGCGGCGCCTTTCCGGCGCCTCGCATGATCAATCCTCGACAAAGCGGACGCGGCGGGTGATGCCGCAGGTCAGCTCGTAGCTGATGGTGCCGGCGGCCTCGGCGATATGTTCGACCGGGAGATCGGGGCCCCAGAGGGTGACCGGGTCGCCGACCTGAGCGGCGGGGAGGTGGCTGAGGTCGATCGCCATCAGGTCCATGGAGACGCGGCCGACGGTGGGCGCGCGCTGGCCGCCGACCAGCACCGGCGTGCCGCTGGGCGCGACGCGCGGATAGCCATCCCCATAGCCCAGGGCGACGATGCCCACGCGCAACGGGCGGCGGGCGACGTAGACCCCTCCATAGCCGATGGCTTCACCTTCTGGCACATGGTTCACCGCGACCAGGCGGCTGGTGAGGCTCATCGCCGGGCGCAGGCCGAAGTCGGCGCCGGTCTTGCCTGCGACCACCGACAGGCCATACAAGGCGCCGCCGGCGCGGACCCAGTCGCGATGCGCCGCGGGCCAGCCGAGCACGGCTGCCGAATTGCTCAGCGAGCGGGCACCGCCCAGGCACTCGAGGGCGGCATCGAAGCGCGCCACCTGATCGGCCGTGGCCGCGGCCTCGAATTCGTCGGAGCGGGCGAAGTGGGTCATCCAGACCGGGGCCTCGGCGCACTGCGGCAGGGCACGGATCCGCTCGGCCACGCGCTCGGCGTCGGCGAGGTCGAAGCCCAGCCGGTGCATGCCGGAGTCGAACTTCACCCAGAGCCGCAGCGGCGCCGGGTCGCGGTCGGCCTCGATCATCGCCAGCTGGGTTTCGTGGTGGACCACCGTGTCGAGCTGCAGGCGACGGATCAGCGAGAGGTCAGCGGGCTCGAAGAAGCCCGAGAGCAGGACGATGCGCTTGGACGAGCCGGTGGCGCGAATGCGCTCGGCATCGGCAATCGAGGCCACACCAAAGGCATCTGCCCCGGCCAGGGCCTGGGCGACGCGTTCCAGCCCGTGGCCGTAGCCGTCGGCCTTGACCACCGCCATCACCCGGCTGCCCGGCGCCCGGCGGCGCACCTCGGCCAGATTGTGCTGCAGGGCATCGGTGTGGATCGTGGCGCTGGCGGGGCGGCTCATCGGCGGTTCGGCAGTTGGATTCGGCGCAAGGATGGCCGCCGATTATGGCCTTTTGCGGGCGGCCATCGGGCGGAGCTGGCAGACCCGAGCCGGAGGCGGGTGGGGCGCGCGGCGATCCGTTGGGCCTCGGCGATCGATCGGCAGCTTGTCGGTCTCCACCGCAACGTAGTGGACGCCCAGCCCGACAGGCCGAAGCGGCCCACCTGGTGGCGCATCAGCCCGTCGGGCTGAAGGCGCACGAGCCCTGATGTCCCGCTTCAGCTGACGATCGACCTCGCCTGCGTCGATGGCGCTGACCGTGGCGGCGACAGCGCCGGTGGATTCCCCGACCCTGGACAGGGCATTGCGCCCGGGTTCCACCGGGGAGTCGGCCACATGCCTCCGCTCATGCCCCGGGATCATTTCCCGCCTGCGCCCTGCCGGTCCGACACTAGCGTCACCGTGCACTGGGCCGGTCTTCGAGGATGGAACGTGGGCGGAATGGAGGACATCTGGCTGTTCATCCTGATCGGCCTTGCCGCGCAGCTGGTGGACGGCGCCCTGGGCATGGCCTACGGCATCACCTGCACCAGCCTCCTGCTTTCGATGGGGGCCCCTCCGGCGCTGGCCTCGGCCAGTGTGCACACCGCCGAGGTCGGTACCAGCGCGGTCTCGGGCGCCAGCCACTGGGCGCTCGGCAATGTCGATCGCAGGCTGTTCTGGCGTCTGGTCCTGCCCGGTGTTGCGGGGGCCGCTTTGGGCGCCCTGCTGATTGGCTGGGTCGACGGCTCCAAGATCAAGCCGCTGGTCGCGGGCTACCTGCTGATCGTGGGCCTGCTGGTGCTGTGGCGCACCTTTCGGCCCCGTCCGCCTCGCGTGGTGGCGCCCGGCGATCTGGCACCGCCGCCCCAGGGCTTGCTGGCCGGCTTCCTGGACGCCATCGGCGGCGGCGGCTGGGGCTCGATCAATGTCACCACCCTGATTGCCCGTGGGGTGCCGCCGCGGACCGTGGTCGGCACGGTCAACGCGGCCGAGTTCTTCGTCAGCGTGACCGTCGCCGCCCTGCTTTGGCAGGTCGTCGGCCCGCAGGCCCTGCCGGTGGTCGGGGGCCTGCTGATCGGCGGGCTGATCGCTGCGCCGATTGCCGCGCTCGCAGCCCGCCGGGTGCCGCCGCGTCTGGCTTCCGGCCTCACCGGCGGTGTGGTGCTGCTGCTGAGCGTCTCGACCCTGGCCCATGCGCTGATCTGATTCGCCGCCGGCGTCCGGCTATGATCGGCGTCGGCTTAAGCGGGGACGACCCATGCAGGGCGCAGGCGGCACACCGGGCGGGATCGGCCCGTTTCTGATCGGATTCGTGATGGCTGTAGCCGGCGGCTGGCTACTGGTCAACCAGGTCACCGTGCACAGCGGGGGCTGGGCGCTGTGGGGTTACAACAGCTTCGGCCTTTCCCTCCTGCCCTTCATTGCCGGCACCGGGCTGCTGTTCTTCAACGGACGCTCGGTGCTGGGCTGGCTGCTGCTGCTCGCCGGGCTGGTGATCATCTTCGCCGGCATCCTGGCCAACCTGAACATCTACTTCCGCCCGACCAGCCTATTCAACACGCTGCTGATGCTGGCCCTCCTGGCCGGCGGCCTCGGGCTGATGGCGCGCGCCGTGCGCAGCGCGGAATCTTCACCCGACGACAAGGAGCCTTCCTGATGGACTTTGCCGTAGCCGATCTTTCCGACGCCCATCCCGACTGTCCGATCCTCGCCCCCGGGCTGCAGGACTTCGGCGGCAGCCGGCGCTTTGCCGGGCCGATCCGCACGCTCAAGGTATTCGAGGACAACGCCCTGGTCCGCGCCGCGCTGGAAACGCCGGGCAACGGCGCCGTGCTGGTGGTCGACGGCGGCGGCTCGCTGCGCTGCGCCCTGGTCGGCGGCATGCTGGGGGAACTGGCGGTGAAGAACGGCTGGGCCGGCATCGTCGTCAATGGCTGCGTGCGCGACCACGTCGAGCTGCGCGAGCAGGCAGTCGGCGTGCGCGCCCTGGCCACCCATCCGCGCAAGAGCGCCAAGGGTGCGCACGGCGGTGCGGCCGATGGGGCGGTGGAATTCCTCGGCGTGCGCATGACTTCCGGCGATTGGCTGTATGCCGACGAGGACGGCATCCTCGTCAGCCCCCGCGCCCTGCTCTGAACGAAGCCTCGTTCCGGACACGCGGGATTCATCGCCCGCGGCGGAAGCTCGCCGCGCCAGACATCCCGTCACCGGATCGCCATGCCCCTGCGCCCCCTGCTGCTGTGTGCCCTGCTGTGCCCCCTTGTCGCCCGGGCCGATGAGCCTCCTCCTGAGCTCCCCACCCAGGTGCTGGACACGGTGGTGGTCACCGGCGAGCAGCCCGGTCCCGGCCTCTGGCGCGTCGAGTCCCCGCAAGGCCATCGCATGTGGGTGCTGGCCAGCCTGGTGCCGCTACCCAAGCGCATGGAATGGACCGCCACCGAGGTGGAACGCCGCGTCGCCGAGGCTGACCGGGTGCTCTACACCCCGGGTGGCCGGTTCGACGTCAAGGTCGGGTTCTTCGCCCGCCTGGGGCTGATTCCCGCCGCCATGCGCGCGCGCAACAACCCCGGCAAGCAACCGCTGGCGGAGGTCGTTCCCGCGCCGCTGTACGCGCGCTGGACGGTGCAGAAGAAGAAGTACATGCCGCGCAGCCGCTCGGTGGAGAAGCGGCGCCCGCTGGTCGCTGCGCAGACCCTGTTCTCCGAGGCGCTGGACGAGGAGGACCTGTCCTGGAAGAACCTCGCCCAGCAGCGGGTGGAAAAGATCGCCAAGCGCACCGACCGCGAGGTGGTCGACCCGGTTCTCGATATCGTGATCGAGGATCCCAAGGCCCTGCTCAAGGACTTCAACGAGTCGCAGCTCGAGGACCTCGACTGCTTCGAGAAGACCCTGATCCGCCTGGAAACCGACATCGAACCGATGAAGCTGCGTGCCAATGCCTGGGCGCTGGGTGCGGTCGACCTGCTGCAGTCGCTGGAATGGCGCGACGCCAACCGCGCCTGCGTCGATGCCCTGCTCGGCACCGCCATCGCCGAGCGCTACGGCTTCGCCGATGTCGAACAGCGCCTGCGCACGCTGTGGCTGGACGAGGCGCGCAAGGCCCTGACCGAGGTGGAAACGAGCTTCGCGGTCCTGCCCATCGCCTGGGTCGTCGGCGCCGAGAGCCTGCTCACCGAGCTGCAGGCCGAGGGCTACTCCATCGTGGCTCCAGGCGCCGCCGCCGAAGCCGAATCGGAACCCGAAGCCGAACCAGACGCCGCCGCCTCGCTGCCGTAGCCGCGGCTAGAGGATCTCCAGCAGTTCGGGAGCCGAGGCCGTGGGGGTAGTGGAAGGACGCGTTCGGGCGCATATCTGCCGTCCGCCACGGCTTCTGATGGGCGGGCTTTTCGTAGGAGCGGACATGGCCGCGACCGCGGAGCTTCGCCCTTGCCTCGGTCTGTGGTGACACGCCACCGCGCGGTCGCGCCCTTGGGCGCTCCCACAGTCGGGCTTGGCTGCGCGTTGGCGAAACCCCATAGGGTGCGCCTTGGGCGCACGGATACGGGCGTTCGGACGGTACGCCCGGTGCGGCCAGCCGCACCCTATGAACCTCTTCTTTGCGCCGCAAAGCAGACCTTGCCGCGGTCAAATTGTGGGAGCGCCCTTGGGCGCGACCGCGGAGTTCCGCTCTGGCCACGGTCTGTGGTGAATCCGTAGCGCTGCGTTCGCGCCCAAGGGCGCTCCCACAGTCGGGCTTCGCTGGGCGTCGGCGAAGCCCCATAGGGTGTGCCTTGGTGCAACGATACGGGCGTTCGGACGGTATGCCCGGTGCGGCCAGCCGCACCCTATGAATGTCATCCTTTCGCCCGAACCGGAGGTCCATTGCACTCGCCGCGCGTGGCGGCCTGCAGTGTGCTCCGCGCCCTGAGGCAACCCGGCGGGCAACACCTAGGACGACTCTCCCGCGGCCGCGCTGTCGTCACGCCCGGTCTGGATCATTTCCTTGTGGATCCGGTGCGCGGCCAGGCGATTGCGGAAGCGGCGCGCTTCCCAGGCCAGGAAGCGCCAGCCCAGGTCGCAGAGCAGGGCGACGATCAGTCCGACCACGACGCCACCGATCATCAGCGCGTTGGTGACATAGATGGCGCGCGGCAGGCTTTCGCCGAGTGACATCGCCTCCATCAGCTGCACGCCGACCCAGGTCGTGAACAGATAGATCGGGGCGATGGTGAAGGGATTGGTGATGAACTGCAGGGCGACGGTCACCGTGAGATTGGCGCGCAGCCAGATGGCCAGCACCACGGCGACGACAAGCTGAACCCCGTAGAGCGGCAGCAGGGACACCACGCTTCCCATGTAGATGGCCGGGAGCACGTTCTCGCGGCGAAACGACCACAGGTAGGGTCGCGCGGCGGCCTGGCGGGCAAACCACTTGAGCACCGGGTAGCGCCGGACATTGGCGCGACGGGGGAGCGGCTTGAGCAGTTTGCGCAGACGGCGCCGGCGAGCAAGAAGCTCGCGGAAGTGGCGCTCGTACTCCTCGCTCATCGGTCGGGCAGTGCACGTGGAAGGAACTGGAGTTTACGGGCTGGCGCGTGCCTTCGCCGCGAAGGCCATGCGCTCCGTTCAGGCTGCGGTGCGGCCGCCGAGCCGCTTGAGGTGCACCAGCAGCAGGGAAATGGCCGCCGGCGTAAGGCCGGGAATGCGCATCGCCTGCCCGACCGATTCCGGACGGACCCGCTCCAGCTTCTGTCGCACCTCGGCCGACAGTCCGGACACGCCGGCGTAGTCGAAGCCCGGCGGGATCGGCGTGCCCTCACTGCGCCGCTGACGGGCGATCTCTTCCTGCTGGCGCTGCAGGTAGCCGGCGTAGCGGGTGCTGATCTCGATCTGCTCGACCGCCTCGGCGTCGTCGAGGGCGGGTCCCAGGCCTTCGACCTGGACCAGGGCGGCGTAGTCCAGCGGCGGGCGCTTGAGCAGGTCGAGCGCGCTGACCTCGCGCGACAGGGCGACGCCGTGGCGCGCCTCCAGCTCACGACCGAGGGCATTGCCCGGACCCAGCCAGATGCCACCGAGTCGGGCGGTCTCGGCGGCCACCGCGGCCTGCTTGGCCTCGAAGCGCTGCCAGCGACGGTCATCGACCAGGCCCATCTCGCGGCCGACCGGGGTCAGCCTCGCATCGGCATTGTCCTCGCGCAGCTGCAGTCGGTACTCGGCACGCGAAGTGAACATCCGGTAGGGCTCGCTGGTGCCGTGGGTGACCAGATCGTCGACCAGCACGCCGAGATAGGCCTCGTCGCGGCGCGGGCTCCAGCCGTCCTCGCCGCGTGCCCGGCGGGCCGCGTTCAGCCCGGCGAGCAGGCCCTGGGCGGCGGCTTCCTCATAACCTGTCGTTCCGTTGATCTGCCCGGCGAAGAAGAGGCCGTCGACGGCCTTGGTCTCCAGCGTAGCGCGCAGGCCGCGCGGGTCGAAGAAGTCGTACTCGATGGCGTAGCCGGGCCGGGTGATGTGCGCGTTCTCGAAACCGCGGATGCTGCGCACCAGGGCCACCTGCACATCGAAGGGCAGCGAGGTGGAGATGCCGTTGGGATAGATCTCGGCCACGTCGAGGCCCTCGGGCTCGACGAAGATCTGGTGGCTGGCCTTCTCGGCAAACCGCACCACCTTGTCCTCGATCGAGGGGCAGTAGCGCGGGCCGATACCCTCGATCTGACCTGTGTAGAGCGGAGAACGGTCGAGGGCCTCACGGATGATCTCGTGGGTGCGTTCGGAGGTGTGGGTGATCCAGCAACTGATCTGGCGCGGATGGTCGTCGGTGGAGCCGAGGAAGGAGAACACCGGCCGCGGGGCGTCGCCGGGCTGCTCCTCCATCAGCGAATAGTCGAGGCTGCGGCCGTCGATGCGCGGCGGCGTGCCGGTCTTCAGCCGGTCGACCACGAAGCGTCCCTCGCGCAGCCGGGCGGCCAGCGCGGTGGCCGGCGGATCGCCAGCGCGTCCGGCGGCGTGGGTGCTCTGGCCGACGTGGACCTTGCCGGCGAGGAAGGTGCCAGCGGTGAGTACCACGCAGTCGGCCTTGAAGCGCAGGCCGAGCTGGGTGACCACGCCGCGTACGCGGTCCTGCTCGATGAGGATGTCGTCGACGGCGGCCTGGAAGACCGACAGGTTGGGCTGGTTCTCGACTGCGCGGCGGATGAAGGCGCGATACAGGCCACGGTCGGCCTGGCAGCGCGTGGCGCGCACGGCCGGGCCCTTGCTGGCGTTGAGCCGCCGCCACTGGATCCCGGCATGGTCGGCTGCCCGCGCCATGATGCCGCCGAGGGCGTCGATCTCGCGGACCAGATGGCCCTTGCCGATTCCGCCGATGGCCGGGTTGCAGCTCATCGCGCCCACGGTCTCGATGTTGTGGGTGAGCAGCAGGGTGCGGGCGCCGGTTCGGGCGCTGGCGAGGGCGGCTTCGGTGCCGGCATGTCCGCCACCGACCACGATCACGTCATAGCGATTGTCATTCATCACACTTCGTTCCAGCTTCCGTTACCGGCACCGCCGCCGACTACGCTCGCGGGTCCTGCGCTCAGAAGGTCGAGCGGCCGAGGTCGGAGCGCACAGCGGCCAGCCCGGCCGCCACGGAGGCGATCCGGGGGTTTGTCCTGCCTGTATGTCCAGTGTACTCCCCGACCTGGCCCGCTTCCTGCAGGCTTTACCCCGCACCCACCCCGGCGAGCGCCGTGGCGTCGGGCCGGACTGAACAGGGGCCGGCCTTCGCACGAGGTGGGGAAGCACCGCGCTGCGGTGTCGCCCTCCGAAAGGATCCGGCGCGCCGCAGCGTTTTTCTTTGCCCTTGGGGCGGGGCCGGAGGGTATCCGGCGCCCGGGAGGGTCGAAGGAACAGGGGGAATCCAGAAGACCCGACCCGGACGCCGGATAGGTGGTCTGCGAGGAACCGGAGCGCCCCGCAGTGTCGGTCTGAAACCGACCCAGTGCGTCAGTTTCTACCACTATTTTCCAGACGGTACTAGCGTCCTGCTGAACGCTTCCGGATGCCCGGACTACTCCTCGTCGCGGCTCGGCCGTTCGACACGTGGCTCGCCGCGCATCATCGGTTCGGCACGCTCCCGCGGGGCCGGCGCCGAGTAGCTGCGAGGCTCGGCGCGCGGGGCTTCGTAGCGGGGTTCGGGGCGCGGGGCCTCATAGCGCGGTTCGACGCGGGCCGGGGCTTCATAGCGGGGCTGCCGGGCTGGGGCCTCATAGCGCGGCTCGGCGCGGGCTGGTGCCTCGTAACGGGGTGCCTCGCGGGCCGGCGCCTGGTAGCGCGGCTGCGGCGCTGCCTGGTAGCGCGGGATCTCGCGGCGGGGCGGTGCAGCGTAGTCGTCACCCCCGCCCCGGATGGGCGCACGCTGGATGGGCGCGCTGCGCGGCTCGGCGCGCTCCACCGGGTTGCTGCCGTAGGTGCCGCCGACGCGTGGCGGACCGCCGGCGACGTTCCCCCGCGAGCGGGCTTCGGGGAGGCTGATCGAGGATGAGCGCGTGCCGACCGAGGCCTCCCGTCGCTCGATGGGCCGGCCACGCACCGGCGCATTGCTGCCGTCATAAGGGTAGGCGACACCCTCGTCGCGCCAGGCGCGGTTTTCGCGCGGTGCGCTGCGCGGCGGCAGCTGGCGCGGCGCATCGCCGTACTCCGGACCGCGGAATCCCGAGACCTGTGGATCCTGGCGCGCGGACGGCTCGCCGGCCCGGCCCGTGGGCAGGCGGCCGGTGGCCGGCTGGCGGAATCCTGAGACGTCCGGGTCGGCGCGGCCACGCCCGCCGGGGCTGCCGTAGTCGGCCCCGCGCCAGCCTTCACGACGGGCATCGACCAGGGCCTGGCTGCGTGCAGCGCGGCCGAAGCCGGAGATGCCCTGACCGGCCGGCAGGCCGTCGCCGCGATAGGCGTTGCTGTAGCGGGTCAGGCGCTCGGCCTCATTGCGCGGATTGCCATAGCGCGCCGGGTAGTAACGGTGCACGTGGGGATAGGTCACGTACCACGGGTACCAGTCGTAGTAGTGGTCGACCCAGGCATGGCGATAGGGCGAATAGGCCAGGTGGAAGTTCCAGTGGCGCCCGTACCAGCCGCTGTAATAACCCGGGCCGTGCCAGCTGCGGTAGAGCACGCTGTAGTAGTTGCGCGGGAACCAGGTCACCCCGTAGTAGAAGCCGGGGTTCCAGTAGGGATCGACGTAGGAACGGTTGATCGACCAGAACAGGGAGTAGTAGGCCGGGTAGTCGTACCAGACCGGGCTGACATATCCACCCTGGTAGCTGCGTACCGGCTCGGCCACCACCTGACCGCCGTAGCCGTCGCTGTAGGTGCGCTCACCGTAGTAGCGATAGGAAGGCGAACTGGCACAGCCGGCCAGCAGCAGGGCCAGGGCGGCCAGGGGCAGGATTCGCAACATGGCGGCGCTCCGCGAAGGTATGCGACCAGCTTAAGCCAGCCTCAGGCGCCCGGAGTAAACCCCGTGTAAACCGCACGATGGCGTTGCGCAGCGTTCAGCTGCGCAGGCCGACGCCCCGCTTGAGCAGGAACAGCGCCGCGGCGCTGAGGCCGATGGCAAAGCCCAGCATCACCGCATAGGCGATCCACAGCGGCACGTCGCTGACTCCGAGCAGGCCGTAGCGGAAGGCGTTGACCATGTGCAGCACCGGATTGAACCAGCTGGCCGCCTCCCAGAAATCGGGCAGCAGGGTCACCGAATAGAAGACGCCACCAAGGTAGGTCAGCGGGGTCAGGATGAAGGTCGGGACGATGGCGATGTCGTCGAACTTCTTCGCGTAGACCGCGTTGACGAAGCCGGCGAGCGAGAACACCGTCGCCGCCAGCAGCACCGTGCTGGCCATGACCAGCGGATGCGGGATGCGCACGTCGGTGAAACACATGGCGATGCCGAGCACGATGATGCCGACCAGCAGGCCGCGGGTCACCGCGCCGGTGACATAGCCGGAAAGGATCACCCAGTTCGGCAGCGGGCTGACCAGCAGCTCCTCCACGTGGCGGCCGAACTTGGCGCCGAAGAAGCTCGACGAGATGTTGCCGTAGGCGTTCTGGATCACGCTCATCATGACCAGGCCCGGGACGATGAAGTCCATGTAGTCGAACCCGCCCATGTCGCCGATCCGCGAGCCGATCAGGCTGCCGAAGATCAGGAAATACAGGGTCATGGTGATCGCCGGCGGCACCAGGGTCTGGCCCCAGATGCGCAGGATGCGGGTCAGCTCGCGACGGACGATGGTCAGGTAGGCCACCCAGTTCGGGTGCGCGGAGGGCGTCACGGGGGCAGGGGGCAGGGACGGATTCACGATGCGCGGGCTCCCTCGGTCTGGCCGGCGGCGGCGTCTGCCGGACCGGTGAGGCGGACGAACAGCTCCTCCAGGCGATTGGTCTTGGTGCGCATCGAGCGGACCCGGATCCCGGCCTCGCCGAGCGCGGCAAAGATGCGGTTGAGGTCCATGTCGCGCGGCATCTCGAGGTCGATGCTGTGTTCGTCGACCGCCTCCAGCTTCGCACCCTCGACCCGCGGCAGGCCTGCGGGCAGCGTACCGTCGATGTCGAGCAGGAATCCCTCCACATCGAGCTTGGCCAGCAGCTGCTTCATCGGTCCCTGCTCGATGATCCGGCCGTGATCGATGATGGCGAGGTTGCGGCAGAGGTTCTCGGCCTCCTCGAGGTAATGGGTGGTGAGGATCACCGTGGTACCGCGTGCGTTGACCTCGCGCAGGGTCTTCCACATGCCGCGGCGGATCTCGATGTCGACCCCTGCGGTGGGCTCATCGAGGATCAGCAGGCGCGGCCGGGTCATCATCGCGCGGGCGATCATCAGCCTGCGTTTCATGCCACCGGACAGGGTGCGGCTCATCACCCGGGCCTTGTCCCACAGATGGGCGGCGCGCAGTTCGTGCTCGGCGCGCTGCTCGGCCTCGGGCCGCGGCACGCCATAGAAGCCCGCGTAATTGACACAGATGTCGAAGGGCTTCTCGAACATGTTGAAGTTGATCTCCTGCGGCACCAGGCCGATCTGGCGCATGGCCAGCGAGCGCTGGCGCAGCAGGTCGATGCCGAACACCGAAACCTCGCCCGCGCTGGCGTTGACCAGCGAGCTGACCACGCCGATCAGGGTCGACTTGCCGGCGCCGTTGGGGCCGAGCAGGGCGAAGAAGTCGCCCGGCTCGACGTCGAGGTCGATGCCCTTGAGCGCCTCCACCTTGTTGTCGTAGGTCTTCTTCAGGCCGCGCAGGCGCAGCGCAGGGGTCTCGCTCATCCGGGGATCCTGTTCGGGGGCTGGCGCGCGGCTTCACGGGCGGCTGCGCAGCGGGGCCGCTAGTATAGGCGCCCCCTTGCGCAAGACGGATCAAACCCGTGCCCAAGCACTTCCCCCTCCGCCTGGTCGGCAGCCGCATGCTTGCACCCAGCGTCCGCCACCTGGTCTTCCAGCGAGACGATGGCGAGGTGCTGGCCTTCCTGCCGGGTCAGTTCGTGCAGGTGCACTTCCACTATCCCGACGGCACGCCGACCAAGCGCAGCTATTCCATCGCCACCTCGGACGGCCGCCCGCAGGACGCCGACTCGCCGGTCGAGATCGCGGTGTCCTACGTTACCGGCGGCGCGGCGACCGCCCTGTTCGAGTCCCTTTCCGTCGGTGACCGCATCGAGGCCTCGGGCCCGTTTGGCCGCTTCTGCCTGATGCCGCCCGACCGCAATGCGCGCTACCTGCTGGTGGCGACCGGCACCGGCGTCACGCCTTACCGGGCCATGCTGCCCCAGCTGGAGGCCCTTCACGCCGAGCGCGGGGTCGAGGTGGTCCTGCTGTTCGGCGCCCGCAGCCCGCAGGAACTGCTCTACGGTGACGAGTTCATCGCCTTTGCCGAATCGCGACCCTGGTTCCGCTTCGTGCCCTGCTATTCGCGGGAAGCGGCTGCGCCGCCGCGGCCGGACGACCGCCGCGGCTACGTGCAGGACGCGCTGGCCGAGTTCGCGCCGGATGCCGAGCGCGACATCGCCTATCTGTGCGGCAACCCGAACATGGTCGATGCCGCCTTCGAGGTGCTCAAGGTGGCCGGCCTGCCGGTGCCGCATATCCGCCGCGAGAAGTACGTAAGTTCCAAGTAGCGGACCGTTGCACCGCGGACGGCAGGGCCGCCAGGACGGTGGGGATGTCACATCCAGGCCGGCCCAACGTAATGCAACCACGCATGTTCATCGCTCAGGGGAAAACATGAGATCGATACCCATCGTCCTTCTGGCCGCGTCTCTGCTGTCGGGTCCGGCCGGCGCGACGCCGGTGGCGGCCGCCCGGGTCTCGCTCGAACCGGGTCAGCGGGCCTATGGCCAGATCCGCTTCGAGCCCTGCTCGCTGCAGGCGCCCGGCATGCCGGTCGCCGTCGAGGCGCAGTGCGGCACCCTGGAGGTGGCCGAGAATCGCGAGGATCCTGAGAGCCGCCGCATCACGCTCGGCATCGGCTGGATCCCGGTCGACGGCATTGCCGATCCGGACCCGGTGTTCATGCTTGCCGGCGGGCCGGGTCAGGCCGCCAAGCAGGCCTACCCGATGGTGCATGCCGCCTTCCGCGATGTGCGCCGATCCCGCCATATCATCCTGGTCGACGCCCGCGGCACCGGGGACTCGCAGCCGCTGGTCTGCCGCGACAGCGAGGGCCGTGCCAACCTGACCGAGGGCACCAGCGAGGACCTCGATACCGCGCGCGACTTCGCCCGCCGCTGCGCCGAGACGCTTGGCCGCGAGGCCGATCTGCGCTTCTACTCCACCGGCGAGCACATCGACGACCTCGACGAGGTGCGCCGGGCACTGGGCGTCGCGCGGATCAACCTGGTCGGCATCTCCTATGGCACCCGGGTGGCGCAGCAGTACGCCAAGCGCTATCCGGAGGCCACCCGGAGCGTGGTGCTCGACTCGGTGGTGCCGAACAGCCTGGTGCTGGGCGCCGACCACGCCGCCAACCTGCAGCAGGCGCTCGACACCCACTTCGAGCGCTGCCGGGAGGATGCCGGCTGCAGCGCCAACATCGGCAACCCGCGGGAGCTGCTCGATCAGGTCTCGCAGACCCTGCGCGAGGGCGACATCGCCCCGGTGAGCTACCGCGACGCGCGCAGCGGCGAGTGGAAGGAGGCGACGCCCGAGTTCGGCCATCTCGCCATCCTGCTGCGCATGTATGCCTACTCGCCGGAAACCGCGACCACCCTGCCCTACCTGCTGGAGCAGGCCGCCGGGGGCCGCTATGCAGCCATGCTGGCCCAGGCCGAGGCGATCACCGGCAGCCTGACCGAGCAGATCTACCACGGCATGCAGCTGTCGGTGAGCTGCACCGAGGACGCCGACGAGCTGCGCGCCGATCCGGCCCAGGATGCCAGCGTGCTGGGCAACCAGCTGGTCGAGTTCACCCAGGCGCAGTGCGCGGTCTGGCCGCGCGGCAGCCGGGATCCGGTGTTCCGCGAACCGCTGACCGGCGACCTGCCGGTGCTGCTGCTCTCCGGCGAGTTCGATCCGGTGACCCCGCCGCGCTACGGCGACGAGGTGGCGGAATCCCTGGACAGGGCGCGGCACCTGGTGCTGCCGGGTCAGGGCCACAGCGTGCTCGGCCTGGGCTGCGCCCCCAAGCTGCTCGCCCAGTTCATCGAGAAGGCCGACCCGGCGGCGCTGGACGCCGCCTGCCTCGAGCGCCTGAAGCCCCTGCCCCCGTTCGCGGGGCCCTACGGATGGGAGCCCTGAACCATGATTCGCGTCGACAACCTGCACAAGTCGTTCAAGACCAAGACCGGCACGGTGAAGGCCGTGCGCGGGGTCAGCTTCGAGGCCCACGACGGCGAGATCACCGGCCTTCTCGGGCCCAACGGCGCCGGCAAGACCACCTCGCTGCGCATGCTCTACACCCTGATGAGCCCCGACCAGGGCCGGGTCGAGGTCGATGGCGTGGACGCGGCCAAGGATCCGGCGGCGGTGCGCCGGCAGCTCGGCGTGCTGCCTGATGCGCGCGGCGTCTACAAGCGCCTGACCGCGCGCGAGAACATCGCCTACTTCGGCCGCCTGCACGGCATGGACGAGGCGGTGATCCGCGCGCGCAGCGAGGTACTCGAGAAGGCACTGGGCATGGAAGAGATCATGGACCGGCAGACCGAGGGCTTCTCGCAGGGCCAGCGGACCAAGACCGCGATCGCCCGCGCCCTGGTCCACGACCCGAAGAACGTCATCCTCGATGAGCCGACCAACGGCCTCGACGTGATGACCACGCGGGCCATGCGCGAGTTCCTGAGGACCCTGCGCGCGGAGGGCCGCTGCGTGATCTTCTCCAGCCACATCATGCAGGAGGTCGCAGCCCTCTGCGATCGCATCGTGATCGTCGCCAAGGGCGCGGTAGTCGCCCAGGGCACGGCGGATGAGCTGCGCGCGCTGACCGGTGAGGAGAACCTTGAGGACGCCTTCGTCAAGGCGATCGGCTCGGAGGAGGGCCTGCACGCATGAAGACCGTGATCGCGGTGATGTTGAAGGAACTCACCGACCTGATGCGCGACCGCAAGACGGTGATGCTGAGCCTGTTCATGGGCCCGGTGCTGCTGCCGCTGCTCCTGCTCGGCGTCGGCCATCTCGCCGAGAAACGCGCCACCACCCAGCTGGAAAGCACGCTCAAGCTGCCTGTGGTGGGCGCCCAGCACGCGCCCAATCTGGTCGCCTACATCGGCACGCACAATATCGAGGTGCTGCCGGCGCCTGAAGACCCCGACCTCGAGGTGCGCGAGCAGAACCACGATGTGATCCTGCGCATTCCCGAGGGCTACCCGGACCAGTGGCGGCGCAGCGAGGCGGCCGAGGTCGAGCTGATCTTCGATTCCACCCGGCGCGACACCGAGATTCCCCTGCGCCGCGTGCGCGGCGTGCTGCAGGGCTACTCGGCCACCGCCGGCAAGCTGCGCCTGCTCTCCCGAGGGGTCGACACCCAGCTCGACAGCGCGGTGCTGGTGACCAGCCGCGATCTGGCCACGCCGGAGGCCCGCAGCAGCCAGTTCCTCGCCTTCATGCTGCCCTACTTCCTGATCCTCAGTGCCTTCCTCGGCGGCGCGGCCATCGTCATCGACTCCACCGCCGGCGAGCGCGAGCGGCAGTCGCTGGAGCCGCTGCTGGCCACACCGGCGGCCCGCGAGGCGATCATGAGCGGAAAGATCCTCGCCTCGACCGTGTTCGGAATGATCAGCCTTGTGCTTCTGATCGTCGCGCTCAAGCTGACATTCGTCTTCGCCGAGGGCAAGCTGGGCGGCAACCTCGACACCGCAGCGGCGCTCGGCGTGCTGCTGGTGCTGGTGCCGATGGTCCTGCTCGGCACCTGCCTGCTGACCCTGATCTCGGCCTCGGTGAAGTCGGTCAAGGAGGCGCAGAGCTACATGAGCGTGCTAATGCTGATGCCGCTGATCCCGACCATCGTGCTGATGGTGAATCCGGTCAAGGACCAGCTCTGGCAGTTCACCGTGCCTTTCCTGGCCCAGAACCAGCTGATCATCCGCCTGGTCCGCGGCGAGGCGATCTCGGTACTGGAATGGTCGACCTATCTCGGCAGCAGCCTCGCCATCTGTGGCGTGCTGTGGGTGCTGGCCGCCCGCCTCTATCACAAGGAAAAGCTGGCGATCTCCGCCTGATGCCGGACCGCCGCCGCAGCGATGCGGCGGCGGTCGAACCAAGCCTGGCCTGCGATGATCAGGGTACCGACAGGCAGGGCGTCTCCTCGAACCCGTCGCAGTAGATCCGCCCCGGAGGCACCGCCGCCGCGCGCTCGAACGCTCCGAGGTCCGGCCCCGTCCCGTTGAAGTCGTCGTTGATGTTCGGGATCACCACTCCCTGATCCACTGCGCGCGCATCGTCCGCGAGGGTCAGCGTCACCGGCGCGTACTGCACCAGCGGATTCTGCGGAAACGCCACGGCCGACTCGAAAATGGCCATGTCGACCTGCTGGCCGTTTGCTTCGCTGGTATTGCTGCGCAGGCTCGCCAGCGAGGTAAAGCTGTTGCCGCCAAGACGTCCGCGGAAATCCGAGCGCGTGGTGCCGTAGCCGTTGTAGTCGAAGGACGAGGTCGAGGTCTGCAGGTCGACGATATCGACCACGCGACCGCTGCCGCTGGAGAAGCCGGCATAGGTGCCGGGCTCGCCGCCGAGGAACAGGTTGTTGCGGGCGTAGGCCCTCCGAATCGTGAACTCCCCCGAACCCGGGTAGCTGTTGAAGCCATCTCCAGTCTTGACGATGGTGTTGTGCAGGAGGACGTCGCCGACACTGCCCCGGTACAGCTTGAAGGGCACGTGGACCACGTTGTAGGCCACGTTTCGGATGAAATACGTCGGCCCGCCCAGCGATGGTTGCGATGAGAACGCGATGAAGCTGTTGGTGAGGCGGTTTCCGATGATCCTGCAGTTGTGGAAACAGGAGTCGGCCTCGATGCCGTCGTCGGCCGACTCGCTGATTAGGTTGTCGAGCACGTCGATGCTGTACTGGTCGTCGGCCTCACTGTCCTCGAGGAAGGAGATGCCATCTCGGAAGCCGCGTACCGTGTTGCCGATAATGACGTGGCCCGGACCATTGACCGCGATGCCTTCCCCACGGTTGTTGCCGGATACCCCGAATGAGGACTGCGCCCAGGTGGTGGTGCCAATCACCGTGTTGTTCGCGATGTAGGCGCGGGCGCAGCGGGTGAAGCAGACGATGCCGTCACCGTTGAACTGGCTCGGCGAGGCATTGATCATGCTGTCGATGATGCTGATGTCGTCCGACCCGTTGAAGCGGATCCGACCGTTGACGGTGAGGGTCTGCAGGATCACGTGGCGGCGGGAGAACAGTCCCAGCTCGCCGCTGATGACGGCGCCGGGCAGGCCGCGCAGCGTGAGCGGGTTGCCCGCGCTGCCATCGCGGCTAAGGGTGAACCCGGCGTAGCTGCCGGCCGCCAGCTGGACGATGTCTCCGGGCTGGGACTGGTTCAGCACGCTGTTCAGGGTGGCCGGTGTGGCATTGCGCAGCGTACCGGTGCCCGGCTGCGGCACGGGACGGGTGCTCGCCGAAACGATCTGTTGTGAGTTGCCACCATCCGGATCGGTGAGCGTCAGCTCGACCTGGTAGGTGGTGCCCGGCTGCAGTCCGAAGAGGCTGCCGGCATGGCGGTTGGTCCAGCTGTTGCCGGTGCTGGCGTTGCTGCCCGCCGGTACCCGGCGCAGGGGCATGCCGACCCGCCAGGGCGTGGTGCCCCGCTGCCGGAAGCGCACCGCTACGACGCCGTCATTGTCGCTGTCGCCACTGATCGGCCATTCGATGCTGAGGTGATGCAGGGTCGGCTCGGGCAGTCGCGCGGTGCCGGCGGTGGTC
Source organism: Pseudomarimonas salicorniae (assembly GCF_023156535.1). GTDB lineage: Bacteria > Pseudomonadota > Gammaproteobacteria > Xanthomonadales > Xanthomonadaceae > Pseudomarimonas > Pseudomarimonas salicorniae. Next base: position 497,107 of record NZ_JALNMH010000001.1, on the reverse strand, counting down.
GCCGTCTGTGCCAGCGCCGAGCCAGCATGGGTCAGGGCGAGGCTGGCAAGCACCGCGGCCGCCGCCAGAGTGGAACGGTGTGTCATGTGCACTCCCGTCTCGAGGGCTGCGTGCCCGTTGGCGCCCGCGCAACACAGCGCGGGGCCGATAGCGTAGCAAGACAAGCTGAACGCTAAGAACTATTTGCCGATGCAGAATTCCGAGAAGATCCGCCCCAGCAGGGCGTCGGCGTCGAACGCGCCGGTGATCTCGCCCAGGCGCTGCTGGGCCTGGCGCAGTTCCTCGGCCATCAGTTCCCCGGCCCCGGCGAGACTGGGATCAGCGGCGGCCTCCAGGTGAGCCAGCGCGGCGGCGAGGGCCTCGACATGGCGTTCCCGCGCGCTGAAGGCGCCTCCTTCGGTGCTGGCCCCGGCCAGCTCGCGAAGCAGCCGATGCAGCGTGTCGAGTCCCTGCCCGCTGCGTGCGCAGAGGCCGACATGAAGTTCGCCGTCGGCGGCGTCCCGGCGGCCTGCCGGCCCGCCGCTGAGGTCGATCTTGTTGTGGATCCAGATGCGCCGGGCGGCGCCGGCCGACTCTTCGCGGAGCAGGGCTTCGGCCGCGCCGTCGCCATCCGGAAGCACCAGCAGCAGCAGGTCAGCCTGGGCGCGCTGCTGGCGGGCGCGTCGCATGCCCTCGCGCTCGATGGCGTCCTCGCTGTCCTCGCGCAGTCCGGCGGTATCGACGAGCCCGATCTCCACGCCGTCGATGCGCAGACGCTCGTGCAGCAGGTCCCGGGTGGTGCCGGCCTGCTCGGTGACGATAGCGCGCTCGTCGCCGAGCAGGGCATTAAGCAGGGAGCTCTTGCCGGCATTCGGCGGGCCCAGGATCACCGCATGCAGGCCTCGCGTGATCCGCGCCCCGCGGCGGGTCTCACCGAGCAGCGCGCGCGCCTGGTCGGTGACCGCGGCCAGTCTCTCTCCGATCACCGGGTCGGCGAGGAAATCGATCTCCTCCTCCGGGAAGTCGATGGCTGCCTCGACGTGGATGCGCAGGCGGGTGACCGCCTCGACCAGGTCGTCGACGCGACGGGAGAATGCGCCCTGCAGCGAGCGCAGGGCGGCGCGGGCCTGAAGCTCGGAGCCGGCGGTGATCAGGTCGGCCACCGCCTCGGCCTGGGCAAGGTCGAGCTTGTTGTTAAGGAAGGCACGTTCGCTGAACTCGCCCGGGCGCGCGTGACGCGCGCCGAGCCCGACCAGGTGATGGACCAGCGTGTTCAGGACCACCGGACTGCCGTGGACCTGCAGTTCCATCACGTCCTCGCCGGTGAACGAGTGCGGCGCCGGGAAGAACAGGAGCAGGCCCTGGTCGATGGGTTCGCCGGCGTCATCGCGAAGGGTCAGATAATGCGCGTGTCGCGGCCGCGGCGGGCGCCCGAGCAGGCGCGCGGCCAGGCCCGGCACGGCGGGCCCGGAGACCCGGACGATGCCGACGCCGGCCGGCGCGGCGCCGCTGGCAACGGCGGCGATGGTGTCGCCGCGACTCACCGGCCGCGCCTTCGCCGTCGGCCGGTCAGGCCTTCTTCGGTTCGCCGTGGCGCCTGGTGATGACCCATTGCTGCAGCAGGCCGAGGGCGCCGTTGACGGTCCAGTAGAGGACCAGTCCCGCCGGGAAGAAGGCAAACAGCACGCCGAACACCAGCGGCATCGCCTGCATCATCTTCTTCTGTAGCGGATCCATGCCCGGCGTCGGCGACAGCTTCTGGGTCAGCCACATCGACAGCAGGTTGAGGATCGGCAGGATGAAGTAGGGATCCGGCGCAGTGAGGTTCTGGATCCAGCCTATCCACGGCGCGTGGCGCAGCTCAACCGATTCCAGCAGCACCCAGTAGAGGGAGATGAAGACCGGGATCTGCACCAGGATGGGCAGGCAGCCGCCCATCGGGTTGATCTTCTCCTTCTTGTACAGCTCCATCATCGCCATGTTGAACTTCTGGCGGTCGTCGCCGTAGCGCTCCTTCAGTGCCTCGATGCGCGGCTGGACCTGGCGCATGCGGGCAAAGCTCTTGTACTGGGTCTCGCTGAGCTTGAAGAACAGGAGCTTGATCAGCACCACCAGCAGGATGATCGCCCAGCCCCAGTTTCCGGTCAGGGCATGGAACAGGGACAGCAGCCAGAACAGCGGCTCGGCGATGATGGTGAAGATGCCGTAGTCCACGGCCAGCTCGAGCCCGGGGGCGAGGTCGGCCAGCTGCTCCTGCAGCTTCGGACCCACATAGAGGCGCGAGGCGACGGTCTGCTCGGCGCCTGCAGCAAGTTCCAGGGGCGGCGACACGCTGCGGATCAGGTAGCGGCCGTTGACCACGCCGGTCGACAGCTGGGTGCTGAGCTCGCCCGCCGGTATCCAGGCTGCGAAGAAGTAGTGCTGCAGCATGGCGACCCAGCCCTGGCGGGCGGTCTCGTTGAGTGGCTCGCGCGGATCGAAGTCGTCGAAAGCGATCTTGTTGAACTTCTCGCTGTCGCTGTACCAGGCCGCGCCGACGAAGCTGTAGGCCTCGGGGTTGGTGAAGCTGCTCTTCGGCGCCGGCGGCGGCACGCGGAGCAGCTGGTGGTAGCGGCTGCCCTTCCAGGCTGCGCCCTGGTTCAGCAGGCGGTCGTCGACGGCGACCGTGTAGCTGCCGCGCTCAAGACGGATGGTCCGCTCCAGCATCAGGCCGCTGGCGCCCTGCCAGGTGAAACGTGCCTCGACGGTCTGCTCGCCGTCGGCCAGGCGATAGCTGTCCTGGTCGGCGCTGAACAAGGACTGGTGGGTGGGCGCCTCGCCCTGGCTGCTGACCCAGCCCGACTGGGCGGTGAAGTACTGGTCGTCCGGATCGAGCAGTCGGACCGGCTCCGCGCCCGGCTCGGCGGTCTTGCCGTAGGCGAGCAGGTCGGCCTGGACGATCGAGGCACCGCGGGTATCCACCTCGAGGCGCAGGACGTCGGTCTGGATGACGACGCGTCGCGCCTCGACCTCGGCCGGCTCACTGGCTGCGGCGGGCGCGCCGTCGGCCGGCGCTTCGGGGATGGCCCCGGCTGGCGGCAGGGCGCCGTCGTCCTGCTGGTCGGGAACGGCCGGACTGGTGCTGGTCTGCGGCGCCGGCGGCGCAGCGTAGTCGCGCTGCCAGGCCTCCCAGATCAGGAAGCCAACCAGGATCCAGGCGAACAGCAGGAAGGTGCGGACTTGATTCATGGTCTTGATTCGATGGGAAAGCCCCGCCTGCCGTCGCTGCGGCATCGGGACTTGTCAGGTCGAAGGAGCAGCCGCGAATGTGACGTCGGCAGCGCCGGGGCGGCTAGGAAGCGGCCGGCATTGTGCCCTGCGGGGCGGGTGGCGGCAACGCGCGCGCGCGCTCGAGCAGCTGCTCGACGTCCTGGCGCAGGACTTCGGACGGAGCGCGGCCTGCCTCGGGTTTCGGCACGAAAACCAGATCCACCGCAGGCAGCTGGGCTCGGGTTCGACGAAATGCCTCGCGCAACAGGCGCTTGATGCGGTTGCGGCCGACGGCGCGTCGGTCCACGCGGCGTGACACGGCCAGGCCGATGCGTGCTCCGTCGGACTCGTTGTGCCGCCACTGGAGCAAAAAATAACGGCCCGGCAGTCGCTGCCGGGCCGCGAAGCATCGGTTGAAGTCAGCACCGCTGCGAACCCGCGCCGTGGGCGGGAGCCGCTGCAATCCGGTCACTGCTTCAGCCTGCCGGCGCGCGCGGAGCGGCCGGCAGGCTCCATCACGGGGTCAGGCGCTTGCGGCCCTTGGCGCGACGGGCGTTGATGATCTTGCGGCCGTCGGCGGTCGCCATGCGGGCGCGGAAACCGTGGGTACGGGCGCGCTTGAGGTTGCTGGGCTGGAAAGTGCGCTTCATGGCTGCACCTGTCGGTTTTAGAGTGGAAAAGAGCGGGGATGTTACAAGGCGGGGAGGTTCATGGCAAGCCCTCGCGCCTTGGCAGCTCGCCCGTGCGCCGCGTAGACTGCAAGGTTCGCAGCGCGCGGCGCTGCCCCGTCAACGGAACCGCTTCCCCCATGCAATCCTGCTGGCCGCAAGTCCTCGCGCGGCTCGAAAGCGAATTCACCGCCCAGGAGCTGCAGACCTGGGTCCGCCCGCTGCAGGCCGAGGAGTCCGAGGGGGCGCTGCAGCTGCTGGCGCCCAACCCTTTTGTGGTCGACAGCGTCCGCGAGCGCTTCCTGCCGCGCATCGCCGAGCTGGCCCGGCATTTCGCCGGCCAGCCCGAGCTGGTGGTTCGCGTGGAGGTGGGCAACTCGGCGCGCGCAGCGCGGGTCGAGGCGCCGGCCAGCCGGCCGGGCCCGGCACCGGCGTCCCCCCAGCGCAGCGAGCCCGAGTACCCCTCGGCGCTGGACCCGAGCTACCAGTTCGAGAATTTCGTCGAAGGCAAGTCGAACCAGCTGGGCCGCGCCGCGGCGATGCAGGTCGCCGCCAACCCGGGCAAGGCCTACAACCCGCTGCTGCTCTACGGCGGCACCGGGCTGGGCAAGACGCACCTGATGCACGCCGCCGGCAACGCCATCCGCGCAGCCAACCCCGGCCTTCGCGTGCTCTACCTGCGCTCCGAGCAGTTCACCAATGAAATGGTCAAGGCGCTACAGCAGCGGAGCATGGAAAGCTTCAAGCAGCGTTTTCGTCAGATCGATGCCCTGCTGATTGACGACATCCAGTTCTTCGCCGGCAAGAACACGACGCAGGAGGAGTTCTTCCATACGTTCAACGCGCTGTTCGACGGCAAGCAGCAGATCATTCTCACCTGCGACCGCTATCCCAAGGAGGTCGAGAACCTCGAGCCGCGGCTGAAGTCGCGCCTCGGTTGGGGACTGTCGGTGGCGATCGAGCCGCCGGACTTCGAGACCCGCGCGGCGATCCTGCTGTCCAAGGCGCACAGCCGCGGCATCGCCCTGCCGGACAGCGTCGCCATGCTGATCGCCAAGCGGATGCGCTCGAACGTGCGCGACCTCGAGGGCGCCCTGAACACGCTGGCGGCACGCGCCAACTTCATGGCCCGCCCCATCACCGAGGACTTCGCCCAGGAAACCCTGCGCGACCTTCTGCATGCCCAGCAGCAGGCGATCTCGATCAGCAACATCGTCAAGGTCGTCGCCGACTACCACCAGCTGCGCGTGGCCGACCTGCTCGGCAAGCGGCGCACCCAATCGCTGGCCCGGGCGCGGCAGATGGCCATGGCCCTGGCCAGGGAGCTGACCGAGCACAGCCTGCCCGAGATCGGCAACGAGTTCGGCGGGCGCGACCACACCACCGTCCTGCATGCGTGCAAGGTGGTCCGCGGCCTGCTCGAGACCGATGGCAAGATCCGCGAGGACTGGGACAAGCTGATCCGCAAGTTGACCGAATAAGCGTGGGCGGAGCTGTGGACAAGCTGGAGATGCCCGTTCCGGCGATAATCTGTCCACAGCCGGTGCACAGGACCGGGCGGCCGGATTCACAGCGTGTCTGGTACTGAAAATGCTCTATGATTCATCGACTTGCATGAGTTGTCCGCAGCAAGGGGCGGCTCCTACCAACGCTACTTGTCTTTTTTATTCACATATTTAAGAAGCAATCATCGAGGGAGCCAGCATGCGATTCACTCTCCAGCGGGAAGCCCTGCTCAAGCCCTTGCAGCAGGTGGTGAATGTCGTCGAACGCCGACAGACCATGCCGGTGCTCGCCAATCTTCTGGTCGTGGTCGAGCAGGACCGCATGTTGCTGACCGGTAGCGATCTGGAGGTCGAGCTGGTGGCCCAGGCCTCGCTCGAGGGTGCGCAGCCTGGAGAGGTGACGATCCCGGCGCGAAAGTGGTTCGATATCGTCCGCGCCCTGCCCGACGGCAGTCAGGTCACCGTGTCGATGGCCTCGGAGAAGGTCACGGTGTCTGCGGGACGCAGTCGGTTCACCCTGGCTACCCTGCCCGCCGGGGATTTCCCGTCCTCGGACGAGCTCGAGGTCGTCGAACGCGTCCGGCTGCCGGAGTCGGTGCTGAAGGAGCTGATCGAGCGGACCGCCTTCGCCATGGCGCAGCAGGACGTCCGCTTCTATTTGAATGGCCTGCTTTTCGATCTGGCCGAGACGCGTTTCCGCTGCGTGGCCACCGATGGCCACCGTCTGGCTGTGTGCGAGGCCAACGTGCCGACCGGAGGGAGCTCGCGCAAGCAGCTGATTGTGCCGCGCAAGGGCATCCTCGAGCTGCAGCGATTGCTGGAGGGCAGCGACACCGAGATCGAGCTCGAACTCGGGCGCTCGCATCTGCGCGTCCGGCGCAGCGATGTCGTGTTCACGACGAAGCTGATCGACGGGCGCTTCCCGGACTACGAGGCCGTCATCCCGATCGGTGCGGACAAACTGGTGACCGTGGAGCGCGAGGTGCTGCGCGCGGCGCTTCAGCGGGCGGCGATCCTGTCAAACGAGAAGTTCCGCGGGGTCAAGATCGAGGTCACGCCTGACCAGCTGCGGGTGGTGGCCCACAATCCGGAGCAGGAAGAGGCGGTCGAGGAGATTGAAGCCGAGACCAGCGTCGACGGAATTTCGGTCGGTTTCAACGTTACCTACCTGTTGGAGGCGATCTCCGCCCTGCGCGGGGAGAAGGTCCTGGTCCAGCTTCGTGACGCGAATTCCTCGGCGCTGGTGCGCGAGGTCGACTCCGAGGCCTGCCGCCACGTTGTGATGCCGCTGCGGCTCTAGTCGCGCGGGAGGCCTCATGCGCTTGCGGCGTCTGCGCATCGAGCGCCTGCGGCTGATCGACTCTGCCGAGCTTGATTTCGGGCCCGGCCTGCACTGGCTGGTCGGGCCCAACGGCAGCGGCAAGAGCAGCGCACTGGAGGCCGTTTCACTTTTGGCCAGTGGGCGTAGTTTCCGCGGGGGTTCTCCGGATGGCTGCATCCAGCGGGGTGCGGAGTCTCTGACCGTCTTTGCCGAGGTCGAGCGTCCCGGGAGCGGGCCGGGTCGGGTCGGGTTGACCCGGGTGCTGCGGGGTGGCTTCGAGGCCCGAGTCGATGGGCAACGGGCCGACGTTCTGTCCGAGCTGTTCCAGGCCTTTCCCGCGGTGGTGTTTCCCGCGGATACCGGTGAGCTGATCAGCGGGCCCGGTGAGCTGCGTCGCCGATTTCTTGATTGGGGTCTGTTCCACGTGGAACAGGACTTCTATCCGGCCTGGCGCCGCTATGCTCGCGCGCTCCGCCAGCGGAACCTCCTATTGCGGCAACGGGGCAGCGCTTCGGTGGAACAGGCCTGGCTGGAGGAGCTGGCGCGCGAGGGCGAGCTGATCCATGGCTATCGAGAGCGCTATCTGTCCTCACTGGATGCCCGCCTGAGCGAGGTCGCGAGCTGGCTCCTCCCCGGGCTGGGCCGGCCGCGGCTTCGACACCGACCCGGCTGGCCTGCGGATCGGGGGTCTTTCCATGAGGCGTTGCTCAGGCAGCAGGACACCGACCGACGGATGGGTTTTACGGGTATCGGCCCTCATCGGGCTGGCTGGTCGCTGGGCTTCGAGTCGCTTCCCCAGCGTGAGCTGTTCTCGCGCGGTCAGGCCAAGCTGGCCTCGCTGCTGATGCTGTTGGTCCAGGTGGCTGACTTCAGCGCTCAACGCGGCGAACCGCCCGTGCTCGGTCTGGATGATGCGCTGGCCGAACTGGACCCCGATAACCAGGCGCGGCTGGTCCACTACCTTCGCCAGCACCAGGTGCAGGCCCTGCTGGCCACGGCGGACCACAGCGTGCTGGAGCGTCACGTTGACGAGGCCAGCGACGTGTTCCACGTGGAACAGGGTCGCCTGCACAGGCAGCTATAATCGCCCTCCCCTTCACCCAGCCCCGAGACCTTGGGGACCCTGGAAGAGCGTCCAATGACTGAAGAACAGCAGCCGTCCAATGCCTATGACTCCAGCAAGATCACCGTGCTGCGGGGCCTTGAGGCGGTGCGCAAGCGTCCCGGCATGTACATCGGCGACGTCCACGACGGTACCGGCCTGCACCACATGGTGTTCGAGGTGGTCGATAACGCCATCGACGAGGCGCTGGCCGGGCACTGTGATCAGATCGTGGTCACCATCCATTCGGACGGCGCGGTCAGCGTGTCGGACAACGGTCGCGGCATCCCGGTAGACATCCACAAGGAAGAGGGCCGCTCCGCCGCCGAAGTCATCATGACCGTGCTGCATGCTGGCGGTAAGTTCGACGACAACAGCTACAAGGTCTCCGGTGGCTTGCACGGCGTCGGCGTCTCCGTGGTCAATGCCCTGTCCGAGAAGCTGCGCCTGGACATCTGGCGCGAGGGCTATCACCACGAACAGGAATACAGCCTGGGTGAGCCGGATTACCCGCTGCGCCGGACCACGCCCTCCAGCAAGCGCGGCACCCTGGTCTGGTTCAAGCCTGCGGTCGAGATCTTCAGCGATGTCGAATTCCACTACGACATCCTGGCCAAGCGCCTGCGCGAGCTGAGCTTCCTCAACTCGGGCGTACGCATCGACCTGGTCGACGAGCGCGGCGAGGGCAAGCACGACCGCTTTGCCTACGAAGGGGGTATCCGCAGCTTCGTCGAGCATCTGGCCCAGCTCAAGACCCCGCTGCACCCCTCGGTGATCGCCCTGCAGGGCCACGAGACCAATGGCATCGCGGTGGACGTCGCCCTGCAATGGACCGACGCCTACCAGGAGACCATGTTCTGCTTCACCAACAACATCCCGCAGAAGGACGGCGGTACCCACCTCGCTGGCTTCCGCGCCGCCCTGACCCGCACGATCGGCGCCTATATCGAGCAGTCCGGGCTGCTCAAGCAGGCCAAGGTGCAGATGGCCGGTGACGACATGCGCGAAGGCCTGATCGCGGTGCTGTCGGTGAAGGTGCCCGACCCGAGCTTCTCCTCCCAGACCAAGGACAAGCTGGTCAGCTCCGAGGTGAAGCCGGTGGTCGAATCCATCGTCGGCGCCAAGCTGGAGGAGTTCCTGCAGGAGCACCCGAACGAGGCCCGTGCGATTGCCGGCAAGGTGGTCGATGCCGCCCGCGCCCGTGAAGCCGCGCGCAAGGCCCGCGAGATGACCCGCCGCAAGGGCGCCCTCGACATCGCCGGCCTGCCCGGCAAGCTGGCCGACTGCCAGGAGAAGGACCCCGCCCTGTCCGAGCTTTTCATCGTCGAGGGTGACTCCGCCGGTGGCTCGGCCAAGCAGGGCCGAAACCGCAAGACCCAGGCGATCCTGCCGCTGAAGGGCAAGATCCTCAATGTCGAGCGTGCGCGTTTCGACCGGATGCTGAGCTCGGCCGAGGTCGGCACCCTGATCACCGCGCTGGGCTGCGGCATCGGCAAGGACGAGTACAACCCGGACAAGCTGCGCTACCACCGCATCATCATCATGACCGACGCCGACGTCGACGGCTCGCACATCCGCACCCTGCTGCTGACCTTCTTCTACCGGCAGATGCCGGAGCTGATCGAGCGCGGCCACGTCTACATCGGCCTGCCCCCGCTGTACAAGATCAAACAGGGCAAGAACGAGCAGTACATCAAGGACGACCAGACGCTCAGCGCCTACCTGATCAGCCACGCCGTGGAAGGAGCGACCCTGCAGTACGCACCGGAAGCGCCGCCGGTGACCGGCGTGGCCCTGGAGAAGCTGCTCGCCCAGTACGCCTCCGCCCAGGACGCCATCCGCCGCGTCGCCACCCGTTTCGATCCGCGCGTTCTCGAGGCCATGCTGGAGTTGCCGCCGCTCTCCGGCGATATCTGGGACGATCAGGCCCGGCTCGACAGCTGGGGCCAACGCCTCTCCGCCGAACTGGCCGGCGCCGGCCTCGGCCGACCGGTCTACACGGTCAACCTGCAGGCGCGGGCCAACGAGGAACCGGGCCTGCTCAGCATCGAGCGCCGCCATCACGGTCTGAGCGCCACCCAGAGCATCGCCAGCACCCAGTTCGCCAGCGCCGAACTGCGCCCCTTGGTCGAGGCCGCCAGCGCACTGGCCGACCTGATCCAGGACGGCGCAAGAATCGAGCGCGGCGGCCGCGGCCAGGCCATCACCCGTTTCGAGGAAGCCCATCGCTGGCTGATGGACGAAGCCAAGCGCGGCCGCACCATCCAGCGCTTCAAGGGCTTGGGCGAAATGAACCCCGAGCAGCTCTGGGAAACCACGGTCAACCCCGAGACCCGCCGCCTGCTCAAGGTGCGTATCGAGGACGCGGTCGCCGCCGACCAGATCTTCTCGACGTTGATGGGGGATGTGGTCGAACCGCGTCGCGACTTCATCGAGGAGAATGCGTTGCGGGTGTCCAACCTCGACGTCTGACCCCGGCGCGCGGCAGCGCGGTTCGAGTCGCTGCGGGCTCGGCCCTCGGCTCCTACCTAGGGCGCTCGGGGGTGCGCGGATCTTCCAGGCAACTCCGGGAGGGGCGAAATGGGCGCAAAGAAGACCTTCCACAACACCCGAATGTAGGAGCCAGCTTGCTGGCGATCGTCCCATCCGTGGCGCCTATCGCCAGCAAGCTGGCTCCTACAGCGGGACCGGGGCGAATGCGAACTTCGCGCCCAAAGCCCTTGGGCGCGACCGCGAAGTTCCGCTCTGGCCGCGGTCTGTGGTGAATCCGTAGCGCTGCGGTCGCGCCCGAGGGCACTCCCACAATTTGACTGCGGCAAGGCCTGCTTTGCAGCGCAAACCGGACCTGGCAGCGACGTTGCGTGTAGGAGCCAGCTTGCTGGCGATCGTTCCATCCGGGGCGCCTATCGCCAGTAAGCTGGCTCCTACAGCGGGGCCGGGGCGAATGCGAACTTCGCGCCCGAACCTGCCGTTCAACTTCGAAGCCGATCAAGTTGAACCGACGAGTTCGAGGCTCTCCCAACAATGCTCTTTAGATCCTCAAAGAGCTTGCCTCTCCACCCTGCCCGACGAGGAGTTCGCTTCCACCGAGCGAGCGTTCATCGAGCGCAGCCGCGCAGCCCGCTTCCCCACCGGCGGTTCCCGCGGCGGCGGTCGCTTCCGGAACACAGCCCGGCAGCGGCTCACGCAAGCGGGAAAAACCCCGTCCTCAAAGCGCCCCCGGCGCGCGGCTATACTGGGCCCCCGGCCGGCGCGCTGAAGCGCCGCCGGCAACGCGGTGGGGAGCCGCGAGGCCCTAATAAGAACCTATGAAGAAGACCCATCTCTATCTGCTCGCCTTCCTGATTGGCACGATCGGTCTGGCGGCCGTGGTCTACAAGTGGAAGGTACTGAACTTTCCCCTGCAGCCGGTCGCCGAGGTCGAGGTGTGGACCGTCCAGGCGCGGGTCGAGTATCCGCCGCGCCGCCTGCCGAACACGGTGACCCTGCAGATCCCTTACAAGCCGCCGGGCTTCGCGCTGCTGGACGAACGCTTCGTCGCCAACAACTACTCCAAGCTGGAGGAGCAGCGCGGCAACAATCGGGAAGTGCAGTGGGCGATCCGTCGCGCCCGTGGCACCCAGGTGCTGTACTACCGCGCCACCGTCGTCCGGAATACGGAGAATCCGGCTCTGGGCGGCAAGCCACGGATCGGTGATCCGCCGGTGCTCGAGGAGCCCTACGCCAGCGCCGCGCAGACCGTACTCGACCAGGTCCGCGACCGTTCCGCGGATATCAGTACCTTCGCCAAGGAACTGGTGCGCCGCTTCAACGTCGACTCGCCCAGCGAGGAAGTCGCCCTTCTGCTGGAAGACCGAGGGACACCCGAACTGCGGGCCCAGCTGCTCGCCGAACTGCTGGCCTCGCGCAAGATCCCGGCAAGGGTGATCCACGGCTTCGAACTCGGAGACATGAATACCGAGGTCGACATGCAGCCCTGGCTGCAGGTCCACAACGGCAACGACTGGATCACCATCAACCTGCAGAACGCCTCGGACGGCTGGCCGGAGAACCTGTTCCTGTGGTCCTCGAGCCGCTCACCCCTGCTCGTGGTCGACGAGAATCCGCGGGCCAACGTCACCTGGAGCGTCAGCCGCAATCTCGCTGACGCCATGGCCATTGCCGAGCGCAGGCTGGAAGTGCAGAACGAGAACCTCGTCCGCTACTCCCTGCTCTCGCTGCCGCTGCAGACCCAGCAGGTCTACCAGGTACTGCTGCTTGTGCCGATCGGCGCCTTCATCATGCTGATCCTGCGCAACCTGATCGGCATCAAGACCTACGGCACCTTCATGCCGGTGCTGGTCGCGCTCGCGTTCCGCGACACCGGCGTGATTGCCGGCATCCTTCTGTTCGTCTCGGTGGTCGGTTCCGGTCTGCTGGTCAGGTTCTACCTGGAGCGTCTGCGCCTGCTGCTGGTGCCGCGCCTGACCGCGGTGCTGATCGTGACCGTCCTGCTGATGGCCCTGGTCTCGGTGATCTCGAACCGCCTGGACATCGAGGTCGGCCTGTCGATCGCGCTGTTCCCGATGGTGATCATGGCGATGACCATCGAACGCATGTCGGTGACCTGGGAAGAGCGCGGCGGCGGCGCCGCGATCAAGGAAGCCTTCGGCACCATGCTGGTCGCCGCACTGGCCGCCCTGGTGATGACCTGGGACCTCCTCGAGCACCTGATCTTCGTCTTCCCCGAATTGCTCCTGGTCCTGCTCGCCTTCACCCTGGTGCTGGGACGCTACTCGGGCTACCGCCTGACCGAGCTGTTCCGGTTCCGTGCGCTGGCGCGCGAAGTGGGCCCGGGCTGAGGCCATGCTGACACCGTTCGAAATCGCCCGCCGTTTACGCCGCATCGGACTGATGGGAATCGGGCGGCGCAATGCCGACTATGTGCTGGCCTACAACCAGCGCAAGTTCTACCCGAGGGTCGACGACAAGCTGATCACCAAGCGGCTGGCCCTCGAGGCCGGCCTGCCGGTCCCCGACCTCTACGCGGTGGTGCACGAGGAGCACCAGATCGGCGATCTGCACGAGAAGCTCAAGGCCCACGACCAGTTCGTGGTCAAGCCGGCCCATGGCTCCGGAGGCGACGGCATCCTGGTCATCACCGGCAAGCGCGGCGACAAGTACCGTCGCTCCAACGGCCACCTGATGAGCCGCGGTGATTTCGAACATCATCTGTCGAACGGGCTGTCCGGCCTGTTCTCACTGGGCGGCCATCCGGACCATCTGCTGGTCGAATACTGCGTGCAGTTTGACCCGGTGTTCGACCAGGTCAGCTACAAGGGTGTGCCGGACGTCCGCATCATCGTCTTCCTCGGATACCCGGTGATGGCCATGATCCGTCTGCCGACACGCATGTCGGACGGCAAGGCCAACCTCCACCAGGGCGCCATCGGCGTGGGCATCGACATCCCGACCGGAACGACCCGCCGCGGGGTGTGGGGCACCGAGATCATCAAGGACCACCCGGACACCGAGCAGAGCATCGTCGGGCTGGAGATTCCGCGCTGGGACGAGCTGCTCGAGATGGCCTCGCGCTGCTACGAGCTGTCGGGGCTTGGCTACGTCGGGGTCGACTTCGTGCTCGACCGCAACCGCGGCCCGCTGATCCTTGAGCTGAACGCCCGCCCGGGCCTCGCGATCCAGATCGCCAACGGCAATGGCGCGCTGCACAGGCTGCGCAAGGTGGAGGCCCTGAAGGCCGCCGGAGGGCTGAGCACAGACCCGGCGGAACGGGTCGCTTTCGCCCGCGCAGAGTTTCCAACAACCTGAATCGATTCCTAACGAAACTGGGCAGATTCACCCGTTTGCCATCGTTCCAGCGTTCAACCGCGTCGCGATGTGCCGAAAGTCACAATCTCCCTATTGAGTAAAAGCACTAACCCGGGCTAGTGTTGATGGTTCCGCCGGCGCGCAGCCCCCGATAGCGCGCCGCTTCACGGATCGAGAGGACAACGATGAGACTGGCCAATCTGCTCAAGACCGCCGTGCTCTTCCTGTTGCTGGCCGCGATTGCCGCGCCGGCCGATGCCCAGCGCAACCGGAAGGATGACAAGCCGGAACCGGCCTATCCGAACGCCACCCGCGAGGACCCCGATCCCAAGCAGTCGCGTCGGATGCAGTCCAAGGTCAAGAAGATGTACGAGCTGTCCCAGGAGGACAACCCGACCGCGACCGAGGCAGCCGCCCTCGAGGTGCTCGAGAGCAAGCTGTCGACACCGTACGAGAAGTCGCTCGCTTCGCAGATCATCGCCGTCTCCTACATCGACCGCGACGACTACGACTCTGCGGTGACCTACTTCGAGAAGGCGCTGCAGGAAAACGGCCTGCCGAACGACTCGCACTACCAGATCATGTACCAGATCGCCCAGCTGCACATGTCGGATGAGCGGTACGACCAGGCGCTGGCCTACCTCGATCGTTTCTTTACCGAAACCCGCTCCGAGAAGGCCGAGGCGCTGGCCATCAAGGGCAACATCCTCTATCGCCTGGAGCGCTTCCCCGAGGCCATCGACACGCTGAGCAAGGCGATCGCGGCCACGGAAGAGCCGCAGTCCTCGTGGTACCAGCTGCTGATGGCCGCCTATGCCGACACCGAACAGTTCGACAAGGCCGGTGAGGTCGCCGAGCAGCTGCTGCAGAAGGACCCGAACGACAAGGCGCTGATCCGCAATCTGGCCTCGATCTACATCAACGCCGACCTCAACGACAAGGCATTGGTCCTGCTGGAAGGCGCGAAGGCCAAGGGGCTGCTGACCGAAGAGCGTGACTACCGTCAGCTGTACCAGCTGTACCACTTCGCCGAGAAGGAGCCGCAGGCCATCGCGACCATCCAGGAGGGCCTCGACAAGGGCATCCTGAAGCCGAGCCTCGAGGTGTACCGGACGATGGCCGAGGCGAACTATTTCTCCGAGAACATTCCGGCCGCCATCGAGGCCTACAAGAAGGCAGCGGCCTTCGCGCAGGATGGCGAGATCAGCCTCAACCTGGCCCGCGTGCTGTACGAGGAGGCGCGCTGGAACGAGGCGAAGGCGTCCGCCAAGGAGGCGCTTGCAAAAGGCATCCGCCGCCCCGGCGACGCCCACATCGTACTGGGAGGCGCCGAGCTGGAGCTGGGCAACCGCGCTGCGGCCATCGCCGCCTACCGCGAGGCCGCCAAGTACCCCGAAACCGAAAACAACGCCCGGGCCTGGCTGAAGTCGGCCGGCGTCAAGTAGCGGGCTTCGGAAGCGACACCCGTTGGTATAAGCTTGTGACCCCCCTTTGCCGGCCCATCGGCCCGGTGGGGGGCATTCCCCGGATGCAACCTTGAATAGCGGCCACGCATGACCGATTTCAATAAACAAACCAACGAGAAGCAGGGCCTGAGTTGGCTGCGCATTGCGGGTCTGTCCTCTGCAATCGCCATCCACGTCAGCCTCTTCGTGATGCTGCTCGTGCCCGTGGCGCCCCCGGACGAAGCGGAGGAAGAGGAGGAGATCGTCGAAGTCACCTTCATCGAGCCGCCGCCGCCGCCCCCTCCCCCGCCGCCGCCGCCGCCGGAACCGCCGAAGCGGCCGCCGCCGAAGACGATCGAAAAGCCCAAGCCGGTCCCGCCGCCCCCCGAGGCGCCGCCGCCGGTGGTCCTTGATGACCCGACCCCGATGTCGATCCCCGCTCCGCCGCCGGCGCCCCCCGCGCCGCCTGCTCCGCCGGCCGACTACGGTCCGTCCGAGGACCAGACCTATCGCCGGATCCGGCCGCCACGCTACCCGCCGCAGGCGATCCGTCGCCGCGAGGAGGGTGAGGTCATCCTCCGCGTGCTGGTCGGCGTCGACGGCAAGCCGGTGAAGATCGAGATCGAGCGCACCAGCCGCTCGCGACTCCTCGATCGCGCCGCCATCGAAGCCGTGCAGAACTGGGTGTTCAACCCGGGCCTGCGCAATGGCCAGCCGGTTCAGGGCTGGGTGCTGGTACCGATTTCCTTCCGACTCTCCGACGCCTAAAAAAGGGTAAGCGTTATGCTGCAAGATTCTGCTTCCACTACGCCGGCCAACGACGCCGCCGCTGCCAACCCGGCCCCGGCCGCTCCCGCCGCTCCGACCCCGCTGGAACCGATGAACACCGGCATGCCGGGCGCCGGTTTCGCAGGTGATTCCGACGCCGCTGCGTTCAACCAGTTCGGCTTCGAGAACATGATCCAGCACATGGACGCGGTGAACTGGACCGTGTTCGTCGTCCTGGTGCTGATGTCGGTCGGCTCCTGGTTCTACACCGTGGTCAACGTGCTCAAGAACATGATGCTGCGTTCGCGCGCCGAGACCGTGATCCGCACCTTCTGGGAGACTACCAACGCCCAGGACGCGATCCGCTTCATGGAAGAGCAGCCTGCCGGCGAGCCCTTCTCGAAGATCGCCCTGGACTGCGCCCAGGCGGCTGCCCACCACCAGCGCCATGAGGGTTCGCGTCTGGTCGAGGCCCTGAATCGCTCCGAGTTCATCGACCGCGCCCTGCGCCAGGCGGTGACCCGCGAGAGCAGCAAGCTCGAGACCGGCATGACCTGGCTGGCCACCGTCGGTGCAACCGCCCCGTTCGTCGGTCTGCTCGGCACCGTGTGGGGTATCTACCACGCACTGATCAAGATCGGTGCGACCGGTCAGGCCTCCATCGACGCCGTCGCCGGCCCGGTCGGTGAGGCGCTGATCATGACCGCGATCGGTCTGTTCGTCGCGATCCCGGCGGTCTTTGCGTACAACTTCTTTGCGCGCATGAACCGCAACACCAACGCGAACTTCGATACCTTCGCGCACGACCTGCACGACTTCTTCGCTACCGGCTCGCGCGTCGGCGAAGTCGCGGTCAAGCGCTAAGCAACGACGAGGAGTCAGGACGCCATGGCATTCAGTACTGGCGGTGGTGGCGGCGGACCGATGGCGGAAATCAACGTCACGCCGCTGGTCGACGTGATGTTGGTGCTGTTGATCATTTTCATGATCACGGCCCCCCTGATGGCCCACAAGGTCCAGGTGAAGCTGCCGGAGGCCACGCTCGAAGAGAAGGTCGAAGGCCAGGGCGTCCCGATCACCCTCGCGATCACCGAAGACGGCAGCATCTACTGGAATGATGACCCGGTTCTGCGCGCGATTCTTGAATCGCGACTGGCGGTGGAAGCCCAGAAGCAGCCGCAGCCCCAGGTCAACATCCGGGCAGACAGGACCACCAAGTACAAGGTGATCGCCGAGGTGGTGAAAACCGCCAAGGACGTGGGCATCGCCAAGATCGGCTTCGTGACCACCCCGGAACGCTAGGAGAGAAACACATGGCATTCAGTTCCGGCAGCAGCAGTAGCAGCATGTCCGATATGAACGTGACCCCCCTGGTCGACGTTCTGCTGGTCCTGCTGATCATCTTCATGGTCACCGCACCGATGGCATCGCACGAAATCCAGGTCGACCTGCCGCAGCAGAGCCGTACCCCGCCGGAGCAGCTCAAGGAGCCGCCTCCGCCGGTACGTATCCGCATCGAGGCCAACGGAGGCATCTTCTGGGACAACCAGCCCATGCCGCGTGCCGCGGTACAGGCCTCGATGATGCTCGAAGCCACCCGTGATCCGCAGCCGCTGATCGAACTGGAAACCGCTGGAGAGGCGCAGTACCAGACGCTCACCGAAGTGCTGACCATGGCCAAGAACTCCGGCCTGGAAAAGATCGGCTTCGTCGAAACCCTTTAAGACCAGGCCATCTGTGAACCATTGACGGCCGCCTCCGGGCGGCCGTTTCTTTTTCCCTATCTGGAAGGGGCGAGCGGCAGCCGATGGCGGCCGCAAGGAAGCCTGCGCCACCGCGCCCAGGGCTTTGGAGGCAGTCCGGAGCGGGACGGGCCGTCGCCGCCCTCCCGCAGCCCAGCCAGCGGAGTGGCTGCCTGCATGCACGACGCGCCGGCCTTTTACGGCCATCGAGCCCCGACCGCGTGGCGCTTGATAAAAGTGTGAAGGCGTTCCGGCGCGTGCGTGCGCCGGCGCACGTTCCGCCTGATTCTCTAGGGTGGTCGCTCTAGCCGGCCTGCCTAGCCTGTTCCTCAGGTCGGCGTCGCCCGAATGTGGCGGCCCAACGTCCCCTTCCACGCCCCACCCACGGAGCCCCCGATGAAGACTACTCTGCTCGGCTGCCTGGTCTGCACCCTGCTAAGCCTCGTCCCGGGGCGGGCAGGCGCACAACAGCTTGACCAGGTGGCTCCGGGGGCCCGGCTGATGCTGATGGGCGAGATGGCCATGCCGGCGCATCAGGCCTTTGCCAGCCTCTTCGAGGTCGATCTGGAGAACGGCGATGAGGCGCCGAGGCGGCTGGCCTGCCGGCTGCATCACCCGCGCTCGGCCACCGGGCGCAGCCTGCAGGGAGGCGACGAGTTCCTGGTCAGCGCCGTGGGCCGCTCTGCCGACCGGCCGGTACCCGGACAACAGGCCACCCAGTGGGCCTACCTGCGGTTGACGCGTATCGGTGGAGAGCAGGACACGTTCGAGCTCCGCGTCCACGACTCCGGCGATGCCAACGGAGAACCCGACTTCAGCCTGGCCCAGTGGGAAAAGCGTTGCGGGGTCTGGATCACGGATGGCCGCCCCCGTTAGGCGCGGCGCACCAGGCACCGGAGAAAGCTTCGCCCCGCTCGCTGATCGGCGGGGCGAAGCCCAACGCGGTTGACCCGGACTCAGATCTGTACGGCGCGGCCGTTGCGGATTTCAACCCGAGCGCCTTCATACAGACCATCGAGCTCACGCTGCTCGAAGACGCGACGGCGGCCGTCATCCATGCGGACGTAGACCGCATACACATCCTTTGAGCGACGCTCGCTCTCGATGCGATTGCCGGCCACGCCGCCGGCTACGGCACCAGCGATCGTGGCCGCATCGCGACCACGGCCACTGCCTACCTGGCTGCCAAGCACGCCGCCGATGATCGCACCGGCCACGGCGCCACCGCCGCTGGTGCGGCCATCGCCGTAGCGGGCGACCTCGACGCGCTCGACGACGCCGCATTGCTCGCAGCGGTTGTAGCGATAGTCATCACGATAGCCGTAGCCACCGCCGCCGCCGCTGCTGGCGCAGGCGGTGAGCAGGGTGGCCAGGCACAGGGATGCAAGGACACGGAACATGGTGGAATCCTCCGAAGTGGTTTCTTGTTCCCCTGTCGAGCAGCTTCCGTGCCAGCCGCCAAGCTTATGATTTGACGCAGGTTGCTCCGCAGCGGGGGCATGCGCGGCTGCAGGCTGCATGGGTCGCCCCATGCAGCCTGCACAGCGGTCAGAAGCTCAGCCGCGGGCCGATGAAGTATTCCTTCACGTCATCGCGGATGACGGTGCTGCCAACCAGACCCCAGTTCTGGTTGAACCGGAACTGGCCGGTCAGCTTGCCGTAGAAGGTGCCGCTGAAATCCCCGCCATCGACGTAGCCGAGCGAAGCCTGGCCTTCGAAGCGATCGCCGAAGGCGTGGCGGACGCCGACCTCGGCTTCGTAGCCGTCGGCGTCGAAGTCGACACCGCCGCCGGCGTCGACGTCGAACTTCAGGTAGTTGGCATTGACCACGAGGTCAGTGCGATCACCGATCCCGTTGCGCCAGCCAAGGCCGATGCGCTGGACGTCGATGTCGGCGGAGGTGCCGTCGATCTCGTTGCTGGACCAGCCGCCATACAGGAACAGGCTCTGGCCGAGCGAGACCGAGCCGTTCAGGCCGAAGCCGTCGGCCTCCGAGCCGCCTCCGTCCGGATCCAGCTGGTTGTATCCGCCCTCGATATAGTTGTAGTTGAGGTCGGCCGCGCCCGCAGCCAGCGGAAGCGAGAGCACGGCGAGGGCAAGCAGGGAACGCTTCATGGGTGGAACTCCTTGTTCACGTGGTTCGTATCGGCCCGAGATCGGGACGGGTGCCAGACTGGGCATCCGGCGCGAAACGAACCCTGAACCTGCACCCTGCTGGTGGCTTAACCCGAAGCGGGTTCACACATCGTTGGGTTGCATCCGACGCGCGGCGGCCCCTTCGCGCGCGTGCGCCGGAACAAGCGGTTGCGACAGGGAGGGAAGTCATGCCGGCGACTCGCTCTGGCGCAGCGGGCACCGCGCCGGACTATTCTCCCGGGCTGAGCAACAGGTCGACCACGATCGGCCGGTGCGGCGACTGTTCTCGTGACCATGCCTCTTGGACGCCGAGCCGGGAGCGCAGCGCCGGTGACCAGGCCTCGGAATCGAGCAGTCGGGCCTGCAGCGCGGACACCCCTGGGCTGACCCAGAGATGATCCAGTTTGCTGCTCGGAAACGGGGTTCCCCGACCGTCCCAGGTCCAGTCGCTGCCGTCCTCTCGGCGGGCCTCAACACTCTCCAGCGCCGGATTGGAGCCGGCGATCCGACGCAGCGGTTCCGGCCCCTGCACGGCATTCGCATCCCCGCCGACGATGGCGAGCGCGACGCCGGAGCTGAACACCGTCTCCAGCGCAGCGCGGATCAGCGCAGCCTCGCGACGCCGGCGGGCTTCCTCCCAACCGTCCGGCGCGTCCCCGCAGCACTGCATGTCGAAGGAAACCAGCAGAACGGACCGGTTGCCGAACCGGGCCAGGGCAGCCGCCGCCGCAACGCCATTCGGTAGCTGTCGGCGCAGGCGCTCGGCGTGCTGGGGTGCGCGGGCGATCCAGTCGGCCTGTTCGGCCTCGCTGTAATGCAGGCGGTCGAAGGCCTCGACGCGCTGCAGCGGAACGCGCGCGGCAATGCTGCCGCGCTCCCTGTTGCCCGCCTCACGGCCCAGGACCACCTGCCAGGGCGCTCCGGGCAGCACCTCATCCAGCCAGTCGGCCAGCGCCTGCGCATCGACGCCGGGGTCCATCTCGTCCAGCAGAAGGACGTCGGGTTCGGCCATCTGCAGCAGCCGCGCGCTGCGCGAACAGTTGGCAAACAGCTGCTCGCGGGCGACGTTCCAGCTCAGCACTCGAAGCTCGGTGCCCTCGGCGCGGGGCAGCCAGGCCGCCGGCGCTGCAAGGGCCGGAGACAGGCCCAGGCCGGCCAGCAGCAGGAGCAGGGTCGGGAGGATCAGGCGATGGGGCGAAGCGCGCATCGGCATCAGGGCCAGGGATTGGGCCCCGAATCGTAGCCGCTCCCCAATCCCCGCGTCGGGTCAGGACGGCGCGGCGAGTGTTCCGCACGGCGACCCCCGCGGGTCGCGCCCGGACAGTGACTCAGGCTGCGGCGCGCTCGCCGGCGACCGGCACGCGGATAAGGTGATCGAAGGCCGACAGCGCCGCCTTCGAGCCCTCGCCCATGGCAATCACGATCTGCTTGTAGGGCACGGTGGTGACGTCACCGGCAGCCATTACGCCCGGCAGGGAGGTCTGCGCGCGGTCATCGATCACGATCTCGCCGCGCGGAGACAGCTCCAGGGTGCCCTTCAGCCATTCGGTGTTGGGCAGCAGGCCGATCTGCACGAAGATCCCTTCCAGCTCGAGGGTATTCATCACCAGATCGCCGCGGTCGCGGTACTGCAGCCCGGTGACCCGCTGGCCGTCGCCCAGCACCTCGGTGGTCTGCGCATGCAGGATGACCTCGACATTGGGCAGCGAGCGCAGCTTGCGCTGCAGCACCTCGTCGGCGCGGAGCTTGCTGTCGAACTCGATCAGGGTGACCCTGGCGACGATGCCGGCGAGGTCGATGGCCGCCTCGACGCCGGAGTTGCCGCCGCCGATCACCGCCACGCGCTTGCCCTTGAACAGCGGGCCGTCGCAGTGCGGGCAGTAGGCGACACCCTTGTTGCGGTACTGGGCCTCCCCGGGCACACCCATCTCGCGCCAGCGGGCGCCGGTGGCGATGACCAGGCTGCGCGCGCGCAGGGTGGCGCCGCTCTCGAGGTGGACCTCGTTGAGGCCGTCGGCGCTCTGCGAGGCAGGGACCAGCTTGCTGGCCCGCTGCAGGTTCATGACGTCGACCTCGTAGTCGCGGACATGCGCCTCCATCGCCGCGACCAGCTTCGGGCCCTCGGTCTCGCGGACCGAGATGAAGTTCTCGATGCCCAGCGTGTCCAGCACCTGGCCGCCGAAGCGCTCGGCGACCACTCCGGTGCGGATGCCCTTGCGTGCGGCGTAGATCGCCGCCGCCGCGCCGGCCGGGCCGCCCCCGACCACCAGAACGTCGAAGGCCTCCTTGGCGTCGAGCTGGCCGGCCATCCGCGCCGCGGCGCCGGTGTCGAGCTTGGCGAGGATCTCCTCAAGGCTCATCCGGCCCGAACCGAAGACCTCACCGTTGAGATAGACGCACGGCACCGCCATCACCTGCCGCGACTCGACCTCGTCCTGGAAGGCCGCGCCGTCGATGGCGACGTGGCGGATCGACGGGTTGAGCACGCTCATCAGGTTCAATGCCTGGACCACGTCCGGGCAGTTCTGGCAGGACTGCGAGTAGTAGGTCTCGAAGTGGAACGAGCCGTTCAGGGCGCGGACCTGCTCGATGACCGCCTCCTCCACCTTGGGCGGATGGCCGCCGACCTGCAGCAGGGCCAGCACCAGGGAGGTGAACTCGTGGCCAAGCGGAATGCCGGCGAAGGCCACCGCCACATCGCTTCCGGCGCAGCGGATCTCGAACGAGGGCGCACGGTCGGAGGTGCCGTCCTTGCGATAGGAAATCTTTTCCGACAGCGCGGCGACATCCGCCAGCAGGCCGTCGAGTTCGGTTGCGCGCTCGCCGTCATCCAGGGTGGCGACCAGCTCGATCGGCTGGCGGACCTTTTCCAGATAGGCCTGCAGCTGCGTCTTCAGATTGGCGTCCAGCATGGAAAACTCCTTTCAGGCAAAGCGCGGGAGGCCGTCCCCCGCAGTGCGGGGGACGGGGGTGCGCGTGGCGCACTCGATGTGCGGATCCCGGGACCCGCGAAAGGGGGCCGACGTCCGTGTCGGCAGGGGCTTGCAGTCCCTTAGATCTTGCCGACCAGGTCCAGCGACGGGGCGATCGCCTTGGCGCCTTCCTTCCACTTCGCCGGGCAGACCTGGCCCGGGTTGGCGGCGACGAACTGGGCGGCCTTGAGCTTGCGCAGGGTTTCGTTCATGTCGCGGGCGATGGCGTTGTCGTGGATCTCGGAGGTCTTGATCACGCCCTCCGGATTGATGATGAAGGTGCCGCGCAGGGCCAGGCCCTCGGCGTCGATGTGCACGCCGAAGGCGCGGGTCAGCTGGTGGGTCGGATCACCGATGAGCGGGAACCCGGCCTTGCCCACCGCCGGCGAGGTCTCGTGCCATACCTTGTGCGAGAAGTGGGTGTCCGTGGTGACGATGTAGACCTCGGCGCCGGCCTTCTCGAACTCGGCGTAATTGTTCGCCGCGTCCTCGACCTCGGTCGGGCAGTTGAAGGTGAAGGCCGCCGGCATGAAGACCAGGACCGACCACTTGCCCTTCAGGCTCTGCTCGGTAACTTCGATGAACTTGCCGTTGTGGTAGGCGTTGACCTTGAAGGCGGGCACAGAGGTGTTGATAAGCGACATGGCTTGGGTCCTTTTTGTGTAAGTGGGGAGAAGCGATCGACGTAGACTATCGTTCCTGCTGCGACGCAGCAAATCGATTAAACCTAACGTTCCCATAGATCGTATCTATGATCGAGTGGCGCTGGGCGGGACCGCCGGCCCTCGAACCCCCACAGGTTGGGGCTGACGCGAAGATCCCAACCCGCGTGGCCGGTCAGGTCATCCCTTCGAACAGGCGTCCGGCAGAGCTTTGCGGTGCCCGCGCCGGATCAGTCCTCCGGGCGCCGTCCGCGTCCAGCCGGGTCGCCCGGCAGCGGCTCCGACCCCTCGACGGTGTCTGGCGACGTTGGATGTGCATCACCGAGTATCCACTCCAGCAAGGGATGGAAATCCTCGCGGGCAGCGGCCACCGCCGCGCCGGGATAGTCGAACAGCCCGCGGCCCAAAGCGCCGGCCAGGACGAATGCCTGGCTGTCGCGAACCTGCCCGAGCAGCGGAAACGGGGTGTCCGCTGCGAAACCGGGGAGAGCCCGGGACGCTACGGTGCGCGCCCGGACGCGGTTGGCAACGAGTGCGACCTGGACCAATCCCTGGCGCACCGGAAGCGCACCGGCGAGGTCGGTCAGGAAGCCCGTGGATACGCGCAGGTCGATAGCCGACGGCAGCAGCGGAACCAGCACCCGGTCCACCCGGCGAAGAAATTCCCCGAGCTGGTTGGGCCGCAGACCGGCGGGGGTGTCGACGATCAAAGCCCCGGTCCCGGCGGGAATCCGCAGCGACCAGCCGAAACTCACCGCCTGCCCCGGGTCGGCGCTGTGGAAGCCGTTCACCGGCGGGAACAGATCGCCGCGCGCCGACATCCAGTCGCGGCTCGATCCCTGAGGATCGGCATCGACCAGGCAGACTTGCTGACCGGCATGGGCGAGCGCCACCGCCAGGTTGGTCGCCAGCGTGGTCTTGCCGCAGCCGCCTTTCGAGCTGGCGATCAGGATGCGATGCATGTATTCGGCATGCCGAGGTCGCGGCCACTCTACTGCATGCGGCGGGACGGGGTCCCCGGTGACCCACCGCTCCTCGGGTTCGCAGAGCGTGTCGAGGAAAAAGCCAGGGCGCGGCTTGTACATTCGCCACGGACCCTGGACGGGCACGAGGCGACGGGCGGGCTTCATCGAAAGGGTGATGCGGGTGCGCGCTTCGGGCGTAAATTTGCCGTTCGCCCTGGCCGGCGAATGGGGCCTCTTTTCTGGATCCAGAGCCGGATCAAGATCAACATCAAGGGCGTTTCGAACCGTCCTTCGGCCGGCCCGAGTCACTTCTCTTTGCGTGCCCAAAGAGAAGTAACCAAGAGAAAGGGCACCCCGGTCAGGCGCCTTCCGGGCTTCCTGCCCTCCAGGTTCGCGTGCGGGCTCCGGGGTTTTTCGACAGCACGTCCTTGTCCTGGCGAAAAACACGCGCGCATCGTGCGCGCGTCCCTGCGGGCTCCTGCTGGGCATGGCCATCCTGGCCATGCTTATTCCAGCAGGTCCGGCCACGGGCATTCCGTGCCCGTGGCGTTCGCCGGGGCGACGCATGCGTCGCCTTTAACCGGCTCACCCTCCACCCGCCCGCCGCCAGACAGGGGGCCCATTGATCGGCCTTCCTGGCCGCACAGCTTGTGGACCGGTCGGCCGAAGCTTTTCAGGCGGCGTGTCGCGGAACGTGGCCCTCGAATCTCGAAAACCTCATTGCGCGTGGGTCCCGTGTGCAGCGCCGAGTAGCGCAGGAAGCCGGCGGGGAAAGGCGTGGATGTTTGAGCGCATGGATGCGCGAGTTCACGCCGGCCGCCGGATTCCGAGCAACGCAGGGGACCGGCATTGCGCAGCAATGACGGCGCGGAAGTCGGGTCGGCTTCTCTTTGGTTACTTTCTCTTACGGCGGACCTCCTGTCCGCCGCCCTTCGGGCCGCCTGCGGCGTTCGGCCGCGCTCCTGCGCGGCTCGTGCCGATCAAGAGAAAGTGACTCGGGCCGACCGAAGGTCGGTCTGAAAGCTCTTGATCCTGTTCTTGATTTGGCTTCGCCCGAAAGGCCCATTTCGCCGGCCAGGGCGAACGGCAAGAATGCGCCCGAAGCAACCATTTACCCACGACGCAGTCGAATCGCGCCTCAGCCCAGAAGCCGATGGGCGAACAGCGTTTCGTAGTCCGGGCGGCAGGCCTCGACGATCTGCCTCGCTGAGGCATCGAGTTCCACCGACGGTCGCTGCGGTGCGGCAAAGCCGGTGGACGCCCAGACCTGGTGGTACCAATGCGGCGCCCAGACGCCGTCGCTTTCGCGGGGGCCGGGCGGCCAGCGCAGCATGCGTTCGCTGAAACCAATGCCCAGCCGCGCGCAAAGTGCCTGCAGCTGGGCGCGCGGGTCGGCAAGGAAGCAGCCGGCATCGATCACAACGGGCGCACCGCTCGGACCCGCCGAAAGCTGCTCGAACAGCGCCCGCTGCTGCGGAATGCCGATCTCCGCGGGGCTGCAGGTGTCGCGGGTGCGCAGGTAGGAGGCGACCACCTCGGCCGGGTCGCGGATCAGGAACACGTTCTCCAGTCGGGCGATCCAGCCTGTGCCCATGCCGGGCAGCAGGTGGTGGCACATATGCTTCTGGTACCAGAGCGAATGCCCGCCCGGCGCGTCCCCTACCAGGCGTTCCACCACGCGGCGCCAGTCGGTCTCGCCCGCCGCGATCACCGTCTCGCGGCCGGGGTGGGCGGCGCCGGTCTCGGCCAGGTAGTGGGCGTAGAGCGGCTCGTCGATGACCTCGCAGTCCTCGCGGTTCTCGAAGGCGCGCATCATCGCCGTCGAAATGTTGCGCGGGCCGGACCACATGGCGATCCGCCGCGTGCTCATCGCGCCCTGCTCCGCGCCTGGACATCGCGCTGGACGAGCTGGCGATAGCCTCCGCGCAGCCGTTCGATCATGGCCCTGCCCTGCGCCTGCGCCGAGCCCAGCTCGCGGCCATCGACCGAGCGCACCGGTACAAGGCCGGCAAACGTGCCGGTGACAAAGGCCTCGTCGGCGCCGTACACGTCGGTCAGGCTGAAGGCCTTCTCGAAGGCGGGCACGCCCAGCTCGCGGCAAGCCTCGAGCACCTTCGAGCGGGTAATGCCGCCAAGGCAGTACTGGCCGGTCGAGGTCCAGACCTCGCCCCGGCGGACAATGAAGAAGTGCGTCGAATTGCAGGTGGCGACAAAACCCTGTGGGTCGAGCATCAGGGCCTCGTCGGCGCCGGCCGTGTAGGCCTGGATGCAGGCGGTGATGCAGTTGAGCTTGCTGTGGCTGTTGAGCTTGGGATCCTGCACGTCCGGGTGGCCACGCCGCACGTGGACGGTGAACAGGGCGAGGCCGCGCTCCAGCGTGTCCGGCAGCGGGGTCTTGTACTCGGGGATGATGACCACGGTGGCCGGCCCGATGCACACCCGCGGGTCCTGGTAGGGCGTGCGCTTGAGGCCGCGGGTCACCATCAGCCGGATATGCACGCCGTCGCGCATGCCGTTGGCCGTCAGCGTGTCGTACAGGGCTTGTGTCAGGACGGAACGGTCCATGCCGATATCGAGCAGGATCGCCTTGGCGCCCTCGTAGAGACGGTCGAGATGGTCTTCGAGGAACACCGGGTGGCCGTCGACCACACGCAGGCCTTCCCAGACGCCATCGCCCAGTACGAAGCCTGAGTCGAACACCGACACCGTCGCCTTCGCGCGCGGCTTCAGCTGGCCATTGATCCAGATGCGGATCTGCGCGTTGCGCGGATCATCGACGAAGTCGTGCGTGCCGTGGCTCATCAAACGCTCCCTCGTATGGGCGTAGCGATTGTGGGCCAGCGGAGAGGCTTCCGCCTACCCGAGCCCGAAACGCAGACGCCCCGCTCGAGGCGGGGCGTCCGGGGCGCGGTGGGCGGCGTCGGCTACTCGATATCGAGGAAGCTGCGCAGCTGCTCCGAGCGGCTCGGGTGGCGCAGCTTGCGCAGGGCCTTGGCTTCGATCTGGCGGATGCGCTCGCGGGTGACATCGAACTGCTTGCCGACCTCCTCCAGGGTGTGGTCGGTGTTCATGTCGATGCCGAAGCGCATGCGCAGCACCTTGGCCTCACGCGGCGTCAGCCCGGCGAGCACGTCGCGCACGGTCTCCATGAGGCCGGTCACGGTCGCGGTGTCGATCGGCGACTCGATGCTGGTGTCCTCGATGAAGTCGCCCAGGTGCGAGTCTTCGTCGTCGCCGATCGGAGTCTCCATCGAGATGGGCTCCTTGGCGATCTTCAGCACCTTGCGGATCTTGTCCTCGGGCATGTCCATTTCCTTGGCCAGCTCCTCCGGCGTCGGCTCGCGGCCGAACTGCTGGAGCATCTGGCGGGAAATGCGGTTGAGTTTGTTGATCGTCTCGATCATGTGCACCGGGATGCGGATGGTGCGCGCCTGGTCGGCGATCGAGCGGGTGATCGCCTGGCGGATCCACCAGGTCGCATAGGTCGAGAACTTGTAGCCGCGGCGGTACTCGAACTTGTCCACCGCCTTCATCAGGCCGATGTTGCCTTCCTGGATCAGGTCAAGGAACTGCAGGCCGCGGTTGGTGTACTTCTTGGCGATCGAGATCACGAGGCGCAGGTTGGCCTCGACCATCTCCTTCTTGGCCTTCCGGGCCTTGGCCTCGCCGATGGCCATGGAGCGGTTGATCTCCTTGATGTCGGGCAGGGACAGGTACAGCGCCTGCTCGATGGCGATCAGCTTTTCCTGCTCGGCGATGATCGCGTCGCGGTAGTCCTTCAGCGTCGACGACCACTTCTGCTTGCGGCGGATCAGCTCGTCCACCCAGGTCAGGTTGGTCTCGCTGCCCGGGAAGGACTTGAGGAAGTCCTTGCGCGGCATCTTTCCGTGCTTGACGCAGTGCTCCATGATCACGCGCTCGTGGCTGCGCAGCGAATTCACCACATCGCGCATCTTGCGCACCAGGCTGTCCACCAGCGGAATCGGCATCTTGAAGCCGAGGAACTCGGCGGCCATTTCCTCGCGCAGCTTGACCGCCTTCTTGTCGGTCGCGCCGTACTTGGCGTGGGTCTTCTGGAACTTGACGTAGATCGAGCGCATCAGCTCCATGCGGCGCAGCACCTCTGCCGGATCGGGTCCGGTGTCGGGAGTGCTGTCGTCGTCGCTGCTGTCGTCGTCGTCGTCGTCGTCGCTATCGTCGTCGCTGTCACTGTCATCGCTGCTGTCGTTGCTGTTGCTGGCAGCGGAGTTCGGCGAGGCAACCTCGTCGGTGGCGTTGGGGTCGATGAAGCCGGTGACCACCTCGTTGAGGCGCTTCTTCCCCTCGACGTGCTGGTCATACTCCTCGAGCAGCAGCTGGATCGCCCAGGGGAAGCTGGCCAGCGCTGCCTGCACCTGGTTGAGGCCTTCCTCGATGCGCTTGGCGATGGCGATCTCGCCCTCGCGGGTCAGCAGCTCGACCGTGCCCATCTCGCGCATGTACATGCGGACCGGATCGGTCGTGCGTCCCGCTTCGGAGTCGAGCGCCGACAGGGCGGCCACGGCTTCCTCTGCCGCGGTCTCGTCGTCGTTCGCGCCCGAACCATCGGACATCAACAGCGATTCGGCATCCGGCGCACTCTCATGCACCTCGATGCCCATGCCGTTCATCATGCCGATGATGTCCTCGATCTGCTCCGGGTCGACGATGTCGCCGGGCAGGTGATCGTTGACTTCGGCGTAGGTCAGGTAGCCCTGTTCCAGCCCCTTGCTGATGAGCTGTTTGATTTCGGACTGCTGCTCCTGCTTCTCGATCGCCATGAAGAAATCCGGGGGGAAGAGGTGATGGGAACGTTCCAGTATAGCCGAACCAGCTGGGCCGCGCTGAGTCAAGGGGTCAGAGCGTTCACGTTTCCAGCCAGAAGGTCACCGGGCCGTCGTTGACCAGGCTG
This sequence comes from Pseudomarimonas salicorniae, assembly GCF_023156535.1. Lineage (GTDB taxonomy): Bacteria > Pseudomonadota > Gammaproteobacteria > Xanthomonadales > Xanthomonadaceae > Pseudomarimonas > Pseudomarimonas salicorniae. The sequence goes on along the minus strand of NZ_JALNMH010000001.1, from coordinate 467,855 downwards.
ACCTGCATATGGGACCGGAAGCGCCCGGTTTCCACCCCCGGGTGCCGTTTGCGGCAGGCCTCGACCAGGGCGAGGAAGCCCGCTTCGGCCTCCTCGGGGCGGGCCGCGGAGGAAAAGCTGGGCCGCAGTCCGGAGCGGGTGTCGGCCGCCAGGGTGAACTGGCTGACCAGGAGCAGGCCGCCGCCGGTATCGGTCAGGGAGCGGTTCATCCGCCCGCCCTCGTCCTCGAAGATGCGGTAGGCCAGCAGACGCTCCGCCATGCGCTGGATACGCGCCGCGTCGTCGCCCGGTTGCACCGCGACCAGGGCCAGGATGCCGCGGCCGATCCGGCCGACGCAGGCTTCCTCCACCTTCACGGTGGCTTCGGATACGCGCTGGATCAGGGCGATCAAGGTGGGCGGTCCTCAGGTCTTCCGGCGGAACGACGATGATGCCGCCGCCGGTTCGCCGCGCAACCCCCGCTGTCAGCCGAGCGGGGACAGCCAAAGCGCCAGCGCCGCACTCCCGGCCATCGCGGCAAGACCGATGCCCAGCAGGAGCGCGTAGCTGCGCGACCCAGCGGAGAGCGCCAGAACCGTCTTGACCAGGCTGCTCGACAGCAGGATCAGGGTGGTGCCCCGGGTCAGCTGGCCTGCGGTAAGACCGCCGGTGCTGTGCAGCTGGGCCAGTCCGGCACTGGCCGAATGCACCTCGACCGAGCCCGCCACCAGCGCGGTGAGAAGGGCCGCCGCGCTGCCGAACCAGCGATTGACCAGGCCGGCTGCGATGATCACCGCGCTCAGGACGAGGGCCATCCAGATCGCCTGCAGAAGTCGGAACATGCGCTGCGCTGGCTCCGCCGTCCTGCTGCGCGGGGGCGATGAACGGCTGCCGAGGCCGACCACCAGCAGGGTGGCCCCCAGACCCAGCGCTGCGCCGCCCAGCACCGGCAGCACGGCCAGCGCGGCCGGCGGCGACACCGCGGCCATCACCGGCGCCAGCAGGCACAGCGAGGCCAGGTTCGCGGCCAGCGCGGCGGTTGCCGCCCGGCGGTTCAGCGCCGGATCCCTGCGGGTCGACTGCGCGAAGCTGAGCGTGGCGGCGGTCGACGACACGCAGCCGGAAAAGAAGCCGGCGACCATCCAGCCCCAGCGCTCGCCGAGGGCGCGCAGGGCGAGATGGCCGATCGCGCCGATGCCCATGATCAGCACGACCAGCCGCCAGATGGCAGCCGGGTTGAAGATGCCCCAGGGGTCCATGGCGCGGTCGGGCAGCAGGGGCAGGACGACCAGGGCCGCCGCTGCCAGCAGCAGCCCGTCGCGCAGTTCGGCCTCGCTGATCAGTTCGCGCGAGACCCGGTGCAGTCCGCGCTTGGTGGCCAGCAGCAGGGCGGCCACCACCCCGACGCCGGCGGCCAGGGCAGGTCGGGACACGGCCAGCGCACCGAGCAGGCAGCACAGCAGCAGGGCCAGTTCGCTGGTCATGCCCGGATCGCGCCGCGAGCTGCGCCAGTAGCCGAGCCCGGCCAGCAGGGCGGTGCCGGACAGGGCCACGGCGATCAGCGCGAGGCCGAACAGGCCAGCCAGCCAGCCGCACAGGGCGGCCAGGGCGAAGCTGCGCACGCCCGCCGTCGACGCATCGCTGCCCGCGGCGTGGCGTTCGCGCTCGACGCCCATCAGCAGGCCGACGCCGAGTGCCACGGCCAGCGCGTGCAGCTCCGCCATGTCGATCCCGCCCATCCCCTGCATCGAACCACCCGGCTGACTGACAAGCCTGCCCGCGTCGTCGACAATAGCGGCTTTTCGCCCGGGGCCCCCATGAAACCCATCTCCCTGACCCGCTTCCTGATCGAGGAGCAGCGCTCGCGCCGCCAGATCACCCCTGACCTGCGTCTGCTGATCGAGGTGGTCGCCCGCGCCTGCAAGCACATCTCGCTGGCCATCAGCAAGGGCGAACTCGGCGGGGTGCTCGGCAATGCCGAGGCCTACAACGTGCAGGGCGAGGCGCAGAAGAAGCTCGACGTGCTGTCCAACGAGATCCTGCTCGAGGCCAACGAGTGGGGCGGCCACCTGGCAGCGCTGGCCTCCGAGGAGATGGAAGCCCCGCACCTGATCCCGCACCGCTTCCCGAAGGGCAACTACCTGCTGGTTTTCGATCCGCTGGACGGCAGCTCGAACATCGATGTCAACATCTCGGTCGGCACGATCTTCTCGGTGCTGCGCTGCCCGGAGGGCGTGACCGAGCCGACCGCCGAGCACTTCCTGCAGCCCGGCGTGGAGCAGGTCGCCGCCGGCTACACCGTCTACGGGCCGAGCACCCTGCTGGTGCTGACCACCGGCTCCGGCGTCCACCAGTTCACCCTCGACCGCGAGATCGGCAGCTTCGTCCTCACCCAGCGCAACCTGCGCATCCCCGAGGACACCAGCGAGTTCGCCATCAACATGTCGAACCAGCGCCACTGGGAGGCGCCGATGCAGCGCTACGTGCAGGAGCTGCTGGACGGCAAGACCGGACCGCGCGGCCGCGACTTCAACATGCGCTGGGTTGCCTCGATGGTCGCCGACGTACACCGGATCATGACCCGCGGCGGCGTGTTCTATTACCCGGTCGACGCCAAGACCCGCGAGAAGGGCGGCCGCCTGCGCCTGCTCTACGAAGCGAGCCCGATGGCCTTCCTGGTCGAGCAGGCCGGGGGCGCGGCCACCGACGGCCGGCAGCGCCTGCTCGAGCGCAAACCCGAGGCCCTGCATCAGCGCGTGCCGGTCTTCCTTGGTTCGAAGAACGAGGTCGAGCGGGTCACCGCCCTGCATCGCGAGCACGACGCGGCGGCCTCGTGAACGACTTCATCGAGGTCTATCCGGGGGCCCTGTCAGCCGAGCTTTGCGCCCGGCTGATCGAGCGCTTCCGTGCCGACGGCGGGCGTCACCCGGGCCGCGTCGGCAGCGGCGTCATGCCCGAGCTGAAGAACAGCGAGGACCTCACCCTGACCGGGCGCAGTGACTGGCAGGACGCCGAGGCGGCGCTCAACAACGTGCTGTTCGCCTGCCTGCTGCGCTACGTCCGGCAGTACCCGTACATGCTGATCGCCCCGCTGATGCTGCAGCTCAGCGACCCCCATACCGGCGAGGCCCGGCGCATCACCGAGCAGGACATCCGCGCGATGGACGACGACGCGCTCGGCAACCTCGTGCGCACCTGCCTGCGTCCGGGCGGGATCAACCTGCAGCACTACCGGGCCAACGAGGGCGGCTATCCCTACTGGCACTGCGAGCTCTATCCCAAGGACCCGAGCTGCGAGCCCCTGCACCGCCACCTGCTCTGGACGGTCTATCTCAATGAGGGCTTCGCCGAGGGCGAGACCGAGTTCCTCTACCAGCAGCGCAAGATCACCCCCAGCACCGGCGCGCTGCTCATCGCCCCCACCGCCTTCACCCACACCCACCGCGGCAACCGGCCGCGCGGCGGCGACAAGTACATCGCCACCAGCTGGGTGCTGTTCCAGCGCGCCGAGACCCTGTTCGGGCCGCGGCCGGGCTGATCGGGCCGTTTCGGCTTCCCGAGGCGATGGACCCGGATGCGGGTGACCCCTCCCGGCTCTGGCGCCCGCTGCCGGCGACCGGCTGCATTCGAGGGCCCGCCGGCACCCAGCGGGTCGCCCTACGCCCTGCCCGACCGCCCCTGATGCGGTGCTTGTGTCGTGTCCGTACGCGGGCCTGCGATGCGCGTTTTTCCATACGCCGGCGACGGGGTTCCCTGCACCATGGGGCCTCACTACACTGGCCGTCTTCGCGCCCCCCGCGGCGCGTTCTCCCCCCCGGAAACCCTGTGAGCAATCCGCCGGCCTCCATCCTGCTTTCCGAACTCCCGGCGCCGGATCCGCGCCGGGTACCGATCACCGCGGCCTGGGCCCGCGACGAGCGCGAACAGGTCACGACCCTGCTCGAGGAGCTGGGTGATGATCCCGCCGAGATGGCCGCCACCCAGCGCACCGCGGTGCAGCTGGTCGAGCGGGTTCGCGCCCGGGCCGAGGACCAGGGCGCCATCGAGGCCTTCATGCGCCAGTACGACCTCTCCTCGGAGGAAGGCGTGCTGCTGATGTGCGTGGCCGAGGCCCTGTTGCGCATCCCCGACGAGGACACCGCCGACCGGCTGATCCGCGACAAGCTGGGCGAGGCCAACTGGAAGAAGCACCTCGGCCAGAGTGACTCGCTGTTCGTCAACGCATCGACCTGGGGCCTGATGCTGACCGGGCGCATGGTGAGCCTCAGCGAGGACACCCGGCGCGACTTCAGCGGCGCCCTGCGTCGCCTGGTCGGACGCACCGGCGAGCCGGTGATTCGCCTCGCGGTGCGCCAGGCCATGCGCATCATGGGCCACCAGTTCGTCATGGGGCGGACTATCGGCGAGGCGCTCAAGCGCTCACGCAAGGGCCGCAATGCCAGCTACCGCTACAGCTTCGACATGCTCGGCGAGGCGGCCTTCACCGCCCGCGACGCGGCGCGGTATTTCGAGGCCTATCGCAAGGCCATCGCCGCGATCGGCGCCAGCGGTCCGAACGGCACCTTCGTCGGCGAGGACGTCTTCGCCGCGCCGAGCATCTCGGTCAAGCTCAGCGCCCTGCATCCGCGCTACGAGGCGTCCAAGCGGGCCCGGGTCCGCGCCGAGCTGACCCCGCGCGTGCTCGAGCTGGCGCAGGCAGCAAGACAGCTGGGCATCGGCTTCACCGTCGACGCCGAGGAGTCCGAGCGCCTCGAGCTCAGCCTCGACGTGATCGTCGGCGCCTACACTGATCGTTCCCTCGACGGCTGGCAGGGCTATGGACTCGCGGTGCAGGCCTACCAGAAGCGCGCCCCGGCGGCGCTAGACTACCTCGCCGCCATCGTCCGCGAGACCGGGCGGCGGATGCCGGTGCGCCTGGTCAAGGGCGCCTACTGGGACAGCGAGGTCAAGCGCGCCCAGGTCGATGGCCACGAGGGCTACCCGGTATACACCCGCAAGCCGAACACCGACGTCAGCTACCTGGCCTGCGCCAAGCGCATGCTCGCCGCCACCGACGCCTTCTACCCGATGTTCGCCACCCACAACGCGCACACCATCGCCGCCATCGCGCAAATGGCCGGCGGCAAGGCCTTCGAGTTCCAGCGCCTGCATGGCATGGGCGAGGACCTCTACGAGGAGGTCACGCCGAAGGACCGCCTCGGCGTGCCCTGCCGCGTCTACGCGCCGGTCGGCAGCCACGAGGACCTGCTGCCCTACCTGGTCCGGCGGCTGCTCGAGAACGGTGCCAACACCAGCTTCGTCAACAAGATCACCGACGAGTCGCTGAGCCCGGAGGCGCTGGTCGCCGATCCGCGGCGCACGGTGGCCCAGTTCGACTCCATTCCCCACCCCAAGATCCCGCAGCCGGTTGCCCTGTTTGGCGACGGAAGGAAGAACTCGATGGGCATCAACCTTGCCAATGACCACGACCTGCGCCGCCTCGGCGAGGCCATGAATGCCGCGATCAAGCCGTGGACCGCCGGCCCGCTGGTGCCGGGCGCTTCGAGCGGCGGCAAGCTGGTCAAGGTGACCTCGCCGGCGGACCGCCGGGTCGAGGTCGGCGAATACCGCGAGGCCGACAGCGCCACCGTCGAGCAGGCGCTCGACAACGCCCACCGTGCCCAGCCCGAGTGGGACCGCCTGCCGGTCGCCTCGCGCGCCGCCGTTCTTGAACACGCCGCTTCGCTGCTGGAGGCGCGCATGCCGGAGTTCATGGCCCTGTGCACGCGCGAGGCCGGCAAGACTGTGCCCGACGGCGTCGCCGAGGTGCGCGAGGCGGTGGACTTCCTGCGCTACTACGCGCAGCAGGCGCGTCGCCTGTTCGGCCACCCGGAGAAGCTGCCCGGGCCGACCGGCGAAACCAACGAGCTGTTCCTGCACGGCCGCGGCGTGTTCGTCTGCATCAGCCCGTGGAACTTCCCGCTGGCGATCTTCGTCGGCCAGGTCGCTGCGGCGCTGGTGGCAGGAAACGCGGTGATCGCCAAGCCGGCCGAGCAGACCACCCTGGTCGGCCACGCGGCGGTCAAGCTGCTGCACGAGGCCGGCGTGCCGGAAGCGGTGCTGCAGTATCTGCCGGGCGACGGCGCCACGGTGGGCGCCGCACTGACCCGCGACCCGCGGGTCGACGGCGTGGCCTTCACCGGCTCCACCGAGACCGCCCGCGCAATCAATCGAAGCATGGCCGCCCGTGATGCGGCGCTCGGCATCCTGATCGCCGAGACCGGCGGCCAGAACGCGCTGATCGCCGACTCTTCGGCCCTGCCCGAGCAGCTGGTCAAGGACGCCATGACGGCCGCCTTCGGCTCGGCCGGGCAGCGCTGCTCCGCAGCGCGCGTGATGTTCGTGCAGAAGGACATCGCCGACAAGGTGATCGCGATGCTCTCCGGCGCGATGGACGAGCTGAAGGTCGGCGACCCCGGCCTGCTCTCCACAGACGTCGGCCCGGTGATCGACGAGGACGCCCGCGGCATCCTGGTTGCCCACGCCGAGCGCATGGACAAGGAAGGCTCGCTGATCAAGGCGGTGAATCTCGGTGACGAGTGCGCACACGGCACCTTCTTTGCCCCGCGCGCCTACGAGATCGATTCGCTGTCGCGTCTGACCCGCGAGGTGTTCGGGCCGATCCTGCACGTGATCCGCTACGAGTCCAATGAGCTGGACAAGGTCATCGACGCGATCAACGCCACCGGCTATGGCCTGACCCTCGGCATCCACTCGCGCATCGACGAGACCGTCGAAAAGATCTCGCGGCGGATCCGGGTCGGCAACTGCTACGTCAACCGCAACCAGATCGGCGCGGTGGTCGGGGTGCAGCCCTTTGGCGGCGAAGGGCTCTCCGGCACCGGCCCCAAGGCCGGCGGCCCGCACTACCTGCTGCGCTTCGCCACCGAGCGCACGTTGACGATCAACACAACCGCTGCGGGCGGAAACGCCTCGCTGCTGACTCTCGGCGACTGAGGCAGGGTGACCCGGCGCGCCGTTGGGCGCGCCGGGCATCCTCATCTACCGCGCTTACTCGGCCCTGCTGGGCTCACCCGCCAGGGGCAGGGCCACGGTGTAGTTGGCAAGGGTGCCGCCACCCGCCGAACCATTCACGAAGCGGCTCAGGCGCTGGCCGATTACCGGTAGACCGCGCAGGCGTACGGTCTGGCCATCGGACAGGCGGCGCGCACTGATCTCGCGGGTCGCACCGACATCAAACCGCAGGCTGCCCAGGCCGCTCTGGTTGGGCTCGAACTCGAGGATCGTCTGCTCGAAGCACAGATCGAGCGTGTCAGGGCTGGGCTGCAGGCCGCCCGAGAACGCGGTCTGGCCGTACGCGATCGTCTCGCAGCTGCCGCCGGCTGCGAACGCACGCGCGAACGGCGGCAGCGCTTGGCCCGCGCCCACCCGGCTGGCCAGCGTGCCCTGGAAACGCGCCACGTATTCGTGCTTGGTGGGGAAGCTCAGTACCCACTGGGTGTCGGCGTTGAGCGTGGCATTCTCCTGGATCTCGCCGCCGAGCGAGCCCTGCATGAACAGGCTGCTGATGGCGTCCGGCCCGCGGTTCGCGGCAAAGGCCAGGCGGTCGCCGGCCGGCGTGTGGGCCACGAACTCAAGGCTCGCCGTGGGCAGCACCGGGCGGGAGAAACGCGGGAATGGGCCCGAGGGGTCGATGTCGAGTGGCTTGTCCGAGTAGCCGCGAACGGCCACACCCGCGACTGGATAGAGCGCGCCTTCCTCGACGTTGACGACCTGGACCGAGGCCGAGATTCCCTGGGCGGGCGCAGACAGATCGGCAATTCGGCTGCCGGCGCCCGGCAGGTAGCGCATCGTCAGCGCGTTGCAATCGCGGCCCACGGTGCTCGCTGCGAGGGCCCCGGACAGGGTGGCGCCCTCGATGAGCTCGATCGCTCCCGACCGGGTGCGCTGCAGGGAGGTCGGTCCGCCGTCGGGGAAGTTCTGCGCGTAGTCGAAATTGCGCAGCCTGACTCCTCCCGGCGGAATCTGGGGAACGGTGCACACCTCGGAGTCGGTGGACATCAGCGCGCTTTCCCCACTCGATACGACCGCCGCCGTCCATGCCGACTTCGGCGGCAAGAAGACCATGAAGTACAGCGCGGCCTGTCCGTTCTGCTGCTCGGTGAAGTTGATGCCTACCGACGCGGGAGCATCCGAATGATTGGTGACCGTGAGCAGGCTGGACTGTCCATTCTCGACGGTGAAATACGGAACGTAGACCGCGCCGCCGGTCCCCGAAGGGGACAGGCGGAGTTCGGCCTGGGCGAACGAGGCGGCCAGGGCGAGGGTCAGGGCGACACTGAGGCGAGCGGAACTGGGCATGAGGGCATCCTGTTTGGAATGGGGGGAGGGCTCTGCGGGCGGCTTCCCCTCTGGCCCTCCGGCCGACGACCTGGGCAGGTCGGTGACCCGCGGGCGGGCGGGGCGGCCTGATCGGCAGGTCACGCGAGGCGAAGCTGCAACACGTCGGGTAGGATGGCGCGGTGGAACGATCAGTTCTGAAGGACGGGGCGGGGCAGATCGGCGGGTGGGCTGGTCCCCGGTCGGACTGGCTGCGGCTCGCACGCGGCGGGTCCGCCAGGGCCGCTCAGGACCACCGACCCCTGCGCGTGGAGGCGGACAGCCGAGCCGGGACCGATTCGCTGGCGCTGGCCAGCGCAAGCTGGGGTACCGCGACCCGAGCCCATCGAGCGCCGTCCGTGGCCGGACGATCCCGGTCTCCTGCACAGCGGCAATTGCCGATACCCGCCGCACTCTGAAGCAGCGCCCGGCGCCGTGTTTGATGATTCGTGCGGGCTTCGTCGCGATCGCCACGCAGGATTCGGGACGGGTGGCGCGGCCGGCACGGCGCGGTCTCCCTCCCGATGCCGGCCGGAAATGCGCTCAGAACTGCGATATCCGTCACATTCTGAGACTTCCGTGCTCAAGAAGCGCCGGTATTGGCCGATAACCGGCCCGACACCCCCACCCGGAGAGCGCCGTGGATTCGCTCAGCGCCGCCATCGTCAGCACCGCCCAGGGCCTGCAGCAGACCCAGCTGCAGCAGCAGGTGTCGACCGCCGTATTGAAGAGCGCGCTGAACATCCAGGCCGCCTCGGCCGCCGCCCTGATTCAGGCCCTGCCGCAGCCGCAGCTGGCCAGCTCCGGCACCCTCGGCACCCTGGTCAACACCTACGCCTGATCTGTCCCTCGGCCGCGCCAGAAGCGGCTGGTTTGGGCGCGAAGTTCGCATTCGCCTCAGTCCCCTGTAGGAGCCAGCTTGCTGGCGATAGGCGCCCCGGACGGAACGATCGCCAGCAAGCTGGCTCCTACATTCGGGTGTTGTGGAAGGTCTTCTTTGCGCCCAATGCTCTCCCAGCTGACGGTCCATTCCCGATCTCCAGCGGCTGCGACGTTTTGGCCACACGGGGTCGCCTAGCCTGACGCCGGTCTCCACGCAGCAGCGCGTCATGCCCGAAGGTCCCGAAATCCGCCGCGCGGCGGACCAGCTTGCCAAGGCGGTCCTGAACACGCCGCTGCAGCGCGTCTTCTTTGCCTTTCCCGAGCTCAAGCGCCACGAGAGGAAGCTTGAATCGTGCCGCATCCGCGCCATCGAACCGCGCGGCAAGGCGCTGCTGACCCGTTTCGACAACGGTTGGACCCTCTACACCCACAACCAGCTTTATGGGGTCTGGAAGGTCGGCAAGCCGGACCAGCCGCCGAAGACCGGTCGCTCGCTGCGCGTCGAACTGGCCACTGCGAAGAAGGCGATCCGGCTCTATTCGGCTTCGGATGTCAGCCTCTGGCGCGACGCCGAAATCGAGCAGCACCCGTTCCTGCGGCGCATCGGTCCCGATGTGCTCGACTCCGCCCTGGACGCGGATACGGTCGCCGAGCGTCTGGCGGCCAAACGTTTCTCCGGCCGCCAGCTCTCGGCCCTGCTGCTCGACCAGGCCTTCCTCGCCGGCATGGGCAACTACCTGCGCTCCGAGGTGCTGTTCGAGGCCGGCCTGCATCCCGATCGCCGGCCCCGCGAGCTGGATGAAGACGAGCGCGAGGCCCTGGCTGCGGCCCTGCTGGGGGTGCCTCGGCGCAGCTACCGCAGCCGCGGGATCCGCCGCTCGCAGGGCATGAAGGCCGAGTACATGGAGGGTGGCGAGGACGCGTTCCGGTTCAGGGTCTTCGACCGCGCCGGCGAGCCCTGCCTGCACTGCGGCGAGATGATCCTGCGCACCGAGCGCGGCAGCCGCCGGCTCTACCTCTGTCCGCGCTGCCAGGCCTGACGGGGCGCGGGGCGCCCCGTCAGCGCGGTGCCTATCGACGCCCGACCAGGACCCGTCCGCCGACCAGGGCGAACATCAGCCCCAGCAGGGCCAGGGCCCAGGGCTGGTCGACCGGGATCACGGCCGGGGTCGCTGCTACCGGAGACCCGGCGCCGCTGCCGGGCGCGCCGCTGCCGGCCCCGTTGCTGGCGGTGACGATGGCCGTGTAGGCGGTACCCGGCTGGATCCCGGAGATCTGGCAGCTGGTCGGCGGCGGATTGCCGCTGACCGTGCAGCCGAGCCCGCCGGGCTGCAGCACCACCGTGTAGCCGGTGATCGGGGTGCCGCCGTCGTTCGCCGGTGGTGTCCAGCTGACGGTCGCCATGCCGCCGTTGAAGCCGACCTGCACATTGGTCGGCGCACCCGGCGCGGTGGGATCGGTCACGCAGGTGACCGGGATGCCGGTGACGTTGGCACCATTGATCGTGCCCGAGCCCAGCACCGTGCCCTTGGCCGTCTTCACCGGTTGCGGCAGCGAGCAGGTCTGCGCCGGGTTGCCTGGCTGGGTCGCGACGCTGACCGAGTAGCCGCTGCCGTCGGCGAGCGAGGTGGCGAAAGTGGCCGGACCATTGCCGGTGATCGCCAGATCATCGCCGCCGTTGTTGCGCAGGACGAGGCCACTCCCGACAAGTCCGCTCACCTCGACCCCGACGGTGTAACGATTGGTGGTGCAGGTAACCCTGAGGTCGACCACGTTGGCGCCGGCGATCACGCCGCTGTTCACGCCGCTCCCCTTGCCCGGGGTCAGGCGCGAGATCTCGCAGGTCTGGTTGGGCGTGGTCGGCTGGGTCAGCACGGTGACCGTGTAGTTGCTGCCATCGGCCAGCGCGGTCGCGAAGGTGAACGGGCCGTCGGCCGCGACGGTCAGGTTGTCCCCGCCGTTGTTCTGCAGCACCACGCTGTTGCCCGCCGCCAGGCCCACCACGCTGCCCCCGACGGTGTAACTCTCGGTGGTGCAGGTCACCTGGATGTTGCTGACGTTGAAGGTGGACACCTGGCCGGTGGCCGCCTTGCCCTGCTGCTTGTCGATGCTGCCACCGGTTACGGTGCAGGTCTGGTTGGGGCTGCTCGGCTGGCCGCCTGGCGCCACGTCGACGCTGTAGCTGTCGCCGATGTTGAGAGCCGTAGTGAAGCTGAAGCCGCCGTTGGCCGAGACCACCAGGTCCTCGGTGCCGGGCGCGGAGACCTTGCACAGCTTGTCGCTGCCCGAGGGCTGCGGCACGCAGGGATCGGCCGGGGCGTAGCTGTTGCGCAGGGTGACCTGGGTGCCTGCAGCCAGTCCGCTGACGTTGCCGCCGATGCTGTAGTCGTTGGGCGTGCAGCTGACATCGATGCCGCCGACGTTGGCACCCATCACGGTGCCGCTGGCCGCGCCGCTGATGCTGCACGTATGACCTTCGGGCTGGGCGCTGATGGCCACCGCGTAGCTGCTGCCGTCGGTGACGGAGAAGACGTACCCGCCATTGCCCAGGGCCTGGGCTTCGCCGCCCGACTGGGTCAGGGTCACGCTGTAGCCGGAGAGCAGGCCCGAGACCGTGCCGCCGACGGTGTACTGGGCAGGCGCGGCGCAGTTGACCACGATGTAGGTGACATCGGAGGTGCCGACCGTGCCGCTGGCGGCCTTGGTGATGGCGTTCGACACCGTGCAGGTCTGCGCCGGCGCAGTGGGCTGGCCTGCCGGCGCGATGTCCACGGTGAAGGTGTCGTCGATGTTCAGCGGAGTCAGGAAGGTGAAGCTGCCGTTCGCATTGACGACAAGATCCTCGTTGCCGGGCGCGGCGACCTTGCAGGTCAATGCACCGCTTGCGGAGGCGCAGGGATCCACCGGTGGCTGGTATGCCATTCGCAGAGTTACCTGATTGCTGCCGCCGGGGCTGCCGTTGGCGAGGCCGCTCAGCGTGCCGCCGATGCTGATCGGATCCGGGGTGCAGGTGATATTGATATCGGTGATGTTGCCGCCCGACAGGGTGCCCGAGGCGGCACCAGGCCCGGAGAACACGCAGTTGTGCCCGGTCGGCTGGGTGTTGATTGCGAGGCTGTAGCTGCTGCCATCGGGCTTGGCGAAGGAGTAGGAACCGTTTCCGTAGCCTCCCTGCGCCACCATGCCTTCCGACAACTCGACGCTGTACCCGACCTGCAGTCCGCTGATCGTGCCGCCGAAGTTCCGGATCGGAGTGAAGCTCGCCTCGACGGAGCAGTCGGCGACGATCGCATCGGTGGTGTAGACGTTTCCACTCAGCGAACCGCCGCAGGTCCCGCCGACCGAGGCCGCGAAGCCCGGGGCAGGGGTCACATTGAAGGACGTGGTCTGGCCGCTGGGGATGGAGAGCGGCGAGCTCGGGGAAATGGACCCGTTCGGCCCGGCGCTGGGGGTTACGGTAAAGATGTCGCCGACCCTGATCTCGATGGTTTCTCCGCCGAACAGGGGCGCGGAGTAGATCCCGGGCGTCAGCCCGAGCGAAGTGAAGTTCGCGCCGATCCAAAGCAGGCTGGCGGAGATCGCAGTGCCGGGAGTGTAGGCCTGGTCAATAAAGAAGGTCGCTCCGCTGATCCGCAATGAAGTCGACGCCGTCGCACTGGTGGCGGATGAGGTACCTCCCGAGCCGAAGGCGGGAAACGGTGTCGCAAGATCGTAAAGCCTGACGGTCACCAAATCGCCTGGATTGTCGGACGCCGCGAAATATCCAGAGCTCGGGTTAAGGTCGTTGTCCGGGAGGGTGGTGTCAGTAGCCGTCGGAGGCGGCAGAAGGTCAAAGGATCCCGACACCGTCGCCACCACGGTGCCCGACGTGTCCTGAAACTCGATGAGGAGTCCGCCGGCGGCCGGCGCCGCGGGAAGGATGGTCAGACAGGCCAGCGAGGCCAGGACCCACACACCATGCAACCCTCGCTTCATCATGAACCCCTGTTGTGAGCGGAAAGCTTCCGTTAGTGCGGAACTACCCGGACGGATGACCCCAGGCCGGCATGCGAGCTTACTTCAAGCTACCGCGGGGCAGGCAACTGCAACTCCGACAGGTTCTGGGAGCCTGCCCGCATAGGCCGGTCACCCAGGTTCCTGAGCGCCACATGCATGACCGACGGGGGTGCACGGGCGCTATCTGGGGCTCCGGCCGCGGTCCGTGAGGGACGCGGCTCTGGCCGGGAGGTCGCGCCTCCACCAGCAAGGCAAGCGCACCGAGATCCATGCCCGACGCAGGGCGGCCGTCCACCAGTAGGATAGGCAGCCTGCCCCCCCGATCGATCGCCAGCCCATGTCTGCGGATCGCGTTCTGCTAGTCGAAGACGACGACCAGATGGCCAGCCTGATCAGCCTGCTGGTCGAGACCGCCTCGCCCGGTACGACGGTCGAGCGCTGCGTCGATGTGGCCGACGCGGAATCGCGCTTTTCGCCGAAGCGGCACTGCCTGGTGCTCTGCGACTGGAACCTGCCGGGCAGGCCGGGCATTGCCCTGCTGCCGACGATCCGCGCGGCGCAGCCGCGGGTGCCGGTGCTGATGGTGACCGGGCGGACCGACCGGGCCAGCGTGGTGACGGCCCGCGCCCAGGGGGTGGACGGCTTTATCGCCAAGCCGTTCCAGGTCGAACAGCTGGTGGAACGGCTGGCCCAGTATCTGCCGGTGTCGAAGGCGACCGAGGGCGGCGACCCCCCGGGCCTGCTGGATGCACTGGCGGCCCTCGATGACGGCGCGCTGGAGGCCCCGATGGCGGCCCGGCTTGGCGCGCTGGCAACCCAGCCGGCTGGAGAAGACCCGCCCGAACTGGACGAACTGGCCGAGAGCTGGGCCCGCCAGCCGGTATTGGCCGGGAGGCTGCTGGCAATGGCCAACAGCAGCGCCTACAACCCGCAGGGCCGGGTCTGCGGCAGCCTACGTGAAGCGCTGCAGCGGCTGGGCTGGCGGACCAGCCTCAACGTGGCCACGGCGCTGGCCCTGCGCCAGGGCGCCGAGCCGGACGACGCCCGGCTGACCGCGCGGCTCGGCGCCGAGCTGGATCGCGCCGAGAAGGTGGCCGAAGCGGTGTCGGCGCTGGCCCGCGAGGCCAGGATCGACCCGGCCCCGCTGCAGACCGCCGCCCTGATGCACCGCCTGGGCGAGCTCTGCGTGCTGCTGCAGATCGCCGTCTGGCAGGTCCGCCACGGCACCGAGGCCGCGGAGGCCGACATCGACGCGGCGCTGGCGAAGCACGCGCGTCCCTTCGCCCACCGACTGAAGGCCAGATGGGGTTATCCGCAGACGCTGCGCGCCATGATCGCCGCGATCTACGGACTCCCGGATGGCACGGCGCGGCCCGAGCTGCTGATCCTGCGTCTGGCCGGAAGCCAGTTCGAGGGCGGCCTGTCCGAGGAGGACACCGCCAAGCTCCGCCGGCTGGTATTCGATTAGCCGGGCGCTGCGCCGCTGCCAGGCCGTGCTGCCGGTCTGGCAATGCGCTGCCAGACATGGCGCAATGGGGCCCATGCCACGCAGCGCTCCTCGATGAAGCCCCACGAATCCCGCGCCAGCAAGCCCGGCACCGGGCTCGGCTTCGAGCGCCGCCTGCTGCTTGACCAGCTGTGGCTGCTGTTGCCGGCAGGGGCGCTGTGCCTGCTGCTGGTGGCGCGGGCAGGCTGGTCGGACGGCGACCTGGTGCTGCTGGCCCTGGTCGTCCTGTTCACCCTCGCCCTGGCCGCGCGGCTGCGCTGGCGGGTGATCTTCCCGCTGTACACCCTGTCCAACCTGCTCGAGGCCCTGCGCGAGGGCGACTACAGCCTGCGCGGCTCACGGGCGCGGCGCGGCGATCCGATCGGCGACGTGGTCTGGGAGGTCAACGCCCTGTCGCAGACGCTGCGCGAGCAGCGCCTGCAGGTCGAGGAAACCACCGCCCTGCTTGGCAAGGTGATCGGCGCCATCGACATCGCCATCTTCAGCTTTGACGAGGAGCGCCGCCTGCGCCTGCTGAACCCGGCAGGCGAGCGCCTGCTCGGCCGGCCGGCACGCGAGGCGCTGGGCCTTGACGCCGCCGAGCTCGGGCTCGGGCTCGGTGAGGCACTGCAGGCCGAGGCCGGCAGCGTCGGCGTGCGCGCCCTTCCTAGTGGAACAGGACGTTATGAGGTCCGCCGTTTCGACTTTCGCCAGGACGGCCGGCCGAACCGTCTGTTGGCGATCACCGACCTGTCGCGGGCGCTGCGCGAGGAAGAGCGGCAGGCGTGGCAGCGCCTGATCCGGGTGCTCGGCCACGAACTCAACAATTCCCTGGCGCCGATCAAGTCGATGGCCGGCACCCTGGCCACCGTGGTCGCGCGCGACCCGCTGCCGGAGGACTGGCAGGAGGACGTCGGTGCCGGCCTTGGCGTGATCGCCGACCGAGCCGAGGCGCTGAGCCGCTTCGTCGCCCGCTACTCGGCGCTGGCCAGGCTACCGCCGCCGAGGAAGCGCGCGGTCTCCCTGCGCGCCCTGCTGCAGCGTATCGCCACGCTCGAGCAGCGGCTTGCGGTGCGGGTGCTGGAGTCCCCCGACCTTGAGCTGCAGGTCGACCCTGACCAGCTCGAGCAGGCCCTGATCAACCTGGTCAAGAACGCCGTGGAGGCCGCCCTGCCGGAAAACGGAGAAGTCGAGCTCAAGGCCTCCGGTGGCCCCCTGCAGCTGGTGATCGAGGTCCGCGACACCGGGCTTGGCCTGTCCGGCAGCGACAACCTCTTCGTGCCCTTCTTCACCACCAAACCGGGCGGGTCGGGTATCGGCCTGGTGCTGGCCCAGCAGATCGTCGAAGGCCATGGCGGGCAGCTCAGCCTTGCCAACCGCCAGGACCGCCGCGGCTGCGTGGCCCGCGTGCGCCTGCCGCTTGAGCCTCCTTCGGAAAGCGAGCCGAGGATCAACGGCTAGTCAGCCCCGGCTCCCGCCTGGCGCCCCGGCCTTGCGGGGTTTGCCCGCCACCGCGCCGTCGCTATACTTGCGAGCCCTATGCGCCGGCCCCCGCCGACGCAGCCCCGCATCGCCAGGTGCCCCGTGCGCAATTACGACCTTGAATTCCTGAAGCATTTCTCGATGGTCATCGCCTTTCTGGTGCTGGTGACCGCGTTCCTGATCGGCGCCGCGGTGTGGCTGCACGAGGGACGCGCTGTTGATGAGGACCCCGTGGCGCAGTCCAAGCTGGCAGATCGCCTGCAGCCGGCCGGTGCCGTCTATGCCGGCGAGACCGGTGCGGCGGCCCTGGCCGCGGCCCAGGAGGCCGCCCGCGCGGCTGCGGCCTCGCAGGTCGCCTACGGCGGCAGCACCGATGGTGGGATGATCTACAGCAACCTGTGTGGTGCCTGCCACAACTCCGGCGCCGGTGGCGCCCCGAAGATGGAGAAGGCCGCCTGGACTGCGCGCATCGCGCAGGGCGAGGAGACCCTCATCCGCCATGCGATCGAAGGCTACCAGGGCGAGGCCGGCATCATGCCCGCGCGCGGTGGCAACCCGGCGCTCAACGACGAACAGGTCGCGGCTTCGGTCCGCTGGATGCTCGACAACCTGAAATGACCGGGTTTCGTTATCGCGACGTTAACGCCGCCCCCCGGGCGGCGTTTTTGTATCCGCGGCTGGCCATCGGCCTGCTGCTGAGCCTTGGCCTTGCCGCCTGCGAGCCGACGCCGATGCCCGGACCGGTGGCCCAGCCGCCGGTGGCCAAGGGGCCGCCGCGCAGCATCGGCGACGTCCAGGGCCCCGCCGCGCGCAGCCCCTACGAGGGCCAGACGGTTACCGTCCAGGGCGTGGTCACCGGCAACTTCGTCAGCGGACTGGAAGGTTTTTTCATGCAGGACGCCAGCGGCGCCGAGGATGGCGACCGGGCTACCAGCGACGGCCTGTTCGTCAGCTGGAAGCGCGACGCCCAGCCGAAGGTGCGCCGCGGCGAACGGCTCTCGGTCACCGGACGTGTCGTGGAGCTTGGCGCGCGCGCGCCTACCCTGACCGCCCTGGTCGATGCGCGGATCGAGGTGCTGGGCCGCGCCGCGGTGCAGGCCACGACCCTGTCGCGGGCGCCGGCCCGTGCTGCCGACTGGGAGGCGCTGGAGGGCATGTGGCTGCGCCTGCCCGGTCCGCTGGTGATCAGTGGCAATGCCAATCTCAGCCGGTTCGGCGAGCTCCACATGGCCTTCGGCGAGCGTCTGCGGGCGCCCACCGACATCGCGTCGCCGGGGGCCAAGGCCCAGGCCGTCGAGGACGAGAATCGCCGCCGCGGCCTGATCATCGATGACGCCCGCGGCAGCGAGTATCCGAACCGGCTGTGGTTCCTCGACCCGCCGCTTTCGAACGAGAACCCCCTGCGCGCCGGCTCCCTGGTCTACGGCGTTGAGGGCGTGCTCGACGCCCGTCACGGCAGCTGGCGCCTGCAGCTGACTGAGAAGCTCGGGCGCATCGAGCAGGCGCCACGACCGGCCATGCCGGTGCTGCCCAAGGGCCTGAGGCTGGTCAGCTACAACCTTGGCAACCTGTTCAATGGCAACGGCCGGGGCGGAGGATTCCCCACCGAGCGCGGCGCCAGCAGCCGCCAGGAATACCAGCGCCAGCGCGACAAGCACGTGGCCGTGCTGGCGGCCCTGCAGCCGGATATCGCGGCGCTGTCCGAGGTCGAGAACGAGCCGCTCGACGAACGTAGCGCCCTCGGCGACCTGGTGGCCGCCCTCAACCGGGCGCTGGGCGAGGCGGGCGACTATCGCGCGGTGGTCGGTGACAGTCCCGGTGGCCCGATCCAGGTCGCCCTGATCTACCGTGCCGGCCGGGTCGGCGTCGAGGGTGAGGCGGTGACCCTGACGACAGGCCCGTTCGCGCATGGCAGCCGGCCGCCGCTGGCCCAGGGCTTCATCGACTTCCCCAGTGGCCGACAGCTGACCGTGGTCGCCAACCACTTCAAGTCGAAGGGGAGCTGTCCCGAGTCGGGCAACGGCGAGGCCGGTGATCTCGACGCCGCCGACGGACAGGGCTGCTGGAACGCCAAGCGGGTCGCCTCGGCGCGGGCCCTTGATCTGTGGATGAAGTCCGACCCGACCGGCATCGACACCCCGCATCGGGTGCTGCTCGGCGACTTCAACGCCTACACGCGCGAGGACCCCCTACGCCTGCTGCGCTCGCTGGGCTGGCGCGACGCGCTGCCGATCCGCGGCGAGGACCTGCGCCACCACAGCTTCGTGTTCAACGGCCAGGCGGGCAGCCTCGACCATGCCCTGGTCAGCCCCAGCCTGGCCGGGGCGATCACCGCCGCCCTGGTCTGGCAGATCAACAGCGACGAGGCCGAGGTCTTCGACTACAACCTCGAGCGCCGCCCCGCCGACCTGTACCGTGCCGAACCCTTCGCCACCTCGGACCATGACCCGTTGGTCATGGTGCTCGACCTCGAGCGCGCCGCGCAGTAGGGCGGCGCCCGGACGGCGCAAGCCACCGGCCCCTCCAGTATGATCCCAGCCTCGTCTTGCAACCCCGGAACCCGATGAGCAACCAGGACACCGGCTTCCCCGACAGCACCGGCGAGGTTCTCCTGCAGGGTGCCGCCGGGACCATCGAAGCGGTGGTCGACCGGCCCGAGGCCGACTGCGCGCGGGCCGGCGTGGCGGTGATCTGCCACCCGCATCCGCTGCACGGCGGCACCATGCACAACAAGGTGGTGACCATGATCGAGCGCTCGCTGCGCGAGGTCGGTCTGACCACCGTGCGCTTCAACTTCCGCGGCGTCGGCAAGAGCGAGGGCGAGCACGACAACGGCCGTGGCGAGACCCTCGACCTGCTGACCGTGGCCGAATGGGTTGGCCATCAGCGGCCCAACGATGCCCTGTGGCTGGCCGGCTTCAGCTTTGGCGCCTACGTCGCCCTGCTCGGTGCCCGCCATCTGCCGCTCAAGCAGATGATCTCGATCGCTCCTCCCGCCGGCCGCTGGGATTTCTCCGCGGTGCTGCCGCCGACCTGCCCCTGGCTGGTGGTGATGGGCGAGGACGATGACGTGGTCGAGCCGCAGCAGGTCTACGACTGGATCGAGGGCATGCCCACCGCCGAGCGGCCGAACCTGATCCGCATGCCGGAGACCGGGCATTTCTTCCATCGCCGGCTGATGGACCTGCGTGGCGCGATCAAGAACGGCGTGCGCAGCAACCTGCCACCGCTGCTGCAGAGCGCGTGAGCCGGGAGGCCGACACCCGCGACATCCCGCCCGGACGGGCCTACGCAGAGGGCGTCGCCAGCGGCAGGTGGGAGGATGATCCGGCCCAGCGTGCCGTGCTCCGCGAGTTCGACCGCATCCACCACGCCCTGCACCCGCGCCTGGGAAGCGGCCTGCTGGACCGCCTGCGCGCGCGCTTCAATCCGCCGCCCGTGCCCAAGGGCCTGTACCTGTGGGGAGGCGTCGGCCGCGGCAAGACCTTCCTGGTCGACCTGTTCTACGAGCACCTGCCGGGCACGGCGAAACGACGGGTGCACTTCCATCGCTTCATGGGCGAGGTGCACGGCCGGCTGGCGGCGCTCGGCGAGACCCGCGACCCGCTGGTCCAGATCGCCGGCGATATCGCCGCCGAGGCAAGGGTCCTCTGCCTCGACGAGTTCTTCGTCAGCGATATCGGCGACGCGATGATCCTCGGCCGGCTGCTGGACCGCCTGTTCGCCGAGGGAGTGGTCCTGGTCACCACCTCGAACACCGTACCCGACCAGCTCTACCGCGACGGCCTGCAGCGCGCGCGCTTCCTGCCGGCGATCGAGCTGATCAACCGCCACTGCGTCGTCCAGTTCATGGAGAGCAGCACCGATTACCGCCTGCGCACGCTGACCCAGGCGCCGGTCTACCACCATCCGCTGAACGGGCTCACCGAAAGCGCGATGCAGGACTTCTACGAAAAGCTCACCTGCGACACCCTGCGCGAGGGCGAGCCGCTGGAGATCAACGGCCGGCTGATTCCGGCGATCGATTTCTGCGAAGGCGTGGCCTGGCTCGAGTACAAGGCGCTCTGCGAGGGCCCGCGCTCGGTGGCCGACTACATCGAGCTGGCCCGCGACTTCCACACCGTGCTGGTCGCCCACGTTCCCCAGTTCACGGTGCAGACGGAGAACGAGGCGCGCCGCTTCGTCCACCTGGTCGACGAGTTCTACGACCGCAACGTCAACCTGATCCTGTCCGCCGAGGTGCCGCTCACCGAGCTCTACCGCGGCGAGAAGCTGCGCGCCGAGTTCGAGCGCACCGAGAGCCGCCTGATCGAGATGCAGAGCGAGGCCTACCTGGCCCGCGCCCACAAGCCCTGAGCCTGCCGTTTCATCGCGGCGCCGCGGCGTCGCCCGACCGGAGACCTGCCGATGAGATCCCTCCACGCCATCCTGCTCGTCCTGCTGGCCTTCGGTGCCGCCCGCGCCGCTGAGGTGCCCGATCCGGATGACCTGCGCATCGCCCACGAGCGCTTCACCCTCGACAACGGTCTCGAGGTGGTGGTGCACAGCGACCACTCGGTGCCGATCGTGGCGGTGAACGTCTGGTACAAGGTCGGCTCGCGCGACGAGCAGGCCGGGCGCACCGGCTTCGCCCATCTGTTCGAGCACTTCTTCTTCAACGGCAGCGAGAACCATCCGCACGGTTTCCGCGAGGCCATGGACGACCTCGGCGCCAACAACCGCAACGGCACCACCAACACCGACCGCACCAACTTCTTCGAGGATGTGCCGGTCTCGGCGCTGGAGCGCACGCTCTATCTGGAAGCCGACCGCATGGGCTTCCTCGCCGGCCACATCAGCCAGGAGATGCTGACCCGCGAGCAGGGCGTGGTGCAGAACGAGAAGCGCCAGCGCGAGAACCAGCCCTACGGCCAGGTGTTCAACCGCCTGGTCGAGCAGATGTATCCCGCCGGGCATCCCTACAGCTGGTCGACCATCGGCCGCATGGAGGACCTCAAGGCCGCCACCCTGGACGACGTGCGCGACTGGTACCGCGCCTGGTATGGCCCGAACAACGCCGTGCTGGCGCTGGCCGGTGACATCACGGTCGAACGGGCGCGGGCGCTGGTCGAGAAGTACTTCGGCGCCATCCCGCCGGGCGCGCCGGTGACCCGGCTCGACGCCCAGGTGCCGCGGCTGTCCAGTCCGATCCTCGACCGCATGCAGGACCGCGTGCCGCAGTCGCGGCTGTACATGGCCTGGCACATGCCGCCGCTGGGTAGCGCCGCCGTGCACGACATGGAGCTGTTCGCCGGCGTGCTCTCCGGCAGCGACAGCGCGCCGCTCGATCGCCGTCTGGTCTTCGAGACCCAGCTGGCGACCCAGGTCGGTGCCTTCGTCTGGGACAAGCAGCTGAGCAGCACCCTGATCGTCACCGCGACCCTGGCCAAGGGCGCCGACCCGGCCGCGCTGGAGCGCGAGGTCCAGGCCGTGCTTGCCGCCAGCCTGGAAAAGCTCCCGGCCAAGGCCGAGCTCGACCGGGCGCGGACCCGCCTGCTGGCCGGCTTTGCCCGCGGCAGCGAGCGCCTGGGCGGCTTTGGCGGTCGCTCCGACGTACTGGCCGAAGGGCTGGCCCTGCAGGGCGACAGCGAGGCCTATCTGTCCCGTCTGCGCGATCTTGCCGGGCGCTCCGCGGAGCAGATACGGCAGAGCGCCTTCAGCGTGCTCGACCAGCCGCACTACCAGCTCTGGGTCGAGCCCTTTCCCGAACTGAAGGCCGGCGCCGAGCAGATCGACCGCTCCGTTCTGCCGGCGCTGGACGCGCCGCCCGAGGTCCGCTTCCCCGAGATCCAGCGCTTTGCCCTCGACAACGGCCTGAGGGTGATGCTGATGGAGCGTCAGGGCGTGCCCCTGGTGCAGATGGCGCTGACCGTCAACGGGGGCTATGCGAGTGATCCGGCCGAGGCCCCAGGCACCGCCCAGCTGGCCCTCGACCTGCTGCCCAAGGGCAGCAAGGACAGCGACGCCTTTGCCATCGCCGACCGCCGCGACGCGCTCGGCGCGACCCTCGGCGTCGGCAGCAGCCTTAACCTGTCGTTCGTCTCGATGACCGCGCTCAAGGCCAATCTCGATCCCTCGCTGGACCTGTTGGCCGAGGTGGTCCGCGAGCCGGCCTTCCCCGAGGACATGGTCGGCCTGCAGCGCAAGCAGCAGCTGGCGGCGATCGCCCAGCAGGCCGCCAACCCGTTCGGCGCAGCGCAGCGCCGAGTGCCGGTCCTGGTCTATGGGGCCGGGCATCCCTATGGCCGGCCGGCGGGCGGGCTGGGCGAGGCGGCCGCGGTCGAGGGCCTCGACCGCGAGGCGCTGCAAAGCTGGCATGCCGCCCATTTCGTGCCCGGCAACGCGACGCTGGTCGTCGCCGGGGCGATCAGCGAAAGCGAACTGCGTCCGCTGCTGCAACGCCACTTCGGCGACTGGCGCGGCGCGCGGCCCGAGGGCAGCCCGCTGCCGCCGCTGCAGGTGGCCCCGGCCGGCGAGCTGCTGCTGGTCGACAAGCCCGGCGCCGCGCAGTCGGTGATCGTCGCCGCCCAGCCCAGTGCCAGCGGCGAGATCGATCCGCTGGCGCTGGAGACGGTGATGCGCAACTTCGGCGGCATGGCCACCTCGCGACTCAATCGCAACCTGCGCCTCGACAAGCACTGGTCCTACGGCAGCAGCGGCTACATCAGCGACGCGCGCGGCGCGCCGGGGGCCTTCGTCGTGATCGCCCCTGTGCAGACCGACAAGACCGGTCCGGCCATGCAGGAGGTGCATGCCGAGATCCGCGGCCTGGCCGGCGAGCGCCCACTCGAGGGAGAGGAGCTGGAGAGCATCCTGCGCAGCCAGGTTTCGCGCCTGCCGGGACGCTTCGAGACCCTGTCGTCCCTGGTCAGCGCGGCGATCGACCTGCTGCAGAACGACCGTGAGCCGGACTACTACTACGACTACGCGAGCAACCTGCGCGGCCTCGACGGCGCGGCGCTCAATGCCGCGGCCGCAGCCGCGGTCGATCCCGAGGGCCTGCGCTGGATCGTGATCGGCGATGCCGCGCGCATCGAGGCCGAGCTGAAGGCCCTGCCCTTCATCAAGGCGGTGCGTCGGGAATAGGCCGGGCGCCGGGCGTCGCGCCGGGTCTCAGGGGGCCGGCGTGACGGCCTGCAGCGGCGACCACCAGGGCGCAAGCTCCGGGCGCCGAAGAAGGTCGGTGAGCCGCTGGATCGGCTCGGCGCCGGCCGCCGCGAGCGAAGCCGCGTCCCAGATCCCGATCAGGCCGAAGACGCGGATGCCCGCGGCCGCGGCGGCGCGGGCGCCGGTCGGCGAATCCTCGACGGCGATGCAGTCGGCCGGCCGCGTCGAGCAGCGCCGCGCCGCTTCCAGGTAGACATCCGGATGCGGCTTGCCGCGCGGCGCCTCGTGGGCGCTGACGATGCGTCCGGCAAAGCGCGCCTCCAGCCCGTGTGCGCGCAGACCTGCCTCGATCTTCCGCCGCTGGCTGCCCGAGGCGATCGCCACCGGGCGGCGCAGGGCGTCGAGCAGTTCGACCAGGCCCGGTAGCAGCGGTAGCGCGCCGCTCGCATACAGCGCAAGCGAAGCCTCGTGGTAGCGCTCACCGAGGTCACCGGGCAGGCGCACGCCGAAATCCCGCTCGATCCCGGCTAGGCACTCGGCGCTGGCCACTCCGGTGAAACGCCGCAGTGCCTGTTCGACCGACAGCGATATGCCCTGCTCGGCCAGCAGGCCGCATAGCAGGGCGTTCAAGCGCGGCTCCGAATCCAGCACCACGCCGTCGAAATCGAGGATCAGCACCGGGCGGCTCCGGACCAGGGCAGGGGCATGCTAACCCCGCGCCTTCGCCCGGGCTTGAACCGCAGCCGTCCGCTCGGGCCGCGACAGCACGCGGCCCGCCTCAGCGAGGCGGGAGACCGGACAGGCCCGAGGTCAGCCACCAGGGCTTGACCTCGAGGCTCCAGCGCCAGCTCTGGCATTCGATGACGCTGCGCTCGACCTGGGTGTAGTGATCGGGGCGCCGTGAGTGGCAGGCGGCTCGGCTCCTTTTCGTACTTGGGGATAGGAGCGGACGAAACCCGGTCGGCCCGCCCCTTCACAGCTACCAAGGAGGAGAATCATGAGAAGCCGTGCTCCCTTTCTGTGCCTGCCGGCTCTGCTGACGATGTTGATGCAGCCGGCCCATGCAGCGGAAGCCTTCATCCACGGTCAGTCCGCAGCGGTCTGCAAGCCGTCCAACCATCTGCCGACGGACCGCTACGAGTTTGACGCCGGCAGCCTGGTCAATACTGCGGAGCCGGGGAGCTGGGCGGATGTATTCATGGCAGCCTGTCCGCTGAGCGCCATCTATCCGACCCATCAGGCGACCGAATACCGGATCTGGCTGAGCGATCCCGGCCAGAACTCCGCCTATTGCCGTGTCCATCCCGCAGGTGGCCGAGACGAAACGGTGGAGTGGGTCGAATGGCGCGGAGGTCAGGGGTTGATCCAGGTGGCGACGGATCCGAAACAGCGCGGTGTGGACATCACTGCCCACTGCCTGATCTGGCCCGGCGCCTCGATCGATCGATTGGAAGTAGTGTTTGAGCCACGCTGAAGCGCCAGGCGCGTTGTAGGTGTCGCGCGGGTCGTGGTGGCCGGGGTGGGGCCACCCTGTGCAGCTTCCGCCCCGGCTCGATCCGGCCCATGCAGTCGCCTTCCGATGCCGGAACCGGGTGTCAGGCGGGGTGTCAGGCGGGATCCACTGCTGCGGAGCCTCCCGACCGGCTCTTGGATCCGTGCTCGCGGCGCGATTCTGCGCGGAAGCGCGAACGGCTGCGGGTCTGGCCCGCTGCCAGCGGGCCTCGGTTCAACGTTGGGAGAAATCCGGCAGGCCCGAGGTCAACCACCAGGCCTTGTCCTCGACGCTCCAGCGCCAGGTCTGGCGGTCGATGACGCTGCGCTCGACCTGGGTGTTGCGGTTGACCAGGCGGATCTCGACGATCTGCTCGTACTCGCCCTCGCCGACCTGCTGGCTGCCCTGCACGTAGTACCCCGCGACCTGCAGCTGGGCCAGACGGCGTTCCTCGAGGCTGCTCGGCGCCTGCTTCTCGCGCAGGTCGGGGTCGACAAAGGCCAGAGCGCCGGTCAGATCGCCCCAGCGGATCGTGCTCTGGTAGGCGTACAGGGTCTCCTGCAGCTTGCTGGTGCTGCCGCTCTTGCCTGCGCAGGCGCCGAGCAGCAGGAGGGTAAGCAGGATCAAGGCATGGCGCATGGGGCGTCCTCGGTCGGGTCCGCCGGCAGCATACCCGGGGGGGCGGCCCTTGCAAGCCGGTACGCCACCGCTGCGCCCGGCCGCCTACACTGCGCGCCCGCCTCCCAGAGTTGCCCGCATGTCCCTGCATACCGTTTCCGGCCGCTGGCAGCTCGGCCTGCTGCTCGCCTTCGCCACCGCCTCGTTCTGGGCCACCCTGCCGGTGGCCCTGAAGGGCGTGCTCGGGGCGCTGGACGCGCTGACCGTGACCTGGTTCCGCTTCGCCTTTGCCGCGCTGGGCATGGGCCTGTGGCTGGCCAGCCGCCGCGGCTTCGCGCCGCTGGCCCGGCTGGCACCTCGGCACTGGGGGCTGCTGCTGCTCGCCGGAGCAACGCTGATCGGCAACTACGTGTTCTACCTGTTCGGCCTCGACCGTACCTCACCGGGCAATGCCCAGCTGCTGATCCAGCTCGCCCCCCTGCTGATGGCGCTGGGCGGGATCTTCGTCTTCGGCGAGCGCTTCAGCCTCGGCCAGTGGCTCGGCCTGCTCCTGGTCACCGGCGGCCTCGGACTCTTCTTCGCCGATCAGCTCGGCCGGCAGGCCGACGCCGGCGCCTACGGCACGGGCGCCGCGCTGATCGTGCTGGCCGCCCTGGTCTGGGCGATCTACGCGCTGCTGCAGAAGCAGCTGCTGCGCCAGCTCGGCTCGCAGACCATCCTCTGGTGCATCTACCTGCTGGCGGCGGTCGTGCTGCTGCCCTTCGCCGAGCCGGCCCGGCTGTGGACGCTGTCCTCAACACAGTGGTGGCTTCTGGTCTACTGCGCGTTCAACACTCTGGCTGCCTACGGCGCCTTCGCCGAGGCGCTCGCCCACTGGGAGGCCTCGCGGGTCTCGGTGGTGCTGGCGCTGACCCCGCTGCTGACCCTGGTCACGGTCGAGGTGGCGCATCGCCTGGCGCCGGTCTGGGTCAGCCCGGAGTCGATCGGCCTGCTGGGCGGCCTCGGTGCGGCCCTGGTGGTCGGCGGATCGATCCTGACCAGCCTGCTCGGCCGGCGGCGCGTTTAGACTCGGGCCCCCATGACCGCTCCCAACCGCTGGCTGACAACCATCGCCCGGACCCTGCTTGGCCTGCTCGGCGCCCTGCCGCTGGCGGCCCTGCAGCGGCTGGCTGCGGCGCTGGCCTGGTGCAGTGCGCGTCTGGATACGCGCGAGTCGCGGGTGGCCCGGGTCAACGTGGCGCTGTGCTTCGCCCGGCGCGACGCCGCCACGCGTAAGGCGATGCACCGCGCCACGCTCCGCCACACGGCCTGCGCCGTGCTCGAATGCGCGCGGATCTGGACCCGCCCAGCGGCCGCCAGCCAGCGCTGGATCGTCGAGGTCCACGGTCGCGAGCTGCTCGACGCGGCGCGGGCCGACGGCCGCGGGGTGATCGTCGCCGCGCCGCACCTTGGCAACTGGGAGCTGTTCGGCCACTACCTTGCCGCCTGTGGGCCTCTGTCCATCGTCTACCGCGAGCCGCAGTGGGGGCCGGCCGGGGAGATCCTGCTCAGCGGCCGCGGCGGCGATGCCGTCGAGCAGCTGCCGGCGCAGCCCTCCAGCGTGCGCAAGATGCTCAAGGCGCTGAAGGACGGTCGCATCCTCGGCATCCTTCCGGACCAGCAGCCCAAGGTCGGCGAGGGCGAGTTCGCGCCCTTCTTCGGCCGCCCGGCGCTGACCATGACCCTGCTCTCCCGGCTGGCCGCGCGGGCCGGGGTCGAGGTGGTCTTCGGCGTCGCCCGGCGGCTGCCGGACGCGCGCGGCTTTGCTGTGCATTTCCTGCCGGCCCTGCCGGGCATTGCCGATCCCGATCCCGGGGTCGCCACCGCGGCGCTGAACGCCGGCGTCGAGGCCTGCGTCGCCCTGGCCCCCGAGCAGTACCAGTGGACCTACAAGCGCTTCTCGCGGGCCGCGCCGGGGCTGACCAATCCCTATCTTGCCGGTCACGCGCCAGCCGCCGACGCGTCGGGGGATGCATGAGCGCAGAATCGAACGAGCTGGACAGCTTCGAGGCCCTGCACCCGCGGGCGATCCTCGGCATGCGGATGACCGCCTGCCTGGTCGGCATGGGCTTCGGCCTGGTGCCCGTGCTGGCCCTGTGGATCGTTCTGAGGGCCAACGAGTGGGTGCCCGACGAGCGCTGGATGCTGGGCCTGCTGGCGCTGGCCGTCGGCGCGCTGGCGGTGATGCTCGGCTGGCGCTACGCCGCCCTGCGCTTCGCCCGCACCCGCTACCGTCTCGATGCACGGGGCCTGGAGATCCGCCGCGGCGTCTGGTGGCGCAGCCGCATCCGCGTGCTGCGCTCGCGGGTCCAGCACACCGATGTCCACCAGGGGCCGCTGGACCGGCGTTGGGGCCTTGCCGACCTGACCGTGTTCACCGCCGGCACCGAATCCGCCGCGATCCGTCTCGCCGGCCTGCCAGCCGAGCGCGCGCTGGCGCTGCGCGATGCCTTGCTGCAGGGCCATGACCGGCAGCTCTGAGCGCGCCGAGGCCCTGGTCGCCGCCGGCGAGCGCCGGCTGCACCCGTGGTCCTGGCTGTTCGTGCTGCTGGCCCAGCTGCGCGAGTTCGCCCTTCCGCTGATCGCCCTGCTGGTCTTCGGCCGCGGCGGCGACTGGCAGGAAGCCGCGGCCGCCGTCGCCGCCGGTGCACTGACCCTGGCCGCGGTGTTCCGCTACTACACCTATCGTTTCCGCATCGAACGCGACGAGCTGGTGGTCCGCTCGGGCTGGTTCACCCGCGCCGAGCGCCACGTGCCCTTCGCCCGGATCAGCAATATCGTGCTGCAGCAGAACCTGCTGCACCGTCTGTTCAAGGTCGCCGAGGTGCGCCTCGAGTCCGCCCGCGCCGGAGTCGAGGCCGAAGCGCAGATGCGCGTGCTTTCGCTGCGCGATGCCGAGTCGCTGGAATCGCTGATCCGCGCAGCCCGACGCGAGGCGCAGGATCCCCGCGGGGCCGGCACCGAGGCATCCGCCGGAATCGCCGAAGCGGGCGAGCCGCTGCTGCGGATTCCGCTGCACCACCTGATCTGGCTCGGGCTGTCCAGCAACCGCGGCATGATCGTCATCGCCGCCATTTTCGGTGCCGCCTGGCAGCTGGATATCGGCAGCATGGGGCGGATGGCCGCCAACGGCGCGGAGTCGGTCTACCAATGGCTGGGCGGCGTGGTCTTCGGCCTGTCCTTCCTGCTCACCGCGGTGCTGCTGTTCACCGCTGCCTCGCTGGCCCTGCGCCTGCTGGGCGTGATCCTGACCGTGCTGCGCTTCCATGGCTTCACCCTTCGCGAAGAAGGCGTGCGCCTGTCCGCCGAAGGTGGCCTGCTGACCCGGCTACGTGCGCATGTGCCGGTGCACAAGGTGCAGCGCTGGATCCTCGGCGAACCCTTCCTGCTGCGCGCCGTGGGCCTGCGCACCCTCAGCGCGGAGACCGCCGGCAGCGCCGCGGTAAACGAGGAGCGCGCCGGTGAGTCACTGGTGCCGGTGGCGCCGCGACAGCGGGCTGATGCCCTGCTGCGGCGCTGGCTGCCCGAGGCCGATCTGGAGGCGCTGGACTGGGAGCCGGTGCATCCGCTGGCCTGGCGCCGCTGGGCGCTGTGGCCGTCGCTGATCGTGCTCGGCATCGTCTGCATGCAGCTGATCGGCTTCGGCCCGCAGGCCATGCCCATGCTGGCCGCGGTCCTGCTGCCCATCCAGCATGCCCGGGCCAGCGCCCGCTTCGCCGGTTTCGCCCGCCGCGGTAACCTGCTGTTCTGGCGCTACGGCTGGCTGGAGCGCGAGTGGCAGATGCTCGATCTGTCGCGTATCCAGGTGCTGCGTCTCGTGCAAAGCCCGTTCGACCGCCGCGCCGGAATGGCCGATCTGGTGGCGGACAGCGCCGGGGCCTCGCAGTGGCGCGGCGCCACGGTGCTGCGCTCCCTGCCCTACGCGGTCGCCCGCGAGCTGCTCGCCGAGCTCAGCGCAGAGCTGGAGGATGCGCTACTCGCGCCAGAAGCTCGGCGTGAGCAGGACCAGCACGGAAAACACCTCCAGACGCCCCAGCAGCATGCCGAAGGTGCCGAGCCAGACCGCCACGCCGTTGACGTCGGCGAAGTTGCTGGCGACGTCGCCGAGGCCGGGGCCGAGGTTGGCGAAGGTCGCCACCGTGGCGCCGAAGCTGGACAGGATGTCGAGCCCGGTGGCGTTCATGGCCAGGACCATGGCGATGAAGCAGAACATCCACAGCGCAATGAAGCCGGACACCGATAGCACGACGCTCTCGGACACCGGACGCCCGCCCATCTTGACCAGGAACCGCCCTCGCGGGTGGACCAGCTGCTTGACCTCGCGGTAGCCCTGGCGCATCAGCATGACCACGCGGGCAATCTTCAGTCCCGAGGTGGTCGAGCCGGCGCAGCCGCCGATGATCGCAAGGCCGACCAGCAGCAGCGGCGCCATGCCGGACCAGGCCGAGAACCCGGTGGTGGCGAAACCGGTGGTGGTGATGTTCGAGACCACCTGGAAGGTGGCGTGGCGGAAGGCATCGTAGGGGCTTTCGAAGTCGCCGCCGAGGAACAGGATCAGGCCGACCACAACGCTCACCACGCCGACGATGCGCAGGAAGGCCTTGAGCTCGGAGTCGGTGAAGAACACGCCCATGGTGGCCCGCCGCCAGGCCAGGAAATGCAGGCCGAAGTTGATGCCGCCGACCAGCATGAAGACCACCGCGATCCACTCCAGCAGGTCGCTGTCGAAGTGGCCGAAGCTGGCGTCGTAGGGCGAGAAGCCGGCGGTGGAGATGGTCGCCATCGCGTGGCAGACGGCGTCGAACAGGTTCATGCCGCCCGCCCAGAAGGCCAGCGCGCAGAGCAGGTTCAGCCCGATGTACACGCCCCACAGGGCCTTGGCGGTGTCGGCGATGCGCGGGGTGAGCTTGGTGTCGCGGGTCATCCCGCCGCTTTCGGCGCGGAACAGCTGGGTGCCGCCGATCTTCAGCATCGGCAGGATCGCCACCGAGAGCACGACCACGCCCATGCCGCCGATGAACTGCAGGAACTGGCGGTAGAACAGCACCGATTTCGGCAGCTCGTCGAGGCCGACGATGATGGTCGCCCCGGTGGTGGTCAGGCCCGAGGTCGCCTCGAACATCGCCGCGGTGAAGCTGAGGTTGGGCGGCGCATACATGAAGGGCAGCGAAGACACGAGGCTGGCCAGCAGCCAGGTCAGGGTCACGATGAGGAAGCCGTCGCGCAGGCGCAGTTCGTAGTGGACCTGGCGGAACGGCCACCAGAGCAGGGCACCGAGCGCCGCGGTCAGAGCGAAGCTGCTGAAGAACACGTGCGCGGTGTCCTCGCCGAGCGCGACGGCGAGCAGGGCCGGAGGCAGCTTGGAGAACGAGGAGAGCGCGATGATCACGCCGAGCACCCGGAGCATGGCCTTCAGCCGCAGCGGCAGTGACTCGAGCACGCTCAGATCCAGGTCGCGTCGGTGCGGAACAGCGCTTCCACCTTGGACAGCTGGCGCTTGTCGACCAGGAACACGATGACGTGGTCGTTGGGCTCGATCACCACGTCATGGTGCGCGATCAGCAGCTTCTCGCCACGGACGATGCCGCCGATGGTGGCGGCATCGGGCAGCTGCAGCTCCTCCAGCGCGCGGCCGATCACCTTGGACGTGCGCCGGTCGCCGACCGCGACCGCCTCGATCGCCTCGGCCATGCCGCGGCGCAGCGAGTGCACGCGAACCATCGTGCCCTGGCGGATCCAGGTCAGCAGGGCGCCGAGCGTTACCTGCTGCGGGCTGACCGCGATGTCGATGGTGCCGCCCTCGACCAGCTCGGCGTAGGCCGGGCGGTTGATCAGGGCGATGACCCGCTGGCAACCGAGCCGCTTGGCCAGCATCGCCGAGAGGATGTTGGCCTCGTCGTCATTGGTCAGCGCGCAGTAGACGTCGGTCTGGTCGATGTTCTCCTCGCGCAGCAGGGCCTCGTCGGCGCAGTCGCCGACCAGCACGATGGAGTTGAGCAGGTCCTCGGCGATGCGCTTGGCGCGGTCCTTGCTGCGCTCCAGCACCTTGACGTTGAACTGGCTTTCCAGAGCCCGGGCGAGGTTGCGACCGATATTGCCGCCGCCGGCGATGAACACGCGCTTCACCGGCCGTTCCACCCGGCGCAGCTCGCTCATCACGGTGCGGATGTCGCGGCGGTCGGCGAGGAAGAAGACCTCGTCGCCGGACTCGATGCGGGTGCTGGCCTCGGGGATGATCGGCCGGCCGTCGCGGAAGATCGCCGCCACGCGGGCGTCGACCTCCTCGGGAAGATGGGTGCGCAGGTCGCGGATCTCGTGCCCGACCAGGGCGCCGCCGGGTACCGCGCGAACCGCCACCAGCTGGGCACGGCCGTCGGCGAAGTCCAGCACCTGCAGCGCGCCGGGATATTCGATCAGGCGCTGCACGTGCTGGCAGACCAGACCCTCCGGGCTGATCGCCACGTCCACCGCGGCGCGGGTCTTGGCGGTCAGCTCGGGGTGCTGCAGGTACTCCGCCTCGCGCAGGCGGGCGATCTTGGTCGGCGTCTTGTAGACGATATCCGCCATCTCGCAGGCGATCAGGTTGACCTCGTCGCTGGAGGTCAGGGCGATGATCAGGTCGGCGTCCTCGGCGCCGGCATGGCCGAGCACGCTGGGCAGCGAGGCATGGCCCTGCACGGTGCGGATGTCGAGCCGCTCGGCCAGCTCCTTGAGCTTGGAGGGGTCGTTGTCGACCACGGTGATGTCGTTGTTCTCCGATGACAGCGCCGCGGCCACCGAAGAGCCGACCTGGCCGGCACCGAGGATGATGATTTTCATGGCGAGCTGTGCCCCGGCATGTCAGGCCTCCCTGCTGGCGCGGATGTCCACGCCCAGCTCTTTCAGCTTGCGATAGAGATGCGTGCGCTCGACGCCGGCCAGTTTGGCCAGCTTGCCGACGCTGCCACCGACGGTCTGCAGCTGCTGCAGCAGATAGTGGCGCTCGAAGCGCTCGCGGGCCTCGCGCAGGGGCAGGTCGAGGGCGACCTCGAAACCCTCGCCGGGCTCCCGCGCGGCCGCCCCGCGCTGGCCGAGCGCGGACTCGACCTCGGCCAGGCTGACCGGCCCGGGCTCGCCGAGCAGCAGCAGGCGCTGGACCAGGTTGCGCAGCTCGCGGGCATTGCCCGGCCAGTCATGCCGGGCCAGGCGCTTGAGCGCCGCGGTGCTGAACTCGCGCGGCGGCAGCTGCTGGCGGGCCAGCTGCTCGACAATGCTCGAGACCAGCTCCGGAATGTCCTCGACGCAGTCGCGCAGGGCGGGCACCTCGACCGGGACGACCGCGATCTGGAAGTACAGCTCATCGAGGAAGCGCCCGGCGGCGCGCTCGGCCTCCAGGTCCATGGCGGTGGCCGCGATGACCCGCACGTCCAGCGGCACCGGCTTGAGACCGCCGACGCGCAGCAGCTCGCGGCGCTCCAGCGCGGCGCACAGGCGCCGCTGCAGCTCGGGGCCGAGCGCCGCCACCTCGTCGAGGAACAGGCTGCCGCCCTGGGCCCGCTCGAGCAGGCCGGGGGAGACCACGCCGCCCTCCTCGGCGCCGAACAGGGTGCTGGCTGCCTGGGCCTCGCTGATCGCCCCGGCCGCGACGGTGACGAAGGGCCCGTCGCGGCGGTCGCCGAGTTGGTGCAACCAGCGCGCCAGCGACTCCTTGCGCGTACCGGCCTCGCCGCGCAGCAGCACCGGCGCCTCGTGGCGGGCGAGCCGGCCGAGCTGCTCGCGCAGGGCGCGGATCGGCGCGCTGTCGCCGACCGGAGCCAGCTCGGGCAGGATCTGCGCGCGCAGGGCCTGGTTGGCTTCGCGCAGGGCGCCGGCTTCCAGCGCCCGCTGCAGGGTGATCAGCAGCTTGGCCAGGGCGATCGGTTTCTCGATGAAGTCCCAGGCGCCCAGACGCGTGGCCTCGACGGCGGTCTCGACCGTGCCGTGGCCGGACATCATCACCACCGGGCAGGGCAGGCCCGGGCCCTCGGCCCATTCGCGCAGCAGGGCTACGCCGTCGGTCTCCGGCATCCAGATGTCGAGCAGGATGGCATC
Organism: Pseudomarimonas salicorniae; assembly: GCF_023156535.1. Classification (GTDB taxonomy): domain Bacteria; phylum Pseudomonadota; class Gammaproteobacteria; order Xanthomonadales; family Xanthomonadaceae; genus Pseudomarimonas; species Pseudomarimonas salicorniae. Next base: position 434,286 of record NZ_JALNMH010000001.1, on the reverse strand, counting down.
GGGCACCCGCTCCGCCACCGCCGACCGGGCCGCCTCGGCGTGGGCGGCCGTGCGCACGGCATAGCCTTCGTCTTCGAGGATCTCCTGGACGAGCTGGCGGATGTCGGGTTCGTCGTCGACCACCAGCACCTGGGCGGCAGGCATCGGATCTCGGCTTGCAGGGCGGGGAGGGCGCAAGTCTGAGCCGGATGCGGCGGTGCGGCAAGGCCGATGGCCCGATCCGCGGCGGCTTCGTCCGGCGAAGAAGCGGTGAGCCTTCCCGTAAACTTCCGCGATGCCCGCTTTTGCCTACCAGGTTCTGGATGCCGATGGCCGCCGCCAACGCGGGGTGGTCCAGGCTGATACCCCCCGCGCGGCGCGGTCTCTGCTGCGTGAGCGCGGCCTGCATCCGCTGGAGGTCTCCGCGCTCGGCGAGGGCGGTGGCCCCGGGCAGCGTCTGCGCACCGCCCAGCTCGCCCTGTTCTCGCGCCAGCTGGCTGTGCTGGTCGGCAGCGGCCTGCCGATCGACGAGGCACTGTCGGCGCTGGCCGAGGCCAGCGAGGGCCGTTTGCAGGCCGTGGTGCTCACCCTGCGTGCCCGGGTCATGGAAGGCGCGGCGCTGGCCAGCGCGCTGGCCGAGCAGGGGGATACCTTCCCCCGGCTGTTCCGTGCCTCGGTGGCGGCCGGCGAATCCGCGGGGCGGCTTGACCAGGTGCTGCGGCGCCTGGCCGACCACGCCGAGGCCAGTGCCGCGCTGCGTCAGCGCATCCTGATGGCCCTGACCTATCCCCTGCTGCTCACCGTGGTGGCCCTGGCGGTTGTCAGCGGGCTGATGGTCTACGTGGTGCCCCAGGTCACCACGGTTTTCGTCCAGCAGGGCCAGGCCCTGCCCTGGGCCACGCGCACCCTGATCGCGGTCTCCGACGGGCTGCGTGAGCAGGGCGCCTGGATCGGCCTGATGGCGCTGGTCGTGATCGGCGCCGTGCTGGCCGCCCTGCGTACCCCGGCCGGCCGCCGCCGGATCCAGGCCGGCCTGCTGGCGGTCCCGCTGTTCGGTCCACTGCTGCGGGCCGCCGACAGTGCGCGCTTCGCCCGCACCCTGGCCCTGCTGGTGAGCAGCGCCGTGCCCCTGCTGGAGGCCCTGCAGATCGCCGCCCAGGTGGTCACCACCCTGCCGATGCGCGAGGCCCTGGGTCGGGTGGCGCAGCGGGTGCGCGAGGGCCAGGGCTTCGGCCGCGCGCTGGCCGATAGCGGGCAGTTCCCGCCGATCGCCGTGCGCCTGGTGCAGAGCGGTGAGCGCAGCGGGCGGCTCGACGCCATGCTCGACGAGGCGGCCGCCCATGGCGAACGCGAACTGGACACCGCGGTCGGCGTCGCCAGCGCCGCGCTCGGCCCGCTGGTCATCATCGCGGTCGGAGGGCTGGTACTGTTCATCGTCCTCGCCATCCTCCTGCCGATCTTCGAACTGAACACATTGGTACGCTGATGAGAGCCAACCGGAGTCCGCTGCCGTGAGTGCGTTGCTGCATTTCGACGCGGTGAGCAAGCGCTTTGCCGCCGGACTGCAGGCGCTGTCCGAGGTCAGCTTCGAGGTCGCAGCCGGCGAGATGGTCTTTGTCACCGGGCACTCCGGTGCCGGCAAGAGCACCCTGCTGCGCCTGGTCAATGGCGCCGATCGAGCCAGCCGCGGCACCGTGCTGTTCGAGGGCCGCAACCTGGCCAAGCTCGGCCGGCGGACCCTGCCGGCGCATCGCAGACGGGTCGGCGTGGTGTTCCAGGACCACCGCCTGCTGGCCGACCGCAGCGTCTTCGACAACGTCGCCCTGCCACTGCTGATCGCCGGCTACGCAGGCGCCGAGATCGGCAAGCGGGTGCGTTCGGTGCTGGAGCGCCTGGGCCTCGGCGACCGCGGTGCGGCCCGTCCGGCCATGCTCTCGGCGGGTGAGCAGCAGCGTGTCGGCATCGCCCGCGCCATCGTCGCCCAGCCGCCCCTGCTGGTCGCCGACGAGCCCACCGGCAATCTCGACCCGCAACTGGCCGCCGACGTCATGCAGGTCTTCGCCGAGCTGCCGGCCCGCGGCACCTCGGTGCTGGTGGCCAGCCACGACCTGCCCCTGATCAAGCGCATGCGCCGGCGCACCCTGGTCCTGGATCACGGCCGCTTGATCGACGACTTCCGCCCGCCCGCGGAGGGCGGTTCATGAGCCGCGGTCCGAGGATCGGTGGCTTTGCCGCCTGGCGCCGCGCCCACCGCACGGCGCTGGCCGATGCGCTCGGCCGGCTGGCCGCGCGGCCCTTCGCCAGCCTGCTGACCCTGGCGGTGCTGGCACTGGCGGTGGCCCTGCCGCTTTGCCTTGGCGGTCTGGTCAAGGAGGCGCAGCGCTTCAGCGCCGGCCTGCGCGAATCACGCGACATCGCCGTGTTCCTCGATCCGGCGGCCGACTCGGCTGCGGCACGCACCGCGGCGGCACGCTGGAATGCCGACCCGCGGGTGGCCGAGGTCGTCCTGCAGAGTCCCGAGCAGGGCCTCAGCGAACTCCAGGCCGACCGCGCCCTGGCGCCGACCCTGGCGGTGCTGGAGCGCAATCCGCTGCCCTGGGTGCTGCTGGTCGCGCCGCGCGAGGGGGCCGATGACCATGCCCTGGTGGAGGCGCTGCGCGCCGAGCCCGGCGTCGATCAGGTGGTCCACGACGCCGCCTGGCGCGAGCGCCTCGCCGCCTGGCTGCAGCTGGCCCGGCATCTGGCCCTGCTGGCCGCCGCCCTGCTCGGCGCCGGTCTGGTGCTGGTGGTCGGCAACACGGTGCGGCTGGAGATCCAGGACCGCAGCGAGGAGATCCTCACCCTGCGCCTGCTCGGCGCCACCGATCGCTGGGTGCGCCGCCCGTTCCTCTACCTTGGCGCGCTCTACGGCGGTCTTGCCGGCGCGATCGCCGGAGGCGTGACCTGGCTAGCCGGCAGCTGGCTGGCGCCGCCTCTGGCCCGGCTGGTGGCAAGCTACGGCGGCAGCTTCAGGCTGGTACTCTGGTCGGCCAGCGAGCTGCTGGCGGTCGCAGCCCTTGCCGCCCTGCTCGGCATGGCGGGCGCGGCCGCGGCCGTGGGCCACCACCTCAGACAGTCGGAGAGCACCGCATGAGCGTTGCCGGCATCACCCGGCATATCAGTTCGGACAGTCCGCGGATCATGGTCGTGGACGGGTCCAAGGTCGTGCGCAGGATGATCGAGACCCTGCTGGTCAAGGACGTGCCGAACGTCTCGGTGATCTCCTGCGAGACCGGCGCCGAGGCCAAGGCCGCCCTGCAGGAGGGTGTGGTCGACCTGGTCACCACCGCCCTGCGTCTGCCGGACATGGACGGCCTGGAACTCGCCCACTACGTCCGCGAGCACGCGCCGCAGGCCTATATCCCGATCATCGTCGTTTCCGGCGATGTGCAGGAGCGCCTGGTCAACCGCAGTTTCGGCGATGACGTCACCGACTACTTCGACAAGTCGCTCGGCTTTGCCGCGCTGACCACCTTCATCCACGGCTACGTCGCTGGCGGCAACAGCGGCGGGGGCGAGGTGCTCTACGTCGAGGACAGCAAGGTCGTGGCCATGGCCACCCGGCGCATGCTGGAAAAGAACGGTCTGTCGGTGATCCACGTGATCAGCGTCGAGGACGCCATCGCCCACCTCGAGACGGCCATGGCCCAGGGCCGCATTCCCGGTCCCGACATCGTGCTGACCGATGTCTACCTCAAGGGCGGGCTGACCGGCCACGACCTGCTCGAGCATGTCCGCAACGTGTTCGGCTATGCCAAATCGCAGCTGCCGATTCTGGTCATGACCGGCGATGACAACCCGGCCAACCAGTCGGCCCTGCTGCGCCTGGGCGCCAATGACCTGGTGCAGAAGCCGATCGAGGAGCGCCTGCTGGTCACCAAGCTGCTCTTCCAGCTGCGGGTGGGCCGGATGATGCGGGACAAGGTCGCGCAGTCGAAGGCATGAGTGCCGAGGCCGCGGGCGAGGCGCGGGTTCGCCTGGGTCCGTCCTGGAAATCGCGCCTGGCGCCGGTGTTCGCAAGCCCGGCGATGCAGGGCCTCGGTGAATTCCTGCGCGCCGAGAAGCGCGCCGGGCGCACCGTTTACCCGCCCGGTGCGCAGATGTTCGCCGCGCTCGACCACACGCCCTTCGAGTCGGTGCGGGTGGTGATCCTCGGTCAGGACCCCTACCACGGCCCGGGCCAGGCCCATGGCCTGAGCTTCTCGGTGCCGCCCGGCGTGCCGCCGCCGCCTTCGCTGCAGAACATCTTCGCCGAGATCGAGCGCGACCCGGAGCTGCGCCTGCCCAAACCCCGCCACGGCTGCCTGATCCACTGGGCCGACCAGGGCGTGCTCCTGCTCAACGCCGTGCTCAGCGTCCGCGCCGGGCAGGCGGGCAGCCATGCCGGCAAGGGCTGGGAAGGCTTCACCGACGCCATCGTCGACCTGCTCAACCGCGAGCGCGAGGGGCTGGTCTTCATGCTCTGGGGCAGCTACGCACAGAAGAAGGGCGCCCTGGTCGACCGCCAGCGCCACTGCGTCCTGCGCGCGCCGCATCCCTCGCCGCTCTCGGCCTACCGCGGCTTTATCGGCTGCGGACACTTCTCGGCCGCCAACCGCTATCTGCGCGGGCGCGGCGGCCGGCCGATCGACTGGTCGCTGCCTGCGGAGGCCTGAAGATGCCCTTCTACTCGATGGGTTTCGTATTCGCCCTGGCCTGCGCCGCCTTCTTCTGGCACGCCGGCGAGAAGGAAATGGGTTCGGGTGTGCCGTGGACCGGGCTTTCGGTGCTCGTGTCCGGAGTGATCCTGATGGCGGGCGGCGGCGGGGTGCTGGCGGTGCTGCTGGGCCAGGCCGGGCTGCTGGTCGGGATCACCCTGTTCCGGCTCTGGCGCGATCCCCACTGAGCGCCCTGCCGCGCCTGGGGTCGGGCCCGGGCTTGAATCCGGCGTCGCCGTCCCCAGTTAGGTTTGCGCCGGGAAGCTTGCGGATGCATGAATTCATGCCCCAGCGGTGGCATCGGCTAAGGGGAACTTCACGCTGGCTTTAGCACTCTAATACCTCGAGTGCTAGACTCCGGCCCCATGGAGAAAACGATGTCGACTGCCCTGGTAGCCAACAACCTGCCGATTCCCAGCGCGCTGGGTTCGCTGGATGCCTACATCACCGCCGTCAACCGGATTCCGATGCTCACCCTCGAGGAAGAGCAGGATCTGGCCCATCGCTTCCGCGAGGAGGACGATCTGGACGCCGCCCGCCAGCTGGTGCTTTCGCACCTGCGCTTCGTGGTTCACGTCGCCCGCGGCTACAACGGCTACGGCCTGCAGATGGGTGATCTGATCCAGGAAGGCAACATCGGCCTGATGAAGGCGGTCAAGCGCTTCGACCCGACCCAGGGCGTGCGTCTGGTCAGCTTTGCCGTGCACTGGGTCAAGGCCGAGATGCACGAGTTCATCCTGCGCAACTGGCGCATCGTCAAGGTCGCCACGACCAAGGCGCAGCGCAAGCTGTTCTTCAACCTGCGCAAGTCGAAGAAGCGCCTGGGCTGGATGAACCAGGACGAGGTCCAGGCCGTGGCCCGCGACCTGAACGTCCCGGTCGCCGAGGTGATGGAGATGGAAGCCAGGCTCAACGGCCGCGACATCGGCTTCGACGCTCCGGTCGACGCCGATGATGACGTGCCGCCCGCGCCGGCAGCCTTCCTGGAAGATCATGGCGCCGACCCGTCGATGACCTATGAGCGCGACGACGAGGAGGGCGACCAGCTCGAGCGCCTGCGTCAGGGCCTGGCGCGTCTCGACGAGCGCTCGCGCGACATCATCCGTCGCCGCTGGCTGGACGTGAAGGGCAAGGTGACCCTGCAGGATCTGGCTGACGAGTACGGCGTCAGCGCCGAACGCATCCGCCAGATCGAGTCGCAGGCGATGAAGAAGATGAAGGCGCTGTTCGTGGCCTGAGTCTGTGAGCACCTGTGCGACATGAAAAACGGCCCTGCGGGGCCGTTTTTCGTTGCGCCAGTCCGGCCGCCGCCGGTCCGCTGGCGGATCAGCCCGCGTCGCCCTCGGTGGAGGCTTCCGCCGGCGCCTCTTCCGCGCCATCGCCGGCCGCCGCTTCTTCGCCGGCCTCGGCTGCCTCGCCCTCCATCGGCTCCTGCGGCGCCTCCTCGGCCGGCGGCGGCGCGACCTCGGCCGGCTGCGACTCGGCCAGCACCTTGAGGTCGGCCAGGCCACGCTCGTAGTCGGGGCCGATCATCCGGTCCAGCAACAGGTTGAACCATCGCGAAACCAGATGGCCTTCGGCGTCGAACTCGAAGCGCCAGACCAGTCGCGTGCCGGCGCCGGCGGGCCGCAGCAGGTAGTGGGACGTGGCCACGCCGTCCGTGCCGAAATCGAGCTTCACGGTGATCGAGTTCGGCGGCTCCATCGCGACGATTTCCTGCGAGCCCTCGCCGGCGTCCCCACGCCAGCGCATGATCGCCCCGACGCCGCGCGCCGGCCCCGCGTACTCGTAGGTCGCGGTCGCATCGTAGTCGCGCCAGGGTGACCACTCGTTGAAGCGGCCGAATCCGTCGAGCAGGGCAAACACCTCGGCCGGCGGCCGGTCGATGACGATGTCGCGTTCCACCTCGACCCGGTCCGGCAGGAACCAGCCGACCCCCGCAAAGACCGCGACCAGGAATACGATCAGGAAAAACAGGCCCTTGAGCAGGCGCATTGGCAATCTCCCCCTCGGAAATGGTCCCCGCATCCTAACCCCATCGTGAAATCGGGGTGAGCGCGTTCACATCGGGCCTCGGCATCGGGCCGAAGACCTGGGAGTGGCCGAGGGAGGCGGCCGGACCAGCAATGGGCGCAAAGCAGACCTTCCGCAGAACCCGAATGAAGGAGCCAGCTTGCTGGCGACAGGCGCGCCGGACGGGACGATCGCCAGCAAGCTGGCTCCTACACGCAAGGGCGCTGCCAGGTCCGGTTTGCGCCCTTCCGGCGCGTCTGAAATCTGCCCTCTTTCGACCGCATTCGCGCAGTTCAACGAGACCCGACTGTGGGAGCGCCCTTGGGCGCGACCGCAGCGCTAGGGATTCACCACGGACCGCGGCCAGAGCGGATCTCCGCGGTCGCGCCCAAGGGCGCTCCCACAGAAAGCCGGCCCCTTTGATGCGCCGGTTCGAATGCGCACTTCGCACCCAAACCGGATCGCCACACCGCAATCAGCCCTTCAGCCCGCCCAGCTGCCGCTCATGCAGGGACGAAAAGAGCATCAGGGACAGGCAGGCGCCGAGCAGGGCGCAGAACATGTCCCATTGCGTATCCCAGACGTCGCCCTGGGTGGCGAGGAAGGCGTCGGCCGCGCCGCCCCAGATCAGCGCCGCCCACCATTCCAGCAGCTCGAAAAAGGCGCTGAAGCTGAGCGCGGCGGCGACGCACAGGTAGGCCAGCCAGCCGCCCGGCTGCAGCGGGGTCAGACGTCGCAGCAGCTCGCGGGCAAGGATGGCCGGGACGAACCCCTGCATCAGGTGTCCAAGCCGGTCGTAGTGGTTGCGGGCCAGGTCGAAGACCTCCTGTGCCCAGAGTCCGAGCGGGGTCAGGGCGTAGGTATAGGCGCCGCCGTAGACCAGCACCAGGGCGTGCAGGGCAAGCAGCCAGCCGAGCAGGCGGCTGAGCGGAAAGCGCGGCCAGAGGAGCACCACCAGAGGGAGTCCGACCACCACCCAGACCACCTCCATGAACCAGGTCAGGCGATCGTGCGGGGCGATTCCCGAGGCGATCAGGGCGGCGGTGACGGCAGCGACCAGGCCGATGCGCTCAAGCCGGGGCCAGGGGCAGGGACGGGGTGTCATCGGCGACTCCGGCAGGGGGAGCGGGCAGTGTGCCCCAGCCCCACCCGCGCGTCAGGCGCTGCGCGGCAGGGGCGCCTGGCCGGGACCGAGGGGATCGATCCAGCTGTCCGGGGTCAGCGCCGGCAGCCCATGGGCGGCGCGTGCGCGATCGCACTGCGGGCTCGGCCGGCCGAATTCCCAGGCCGCCTCCAACTCCCGGCAAGGGGAGGGCCGCTGGGCATAGATGGCGCAGGCCACCTCCCCGCCGACGGCTCCCTGCAGCGCGGTGCAGTGCGGTGCCCGGGCCTGCGTGCCGCGCATGGCCAGGCGATGGGGGTCGAGCTTCTCGGTCAGCTGTGGCGGCACGGTCCCGCCCAGGAAGGGCTCGGCCTCGGACCAGTGGAAGGCAACACGGAAATGGGCGCAGCAGGCGCCGCACGACAGGCACGGATGACCCATGCAGGACACCGCGAAACAGGGGAGGCGGGGAGGGTTCACTTCCGCGGACCGGGCGCCAGCGCGGCCGCCGGGCGGAAGATCGGCGCGGATTCTATTCGAGCCGAGGGCGCCGCGGGAGAGGGGGTCCAGCGTCGTTCAGCCGGGCGTCGGCGACACCCATGACTTGTGGCCCGTGTCCGACTGGGGTATTTCTTCTACAACTGTAGTACGACACCTGTAGAAGACGAAATGGACGAGAACCGGGACATCGCCCTCTCCGACCTCCAGCTGGACCTGATGCGCGTGCTCTGGGCGCGTGGAGAGGCCAGCACGGCCGAGGTCGCCGAGGCCCTGGCGGGCAGCCGCGACCTCGCCTACACGACGGTGGCCACCCTGCTGTCGAGACTGGAGAAGCGCGGCCTGCTGAGCGCCCGCCGCGACGGTCGACAGGTCTGCTATCGCCCGCGTATCGCCGAGCACGAGGTGCGACGGTCGATGGTCAGCGGCCTGCTCGGCAGCCTGTTCGGCGGCGATGCCCGCGCCCTGCTGGCCCATCTGCTGCGCGAGGAGGAGATCCAGCCCGGCGACCTGACCCGCGCCCGGGCCCTGCTCGACGCCGACAAGGGCGGCCGCCATGACTGAACTGGGCATTTCACTGCTGTCCGGCTGGCTGCAGCTCTGCCTGCATACCAGCGCGCTGCTGGGCCTGGTCTGGGCGCTGGAGCGCGCTGGCCTGCTGCGCGGCGCCGCCCTGCGCGAGCAGGCCTGGCGCGCGGCCTTCCTGCTGCCATTGCTGGTGCTCTGCCTGCCGGCCGCAGGACCACGCGGCAGTTGGCAGGTCGAGTCCCCGCTGGCGGATCTCGCCGCTCCCCCTGCCCCCGCCGCTGCGCCGATCGCCGCATCCCCCCGGTCCGAGCCGAACCGTATCGCCGCGCCGGCGGTTTCCCCTGTCTTACCGGCGCCGGCTCCCCGGAGCGCGCCGGCCGTCGTCGCGAGCCCCTCGACGGTGAGCGCCGCTGTCCCCGCCGCGGCCCCGCCCGCCCGGGCCGCCTGGGCCGCCATCGCCGGTCTTGCCGGCTGGCTTTGGCTGGCCGTGCTCGCCGCCGCGGTCCTGCGCCGCGCCCACCAATGGCAGGCCGAATCGCGGCGGATCTCGAGCCTGCCCCGGCTGACCGCCGAGTCTCTGGGCCTCGGGCCGATCAGCGCCCGGCTGCGCCTGGATCACGGACTGTCCGGCCCGGCCGCCTGGCCCCCGGACGTGATCTGTCTGCCGCCGTGGACGCTCGAGCGACTGAGTCTCGAGCAGCGCCGGGCGGCCCTGGCCCACGAGCTGGCCCATCTGCGCCGCGGCGACGCCTGGTGGCGCCTCGGCCTCGGGCTGATCGCGGTGGCCGGTCTGTCGCCACTGGCTCCGCTGGCCCTGCGTCGGCTCGATGCCCTGGCCGAGCTGGCCTGCGACCGCTGGGCCGCCGAGCGTACCGGCAGCCCGCGGGCGCTGGCCGAATCCCTGCTGCAGTGCGCCGAACACCGCGCCTTGCGCGATGCCCATCCGCTGGCTGCCGCCATGGCCCGGCGCCCCTCCCCCCTGCTGGAGCGGATCCAGCAACTCATCGAGGAAAACACCATGACATCCTCCAAGCCCAGCCGCCTGCAGCAGTTCCTGCTGGCACTGACCCTGGCCGCCTGCGCCGTGCTCCTGCCGGTGATCGGCGCCGCACCCGCCGAGGCCGGCCAGCGTATCGAGCTGGCCGACGAGGCCGGGCAGGCGCCAGCGCCGCCCCCTCCGCCAGCTCCGCCAGCGCCGCCCGCCCCCCCTGCCCCGCCCGAACCGCCGCAGGGCGTGATCGCCGCCGCCGGCATCGCCCCGCCTGCGCCTCCGGCCCCGCCGCCGCCCCCGGCCCCGCCTGCCCCGCCGGCGGAGAACGGCACGGTGTCGGTCATGCACATGGACACCTTTTTCGGAAAGTCGCTGCGCTACCACATCGACCGCCCGGGCTACGAGCTGACCCTGAAGACCGACGGAGATTTCGAGCTCAGCGATGCCGAGGATGACTTCATCGCCATCGAGGACGAGCTGACCCTCGAGGAAACTACCGGTGGGGTGACGCGCCGCCTTGAGCTCGAGGACGAGAAGGGCTCGATCCAGCGAAAGTACCGGGTCGACGGGCGCGAGCGGCCCTTCGACGCCGAGGCCCGCAGCTGGCTGGCCGAGGCCCTGCCGCGGATGCTGCGCGAGACCGGCGTCGGTGCCAAACAGCGCGTCGCCCGGCTGCATGCGGAGGGCGGCAGCCGCGCCGTGCTGATGGAGATCGACCGCATCGTCAACAGCAACGCCCGCGGCCGATACCTGCGGGTCTATTTCGAACTGCCTGGCCTGGACGCGCCGGCGGTGGCCGCCGGAGTCGACCGCGCCGTCCAGCTCGACGGTGACTACGAGCGCCGCGTGGCCCTGGTCGCCGCGGTAAAGAATGCCTCGCTGTCAGGGGCCGCGCTGGCCACGGTGCTCGACGGCGCTGCCGGCATCGACAGCGACTACGAACGGCGGGTGCTGCTGCAGAAGGCCGCGCCCAGGCTGGGCGCCGACGAGGCGCTGCAGCAGCGCTGGGTCGCTGCCCTGCGCGACATGGGTTCGTCCTACGAAATGCGTGTGGCCCTGCAGGCCCTGGCCAAGCAGCCGCTGCTGCCGGCCACCCTTGCCCGCGCGCTGGACGCGGTCAAGACGGTCGACTCCGACTACGAAAAGCGCGTCGCCCTGCAGTCGCTGGGCCAGCACGTCGGCAGCGACGCCCAGGCGGTCGGCGCCTTCGCCACTGCGCTGTCCACCATCGGCTCGGACTACGAGCGGCGGGTGGCCGTCGAAAGCCTGCTCGAACGGACCAGGCCCGATGCTCCCGCCGCGCGGGCGCTGCTTCCGGTCATTGACGGGATCGGTTCGGACTACGAGTGCCGCCGCGCCCTGCAGGCCCTGGCCGGACGGATGCCGGCCGACGACGACCTGATCCGCGAATACCGCGCCATCGCCCGCAAGCTCGGCGACTTCGAGCGCGGCCAGGCGGAAAAGGCGCTCGACCGGTTCGACAGCTGAGCTGTTCGCGGGGACAGGGCAGCTCCCCTTGCCCTGTCCCTCGCCGCCCGGGAACCCGCACGCTTCGGCGCCCGTCCACTCCCCGGTAACGAAAACGCTGATAGGCTTGCCGCCTTTCATCCGGAGCCTGCCCGCCATGCGCAAACTGCTAGTCGTGTCCCTGATCGCCGCCCTCGCCGCCTGCGGCGGCCAGACATCCGATCCGGCCGGGCAGGCCGCTCCGCCGGCTGCCCCGGCCGAAGCCGCTGCGCCGGCCGAGCCCGCGGCGCCCGCCGCAGCGCCCCTCGAGGAGATCATCGCGGGCAGCTGGCGCGCCGAAAGCGCCGCCCGCGACGCCTACCGTCATCCCAAGGAGACCCTGGAGTTCTTCGGCATCCGCCCTGACATGACGGTGATCGAGATCACCCCCGGCGGCGGCTGGTACGCGGAAATCCTCGCACCCTGGCTTGCGCCGCAGGGCCGCTATGTCGGCGCCATCATCGACCCGTCCTCGGCCAGCAGCGAGGGCGCTCGGGACTATTACTCGCGCAGCAACGAGCAGCTTCGCAGCAAGTTCGGCGCCGCGCCCGACCAGTTCGGCAAAACCCAGCTGATCGAGTTCGACAGCAACGCCCCCTCGCTCGGCGCTGCCGGCACCGCCGACGCGGTGCTGACCTTCCGCAACGTGCACAACTGGATGAACAATGGCAGCGCCCCCGGCATGTTCGGCGCCTTCTTCGCCGTGCTCAAGCCGGGCGGCGTGCTGGGCGTGGTCGAGCACCGCGCCAATGCCGACGTGCCCGCCGGCGACCGCTCCGGATACATGAGCGAGGCCCAGGTGATCAAGCTCGCCACCGATGCCGGCTTCGTGCTGGAGGAGAAGAGCGAGATCAATGCCAATCCGCTCGATACCAAGGACCATCCCAACGGCGTCTGGACCCTGCCGCCGAGCAACCGCCACGACGAGGCCGATGCCGCCAAGTATCAGGCGATCGGCGAGTCCGACCGGATGACCCTGCGCTTCCGCAAGCCGGCCTGATCGACCCCGCCGGCCGCACCCACGACGCCCGGCACCGCCGGGCGTTCGTGTTTTGGGGGGATGTACGCACACGACGGGCGCGAAGTTCGCATTCGCCTCGGTGCATAAATTGGGCCGATGTTCTGTGGGAGTGCCCTTGGGCGCGACCGCGGAGATCCGCTCTGCCCATGGTCTGTGGTGAATCCGTAACGCTGCGGTCGCGCCCAAGGGCGCTCCCACAGTCGGGTCTCGCTGGATTGCGAGAATGCGGTCGAAGGGGGCGGGATTCCGACGCGCCAGAAGGGCGCAAACCGGACCTATCGGCGCCCTTGCGTGTAGGAGCCAGCTTGCTGGCAATAGGCGCCCCGGATGGGACGATCGCCAGCAAGCTGGCTCCTACTGCGGGTTATGCGGAAGGTCTGCTTTGCGCCCAACCCTGCCCCCGCCCCTGCGCAGGCCTCGACCAACCCGCGCCCCTTGACCGGTTAGCATCGACGCTTGCCCGCGGAGCCTGCCGATGACCACGTCCCACGCCCCCAGCTACTACGCAGCCAGTGCGAACGACTCGCCGCCGCGTCCGCCACTCGCGGGTGCGCACGAGGCCGATGTCTGCATCATCGGGGCGGGCTATACCGGGCTGTCCTCCGGGCTGTTCCTTGCCGAGGCCGGCTTTCGGGTAGTCGTGCTGGAGGCCGCCCGGGTCGGCTGGGGCGCGTCGGGCCGCAACGGCGGGCAGATCGTGCACAGCTACTCGCGCGACATGGACGTCATCGAGGCGCGGCACGGCGCCGACGCCGCCCGTGCGCTGGGGGGCATGGCCTTCGAGGGCGCGCGGATCATCCGCGAGCGAGTGGCGAAGTACGGCATCCAGTGCGACCTGAAGGGCGGTGGCATCTACGCCGCGAAGACGCGCCGCAAGGTCCGGGATCTGGAACACCACAAGGGGCTGTGGGAGCGCTACGGCAATGACCAGCTCGAGCTGCTGGACCGTGGCGGCGTGCATCGGCATATCGGCAGCGACGCCTACGAGGCGATCCTGGTCGACCGCAGCGGCGGGCACATCCACCCGCTGAACCTCGCCCTCGGCGAAGCGGCCGCTCTGGAGAGTCTCGGTGGAACCATATGTGAAGCATCGAAGGTGCTGCGCATCGAGCGCGGCGAGCGGCCGGTGGTGCATACCGGCGGGGGCCAGGTGCGCGCGCGCTACGTCATCGTGGCCTGCAACGCCTATATCGGCGACCTCGAGCCGCAGCTGGCGGCCAAGTCGATGCCCTGCGGCACCCAGGTGGTGGCAACCGAGCCCCTCGGCGAACGCTGGAAGGAGGTCCTCCCAACCGACCATTGCGTCGAGGACAACAACTTCCTGCTCGATTACTACCGGCTGAGCGCGGACAGGCGGCTGATCTTCGGCGGTGGCGTCATCTACGGCGCCCGCGATCCCGCGCGCATCGAACAGCTGATCCGGCCGAACCTCGAGAAGACCTTTCCCCAGCTCGCCGGGGTGAAGATCGACTACGCCTGGACCGGCAACTTCCTGCTCACCCTGTCGCGCCTTCCGCAGGTCGGCCGACTGGATGACACCATCTACTACTCGCAGGGCTGCTCCGGCCACGGCGTCACCTACACCCACCTGATCGGCCGCGTGCTCTCCGAGGCGCTGCAGGGCCAGGCCGAACGCTTCGACGCCTTTGCCTCGCTGCCGCACTATCCATTCCCGGGCGGGCGCATGTTCCGCATCCCGTTCACCGCGTTGGGCGCCTGGTGGTATGACCTGCGCGACCGGCTGGGCGCATAGGGGGCGATAACCGTCAGGTCCAATCGGGGCGCGAGGAAGACATGCATAGGGTGCGGCTGGCCGCACCGGGCGTAGCGTCCGAGCGCCGGTACCGGTGCGCCAAGGCACACCCTATGGGCCTCCGCCGACGCGCAATGAATCCCGAACGTGGGAGCGCCCTTGGGCGCGACCGCAGCGCATCGGATTCACCACAGACCGCGGCCAGAGCGGAACTCCGCGGTCGCGCCCACGGACGCTCCCACAGTCGGGTGTCGTTGTATTGCGGGAATCCGGTCAGAGGGGGCGGGTTCTAGACGGGCCAGAAGGGCGCGAAGAAGACCTTCATAGGGTGCGGCTGGCCGCACCGGGCATAGCGTCCGAGCGCCGGTACCGGTGCGCCAAGGCACACCCTATGGGCCTCCGCCGACGCGCAACGAGGCCCGATTGTAGGAGCGCACATGGGCGCGACCGCGGCGTGGCGTGTTCTCCACAGACCGCGGCCAGAGCGAACCTCCGCGGTCGCGGCCATGTCCGCTCCTACGAAAAGCCCGCCGATCCGAAGCCGCGGCGAACGTCCGTTTCACGCCCAACTTGCCGCTCGAACGATAATGCCGCTGTGCCGCGGCAAGCGCTCGCTGCGTCCGATCACGCGCGCTGCGCGCCGCGCGCTGGTAACGTGCCCGGGCTCTCAATCCGGGGATCCTTCATGCTGCGACCGCTGCTTCCGCTCTGCTCCGCCCTCCTGCTTGCCGGCTGCGGCGTGCCCGATGGCGCGCCGTCGGCGCCGCCGACGGGCTCCGCCGTGCAGGTCGAGGCGCATGTGCGCTTCCTTGCCGACGATCTGCTCGAGGGCCGCGAGGCGGGCACCCGCGGCTACGACATCGCGGCGCGCTACGTCGCCAGCCAGTTCACCCAGACTGGCCTCGTGCCGGGCGGTGACGACGGCGGCTGGCTGCAGGCGGTGCCCCTGCTGAAGGCCGAGCGCCTGCGCCAGGGTGAGCTCACCCTGCTCGGCGCCGGTGAGCCGATCCGCTTCGACTTCCAGGATGATTTCCTTCCGGGCGTCAATTTCGACAATCCCGAGTGGTCGCTGGAGGCGCCGCTGGTCTTCGTCGGCCAGGCGGTGGTCGCGCCGGAGTACGAGCAAGACGATCTCGCCGGGGTCGATCTCGAGGGCAAGATCGCGGTCATGCTGAGCGGCGCGCCGGCGCGTTTCGGCAACGACCAGCGCGCCTTCTACAGCTCGGGTCGCGAGAAGCTGCGCCTGCTCGGCGAGCGCGGCGCCGTGGGGGTGATCTATCTGGGCGACCCCGAGCGCGAGGGCAAGTCACCCTGGGCACGGGGCGCGGCCAACTGGGCGCGGCCGAGCATGCGCCTGCGCGACGCCGACGGCCGCCCGCGCGACACCTTCCCGCAGATCCGCGGCAGCGCCTCGCTGAACGTTGACGGCGCGCGGCAGCTGTTCGCCGCAGCCGGGCTCGACGCCGATGCGGTCTTCGCCCAGCTCAAGGACGGCACCCTCAAGCCGGTCGAGCTGCCGCTGACTGCACGCATGTCCGGCGCTGCCACCCTGTCGTCGCTCGAAAGCCACAACGTGGTCGGCCTGCTGCCCGGCTCGGACGCGGTCGGCGCTGCCGAGCACATCGTCTACACCGCCCATCTCGACCATGTCGGGATCGGCGCCGAGGTCGACGGGGATGCGATCTACAACGGTGCGCTCGACAACGCGCTGGGCGTCGGCATCCTGATCGAGACCGCGCGCCTGGCCGCGTTGTCGCCACGGGCGGCGCGCAGCCAGGTGTTCGTGGCGCTCACCGCCGAGGAGAAGGGCCTGCTGGGCGCCGAGCACTTCGCCGACTCGCCGGGCCTTGACGGACGCATCGTGGCCAACATCAACATGGACATGCCGGTGATGCTCAGCCCGCAGAAGGACGTGATCCCGATCGGCATCGAGCACACCTCGCTGAAACAGGTGGTGGAGGCCGCGGCGGCCGAGCTGGACATTGCGTTGACGCCCGATCCCTTCCCCGAGGAAGTCGTCTTCGTCCGCTCCGACCAGTTCGCCTTCGTCCGTCGCGGCATCCCCGCCGTGTATCTCGATGGCGGCATCCACGCGACCGTGCCCGAGGTCGATGGTCGCGAGCAGCTCGATGGATTCCTGCGCAACCACTACCACCAGCCCAGCGACGATCTCAACCTGTCGATCCACTTCCCGACTGCGGCCCAGCTCGCCACGCTCAACGCGCGCATCGGGCAGCGGGTCGGCAATGCCGCCGATGCACCGCGCTGGAACGAGGGCAATTTCTTCGGCGGCAAGTTCGCCGGCGGACGCTGAGCGGCCTGGTGGTCCGCCTCCCCGGCCGGCTGTGGGTTCAGCCGGCCGGCCGGGCCCGGCCTTCGACCTGGGCGATCCACTCGCTCAGGTTGTAGTAGTTGCTGACCCGGCGGATGCCCGTCGCGCCGAGCTCGAAAAAGGCGCCGCCGGGAATCCGGTAGTGCTGCCCCTGGGCTGGCGGCAGGCCCTCGTCGTCGCTGAGGTACTCGCCTTCGACGATGTACTCGGCCGCGGCGCGGCTGCCGTCGTCCGAGACCATCACCACGATGTCGTGCAGCTGTTCGCGATAGCAGCGCGCCATCCTGGCGAGGAAGGCGGCGAAGGCCTCGCGGCCGGTCTCGCGGCCGCCCTGATTGATGTCGTGGACGACGTCCGGTGCGAGGCAGGCAAGCATGGCATCGGCGTCGCCGCGGTTGAAGGCGGCGTAGTAGTCGAGGATCCGGTCGCGGGCGGGCGTGGCGTCGTGGGACATGGTGGTCTGCAGCTCGGGAAAGGCCTGAGGCCGAGCATAGCGCGGCGCTCCGCGAGGTTCAGTGCAGGCGTGGTATGGTCCCCGGCTTCTCTCCGCTGGCCTACGATTCACGCATGTCCGTCGTCCGACTCGCTGACTACCAGGCGCCCGACTGGCGCATCCTGCATACCCGGCTGGTCTTCGAGCTCGATCCCGAGCGCAGCCTGGTCAATGCCCGGCTCGAGCTGGAACGGCTGGGTGCGGATGATGCCCCGCTGCGCCTGCATGGCGAGGAGCTCGACCTGCTCAGCCTGCGGCTCGACGGCCGCGTGCTGCGGGCCAGCGAGTATCGCTACCTCGACGGCGTGCTGGAGATCGCCTCCGCCCCGGCGCGCTGCGTGCTGGAGACCACGGTCGCCATCTCGCCACAGGCCAACACGCGCCTGGAGGGCCTCTATGTCAGCGGTCCGATGCTGCTGACCCAGTGCGAGGCCGAGGGCTTCCGCCGGATCACCTTCTTCATCGACCAGCCGGACGTGCAGTCGAGCTTCGACGTCGAACTGCGCGCCGACAAGGCCCGCTATCCGGTGCTGCTGTCGAACGGCAATCCGACGGGCAGCGGCGAGCTGGAGGACGGCCGCCACTGGGCGCGCTGGCATGACCCGCATCCCAAGCCGGCCTACCTGTTCGCCGTGGTCGCCGGCGACATCGACTGCGTCATGGCGCCGTTCACCACGATGGACGGCCGGAAGGTCGAGGTGCGCGTCTGGGCCGAGCGACGAGACGTGCCGCGCTGCCAGTACGCGCTGGAAGCCACCCTGCGCGCCATGCGCTGGGACGAGGAGCGATTCGGCCGCGCCTACGACCTCGACCAGTTCAACATCGTCGCCACCCAGCACTTCACCATGGGGGCGATGGAGAACAAGGGCCTGAACATCTTCAACGCCCGCTACGTGCTGGCCGATGCGCGCTCGGCGACGGATGCCGACTACGAGGCCATCGAGTCGGTGATCGGCCACGAGTACTTCCACAACTGGAGCGGCAACCGGGTCACCCTGCGCGACTGGTTCCAGCTGTCGCTCAAGGAAGGCCTCACCGTCTTCCGCGATCAGGAGTTCACCGCCGACCTGCGCTCGCGCGGGGTCAAGCGGATCGCCGACGTGCGCCTGCTGCGCGCGCGGCAGTTTGTCGAGGACTCCGGCCCGCTGGCGCACCCGGTGCGCCCGCCGGAGTACGCCGAGATCAACAACTTCTACACCGCCACGGTGTACGAGAAGGGTGCGGAAGTAATCCGCATGCTGCACACCCTGGTCGGTGAGGCGACCTTCCGCCGTGCGCTCGACCGCTACTTCTCGACGCATGATGGCCAGTCGGCCACGGTCGAGGACCTGCTGGCCGCGATCGCCGTCGAAAGCGGTCGTGACCTGTCGCAGTTCAAGCGCTGGTACGAGCAGGCCGGTACGCCCCAGGTCGAGGTCGAGGACGAGTTCGACGCCGCCAGCGGCCGCTACCGCCTGCGCATCCGACAACACACGGCACCGACTCCCGGACAGCCGGACAAGGAGCCGCTGCATCTGCCGCTGCGCATCGCCCTTTACGACGCCGAGGGGCGTGACCTCAGCGCGCGGCTGAAAGGCGACGCCGAGCGCGGCGAGGGCCTGCTCGAACTGCGCGGCGCCGAGCATACGGTCGAGCTGGATGGTCTCGATGCCAAGCCGCTGCCTGCCTTCCTGCACGGGCTGTCGGCGCCGGTGCGCCTGCGCTACGCCTACAGCGCCGCCGAGCTTGGCCGCTTGGTCGGCGTCGAGCAGGATCCGCTGCTGCGCTGGGATGCCATGCAGCGCCTGGCCCACGCCGCCATCGTCGAGCGTTCGGCCGCGCATCGTGATGCACTGATCGAGGCCAGCGGACAGCTGCTGAAGGATGCCGCCGCCGATCCCGCCTTCATCGCCGAATGCCTGCTCCTGCCCGACGTCGCCACCCTGGCCGACGCCTGCAGCGCGATCGACTTCGACGCTCTGATCAAGGAGCGCGAGGACCTGCTCGATCTGCTCGCCGAGACCCATAGCGACGCCTCCGCCGCGCGCTACGCCGCGCTGGCCCGGGTCGAGCCCGATGCGCTGAGCCCGGCCGCGGCCGCCGCGCGGCGGCTGAAGAACGTGCTGCTGCCCTGGCTGACCCGGCTCGATCCCGAGGCCCGCGCAGCCACGACGCAGTTCCGCGAGGCCGGGACCATGACTGACCGCCTGGGCGCCCTGGCCTGCCTACTTCACTTCGATGCGCCGGCCGCGCCGGAGGCGCTGGCGGCCTTCCGCAGCGAATGGGCCGAGGATCTGCTGGTTACCGACAAGTGGATCGGGCTCAAGGTCACCCGCCCGCAGCCCGAGACCCTCGACGAGGTGCGCGCGCTGCTCGGCGATCGCGAGCTGTGGCAGCCGACCAACCCCAACCGCGTGCGCGCCGTGCTCGGCGCCTTCGGCCGCAGCAATCCGGTGGCCATGCATCGCAAGGACGGCGCCGGCTATGAACTCTACGCCGAACAGGTCGTTGCGCTGGACGCGATCAATCCGCAGGTTTCCGCGCGCCTCGCTACGGCGCTGGAGCAGTGGCGGCGCCTGGACAGCGTGCGCCGGCCGCTGGCCGAGGCCAGCCTGAAGCGGATCCGCGAGGGCGCCCGCTCGCGCGACCTCAACGACGTGGTGACGCGCCTGCTCGAGGGCTGAGGCCTTCTCAGCCCGGCGCGCCGCCGCTGAGATGGATTAGCAGCGGCACATTGACCAGCACGTTGAACGGGAAGCTGAGGCCGAGGCTGAGCGCCGTCGCGTAGGCGGTGTTGGCGTCGGGCCGGGCGAGGCGAAACACCGCCGGCGCGGCGATGTAGGAGCCGCTGGCGACGAGGATGGCGAACAGCACCTGGCCGCCCTGCGACAGCGAGAGCCACTGCGCCACCTGCAGGGCGACCAGGCCGCCGAGCAGGGGCACGCCGATGCCGACGCCCGCGGACACCAGCCAGCGGCCGCGCAGCAGTCCCCACTGTTCGGCGGCGCGCGTGCCAAGATCCAGCAGGTAGAGCGCGAGGATGCCCTTGAAGGCGTCGAAGAAGACCAGCTTCAGCGGGGCCAGACCCTCCTCGCCGATCATCGCGCCGATCACCAGCCCGCCGAGCAGGGCGAGGATGGTCTTGCCGGCGATCAGGTCGTGCCACCAGCGCTTGCCGGCGACGCCGCCGGCCAGCAGCAGGGCCAGCATCAGGCCCGGGGCCTCCATCACTGCCAGCACCGCCGGCAGGAAGGGCTCGTAGCCCAGGCCCAGCCGGGTCAGTTCGCTGGTGGCGGCGGTGAAGGTCGCCACCGAGACCGAGCCGTAGTGGCCGGCGACCGCCGCCGCGTCCAGCCGCGCCAGGCGCGCCGCGCGGTACAGCAGAAAGAACAGCCCGGCCGTGATCAGCAAGGCCAGCACGACGCCGGATGCCGCGGTCGCGGCCACCGCGCCGATCGGGCTCTGCGCCATGTGCGCGCCGCCCTTGAGCGCGATCGCCAGCAGCAGGAACAGGGCGAGGTTGTCCGAGCCGCTGCCCGGCAGGCGCAGATCGGAGCCGACCATCCGCGCGATGGCGCCAAGGACAAAGAACCAGACGACCGGATCGAGCATGGGGAGTCCCGCGGGGAAGCAGCAGGAATGCTAACCCGGATATCCCGGGCCGAGCGGCTCCCCACGCGGGAGCCGCAACCGAAGCCCCTTCAGCCCGCGTGCGCCATCGCGTGATCCGGAGCAATGGTCGGTGCGGGCGCGAAGTTCGCATTCGCCCCGTTGCATCCAGCGGGCCGATGTTCTGTGGGAGTGCTGCCCTTGGGCGCGACAGCGGACATCCGCTCTGGCCGCCGTCCATGGTGAATCCGTAGCGCTGCGGTCGCGCCCAAGGGCACTCCCACAGTCGGGCTTCGTTGGGCGTCAGCGAGCCCCATAGGGTCTGCCTTGGCGCACCGATACGGGCGTCCAGAGGGTACGCCCGGTGCGGCCAGCCGCACCCTATGAATGGCCGATTTGCGCCCGAAGCCGCCCTCCGAGGTCATAGGTGCCGACCCGGGCCGGCACCTCTGCCGCGCCGGAGAGGCGTGCTCAGCGCCCCTGCGGCCGGATCACCACGCTCAGCACCATCGAGGTGGTGATGGTGGCGGCGACGACGGCCAGCGCGATGGCGATCGGCACCTTGTAGATGTCCATCAGCAGCATCTTGGCGCCGATGAACATCAGGACCAGCGCGAGGCCGTAGACCAGCAGGTGGAAGCGGTCCTTCATGTCGGCGAGCAGGAAGTACAGCGCACGCAGGCCGAGTACGGCGAACACGTTCGAGGTCAGCACGATGAACGGGTCGGTGGTGATGGCGAAGATCGCCGGGATCGAATCCACGGCGAAGATCACGTCGGTGATGCCGATCATGATCAGCACCACGAACAGCGGGGTGAAGAACAGCTTGCCCGACTGGCGGATCCACAGCTGCTCGCCGTGCAGGTTCGGCACCAGCGGCAGTCGCCGGTTGAGGAAGCGCAGGATCGGGTTCTCCTCCATGTCCGGTTCCTGTCCCGCGGCCCAGAGCATCTTGGCGCCGGTGATCAGCAGGAACAGGCCGAAGATGTAGAGCACCCAGTGGAACTGGGCGATCAGGGCGGCGCCGATGAAGATCATGATCGCGCGCAGCAGGATGGCGCCGATCACGCCGAGGATCAGCGCGCGCTGCTGGAACTCGGCCGGCACCGCGAAATAGCTGAACAGCATCAGGAACACGAAGATGTTGTCGACCGCCAGCGCCTTCTCGACCAGATAGCCGGTGAGGAACTCCAGCGCCACGTGATCGGCGATGTCGCGTGGCCCGGTCTCGGCCAGATACCACCACAGGCCAAGGTTGAACACCGCGGCCAGGGCCACCCAGGCCATCGACCACTTCAGGGCCTCGCGGGCGCTGACCTTGTGCGGGCCGTTGGAACGCAGGACCAGCAGGTCGACGACGACCGCGACCACCACGAGGACCAGGAAAGCCGACCACAGGCCAGGCGTGCCGATTGTCTGCATAGCGATTCCGGAGTTGGCGGGAGGGTCCGCGTGTCGCTGATTTCCCGTTCTCCGGGCATACCTTCGCCATCGCGGCGAAGGTCTTGCTCGCATCACGATCTGCCTGTGATGCCCACCGTACCGGGGTCGTTGACCCGTGATGACGATAGCGGTGGCGGGAGCTACTCCCCTTCTGGGGCCGATTCTATCCGGTTTCTCGTGGAAGCGTCCCCGCACTGCAACACGTCGCGGCTCGGGAGAAACCCTCGCGATGCCGAGGCCAGCGCGCTCGACCGGTAGGCCTCGGCCTGGGTCGCGAGCCACTCGCGAAAACGCAGCAGGGCCGGGTGGCCGTCGCTGCGCGCCGGCCAGACCAGGTAATGCGACCACTCCGCCGGCAGCTGCTGGGCACCCAGGGCGACGAGGTGCCCGGCCTCGATCAGCGGCCGGGCCATGATCATCCGGCCAAGCGCGACGCCGAGGCCTTCGACCGCTGCCCGGTGCAGGCTTTCGGAATCGTCGAGGTGGGCGACGAAGCGGGGCAGGGGCGAGCCCGGCACGTGGCAGCAGAACCAGTCCTCCCAGCGGCCACCGGGATCACCGAGCAGGGGCAGGCGCTCGATCGGCGTGTCGCGGTCGACGCCCAGCCGCGCAAGCAGGGCCGGGCTGGCCACCGGCATCAGCCAGTCATCGAACAGGTGCATCGCCTGCACCCCGGGCCAGCGGCCCGGACCGAAGCGCAGCGCGGCGTCGATCTCCCGTTCGCGCTCGAAGTTCACCAGGCCGACGTCCGAGCGCAGCGACAGCTCGATGTCTGGATGCTCGGCAACGAAGCCGGGCAGGCGCGGCATCAGCCAGGCATTGGCCATCGAGGACAGCAGGCTGAGCGTCAGCACGTGCTCGCGGCGTGCCGGAAACGGGCGCAGCGCCTGCTCGATGGCCTCGAGATGCGGCGCGATGCGCTCGAGCAGGGCGCGACCGTCCTCGGTCAGGCTGACCCCGCGCGGCTCGCGGACCAGCAGGGTGCGGCCGAGTCGTTCTTCCAGTCCGCGCATCTGGTGGCTGAGCGCGCTCACCGTGAGGTGGGCCGCGGCGGCGGCGCGGGTCAGGTTGCCGTGCCGGGCGGCCAGCACGAAGCCTCGCAGGGCATGCAGGGGAAGGCGGCTCATCATTGAAACCCATTCAAGGCTGGCATGAGAAGACGTCGCTTCTACGGGCGGCATCGCCTGAATATCGTATCCCCATGTTCAATACCTAAGGAGATGGCAATGAAGCTTTCCGAGATCTACAAGGGCCTGCTGCTGATCGAGGGTGTGGTCGGTCCGTTCGGCCTCAGGGCGCACCCCGGCTTTACCCGCGGCTACGGCAACGCGGTGGCCAACGCCGCCGCCCGCGGCCCGCTCAGCCAGCCGCCGCCCAAGCCCGAGCCCCTCGTCCGGGAGGACCTGCTGCCCTGCGGCTGCGCCTGACCGGGCCTTCCGTCAAGGAACGGTAGGGAACTTCCCCACCCGGTCGTGGTATCACCCCGCGGTGTCCACGGCTGCGGGAATCCGGAATCCATGATCGAACTGCGTGGCGTCTGCCGGCGCTACCCCATGAGCGGGCAGGTGGTGCGGGCCCTGGACGGCGTCGATCTGCACATCGATCGTGGCGAGTACGTGGCGATCACCGGGGCTTCCGGCTCCGGCAAGTCGACCCTGCTCAACCTGCTCGGCTGCCTCGACCGCCCGGACGAGGGCAGCTACCGGCTCGACGGCATCGACGTCGCCGGTCTCGACGACGAGGCGCTGAGCGCCACCCGCAACAGGCGCATCGGTTTCGTCTTCCAGAGCTTCCATCTGCTGCCGCGGCTGTCGGTGCTGGAGAACGTCCTGCTGCCGCGGCGCTACTGCGAGGAGCCGGACCCCGGTGCCGAGCCGCGCGCCCGCGACCTGCTCGAGCGGGTCGGTCTGGGCGAGCGCTGGGCGCACCGGCCGCTGGAGCTGTCCGGCGGACAGATGCAGCGCGCCGCCATCGCCCGTGCCCTGATCATGCAGCCCTCCCTGCTGCTCGCCGACGAGCCGACCGGCAACCTCGATTCGAAGAGCGCGGCCAACGTGCTCGAGCTGATCGACAGCGTCCACGCCAGCGGCCAGACCGTGGTCCTGGTCACCCATGACAACGACATTGCCCGGCATGCGCCAAGACAGGTGCGGCTGCGCGACGGCAAGGTGGAAAGCGATGAACGTCAGCGTTAAGGGGAGGCTGTTCGGGCTCCTGCTCCTCGGCGGGCTCGCCCTGCCGGCCGTGGCCGTCACCTTCACCGGCGAGCTGCAGGCCCTGCAGTCCGAATCGGTGATCGTGCCGCCCAGCAGTTCGAGCCCGGTGGTGCTGCGCTATGTCGCCCCCGAGGGCGAGCTGGTCGAACCGGGCGACGTGCTGGTCCGGATCGACCCCGGCAATTCGGCCTCCCAGGTGCTGCAGCTCGAGGCCCAGCTCGCCCTGCAGGAGGCCACCGTGGCCCGCGACGTGGCCGTGTTGCAAGTCGCCGCGGCCGACGCCGAACGCGGCCTGCTTGACGCCGAGGCGGCGCTGTCGAGGGCGCGCATCGACGCCGGCATTCCGCGCGAGCATCTGTCGGCGCTGGATCACGACCGCTACCGCGGCGAGCTGGAGCGCGCCACCCGCGAGGCCGCGCTGAAGAAGGAAGAGCTGGCGGCCGCCCGCGAGGCGATCGTCCGCAAGCGCCGCGACGCCACGCTCGAAGCCGACAAGCTGCGCGCCGACCTCGCCTGGCACCGCAGCCAGGTGGAGAACGCCGAGCAGCGCGCCGAGAGCCGTGGCCGGGTGGTCTACGGTTTCGACAGCTGGCGCGGTACCCGCTACGAGGAGGGCGCCTCGGCCCACGCCGGGACCAAGATCGGCGAAGTGGTCGGCGAGGGCGGCTTCGAGGTGCGCGGCTGGCTGCTCGAGCCCGACCGCGCCGGGGTATCGATGGAACAGGAGGTGATGCTGCATTTCGACGCCTTCCCCGGCCGACCCGTGCGCGGTCGGATCGAGCGGATCAGCGGGGCACCCGAGCCGCGAGCCCAGTGGGGCGACGGGCGCTACTTCGAGATCGACGTCAGGCTGCTCGATCCCGCGCCGGAAGGCGCCCTTCCGGGCATGAGCGTGCGCATCGAATCCGGGGGTGCGGCATGAGGCGCCTGTTCGTCCTGCTCGCCCTGCTGCCGCTGGTCGCCGCAGCCAATGGCCCGCTGCGCCTGGAGGGCGAGATCGTCGCCCAGCGCAGCGCCTCGCTGGCGCCGCCCTCCATCGAAGGCATGTGGAACTACAGCATCACCTTCCTCGCCCCCGACGGCACCCCGGTCAAGCAGGGCCAGCCGGTGCTCGGCTTCGACGGCAACCAGCTGCAGACCACCCTGCAGCAGAAGCAGTCGGCGCTGAAGGAGAAGCTCAGCCAGAGCGAGAAGCTGGCCCTTGAGCACGCCGCCCGTGAGCGCGACGAGCGCATCGCCACCGAGCAGGCGCGGGCCAACCGCGACAAGGCGCAGCGCAAGGCCAGCCAGCCCGAGGACCTGCTGCGCGGCATCGAGTACCGCAAGCTGGTGGTCGACCGCGAGCACAATGAGGCCCTGCTCGCGCTGGCCGAGCGTCGAGAGCTGCTGGCCGCCGAACAGCGTCGCCAGGAGCGCGCCATGCTCGACGCCGAGATCGCCCAGCTGCGTCGCGAGGTGGCCCAGGCCGAGGAAGGTCTCGCCGCCCTGCAGCTGAAGGCGCCGCGCGATGGCCTGCTGGTGCACCGCGGCAGCTGGAACGGCGAGAAGTTCGACGTCGGCTCCCAGGTCTGGCGCGGTCAGACCGTGGCCGAGATTCCCGATCCGGCCACCCTCGCCGTGCGCGCCAGCCTGCCCGAGGTCGACTACCTCAAGGTCCGCCAGGGCCAGCCGGCCCGGGTCACCGTCGAGGGCAGCGGCGCCAGCCTCGTCGGCAGCCTTGCCCGCATCGGCCAGACCGTGCGCTCGCGCTCGCGGCTGCAGCCGGTGCCGGTGGTCGAACTGCTGATCACCGTCGAGGGCGACCTCGGCCGGCTCAAGCCGGGCCAGGCGGTGCGCGTGGAGCTGGATGTTCAGGAGGAAGGCGCATGACGCTTGGCTACAACCGCCTGCGGGGCAGCTCGGCGCTGGCGCTCGCCGGCCTGCTCGCCGCTTGCTCCTCCGCCCCCGATTCGACCCCGGCCGTCGAGGTGCTCAGCGCGGCGCCGCTGCGCCTGGCGCTGGAGGCCGAGGGCGAGCTGAAGTCGGCCAAGGCCACGCCCCTGCTGGTGCCGGGTGAGCAGTGGTCGCGCCGTCAGCTGGTCTGGATGAAGCCCGACGGCAGCCGGGTCAAGGCCGGCGAGGTGGTCGCCCGTTTCGCCGCCGACCAGGGCGAGCTGGAGCTGTCCAAGGCCCTGCTCGACCTGCAGCGCAACGCCCTGGCCAAGGCCAGCAAGCAGGTCGAGCTGGAGACCATGCAGGGGCGGGTCGACGTCGACCTCGCCCAGGTCGCCACCGACCTCTCCATCGCCACCCGCTACGCCGATGCCGACCTCGAGATGTTCGCCCGCAACGAGATCCTCGACGCCATCCAGGACCAGCGCTTCCTCGGCACCAAACAGGATGTTCTGCAGTGGAAGCGCGGCCAGGCCACCGAGCGCGGCCGCGCCGAGCTGGCCGTGCTCGACTCGCAGCGGGCCAGCTTCGACCTCAACGCCAACCGCCGCCGCGCCGATCTCGATGCGCTGGAGCTGACCGCGCCGAATGACGGCGTGCTGGTCCTGAGCACCGACTGGAGCAACGAGAAGCCGAAGCTCGGCGCCTCGCTGTTTGCCGGCCACGAGTTCGCCACCCTGCCCGATCCGGCCGAGCTGGAGATCGAGCTGGTCCTGCCGCAGCTGGAGGCCCAGGGCATCGAGGTCGGCCAGGCAGTCGAGCTGCATCCGGCCGGCCGCCCGGACGAGCTTCTGCGCACCGAGCTGCACTGGGTCGCCTCGGCGCCGCAGCAGCGCGGCGGCCGCGGCAACCCGGTGAAGTCCATCGCGATGAAGGCCAAGGTGCCGGCCGAACTGGCCCGCGAGCGCGGCTGGGTGCCGGGCCAGGCCTTCTTCGGGCGGATCATCCTGCGCGAGGCGGAATCGGCGCTCAGCCTGCCCAACGTTGCGGTCGTCGCCGAGAACGGTCGCCGCTTCGTCGACGTCCTCGACGGAGAATCGGTGAAACGCCGGGAGGTGAAACTGGGGGTCCGCGGACCGGGTCGGTCCGAGGTGATCGAAGGCGTCGAGGCCGGCGAAGCTGTCCTGCTCGTGCCGCAGGCGCCGGGAGACCGCACATGATCGCCGCCCTGCCGCGCGACTGGCGCGAGGCTTTCGAGGAGCTGTCCCGGCGCAAGCTGCGCACCGGACTCACCCTGCTGGGTCTGGTTTTCGGCGTGGGCGCCATCGTCGCCATGCTGGCGGTGGGTGAGGGCAGCAAGCGCGAGGCCCTGCGCCTGGTCGAGGGGCTCGGCCTGAACAACCTGATCGCGCAGTCGCAGCCGGCCGACCAGGATGCCCTGCGCGAGCGCCGTCAGCGCTCGCTGGGCCTGTCGATGGCCGATGCCCGGGCAGCGCTGGCGGTGGTGCCCGAGGCCACCGCCGTCGCCGCGGAAAAGGACCTCCGCGTCCATGAGGTGCTGGCCGGCAGCCGCCGCTCCGATGCCAAGGCCAGCGCGGTGACCCCCGACTACTTCGCCCTGTCGGCCCTGCGCGTGGCCGAGGGGCGGTTGTTCGAGGCGGCCGACGAGGCTGGCCTTGCCGCCGTCGCCGTGCTCGGCCACCAGGCCGCGGCCAGCCTGTTCCCCGACGGCAGTGCGGTGGGCCAGTCGATCAAGCTCAACCACGCCTGGCTGCAGGTGATCGGCGTGCTCGAGGACCGCGACTTCTCCAAGGCCGACTTCGAGGGCGTGCAGCTGGGCCTGGAGAGCAACCGGATCTTCGTTCCGCTGAGGAGCGCCCGCGCCCGGCTGCGCTTCCAGCCGCTGGACGACGAGATCGATCGGCTGCTGTTGCGGGTCGCCGGCCCCGAGCACATCGCGCCCGGCGCCAAGGTGCTCGGCGCCCTGCTCGACCAGCGCCATGCCGGGGTCGAGGACTACCAGCTGATCGTTCCCGCCCAGCTGTTCCAGCAGCACCAGCAGACCCAGCGCATCTTCCGCATCGTGATGGCGGCGATCGCCGCAGTGTCCCTGCTGGTCGGCGGCATCGGGATCATGAACATCATGCTGGCCAACGTGCTGGAGCGGCGTCGCGAGATCGGCCTGCTGCGCGCGCTCGGTGCCCGCCAGCGGGACATCGTTGCGCAGTTCCTGCGCGAGGCGGCGGTCATCTGCGTGCTCGGCGCCGTGGCCGGTGTGCTGTTCGGCGGCCTGCTGGCCTACCTGATCGCCTGGGGCGCCGGCTGGCAGGTGGCCTGGGCCCCGCTTCCGGTGCTGGCGGCGGCGGTGTCCTGCACCGCAGTGGGCCTGGCCTTCGGGGTGTATCCGGCGCGCCAGGCGGCCAGGCTCGATCCGATCACCGCCCTGCGCAGCGAGTAGGGGGTTTTTCCGCCCGCCGGGGGGCCCCGGGCCGGGGGCGGGGGCGGAGCGGGGTGGGTACAATGCCGGCGTCCGGCGCGGGGGAGGGCGACCCCCGGGACGCCACGCGCCGGCCCTGCCCCTTCCATCACAGGACCGACCCCATGCGTGACGCCGCCGCCAACGCCCGCGCCCTTCGTGCGCCGCTTGCCCCCTCGCTTCTCGCCTTCGCCGTGGCCTTTGGTCTGGCCGCACCGCTCGCCGCCCAGGAGCGCGGCCAGCCGGCCGATGCCGACAAGGCGGCGGTGCTCGACGCGGTTTCGGTGACCGCCACCCGCAAGGTCGAGGACGCCAAGGAAGTGCCGATCGCGGTCTCGGCGATCAGCGCCGATCGCCTCGACATCGCCGGTTCCGGCGGCGAGGACATCCGCTTCCTTGCCTCGCGTCTCCCCAGCCTCAACATCGAATCCAGCTTCGGCCGCGCCTTCCCGCGCTTCTACGTGCGTGGCCTTGGCAATACTGACTTCGACGTCAACGCCTCGCAGCCGGTCTCCCTGGTCTATGACGACGTCGTGCTGGAGAACCCGATCCTGAAGGGCTTCCCGGCCTTCGACCTCGACCAGGTCGAGCTGCTGCGCGGTCCGCAGGGCACCCTGTTCGGGCGCAATACCCCGGCCGGCGTGGTCAAGTTCAACTCGGCCCTGCCTGACGAGGTGTTCGGTGGCTACGGCCAGCTCGCGCTGGGCCGCTTCGACTCGGTGAACGTCGAAGGCGCCGTCGGTGGCCCGATCAACGAGGCCTGGCGCACCCGTTTCTCCTTCCTCAGCCAGTCGCGCAATGACTGGGTCGACAACACCGGCGGCGGTCCCAACAGCGACCTCGAGGGCTACGACGAGCAGGCCGCGCGCTGGCAGCTGCAGTACGTCGGCACCGAGGGCTTCGATGCCCTGTTCAACATCCACGCCCGCAAGCTCGACGGCACCGCCCGGCTGTTCCGCGCCAACGTGTTCGTGCCCGGGACCAACCAGCTCCGTCCGGACTTCGCGCGCGATCGGGTCTCGATCGACGGCCGCAACGAGCAGGATCTCGACGCGCTCGGCGCGATCGCCAAGCTGCGCTGGGACTTCGACGGCTACTCGCTGCATTCGATCACCGGCTACGAGACGGTCGACGCCTTCTCCCGCGGTGACATCGACGGCGGCTTCGGCGCGGTGTTCGCCCCGCCCTTCGGCCCGGGCCTGATCCCGTTCACCGCGGAGAGCGGCGACGGCCTGCCCTCGCACCACCAGTTCACCCAGGAACTGCGCCTCGAGTCGGTGAACGAGGGTCCGCTCAACTGGCAGGGCGGCGTGTTCTATTTCTCCGAGAACCTGCGCATCGACAGCTTCAACTTCGACACCCTGGCCGGGGACGTGGTCAACGGGTACGCCCGCCAGCAGCAGGAGAACGATGCCTGGGCGGTGTTCGGCTCGGTCGACTACGACGTCAGCGAGGCCTTCACCCTGCGCGGTGGCCTGCGCTACACCCATGACGAGAAGGAGTTCACCGCCGAGCGCACGCAGTCGCCGCTGTCCTTCCTCGGCATCGGTCCGATCGGCCCGATCAGCGTCAGCCCGGACGACTCCGAC
This sequence comes from Pseudomarimonas salicorniae, assembly GCF_023156535.1. GTDB lineage: Bacteria > Pseudomonadota > Gammaproteobacteria > Xanthomonadales > Xanthomonadaceae > Pseudomarimonas > Pseudomarimonas salicorniae. The sequence continues at coordinate 404,150 of NZ_JALNMH010000001.1, read as the reverse complement.
GTCAGCTGGGACCTCTCCGGTACCTATCGCCTGAATGAGGACGTCAACCTCTACGGCCGCATCGCCCGCGGCTTCCGTGCGCCCAGCATCCAGGGCCGCCTGCTGTTCGGCGATGTGGTCTCGGTGGCCGACTCGGAGACCGTGTTGTCCTACGAACTCGGCATGAAGGCCGACCTGTTCGACAACCGCGCCCGCCTCAACGCCGCGATCTACACCTACACCATCGATGACCAGCAGCTCACCGCGGTCGGCGGCGGCACCAACTTCAACACCCTGATCAATGCCGATGAAACCGAAGGTTACGGCTTCGAGATGGATGTCGAGGCCTATGTCACCGACCAGCTGCTGATGACCGCCGGCGTCAGCTACAACCACACCGAGATCAAGGACCGCGACCTCGCCGTGCAGCCCTGCGGCGGCGGCTGCACCGTGCTCGATCCGGTCGGTCCGGTGCCCGGCACGGTCTCCATCGACGGCAACCCGCTGCCCCAGGCGCCGGAGTGGATCTACAACCTGACCGCCCGCTACGGCATTCCGGTCGGCGACGACGCCGAGTTCTTCGTCTTCACCGACTGGGCCTATCGCAGCGAGGTCAATTTCTTCCTATACGAGTCGGCCGAGTTCACCGGCGACCCGCTGCTGGAAGCCGGCCTGCGCGTGGGCTACCGCTGGAACTACGGCCTCTACGAGATCGCCGCCTTCGGCCGCAACATCTTCGACGAGCAGGAAGCGGTCGGCGGCATCGACTTCAACAACCTCACCGGCTTCGTCAACGAGCCGCGCGTCTACGGCGTCGAACTGTCGATCTGGTTCTGAACCCGTCGCCCCCCCGGCGGCCCCGGCCGCCGGGGGCGGGCGATGCGCGCTCCGGGTGCGAAGTTCGCATTCGCCCCGGTCCCGCTGTAGGAGCCAGCTTGCTGGCGATAGGCGCCCCGGATGGGACGACCGCCAGCAAGCTGGCTCCTACATTCGGGTTTTGCGGAAGGTCTGCTTCGCGCCCAAACCTGCCGCTCGGCCCCACCCCGTGCGCCCACCGCGGGCTCGGGTACACTCGGCACCTCGTTTCCCCACGCGGAGCCCGGTCCATGCGCAGCGGCAATCCCACGCTCAACGACAACACCTTCCTCGACGTAGGCAGCGGCCAGCTGCGGTCTGCCGGGGCAGGTGGGGTGATGACCCTCGAGGGTACGGTCAACAAGACCAGCGTGCTGCTTGCCCTGGTCCTGCTCGGCGCCTTCTTCTGCTGGAGCCAGTACGACGGTCCGGAGAGCGTCTCCAAGGTCATGCCGCTGGCCATTTTCGGTGCCATCGGTGGCCTGGTGCTGGCCCTGGTCACCGTGTTCAAGAAGACCTGGGCACCGGTCACCGCGCCGCTCTACGCCGTGGTCGAGGGCCTCTTCGTCGGCGGCATCTCGGCCATCTTCGAGGCGAAGTACCCGGGCATCGTCATGCAGGCCGCGGGCCTGACCTTCGCCACCATGGCGGCCATGCTGATCGCCTATCGCAGCGGCCTGATCAAGGCCACCGAGAACTTCAAGCTCGGCGTGGTCGCGGCCACCGGCGGCATCTTCCTGATCTACCTTGCCAACTTCGTCGCCGGCTTCTTCGGCTACGAGTTCGGCCTGATCCACGACAGTGGCTGGATGGGGATCGGCTTCTCCCTGGTGGTGGTCACCGTCGCCGCGCTCAATCTGGTCCTCGACTTCGACTTCATCGAAAGCGGCGTCGAGGCCGGCGCGCCGAAGTACATGGAGTGGTACGGCGCCTTTGGCCTGGTCGTGACCCTGGTCTGGCTGTACATCGAGATGCTGCGCCTGCTGTCCAAGCTGCAGTCCCGCGACTGAGGCGGCTCAGTCAACGCAGCGCGGCGGCGACTCCGCCACCGCCTGCGCGGCATGGCGCCAGAACACCGGCGCCAGCTGCACCGCCGGCTGCCAGCTTTGCTCACGGAACTGCCGCGCCAGCCGGTCATCGATCGCCTTTCCTGCGGCAGGCCAGAGCGCGCGGGCAAGCGTGATCGCGGTCAGCAGCGTGCCCTCGCGGCTGGGATGGAGGCGGTCCTCGCTGTAGAGCGGCAGCCCCGGATTCTCGGCCAGGGCGAGGCGCCAGGCCGCCGCCGCGGGCAGCAGGCAGCCGCCCGACTTCGACGCCGCCTGCGCATAGCTGGTTTCCGCATTTGCCCAGGTGTGGGCGTGCTCGAGCGCCGGCCAGACGCTGAACATCACGATCCGCGTGCGCGACGGGTCTAGATGCCTCGCCACCTCCGCGGTCCATAGCACCAGATGGACACGGTTCTGCGGCAGCGAGGACGGGCCCTGCTGCATCACCACCCAGTCCCATTGGCCCTCGAGCGCGTCCGGAAGGTTGCCGGTGCTGAAGTGGTCTTCGATGGCGGCACCCGGGATGGTCACCGCGCTGACGACCACGGCCCGGTCCTGTGCCGCGGCCACCCGGCGGAAGACCTCGGGCAAGTTGTGGGTGTAGGTGTAGCTGTTGCCGATGAACAGCATGCGCAGTGGCTCGGCCGGCGCGGACGTGCTGCTGATTGCCAGGCAGGTCAGAAGCATCCAGCGCATGACGGACAAGCGGCGGCACGCTCCGCGCGCCACGTGTCCCGATCCGGAGGTGGATCGCACGCCCCGCAAGGTCTGCGGCGTCGTTCCAGCGTTTTCCCTGGTATCCATGGCGTTGCGATGCCTCCTCCCCGCGTTCTGTCCCGGCGACGCCTGCGCGTTGCGATGGCGGCAGCGGTGCTTCTTGATACGACACTAGCGCGACTCCGCGGCCGTTGCTGTGCCCAGTCTGGTGCGCCGGAAGTGTTGAATTTGCCGGACGACGCTCTCGCCCGTGCGCCGTTGCACGGGTTCAGACCGGACCGGCGCCCGGCGGCTCGCTGCGCGAGCTTTCCCGCGCGCGCTCGCGCGCCGCCTCGATGATGGCCTGACGGCGGCGTTCGGCGGCCGCTTCGATCTCGGCGCGGCGGCCCTGCCACCACCACCAGGTGACGCCGGCACAGACGGCGATCCAGCCGCTCCAGCACAGGAAGACCAACAGACCCGCGATGCGCTGGTCCTGCTCGAGCAGGCCGAAGCGGCCGAGCAGGTAGGCCCAGTCGTGCTGGCCGCCGCCCACCAAGGGCAGGGCCTGGGTGCGCGCATCGCCGAGGTAGAAGGCGACGTAGCGCAGGTTCTCCAGCGCCCAGAGTACGCAACCGGCGGCCTGCAGCAGCTGTGCCCGGCGCAGGAAGTGCACCGCGCAGGCGATGGGGAACACGAATTGGGCGAGGGTGCCGCCGAGCCAGTGCATCAGCTCGCCGAACAGGCCGAAGATCAGGTGGCCGGCCTCGTGGAAAGCGAGGTTCACGTGGTCGATGATCGGCACGAAGTCGAAGGCCAGCACGCAGCCCGCAGCCAGCGCGCTGGCCAGGATGAAGCCGATGAAGGCAGGCGTGTCGGGCGGGGCGGGCAGGCGCTCGATCCAGCTCATTCTCCGAGCATAGCCCGGGCTCGACCGCGGGGGGCGCCTGTTCAAGCTGTGCGGGAGTGGGTGCGGGAGTGACCCGGCGTCACTGGCCAAGCCCGCGGACGACCCCGATAATCCGCTGCCCGACCGGCTCCTCGGGAATCCATGTCCGCCGCGATCCGACCCGACGATACTGTGCCTCTCTCGCTTCCCCTGCTGGACGGCGGGCCGCTGTCGCGCGCGATCAGCTTCGGCGGCGCCGAGGGGCGGATCGATGCAGCGCGCTTCCTCGACGACGTCCGCGCCGCCGCCCGGGCCCTTCCCGAGGCGCGTCATGCGGTCAACCTCTGCGAGGACCGCTACCGCTTCCTGGTCGCGTTCTGCGCGGTCGCGCTGCGCGGCCAGACCAATCTGCTGCCGCACTCGCGGGCGCCGGACGTGGTCCGCGAAGCGCTCGATCGCCACCCGCAGAGCTACTGCATCGCCGAGGAGGCGCCCGAGCGCCTGCCGCCGCGCTTCCACCGCCTGCAGGGCGGGCCCGTCGCCCTCGATGGAGACGCCGGGCTACCCGGCCTTGCCCCCGGCCAGGTGGTGGCCATCGGTTTCACCTCGGGCAGCAGCGGCGTACCCAAGGCCAATCCGAAGACCTGGGCCGGCTTCTGCGCCAGCAACGCGATGAACGCGGCCCTGGTCCGCGAGCAGGCCGGCGAGCACGCCTGCATCGTCGCCACCGTGCCGCCGCAGCACATGTACGGGATGGAGACCTCGGTCCTGCTGCCCCTGCTCGGCGGCTTCTCGGTGCACGCTGGGCGGCCCTTCTTCCCGGCCGAGATCGCCGATGCCCTGCGCTGTGCCGAAGCGCCGCGGGTGCTGGTGAGCACGCCGGTGCATCTGCGCGCCCTGCTCGAATCGGGGGTCGACCTGCCGCCGCTGGCGCTCGTGCTCTCGGCGACCGCGCCACTGTCGCCGGAGCTGGCCGCGGCCATCGAGGCCCGGCACGCGACGCGGGTGATCGAGATGTTCGGGTCCACCGAAACCTGCGTGGTCGGTTGGCGCCGCACTGCACTGGACGAGGCCTACACCCGCTACGCCGGGGTCGAGCTGCGCCCGGGGCCGGATGGCACCGATGTCGACGCGCCCTGGTTCGCCCAGGCGGTGCGCCTGCAGGACGCCATCGAGGTCGATGGCGAGCGCTTCCTGCTGCGCGGGCGCAGCAGCGACCTCCTGGAGATCGCTGGCAAGCGCGCCTCGCTTGGTGATCTGACCCGTCGCCTGCAGGCGGTGCCGGGCGTGCGCGACGCGGTGGTCTTCCAGAGCGACGAGACCGACGCCGCCGGCGTGCGTCGCCTGTGTGCCCTGGTGGTCAGCGACATTTCCGAGGCCGAGGTCCTGGCCGCCCTGCGCGAGTCGGTGGACGCGGTCTTCCTGCCCCGCCCGCTGCGCCGGGTCGCGCGCCTGCCGCGCAACGACACCGGCAAGCTGCCCCGCGCGGCCCTGCTTGAGGCGCTGGCGGCGGGCTGAGCGGCTGGCCGCGTTCGCAGCCGGACTGCCTGCGCCGTCCCGCTACCCATCGCCGCGCTGCCCCTGCCCCTCAAATCGCGGACAACCTCCCATGCCGCTCGTGCTGAGGTATCGAAGCGCGTGCGGCACTCGGCGGCGTGGGGGTTCGCCCTTCGATACCTCAGGGCGAACGGGTTTCATTCGGGGCGCCATAGGGTGCGGCTGGCCGCACCGGGCGTACCGTCCGAATGCCCGTATCGGTGCGCCAAGGCACACCCTATGGGGCTTCGCCGACGCGCAGCGAAGCCCCGTCATCCGCCACGCCACGAAGCCGTTCGTGCTGAGGTATCGCAGCACGTGCGGCGCTCGGCAGCGTGGGGCTTCGCCCATCGATACCTCAGGGCGAACGGGTTTCATTCGGGGCGCCATAGGGTGCGGCTGGCCGCACCGGGCGTACCGTCCGAATGCCCGTATCGGTGCGCCAAGGCACACCCTATGGGGCTTCGCCGACGCGCAGCGAAGCCCCGTCATCCGCCAGGCCACGAAGCCGTTCGTGCCGAGGTATCGCAGCACGTGCGGCGCTCGGCAGCGTGGGGCTTCGCCCTTCGATACCTCAGGGCGAACGGGTTTCATTCGGGGCGCCATAGGGTGCGGCTGGCCGCACCGGGCGTACCGTCCGAATGCCCGTATCGACGCGCCCAGGCACACCCTATGGGGCTTCGCCGACGCGCAGCGAAGCCCCGTCATCCGCCACGCCACGAAGCCGTTCGTGCTGAGGTATCGCAGCACGTGCGGCGCTCGGCAGCGTGGGGGTTCGCCCTTCGATACCTCAGGGCGAACGGGCTCCGGCGGGGCGTGGTGTTCCCGCCAAGCCGCGCGGTCCGCAAAGGCGCCGCGTGACTACGCGCGCCGTCTCCGGACGCCGGCTCAGTTCGCCCCGGATCCCCCAGACCCCCAAGGCCGTTCGTGCTGCGGTTTCGAAGCACGAGCGGCCCGACGCAGCGTGGGGATTCGCCTTTCGATACTCCAGGGCGAACGGACGGGGATCGCCGCGATCCCCGATTCCGGTGCTTCAAACCCTACAGCGTCGCCATCTGCAGATTGCGCGAGAGGTCGGTCAGCACGTTGTTGACCCAGCTCAGGTAGTTCTTGTGGATGTAGCGGCGGCCCTTCTTCTCGCGGTAGTCGAGGTTGTCCGAGGACACGTAGTTCACCCGTACCGATTCGGTATCGAAGCTGATCGCGACGCGGGCGACATGGGCGCGCAGGTGCAGGCTGGCGTCGATCCGCCCGGGCTGCTCGCCGGTCACCACCCAGCCGCGGCCGATCAGGGCGCGCTTGATCTCGGTGGCCACGGTCTCGCCATCGACGCCTGCCGGCACCGCCAGCGGATCCGGATCGACCAGCTCGGCCGCGGCCATGGCGGAGAACGGCGTGGCCAGGAGGCCGAGCAGCAGGAACAGCGCGATGCGTAGCGTCATGGTCAAACCCTGTGTTGAGAGGAGGGCGAAGGCTGCGTCAGCGCGGTGCGGCTTGGCAAGTCCCCGGGCTCCGGCCTGGCCGCCGTGCGGCTCAGGTGACCCGGGCCAGCATCCGGCGGTGGCGGATCAGCCGCGCCCAGCGGGTGCCGATATCCAGCCAGCACAGGTAGGCGGCCTCGCCGGCCAGCCGTCCGAGCATCCGCGGGCTCGGCTCGAAGCGCGACTCGGCGGCGCAGAGCTCGAAGTCGAAACCGAGCTGGCCGGCCAGCCGGGCGCAGCGGGCAAGGTGGTAGCGGCTGGACAGCAGCACCACCCGGGCCGGGGCCTCGCCCAACAGGCGTCGGGCATGACGCAGGTTCTGCAGCGTGTCCTGCGACTGGTCCTCCAGCCGCACGCTCAGCGCCTCGGGCAGGCCCAGCTCCCGCAGTCGGGCAAGGCCGGTCGCGGCCTCGCTGGGCTCGTGCGCCGCGCCGCCGCCGAGCAGCATCAGCGGCCGGCCGGGCGCCGCGTGGGCCAGTCGGTGCGCATGTCGCAGCCTGGCCTCGAAATCGGCATCCGGCCGGCCCTGTTGCAGGCGCTTGCCGAACACCAGCACCCAGTCGCCGCCCTCGATCCGCTGCCGGCTGCCCACCGCCACGCGCAGTACATGCCCCAGATAGGCGAGGTAGAGCAGGCCGCAGGTGGCCAGGCAGGCGAGCGAGGCGATGCCCAGCGAGTGGGCGATATCGCGGCGCAGGTGCGGGTCGTCGGGGGCGCGCATCGCCGAATTCTGCGGCAGGATCGGCGGCCCCGCCACGCCCGGCGCGCACCTCTTGCTTGGCGCGCCATCGTCACAGGCGCGATACTGCCCGGCCGTCCACCCGGTGCAAGTCCTTGTCCGCAAACGCTGCTCCCTGCATTGCCGCCTATACCGCCACCAGCGCCGTCGGCGTCGGCCTCGGCCCGCTGCGCGAGGCCCTGGCTGCCCGGCGCAGCGGCCTGCGGCGCAACGATTTCGGCGACGGGGAGCGGCTGGACACCTTCATCGGCCGCGTCGCCGGCGTCGAGGAGTCCGCCCTGCCCGCATCGCTCGCAGGCTGGGACTGCCGCAACAACCGGCTGGCCTGGATGGCCCTGCAGGCCGATGGCTTCCTCGACCGGGTGGCCGCCGCGCGCAAGCGCCACGGCGAGCGCGGCGTCGCCGTGGTCGTCGGCACCTCGACCTCGAGCATCGGCGCCAGCGAGGAGGCCTACACCCGGCTCGACGGTGACGGCGGCTTCCCGGCCGACCTCGCCCGGCCGATCGTGCACACGCCGCATTCCCTGGGTGACTTCGTCCAGCAGGCGCTGGGCCTGCGCGGCCCGGCGGTCACCGTGGCCACTGCCTGCTCGTCCAGCGCCAAGGTCTTCGCCCAGGCCGCGCGGCTGATCCGCTCGGGCGTGGTCGAGGCCGCCGTGGTCGGCGGCGTCGACACCCTCTGCGGCAGCGTCCTGTTCGGCTTCAACGCGCTGGAGCTGGTTTCCAGCGAGCCCTGCCGTCCCTTCGATGTCGCCCGCCGCGGTCTCTCGCTGGGCGAGGCTGCCGGCTTCGCCCTGCTTGAACGCGAGGGCAGCGGCCCGCGCCTGCTAGGCTGGGGCGAATCCAGCGATGCCCACCACATGTCCAGCCCGCATCCCGAGGGACTTGGCGCGCGGCTGGCCATGGAAGGCGCACTGAGCCGCGCCGGCCTCACGCCCGCCGACATCGACTACATCAACCTGCACGGCACGGCGACGCCGAAGAACGACGAGATCGAGGCCGACGCCATCGCCGGCCTGTTCCCGGCCTCGACCTGGGCCAGCTCGACCAAGGGCTGGACCGGCCACACGCTGGGCGCCGCGGGCATCATCGAGTCGGTGATTGCCCTGCTGGCGCTGGAGCACGGCGAGGTGCCGGGCACCCTCAACAGCGCCGAGCTGGACCCGCTCTGCGGCCCTCAGCTGCGCCTCGACAATGGCCAGCGCCGCTGCCGCCACGTCATGAACAATTCGTTTGGTTTTGGCGGCAACAACGCCTCCCTGCTGTTCGGCTACGCATGAGCCAGTTCGCCTTCCGCATCGACGGCATCGGTTTCTGGGCCAGTGGGCTGCCCGGCTGGGACCTCGCACGCCGCTTCATCGAAACCGGCGAGCTGCCCGAGGCCGCGCCGCGCAAGCCGGCCCCCGACCTGCTCCCGCCCAACGAGCGCCGTCGCGCACCGGACACCGTGGCCCTGGCCATCGAGGTCGCCATGGCGGCCTGCCGCGATGCCGGCGCCGACCCCGCGGCCCTGCCCTCGGTGTTCACCTCGACCCACGGCGACCTCGCCATCACCGACTACATGTGCGCCAGCCTCGCCGAGGCGCCGCGAAGCATCTCGCCGACCAAGTTCCACAACTCGGTGCATAACGCCGCGGCCGGCTACTGGACCATCGGCGTCGGCTGCCACGCGCCGGCCACGGCGCTCTCCGCCTTCGATGCCAGCTTCGCCCAGGGCCTGCTCGAAGCCGCCGCCCAGCTGGCCGACGGCGCCCCGCAGGTGCTGCTGGTGGCCTACGACGCCCAGTCGCAGGGCCCGCTCGGTCGGATCAGCCGCAGCGAGGGCCTGCTGGCCGCCGGGCTCGTGCTGTCCCGCGGCGCCGAGGGCGACCACCGGTTGCGCCTCGAGGAAGGCGCGGCGGATAGGGAGCGCGATGCGCTGGCCGAGCGCTACGCCGGCAATGCCATGGCGCCGATGCTGCCGCTGTTCAGCGCCCTGGCCCGCGGCGGCGGTCGCTGCCTGCTGCCGGCCGGACCCGGCTCTCGGCTCAGCGTGGAGCTGGCGGCATGAGTCCGTCTCCGCTGTCCCGGCGCATCGCGGTGCTGATCCCGGCGCTGAACGAGGCGCTGCGCATCCGCGAGGTGGTCGAGGGCGCGCTGCGCCACTGTCCGAACGTGATCGTCGTCGACGACGGCTCCACCGACGACACCGTCGAGTGCATCCGCGACCTGCCGGTCACCCTGGTCCGACACGCGCGGCGCTGTGGCAAGGGCGAGAGCCTGCGTGACGGATTCCGCCTGGCCGTCGAGGCCGGCTACCAGGGCGTGCTGAGCATGGACGGCGACGGCCAGCACGATCCCGATGACATCCCGCGCCTGCTGGCCGCGGCCGAGGTCCACCCCGGACGCATCATCATCGGCGCCCGCCTGAAGAAGCGCGCCCAGCAGCCGCTCTACCGCCGGTTGGCCAACGAGTTTGGCGACTGGGGTATCGCCTGGGCCACCGGCCGGCGCATCGCCGATACCCAGAGCGGCCAGCGCTACTACCCGATCGAGGTCGCCGCGCTCGACGTCGAGACCGACGGCTTCGTCTTCGAGGCCGAGATCCTGATCCAGGCCGCGCGCAAACTCTGTGTTCACTGCGTCTCGGTGCCGATCGAATCGCGCTACTCCGGACCGGGCCTCGGCGAGAAGCTGCGCCGCTCGCACTTCCGCCCGCTGACCGACCTGTGGCGGATCACCTCCCACGTGGTCGGCCGGGTCTGGACCCATGGCCGGGTGATCCCGCGATACATCGAGGCGCGCCGCAGCCGGCCCGAGGTCTGGGTGCCCGAGCAGTCCGCCGGCGGCGATGCGCTGGGCTCGGGCGTCGCCGCGGCAAGGCCCGGCTGATGCCGACGGCGGCCAGCGTCGACGCCCTGATCCTCGGCGGCGGCCTCGCCGGCCTGACCCTTGCCCTGCAGCTGCGGCAGCGCTTTCCCGAGCTGCGCATCCTGGTCGTCGAACGGCGCCCGCATCCGGTGCCCGAGGCGGCGCACAAGGTCGGCGAATCGACCGTGGAGATCGGTGCCCACTACTTCGCCGACGCTCTCGGCCTGCGCGAGCACCTCGAGCGCTGCCACATCCGGAAGTTCGGCTTTCGCTTCTTCTTCTCCGATGGCCATCGCGAGCTCGACCAGGTCACCGAGCTGGGCGTGCGCCGCGCGCTGCCGACTCCGGCCTGGCAGATCGACCGCGGCATCTTCGAGAATTTCCTCGGCGAGGAAGTGCGCCGTCGCGGCATCGAGTTCCGCGACGCCGCCGTGGTCCGTGAGCTGGCCATCGGCGGGGACACCCAGCCGCACCGGGTGGTCTTCGAGCAGGCCGGCGCGCGCCACGAGGTCACGGCCGATTGGCTGCTCGATGCGTCCGGCCGCGCCGGCCTGATCAAGCGCCGCCTGGGCCTGGCCGAGGACAACGCGCACAACGCCCATGCCGTCTGGTTCCGGCTCGACCGGCGGCTGAAGATCGATGACTGGTGCGACAACCCGGATTGGCGTGCCGAGTGCGAGCCGCCCGAGCGCTGGCGCTCGACCAATCACCTGGTGGGGCCGGGCTACTGGGTGTGGCTGATCCCGCTGTCTTCCGGGGCGCACTCGGTCGGCATCGTCGCCGATCCGGCCCTGCATCCGCTGGAGTCGATGAACAGCTTCGAGCGCGCGCTCGACTGGCTGCGTCGCCACCAGCCCCTGCTCGCCGACCATGTCGAGGCCGCGCGCAAGGGCCTGCTCGACTTCGCCTTCTTCCGCAAATTCTCCTACCGCTGCAAGCAGGTGTTCTCGGCCGACCGCTGGGCGCTGACCGGTGAGGCCGGGGTCTTCCTGGACCCGTTCTACTCTCCCGGCAGCGACTTCATCGCCATCGCCAACACCTACATCGTCGAACTGGTTGCCCGCCAGCGCGAGGGGGCATCGCTCGGCCCCTACGCGCGGCTCTACGAGCAGCTGTTCCAGTCCTTCTACGAGAACACGCTCAGCCTCTACCAGGACCAGTACCCGCTGTTCGGCAATGCCGAGGTGTTTCCGAACAAGGTGCTTTGGGACTACGCCTACTACTGGGGCGTGCTCTGCCAGCTGGTCTTCCAGCATCGCCTGACCGACCTCATCCTGCTCGGCGAGCTGCGCCCGGAACTGGAGCAGGCCCAGCAGCTCAACGCGCGGATGCAGTCGCTCTTCCGCGCCTGGGACCAGCGCGGCCCCGCGCCCAATGACGCGGTCATGCTCGACCAGGGCGAACTCGACTGGTTCCACGAACTCAACCGCGGCCTGCACGACCCCCTCGACGATGACGCCCTGCGCCAGCGGTTGCGACAGAACGTCCAGCTCCTCGAGCGCCTCGCCCAGGCCCTGGACCGACGCGCCGGGCTGAGCCCCGGAGCCCCGCCGCAGCCCGATCCGCCGGCCCTGTTCCGCGAGGTCGCCTGAGCCCGACGCACAGGCCAAACGGCATGTTCAGAACCAGGGCGCCCGGCCCACCCGCGGCCGCGCCAGGCAAACAGGATGCACCGCACCTGCCCCGAAGCCCGCTCGCCGAGGCGTGAATGCAAACAACGGGCGCGAAGCAGACCTTCCACAACGCCCGAATGTAGGAGCCAGCTTGCTGGCGATCGTCCCATCCGGGGCGCCTATCGCCAGCAAGCTGGCTCCTACAGCGGGACCGGGGCGAACGCGAACTTCGCGCCCTTGTGGCGCGTCTGAATCCCGACCACTTCCACCGCATTCCCGCGTTTCAACGAGACCCGACTGTGGGAGTGCCCATGGGCGCGACCGCGGCGCTGTGGATTCACCATAGACCGCGGCCAGAGCGGAACTCCGCGGTCGCGCCCAAGGGCACTCCCACAGAGGGCGCGGGCATTTCAGCGACCGAGGCGAATGCGAACCTTGCGCGCGACGACCCCATCGACGCAGGGATGGGGTGCGCTGTCCTGCTGCGCCGCTTGTGGTGCCTTGGGGCAGTAGCGGCCGAAGGGAAAGCCCCCGCAGCCGCGGGCTACATGTCGCCCAGTCGCGCGCCGTCGGTGGGGTTTTGCAGCCACTGGGCGATGTCCTTGCCAAGGGCCTTCATGGTCCGGCCGAGCACCGAGCAGGAGCCCTTGTAGCCGGCGAATGCACCACCCATGGAGTTGCGGCGGCCCTTGAAGCTGGCCACCAGCTGGCCGTTCTCGTACAGGTTGCCCTTGATCCGCGAGTGCTTCTGGTGCCCGATGAAGGCGTTGCCCATGCTGACCGCATCGAGGATCTCGACCTCGAGCACCCGGCCCTCGGCCGCAGTGTCGATGCGGTCGAGCAGATCGACGCGCACGCCGAATTCGGCGCCGAACTCGCGGGTGTAGGCGGGCAGCTGTCCGTTGAGCTTCAGGCACTCGCTGCGCACCTTCTCGGAGATCTCCGCGTCCTCGGAATAGGGTGTTTCGGCGGCCATGCGCACGCTGTCGGCGAGCGCCGGTGCGCTGGCAAGGGCGAGGGCAAACGGCAACAGCTTAAGCATCGGTTTCAAGAAGCCTCCTGTATGGGTGAACGGAACCTGGCTGCACGATACTGCGTGATAAGGCCGGAGCTGTCACCCCATCCCGCCGTTGATCCCGATCACCTGCCCGTTGATGTAGCCGGCCTGGTCCGAGGCAAGAAAGGCGATCAGGGCGGCGACTTCCTCGGGGCGGCCGGCGCGGCCGGCGGGGACGATCTGCTTGACCTGCTCGGCGGAGAAGCTGTCATCGGCCATCCGGCCCTCGATGACGCCGGGCGCGACGACATTGACGGTGATGCCGCGTGATCCCAGTTCGCGGGCCAGCGAGCGTGAGGCGCCGTGCAGACCGGACTTGGCGGCGGCGTAGTTGGTCTGGCCGCGGTTGCCGAGCACGGCGGCCACCGAGGAGACGTTGATGATCCGGCCCCAGCGGGTGCGCGCCATCGGCAGCAGCAGCGGCTGGGTCACGTTGAAGAAGCCGTTCAGGCTGACGTTCACCACCCGCTGCCACTGCTCGAAGCCCATCCCGGCCATGGTCGCGTCCTCGTGGATCCCGGCGTTGTTGACCAGAACCTGGATCGGCCCCGACTCCAGCAGGCCGGCGAGGGCCTGGCCGCTGGCCGCGGGATCGGCAACGTCGAAGGCCACCGCCTCGGCGCCGTGGCCGGCCTCGCGCAGCGACTGAACCAGCTGTTCGGCTCGCTCAAGGCCGCGGTGGGCGTGGACGATGACGTGGCAGCCGGCGGCGGACAGGGCGCGGCAGGTGGCGCTACCGATGTCGCCGCTGCCGCCGGTGACCAGGGCGCGTCGGATGGTGCTCATGGTCAGGTCTCCCTTGGTTCTGGGTTCAGGGGTCGAGGCGTTTCAGCGCAACGACAGGTTCATGCCGCAGGGTGCCGGCATCACCGCGGCGCGGCCTTCGGCCAGCAGCTCGCCGGCGTGCTTGACGCGAAAGGCGTACTGCCAGCCGGTCTCGCCGGCGGCCAGCTTGTCGCCGAATACGTCGAGCGGGCCCGGCAGCGCGGGCAGGACGCCATGGCTGATGCGCACGCCACGCAAGGCGACCAGCAGGCCGGGCTGGGCCCGCCCGCCGCTGGCGCGGGCGAGCAGTCCGCCGTGCACGGCCATCGACTGGGCGCCGAACTCGCACAGGTGCACCCCGCGCAGGCGGCCGCCGCTGCGCAGCGGCAGGTTGGCGCGCAGGTGGGCCTCGCTCTGGCAGTGGATGCGCTCGTCGTTCCAGTCGAGCACGCGATCGAGCAGGCACATGCTGCCCTGGTGCGGAATCATCGCGAGGATGGCGTCACGGTCGATCATCGATGCGCTCCGCGGCAAGCTGGCTCGCCAGCAGCAGGTTGAAGGCGACGCCCAGGGCGACGGTCAGGCCGATCGCCCGCAGCACCGGGACGCTCGAGCTGGCCAGCAGGCCGAACACCAGCAGGGTCGAGACGGCACAGACGCCGATGCCGTGCAGGGTGCGCCGGCGCTCGTCCGGGTCGCGCCCGGCGCGCTGGAAGAACAGCGCGTAGTCCAGGCCGAGGCCGCTGGCAAGGATCAGCGCGACCAGGTGGAACAGGTTGAAGGCGACGCCGCCCAGGTGCAGGGCCGCCGCCGTGCACAGGGCAGCGAGCAGCACCGGGGCCAGCACCTGGCCGACCCGGCGGAGGTCGCGCAGGAAGGCGGCCAGGGCCAGCAGCAGCAGGGCGAAGGCCAGGCTCAGGGCCAGCAGCATGCGCTCGCGATAGGTCGCGGCCAGCGCCTCGGAGGCGGCCTTCATATCGAGCAGGTGCAGGTCATCCCCGGACGTTGCCGCGAAACGCTGCAGCGCCGATACGTCGCGCAGGCCGGACAGGCCGATCAGGGCCACCGGAGGCTCACTGGCGGGCAGCAGGGAGGCGAGGCGGCTGCCGAGCGGGCTGCCCTCGAGGTCGGCGGGGCCGAGCGGCGCGGCCTCGCGTGCCGCAGCCACGTCCTCCAGGAAGGGTGCAAAGGCCTCCTGGCGGAACGGCAGGTTATGGGCGGCTGCCTCGAGGGCGGCGCGCAGTGTCTCGGCATCGGGCAGGGCCGCACGCCGCTCCAGCTGGGTGCGCTGGCTGGGCAGGTAGCGGCAGGGCGGCTCGGCGTCGTCCAGCGCGCCGGCTTCGACCAGCCCATCGAGCCCGGGAAGCAGGGCCTCGCAGCGCTGCAGCAGGGCTTCGGTGTCGGTGCCTTCGAGCACCAGCAGATGACGCACGTCGCTGGCGCGCAGGGCGGCGCGCAGTTCGGCGTCGCGCTGCACCAGGTCCTGCGGCAGCGGCGTCAGACGACCGAGGTTGTCGTCCCAGAGTGATCGCGGCGAGGCCAGCAGTGCAGCCAGCGCCAGTACGGCCAGCAGTGTCGCCCATCGCGGCGCCTGCGGCAGGGCACCCGGCAGGCGGTCGAGGCGCATCACCCAGGCCGAGCGGCCGGGGTCGCCTGCCGCTGCCGGCATCAGCGCGGGCAGCAGCCAGCGCGTGGAGAGGGCCGCGGCCAGCAATCCGGCGATGGCAAAGGCGGCGAGCTGGGCAAGCCCGGCCACGCCGGAGACGAGGAAGCTGGCGTAGGCGAGGCAGGTCGAGACCACGCCGGCCGCGAGGGTGCGGCCGATCCGCCGGGCGTCCTGCCAGGCCGAGCGTTCGGCGTGGCGATGGCTGAACAGGTGCACCGGATAGTCCAGCGCGATGCCGATCAGGGTGAATCCGAAAGCCAGGGTGATGCCGTGCACCGAGCCGAACAGCCAGGCCACGCAGCCCAGTCCTGCCAGCGCCGCAGTGGCCAGCGGCAGGGCGCCGAGCAGGGGCAGGCGCCAGCCGCGGTAGGCCAGGCCCATCAGCAGGATCATCGCCGCGCTGGCCAGCAGGCCAAGGCGGGTCGCCTCGCCCTCGGTGCGCTCGCGCATCAGCACCGAGAAGGCCCCGGGTCCTGACACTTCGAGCCGCAGCGGTGTGCCTTCGGCGACCTCGTCGACCGCGGCCCGCAGGGCGCGCAGCGCGGCCTGCTGGGCCTCGGGATCGAAGCCGGCGGCCTCGGTCTCGGCGACCAGCAGTGCGTTCTCCCCGGCCTTGTCGAACCAGACATCGAAGCGACGCTCGGGCTCCCGCGCCGGCTGCCAGCGCTCGGCCAGGTGGAGCATCTCAAGGGTCGGGTCGCGGGCCAGCCAGGGCTCGATCAGGCTGGCCGCCGGCGAGCCGAGGTCCTGCAGGCGGGCGCGCAGCGCGCGGCCTAGGTGCTCGGCGTCGAGGGGCCGGGCAGCCAGGCCGTCACTCAGCAGGTAGCGGTAGGGCAGGCTGTCCTCGGGAAACGCCTCGGCGCCCTGCTCCCCGTTGAGCACGCGGCGGAACAGCCCTTGCCCGTCGAGCGCTTCACGCAGTGCGCGGGAGGCATCGGCCAGCGGCTCGGCCCCGGCGCCGGACAGGGCGATCAGCAGCAGACGCGAGCCGGGCCCCTCGCCAAGGCTGTCGAGCAGCAGGCGCTGGTCGGTGGTCTGTGCCGCCGGCATGAACAGGCGCAGGTCGCCGCTGGTCTGCAGCCGGGCGGCGGCGAACGCCGCCAGCGCCGCCAGCAGGACCGCCCACAGCAGGGCCAGTGCGGCGCGGCGGCGCGCGCTCATGGCTGCGAGGGCGGCGGCGCGCAGTGGCCGGCGAAGCGCTCGGCCAGGCTTCCGGTCGGTCCGCCCGCCGCTGCGCCGAGCAGCATCGGGCTGGATTGGCCTTCGCCGTCGTGGACCACCAGACAGTCGAGCAAGGCGCCGCGGCCGAACAGGTCGATGCCGCGCACCCGCTGCCGGCGGCGCGCCTCGCGCGGAGTCAGCGACAGCTGCCAGCCGGCCTCGGGATTACCGCTCAAACGCACGGTGTAGTGCTTCTCGAGCAGCGCGCGCTGGCCGCCGAGCAGGGCGCGGAAGCTGTCGAGCAAGGCAGCGAGTTCGGGGGCGCGGCGCAGCGAGAAGCGCCGCGTCGACTCGCCCTCGCGCTCCAGCTCGACGCGGCCATCGCGGATCGTGCTGCGCTCGCGGTAGGGCGCCTCGACCACGCGAAGCAGGGTGTCCTCATCGGGCCGCTCCAGCCGACCGCTGAGCAGCAGGGGTTCGCTGAGCAGGGCCGAGCCGCGACGCTCCACGAAGGGCGTGCTGGCCGGCACCGGCTGGCGCAGCCGGTCCAGCAGCGCGTCCAGCGCGGCAGGGTCCTCAGCCGCCCGCGCGGGCGACAGGCTCAGCAGGAACAGCAGGGCTGCCAGCGTTGCGCGCATCGGTCTGCCAGAAGTCGTAGAAGTTGAACCAGTTGTACGGCGCCAGCCGGACGTGATGTTCGAGCCGCTGGGCGTAGCGCTGCAGCAGCGAGGACAGCATCGCGGCGCGGCCGGCGCGGGGAATCCGCAGGCCTTCGCTGAACAGCTCGAAGTGCAGATCGTAGCGCCGCCCGCCGCGGTAGAGGCCGAAGCAGAGCACCACCGGGATATGCAGGGAGGAGGCGATCAGCATCGGCGCCGTGGGGAACGGCGCCGGGCTGCCGAGGAACTCGCAATCCATCGAGGGCTCACCCGGCCGGGCGCGGTCGGCCAGCAGGCCGATCAGGGCGCCTTCCGCGGCCGCCTCGCCGATTGCCAGGACGATCGAAGTGCCGGGCTGTGAGGCGTCGATCACCCCGCGCGCAAGCTGCGGGTTCAGGGCGTCGAGCAGCTGGGTAATCTCCGGGTTCTGGCCCTTGTCCAGCACCACCCGCACATCGACCTCGGGTCGGGTCTGGGACAGCGCGCGCAGAGATTCAAAGCTGCCGTGGTGCGAGCCGAGCAGCAGCACGCCGCGGCCCTGTTCCATGGCCTGATGCAGCACCTCGAGGCCATGCACCTCGACCTCGAAGCGGCCGAAGCGACCGGAGAGCAGGAAGACGCGGTCGAGGATGGTGCAGGCGAAGGTGTGGATGTGCCGGGCCACCTCGGAGAGCCGTGCCGGGCGACCGAACACCCGCGACAGGTAGGCCCGCGAGGCGTGGCGCTCGGGGCGCCGGCGAAGCAGGAAGTACAGGGTGATCGGATAGAGCAGCAGGCGACCGAGCGGGCGCCCGCCGTACAGGGCGATGCTGCGGATCAGCCACAGGGCGAAGCGGCCGCCGCCCTCGGGGCGCTGCTTCCAGCTCATGCCGCCGCCCCCAGCTCGCCGCTGGCAAGCAGCTCGCCTTCGCGGCTGATCCGGAAGCGCAGCCGCGAATCGTCGATCCGCTCGATCTGCAGCTCGGCGACCTGCCCCGGCAGCAGCGGGCGGACGAACTTGACCTGGGGCAGCCGGCAACCGCCAGCGGGCCAATCCGCAATGCGTTCGGCCGCGTCCAGCACCGCCTCCAGCAGCAGCACCCCGGGGACCACCGGATTGCCCGGGAAGTGGCCGGCCAGGCACGGGTGGTCGGGGGGCACGCAGAGCGTCTGCAGCGGCAGGCTCATGATCCGGACCGCCGGTGGCAGCGCGCGGCCATCAGCGTACCAGCCCGCGCCAGAAGGCCGGCCCCAGCCGGGCGACGCGGCAGGTGAAATCGACCACGTTGCGGTAGGGCTGGTCCGGGAATCGACGCCTGCGGTAGGCGTACTCGAGCAGAAAGAAGGCGGCGACGATCACGTAGTTGAGCACGTTGGCAAACAGCGACCACAGCGACAGCGGAACAGCCAGCGGCGGCGCGAAGCCGGTCTCGACCAGCAGGCCGTCGGGCACGGCGAGCAGGGCCAGGATCAGGTTGATCACCGCAAGCGCTGCGAACAGCCCCGCCCAGAGCGCGGTCAGGCGACGCGCGTAGGGCGCGACGCCCGCATCGATGGCATCGGGCTCCCCGTGCAGGACGCGCACCATCTGCTCGATGAGCGGGCGCCGGCCCGCGGCCAGCGTGCGACCGAACAGCCAGGCCAGGAAGGCGTTGAGCAGCACCGGCGGCGCGAACAGCGGCAGGGTGCCCAGTGCGCGCTGGTACAGCGCGGCAAGACCTGCGGCGCAGAGCAGCAGCGACAGCCAGGCCAGCCAGTGGCCGCGTGCCAGGGCCGGCCACAGGACCAACAGCACCAGCACGCCGCCGGCGAGCAGCGCCCACACCGGCTGGCCGCTCCAGGCCGCCGCGTGGGCGAGCAATGGATAGGTCACCGCCAGCACGGCCGGCAGGAGTCGCGTCACGCCGTCCTGTGCTGCTCGACGTGGGCGGAAAGCGCGCGCAGGCTGGCGAAGATGCGGCGGTTCTGCTCGCTGTCCGAGCGCAGCTGGAAGCCATAGCGCTTGGAGATCGCAAGAGCCAGCTCCAGCGCATCGATGGAATCGAGGCCAAGGCCCTCGCCAAACAGGGCGGCTTCGGGATCGATGTCCTCGGCGGTGACGGTTTCGAGGTTGAGCGCCTCGACAAGGAGGACGGCTAGTTCGCGTTCAGCTGGAGTCTGTTGGGACATGGCGATGGCCTCGGGCGGCGCCCGGCAGCAAGCTAAGGGTGGGACGTCCGGCGCGCCGGCAGAGGGCGCACAACGGGCGAAATGCACGCTGGAAAGCCCATTGCAGGGGCGTCGGCGGCGGGCGCGGAGTGTATCATGCGCGGTTTGGGGTCCGCCGCCCGGCGGGCGCCGCTGCGGCCAGCAGCCTTCCGTGCGCCGCCGGCGCGACGACGCCGGAAACCCGCGTCCTGCCCCGCCACGCAACGATGGGCCCGGACATGCAGGACGCAGGCAATGTGGACAACCCGGACGTTCTGGTCGCAGGCGGCGGCCCGGCGGGTTCCACCATTGCCACCCTGCTGGCGCGTCGCGGCTGGCGCGTCTGCCTGCTGGAAAAGGACCGTCATCCGCGCTTCCATATCGGCGAATCCCTGCTGCCCATGAACCTGCCCATCCTCGAGCGGCTCGGCGTGCTCGAAGCGGTTCGCGCGATCGGCGTGCACAAGGCCGGGGCCGACTTCCCGATCGATGCGCAGCGGACGAACACCTTCCACTTCCGCCGCGCGCTGGGCGCGCGACACGACCACGCCTTCCAGGTGCGCCGCGACGCGTTCGACGCCCTGCTCTTCGCCCACGCCCGCGCGGCCGGCGTCGATGCCCGGGAGGGCGCCGAGGTCACCGCGGTCGAATGGGACGAGCGCGGCGCCGCCCGGGTCAGCGTGCGCGAGGCCGGTGCGGAGCGCGCCCTGCGTCCGCGCTACGTGGTCGACGCCAGCGGCCGCGACACGCTGCTCGCCCGGCAGCTGCGGCTCAAGCGCAGGAATCCGCGCCACCAGTCGGCGGCGATCTTCAGCCACTACCTGGGCGTCAGCCGTCGCGAGGGCGAGGACGCCGGCAACATCTCGATCCTGCGCTTCGAGCATGGCTGGATCTGGCTGATCCCCCTGTCCGACGGACTGACCAGCGTGGGCGCGGTCTGCTCCCCGGACTACCTCAAGACCCGTCGCGGCGATCGCGAGGGGTTTCTGGCGCAGACCCTGTTGGCCATCCCGCAGGTCGCTGCGCGCATGCAGGGCGCCGAGCGGGCCGCGCCGGTCCACGTCACCGGCAATTACTCCTACGCCTGCGATGCGCTGGGCGGGCGCGGCTGGATCGCCGTCGGCGACGCCTACGCCTTCATCGATCCGGTGTTTTCCTCGGGCGTCTTCCTCGCCATGGACAGCGCCGAGCAGGGCGCCGAGGTGGTCGATGGCGCCCTGCGCGAACCGGCCCGCGAGCGTGGCCTGCAGCAGGCCATGCGCCGTCGCCTGGAGCGCGGCACCGATGAGTTCAGGTGGTTCATCTACCGCTTCAACTCGCCGGTGATGCGCGAACTGTTCGCCCGCCCGCGCAACCACTGGCAGATCGAGCAGGCGGTGATCTCGATGCTGGCCGGCGATGTCTTCGACAACCCCGCGGTGCGCCGCCGCCTGCGCGCCTTCCGCATGGTCTACCGGCTGACCGCCCTGCGCATGGCGCCGCAGGCCCTGCGCAGCTGGTGGCGCCGGCGCGCCGACGCCCGCGCCGCCTTTGCCGAGGACACGCTGCAATCGAGCGCGTCGCAGGGAGGGCGGGCATGAGCAGCCTTGAATGGCCTCCCGGATCCGCGCCTGCCCTGCCGCAGCTCGAGGTGGCCTATCGCGAGGCGTCGCTGTCCAGCCTGCTGGACGACCCGCGCACCCTGGCGGTGATCGGCTTCGGTCGCCGCGCGCCGGCCCGGGATGACGACCCGCGCTACTTCAACGTCGGTCTCGAGCCGCTCGGTGCCGCCGTGCCCTTCGAGGTCTGGCGGGTCGACGCCGACGCCCTCTGCGGCCGCGACGGCAACATCGCCTGGGCCCGCGCTGGCGATCTTTCCTTCGGTTCGCTCTGCGTCGACGAGGCGCGCCACGGCGGTATCACGCCGGCCGCCGAGGCGGCCTACCGGCAGTTGCTCGACCATCTGGCTTCGGGCCCCCATCCCGCCCTGCTGCGCAGCTGGAACTACATCGACGCGATCACCGAGGGCGAGGGCGATGCCGAGCGCTACCGCCAGTTCTGCATCGGTCGCGCCCTCGGCATCGGCCAGCGGCTGTCCGCCTATCCCGCTGCCACGGCCATCGGCCTGCGCGACGGCGCCCGCGTGCTGCGCCTGTACTGGCTGGCCGGCCCGCAGCCGGGCACCCCGATCGAGAACCCACGGCAGGTCGCCGCCTGGCGCTACCCGCGGCAGTACGGCCCGCAGCCACCGAGCTTCTCCCGCGCGACCCTGCCCGGCGCGCCTTCGCTGCCCCTGCTGCTGTCCGGCACGGCCAGCGTGGTCGGCCACGCCTCCCTGCATCGCGACAGCCTGGCCGACCAGGTCGACGAGACCTTCCGCAACTTCGCTAGCCTGCTGCAGGCCGCGCGCGGCCTGCGCCCCTCCCTGGCGCCCGCATTCGGCGCGGGCAGCCTGCTCAAGGCCTACGTCCGTGATGCCGACAGCGCCGCCGCCGTCGCTGCCGAACTTGACCGCCATCTGCCCGCCGCGACGCAGCGCCTGCTGCTCGCCGCCGATGTCTGCCGCGCCGAACTGCGCATCGAGATCGACGGCTTCCACCGCTAGCGGGCCGGCTCCCTCTCCGCGCCGAGCGGAGTAGTCGAGGTTCAGAACCAGGCGCCGTCCCCAACGGGCGCGAATACGAAATCGTGGTGCGCAGCTTGCTGCGCTGATCCAGCGTTGGGTAACGAACGACTGCCCACAATCGCACGCAATGCGTTCTGACGACCCCCAACCACGCGAACCGTCGCCACCCCCTCCCAACCTCCCCCTACCGCGCGAAGCGCGGCAAGGGGAGGAGCCCGATTCGTTCGGCCGTGCCCATCGACGCCCGGCTCCATCAGCCCCTCCCCTTGCGCCGCCGAAGGCGGTGGAGGGGGAGGCTGGGAGGGGGTGGTCCGGGCTGCCTGAACGCCCGCACCCAAGGCCTGGCCCAAAAACGGTGCGCAGTTCGCACCGGCAAGCAGCAGGCCGGCGCTACCGCCCCGCCGCACCAATCGATACCTTGGGCCATGCCCGCGATCCGACGCCTTGGCCAGCTCGGCCCCGAACTGGTCGACCCACTCTGCGACCTGCTCCTCGACGCCGTCGCGGGCGGCGCCTCGATCGGCTTCATGGCCCACCTCGACCGGGCCGAGGCCGCAGGCTACTGGCAGGGCCTGGCCGAGTCGCTGGAACAGGATGTGTTGTGCTGGGTGGCCGAGGACGCCGGCCGGCTGCTGGGCAGCGTGCAGCTGGGGCTCTGCCACAAGGCCAATGGCCGGCATCGGGCCGAGCTGCAGAAGCTGATGGTGCACCGCTCGGCGCGCGGTCGCGGCATCGGCTCGGCCCTCTTGGATGTCGCCGAGCGCGCCGCGGGCGAGCAGGGCCGCTTCCTGCTGGTCCTCGACACCGAGGCCGGCTCCGGCGCCGAGGCGCTCTACCGGCGCCGCGGTTGGCAGCCGGCAGGACAGATCCCCGACTACGCACGCAGTCCCGACGGCCGGCTGCATCCCACGGCGCTGTACTGGAAACGCCTGCACGCGCCGGCTGGGCAAGCGAGCCTGCGTCCCCCGGGCTGAAGCGCCGCCGCCGCCGCGGCCCTTCGCGGATGGCTGCAAAGGCGCCGGTCAGTCGGCGACAATGCCTTTCATGCTTCGAGGTATCTGCTATCTGAGCTCTGCCACCCGGCCCTTCGATGAGGCGGCGCTTGAGGGGCTGCTCTCCGAGTCCCGCCGCAACAACGCCCATTCTGGAGTAAGCGGCGTGCTGCTCTACGCCGATGGCGATTTCCTGCAGTACCTCGAGGGGCCGTCGGCCGCCGTCGACGAGACCATGCTGAGGATCCGCGGCAGCCGCCGGCACCGCGGCCTGCGGGTGCTCCTCGACGAACCGATCGAGCAGCGCGTCTTCGCCGACTGGTGGATGGGCCTTGCCCGCCCGACCCGTTCGCACTTCCTGGCCCTGTCGAGCGCCAGCTGGAAGCGCGCGGCGGCGGCCGCGCGGCAGCCTGGTTCGATGCCTCCCGGCCTGGTCCTCCTCGAGGAGTTCTGGTCCGGCCAGGCCGGCTCGACCGCCCGCTAGGCGATTCATCGCCGGGCGCGGGACCCTGCCCGCGGACAGCACAGGAACGCCGGGCTCAGCCGCCCTCGCCGATCCAGGCGCTGCGGAAGCGGTTGCGTCCGTCCTTCTTGGCCGCGTACAGGGCGGCATCCGCCGAGGCGATCAGGGCGGCCTTGGAGTCCGCGCCGGCGTAACCGCGCATGCCAAGGCCCACGCTGGCGGTGACGATGGGCGCCACCGGCGAGTCGCCGTGCGGCAATTCCATCCCCCGAACCACCTCAAGCACCCGCTGCGCGTTGGCCAGGCAGTCGCTCTCGCCGCACTCGGGCAGAAGGATGGCGAATTCTTCCCCTCCGTAGCGCGCCACGAGGTCCCCGGGCCGCGAGAAGGTGAGATCGAGCCGATGGGCCAGCTGGCGCAGGCAGTCGTCACCGCCCAGGTGGCCATGATGGTCGTTGAAGCGCTTGAAGTGGTCGACGTCGAGCAGGAGCAGTCCCAGGTCGCGGCCATAGCGTTCCGACTTGCGCCACTCGGCGTCGAGCTGCTCGTCGAACAGGCGGCGGTTGGCCACGCCGGTCAGTCCGTCGCGCAGGGCCAGCTCGCGCAGACGGTCGGCCTGCAGCTTGAGCGCCAGATGCACGCGAACCCGATTGGTGAGGGTAATCGGGTTCCAGGGCTTGGACAGGAAGTCGACTCCGCCGGCCTCCCAACAGGCCGTTTCCTCGTCGAGCGTGCGATGGGCGGTGATGAAGATCACCGGGGGCGCCTGCCCTGGCATCGATTCCCGCAGACGGCGGCAGACCTCCTGACCATGCAGATCGGGAAGTTCGAGGTCGAGCAGCACAAGATCCGGTTCGCAGCGACGGGCCATTTCCAGCGCCTGGGCGCCATCCAGCGCCGCGAACAGCTGATGTTCGCCACCCAGCGCCTGCTGCAGGAGACGAAGATTGAGCGGCTCGTCATCGACCGCGAGGATCCGCGTCCGCCGCCCGCCGGGCGGGCTGATCGGCGGCGCGCCCGCGCTCACTACGCGGCCTCCCGCAGTCGCGCCAGGGTCGAGCGTGCGGCGTCGAAATCGAGGCGTTCGACTTCGTCACGAAGGCGGACCCAGTCGGCCCGGGCCGCGGAGGGGACTGCCGCGTCCAGCGCCTCGAGCAGATCCAGCGCGTCGAGGCTCCGCGATTCCAGGGCCTCGGCCAGACGGGCGAGACCCGATCGGCAGTCCTGTGTGGCCTCGCCCGGCCCGGATTCAGGCGCGGCCGCGGGCGGGGGCTCGGGCAGCGCCGCAGCCGGCAGGCCGAGATGCTGGTCGATGGCGTGCAGGGTCGCGGCAAGGCAGTCCTGCAGCTCGGCCTCCAGCGTCGGAAGGGTTGGCCCCTGGCGTCCCTCGCCCAGCGCCAGCTCCACCCGCCCGGCCGCCTCGGCGAGCGCCACGGCGCCCAGCGTGCCGGCCAGGCCGCGCAGGCTGTGCAGGGCGGCCATCCGGTCCGGGTGGTGCGCCTCGGGCTGAAGGCTGGCCGCGGCCTCCGCGGAGCGCCAGCGCGTCCGGAAATTGTCCAGGGAACGATCGAGCAGCTTGCGGTTGTCGGCCATCCGCCGCAGCGTGCCCTCGACGTCGAGCAGGACGGTCGCCGCTTGTGCTGCTTCGCTGCCAAGGGACGGCTCGCGGCGTGAACCGTCGTCCAGCAGGCCGCGCACCGTGGCCACCATCGCGTCGATATCGATCGGCTTGGCCAGGTGGTCGTCCATGCCCGCGGCCAGGGCCTGGCGTCGGTGCATCGGCATGGCATTGGCGGTCATCGCGACGATCGGGATGCGCTGGCCGCCCGGCAGCTGGCGGATCCGCCGGCAGGCCTCGAAGCCATCCATGTCCGGCATCTGGATGTCCATCAGCACCAGGTCGAAATCGCCCATCCGCTGCTGCATGGTCGCCACCGCCAGGGTGCCGTCGCCGACCGCGGTGACCTGGGCGCCCTCCATGCCGAGCAGCTCGCACGCCACCTGCTGGTTGATCGGGTTGTCCTCGGCCAGCAGGATGCGGCAGCCCGGCAGCCGACCGCAGCGCGGGTCTGGCCCGGAGCGCGTGCTGGGCCGCAGCGCCCCGCCGCTGGCCTCGGCCAGCGTATCGACCAGCATCGACGGGGTGACCGGCTTGGTGAGCACGGCGTCCAGCAGCCCCGGCTCGCGCGCCTGGCGGTCGGCCAGCGCCTCGCGCAGGTGGGCGGTGATCATCAGGATCACCGTGGCGGAGTCGGGGCCGAGCATCTCGCGAAGGCGGCGAGCGGTCTCCCAGCCATCGAGGCCGGGCATCTGCCAGTCGACCAGGATCATGCCGTAGTGCTGCGCGCGGGGGCGGCCCTGCACCATGGCCAGCGCTTCCTGGCCGTCGCAGGCGAGATCGACCTCGGTGCCCAGCGCCTGGAGCATCTCGCGCAGCGTCTCGCGGGCCTCGGGGTGGTCGTCGATCACCAGGCAGCGACCCCACTGCCCGAACACCTCATGGCGAGGCGCCGTGCGCTCGCAGGGCGGCAGCTCGATCTCGAAACAGAACTCGCTGCCGCTACCGACCTGACTCTGCACGCCGAGCTCGCCGCCCATCATTCCGACCAGCCGCCGGCTGATCGCAAGGCCCAGGCCGGTGCCGCCGAAGCGCCGGGCGATGTCGCCCTCGGCCTGGGTGAAGCTCTCGAAAATCTGCTCAAGACGATCGGCAGGAATGCCCATGCCGGTGTCGCGGACCCGGAACCGCAGGCGCCAGCCATTCGCCGCGCCAGGCCCGCCCTCCACCGACACCGAGACCAGGCCCTCACTGGTGAACTTGACCGCATTCGATCCCAGGTTGAGCAGGACCTGGCGCAGCCGCACCGAGTCGCCCACGAACCAGTCCGGCAGGTCCGGCTGCAGCCGCATGATGATTTCGATGGGCTTGCTGCCGACGGCGCTGGTGATGACCACGCCGACGTCGTGCAGCAGTTGCTCCAGGCTGAAGGGATGCGGGTCGAGTTCGAGCTTGCCGGATTCGATACGGGAGAAATCCAGCAGGTCGTTGAGCAGGGCGAGCAGTGCCCTGCCCGCGCCGTAGGCCTTCTTGACGTAGTCGGCCTGGCGGTCGGCGAGATCGGTGCTTTCCAGCAGGCGCAGCATGCCGAGGATGGCGTTCATCGGGGTGCGGATCTCGTGGCTGACATTGGCCACGAACTCCGATTTGGCGGCATTGGCCGCCTCGGCCTCGAGCTTGGCCTGCTGCAGCGCCGCCTCGGCCTCGCACTCCAGGGTCACGTCGCGATTGATGCCGGTGACGCGGATCGCCTTGCCCTCGGCATCTCGATCGATCAGCGCGGCGGCCTGCACGTGCCGCATCTCGCCGTCCGGCCGGATGATGCGGAACACCGGCTCGTACACGGTGGTGCCCTCGACCGCGCCGAGCAGGCTGGCCTCGGTGGCCTCGAGGTCTTCGGGGTGCAGTCGGCATCGCCAGTGCTCGTACTGGATGCCCTCCTCCGCCAGGGTATGCGGATAGCCGTAGATGTCGTACATCTGCCGGTTCCAGGCCAGCGAGTTGTCGGCCAGGTTCCAGGTCCAGATGCCGAGTGCGGCGACCTCGACCGCCTTGTCCAGCTGCTCGCGGGTCGAGCTCAGTGCGCGCTCGCGTTCGCGCTCGTCCTCGAGGCTGGTCACGATGCCGAGAAAGCCCTCGACCTCGCCGTCGCCACCGCGCAGCGCCGAGATCGTGGTGCTGACGGAGATCTGCTGGCCGTCCTTGCGGCGATAGGTCAGCTGGTGGCGGACCACCTCGCCTTCCCGCGAGCGTCCGCGCAGCAGTTCGATATCGGGCTGGATGTCCTCGCCGCGCTGCGCCGACGCTGCGCGCGCCCGCCGTGCAAGCTCCGCGGGGTCGGTCCAGAGCGCCGGCGTGTGCCTGCCGACCACTTCGTCCGCGCTGTAGCCGAGCAGGCGCTCCGCAGCCGGATTGAACAGGGTGACCAGTCCTTCGGCATCGGTGGCGATGACGGCGAACTCGGCGCTGCGCAGCAGGGCTGCCTGGAACTGCTCTGCCGCCGGTGGCGCGACCTGTCGAACCTGACGCAGGGCCACCAGCAGGGCACCCTTTGGATCGGCGCTGGACGGATCGAACAGGCAGCGCAGGCGCAGCCGCTGGCGGTGTTCCTGGCCCGCGCTCAGCACTGCGGTCAGCTTGAACACGCTGGCCCCGGGCAGGGCCCGGGCGGCGTCCAGTTGCGATTCGAGGGTCTCGACATCGGCCCGGTCGACGAACAGCGAGGTCAGGCTGCGGCCGCAGAGCGCCTCGGCCGGGCCGCCGAGCAGGCGGTCGTCGGAGGCGCCGGCGCGATGGATCAGTCCGGATGCATCGGCGGCGAGCCAGCCGGGGCCGGCGCCTTCAAGCAGCCAAGCGAAGGCGTCCACGCCCCCGGCCACCGCTTTCGGCCCGGTGGTGACCGAAGGACCGCGATCGGTCGCCTCGATGTGGACTGGTCGATCTTCGTCCCGGGTGTGCAATGACATGTCCGAAGTGGGCACGTGGCTGCACGAAGCCTACACCGCATTCGCCGTGATGCGGAACGATGCACCGATCCTGCGCATCGCCCGCCTGGATTCCGTGCTGGGCCTGCGTAATCGAGGCCGGGCGGCGCTCAGCTGAGGGACCGTGATCCGTCCGCGTCCGGCGCATCCGCCGGGTCGATCCAGCCCGAGGTCCGCGCAATATGCAGATCGGCAGGCGTGTCGAGGTCGCTGCAGAGGCCCTCGTCCTCGACCCAGCCCAGCTGCGTGGCAGGCAGGGCGGCGAGCGTGCCGCCCAGCCCGCCGCTGCCTTCGAGGCGCTGCCGCCACGCTGCGAACGGTGCGGGAATGACCACCGGAATGCCTGGCCGGTCCTGGTGGGTGCTGACGGCGATCCCCGAGGGTGCGCGGCGCGCGGCGCGCAGCAGCTGCTGCAGCGAATCGGCACGCAGACGGGGCAGGTCGCAGGGCAGCAGCAGCGCCCGGCCGGCCCGCCCGTCGAGATCGGCGAGGCCGACGCGCAGGCTGTCGCCCAGACTTCCCGAGGCGGAGAGGACCTCCGCCCCGCTGCCGGCGACCCAGTCCGCGCGGCCCGGCGGCAGGATCACCCGCAGCAGTCCGGGCCGGGTGGCGAGGGCCAGGCGAAGCGCGCGCCGGATCAGGGTCTCGCCATCGCGCCTGAGCAGCTGCTTGGGCTGGCCCAGGCGTCGGCTCTGTCCGGCGGCCAGTACGACGACGGCGTGGTCGGGCTCAGTCTGCATGCCGCCAGCGCTGCAGCGAAGCGGCGATGGACAGGGCGATCGCCGCCGGCCCTTTACCGCCCAGATCCAGACCGACCGGGGCCTCCAGCCGCGGAGCCAGCGCCGCGGACGCCTCGCCGAGCAGGCGCAGCAGGTCGTCGCGCCGCCGCCGCGGCCCTAACAGACCGATCCATCGGCAGGGGTGCCCGGCCAGGGCGGCCAGCGCCGCCCGGTCGCGCTCGAAGTCATGGTGCATGACCAGGACCGCGTCCTCTTCGCGGGGCTCGAGCAGGGCGAGGCCGCGCTCGGGAGGCGCTTCGACCAGGCGGTCGACGCCGGCGGCCAGCGGCAGCCAGCGGGGCCGCTGCTCGCAGGCCTCGACGCGCCAGCCGAGCGCGCGCAGCTGCGGAATCAGCAGCGGTGATTCGGCGCCGGCACCGAGCAGGAGCACACGCGGCGCGGGGCGGATCAGCAGCGGATCGGGAAGTGGACCGGGCCAGGGCAAGGCCAGGCGGGCGCTGTGCATCGCGGTGTCGCCGCAGTCCAGTGACAGGCTGCCCTGCGCATCGACGCTCACCCGCATCGGCAGGCCGGCGGACAGGAACAGCTCCGCCAGCGCGGCGCAGCGCGCGCTGTCCCGAGGCCCGAGCAGGCGCAGGCGGATGCGCCCGCGGCAGCCGCTGGCCGAGGGCGCCAGCAGGGCGGCATCGTCGCGCTGGTCCAGTTCGATCCACTCGCCGACGCCTTCCTCGGCAATCAGCGCCGCGGCGCGCTCCTCGATGTGACGCTCGAGGCAGCCGCCGCTGACCCATCCACGCAGCCGGCCGGCCTGCCCGAACAGCAGCAGGGTGCCGGGGGCGACGTAGGCCGAGCCGTCGACCTCGCAGACCAGGGCGAGGACGCAGGGCGCCTGAGCGCCGACCTGCTGGCGCAGGCAGCGCAGCACCTCGGGCGCGCCGCCGTCGGCGCCGGCAAGGGATGAAGGATGGATGTCCATGCCGCGCACGATAGCGTCCCCGCCGTGCGTGCGCGGCGAAACGGGCGACCGGGCGCGACCGGCCGCCCGTCAAGGCTCAGAACACCAGCTTGTTCAGCGTGGTGCTGACCGTGCGGCCGTCGATGGTGAAGCTGATCGTGGCCTGGGTCTCGCTGTTGAAGGTCACGCTGAGCGAGCCGGCATCGCGGGCGGTGACCTGGGCCGGGTTGAACATCGCCTCGCCGAACCAGGGCCCGTTGAATGCGAACAGGTCGGCATTGAAGCGGGTGCCCGAGAGCGTGCCCGAGCTGAGGTACCAGGCCGGCGTGCGGTCCTGGTCGTAGTGGTAGATGTACATGCCGTAGGCGCCGGTTCCGCCGCGGATCACCACCAGGCCCCAGCCGTCCTGCGACGGATTGCTCCAGGCGCCGGTGTAATTGATGTTGCTTGGCGGCTCGGCGCTGGTCGGGAAAAGGAAATGGCGCAGCTGGGCAAAGGCAAGGTCGAATCGCGAGTAGTCGTCGGTGTTGCCCGGGTTGTTCAGCGCGCCGGTGTTGTTGCAGGAGGCGCTTCCGCCGAGCAGGCCGCCGCGCAGGAAGAACTGCGCGCCATCGCTGGTCAGCAGGCCGCAGCCGCTGCTGCCACCCTCGGTGGTCCCGGTGGTGTAGCCCGCCTTGATGAAGCTGCCGGGGGCGAGGTTCGACGGCCCGATACCGGTCGTGCCGCCGATCGAAACCTTCATCACGTCGCCGGCCGGGTGATGGACCGCCACGACATCGGTGCCGGCCTGTACGGTGGCGGCGTCCCATCCGAGGTAGAAGCTGCCGGTCGGGGGCGCATTGTTGAGCCGGTAGAACAGCACATCGCTGGACTCGTCGGCATAGCGCACCGTGCCGCCTCCGGCGACCTGGCGCGAGCCAGAGTCCAGCCGGTTGGTGCCGCAGCCGGTCGCCTCGTAGAACCAGAACGTGGTCAGCGTGTTGGCCACGCTCTGCTGGGTGAAGCAGTGCGCGGCGCTGTAGATCCATGGGATCTGGGTGCTGGTATCGGTGTCGTTGAGCAGGGTGCCGGTGCATGAAAAGGTGCTGCCGCCCTGCTGGAACAGCATCCGCGTCACCGCGCGGCGCGTGTTGTTGAACGCTTCGGTGGGATTGCTGACGCAGCGCACGTCGACTTCGCAGGCCCCCGACTCGCCGATCTTGGCGGCGTCGTAGGCACCCGCCGGATCGACCAGCAGCCAGCTGACCGCCGGCACCGACAGACGCACCCACTTCGGGTCGCTGCCGGCGGGCAGGACCAGTTCGATGTGCTGGACGTCGCCCGAGGTCACTGGCGTCCACAGGCGGCTGTCCTGGCGCAGCTGGGCGGACAGGCTCATCGCATCGAGTTCCACCAGGCCACGCTGGCCGGCCGCATCCGCGGCGACCGCAAGCCGGCTGCCGGCGGGCAGGGCACCGGGCTCCAGCGCCACGCGCAGGGCCTCCGCACCCGGCGAATGCACGGCCAGCCGCGCCGCCCAGCGGCCATCGCCGAGCCGCTGCCAGCTGAGCGAGTCGGCGAGCGGAGTGGCGCCTTCGCGGGTGGCCTGCTCCAGCCCGACCTTCAGCGCCTTGGCCCCGGGCGCGGCGTTCTCGGCACGCAGCGCGTCGATCTGTTCGGCCTCCGGCGCCGGCGCCTCGATCGCCAGGCCGCCCTTGGCCAGAGCGACGAAGCCTTCGGCCGGCACTTCGATCGCAGTCGAGAACTCGCCGCCTACGCTCTGGGCACACACGGACAGGCAGGGCGCGGCCAGCGCGGCCGCCAGCAGGCACTTGGACAGGTTCATCGCAACGGCTCCTGGAGCGTGGGCGCGGGCCGCGACGCGGCCCGTTGACTCCCAAGTCTACGCCCGGGGGTCCACCCCGGATGCGCCAGGACGTGCGGGAATGAGGCGTGCTCAGCCTGACGGGCGGCGGCTGAGCAGAGTGGCCAGCGTGGCCAGCGCCGCGCAGGGTGCGAAAACCAGAGAGAAGGCCAGAACAGGTTGTTCCGCCTGCAGTGCGGCAAAGCCGATGCCGATCACGGCCAGCAGGGCGGTGTGCGACAGCGCCTCGGACAGCTGCAGCGCCGCCGCCGCGCGGCCATGCTCGGCCGGTTCGGCCAGTTCCAGCATCAGCACGCTGAGGATCGGAAAGGCGACGCCGATGCCGAAGCCGGCCAGCGCCCAGAGCGGCGGCATGCTCCAGGCCGGCAGCAGCTCGGACACCGCCAGCAGCTGGCCGGCGATGCCCAGCGCGGTCAGCAGCAGTCCGCCGCGCAGCGCGAGGCTGCGCTTTGCCGTGCCTCCGATCCGCGCCTGCAGCCCCGAGCCCAGGCTCCAGCACAGCGCGCCCAGACTCAGCGAGAGGCCGGCCTCGGCGACGCTCCAGCCTGCATGCAGGGTCAGCCACAGGGGGATGAACACCTCGGCGGCAAGAAAGCTCGACGCCAGCAGCCCGCGCAGCAGGACGACGCTGGGCAGCCCGCGGCCCGCACGCAGGGTGCCCGGGGGCAGCAGGCGGAAGGCCGACAGCGCCAGCGCCGACAGGCACAGCGCACCGAGCCCGGCGCCGGTCAGGTCCAGCGGCGGCTTTCCCAGCGCATGCAGGCTCAGCGCGGCACCCGCGCCGAGCAGTGCCCAGCCGAGCCGGGCCCGGGCATCCGCCGGCCAGCGCGGCGCCTCGACCGAGGGCGCCAGCGCGGGCAGCAGCAGCCAGGCGCAGGCCGGCAACAGGGCAAGCACGCCGAGGAACACCCAGCGCCAGCCGACGCTCTCGACGATCAGCGCGGCAAGCCCGGGACCGAGGATCGCCGGCAGCACCCAGGCGGCTGCGAACAGGGCGAACAGGCGCGGTCGCAGCGCCCCTGGGTACAGCCTGGCCGCGGCCACGTAGATGGCGACCCCGATCATGCCGCCGCCCAGGCCCTGGGCGACGCGGCCGAGGACCAGCTGCAGCATGCTGCCGGCCACCCCGGCGAGCAGCAGGCCGGCGCCGAACAGGCCCAGCCCCCAGACCATGCTGGCCCGCGGACCGCGCGCATCGCAGTCGTTGCCGGCCAGCACCATGCCGACCAGTCCTGCAGCCAGCGTGCCGCCGAAAGCCAGCGCATAGAGACCGATGCCGGACAGCGCCGCGGCCGCTGTCGGCATCGCCGCCGCCACCGCGATGGCCTCGAAGGCGACCATGGAAATCAGCGCGACCGCCCCGATCGAGGGCGCGCGCAGGCCGGGGGAGAACAGGCTGGGGCTCAGGGCAGGGGCATTCATCGGCTTGCATTCAGGGTCATCGACGAGCACCGTACAACCTCAAGTAAACTTGAGGTCAAGCGATGGCCGTCAGGCAAACCGCCAGCCTTGGCGTCGGCGAACTGGCCCGCCGCAGCGGCGTGGCCGTCTCCGCCCTGCACTTCTACGAGGCGCAGGGTCTGCTCCACGCCGAACGCAGCGCCGGCAACCAGCGCCGCTACCCGCGCGCCATCCTGCGCCGCGTCGCCTTCATCCGCAGCGCGCAGCAGCTCGGCATTCCGCTGGCCGAGATCCGCCAGGCCCTGGACGCCCTGCCTGAGGCGCGCACCCCGACCAAGGCCGACTGGGCCCGGCTCTCCCGCGCCTGGCGCGCCCGTCTGGATGCCCGCATCGAGGCCCTGATCGCCCTGCGCGACCGCCTCGACGGCTGCATCGGCTGCGGCTGCCTGTCGCTGAAGGCCTGCGCCCTGTGGAACCCCGAGGACCAGCTCGCCGCCCTCGGCAGCGGCGCCCGGCGCCTGCCTGTCGCGGGCGAGGCGGAGCCGGCACATCGGCAAGCACCTGCCAGGACTTACCCTGCCCGCAATCCGGGATGACCAGAGTCGGCAAGGTGACGACCGCCGACCTGGACTCGAAGAGGCGATGCGCACCGTCTCGATTGGGCGCGAAGAAGACCTTCCACAACACCCGAATGTAGGAGCCAGCTTGCTGGCGATCGTCCCATCCGGGGCGACTATCGCCAGCAAGCTGGCTCCTACAGCGGGACCGAGGCGAATGCGAACTCTGCGCCCTCAGCGGCCCCTCAAGAATGTTGACGCTCGGCCGGTGCCCGCCGATCACCCCACTGCTGATCCGGTCCGAACTCCCACCTGGTTCCGCCCATGCTCGGATCGAGGAGGGCCGGATCACCCGTGCGATGTCCGTCGCCCCGCTCGTCCTGCGCGTGGCAGGAGCGGCGGCGCACCCCTGCATTGCGATTCACCCGTTGCTAAGCCGCAGGGGGGCAAATAGGCTAGCGAACCCATGGAGACCACGATGACCGCCTCACGACTGTTGCTTGTCCTTGCCGCCGGCGCGACGCTGGGCGCCTGCACCTGGGTGAAGATGGAGCCGCAGGGCCACTCGATCCGGGTCGCCCGGGCCAGCGAGAACCTCTCGGCCTGCCAGCGGCTCGGCGAGATCACGGTCACCGTGAAGGATCAGGTCGGGCTCTACCGCCGTGATCCGATCAAGGTGAAGGACGAACTCGAGGTGATGGCGCGCAACGAGGCGCCGGACATGCAGGCCGACACGATCCGGGCGGTCGACGAGCCGGTCAACGGTGAGCAGAGCTGGCAGGCTTTCCGCTGCGGCGCGGGTCGGAGTGCTGCGCCGGCCCAGGCCAGCCGCGCGGCGCCTGCCGAGCGGCCGCCCGCCGGCGATGCGGAGACCTTCCCCGTCCGCGGCGACTGAACCCGCCGGCGCGACTCAGCGCCATGCCAGGCACAGCGAGTGCCCGTCGCAGGCCGCATCGAGCAGGCTGATCTCGACATCGAGGAACCCGGCCTCGCGAAATCGGCTGCGATAGTCATCCGGCGCCAGGCTGGCGTGGTAGACGGCTTCGCCCTCGACGTGGCCGATCACCTCTCCTGCGGCATCGCCGATGGTCAGCAGCACCGCCCCGTGCGGCCGCAGGCAGCCGCCGATGGCCGCGATCAGCCGGACCTGCTCGGCCGCGGTCAGATGGAAGCTGCCGTCCCAGCTCAGCACGCCGTCAAAGTCTGCAAGGCCCGACAGGTCGCGCATGTCGCGGTGCAGGAAGCGCGCCGCGGGCCAGCGCCCGCGGGCGAGGTCCAGCATCGGCAGCGAGGCGTCGAGCCCGACATACTCCACACCCTTTTACAACAGATAGCCGGTGATCGGCTCGCCGGCGCCGCAGCCGAGGTCGAGCACCCGTGGCCGATCCGGCAGTCGCGCCAGCCAGCGGTCCAGCCATCGGCGCTCGAACAGCTGTCTCGGCCGGTGCCGGTCCCAGCCCGCCGCCCGGCTCTCGTACACCCGCGGAGTGTCCTCGCGGGCCCGGGCGAGGCTCTCAGGCTCGGGGCGCGGGCGCATCGCCGGGCTCCGGACCGGCTTCGAGGGGCGGGCCGGGGTCGCGTGCGCAATCGTCCAGCGGCAGGTCCAGGGCCCAGGCCGGAGCCGCGTCATCGCTGGCGAGCAGAAGACTGAGCCCCTGCGCCGCATGCGCTTCGGACTCCAGCGGCAGGCGGCTGAGCCCGGACAGCGGGGTGCCGGGCGACACCGGCCAGGGCCCCTGCCAGCGGCGCAGCACGCGAACGTGGCTGAGCTGGCGGTCGCGGTTCTCGCCGGCGCTGACCGCGCTCCGCAGGCCGCTGCTCCAGCCGAGCAGCCAGGCCTGCATCTGCGGCTGACCGGGCGCTGCATCGGCGTGCAGGTCGACCTCGACCTGGTCGCCCTCGATGCGGGCAGCGAGCCGCGCCGTCACCGCGGGCGCCTCTGCGCCAAGGGCCCTGGCACGGAGGCGACCCCGGTCGAGGTCGCTGCGCGTGAGCTGCACGGCATCGCCCAGCATCCACTGCGGTGTGTAGACGACCCGACCGCCGGCCGTCGCGACCCGCGCCCGCTGGCGCGCGGTATGCCGCGGGTCGGCGAAGCGGTCGCGCCAGCCGAGGTAATCCCAGTAATCCACATGCAGGGCGAGCGCCACGACGACCTCGCCGATGCCCGCCTCGACCAGCTCGGCCAGCCGGCGGTCGGCCGGGGGGCAGCTGCTGCAGCCCTCCGAGGTGTACAGCTCGAGCACCGGCAGCAGGCGCACCCCTTCGCTGCGACAGCCCGCGCCCGACAGCGAAGGCACGATCGCCGCCGCCAGCACCAGGGCGCCGAGGGCGAGACCGGCAGCGTCGCGCTTCATCAGCGGTCGAGGCGGGCCGCGGCGAAGAAGCCGCGCAGGTCGCGCACGCAGTCCACCGCGAGCAGGCCCAGCTCGCGGCTGTCGAGCTGATCGGGCGTCAGCGCTTCGCCATCGCCGCCGGCCAGCACATAGCATTGCCACAGTGCAGCGCGCAGCTCGGCGACCTCGTCCGCTGCGCCGGATGATCCGGATCCGCCTTGCGAGTCAGCCATGCCTGTCCGCCCATGCTGCCGAGTCCCGCGCAGCATACCCCCGCAGGGTGTCCGGACCCGCGGCCTGGCTAGCGCTCCAGCCACCAGATCAGGATGCCCACGTACAAGGCCAGGGCGCCGGTCACCTGCAGCAGCGCTGGCAGCCCGCGGAACGGGGCACGCAGGTCGGCTGCGGACGCGCCCTCGCCGAGCGCCGTCGTCAGGGGCTTTCGATGCTGCAGGAACAGCCCCAGGCAGATCAGGACAAAACCGAGACCGGCCACGGCATCGTCAAGGCCTTCGGTGCCGAGCATCCGGCCGAGGCCCCAGCCGCCGGTGGCCAGGAGGGTGGTAATTGCAAAGCCGGCTTCGGTTCGGTTCATTGCTGCGTGGGGCTCCCTGAGGTTGCTGGCGGCGCCGCAGAAGGCGGGGCCTGCGGAAAAGGACGGCGAAGCCGTGCCAGCGTGACCGGCCGCCTTCCGCACCGGCCGGAACGGCTAGCCAGCCGGCGGCATTCGGTGCAGGGCATTGAGCTTGTTGCCGTCGGGGTCGCGGACGTAGGCCAGGTACAGCGAGCCCATGGCTACCTCGCGCAGGCCCGGCGGGTCCTCGATCGAGGTGCCGCCGTGGGCCACCGCGGCGTCGTGGAAGGCGCGCACCTGCTCGGGGGAGTCGCAGCGGAAGCCGATCGTGCTGCCGTTGCCGAAGCTGGCCGGATCGCCATTGATCGGCTCGCTGACGCAGAAGGTCTGGCCCTGGTGGCGATAGAACAGCCGGGCCTTGCCGCCGGCGGACAGGTTGCGGATCGGCTCGCCGACGCCGAGCACGCCGAGCACGGCGTCGTAGAAGCGCTTGGCGCGCTCGATGTCATTGGTTCCGAGCATGACGTGGCTGAACATGGCGTTTGGATTCCTCGCGGAGGGCGGTTCGGACAGGGCTCAGTGGCGGGGCAGGCGGTCCCAGCCGCGCTCGCGCTTCTCCGCGGCGACCATCCCGGCCACCTCGCGGAGCAGGGCCTTGGCGTCGTAGACGATGCCGTCCTTGATGGTCAGGTCGACGCCGCCGATGCGATGCACCTCGCCATCCTCACCCAGGCGCGGGTGGCCGGTGCCGTAGAGCAGTTTGAGGTTGGCCAGCGGATTGCCCTCGATGACCAGCAGGTCGGCGCGCTTGCCGGGCTCGATGCTGCCGATCCGGTCGGCCGCCCCCAGCGCCTCGGCGCCGTGCAGGGTGGCGGCGCGGATCACCTCCAGCGGATGGAAGCCGGCCTCGCGCAGCAGTTCCAGCTCGTGGATCGTGCCGAAACCGTAGACCTTGTAGATGTAGCCGGAGTCGGAGCCGACCGTGACCCGTCCGCCGCGGTTCTTGTAGTCGTTGACGAAGGCCATCCAGCGCCGGTAGTTGTCCTTCCAGAGCAGCTCCTGCTCGGTGCCCCAGTCGAAGAAGTAGCTGCCGTGGCTGCTGCGGCTGGGCGTGAAGAAGGTCCAAAGCGAGGGCCAGGTATAGGTCTCGTGCCACTCCGCCTGACGCTCGCGCATCACGTCGCGCGAGGCGGCATAGATGTTGAAGGTCGGGTCGATCACCACACCTCGTTCCAGCAGCTCGCCGATCACCGCCTCGTAGCGCTTGCTGCCCGGTTTCGCTGCCTGGGCCCAGAGCTTCCCGGCCTCGGTGAAGCGGTGCTGCTCGTCGTAGTAGTTGTAGTCGGCCGGGTAGTCCTGGACCGTGCGGCCATCGAACAGGGCCTCGGGCAGGCCGTACCAGTGCTCCATGGTCGTCAGCCCCCAGCGCGCCGTGGTCAGCACATTGACCCGGGCGACGTCGAGCTGGGCATGGTGGCAGGCCGCGCGCAGTCCGAGCTTCGACAGCTCCTCGAAGGCCGCCTGCAGCACATCCGGCCGGTAGCCGAAGCATTTCATGCCCAGGGCACCCTTCCTGGCGATGCCGCGCACCCAGTCACGGGCCTCCTCGGACGTGGTCATCGGGGCGTCGCGGCCGCTGCCGAAGAACGCATAGGGAAAGATCCGCGGCGCGGCGATCTCGTTGCGCTCGCTGCGGCGCATCTCCGACACGCACCAGTCGAGGCCATTGCCGCAGCCCGGATCGCGCACGCTGGTGATCCCGTGACCCAGCCACAGCTTGTATACGTACTCCGCGGGAACGCCCTGTTCATCGCCGCCGATATGGCCGTGCAGGTCGACCAGGCCCGGCAGGACGAAATGCCCGGCCAGCTGCAGCTCGCGCCCGCCAGCTGCCAGCTCGGGCCGATCCTTGCCATCGCCCACCGCCTGCACACGACGGATGGTGTTGCCTTCGATGACGATGTCGACCGGACCGAAAGCCGGCGCACCGGTGCCGTTGACCACGCTGACGTCGCGCAGGATCAGCTGCCCGAACGGGCCCTCGCCCTCGTCGCGGTCGGGCGCCGGGGGGATCGCGGCCGCAGCGCTGCCTGCGGCAATCAGGACGGCAAGGGAGCAGAATCGGCTGATGACGGCAAGGCGTGGCGACATGGACCGCGGTCCTCCGGGCAAGGCAGGGCTGGCCAGCTTAGCCGGTCTGCTGCTGTTCGCCGCCTCCGCCGGGGCCGAAACGGTCACGGTCTACCGCTGCGTGGATGCCTCCGGCCGCGTCGCACTGCAGGACCAGCCCTGTCCGCCCGGCCAGCTCGACCGGCGCAGCGAGGCCCGGCTCGATCCCGCTTCCCCTGCCACCCCGGTCCAGGATCCGGTCCCCGAACCGCCGCCCGCCGAGTCGGCATCGCCACCCCCCGAGCCCCCACCCATCGATCCACCGCCGCCGCTCTGGCGCTGCGTCGACTTCGAGGGAAAGTCCCGGCTGTCGCCGCGCGACGATCCCGATCCGCGCTACGTGCCGTACTGGGTGGTGGCCGGCAACGAGGCCGGTCCGCGCGGCCTCGCCGGCCGCGGCGGGCGACCGGCGCCACGCGCGGGCGGCGAGGGTCCCGGCGCGCCGCGCCCGGAGATCGCAGGTGCGCTCCCGCCCATGGTCCTGGTCGAGGACCGCTGCCGGCAGTTCAGCCCCGGGCAGGCCTGCCGCGCCTACCGCGAGCTCCGCGACGAGATGCGCCGCCGCGAGTTCAACGGCATCGGCGACGCCCGCCGCGAGGCCGCCGCCGAGGTCGAGCGCCTGAGGAGCATTCTCGCCGACCACTGCGGCGGGTGATCGGGCGCTGTCCCGACTCCTGCCCTTGCGGCGCAGACGGCGGGACGGGCGGAAGGGGGCGCGGACACACGCGATGCGCACTTGTGCACCGGCTGCGCTGCGGGCAGGCTCGGCCGCCCTGCCTGGCCCGTCGCGCCCCCGCCCCGATGATTCCCGCCACCCGCTGCCCCTGCGCCCACTGCGGCCGACTGCTCGACCTGTCCGAGACGCACATCGAGGTGCCCTACCGGCGCGAGCGCTGGTGGCATTGGAGCGAGCAGCGCGGGGAGTACCGCTGTCCGCGCTGCGGCGGGTTCAACCTGCTGCGTCCCAGCGCCGGCGGGGTCGTGCTTTATGCATTGCTGCTGGTCGCGCTGGGCTGCGGGCTTGCCTGGTCGCTGCCCTGGCCGGTGCTTGGCCTCGGCGGTCTGATGGCGGCCGCCCTGCTGTTCCGGCATGCAGTTCGCCTGGTCCGGGCCCGTCATTGAAAGCCAAGCAATGGGCTAAGAACCGATCCGGGAAACTCCTGCTTGCCAGCCTGCGTCCATCGGGTATCTTCGCTGCCTGCAGCGGCCGTTTCCCTGGCTGCACCACGGAGCGTTGACGCATGAGCGGACCGGCCGCCGAACCAGAATCGCTTTCACTTCGCGCCCTTCGGCTGCGGCCGGGGATGTTCCTGCAGGCGCATCCTCCGGGCGATGGGAAGCGTTCCACCGAGGCCAAGTTCTGCGCCGCCATCGAGGGCAAGGGCCTGATGGTGGTGCCCCTGCACGAGGGCCAGGCCGGCGCCGAGTGGCGCGAGATGGCCGAGCTCGAGGTCCGAGGCTTCACCGGCCAGTACGACTACCGCTTCTCGACCCGCGTGCTCGGCAGCTTCACCGTGCCCTTTGCCTACGTGCTGCTGGCCTGGCCGGGCAAGGTCGAGGGCCGCCGCGTGCGCAGCGCGCTGCGCATCGCCACCTCGCTGCCGGCGATGGCCTGGGGCAGCGACCCCAGCCTGACGGTGCCGGCCCGCGTGGTCGATCTCAGTCATGCCGGGGCGATGATCGAGCTGGGCACACCGCTCGGCGGCAGCGGGCAACGCGTCAGCCTGGCGCTCGAGCTACCGCTGGAGGGCGGCGTCCACGCGCTGGAGTTGTCGGGGGCCATCTGCCACAGCGGCGAAGGGGCCGCCGGTCAGGGCACCCGGGTGGGCATCGCCTTCAACGGCATCTCGCGCACCGAGAAGGCCCTGCTGCAGAACTTCACCCTGACCCAGCTGCAGGCCAGCGGCGGGCTGGCCTGAGCCGGGACCGGGGCGTCGCCGTGGCGACGCACCGGCAGCCCGCGGGCGTGCTCAGCGCGGACTGAACTGCAGGGTCGCGACGGCGCTGGCTGCCGAGGCCTGCGGGTCGATCACCAGCGGCTTGTAGCCGTTGACCAGCCAGAGCGGCAGCTGGCTGATGTAGCCGGGCCCGCCGATCTTGCCGTCCTGTCCGCCCGGGATCACCTGCAGCAGGGTGGGCGTGTCGGTCATCTCGCCGATGAAGCGGCGGATCGGTCCGCTGCCGAACATGAAGCTGTTCAGCCCGTCGCCACGCACGTCATGGCTGGAGGCGTCGACAGCCTGGAAGCCGCCGGGACGGGCAAGCCCGGGCAGGCCGGGGGCGAGGTTGGTGAACGGATAGCCGTTGTCCGAGGGAATCGACAGCGGATCGCCCAGCGGATGGTCGAAGACGATGCGATGCAGCCGGCCCCAGCGGTAGTCGCGCAGGTTGGTCGAGTTGCCGAAGGCCGGCGCGAAGTCGTTGCTCGCGAGGCGGTCGATGCCGCGCTTCAGGCTGTCGAGCAGGATGCAGTCGCGCCGCGTGGCCGCCGGCGCATTGGCCGCCACGCCGCTCGGTACGCGGGTGAAGAAGTCGAGCCCCGAGGCCCCGCGTCCCTGCCGGCTGGGGAACATCTTCAGGTGGTGGATCAGCGCGGTGTAGGCATCGGTGCCGCCGGGGCGGAAGCTGCCGAGGCCGACCTGGCCCAGGGTGTGGTCGATGGTGCCGCGGATGGCCTGGCTGCGGAACATCGTGAACAGGGTGGCGGCCACGCTGTTGGCGATCTCGGTCTCGGACGGCGCCGCCAGCGCGAACGGATTGTCGCCCGCGTCGTAGCCCTGCTGGATGCCGGTCGGATGCGAGAGGTCCCAGTCGCGCAGGTAGCCGATCGCCTCGGCGACCTTGGCATCGTTGGCCACCGGGCAGGCCGGGCGGTTGTCGAAGGCGTTCAGCAGGTGCGGCAGGACCAGCTCGGCGTCGAGCAGCTCGGTGTTCGCCTGCAGCCGGGCCATGTCCTGCACGGTGATGTTGCCGCGGGCGATAAGGTCCTGCAGCTCGCGGTCGATGCGGCCCATGCGGAACGGCGAGCCGCCCGGGGCGAGGTAGTAGATGCCGCCGCCGGCGCGCTGCTGGTTCAGCGGATTGTTGTCGAAGGTGGCGCCGACCGGATCATTGTTGGCGTTGGCGATATAGCCCTGCGCAGGGTTGACCCACTGCGGCATCTCCGACGGCGCCAGCACCTCGTAGGGCAGGGCCTGGCCGGGATGCGTGGTCTGCCGCGGCAGCCACTCGTTGCCGCCGCTGCCGTTGCGGACCAG
The DNA here is from genome assembly GCF_023156535.1 of Pseudomarimonas salicorniae. GTDB lineage: Bacteria > Pseudomonadota > Gammaproteobacteria > Xanthomonadales > Xanthomonadaceae > Pseudomarimonas > Pseudomarimonas salicorniae. The sequence continues at coordinate 362,537 of NZ_JALNMH010000001.1, read as the reverse complement.
GAAGGGCGGCAGGCCGTTTACCGTGTTGGCCTGCAGGTCCTGGCGGATCGGCGCCTCGGCGGAGACGTAGTAGGCGATGTTGCCGGCCTTGTCGACGTAGCCGAAGTTCTGCGAGCCGACGTCGAAGTTGAGCACCGCCTGGCGGAACTCCTCGAGGTTGGTGGCGCGGTTGATCTTGCGGAAGGCCTCCAGCTCGAAGGTCGACCCCCAGCCGGCGTACTGCACCGTGATGCCCTGGCCCTGGGCGTTCGGCGCGACCAGCATCGGGCCGAAGTTGCGCCGCGGCACCAGCACGGTGACCGCGCCGTTGGTGTAGCCGATCGAATTGTCGCGGGCGGCGTTGTCCATCACCCCGTCAAAGCGGTTGACGAAGTAGCTCTGGAACACCCAGAGCACCGGCTCGGCGACGCCATTGGTGATCGAATGGGTGGGCAGCCCATAGGTGTTGAGGATGAACTGCTCGAAGTACCAGTCGGTGACGTCGAGGGAATTGGTTGTGAGGCCCCAGCAGAAGTCGCTGGTGCAGCCCAGGATCGGCAGCGGCGTGCCGGGTGCGACCAGGCCGGCGGTGTTCATCGGCTGCGGGAAGGCGGGGTCGTTGGAGACGATATGCGCCTCGTGGAACAGGGTCGGCGTGTCCATCGACAGATGCGGGTCGTTGGCGAGGATCGGCCGGCCCGACGCGGTGTGCTCGCCGGAGACCATCCACCAGTTGCTGCCGGCGCGGTTCTCGCGGCGGTTGAGCAGGGGCCCGAGGATCGGGTGGCCCTCGACCCGGGCCACATGGGTCTGCAGCAGGGCCAGCTGCTCGGCATCGATGCCGGCGTTCGGATCCGACTTGATCCGCACCGACTTGTTCTGGTCGGAGAAAAAGCCCGGTATCGAGGCGCGATCATCGGCCGGCGCGCTGCGGTGGGTGTCCTCAAAGAACAGCGCCGCGCCATTGAAACCCGCCGCGGCGCCGGCCTGCTGGTAGGCGCCGAGGCGCGCGGTGTAGCCGGTGTCGTCGTCGAAGGACAGCTGCAGGGCGAGCAGCTTGCCGATCACGAGCGAATCCACCGGGCTCCAGGGCTGGGCGCGGGTCAGCTCCAGCGCGCCGTACTCGATGGGCAGGGTGCTGGCATTCTGCGCCAGCCAGGCGTTGACCCCGTCGGCATAGGCGCGCAGCGGACCGCGCAGCGCGGCCGGCGAGGCCTCCCAGCTCTTCTGCGCCGCGCGGCGCAGGCCGAAGGTGCGGAACTGCACGTCCGAGGACAGCGCCGCCTGGCCGAACAGCTCGGCCAGGGTGCCGGAGGCCACGCGGCGCAGTTGGTCCATCTGGAAGAAGCGGTCGCGGGCGTGGGCATAGCCCATCAGCCAGGCGGCATCGACGTCGCTGGCTGCGGTGATCGTCGGCACACCCTGGCTGTCGTAGGTGATGGTCCCATTGGCCTGCAGGCCGGGGGCGGGAATGGCGGTCTGCGCCTGGGCACCGCTGGCGCCGGCGCCGATGGTCAGAAGCAGGGCAAGACTGAGCGCCCTCAGGCGCGGCGTGGACTTGGACACGACGGATTCCTCCCTGTGGGCGAATCCCCAGTGTCCCACCTCCGCCCCGCGCAACCTAGGCGCGGTGCAGCATTCTTCGTAGTCCGCCGCGCTCTGCCGCGGTAGTGCCGGCGCCTGGCTGGATCCGAATGCTCGGGCGAAACGCAGCGTTGCCGCCCTCTGCCGACGTTAGTCTAAACACCATGTTAAAGGCGTCATTCACTCCGACCGGCCCTCCCCGACCCGACCGCGTCACCCCAGCGGGAGCGTCCTCCTGGGCGCGACCGCAGCGCGGCGCATTGCCCCGGTCTGCGGCATTCCTGTAAGGCCGCGGCCGCGGGCAAGCCCACTCCAGGTGAAGCGAAAAGCAAAGACGACCCGCATAACCGGCTCTCCTGTGGGAGTGCCCTCGGGCGCGACCGCGGCGTCTCTGTATTCCTCGCCGCCCGGGCGAAACGAAACGCCCCGGTCGCGGCCATGTCCGCTCCTACACGAGAGCGAGAGGATTCCCGCTCCTTCGGGTCCTTCGACCACCCAGCTTTTGTAGGAGCGCACACGGGCGCGACCGCAGCGCCGCGCACTGCCCCGGTCCAATGCATACCTGCAACGCCGCGGTCGCGGGCAAGCCCGCTCCTACACGAGAGCGGGACGATTCCCGCTCCTTCGGGTCCTTCGATCACCCAGCTTTTGTAGGAGCGCACACGGGCGCCACCGCAGAGCTACGCATTGCCCCGGTCTGCGGTGATCCTGCAACGCCCCGGTCGCGGCCATGTCCGCTCCTACTCAAGAGCAGAAATCCTCCCGCACCGCCTATTCCACCTCGTCGGCTGTTGTAGGAGCGCACATGAGCGCGACCGCGGAGCTTCTCTGCCCCGGTGCGCGATGCAGACACAGCCCTAGCGACCAGCGACTACCGTCCACCCTCCACATATCCGCCCCAAGGCAGCAACGGGCAAACGACTTCCCCCCGATCAATCCGCCGGAACACAGCGTTCCCGCGCCCAGGCGCGCAGGGCCTGGACCTTCTCCGCCATCAGCACCGACAGCGGCCGGGTCGCCGACAGCGCGCCGAGCAGGTGGGCCTGGTCCAGCGGCCGGCTCTCGCCATGTGCCTCATACAGCGCCGACACCACCGCCTGTTCGATCTCGGCCCCGGAGAAACCCTCGCTGGCCTCGACCAGCGCCGGCAGGTCGAACGGCTCCGGGCGCAGCTCGCGGCGCTGCAGATGGATGCGGAAGGCTTCGCCGCGCGCCTCGGCGCCCGGCAGGTCGACAAAGAAGATCTCGTCGAAGCGGCCCTTGCGCAGGAACTCCGGCGGCAGCTGGCTGACATCGTTGGCCGTGGCGACCAGGAACACCGGCCGCTTCCGCTCCGACATCCAGGTCAGCAGCGAGCCCAGCACCCGGCGGGAGACGCCGTCGTCGCTGTTCGAGGTGGCCAGGCCCTTCTCGATCTCGTCGCACCAGAGCACGCAGGGCGCCATGGCCTCCGCGGTCTTCAGTGCATCGCGCAGGTTGCGCTCGGTCTCGCCGTGGTACTTGTTGTAGATCGCGCCGAAGTCGAGCCGCAGCAGGGGCACGCCGAAGCCGCTGGCCACCGCCTTGGCGGCCAGGCTCTTGCCGCAGCCCTGCACGCCGAGCAGGAGCACGCCGCGCGGCGGGTCGAGTCCCTTCGGGGCGCGGTCCTCGACAAACACCACGCGGCGCTGGCTGATCCAGCGCTTGAGCTGGGACAGCCCGGCCACCTCCTCGAAGGCGACCGTTTCCGGCTCGAAGTGCAGCACGCCGTCGCGGCCGAGCAGCTTGAACTTGGCCTGCTGGGCGGCGCCCACATCGTCGGGGCCGATGCGGCCGTCCTCGTGGACCAGCTGGCGGATGATCCTGCGCGCATCCACCAGCGACAGCCCGAGCAGGTGGCGGACCAGGGCACGTTGCGCCGTGCTGTCGACCTCGACCCGCCGTCCGCCGTGCTCGCGCGAGTAGGCAAAGGCCTCCTCGCGCAGCAGGCGCGACAGCGCGGCCTCGTCGGGCAGGCGCATCTCGAAGCGGGTGACCAGGTCGGCCAGTTCGTCCGGCACCTCGACCTTGGCCCCCACCAGCAGCACCGACTGCCGCTCGCGGCCCTGCCCCAGCACCACCTCGCGCAGCCGGCGCAGGTTGCTGGCGTAGCGCAGATAGGGACCGAAGTCGTAGAGCAGCCAGAGCGCGCGCTGCTCGAAGCGGTGCAGGTACTCCAGCGCATGGCTGCTGTCGTTGCAGGGCGGCACGGCCTCGTCATCCAGGTCGAGGCGGGCCAGCCCGTCGGTGATGCTCCAGCGGAACAGCGGCCGGAACAGCTCGCCGACGACGCGCCGCAGCGCCTCCTCCAGCGGGCCTTCCTCATGGGTGTCGATGATGATCAGCGGCGCGCCGGAGCGCACCAGCACGGCAAGGTCGTGGGCGTCGAACATGGCGCAAGTTTCACATGGGCTGAACGGATGGCGAAGGGTCCGGGCCGAATGAATGGTTCAGTCGCGGTGAACGTGACGGCCGGCCGATGTGGACTATCATCGGTCGACGCGGTGCCGTGCGTTGCTGCAGCGGCCACTTCCTGTCCCCGCCTTCCCGGCGGGCCGGGCGCCGCGCCGTTCGCACACGAGGACAACCGCATGTTCGCGCGCACCGCACTGCTGGCCGGCCTGGCCCTTGGATTGATCGCTCCCGTCTTCGCCGCCGGCGATCCCCCGGCCGATCTGGCCAAGGCCTTCGCCGACGCCGACCGCCTCGAGTTCGGCCCGCTGGCCCTCGACAAGCTGGCCGCCGAAGACGCCATCACCGACAAGATCACCGGCCTGCCGCACCGCATCGCGGTGGGCCACGACGTGGCTACCGACGCCAAGTCGGCCGGAAGCTGGCGTCAGGACGAGAAGGCGCGCTGGACCTGGGCGCTGGCCGTCGAGGCGGCCGACGCCGCCCACCTCAGCTTCGGCTTCGATCGCTTCAACCTGCCCGAAGGCGCCGCGCTGAACATCTACGCGGCCGACGGCAGCGACCGCCTCGGCCCCTACACCGTGGCCGACCGGCTCGAGCACGGCCAGCTGTGGACCCCGGTGCTGATGGCCGACAAGGCCCTGATCCAGGTCACCCTGCCAGCGGGCGCCAAGCCCGAGCTGGACCTGTCCCTGCAGCGCGTGGCCCACGGCTACCGCGGCTTCGGTGTGAAATCCAAGGCCTGCAAGTCGGGCTCGTGCAACACCGATGTGGCCTGCCTGTCCTCCGGCGATGCCTGGAACCAGCCGCGGCGTTCGGCCGGCCTGATCATCATCGGCGGCACCGGCGCCTGTTCGGGCTCGCTGCTCAACAACACCGCCAATGACCGGCGCATGCTGTTCGCCACCGCCTCGCACTGCCGCATCACCTCGAATTCGGCGGCCGCCGGCTCGGTCGTCTACTGGCGCTACGAGTCGCCCACCTGCCGCATCCCGGGCTCGGCCGCCAGCGGGCAGCCGGTGTCCAGGAGTTCCTCCCGCACCAGCCAGGGCCTGCGCTTGCTGGCCGCCACCAACAGCCCGTTCAGCGACGGCAGCGGCACCGCCGACACGCGCTCGGACTGGACCCTGCTCGAACTCGCCGCGCCGCCCGCCGGCAACGACTTCCAGCTCTACTGGGCCGGCTGGGATCGCCGCCAGCCGCCGCAGACCTGCGCCGCGCCGTCCAGCATCAGCTCGACCAGCGGACTGTGCGCCTCGATCCATCATCCGGCCGGCGACGAGAAGCGGATCACCTTCGTCGAGTCGCCGCTGGTGCTCGGCAACATCAGCAGTGCCTCGGGCGTGCACTTCCGCGCCAACTGGGATCCGACCCCGCCGATCCTGGCCAACATGCAGCCGCCCCCGTCCTCGCTGCCGCCCAGCGTCACCGAGCCCGGCTCCTCCGGCTCGCCGCTGTTCAATGCCGACCGCCGCGTGGTCGGCGTGCTCTCCGGCGGCGCCTCGTTCTGCGGTGTCGGCTCGGCCGGGCTGAACGACGAGTACGGTGGCCTGTTCCACGCCTGGGACGGCCTCGGCAGCGCCTCGACCCGCATGCGTGACCACCTCGACCCGCGCGGCACCGCGCCGCTGGCGCTGGACGGCCTGGATTCGCTGTCGTCGATCGCGGTTACCCTCGACGGCCCCGCCTTCACCACGCCGCCCGACAGTGGCGCCGAGATCCGTCTCACCGCCAACGCGAGCGGCGGCAGCGCGCCCTACACCTTCGACTGGGATGTCGATGGCGACGGCACCTTCGAGCGCACCGGATCGGGCAATGTCGAGCAGGTGACGGTGCCGCGCGGCGGTGCCTTCCAGGTCCGGGTGCAGGCCCGTGACAGCACCGGGGCCACCGGCTCCACCCAGCGCGCGCTGACCGTACGCGGGCCGCAGATCGCCGCCAGCAGCGGCGGTGCGGCGACCCAGATCTGCGGCGACGGCGACGCCAATATCGACCCCGGCGAGCGCTGGAACCTGCCGGTCCGCCTGCAGAACAACGGCGACGGCGCGCTGGGCGGCGGTCGCGCCCTGTTCGCGGCCAACGCCTCGGCCGGCGGCGCCCTGGAGATCGGTCCGAACAGCTTCGGCTATGCCGGCACCGCCAATGCCGGCAGCTGCCCGTACAGCTTTGTCGACATCGCCAGCGGCGCCAATGCCGTCCCGGCGCTGAGCACCGCGGTCTTCGACGGCAACGGTTTCGGCCCCAACGACGACGCGCGCACCGCCGATCCGATCACTCTCGGCGGCCAGGGCGTGCTGCTCTACGGACAGCGCTACACCACCGCCTTCATGTCGACCAATGGCTACGTCTCGTTCAACAGCACCGAGACCGGCGGCGCCTTCGCCAATTCCTGCGGCACCGGCTTCTTCAGCGGCTCGTCCGGCCCGCAGCTGCGCGTGCTGCACGACGACCTGGTGGTCGGCAGCGGCGGCGGCCTGCGCTACCGCTACTTCGCGACCTGCCCGCGACCGGCCCAGGCCGGCGGCGCCCAGCCCTGTCACGTCTTCCAGTGGAACGGCATGCAAAGCTACGCCGGGGGTACGCCGACCGGGAACTTCGCTTTCCAGGCGATCGCCTACGAGCAGAGCGGCCAGGTCACCTACCAGTACGTCAATGCCGATCCGCTCAACGGCGCCGAGGCAACGCTCGGCCTGATCGACGCCGCCGGCAACGACCCGTTCAACTTCGCCTGCAATGCCAGCGGTAGCGTCACCGCCCAGCGCGCCTACTGCGGCTATGCCCCCAGCGCGCAGCCCGAGATCCGTCAGGCCCTGCGTCTGCCGCAGGCGGCGGTGGCGCTGCCCGGGCTGGCGGTCGGCCAGTCGCAGACCGTCAACGTGCCGGTGGAGATCGCCGCCGATGCCGCCTGTGGCAGCGCCCTGCGCCTCGACTACGTGGCCAGCGCCGATCTGCTGCGCGGCAGCTTCGCCCTCAACACTGCGTTCGACGGGGCAGTGGCCTCGAGCTGCAATGTCGTCACCAGCTGCCCGGCCAGCGCCCCGCCGGTGGCCGAGCCGCGCCGCGGCCTCTACTTCAACCCGCTGCGTCCGGGCAATGGACTCAACGGCTACTTCTACGACATCGGCGGTGGCGAGCAGTTCTTCGGCGGCCTCTGGTACACCGGGCTCGCTGACGCCACCTCGGCCTGGTACCTGGTGGCCGGATCGGTCCGGGGCCAGGGCGGGGAGGTGCCCCTGACCCGGGTCTCCAACGCCGCTGCACCGAGCGGATTCGCCACCCAGTCGCAGTCGGTAGGCCGCGCCTGGGTTGCCCAGCTCGATGGCGACAGCCTGATGCTGGCCTGGCAGTTCAACGACGGGCGCTCGGGCGTCGAGCTCATGGATGCGACCCAGGGCTTCAGCTTCGCCAGCAACAACCACACCCAGGCCTGGTTCAATCCGGCCGAAGAGGGCTGGGGGCTGGCGATCGAGAGCCTCGACGTCGGCAGCACCGACTTCGAGTTCTTCGCCGCCTACATCTTCGACGCCAGTGGCGCGCCGCGCTGGGTGGTGGGCGACAAGCCCAGCACCGCCTCGGGGAACGTGCCGCTGTTCGACTTCCGCATCCACTGCCCCGGATGCCCCTGGTACACCGACTCGCAGGAGAAGCTGCAGCCGGCCGGCTCGCTGGACATCCAGTACAGCGCGCGCAACCGGGCGACCCTGTCGACCTCCATCACCCTGCCGGCGCCGCTCAATGGCAGCTGGACCCGCAACCAGACGCCGATCCAGCCCATCGAGGACCCTCGCCCATGAGCCAACCGCTTCGCGTCACCCTGCTGCGCCACGCCCACGCCGAGCCGGCCCTGTCGGGGCAGTCCGACCTCGAGCGGCCGCTCTCGTCCACCGGCGAGGCCGAGGCCGACGACGCCGCGGTCTGGCTGGCCGCCCGTGGCGCGCCGGCCCGGGTGCTCTGCTCGCCCGCCGCGCGCGCGCGGCAGACCCTGTCGCGGGTGCTCGACAAGCTCGGCTTTGTCGACACCCGCGAAGAGGCGGAGATCTACGAGGCCTCGCCGGGCACCCTGATGGCGCTCATCGAACGCCATCGCGATGCCGGCTCGCTGCTGCTGGTCGGCCACAACCCGGGCTTCGAAAGCGTCGTCGCCCTGCTGGCCACCGGGCAGAGTGGAGACCATCGCGGCATGCCGCCGGCCGGCATCGCCGAGCTCGAACTGCCCGACGGCGGGCCGGTCGAGCCCGGCTGTGCGCGGATGGTGGCCTTCTGGTGGCCCTGATCCGGCCAAGCTGTCTGTTATGGGCCGCGCTGGCCGCGGCTTCGGCGGCGCCGGCCGGCGCCCAGACCAGCGAACTGCTGGGCCAGATCGATCCCGCCCAGTCACGCGCCGAGTTCTCCCTGCGGGTGGTCTGGGTGCGCCGGCTGGAAGGCCACTTCGAGTACATCCAGGGCAGCATCTCGCACCCCGCGCCCGGGCGCTTCGACGTCCGGGTCAGGATCGCCGCGCAGAGCCTGACGATGCCCAATCCCGACCACGCCGAGTGGGCGCAGTCGCCGGAGTTCTTCGACGCCCAGAAACATCCGTGGATTGCCTTCGAGGCGCTCGGCGCATCCACCGACCTGCTCCGTGACGGCGGCGAGCTGCGTGGCCTGCTCAGCCTGCGCGGAGTCACCCTGCCGGCCAGCTTCGAGCTGCTTCCCGCGCGCTGCGAGCGCCCGGGCCTCGACTGCGCGGTCGAAGCCCGCGGCGAGCTGCAGCGCAGCGAGTACGGCATGACCGCGCGGCGCTGGGCGGTCTCCGACAAGGTCCGCCTCGCCCTGCGCTTTCGCCTGCGCCAGGACGGCGCGCCGACCGGCTGATCGATGTCCCTGCCGCACGCTCCCGGCGCTCGCCTCGCGGCGTTCGCCCTCGTCTGCCTGCTGCTGGCCGGCTGCATGCCGACTCGACAGGAGATCCGCGTCGCCCAGCGCGACGCCTTCGAGCGCCAGGACGCCGCCCTCAGCTGCGCCCGCCCCGACCGCTGCGCCATTCCCAGCCCGCTCTACCAGCGCGCCTATGCCTTGTACGACAGCGAGCCCCCGCGACACCACCTGCGCCTGCTCGAGTGGGGCCAGGATGCGCTGATTGCCCGCATCCACCTGATCCGCAGCGCCCAGCGCAGCATCGTCCTGCAGAGCTACATCTACACCGAGGACGATGCCGGCATCTTCATCATGCGCGAGCTGATCGCCGCCGCACGGCGCGGGGTCAAGGTGCGCGTGCTGGTCGACCAGCTGTTCTCGGTCGACGACCCGCGTCGCCTCGCCGAACTGGCCGTCCTCCACCGCAACCTCGAGATCCGCCTCTACAACCCGACCTTCGGCGAGGCCGAGACCGGCCGACTGCAGTTCGTCGCCGGCATCCTCTGCTGCTTCACCCGCTTCAACCAGCGCATGCACAACAAGCTGCTCGCGGTCGACGGGGTGATGGCGATCACCGGCGGCCGTAACATCCAGAACCGATACTTCGACTGGGACCCGGGCTTCAACTACCGCGACCGCGACCTGCTCGTGCTGGGGCCGGCCGCGCGCACCATGGAGCAGAGCTTCGAGGCCTTCTGGCGGCACCGGCTGGCCGTGCCGATCGCCGCCCTGCGCGATGTCGAGCGCATCCTGCGTCGCGAGGACGACATCGCCCTGCAGCTCGGCCGCATCAAGCGCGGCGACCGCCTGCTCGACGTCTCGGCCATGGCCGAGAGCGAGATCCTGATCCGCCAGCGGCTGCTCGACCCCGGGCTCGAGGTTGGCGAGGTCGCCTTCTATTCCGACTTTCCCAACAAGCCGCTCGAGCGCAACTCGCGCGAGGAGCGTGCCCTCTCGGAAAGCCTGCGCGGCCTGCTCGACACCGCCGAGGACAGCATCGTCCTGCAGACCCCCTACCTGGTGCTTTCCCAGGAGGCCCAGCGCCAGTTCCGCGCCCTGCGCGAGCGCGACAGGCCACCCACGGTCACTATCTCGACCAACAGCCTCGCCTCCACCGACGCGTTGCCGGTCTACGCCCTCTCGCACAAATACAAGCGCCGCTACCTGCGCGAGTTCGGCTTCCGCATCCACGAGTACAAGCCGCATCCGGAGTCGGCACCGATCGACCTCTCCACCGCCCGCGAGGTCGACGGCGAGGTGCTCGGCGCCTACGCCACCGAATCACGACGGCTGTTCGGCTCCTCGCGCGGCTCGGCCGCCCGCCGCGGCCCCGTGCCCCTGCGCCAGGCCGGCCTGCGCGTCGGCATGCATGCCAAGTCGATGGTCATCGACGACGACCTCGCCCTGGTCGGAACGCACAACTTCGACCCGCGCTCGGACTGGCTCAACACCGAGAGTTTCGTTCTCGTCCGCGACCGCGAGTTCGCCCTGCGCCTGCGCGGCATCATCCTGCAGGACACGCTGCCCGAGAACGCCTGGGCCATCGCCCCGCGTCCCAAGCCGCCCGTGCTCTCCGGCCTCAACTACTCGGTAGGCAAGGTCTTCGAGGTGCTCCCCCTGTTCGACTTCTGGCCCTGGCGCTACGCCACCAGCTGGGACATCAAGCCCGGCTGCGAGCCCATCCCCTACACCGACCCCGCGTTCCGGGACTGCTATGAACCGGTCGGCGACTTCCCCGAAGTCCAGCTCGGCGGCAAGTCCCTCTCCACCCGCATCCTCACCGCCTTCGGCGCAGGCCTCGCGCCGATTCTCTAGTGCGAAGCCTGCCTCCACACCTTCCCTTGCGCCACTGTAGCGCCTACCCCTCCCCTTGCACCGCCGCAGGCGGCGCAAGGGGCGGTCGGGAGGAGGTCGCCCGACAACTCCGCGCCCCACCTCCCAAATTCCGCCACCCCACCGGCTTCGTTGAGACTGAAGGAAATGCCGGTTCAGCCGCGTAGAGGACACCCATAGGGTGCGGCTGGCCGCACCGGGCATAGCGTCCGAAGGCCCGAATCGGTGCGCCAGATGGGGAAGCCGTCGGCAGCGCTCAGGTTCGAAAGGAGAGGCGTCCGCCTTGCCGGGCAGGTGGCGGCCCGTGCTCCAGCCCAGCATGATGGATCGGTTGGCGCTCAGCTCACAGCGACTTCAGGAAACACCGAACCCGCACTGGTTCGAATGGTTGGTCGCCGATCATGGCGATGAACTGGCGGCCGAGCGCTCCTGGAACCGCTTCATGGCATCGCTTCGACACAAGTAGGCGACGAAGAGAGCCAGAAGCCCCGACATCACGGTGAGCGTACCGGCCGCCCGCGGTTGAGCTTGAAACGTTGCCACCGCAGCGACGAACAGAACCAGCGCGCTAAGCCCACAAAGAGCGGCAAGAATGCGTGCAGCCATCCTGCTGCCACGCATGACAAAGAAGAAGAGCACCGCAGACAAGACAAGATGCACGCCGCCCACCACAACGGATCGGGTGGCGATCAGCGACCAGCACAGATAACCCAGATAGGAGACACCGGCGAGAACCAGGGGGGTTGGCGGTTGCTTGGGCATGGGCGGTTAGAAGCCTCTGAACAGGTCCGGTGACCCGGGATGCCACGGTGCGCGCTCGCACCAGGGCGAACACCGAAGGACGTAGTGGTGCCACGCTCAAGGCGGCCAACGAAAGTGCGGGCGTACACCGTGGAAAGCCTTCGGGCCGGGATCGTGCAGCCATCCGTGTGCTGCGCGTCCTGGCCGTTGCACCACCACGCCCTGCGACGCGCGCCTTGCTGGCCGGCTGCACAACCTCCGGCGCGGGGCACTGAACCCGGGTTCGGTGAAATACATAGTTAGGCCTTGGCCGGCCGTTCTCGGTACCGACCGACCACCCACCCCACGATGAAGACTGCCAGAAAGAACTGAAGAAACATTATCGTATGGTAGAGCCACGGCGATGGCTCTTCCGCGTTGCCGGAAAGAAGCACTGAACCCTGAAAGGGAACGTAGAACACCGGCCCAATCCACTCGAGGAGCGTGAACATCTGAGCTCTGGCGATGAAGAGTACCGTCAGAGTAAGCGCGGTACCCAAGAGCAACGACTCTGTGAACGGGCGCTTCCAATTACTCACGGTCCATCCTCCGATGGCCTAACGCCGTGTTAACCGGCCTGCGGCCGACAGTGTTCGGTTAATTCGAACTACCTCCCCGGTCCGGTTGAACACATAGTTAGCCACAGCTTCGCCACTTCCTCGCCGTTAGCTTCGCAAGCCCACGAACATAGCTAAGCCGATTGAACTCTTGTGGAACCTCGGCCTCTCGGAGAACAGGAAACAGGTGCTCTGCCAAGACGCTACCGATTGCATGAATCGCATCGTGACGCGTCACACCACCCTGGAGCAAGCGCGCAAGAGCTGCCCGTGCTTCTACGGGCTGACCCTGGGCAAGCTGGTTCTCGACGACAGCATGAATCGTAGAGTGCAAGCGCAAGCTCTCACCGAAATCTCCCGATACACTGTGAAACTCCTCGACGAGATCGATGCGCTCCAACTCTGAAAGCGCGAGCCACTGCTCAGCGACCGGCGCAATACTTGGATCGTAGGCTTCCAAACTGCGACTACCTCCGATTGCGGTGGCTAACGCCGTATTGAGCGGCCGATGGCCGACATCATGTCAGGAAATTCGAAGGCCAGCCCCATCGGTCCGCTCGATTGCATAGTTAGCCTTCGCGCCTAGCAAGAACACGGAAGCGGGAGCCGAACTCAGAAGTGTGGACGCGATATGGCTTGCTGCTGCGCGGTATAAGAAGAAAAACCCGCGAGCCGGATGGGAACTCCTCGGCCTTTACGTCTTGCGCGGAGTGCCAAGTCTCGCCGCATATGTAGGTGCCGCCCATAAACTCAATTTCTACAATGTCGTCAATCTGGACCGGGCCAGCGATGGCATCGGTCACACGGACAAAGAGACCAACACGCCACGGCTCGCGAAAACTGCCTCTGACTTCACCTACCAGAGCCAAGTCTTCGCTCGAGAATGCCCTTACTTTCTCGCCGGTCGGCATGGTTGGAAGAGGAGCTTCAACAGCAGGACTGCATGCGAATGCAGGCGACGAGGCAAGGAGCAGGACGAGGAGCGCTTGGATCCTTGAGTACACGACCAACTCTCCTGCGAAGGCTAACGCCGCGTTAAGCGGCCGCCGGCCGAAAGCGTATCAGTAAACATCGAAGCACCTCCCGGCGGTCCGCTTGAACGCATAGTTGGGCAGCAAGGGAGGGTGCCGGAGCAAGGCGCCTCGGGACGGAAAGCCTGCCCCTGTCGCCTGTGCGCCGCAATCTGCCGAGCCGCTGACCAGATGCTAGCGGAACCAGGCACCGGAATGGCGACTTGCTGCACGACTCAGCAACCCCGGCCTGCGAAAGCGGTGCCCGCCTGCGAAACGACCTGGGAAACAGCGAAAACCGACCCCAAGCGCCCGACGCAACGGTGAACCGGCGCCTGCGCGACATGCCGCCGCAGCGCCCGAAAGGAACCCGACTCCCTTGCGGCCCAACGCCGCATTGAGCGGCCGATGGCCGACATCATGTCAGGAAACTCGAAGGCCAGCCCCATCGGTCCGCTCGAATGCATAGTTGGGCGACTCAACTCGCTACTTCTTGCAAGTGTACCCGCCGCCTCGCTGACGCTCACGGAACTCCTCGCGGTATTCGCTGCGAGTGCCAGGCTTCAAGAGGTCACACGGGTCAAACCAGTGAACAGTTCTTGCTACCGCCTTGATTGACGGAGCAGGGCCGTCGAACTCCGGGTTGTCTGGGCAGCGGTGATGCCACAGTCCATAACGGTCGGGGATCTCCGACAGGCACAGGACCTCCTTCACCCCGCCATTGCAGTTGGTAGAAACCACAACCACTTCACCAGGAAGCTCCGGCGGAGGTGACTGAACCCTCAGCACGACGTCGTGGTGGAATTCACCCTGCTGCCAGTGATCGACATGCTCCCACCCGAATGGCTTGAGCCCATCTAAGACGCCTTTCAGGCTGAGGGTATCGGCGAGTGCCTGGATCATCACGAAGCCCTCTACGGAGTCGCCCAACGCCGCGTTGAGCGGCCTGCGGCCGACAGTGATCGGTTCATTCGAAGTATCTCCCCGCAGGTCCGCTCTAACGCACAGTTAGCCGCCTAGCGCCGAAACGACTGCCGACCAACGAGGCAGAAGGTATCTAGTGAGCACAACTGAAGCAACTGAGAGCAATGCAGGAGCTGCGATCCAGCCGTAGGAAAGGATGAACTCTCCCGCAATTACCACCGGCTCACCAACTGGCTCACCCATGGCCTGGAGCTGGGGGGCCACGTGAAAGAGGTAAAGCTCCAATGGAACCCCGACTACGGCGGCCAACAGCAGCGAGGCTCCATAGGTGAGTGAGCCAACCACGCCGACAAACCTAAACCGCCAGGGCTGCTGAGGCTTCGAACGAACAATCATAAACAGAGGGTACAGCAGGGGGAGCCACGCCAGTAGAACTACGCCTACCCCAAGCCCCAGCACAAACGCAGCTTCGCTCGGGCTGAAGAGTGCCAAGAAAGGCCATACATAGATTAGGGCTGAGCCAACGATGGCCGCTAACAGCAGAACTACGAGAACGCTTGGTCGGTTCATTGCGATCTCGACGAGACTCGAGAGAACTCGTGAAAGGTGGCTAACGCCGTATTGAGCGGCCGATGGCCGACATCTTGTCAGGAAACTCGAAGGCCAACCCCATCGGTCCGCTCGAATACACAGTTAGCCTTCATCTGGCGCGAACAAGACCGAGTTGTCAATCGGATCAGCCGTGCACTCAACTTTGGCCTGCACAAACGGCCAGACGACCTTTCGAGAATGAAGAACGAAGTGGCGCTCCAGCCGGTAATCCGAAACTGAAAAAGAACCTGGACAGAGCTCTGACGCCCTTCTCACAAGCCCGGAGCGCAGGCTCTCATAGCTTGATTCGTTGTGGCCGTCGTAACGAACGAGCCAAGTGGAGTTTGAGGTTCGCTCTTCCGAGTAGCCGAAACCTCCCTGACTCGGCTCGCCCTTCATCGGTCCGTAGGCCGCGCAGGCAGTGAGCAAGCAGGCAAACCCGGACGCAATCGACCGTCTCATATGATGGCTAACGCCGCATTGAGCGGCCGATGGCCGACATCATCTCAGGAAACATCGAAGCACGTCCCATCGGTCCGCTCTAATGCGTAGTTAGGAAGCTGTCGCTCAGCCAGATGAGCCGGAACGGTACAACGTCGCACCCTTTACGGGCTTCGAGGTATCGCCGTATTCGCGCACGTCGAGAGGCTCAGGACTCATCGACCGCGCACCTAGCGCCTTCTCGATCTTTGCGATCACCCCAAGGACGTCAGAGTCTTCACCACCTAGCGTCGCCCAAATGCAGTCTGCGGTTTCTCCGCTCCCGACATTGAAGCTCAGCTCGATGCCCTCAGAGACGCCGCTTCCGCAGAGGAAGCTTGGGCGTGCAGCGACGATCTGCCGAAACTCTTCCGGTGGATTGAACCCTTGCGCATCAATTCTGGCGAGTTCCTCGACTCCCGTACGGGACCAAGAGAACAACAGACACGGCCACATTTCTCGAAGCATTTCAGCAACCCTTGTCGGGTTACCGAAGCTAGGCTTCTCTATGGGCTCAAAGACTCCCTGCCACTCCATCCAAGCTTCCTAACGCCGCGTTAAGCGGCCGCCGGCCGAAAGCGTATCAGTAAACATCGAAGCACCTCCCGGCGGTCCGCTTGAACGCATAGTTGGGCAGCAAGGGAGGGTGCCGGAGCGAGGCGCCTCGGTACGGAAAGCCTGCCCCTGTCGCCCGCCACCTGAAATCCGCCGAGCCGCTGGCCAGATGCTAGCGGAACCAGGCACCGGAATGGCGACCTGCCGCACGACTCAGCACCCCTGACCTGCGAAAGCGGTGCCCGCCTGCGAAACCGTTCGGGAAACAGCGAAAGCGGACCCCAGGCGCCCGACGCCACGGTGACCCGGAGCGTGGATGACATGATCTCGCGGAGCCTCGATGAAACCCGACTCCCTTGCGGCCCAACGCCGCGTTAAGCGGCCGCGGGCCGATGAAATTTCAGGAAATAGCGAAACACCACCCCGCGGTCCGCTTGAACGCATAGTTAGCTCTCGTCGCCGAGCATAATGGCCCTTATTCTGGGGCCAACGACCTTGTAGCGCCAGAGCTTCGGGTGTTCACCAGAGCGGAAGATGATAACCGCCAATTCACCTGGAACCCATGGCGGAGGACAGCCTCCGACTTGCGTCTCAATGACGCCCGATGCTTTCCCGATGAGGACCTCCGTTACGACAAGTCTGACTTTGTATGGGTCTAGGGCATAACTCGGCCAAACTTGCGCCGAGCCGCTCAGGAGCTGGGCCTCGAACTCTGGGTGGGCGACACTTGTTATCGTGCCGATAGCGATTGCCTCGGCGCCATGGATCGCGCTCTCAGAAAACGGCATCGGACGACAAGCAAATGTTGTGCTGGACGCGACCAAAATCGAAAAGAAGGCGAGTGAGCGACAAGCCATAAATCGAGAGCTAACGCCGCATTGAGCGGCCGATGGCCGACATCATCTCAGGAAACATCGAAACACGTCCCATCGGTCCGCTCTAATGCGTAGTTAGGTAGCTGCCGGCACAGAGCGTTAGCGTGCCTATCTGGCCGGCTCATTGAGATAGTAAACGTTGCCTGATGGATCCTCGAACATTGCCATTAAGCCACCCCAGGGCTGATTTGTAGGCGGCATGACAAAATGAACTCCGCGCCCAGCGAGACGACCATGCTCGGCTTGGATGTCGGCAACCTCAAAGCCGACGCCAGTATGACGCCCTACAAGGCTAGCGTGCTCGTCGCGAGCCGTGGCGAGAGCCAAACGGACTGAGCCAGCGGAGAAAGAGGCGTAGCCGTGCTGATGTGACGCAAACTGTAACTCCAACCCGAGACAGTCTCGGTAGAACTCGATCGCCCCAGCCAAGTCATCGACAAAGACGTTGATGTAGGAGACGTGCATAGACATGTCTACAGCTACCTAACTACTAGTAGACCCCAGAAGTGGGGCGATATCTCGGATCTTGGTGGCTGGAGGTCGTAGGGTCAACAAGCTTTGTGCCTCGAATCCACCACTTACGCGGGCTGGGCGCGTAGATCGCCGGTGCGGAAAGCTGAACGAGGGGGTCAAAGCGGGGTGATATCCGTTATCCGGGCGGAAGCGGGGTGATAACCGGTTTGCGGTTGGGCGATTGGGGAGATCTCGCGCGGCGTTGATTGCCCCGGTTAGCGACGCCCCTCGGCGCCGTACTGCTTGCCTGGGTATCCGCAACAGGGACGGAATGTCGGCAAAGGGCAGCCGTGCTGTGTCCGCCCGTTGCGAGCGCGCGCCGGGCGGGGTTCGGGTCTTGTCTGGGGCGGCTGGGGTGGCTTCGGCGAAGCGCGGCGCGCACGCGCGCCGGCCGGGCTGGATGCTGCGCGATGATGTCGCCAGCCGGAAGCGGCCCTGCGCCGCTTCCGGTGCGTGCGTGCCTTGACCGCTCAGCCTGCGGCGGTTTTTTCCTGCTGCTTCAGCATGCCGGCGAGGCCGCCCTGCAGGGCGTAGACGTCGGTGTAGCCGAGGCGGGTGAGGATGAAGGCGGCGGCGGCGCTGCGTTCGCCGGTGTTGCAGTAGACGACGAACTGCTGGCGGCGATCGAACTTCTCCGAGGCTTCCTCGCGGAGGATCGACAGCGGGATGTTCAGCGAGCCCTTGATCGAGCGCTGGGCGTGTTCGGCGGGCAGGCGCACGTCGACCACCACGGCGCCCTTGCGGGCGAGGATGGAGGCCTGGCCGGGGCTGAGCCACTCGACCACCGGCGGCTTGAGCACGTCCTCGAAGGCCTTGCGCGCGAGGCGCATCAGGCGGCCGTCCTGCATCATCTTCACCGTGGCGTTGCGCGGCGAGTTGGAGAGCAGGGCGTCCTCGCCGAAGCAGTCGCCGCGGACCAGATAGGCGACCACGGTCTCGGCGCCGTCGAGGAACTTCGACACCGAGGCCGCGCCCTCCTTGATGACATAGAAGTAGTCGCCGCTGTCGCCTTCCTTGATCACCACCTCACCGGCGCGGACGCTGATCTCCTCGAAGCTGGAGAACATGCGTTCGATATTGCCGGTGGGCAGCTTGTGGAAGGCGCGGCTCTGCAGCAGGCGGAACACCCAGCGGTTGCCTTCGGGGCTGGGGTCGAAGTGGCGGAAGTTCTCGCTGCGCGAGAGCTGGTCCCAGGCGATGACCTTCTCGGTGTAGCGGCGGTCGAGGCGCAGCACGCGGGCGCTGGGCGAAACCACGCGTGCGGTGAAGCGGCGCGGCTGCGAGTCGCCGATGGCGTAGCGACCCTGCAGCGAGCTGGCGTTGAACTGCTTGCTACGGCCATCGGGATAGACGCTTTCGACGATGCCCTCGAGCACGTAGAAGGTGTCGCCGTCGACGTCGCCGGCGCGGAACAGCTCCTCGCCCTTCAGGTACTCGTTGACCGCCGCCTCGCCGGCAAGCTGTTCGCGGGTTTCCGGACGCAGGCTGTCCAGCGGATACAGCTTGGCAAGGTCGGACGCTTCGATGGTCATGCGGCGGGATCCCCCGATTGAATGCCGGCCAGTCTAGCCACAGTGCGGCCGCTTGCAATCAGGCGGGCCCTGCGGGCAGGGGATGCTGCGCTGCCGGGGGCGGGTTTCGGATGGGCCTTTGGGTGAGGTTTGGCGGGCTGGCGGCGGCGACGGGGCTTGGCGCAGGGATGGCGTTCGGGCCTTGGTCCTTGGGTGGCGGAGAGCGTGATCTCTTGGCTGCGGGGCCGATCGTGCTTCGATACCTCAGCACGAACGGCTTCGTTGGCTGGTGGGTGTTGGGGCGGCTCGGGGCTGGCGGGCGCGCTGTTGGAATGCATTCGCTTCTGCCGCGCTTGCCGGCGCGACAGGCCACGGCTGGGCTATTCGTGCGCACGCACGTGATCCGTTCGCCCTGAGGTATCGAAGGGCGAGGCCGCAGGATTGCGAGGCCGTTCCTGCTTCGATACCTCAGCACGAACGCTTTCGTTACGTGGCCGGTGGGGACGGAGCCGGCGTGTTGGCGGAGGCTTGGGGCGGTGGGCAGTGACGCGGCGGTGCGGGCATTCGGGGGGTACGTTCGGTGCGGCGAGCCGCACCCTATGGGAAGGCGAAGCCGCGTTCTGGCGGAGGCGTTCTTGCTTCGGTACCTCAGCACGAACGGTTCTGGGGCTTGGCGGGCGTGGGAGGCGCCGGCGTGTTGGCGGAGGCTTGGGGCGGTGGGTAGTGGCGCGGCGGTGCGGGGATTCGGGGCGGTACGTTCGGTGCGGCGAGCCGCACCCTATGGGAAGGCGAAGGCGCGGTCTGGGGGGGGGGCGAGGTCGCGTTTGTGCGGGGTCGTGTCGAGCGGCTTGCTCGATGAAGGTTCCCGCCGCTCACTGGGGATGGTTACCCTGCGCGCTTCCTTGATGGTGCTGCGCATGTCCCGCCGAGTTCCGTTTCCAGCGCTGACCTGGGTGCTTGCCGGTGCCTGCCTGCTGCTGGCCGTCGGCCAGGCGGCGTGGGGGCTGGAGCCTGAGGGACTGGTGCGCTTTCGCGACTGGCACGTGCATCTGTGCTGGCAGCAGGGCTTCTTCGATGGGCTGGTTGCGGGCGAGGGCTGGCCGCGCTGGATCACCCAGGCCAACCAGGGGTTCGGCGGGCCGGTGTTCCTGTTCTATCCGCCGCTGGCCTATGTGCTCGGCAGCGCGGTGCTGGCGCTGGGCGCGGATGCGCCGATCGCGCTGAAGGCGGTCTACGGGCTGGCCCTGCTGGGCGGGGCATTGGGCGTGTTCTGCTGGCTGCGCGGGCGTGTGTCGGCGCCGTGGGCTTTGGCCCTGGCCGGGATCTGGCTGCTGCTGCCCGCGGGTAGCCAGCTGGCGCTGCACTTCAATATGCCGGCCGGCGCGCTGGCTCTTGGCCTGCTGCCGTGGATCGCGTGGCGGCTGGAGCGGCGCCCGGCGGTGGTCTGCGATCCGCTGCTGGTCATCCTGCTGGCGGCTTTGCTGTACAGCCATGTTCTGAGCGCCTTCCAGCTTGCCCTGCTGCTCGCCGGCTGCGTGTTGGCGCTGGGCCTGGGCGGCGGCCCCGAGGGCCGCGCGCAGGCGCTGCGGCTCGCCGTGTCCGGCCTGCTGGCCGCGGGGCTGGCGGCGCCCTTCTGGCTGCCCCTGCTGGGGGCGCTGGACACTGTACATATCGATCAACTGCGCGAGGCGCCGCAGTGGCGCGTGACCGGCAACCTGCTGTTTGCCGCCGGCGAGCTTCCGCATCTCGCCGAGGCCACGCCGGGCCTGCTGCTGCTCGCCGCGCTGGCCTGGGTGGCGATCCGGCGTCCCGCCGCGGACGCCGCCTGGCCGCTGTACGCCGGCTGTGGACTGACCGCGCTGTGGCTGTCCAGCGCGCTGGCCGCACCGCTCTACGAGGCCGTGCCAGCCCTGCAGTTCCTGCAGTTCGGCTGGCGCTGGGACGGACTCATCGCGCTCTGCGCCCTGCGCCTGATGGCGGCGGCGCTGGCGCCGGGCGAGGGCCGGCCGGGCGCGATGGGGCTCGGCCACGCGGTCCTGCTGGGGGCGCTGGCCTTGGCCTGGCTCGCCGCGGTGCCGATCCGCGAGGCGGCGACGCAGCGGCTGGCCGGGGCGGAGGCGAACCTGCATGCGCAGCGCTGCGTCTGGCCGAACCTGGAGTATCGCCCGCAGGCGATGGGCAATGCCTGGAATGCCGATCTGTCGGCCTGGCCGCGCCAGCCGCGCCTGCTGCACGGGATCGGCCGCATCGAGGCTCTGGACGCCTCGCTGCGCCGCTACCGGGTCGACCTGCGCGGCGAGGCCGAGGTGCTGCTGCCGCAGCTGGGCTATCCCGGCTGGATCATCGAAGGCCCGCCGGGAGAGGCGAGGATGGACGCGGGCACCAGCGCCGATGGCCGCCTGCGCCTGCGCCTGCCTGCCGGCCGCTACACCCTGCTGCTGCGGCGCGCGGCGCCGCCGGGGCAGTTGGGTGGGGTGTTGCTGGCCGGCGCGGCGCTGGTCGCGTTGCTCGCCTGCGTGGTGACGCGCCGCCTCAGGCGCCGAGCAGGGTCTCGGCCTGCTGCTGGCGCTGGTCCATGATGTCGTCGAGCTGGGTGCCGAGGCTGTCCGGCTCGACCTCGACCCCGGCGCGCTGCAGCAGGCCGGCGATCGCGATGCGCTCGACGTCCACCGGCTGGCCCTGGTAGCGCAGGCGGAAGTAGCGGCTCAGCACGGCCAGCAGGCGCAGCCAGATCGGCGCTTCGGCCATCGGGTCGTAGAGCAGGTGGTCGAGCTGGCGCAGGGCGCGCACGGTCTCGCTGGGCAGTCCCCAGTGGGCCAGCAGCAGCGAGCCGGTGATGTGCCGGGTGGTACCGAGCCGGCGCAGTTCGGCGCGGCGCAGCGAGGCCTCGTCCAGGCAGGGGTCGACCTCCTGCAGCAGGGCCGAGAGCTGCGGACCGGCGCGATGGGCGAGCACCTGCAGGCCCAGCTCGTGGAACAGGCCGATCAGGCGCAGTTCCTCGGCGTCCACCGCCGGGCGCGCGGGGCGCAGCAGTTCGCCGAGCGCGTGCCCGGTGGCCAGCGCCCGCGTCCACAGCGCCAGCAGGTCGAAGCCGGCGCAGTCGCGCGGCTTGAGGCTCTGCTGGGCGACCAGCACGCTGGCCACGCGGATCAGCTCGTTGAGGCCGAGCACGCGGCCGATGGCGTCCTTCAGGTCGCGCACCTTGCGCGCGCCATAGAAGGCGCTGCCGGCCAGACCCATGATCTTGGCGGTCAGCGCAGGGTCGGTCTCGACCACCTCGACGATCTGGTCGAGATCGGCCTCCTCCATGTAGCGCAGGGCGATCAGCGCGCGGCAGGTTTGCGGGGCGGGCGGCAGCTGCTCGACCTCGTGGGCACTGCCGCGGCGGGCGTCGAAGCCGCACGCCAGGGCGTCGCTGCGCAGCTGCGAAGGGCTGGCCTGGAACCAGCGCTGGCACTGCCGTGAGAGCTCCTCGATGCCGTCGAGGCCGAGCTGGGCGGCCAGCTCCTCGAGTGGGGTCTCCTGGGCCAGCAGGCCGTGCAGCAGGCGTTCGCGGCGGACGCTGTCGAGCAGGGCCGCAAAGTCGCCGCCTTCCAGACGCAGCTGGTTGCTCAGCGCCACCGGCGACAGGCCCAGCTCGGCGGCGACTTCGGCCGGGTCGAGGCTGAGCGCGCCGCCCTGTTCGGCGAGCACGCGCAGCACGCGGCGGGACGTGCTCTGCTGCTCGCGACGCCAGACCAGGGCCAGCTCCAGCTCACCACGCAGGGTGTCGCGCATCGCGGATTGCGCGGTGCGCGCCGGCAGGTCGAGCGCGCTGGCCGGCAGCTCGAGGGCCAGACGGCTGTGCCCGCCGCGGCTGGCCACGCCAAACAGGTCGTTCCACTCCGCGCGCGGCGCGCTGCCCTCGGGATAGACGATGGCGAACGGGCCGGCCGCCTCGCCCAGCATCTGCCGCAGCAGGCGCAGCAGGGCCGCCAGGGTCAGCTCCTCGGCAAAGCGCTCGATCTCGCCGGGCGGCGTCGCGCCGGCGGCAAAGCCGATCAGCACCTGCTCGCTGCCGATGCCGATCTCCAGCCGCGAATGGCCGAGCTGGATCAGCGGCCAGTAGCGGTGCAGGTCGATCAGCAGCTCGCGCAGGTCCTGCGCCGAGAGCAGGTACAGGCCCAGGCGGCCGAGTGACTGCAGCGGCATGGCGTGGGCCAGCTGCAGGGCGCCGCCCTCGCCGCCGAGGTGCTGGCGGGTGGTGTCGAGCAGCAGGCGCAGCCGCTCGGGGTCGAGTCCAGCCTGGCAGGCAAGGCCGAGGTCGGTGATGCCCAGCGCGTTGCGCAGGCGCGCGGCGAAGCCCGGGTCCTCGTCGGCCAGCGCCTCGATCGGCGCAAGCAGGATGGAGCTGTTAGCGCTGGACGCGACTTCGCCGGACACATCAATCCCCGCCACACCTTGGTGGCGGGGATTGTGTCACGGACGCCGGGGCCGGTTCAGCGCCCCGCTCAGGACTTCGGCTTGCCGTCGGCATCCATGATGGTGACCTCGCCGAGGCCGAGCTCGCGGATCGGCTGCTCGATGGTCTTCAGGTCACCCACCACCACCCAGGTCAGGGCCTCGGGGCGGATGGTCGCCGCCGCCGTGCGCACCGCCTCCAGCGGCAGGTTCTCGGTACGCTGCTTGTACAGCTCGACGTAGTTGTCCGGGCGGTCGTAGCGCAGGATGCTGCCGATCTGGTTCATCACCGAGCCGGCGGTCTCGTAGGCGCCGGGGAGGGAGCGGACGTTGTTGAGCTTGATCTTGTCCGCCTCGGCGGCCTCGATCGGCACCCCGCCCGTGGCAAAGCCGCTGATCACGCTCTTCAGCTCGCCGAGCGACTCCACCGTCTTGTCGATCTGCACCGGCGAGAAGGCCACCCACGGCCGCTGGCCGAGGGCGCCCTGGGTGAAGCTGTAGGCGCCATAGGCCCACTGCTTCTCCTCGCGCAGCTTCATGTTCAGGCGCGAGCTGAAGGTGCCGCCGAGCACGTCGTTGGCGATGTCGAACTCCAGCGCCTTGTCGTCGCGGGTCGAGGGCACCAGCTGGCCAACGAAGATGTTGGCCTGCGTCGCGCCGGGCTGGTCGACCAGGAACACGCGCGCCGCCTTGGGCGGGGCGACCTCGGCGATCTTCGGGATCTCGAGCTTGGCTTCGGGCGCCTTCCAGTCGGCGAAGCGCTTCTCCAGCAGGGGGATGATCTCCTTCAGCGTGGTGTCGCCGACGATGACCAGGGTGGCGTTGTCCGGACGGATCAGGTCCTGATGGAAATCGACCAGCTCATCGCGGGTCAGGGCGCCGATCGAGGCCTCGGTGCCGCTGCCCGAGAAGGGCATGGCATAGCTGTGGCCCTCTCCGTAGAGCAGCGGCGGCATCAGGCGCAGGGCCAGCGAGTTCGGCCGGGTCTTTTCCTGCTTGATGCCGGCGATCCAGGTCGCCTTGACCCGGTCGATCTCGTCCTGCGGGAAGGTCGGACGGCGCACCATGTCGGCGAACAGGTCCAGCGAGGGGCCGAGGTTCTCCTTCAGGGCCGAGACGTAGATCTCGGCGCCGTCGAGGTCGGCGCCGCTGCCGTACTGCATGCCCAGCGAGTCGGCACGCCGCGACAGACCGATCGCGTCGTACTCGCCGGCGCCCTCGTCGAGCATCGACATGGTGAAGCTGGAGGTGCCGAGGCGACGGCCGACATCGGCCGCGTAGCCGCCGCGGAACTCCATGTTCAGCTGGACCACCGGCACCTCATGGCGCTCGGCCAGCACTACCGGGATGCCGTTGGACAGGGTCGCGCGTTGCAGGCCGGGGAAGCTGAGGTCGGGGAAGCTGTCGGTGGAGGGGACCCCCTTGCTGCGGTCGACATCGGTCTTGACCACGCTGAACTTCGGATCAGGGGTCAGCACGCGGTCGTTCTTGCCATCCTCGCTGCGGGTCGGGAAGGGCTTCTCGGGCTGGGCGCCCAGCGCCTGCTCGCCCGGGGCGATGACCAGGGTGTGGTCGCCGCCGCCCAGCCACTTCGCCGCGCTGGCGGTGAGCACCGCCGGGGTGGCCGCGGCCATGGTTTCCAGCTCGTCCTCGAAGCAGTCCGGCTTGGCGGTGAACACCTGGCAGCTGGCCAGCACGTCGGACTTGCCGCCGAAGCCGCCGACCCGCTCGATGCCGCGCAGGAAGCCGGCCTTGATCACCGTGCGCGCCTGCTCAAGCTCCTCGGCGGTCGGGCCGTCCTTGCGGAAGCGGGCGATCTCTTCGTCGAGGATCTGCTCGACCTTGGCCACGTCGACGCCGTCCTTGATCGTGGTGATGATCATGAAGTTGCCGGACAGCTGGTTCGACCACTGGAAGACATTGATGTTGTCGACCAGCTTCTCCTTCAGCACAAGGCGCTCGGACAGCCGCGAGCTCTTGCCGCCGCCGAGGATCTGCGCCACCAGCTCGAGCCGGGTGGCCTCCTCGCTGCCGGTCTGGGCGGTGTTCCAGGCGCGGTAGATGCGGGTCTGCGGGACGCGGTCCTCGAGCACCTGTCGGGTGCGCTCGCTGCGCTCGGGGATCATCGTCGGCAGGCGCGGCACCGTGGCCGAGGCCGGGATGTCGCCGAAATAGCGGGTGACCTTCTTCTTCGCCGTCTCGACGTCGATGTCGCCGGCCAGCACCAGCACGGCATTGTTCGGGCCGTACCAGGTGCGGAACCACTGCTTGACGTCGTCGAGGCTGGCCGCCTCGAGGTCTTCCATCAGGCCGATGGTCGGCCAGCTGTAGGGGTGCCCGGACGGATACAGGTTGCGGAACAGCTCGGTGAACACACGGCGGCCGTAGGGCTGGTTCTCGCCCTGGCGCTTCTCGTTCTGCACCACGCCGCGCTGCTCGTCGAGCAGGGCCTGGTCGATGGCGCCGAGCAGGTGGCCCATGCGGTCTGATTCCATCCACAGCGCCATGTCCAGCGCGGTGGTCGGCACGTTCTGGAAGTAGTTGGTGCGGTCGAAGTTGGTGGTGCCGTTCTGCTCGGTGGCGCCGACCTTCTCGAAGGGCTCGAAGAACTCGCCCTTGAAGTTCTCCGAGCCCTGGAACATCAGGTGCTCGAACAGGTGGGCGAAGCCGGTCTTGCCCGGCTGCTCGTCCTTGGAGCCGACGTGGTACCACAGGTTGACCGCGACGATCGGCGCCTTGCGGTCCTCGTGCACCAGCACGGTCAGGCCGTTGGGCAGGGTGAAGGACTCGACCGGGATGCTGACCTCGGTCTTGGCGTGCAGGGCGGTGGAGATGCCGAGCGCAAGCAGGCTGGCGCCGAGGGCGCGGAAAACTGGCTTCATTTCGTGCTCCGGAGTGACATTCGGGAAGTTCATGCGGGCCGTCCATGGCCGCAAGCGGCCGATGCTACCGACCCGGCGTGAGCACGCCGTGTGCCAGAAGGCCCGGAGCCGGAGAACCCTAAACGCCCGAGCGGGTCAGCCGGAGGAACTCGTCGCGAGTGCGGGCGTCCTCGCGGAAGCTGCCGAGCAGGGTGCTGGTGACCATGCTGACCCCGCGCTTGTGCACGCCGCGGGTGGTCATGCACTGGTGGGTGGCCTCGATCACCACGCCCACGCCGCGCGGCTTGAGCACGTGCTGGATGCAGTTGGCGATCTGCGCGGTCATCTTCTCCTGCACCTGCAGGCGACGGGCATAGCCCTCGACTACCCGGGCCAGCTTGGAGATGCCGACCACCTTGTCATCCGGCAGGTAGCCGACATGGGCGTGGCCGATGATCGGCGCGAGGTGGTGCTCGCAGTGGCTTTCGAACTGGATGTCGCGAAGCACGATCAGCTCGTCATAGCCGGCCACTTCCTCGAAGGTCCGGGCGAGGTACTCCTCGGGGTCGACCGCGTAGCCCGAGAACCAGTCCTCGAAGGCGCGGGCGACCCGGGCCGGGGTGTCGCGCAGGCCTTCCCGGGCGGGGTCGTCGCCGGCCCAGCGCAGCAGGGTGCGCACCGCGGCCTCGGCGGCCTCGCGGTCGGGACGCTCCGGCGCGCTCACTGCGTGCCTCCTTCGACGTCGGCGCGGCGATAGGAAACGAAGAAGCCGGCGAGGTCGCCGTTCTCGACATAGGGTTCCACCGAGAGCAGCTGGTAGCCGTGGCGGCCCCAGGCCTGGTGCGTCTCGGTCAGCTTGCGCGCCGCGCCATTGGTGCGGTTGCCCCAATTGGCGTCGACGAACACGGTCACCGCCGGCAGCCCGGCCTCGCGGGCTTCGGCCGCCTCGCGTTCGGCGCTCCTGGCCTGCGCCGTGGCCATCACGCAGGACAGGCCCAGGGCGAGCAGGGCGGCAAGCATGGCTTTCATGGGCGGAATCTCGGATGGACTGCCGACGAAGATACCCGACCGCTTCGGCAAAGCAGAAGCAAGGCGCGGCTCGGGCGCAAAGCAGACGTAACGCAAATCCCGAATGTAGGAGCCAGCTTGCTGGCGATCATCCCTTCCGGGGCGCCTATCGCCAGCAAGCTGGCTCCTACACGCAACGGTGTTGCCAGGTCCGGTTTGCCCCGCCAGGCAGACCTTGCCGCAGTCACATTGTGGGAGTGCCCTTGGGCGCGACCGCGGAGACGCGCTTTGGCCTCGGTCTGTGGTGAATCCGATACGCCGCGGTCGCGCCCAAGGGCACTCCCACAGTCGGGCTTCGTTGGGCGTCGGCGAAGCCCCATGGGGTGTGCCTTGGCGCACCGAAACGGGCGTTCGGACGGTACGCCCGGTGCGGCCAGCCGCACCCTATGAATGTCTGCTTCGCGCCATGCATCGCAGCGATCCGCGCGACGCGGTCGGGTGATGCGCTAGCGCCGCAGGTTGCTCTCGAGCGCGTCGAAGTCGGGGACCTCGAACTCGTAGTCCGGCAGCAGATAGTCGGGCAGGTCGTCGGAGCAGTCGATGATCTGGCAGCGGCGGTTCTGCAGGTAGGCATCGCGAACCAGCAGGTACTCGTCCGCGGCGCCTTCGAGCAGGGCCTCGGCCGACAGCGCGCGGGCGCGGGCGTCGATGCCGTAGAGCAGGGTGTACTCGGCACCCTCCTCGCGGGCCAGCCAGTCGATCGGGCTGACCCGGGTATTCACCCCCTTGCCCAGACCGTCGCGCACGGTGGCCGGTCCGAAGATCGGCAGCACGATGTAGCGTGACTTCTTCCAGCCCCAGCGGCCGAAGGTCTGGCCGAAGTCACCGCGGTGGCGCGGAAAGCGCGCATGGCTGGCCGGATCGAGCACGCCGGCCAGTCCCAGCGTGCTGTTCATCAGGAAGCGGCCGAAGGACTGCAGCGCGGCCTTGGGCCGACCCTGCAACAGCAGGTTCACGGTGACCACCGGTTCCTGCAGGTTGTCGAAGAAGTTGTTGACGCCGGTCTTGACCAGCTTCGGGGTGACCTTGTCGTAGACCTTGGCGATCGGCCGGAAGATGATCCGGTCGAAGCCGCGGTTGAAGCGGTACACCGGGCGGTTGAAGCCCTGCCACGGATCCAGCGCCTCGAACGAACTGAGCGCCTGTGCATCGTCCTGCATCTCGGCGACCAGGAAGGGATCCTCCTCGGCGGCGGGCACGACCGGCTGCGGCGTCTGCGCGAAGGCCGGGCCGGCGCCGAGCAGGACAAGGCACAGCAGCAGGGGCGACAGGCGCGGGAAGCGGGCAGGGGACAGCTTAGTCATCGCGTTCTCCCACGGGCTGCAGTCGATGGGCTTCGAGCAGCTCGGTGAAGTGTCCGGGCAGGTTCTCCAGCCGGGCCTCGCTGCCGGCGGCCAGGCTGCGTGCCTGCAGCACGCGGACGAAGCCGACCCCGGCCGAGTCGACCCGCTTCACCTGGGCCAGGTCGATCGACTCCAGGGCGCCGATGTCGCGGTGCCGACGCCACAGCGCCGGCACGCTGCCAACATCGAGGGGGCCGCTCAGCTGCAGGCGCATGCGGCCTACTCGGCGCCCGCGGCGATCGCGCCGGAGGCCAGCTTGGCGGTGAGGGCGTCGATCGATTCGTTGCGCAGCAGCTCGTCGAACTGGCTGCGGTAGGTCTGCACGTAGCTGACGCCCTCGACGATCACGTCGAAGGCCAGCCAGCCCTGGGCGGTTTCCCGGAACAGGTAGTCGACCGGCACCGGCGGTCCGGAGCGGCGCAGGATCTCGCTGGAGACGCGGACGATCTTGCCGCCGCGCAGCGGGGTCTCGGACTTCACGTCGACCTCGACGCCGGGGTCGACATCGAGCAGGGCGTCGCCGTAGCGCTTGAGCAGGTTCTCGGTCAGCGCATCGGCAAAGGCGGTGATCTTCTCCTGCGGCATGCCGCGCGAGTGTCGGCCGAGCACCAGGCGCGCCGAGTACTCGCGGTCGAAGATGGCCGAGAGCTCCCCGCGGACGAAGCTGTGCAGGCTCGACGGGTTGCCCTTGAACTCGTTGCGGCGGGCGGTCAGCTCCTTGAGCACCGCGCGTGAGCGGGCCTCGACGAGGCGGCCGGGCTCGCCGGCGTCGGCCTGGGCCACGCAGCCCAGCAGCAGGAACAGTCCACCCAGAATCAGCGCACGCATGGTCTTCTCTCCGTGGCCGCGTCTTGCCGCGACCTGATTGTCATTCTTCGGCCGGCTTGTCGCCGGAATCTCCGCTGCCGAACAGGTACTTGCCGATCAGCTGTTCGAGCACCACGGCAGACTGGGTCAGCATGATCTCATCCCCCGGCCCCAGCGGCTCGGGGTCGCCACCCGGGGTGATCCCAATGTATCGCTCGCCCAACAAACCGCTGGTGAAGATGCCGGCGGAGCTGTCGGCAGGCAGCTCGCCTGCGGCCGGGGTCAGGTGAAGGGTGACCACGGCGTCGAAGCTGGTCTGGTCGAGTTCGACCCGGGTCACTTCGCCGACCTTGACCCCGGCGATCTTCACCGGCGCCCGCGGCTTGAGCTCGCCGAGGTTGGCGAAGCGCGCGGTCAGCTCGTAGCCCCCGCCGCCCAGGCGGTCCTGCGAGTTCGTCGAGGCAAACGCCAGCACAAAGGCGCAGGCAAAGCCCATCAGGATGAACGCGCCGACACTCCATTCAAGTTTTTGCATGTTGGCAACCTCCGGTTGCCGGGATTCGGGATTCGGGATTCGGGATTCGTAACGGCAACAGCCTGCGCCGACCTGCTTTTACGAATCCCGAATCCCGAATCTCCAATCCCGGGTTAATACAACGTCGCGCCCAGCACGAAGTCGAGGAAGAGAACCATCAGCGAGCCCATCACCACCGAGCGCGTGGTGGCGATGGAGGTGCCCTCGATGGTCGGCTCGGCGGAATAGCCCACGTGGACCGCGATCAGGGTCGTCGCGAAGCCGAACGCGGCGGCCTTGGTGAAGCACTGGCCGAAATCGTCGGCGAAGTCGACCGAGCCCTGCAGCGCGCTCCAGAAGAATCCGCTGTCGATGCCCAGCGCGAACACCGCCTGGAAATAGGCGCCGAGGATGGCGAAGGCGCAGAACACCGCGGTCAGCAGCGGCAGGCTGATGACGCCGGCGATGAAGCGCGGGGCGACTACCTTGCCGACCGGGTCGATGGCCATCATCGACAGGGCGGTGATCTGGTCGGTCGCCTTCATCAGGCCGAGCTCGGCGGCCATCGAGGAGCCGGCGCGGCCGCAGAACAGGATCGCGGCGAGCACCGGGCCCAGCTCGCGGTACAGCGGAATGCCGATGGCGGTGCCCAGGGCGCTGCTGGCGCCGATCACCTCCAGCGCGCGGTAGCCCTGCAGCGAGACCACCAGGCCGACGAACAGCCCGCCCACAGCCACGATCGGCAGCGAGCGCGCGCCGACCGTGTAGCACTGGATGATGATGTCCTGCAGCTGGCCGCGGCGCAGGGTCAGCGAGCCGATGATGCGCCCCAGCAGGATGCCGATGCGGCCGAGTTCGCGGATCTGGCCGAGCATCAGCGCTGCCCCTTGCGGTAGTCGAAGCCGATCGGGCCGTCCGGCTGGCCGTCGAGGAACTGCCGCAGCAGCGGATCGGAGGTGTCGGTGAGGTCTTCCGGTGAGCCGTCGAAGACCACCTTGGCATTGGCGACGACGATGACGTGGTCGGCGATGTCCAGCGTCTCGCGGACGTGGTGGGTGATCACCACCGAGGTCATGCCGAGGTTGTCGTTGAGGTTGCGGACCAGCTCGAGGATCACCCCGCAGGCGATCGGGTCGAGGCCGGTCAATGGCTCGTCATAGAGCATCACCGGCGGGTCCAGCACCAGGGCGCGGGCCAGGGCCACGCGCCGGGCCATGCCGCCGGAAAGCTGCTGCGGCATCAGGTGTCCGGCCTCACCGAGGCCCACGGCCGACAGCTTCATCACCACCAGTTCCGCCAGGACCTCTTCCGGCAGATCGGTGTGCATGCGCAGCGGCAGGGCCACGTTCTCGAAGACCGACAGGTCGGTGAGCAGGCCATTGCCCTGCAGCAGCACGCCCATCCGCCGGCGCAGGGCGAACAGCTCGCGCTGGCTGGCCAGGGGCAGGGGCTTGCCGAGTACCTCGATGCGCCCGGCGCTGGGGTCCAGTTCACCGGTGATGGCGTAGAGCAGGGTCGACTTGCCGGCGCCGCTCGGGCCGAGCACGGCGGTGACCGCGCCCTGGCGCACCTCGAAGGAGGCACCGCCGACGATCAGGCGGCTGCCGCGGCGCAGGTCGACGCGGTCGAAGGCTATGGCGGCAGGGGCGTTGGTCATGGTCGGGGGGCGGGATCCGGCCGCGTGCGGCCGCCCACCATGTTCAAGGGTCGATGAAGGGAGTCTGAAGCAGGCGGCATTATCGCCCGCCTTCGGGCTCGGCGGCAGCCCCGGCCGAAGGCAGCGCCAGTGGCGCCTCCGGAAGGTGCCAGCCGAACAGCCCGAGGGCCCGGCGGAACTCGGCGTCCGGCGGCGCCTGCACTCCAAAGGTGCGACCCGAGCCGTCGGTCCAATGCAGGGCCCAGGCGTGCAGCAGCATGCGGTGCACGCCGCGCATCCTGAACATGCGGTTTCGTCGACCGTCGCCGTGGCTGGTGTCGCCGATCAGGTGATGGTCGATGTGCTTGAGGTGGCGGCGTATCTGGCGGAAGCGGCCGCTCAGCGGCGAGCACTGCAGCAGGGCGAAGCGCGAGGTGGGATGGCCGGCGCTGGCCTCGTCCAGCTCACCGCAGGCCAGCAGGCGGTACGCGGTCTGTGCCGGCTTCTTCTGCGGCTTGCCCGGGCCGCCGTCGAGCGGGTGATCGATCAGCCCCTCGGCATCGGGCCAGCCTCGGCAGACGGCCAGATAATTCTTGCGCACCTCGCGGGCCATCAGCTGGCGACCCATGGCCGAGGCGGT
Source organism: Pseudomarimonas salicorniae (assembly GCF_023156535.1). GTDB lineage: Bacteria > Pseudomonadota > Gammaproteobacteria > Xanthomonadales > Xanthomonadaceae > Pseudomarimonas > Pseudomarimonas salicorniae. The sequence continues at coordinate 330,710 of NZ_JALNMH010000001.1, read as the reverse complement.
TTCGCGGTCGAAGGCGAGCATCAGGCATCCGCTGGTCGCGCGATCCAGCCGATGCAGCAGGAAGACCGGTCGGCCGAACTGCGCGCGCAGGCGGTCGGCGGCGAAGTCGGTCTCGCCACGGGCCAGGGCCGAATCGTGGACCATCAGCCCGGCCGGCTTGTCGACCACGGCCAGACGGTCGTCGAGATGGAGCACGGGCAGGGCGTCCAGGGCTGGGCTCCGGCGGTAACGGGCGGCGAGCGTAGCAGGCGGCGAGCGCCGCTGCGCGATGGCGGGCGCGGTTGTGCGGCTCAATCCGGATCCGGCCCGAGCACGATCACCTCGAGGCGGTCGCGGCCAGCCTGCTTGGCCCGGTACATCGCCTCGTCGGCCCGGCGCATGGCGTCCTCGAGATCGTGTTCGGCGGGGTCGAACACGCACAGGCCGATGCTGGCCTTGAGCTTCAGCGGGCCGGCGCCCTGAGGCACCACCCGGGTGGTGGCGATGGCCTGGCGCAGGCGGCTGGCGATCGCACTGGCGTCCGCCTCCCCGCGCCGACCGAGCAGCATGGTGAAGGCGAATTCCTCGCCGCCGATGCGGCCGAAGCAGTCCTCCTGGCGGAAGAAGCGTTCCAGGCAGCCGGCCACCGCGATCAGGGCGCGGTCGCCGGCCTCGTGGCCGTGCTCGTCATTGATGGTCTTGAAGTGGTCGAGGTCGAGCATGCCGAACGCCAGGCGCTCGCCGCGGCGTCGCGCACGGGAGAACTGCTGGGCGCTCTGGTCGAGAAAGCTGCGCCGGTTGGGGATGCCGGTCAGTTCGTCGTAGAAGGCGAGCTTCTCCAGGCGGTGGTTGGCCTCGCGCAGCTCCGTCGTGCGCCGGTCGACCAGGGCCTGCAGGTTCTGCTTCAGCTCGCGCAGATCGCGGTTGCGCTGCTCGAGCTGGTCGGCGTGGAACACCGAGTCGCTGACGTTGCGCTCGATCGCGGCAAAGTGGGTGACCTGGCCCAGCCGGTTGCTCAGGGGCACGATGTTCATGTCCAGCCAGTACGGCCGGCCGGTCTTGCCATAGTTGAGCAGGGTTTCGCGAACCGCTTCCTTCCGGCCCAGGGCCTCGCGGATCCGGGCGCAGGCCTCGGCGCTGGTCAGCTTGCCCTGCAGCAGGCGTGGCGTCTCACCGAGCACCTCTTCGGGGCTGTACCCGGTCAGCTCCTCGAAGGCGCGGTTGACGTAGACGATGCGAGGACCGGTCGGGCCATCGATGTCGTCGGCCTCGGTGACGATGACCACGTCCGCGGCATGCTCGACGATGTCGCGGAAAGAGAAGTTCTGCCGGTCCGAAGTGACCTCGCTGAACAGCACGACGATGAAGCCTTCGCCGCTCCAGTCGTCGCCCGTGTGACCTTCGGGATAGGCATTGACGCTGAACCAGGTGACCTCGGGCCGGCTGCTGTCGACCACGCCCACGACCTCGTTGCGCAGCGGGGAGCGGAAGCGCTTGACCTTGTTGACCGGGTACTCGTCCGGCTGCAGCCGGCGGTTGTTCTCGTCGATGAAGTTCCACTGCGGATCGCGGTCATCGTGGCCGATCAACTGCCCGTAGCTCATCCGCAGCAGCTGCAGTGAGGCCGGATTGGCATAGACGATGGTGCCGTCCCAGCGGTGGATGACCACGCCGATATGGGCATGCTCAAGGAAGACCTTGAGGCTGATGTCGGTGAACTGGTCCACGCCCCCCCCCAGTGCGCTGGACTCCGACCTGCTCCGGCCAGGCCAGACCCGGAAGCCTGCCCGCAAGCATACGCCTGTGCCGCGCTCGCGGAGCGCCTTCCTAGCCGAGACCAAGACCGGCGAGCTGGCGCGCGGCGTCGCGGGCCTGCCGGGCCGATGAGAAGCCGGCACGCTGCGCGGCCACTTCGGCGCTGGCGCCGGCGTCCTCGCGCCACTGCCGGAGCAGGGCCAGGCGCATGCGCTGGACGTAGTGAAGGGGAGCGATACCGGCGTGGGCGTGGAAAAGCCGGCGAAGGTGGCGGGCGGACACATGCGCCGCGCTGGCCAGCCGCTCGATCGACCAGTCTGCGGCGGGGTCGGCGAGCACCGCCTCCTGAGCGCGGTGCACCGCGGCGTGCAGGTGGTTGCGGTGGTCCAGCAGCGGAGAAAGTTGCGGATCTCCGCCGGCGCGGCGCCGATAGACGACCAGCTCACGGGCGACGCGATTGGCCAGTTCGACCCCCGCGCGCTGGCGGATGGCTTCGAGGGCGAGGTCGATGCCGGCGGTGATCCCGGCGCTGCTGGCCACCGGGCCGTCGATGACGAACAGGCGGTCGTCCAGCACCTGGGCCTGTGGGCAGCCCTGGCGCAGGGCCTCGACGTGGTCGTGATGGGTGGTGCAGCGGCGGCCGTCGAAAAGGCCGGCGCGGCCGGCCATCAGGGCGCCCGCGCAGACCGTCCACAGCCGCGCCCTGCCGGTTTCGATCGCCGGGGCAACCACCCGGCGCAGCCATCCGATCAGGGCTCGCTCGGCGGCTTCGCGTTCGCCTCTTGCGATCGGCAGGCGGCTGGCCGTACCGACCAGGATCACCCAGGCCGGACTGTCCGCGCTGCCCGGCAGGCCGGACGGATAGGGCTCGCAGTCCACCAGGCGCAGCGGCAGGGAGCTGCGCACCTCGGAGGCTGCGCCGAGCATGCCCAGGGCGAAGGGCGCGGGCTGGCCGGCCTCGATGCAGAGGTCGTTGGCGATGCGCAGCGGCTCGGCGATGCCGGCGAGGTCCAGCAGCAGGGTGCCCGGAAGCAGGGCGAGCAGGACCGGCGTCGACATCGCTGCGGGCCGCTAGGCCGCCGAGGCCAGCGCCCCGGGCAGGGCGGCCAGCGCCTCGTCGACATCGACGATCCGGGCGAAGCGTTCCTCGAGGACCAGCTCGCAGCGCTCGCGGATCTCCTCGACCGAGTAGACCCGGCCGCCGCGGTGGGCAAACGGGAAGGTCAGCGTTGCCTCGGTCACGTAGTCGACCTGGAAACCGCGGTCGCTGGCGTCGCGGGTGGTGGTCTCGCAGCACTGCTCGGAGCGGATGCCGCTGATGGTCAGCGCGTTGATCCCGTGGCGGGTCAGCCAGCCCTGCAGCGGCGTGCCGGCCAGTGCCGAGTGGGCGTGCTTGTCGAAGGCCAGGGCCGGCGCGTAGTCGACCAGCCCGTCAAGCGGCCGGATCAGGCCGCTGGCGCGGGAGAACAGGCCTTCCTCTTCGACGTGGAAGCAGCGGACGACGGGCTGTCCGGCATCGAGGAAGCCGCGGATCAGCCGGTTCTGCGCCGCCAGGTAGACGGCGTGGTCGACCTCGTGCCAGACCGGGCGGGCGGCGAAGGAGGCCTGCGCATCGATCACGAGCAGGGCGCGTTGCGGACGATTTTCGGACGACATGAGGGTGACCCCTTGGGTTGGCTGGGGGTTCACATCCTATAGCGCGAGTAGCCGGCATCCGATACCCGTCCCGGACCGGCTGCGACGAAAAACGGACAGGCCGGTCCGGAGCCTCAGTCCTCCGAGATCAGCTCGCTGCGTGGCGGCAGGTCGAAGCGATAGGTGAAGTGGCCCATCTTCATCCAGCGCACCCGGCTGGCAGCGCCATGGTCGATGTAGACGGTGATCCGCGCCAGCGGCGCGCCCGGCACTTCCAGCCAGGCCCCCTCCTCGTCGGCGCCCAGGCCGGTCCATGAGCTGGCCGGGCCGAGTACCGCCTCGACCTCTTCGCGGCTCATGCCGCGGTCGAGCCGGCCCAGACGTTTGAGATAGTCGCGCTCGGGGGCGTCCATCTGCGCCACGGCCTCGTCGCCGTCGACGGTGAAGGTGCGCCAGGCGCCCACGGTGGCGACCAGGGCCAGGGCAGCGGCCACCACCAGGAACAGATTGCGGATCGGGTGCGGTTTCCTGCGCATGGGCCTATCGGAATCGGAAAGCGGGGCAAGACTACGGTAACGCCGCGCGTACCGCCTGAACCCGTGCCTCCCATCCGGCACCAGCGGCGCCCTCGCGCCGCCGGATGGTCGCGGGTGCCGGGTCGAGGCAGGGCGCCAGCGAGCGACGCGCACCGAACCTCATAGGGTGCGGCTGGCCGCACCGGGCGCACCGTCCGAACGCCCGTACCGCTCAGACAGGGCGAAAAATGGGCGCAAAGAAGACCTTCCCCAGAACCCGAATGTAGGAGCCAGCTTGCTGGCGATCGTCCCGTCCGGGGCGCCTATCGCCAGCAAGCTGGCTCCTACACGCAACGGCGTTGCCCGATCCAATTTTCGCCGCAAGGCAGACCTCGCCGCAGTCAGATTGTGGGAGCGCCGCTGGGCGCGACCGCGGCGCTACGGATTCACCACAGACCGCGGCCAGAGCGGATCTCCGCGGTCGCGCCCAAGGGCACTCCCACAGTCGGGCTTCGTTGGGCGTCAGCGAAGGCTCATACGGTGCGCCTTGGGCGCACCGATACGAGCGTTCGGTCGGTACGCCCGGTGCGGCCAGCCGCACCCTATGACCGGGGCGTCGGTAGATGCCCCGGCGGCGGTCAGGGTTTCAGCGTGCGGTTGAACAGCTCGAAGATGCGCCGGTACTGGTCGTACCAGCTTTCCGGATGCACGTAGCCGTGGCGCTCCAGCGGGTAGCTGGCCAGCTCCCAGCCGTCCTTGCGCAGCTCGATCAGGCGCTGGGCCAGGCGCACCGAGTCCTGGTAGAAGACGTTGTCGTCGATCATGCCGTGGGCGATCAGCAGCTGGCCGCGCAGGTTCTCGGCGTACTCGATCGGCGAGGAGCGCTTGTAGGCCTCGGGGTCCAGCTCGGGCGTGTTGAGGATATTGCTGGTGTAGCCATGGTTGTAGTGCGCCCAGTCGGTCACCGGGCGCAGCGCGGCGCCGGCGTGGAAGGCGCCCGGTGCGCGGAACAGGGCCATGAAGGCCATGAATCCGCCGTAGCTGCCGCCGTAGATGCCGACCCGCTCGCGGTCGCCCTGGTGTTGCGCGACCAGCCAGTCGATGCCGTCGAGGTAGTCCTCAAGCTCCGGGTGGCCCATCTGCCGGTAGATCGCCGTGCGCCAATCGCGGCCGTAGCCGCGCGATGCGCGGTAGTCGAGGTCGAGCACGATGTAGCCGTGCTTGACCAGCAGTTCGTTGAACATCTGCTCGCGGAAATACACCGGCCAGCCGCTGTGGACGTTCTGCAGGTAGCCGGCGCCGTGGACGAAGAGGGCAATCGGATACTGCTTGCCGGGCTCGAGCGTCTCCGGACGATAGAGCTTGCCCCAGATCGGCGCCGCGCCGTGGCTGCTCGGCACCTGCACGAACTGCGGCGCCATGAAGGTCCGCTCGCGCGCCCGGTACTCGGCCGTGCGGGTATCGGTGAGCTGCCGATAGTCGCTGCCGTCGACGCCGATGTTCGCCAGCTGCGGCGGCAGGTGGTGGGCCGAGACCAGCAGGGCCAATCGCTGCTCGTCCGGCGAGAGGACGAATCCTTCGACGGCGTCCTGGGCCGTCACTTCACGCACCGTTCCACCGGAGGCCGGCACCGCGCAGACTTCGTAGTCGCCCGGCCAGGCACGATTGCAGCGGAAGTAGGCGGTGGCGCCGTCGCGGGTCCATTCCACCTCCGAGGCTTCCCAGCTGCCCGAGGTCAGTGCGCGGGCCCGCGCGCCATCCCTGTCGTCCATCAGGTAGAGGTGCGAGTAGCCGCTCTCCTCGGAGAGGTACCAGAGCTGCCCGTCGGGCAGCCAGCCGAATTCGTTGAAGGCCCAGTTGATCCATGCCGGGTCGGTCAGCCGGTGGCGCGGGGCAAGGCTGGCCGCGCTGGGCGAAAGGGTGGCGATCCAGCGGTCCTTGTTGTCGATGGCGCGCAGCATCACCGCCGCCCGCGAGCCGTCGCGGCGCCACTGGATGGCCTCGACCTCGAGCGGCCGCTGGCCTTCCAGCCTGGGCTTGTCGGCGGCCTCGCGCAGCGCGGCGAGCGGATCCTCGGCGATGCCCGGCAGGCGATCGAAGGGCAGGGTGCTGACCTCGCCGGTGGCCAGGTCGACCAGGTGCAGAGTCTGCGCCGCCGGGGCATTGCGGCCGACCCGGGTGCGTACGTCCTCGACCTCCTCGTAGCCGCTTTCGGTGACGTACTTGGGCATCTTGCCGCCGCGGCCCGGCTCGCCCTTGGGCTGGGTCACCGCGAGCAGGTGGCGGCCGTCCGGCGACAGCGAAGTGGCGACCAGGCGCGCCTCGCTGCCGAGATAGACCGGCGCCGGCGCGCGGGTCGGGTCGATCTCGCGCAGCTCGGCCTCGCGCTGGCGCAGCGCCTCGCGCTCGGCGGATTCGCGGGCCAGGGTCGAGATCAGGCGAAGCTGCATGGCCTGCAGGCTGTCCTCGCTGGGCGCGGCGGGGTCCTTCTCGGCCTTGAACTCGGCCAGCGCCCAGGACACCCCCTCGCGCAGGTCGTGGCGATACCAGCGGGTGCCGACGCGCCAATGTACAGAGTGCCCATCGGCGCCGAACTGCGGGTCGGCCTCGGCCTCGGCGCTGCGGGTCAGGGCGGTCAGGGTGCCGCTGGCGCGGTCGCGCAGGAAGATGTCGTCGTGGCGGACAAACAGCGCGCGTTGACCGTCCGCGCTGAATACCGGGTCGGGGCCGTCGAGGCCGGCGCGCTGGGCATCGGGCACCGGTGCCGCGGCGGCGCCATCGAGGGTGACGCGGTAGAGGTCACGCACCGGGCTGGCATTGCGCTTGAGCTCGAAGTGCAGGGTGTCAGCGCCCACCAGCGACCAGAACGGCGACTCGACGGGCGGGCCGATCCAGTCCGGCTGCGCCATGATCTGGTTCAGCTCGGCCTTCCAGGTGGCCGATTCGAACCCGTCGGCGACATCGCGGGCCTGCGCGACGGGCAGGCCAATCAGGATCAGGCTGGCAAGAAGGACAGGTGCTCGCACTGCACGCTCCGCGAAAAAAACGAAGCGCGGAGGGTAGCAGCAATGCCGTGGACGGGCGCCGCGTCCGGCCGCGCCAGGCGGCCGCTGCGGCGCGGGGCTCTACCAGACGACCTCGGCCATCTGGCAGTTCAGCCCCGAGCCGATGCCCATCAGGGCGATCCGCTTGCCCTTCTGCAGGCGCCCGCTCTCGGCCAGCTTGGACAGCGCGATCGGCACCGAGGCCGGGCCGATGTTGCCGTGCTCGGGAAACACGGTGAGCACCTTCTTCGGGTCGATGCCGAGCAGGTCGACGATCGCCGCGGTGTGCACCTTGCTGATCTGGTGGATGACGAACTCGTCGATCTCCGAGGCCACCCAGCCCATCGCGGCGCGCGCGGCCTGGAAGGTCTTGGCGGCGAGCTTGAGACCCTCGACCAGAAGCGAGCGGGTGTCGGTGACCATGCGGTCCATGTTGCCGCGGCACAGGTGGCTGAACTCGGTGGCGGCGCGGGTCACGCTGCCAAGGAAGCGGTGGCCATTGGGCAGCAGCTCGGCGCGGCCGAGCACCATCGCGGCGGCGCCGGAGCCGAGGGTCAGCGAGGCGAACTCGTTGCGGAACTGGTCCGGGGTGACATCGGGCGAGCTCAGCCGCTCGATGGTCCGCTCGGCGATGGTGTTGCTGACCTCACCGTTGACCACGAGGGCGTAGTCGATATCGCCACGCTCGATCATCCGCGCGGCGATGTCCATGCCGTTGAGGAAGGCGAGGCAGGCGTTGCCGACGTCGAAGTTCTGGCAGGTGTCGGCGAGGCCGAGGTTGCCGTGGATGATCGAGGCCGTCGACGGCTCGAGGTAGTCGCGGCAGACCGAGGTGTTGATCAGGATGCCGATGTTCTCGCGCTGCACGCCGCACTGGGCCAGGGCCTTCTGCGCGGCCATGGTGGCGGCGTCCGAGGGCTGCACATTGCCGTCCCAGATGCGCCGTTCGCTGATGCCGGCGACGTCTTCCAGCAGATTGTCGCGGATGCCCAGGCGGTCGAGGGTCGGCTGCAGGCGCTGCATGATCTCCGCCGAGGACAGGCGGATCGGCGCATCGACATGGGCGACCGAGGCGATGGCTACGTGCTGGAAGAGCATAGGGGCAGGTCCGGGAGGAAAACAGCGGGACGGTACCCGGAAGCGCTAGACCCCGCAACCGAAAGCGGGACAGGGCGGCCTGGGGCCGCGCCCGGCTGCAGGCGTGCCGTTCATCTTCGGTGCCCTAGGATTTCGGGATGAAACGACTGGTGAAGTGGCAGATCGGGGTGGCCCTGCTGGGTCTGGCAGGCGCGACGCAGGCCCAGGAAAGGGTGCTCGAGGGCAGTCTGGCGGACGGCCTTGGCCGCTACCGGATCGAGCTGCCAGCGGGCTGGCAGCCCGGTGGGCGGCTGATCGTCTACAACCATGGTTTCAACTTCAACGATCCCAACCGACGTGCGCCCTCGACCTCGCCGAGCGCCGAGGTGGGCGAAGCCCTGCGTGCCCAGGGCTATGCGCTGGCCGCCGGCAGCTATGCCAGCCGCGGCTGGGCGCTGTTCGACATCGTCCCGGCCCAGCGCGCCCTGCTCGACACGTTCCGGAGCCGGGCCGGCGAGCCCGGCCAGACCATCCTCTTCGGCGGTTCGCTGGGCGGCCTGGTCTCGGTGCTGACCGCCGAGGCGCTCGCCGCCGAGGGGCGCCCGGTCGACGGCGTGCTCGCCGCCTGCCCCCCGCTGGGCGGCGCCCGCACCTGGGACCAGGCCGTCGACGTGCGCCTGGTCTATGACGCGGTCTGCAGCGGGCACAAGCTGCCGGCGAGCAGCGACCCGGCGCTGCCATGGATCCTCGACGCCGACGATATTCCCGAGGACATCGACAACATCGACGACCCGGACAGCCTGGCTGACCTGGCCTCGGCAGCCAACCGGATCCGCCAGTGCACCGGCCTGATCCAGCCGGCAATTCTCGATACCAGTGCGCAGCGGGCGCGGAAGGCGCGCCTGAAATCCTTGCTCGGCCTGAGCAGCGATGACTTCCTCAAGACCCAGCTGCTCTACGCCCTGGCCCCGCTGTCCGATCTGGTCCGGGACCCGACCAAGCTGGGCGGCCGTAGCGCCTTCGACAACCGCAATGTGATCTACGGCGATGCCGAGGTCGACGCCACGGTGCGCCGCGTCGAGCGCGACCCGATCGCAGCCGTGCGCCTGTCCGCTGTCTCCGACCCGCGCGGCGGCTGGGGCGATGCACGGGTGCTGTTGCTGCACACCACCCGCGACGAGCTGGTTTTCCCTGAACATATCGCTGCGTTGCCGATCCGCGCGGGTGACCGGCCGCCGGTCACCGCCTTCGTTCGCGAGTCCTCGCCCGGACATTGCGATTTCGAGCAGGCCGAGCTCGGTGCCGCCCTGGTCGCCCTGCAGGCCTGGATGGACGGCGGTCCGGCACCCAGCGCGGCCGGTCTCGATGCCGCCTGCGAGGCCGGCGCCGACGCCGCCCGCTGCCGCTTCGCCCCGGAATACCAGGTCGCGCCGCTGGACTCGCGCATCCGTTCACGCCGGCTGAACCTGCTGTTCACCGACCAGGACCACACCGGTGCCTGGTTCGACCCGTCCTTCAACGGCGAGGGCTGGGTGGTCGAGGTACTGGAAAACGGCGTCGACGCGGCGGTCACCTGGTACACCTATCCCGACAGCGGCGAGCCCGGCGAGCAGCGCTGGATCGCCGGCATCGGGCGTATCGCCCAGGACGGCATCCACATCGCCGAGGCCTTCGAAACCCGTGGCCCGGCGTTCGGCGGGTTCGATCCCGACGACGTCGAGTACCAGCCCTGGGGCGAATTCACTCTCGCCTTTGATGGCACCGTCCCCGGAAGCAACCTCGGCAGCGGACGTCTGGCCTACCGCGGGCGCGGCGGCGAGACCGGCGAGCGGGTGCTGCAGCAGGTCGCCACCCACGCCCGGCCACCGCAGCACCACAACGACCTGTCACCGCAGCCGCGGCCACCGCATCCGGAGAGCCGCTACAGCGGCAGCTGGTTCCGCGGAGCGGAGGCGGCCGGCGAAGGCCTGCAGTTCCTGGTCGACGCCGAGGGCCGCGGCACCCTGGTCTGGTACACCTACGACCCCGCGGGCCATGCCGCCTGGCTGCTCGGCCCGACAAGCGCCGCGGCCGAGCCCGGCGTCTGGCGCTTCCAGGCCCTGCGCCCGCGCGGCACCCGCTTCGGCGAGGACTTCGTTGCCGGCGAGGTGCAGACCCCGACCTGGGGCGAGATCGAGCTGCGCTTTTCCGGCTGCGAAAGCGCCCAGCTGCGCTGGAGCCCGAGCGAGCCCGGCTGGAGCGCCGGCGAGGCCAGCCTCGTCCGCCTCACCCGCCCCGCCGGCAGCGCGCCGTGCGAGACCAGCGCCGAGGCGGAATAGGGCGCCAAGAGGACATTCATAGGGTGCGGCTGGCCGCACCGGGCGTACCGTTGGAACGCCCGTATCGGTGCGCCAAGGCACACCCTATGGGGCTTCGCCGCCCCCCAACGAAGCCCGAATGTGGAGTGCCCTTGGGCGCGACCGCGGAGATCGGCTCTGGCCGCGGTCTGTGGCGAATCCGTAGCGCTGCGGTCGCGCCCAAGGGCACTCCCACAGTTTGACTGCGGCAAGGTCTGCTTTGCGGCGCAAACCGGACCTTGCAGCGCCGTTACGTGTAGGAGCCAGCTTGCTGGCGATAGGCGCCCCGGGAGGGACGATCGCCAGCAAGCTGGCTCCTTGTCTACATGCGGGTTCTGCGGAAGACCTTCGCGTACGAACCGGGCATCGGCAGCCTCCCAACGAACCGCGCCCGTGTTGGGCCTGACCTGCGCAGGGCAGCGCCGCAGGCACCTCTCCGTGTCCGCGGGCAGCGAACGTGCGGCGTGCGGCCCTTGTTCGCCACGACGCGTCGGAACGGGCAATCGGGTAGTCCGTCCGGGGCGGCCGAGCCGAATCCGATGGATGTGCGCCGGGCGCACCACATGTCGTTTCACCCGGCGTTCCGGGCGCCGTCGCGCCCGCCGCTCACCTGCGCTTAACCCTTCCGCCGCTAGCGTTCCCTTCACGCTGCATCCGATCTGTCCCAGCCAGCGAGCCAGGGGTTCTGCTCGCTTTCCGTGGCCGGGCGGTCGCCTGCTCCATGCCGGCCAACGACGGGAGTGAGCCGTGTTCATCGATGATCTGGGCAAGGGGCAGGGTGGCGATGCGCCGACCCTGCGGGTGAGCCGTCGCGGCTTCCTGCAGAGCGTGGGCTCGGGGGCGCTGGTGCTGGGGCTGTCCCTGCGCGGCGGTCACGCCATGGCCGACGCCACCGCCGGCGGACTGAAGGACGTCAAGGGCGGCGATGCGACGCCCTCGCTGTTCATCAGCATCGAAGCCGACGGCACGGTGAAGCTCACCTCGCACCGCTCCGAGATGGGCCAGCAGGTCTGGACCGCGATGGCGCAGATCCTCGCCGAGGAGCTGGAGCCCGACTGGGCGAAAGTGCAGATCGTCCAGGCCATCGGCCATCCGCGCTACGGCGACCAGAACACCGACGGCTCGCGTTCGGTGCGCCGCAACCTTGATCGACTGCGCATCGCCGGCGCCGCCATGCGCACCCTGCTGGAGCGCGCCGCCGCGGCGCGCTGGGACGTGGATCCGGCGCAGTGCCGCGGCGAACAGGGCAAGGTGCTGGGGCCCGACGGGCGCAGCGCCGGCTATGGCGAGCTGAGCGAGGCCGCGGCCGGGCTGCCGCTGCCGGGCGAGGGCGAGCTGAAGCTGAAGGACCGCGCCGACTGGCGGCTGATCGGCAAGGACATCCCATCGCTGACCGTTCCGCGGATCATCCGCGGCGAGGGCACCTTCGGCATCGATGTGCGCCTGCCCGACATGCTGGTCGCGGTGATCGCCCGTCCGCCGCAGGTCTTCGGCAGCGTCCGCCAGCTCGACGACAAGGCGGCGCTGGCGGTGCCCGGCGTTTTGCGCACCGTGCGCCTGCCGGCGCTTGAGCCGCCCGCCGGCTTCAAGGCGCTGGGCGGCGTGGCCGTGGTCGCCGAGGACACCTGGGCGGCAATCCAGGGGCGCCGCGCGCTGAAGATCGACTGGGAGGCCGGCCCCAATGCCGGCTACGACTCGAAGGCCTTCGCCGAGGCGATGATGGCCACCGCGCGCAAGCCCGGCGAGGTGCGCCGCAATCGCGGTGATGTCGACGCCGCGATGAAGTCCGCGGCCATGCGCGTCGAGGCCGAGTACTACGTGCCGCATCTCTCGCAGTCGCCGATGGAGCCGCCGGCCGCCACCGCCCGCTGGACCGGCGACAAGGTCGAGTGCTGGGCCTGCGTGCAGGCGCCCCAGGCGGCGCGTCGCGCGGTCGCCGAAGCCTGCGGCGTGCCCGAGGACGACGTCACCATCAACGTGACCTGGCTCGGCGGTGGCTTCGGCCGCAAGTCCAAGCCGGATTTCATCGTCGAGGCGGCCCTGGTCGCCCGCGAGGTCGGTCGACCGGTGAAGGTGACCTGGACCCGCGAGGACGATCTGCAGCACGGCTACTTCCACAGCGTCAGCGCGCAGCGCATGGAGGGCGGGCTGGACGCCGAGGGCCGCTGCACCGCCCTGCTCCACCGCACCGTGTTCCCACCGATTCCCTCGACCTTCCAGGCCGGCGCGAAGTCGCCCTCCTGGGGTGAGCTGCGCCTGGGCGCCAGCGACAACCCGTTCGCCGTGCCCAACCTGCGCCTTGAGAGCGGGGAGGCCGAGGCCCATGTGCGGATCGGCTGGCTGCGCTCGGTGGCCAACGTCTATCACGCCTTCGCCATCCAGAGCTTTGCCGACGAGCTGGCCCACGCCGCCGGGCGCGACCCGAAGGACTACCTGCTCGAGCTGATCGGCCCGCCACGCCACGTCGATCCGCGCGAGGAGGGCGCCGAATACGACAACTACGGCGATCCGATCGAGGACTATCCGATCGACACCGGGCGTCTGGCCAACGTGGTCCGCGAGGCGGCGACGATGGCCGGATGGGGCCGCAAGCTGCAGAAGGGCCGGGGTCTGGGCATCGCCGCGCATCGCTCCTTCCTCAGTTACGTCGCCACAGTGGTGGAAGTCGAGGTGGATGACTCAGGACGCCTGAGCATCCCCGGCGTGTGGTCGGCGATCGACGCCGGCACCGTGGTCAACACCCGCCATGTCACCGCCCAGGTCGAGGGCGGCACGCTCTACGGTCTGTCAAATGCCCTGTATGGCGCGATCACGGCCAAGGACGGCGTGGTGCAGCAGGCCAACTTCCCCGACTGGCGCCTGATGCGGATCAATGAGGCGCCGCGCGACCTGCAGGTCAAGATCATCGAATCCAGCGCGCCGCCCGGCGGGGTGGGCGAGCCGCCGACGCCGCCGGCCGCACCGGCGCTGACCAATGCCATCTTCGCCGCCACCGGCCTGCGCATCCGCCGGCTGCCCGTTTTCGATACCGATCGCCGTGACCGACTGCCCGTCGGCACGGCAGGCTGAGGAGTCGCGCATGGCCATCGAACTCACCATCAACGGCACCCGTCATCAGATCGAGGCGGCGCCGGGCACCCCCCTGCTCTGGATACTGCGCGACCGGCTCGGCATGACCGGCACCAAGTACGGCTGCGGTGTGGCCCAGTGTGGCGCCTGCACCGTGCATCTCAATGGCCAGCCGCGGCGCGCCTGCGTGCTGCCGGTGGAGGCTGCGGCCGGCGCCGAGATCACCACCATCGAGGGGGCCGAAGGGCGCGTGGCCGATGCCGTGCGCAAGGCCTGGCAGGCCATCGACGTGCCGCAATGCGGCTACTGCCAGTCCGGCCAGATCATGTCGGCCATCTCGCTGCTGCAGGTGCTCAGCAATCCCTCCGATGAGGACATCGACCAGGGCATGTCCGGCAACCTCTGCCGCTGCGCCACCTATGTGCGGATCCGCCGGGCGATCAAGGATGCGGCGAAGGAGCTCACGTCATGAGCGCGCTGCGTTGGACCGCCGCCATCCTGGGGTTCGCCGTGGTCGCCAGCGCGACGGCCGGTGGGCCCTCCGCTGCGACGCTCAAGCCGCTTTCCGAGTTCGAGGCCATCGGCGACCGCACCCAGCGCGCGCACGCGCTGTTCGCCGAGATCGGACGGGTCATCCAGCATCCGCGCTGCGTCAACTGCCACCCGCGCACCGACCGCCCGCTGCAGGGCGACGACGGCGCCCTGCACCAGCCCCTGGTGGTCCGCGGCCTCGGCGGCATGGGCCGACCGGGGATGCTCTGCAACACCTGCCACCTCGCGGAAAACTTCGGCAACGTGCCGGGCAACCCCAAGTGGCACCTGGCCCCGGCCTCGATGGCCTGGGAGGACGTCCCGCTGGCCGGGATCTGCGAGCAGATCAAGGATCCGCAGCGCAATGGCGGCAAGTCGCTGGAAGCGCTGGGCAAGCACATGGCCGAGGACGAGCTGGTCGGCTACGGCTGGAACCCCCCGGCCCACCTGCAGCCCGTCCCCGGCGACCAGCAGCAGTTCGGCCAGCTGTTCCAGGCCTGGCTCGACGCCGGCGCCCACTGCCCGCCGCGCTGAAGCCGGCCCGCTTCGCCGGCTGCTCTTCGCAGCGGGCTTGACCGCGAGATCGCGGCGCTGCGGAGCAGCCACGGACCGCGGCCAGAGCTGGGCGCCACCGTCGTGCCCAGGGGCAGTCTGCGAGAGCCCCGGCATTTGACGGCGAGGACGGACGGTAGATACGCGCGGCAGATACGCGCTCGAACCGTGGGCAGCCGTCAGCTTCCCTCGCGCCGCCAGCTGGCAACGCGTGTCATCTCGCCCCAGCGGCGGCGGGTGCGGAACAGCCAGCTGAGCAGGCCGCGCAGCCGCCACCAGGCGACCATCTGGCGATAGCCGAAGTTCTCCAGGATCGCGATCATCACCAGTCGCGCCAGCTGGGCCCCGCGGGGAAACAGCCGGAACGACATCTCCTCCAGCATCAGCGCCGAGACGGAGAGCAGGATGCCGAAGCTCAGCGCGAGCAGCAGGAAGGTCCAGAAGGCTTCGGGCGACAGCAGGCCCAGCACTCCGCCGATCAGCAGACTGGCATAGCCGACGACCTCCACCAGCGGGCCGAGCAGTTCGAACAGCACGAAGAACGGAAAGGCCAGCCAGCCGGCGAAGCCTCCCCGCAGATGGAAGAGCAGCCCGGGATTGGCGGCGAGGCTTTCGGCCAGACCGCGCTGCCAGCGGCTGCGCTGGCGGCGCAGGACCGCTGTCGTCTCGGGCGCTTCGGTCCAGCAGATCGGGTCGGGTACGTAGGTGATCCGGTAGGGCCGGCGGTGGATCCGGTTCAGGCGATGCAGGCGCACGACCAGCTCCATGTCCTCGCCCACCGTGTCCGTGCGGTAGCCGCCGGCGTCGATGACCGCGGTGCGACGGAACAGGCCGAAGGCGCCGGAGATGATCAGCACCGCGTTCATCGGCGACCAGCCGAGCCGGCCGAACAGGAAGGCGCGCAGGTACTCGATCACCTGGAAGCGGGCCAGCCAGCTGCGCGGCAGGCCGACCCGCTCCAGCACGCCGCCGCTGACCGTGCAGCCGTTGGCGAGGCGGACGGTTCCGCCGCTGGCGATGGTCAGCGGGTCGTCGATGAAGGGCTGCACCACCTTGAGCAGGGCCCTGGGGTCGAGTACGGAGTCGGCATCCATGGCACAGAACAGCGGAAAGCGCGCGGCATTGATGCCGGCATTGAGCGCATCGGCCTTGCCACCATTCTCCTTGTCCAGCACCCGCAGCTGCGGGTAGCGCAGCGAGCGCATGAACCTGCGGATCGGCTGGCTGGGCAGCCCCGCCCAGGCAGCGGCGGGAAACTCGACCAGGCCGAACTCGCGGATCAGCTCGCCCATGGTGTCGTCCTTCGAGCCGTCGTTGACCACGATGACCTCGTAGCGCGGGTACTCCAGCTGCAGCAGGGAGCGCACCGAGGCGACGATCGTCTTCTCTTCGTTGTAGGCCGGCACCAGCAGGCTGACCGGCGGCTCGAAACCGCGCTGGTGCGGCAGACGATCAAGCGAGTGACCCGCCATGTAGCGGGCAAGGGTGGGAATTGAGAGCAGATTCAGCAGCAGATAGCCGCCGTTGACGAGGCCGAGATAGGCGATGAAGAACCACTGCAGCGACAGCAGGAAATGCTCGGTGGCCAGGAGCCAGTCCAGGGCACTCATCCGGAAAGGGCCTTTTCGGCCAGGAGCTGCTGCAGCATGTCGCGGGCGTACGGGTCCTGCAGCGTGTCGAGGACCGGCTCGAGCGTTGCGGCGTCGATGCCGGGCAGGCGGATCAGCGACTGGCCGGCACGATAGCGGACCCACCACACCGGATCGCGCAGCATCTCCATCAGCAGCCCGCGATCCTCGCTGCCGCCGATCCGGCCGAGGGCGGTGGCCGCCTTGGCCCGCACCACCCAATGGCTGTGCGCGGCCAGGCCACGCACGACCTGCACCGCGCGGGGATCATCGACCACGCGCAGCGCCGAGGCGAGGGTATCCACGCCCTGGTCATGGTCCAGCATCGGTCGGATCGCCGACCAGGTGCCGGGCGGTCGCAGCACGTCGACCAGGTGCAGCAGCCGTGGCGCCTCGCCCTCGCTGCATCGCGCCAGTGCCTGCAGCAGCGCGGCCCCCGCCGGTCGCGCCGGCAGCTCCTGCAGCAGTGCCTGCAGCCGCGCGTCGGGCCAGTCACGGCGCTCGGGCAGCAGGGCGAACAGCCGCTCGGTGGCCCGCTGCGGATCGATGTGGGACATCGCACGCAGCGCCAACAGGGACACGCGCGTGCCGCCTCGCGACGCCAGGGCGTCGAGCGCGCCCCAGGCGCTGGCGTCGCCCAGCCAGCCCAGCGTGGCTGCGGCCAGCAGCGTGCTGCCCAGTCGGCGGCGGCGCAGCAGCCGGGTGGCATAGGTGGAGAAGCCCATCTCCCGGCCGACTGCGCGCAGTCGGTCGATGCTGTCGCCCCGGGTCGACTCGGCATAGAACAGCCACAGCATCAGGACCAGATCCGGATGACGCCGCGGCAGCGCGGGTGGCGTCTGCGCTACTCCCTCGATGGCGCGGATGAACACCGGGCCGAACTTCTGACGGATCCGCCGTTCGGCTTCCCGGCGACGTCGCTCGGTGACGTGCATCGCGGCCAGACCAAGCAGCTGGGCCAGGGCCAGGGCATAGACGCCAAGGCTGATCAACAGGGCAAGGCGCAGGGCGGGATCAGCGGACATGTCGATTTTCCATCCCCGCCTTGCGTCGCTAGCGGCGGCCGCGGCGCAGTCTGCGCAGCCGCGCCTTGAGCTCTTCGGGCTGGAAGGGCTTGACCAGGTAGTCATCGGCGCCGGCATCAAGCGCACGGGCGACATCCTGTTCACCGTTCTGCGCGGTCAGCATCAGGATGGGCACGCCTCCCCAGCTCGCGTTCTCGCGGATCTGCTTGATCAGTTCCAGCCCGTTGACGTAGGGCAGCAGCAGGTCCAGCAATACCAGCTCGGGCACCGGCGCGAGGCCGATGGCCTCGCTGGCGATACGGCCATCAGCGCAGCGTTCTGTACGGTAACCCTCGCGTCCGAGGATGAATTCCAGCAGCAGGGCGAGGTCGTCGTCGTCCTCCACGATCAGTGCGAACGGCGCGACATCGGGCGGGGCACTCATGGGCGCGGGGCATGTGGAGGCTTGCGCCGACTATACGATCAATTCACCCGGCTGGCGCGCGCCGGTCAGCTCTCGCAGGGTCGCTCCGCGGTCCGTCCGCGCCTTGCCGGCCGCGGCCTCCGGCATCAGGCCGGCTTGAGGTTGGCGAAGCTCAGGACCAGCCACTTGGCGCCGGCGCCGTCGAACTCGACCTGGACCCGGGCATGGCTGCCGCTGCCCTCGGCATCGATGATGGTGCCGGCGCCGAAGTTCATGTGGCGGACGCGATCACCGAGCTTCCAGCCGCTGCTCTGTTGCACCGACTCGGCGTGCAGGCGGTCGCTGCCGTACTCGCCGGACATCGGCCGCGAGACGCCGACCCGCGGGCGCAGCTCGTGGACCAGGTCGGGCGGGATCTCCTTGAGGAACCGCGAGCGCTGTCCGTAGTGCTCGGTGCCGTGCAGGCGGCGCGCCTCGGCGTAGCAGAGCACCAGCTTGTGCCGCGCGCGGGTGATGCCGACGTAGGCCAGGCGACGCTCCTCGTCGACCCGGCCGGACTCCTCGACCGAGCGCCGGCTGGGGAAGATGCCTTCC
Organism: Pseudomarimonas salicorniae; assembly: GCF_023156535.1. Taxonomy (GTDB): domain Bacteria; phylum Pseudomonadota; class Gammaproteobacteria; order Xanthomonadales; family Xanthomonadaceae; genus Pseudomarimonas; species Pseudomarimonas salicorniae. The sequence goes on along the minus strand of NZ_JALNMH010000001.1, from coordinate 312,567 downwards.
TCCAGGCCAACCAGGAAGACCAGCGGGAACTCGAGGCCCTTGGCCGCGTGCAGGGTCATCAGCTGGACCCCGGCCTCGCCCTGCTCGACCTGGCCCTCGCCTGCCTCCAGCGCGGCATAGCTGAGGAAGGCGACCAGCTCGGGCATGTCGACGGCCTCGTCGCCGCCGACGAAGCGGCTGGCGACGCTGACCAGTTCGTCGAGGTTCTCGACCTTGGAGTCCAGCGCGCCGGTGGACTCGTTCTGGTAGTGCGCGCGCAGGGTGCTCTTGGCGATGACGAGGTCGATCTTGCCGGCCAGTGGCAGCTCGCGGGTCTCGCGGTCGAGCTGTTCGATCAGCTCGACGAAGCCGCGCAGGGCGTTGCGGGCGCGGGCCTGCAGGGTGGTCTCGAGCTGGGCCTGCAGGGCGCATTCCCATAACGGGGCGTTGCGCTGCCGGGCCATCTGCCGCAGCACCTCGACGGTGCGCGCGCCGATGCCGCGCGGCGGCGTGTTCACCGCCCGCTCGAAGGCGGCGTCGTCGGCGCGGCTGGCCAGCAGGCGCAGGTAGGCCAGGGCGTCCTTGATCTCGGCGCGCTCGAAGAAGCGCAGGCCGCCGTAGATGCGGTAGGGCAGCTGCTCGGCCAGCAGGGCCTCTTCGAAGGCCCGCGACTGGGCGTTGCTGCGGTAGAGGATGGCGCAGTCCACCGCGCTGCCGCCCTTGACGATCCAGTCGCGGATCGACTCGACCACGAAGCGCGCCTCGTCGACCTCGTTGTAGGCGGCATACAGCTGGATCGGCTCGCCGTCCGCATCCTCGGTCCAGAGCTTCTTGCCGAGCCGATCGGGGTTGTGGTCGATCACCGCATTGGCCGCCGAGAGGATGTTCGCGCTGCTGCGGTAGTTCTGTTCCAGGCGATAGGTCCTGGCGCCGGGGAAGTCGCGCAGGAACTGCTGCACGTTCTCGACCCGCGCGCCGCGCCAGCCGTAGATCGCCTGGTCGTCATCGCCGACCACGAAGGCCTTGCCTGTGTCGCCGGCCAGCAGGCGGATGAAGGCGTACTGGATCCGGTTGGTGTCCTGGAACTCGTCGACCAGCAGATGCGAGAAGCGCTCGCGGTAGTGCTCGAGCAGGGCGGGATGATTCAGCCATAGCTCGTGGGCACGCAGCAGCAGTTCGGCGAAGTCGACAAGGCCGGCGCGCTCGCAGGCGGTCTGGTATTCCTCGTAGATGCGCACGAAGGTCTGGCTGATCGGATCCTGCGGCTGCAGGTGCCTGGGCCGCCGCCCCTCGTCCTTGTGGCCATTGATGAACCAGGCCGCCTGGCGCGGCGGGAAGCGGGTGTCGTCCAGCTCCATCGCCGCGATCACCCGCTTGAGCAGGCGGATCTGGTCGTCGCTGTCGAGGATCTGGAAGCCTTCCGGCAGCTTGGCGTCCATCCAGTGCAGGCGCAGAAGACGATGGGCCAGGCCATGGAAGGTGCCCACCCACATCCCGCGCGGCAGCTCGCCGGTCAGCTGGGCCAGGCGCTGGCGCAGCTCGCCCGCGGCCTTGTTGGTGAAGGTCACGGCGAGAATGCCGTGGCGCGGCACGCGCTCGACCTCGAGCAGCCAACCGATTCGGTGGATCAGCACGCGGGTCTTGCCGGAACCGGCGCCGGCGAGGATCAGGGCATGGGCAGACGGCGCAGTAACCGCCTCGCGCTGGGCCGGATTCAGCCCGTCGAGCAGGTGGGAAACATCCATAGGCCGCGGATTCTAACCGCGCCGGTGCAAAGCCGGTTTCGGGATAGGGGAAGAACGGGCGCAAAGCGGACCTTGCAACGCCGTTGCGTGTGTAGGAGCCAGCTTGCTGGCGATAGGCGCCCCGGATGGGACGATCGCCAGCAAGCTGGCTCCTACGTTCGGGTTCTGCGAAAGGCCTGTTTCGCACTGCCCCCCCTCCCTAACCCCCCACGATCCCCTCGATATGGGCAAGGGTGCGCTGCACTGCGCCGCGGGCGCTGGCGACGGCCTCGCGGGCGGATTCGCCCATGGCCTGGCGGCGGGCGGCGTCGGCGAACAGCTGCTGCACGTTGCCGGCGAGGGTGTCGGCGTCGTGGATGCGCAGGCCGGCGCCGCGCTCGAGCATCAGGTCGGTGACTTCGGTGAAATTGTGGGTATGGGGGCCGACCAGCACCGGCACGCCCAGCGCCATGGGCTCCAGCACGTTGTGCCCGCCGATCGGATCGATGCTGCCGCCGACGAAGGCGACATCGGCGCAGGCGAGGAAGGGCACCAGCTCGCCCAGCGTGTCGATGATGAAGCACTGGATGCCGACGCCCGGCAGGTGGTGCTCGCTGCGGGTGGCGGTGGTGAAGCCGTGGCCGCGGCAGAGCTGGGCCATTGGCTTGAAGCGCTCGGGATGGCGCGGCGCCACCAGCAGCAGGGCATCGGGAAAGCGCCGCAGCACCCGGGCGTGGGCCTCGATCACCGGCCACTCCTCGCCCTCGTGGGTGCTGGCCGCGATCCACACCGGCCGTCGCGCGCCCCAGTGGATGCGTCGCTCGCGGGCATCCACCACGATCTGCTCCGAAAGGCGCAGGTCGAACTTCAGATTGCCGACCACCTGCAGATGCTGCGGCTTGACCCCCAGCGAGCGGAAGCGCTCGGCGTCGGCCTGCGACTGCGCCGCCACCATGCGCACCCGCTGCACCGCCTCGCTGGCCAGCGGCCGCGCCGGGCCATAGCCGCGCAGCGACTTCTCCGACAGCCGCGCATTGGCCAGCACGATGGGAATGCCGCGGCGGTCGCACTCGAAGTAGAGGTTCGGCCAGATCTCGGTTTCCATGATCACCGCGATCGCCGGCTGGATCCGGTCGAGAAAGCGGCGCACCGCGGCCGGCAGGTCGTAGGGCAGGTAGACGTGGAAGATGTCCTCGCCCCACAGCTGGCGCACCCGGTCCGAGCCGGTCGGGGTCACCGTGGTCACCACCATCGGCCGGTCGCCGAAACGCTGGCGCAGCACATCGACCAGGGGCGAGGCGGCGTTGACCTCGCCGACCGATACCGCATGCACCCAGACCGCCCCGGGCGCGGGCGGCGGCGTGAAATAGCCGAAGCGCTCCAGCCAGCGGCGGAAGTAGCCGCGCAGGCGCAGGCCGCGGGCGGCCAGCCGGTAGATGATCACCGGGGTGACCAGGTACATGGTGAAGGTGTAGAGCGCCCGCATGAAGCGATGGCGCAGGGAGAGCGGCGGCATCGGCCAAGGATACTGGATCGCCCCGCGCCGTCGCCGCGCGGCCCTGCGGCCGGCGCTCGCCTAAACTAACCGGCCCGCTTCCTGCCCCAACGCATGCCCGTACCCACCCCCCGACCCCCGCTGTCCCCGCGCACCTGGCCGGTGTGGATCGGCGTGGCGATCGGCTGGCTGGCGGCCAGACTGCCCTGGCCCGTGCAGCGCCGCCTCGGCGCCGGGCTGGGCGCGCTGCTCTACCGGCTGATGCCGGCGCGGCGGCGGGTCGCCGCGCGCAATATCGAGCTCTGCCTGCCGCAGCTCGATGCCGCCGCGCAGCGCGCCCTGCTGCGTGACAACTTCCGCGACCTCGGCATCGGCCTGTTCGAGTTCCTGCGCGCCTGGTGGGGCGATGTCGAGCCGATGCGCCGCCAGGTGCAGTTCGAGGGCCTCGAAGCGATAAAGGCCCTGCACGACTCCGGTCGCGGCCTGCTGCTGGTCTCCGGCCACTTCATGAACCTCGAGCTCTGCGGCCGTCTGCTCTGCGACCACCTGCCGGTGGCCGGCATGTACCGGCCGCACGACACCGAAGCGATGGAATGGGCGGTGCTGCGCGGCCGGCTGCGTTACGCAAAGGCCATGTTTACCCGCGACGAGCTGCGCGCTGCCGTCCGCCACCTGAAGCAGGGCGGGGTGCTCTGGTATGCCCCCGACCAGGACATGCGCGGCAAGGACACCGTCTTCGCCCCCTTCTTCGGCATCCCCGCCGCCAGCATCACCGCCACCCACCAGCTCGCCCGCCTCACCGGCGCCGCCGTCGTGCCCTTCTTCCACCGCCGCGAAGGCGACCGCTACCTGATCCGCCTCGGCGCCCCGCTCGAACCCTTCCCCACCGACGACCCCGTCGCCGACACCACCCGCGTCAACCAGGCCATCGAAGCCATGGTCCGCGAAGCCCCCAGCCAATACCTCTGGCTACACAAGCGCTTCAAGCGGAGGCCGGAGGGGGCGGGGAAGCTCTACTGAAGGGGGCTCCTCAGCGACGCAGCGCCCCTTGGGCTGCTTGGAAGGCTTTGTCGAGGCCAACGGCCTTGCCGGGGTCCGGGCGTCGGATTTTTCCCACCCCAGTTTGGGAATCCGCTGACTGCGGTAGTGATCTCCCGCAGCCAAACTTCTGGCGCTGTGCTTCAAGGACCCTACCGTTTGACGGGAAATCCCATCAAACAGCGCCAGGTCAGCGAAATTGAGTTGTAAACCCAATTCGCAGGCAGTAAGGTCCGCGCCCGTTGCGGGGTGGTTAATGGTCTGTTAAGGCGGCCGCCCCGCCCGTCCATCAGGGGAAAACTCATGCTGAATCGTCTTCTCGGCGCGGCCGCGCTGCTCCTCGCCCTTGTCCCGGGCCTCGGGCTGGCGAACTCCCAGACCGCCAAGGCCCAGGCCGTTCAGCCCTTCTGTGCGATCTACCCGATTGCGATCTCTGATTCGGTGGTTGCACCGCTGCCTGCCGGCAGTCGGGTCTCGCAGATGCCCCGCGGCACCGGCCCCGGCAACTACAGCTGGCTGACCTGGAGCGGTGCCAACAACGCCCCGACCCTGGCCGCCAGCCTGGTCCCCCCGGGGGACAGCGACACGTACCGCAATCCGGACGACGCGGGCGACCGGGTGCTCAACATCGGCGATTTTGCCCAGGGTGCGCCCGGCTCGATGAATGCGTCGGCGGTCCGCAGCAACCTTGAAGCCCTGCGTGGCCGGGACATCATTGTGCCCGCCTGGGACAGCCGTCGCGGCCAGGGCAGCAAATTCGACTACCGGGTCAAGCGATTCATCACCATTCGCCTGCAGGACTGGCGGCTCACCGGCAACGGCTGGTTGACCTTCGACTATGTAGGGGAAGCGACCTGTTACAACGTAGCCCCGGTCGCATTGCCGCAGACGCTTACCACGCCTGAGGACACCGCACTGCCTGTCGTTCTCGCCGGAACCGACGAGGACGGCGATGCCCTTGCCTATTCCATCGTCTCCGCGCCAAGCCACGGAAGCATCGAGGGCAGTGGCCAGCAGATCACCTACGTGCCCGCAGCTGACTATCACGGCGTCGATTCCTTCACCTTCAAGGTCAACGACGGATTGCTCGACTCCGCCCCGGCCACGGTTCAGATCACGGTCACTCCCCTCAATGATCCGCCCACCGCGGATGACCAGCAGCTCTCCACCCCTGAGGACACCGCCCTCGCCATCACGCTGACGGGCGCAGACATCGATGGGGACGCGCTGGAGTTCATTCTGGAAAGCCAGCCGAGCTCGGGTGTGCTCTCGGGTCAGCTCCCCAGCCTGGTCTACCTGCCAAGCCGCGACTACAACGGTCGCGACAGCTTCACCTTCAGGACCCGCGACGGATCTTCCCAATCAGGCCTTGCCACGGTCGAGATCGAGGTGCTTCCGGTCAATGATCCGCCGCACGCGGATGACCAGTCCGTGCACACCGAAGAGGACACGCCGGTCGCGATCACGCTGTCTGCCGGTGACCCCGATGGCGACCCGCTCAGCTTTTTGCTGGACAGTCAGCCGCGGCACGGCTCGCTCAGCGGCCAGCTGCCCAACCTGACCTACACACCGGCGGCGGACTACCACGGCTCGGACTCCTTCACCTTTCACAGTCGCGACGGCGAGCGCGACTCGAACATCGCCACCGTGTCGATCACGGTGGCGCCGGTCAACGACGCGCCCCGCGCGATCGACCAGCAGCTTCAGACCGACGAAGACGTCGCGCTCGACATTCTGTTGACCGGCGCGGATCCCGAGGGTGATGCCCTGGTTTTCCATGTCGGCACCTCACCCGAGCACGGCACGCTCACCGGGCAGCCGCCGAACCTGGTCTACACCCCCGCCGCGGACTTCTCGGGCGACGACCGTTTCACCTTCAGGGTCAATGACGGCCAGGCCGATTCCGATCCCGCGACGGTGTCCATCGTCGTGCGTCCGGTCAATGACCCGCCGCTCGCAATCGCCCAAACCGTCGAGACCGCGGAGGAACAGCCGGTGTCGATCACCCTGGGCGGAAGCGATCCCGATGGCGATGCAATCAGCTTCGCACTCGTCACCCAGCCCACCCATGGTGTCCTCAGCGGCGCAGGCCCTGATCTCACTTACACCCCCGCTCCCGACTTCCACGGCGCAGACAGTTTCACCTTCGTCACCCGCGATGGGGAACTTGAATCGACGCCCGCCACGGTCTCCATCACGGTCACCCCGTTGAATGACCCGCCGAGCGCAAACGACCAGACGCTGCAGACGCAGGAGGACACTCCCTTGACGATCGTCCTCACCGGCGCCGATCCGGATGGCGATGTCCTGGCGTTCACCGTTCGCGCCGCGCCGGAGCACGGCGCCCTGAACGGCGTGCCGCCGAATCTGGTCTACACGCCCGCGCCGGACTTCCACGGCGAGGACCGCTTTACCTTCACCTCCCGCGACGCCGAGCTGGAATCGTCGGCCGCAACGGTCTCGATCACGGTTCTCCCCGTCAATGATCCGCCCATCGCGGTGCCGCAGCAGCTCACCACCAATCGCGACCAGCCGGTAGCGATCACCCTGGCGGGTAGCGATCCCGAGGGCGCGGCGGTGTCCTTCCATGTGGTCGTGCCCCCTGCCCACGGCGCCCTGACCGGCGAGGGTGCACAGCTGACCTACACCCCGAATCCCGGCTTCTTCGGCAACGACCAGTTCGACTTCCGGACCCGAGACGGAGAGCTTGACTCCTCCCCCGCCACGGTGGCCATCACCGTGCTGAAGAACAATGCCGGGCCGCAGATCGTCAGTGTCCCGCCGGCAAGCATCGAGGAAGGCGGGCTGTATCGGTACGACGTCGATGCCACCGATCCCGACGGCGACACGTTGGAGTACGGGCTGCTTCGCAGCCCCGGGCCGGCCACCTTGTCGTCACAGACTGGGCAGCTCGAGTGGCAGGCGGCTGCGCAGTTCACCGGCACGGTGCGCGCCCGCAACAGCATGTGTCGAACGCCCAGTGGCCCCGGCCTGTTCGACCCGGTGGTGGCCTGGACCTGGGACGGTCCCGCTGCATCGTCGCCTCAAGGCAACGTATTCGGCCCGGTGTTGGTCGGTCAGTTCACCGATGACAACCAGGATGGCCGGGTGGATGCCGCCGACCGTCCCGACGTCGTGGTGATGTCCTACGGTACGCAGCGCTACCTAAACCTGCTCGATGGTCGTAGCGGCCAGACCCACTGGTCGGTGCGTCTGGACACCATCGCCGCCTACGGCACGCCCGCCTTCGGAGACCTCGACGGTGACGGCAGGCCCGAGATTGTTGCCGAGTTTGGCGAGGACGCAGAGGAGATTCGGGCCTTCAGCGCGACCGGCGCGCAGCTTTGGCGCCGGACGGTACCGTCCCGAAACGTCCTCAGCAAAGGGTCGCGCGATGCCATTGCCTTGGCCGACCTCGAAGGCGATGGCCAGGTCGAGATCATCCGTGGCCCGACGATTCTGGAGTCGGACGGCAGGCTGCGCTGTCATGGCACGCGCGATGGCGGCGGTCCGACCAACTACGGCTGGATTCCGTCGATCGGCGACATCGACGGCGACGGCATCCAGGAAATCGTCGCCGGCCGCACCATCTACAGTCCGACTTGCGCGGTCAAAGGGCAGTTGTCTGCACCGGCCGACGGATTCACTGCGCTGGGCAACTTCGACGATGACCCCGAAGCCGAGATCGTGCTCGTCAGCAACGGCAGCTTCAACTCGACCGGCAAGCTCTACGTCTTCAACCACGACGGCAGTCGTGTTTTCGGTCCGATCAGCTTTCCCGGCGGCGGCACGCTTGGCCCGCCGACGCTGGCCAATGTGGATGACGACCCCTACCCGGAGATCGGCATCGCCGGCAAGACCCACTACGCGGTGTTCGACCACACCGGCGCGCAGCTGTGGGCGCAGCCGGTCCAGGATGAATCGTCCAATCAGACCGGGTCGACCTCCTTCGACTTCGAGTCCGATGGCCGCGCCGAGCTGGTCTATTCGGATGAGCTGAATCTGCGCGTGTTCGACGGCAGGACCGGCGAAGTCCGACTGATCCTCCCCAACACCTCGGGGACGACGCTCGAATACCCGGTGATTGCCGACGTCGACGCCGACGGCAGCGCCGATATCCTGATCGGCGCCAATGGCGCGATGAAGGGCGTTCGCATGCTCTCATCGGCAACCCGGAGCTGGGCGCCGACGCGCTCGATCTGGAACCAGCACGGCTACCACGTCGACAACATCTCCGATGACGGCCGTATTCCGGCCCGGCCGGCAAAGAGCTGGCTCTCCCACAACACCTACCGCCTCAACACCTTCCCGGATCGTGTCGCCACGGGGCTTGCCGATCTCGCCCTGTTCGACCTCCAACTTGTGGAGGGGGACCCGGCCCGGATCACCGTGGAGGTATTCAATCGAGGCATGGCCCCGACGGCCAATGCCGCCCAACTTCGGATCTTTGCCGGGCGCAGCGCGGCATCGGGCCGACTGCTCGGCACGCTTGACGTCGAGCCGCTGTCCGCCGGCGAGCGGCGCACCCTGGACATTGATCTGTCGGAGCCGCCAGCGCTCGGCGACGATCTGTTCGTCGATATCGACGCTGCCGGCGATGTGACCGAGTGCATCGACAGCAACAACGTCACCAGCGCGGCCCTCTTCACGGTACGCGCTACCGATCCGGATGGATTGTTCGACACGCAGCGATTCAGCGTCACCGTGGAGGACGCCAACTCCGCTCCCGTCCTGCAGACCGCGACCCTGCCGGACGCCCTGATCAACGACGCCTACCGGCACACCCTCGCCGCGACGGATGCGGATATCGGTGACGCCCTGCGCTACGAGCTGGTGTCCGCCCCTCCCGGGATGGCCGTCGATCCGGTGTCGGGCGAGCTGCGTTGGACTTCCGGTCAGAGCCAGTCCGGACAGCACCAAGTCACGATCCGAGTCGCCGATCTCCGCGGGCTGAGCGATCAGAAGACCTTGACCATCAGGGTCGCCCAGAACCGCCCGCCCGAGATCGTCTCAGCGCCGGTGACGGCCGCCACCGAAGGTCAGCGCTATGAGTACGACGTCGAGGCGACCGATTCCGACAACGACGTCCTCGGCTTTGCCCTGTTGAACGCGCCTTCGGGCATGTCCATCGACCCGCAGTCGGGCCTGATCACCTGGGTCCCCGAGGCCCGCCATCTCGGCGAACAGGGCGTCGTGGTATCGGTCAATGACGGACGGGGCGGCACGGCGGAGCAGGCCTTCACGATCGTGGTTGCGCCCTCTTCCAGCAACCGCCCCCCGGTCATCACCAGCGCCGCGCCCGGCGAGGTGACACCCGGCGCGACCTTCGTCTATCAGCTGACCGCGGAAGACCCGGACGGCGATCCTCTGTCCTTTCTGCTGGTCTCCGGCCCCGCGGGCATGAGCGTGGCCCCCGACACCGGCCGGGTCGAATGGATGGCGCCTGCGGATCTATCCGGCTCGACCGCAGTGACCCTGCGGGTCGAAGACGGACGCGGTGGTTCTGCCGAGCAGCGTTTCACCCTGCAGGTCGGTGGGTCGGGCAACCGCCCACCCTCGTTCATCAGCACGCCCCCCGGCGCGGTAACCGTGGGCGAGACATTCGTCTACGCGATCGAGGCAACGGATCCGGATGGGGACGTCCTGACCCTGCGCATGCCGGTGGCGCCGAGCGGCATGAGTCTCAACGAGGCCAGCGGCGAAATCCGCTGGGTGCCGACTTCAGCCCAGTTGGGTACGCACGAGGTGCGCATCGAGGCTGACGACTACCGCGGCGGTGTGGCTTACCAGACCTTCACCATCGTCGTGAACGCCGCCCAGGGCAATCGCGCGCCCCGCATCGACAGCACGCCGAGCACGGTGGGCAAGGTCGGCAAGCAGTATCGCTACCAGCTGATCGCCTCCGACCCTGATGGAGATGCCCTGACCGCCAGCCTGACCGCGGCCCCCGCCGGCATGACCTTGGCCCCGAGCGGACTGATCACCTGGACGCCCACGGCCGCTGGCACCTTCAACGCTGCGGTACGCGTCTCCGACGGGCGCGGATACAGCGAGCAGTCCTGGAGCATCGTCGTGATGGCCGCGTCGGTTCCGCTGGCTGCCCAGGTCAGCATCGCCCCGGACCCTGTTGACCCCGGCGCCCAGTACACCCTGACCGTGCAGACCAGCGGCGCTGCCGGGCCGGTACAGACCACCGCCACCCTGGACGGCCAGCCCCTCACGCTGGATGCGGACGGCCAGACCACGCTGACCGCCCCCGGCAGCGTTGGTCGCTACACCATCGAGGTGACGGTGACCGACGGCTACGACACGGTCACCCTGAGCAGGCGACTCAATGTCGGCGTGCCGGCCGACACCCAGGCGCCGACCGCGGTCATCCTGTCTCCGCGAGAAGGCGCCCAGGAGGATCTGCTGATCGTCACCGCTCCCCAGGATGTGACCATCCGCGTGCAGGACGAGGAGCTGTCGCACTGGGTGCTTGGCCTGGTGGAGCGCGGCGATGCCAGCGGCAGCTTCGTCCAGATCGGCACGGGGGAGGCCAACGTCGATGGCGCCGTCGTCGGCAGGCTTGACCCCACCCTGCTGCAGAACGGCATGTACCAGCTGGTCCTGCAGGCCGAGGACCAGTCGGGCAACTTCACCCAGGACCAGGTGCTGCTGTCCGTCGAGGGCGCCATGAAGCTCGGCCACTTCTCGATCAGCTTTGCCGACCTGCAGGTGCCGGTTGCCGGGCTGCCGATCACGGTGACCCGCACCTATGACACCCGCCAGCGCCATAAGCGGATGGATTTCGGCTACGGCTGGAGCGTCGACTACCAGTCGGTGCGTCTGCAGGAGGCGCGGCGACCGGGTTTCGCATGGACCATCGAGTCCCGCGGCGGGCTCGGCGCGCCGCCCAACTTCTGCATCGCGTCGGCGCTGGGCAACGTAGTGTCCGTGACGATGCCCGACGGCGAGGTCGAGAAGTTCCGGGCCAAAGCGACTCCGGAGTGCTCAAGCGGAAACCGCCTCGACTTCGAGCTGGTCTTTGAGCCCATGGAGGGCACGACGGGCACCTTGATCGCCCTGGAGGACACCGCCGGCAGGCTGCAGGGCGGCAGCCTTGTACGCGCCGATGGCTCCGCCACCGTGATCGATCCGAATCGATACCTTTACACCAATGCCGAAGGCCAGGACTTCACCCTCGACCAGGGCTTCACCGTCCGCGAGATCCACGAGCACGAGGGCGACAACCGGGTCACCTTCAGCTTCAACGGCGTGGTGCACTCGGCGGGGCCGAGCATCACCTTCGTCCGCGATGCCCAGGGACGGATCACCCGCGTGATAGCTCCGGACAACAGCGAGCTGCGCTACGAGTACAACCCGCAGGGCGATCTCGCCGCCGTGATTGACCAGAACGAGGGTCGCACCGAGTTCACCTATGTGGATGGCCACTATCTGGAGGACATCTACGATCCTCGCGGCGTTCGCGTTTCGCGCAATGAGTACGACGACGACGGGCGCCTGATTGCCGTGGTCGACGCCGACGGCCACCGCATCGAGTACACCCGCGATATCGACGGCCGCGTGGAACAGGTCAAGGACCGCAACGGCCATACCACCACCTACGTCTACAACGAGCGCGGCGACGTGCTGGCAGAGACCAACGCCGAGAACGAAACCACGCTGCGCACCTACGACGAGAACGGCAATACGCTCACCGAGACCGATCCGCTCTCCAACACGCGCATCTGGACGTACGACGCGCTCGGCAATGTGCTGACCGAGACCGATCCGGAAGACGGCGTCACGACCAACCGCTTCGGTCCGTTCAACCAACTTGAAACGGTGACCGACCCGCTTCAGCGGGTAGTCCAGGAGCTCCACTACCGCAATCGGTTCGCCGGTGGTCAGCCCATCCTGCCCGGCCCGCTGATCCGCATCGAGGACGCCAACGATCTGTCGACGTCCTTCGGCTACAGCGACCTCAACGGCGAGCTGAACGCCATCGTCGACCCGACCGGTGCCCGCACCCGCTTCGAGACCGACGAGAAGGGCTTCAAGACCGCCGAGATCGACGCCGAGGGCGCCCGCACCGACTACGTCAACGACGCCATGGGTCGGGTGCTGGAGGAGCGCCGCTATCGGACCCTGCCCGACGGCAGCACGCAGACCCTGCTCACCGTCTATACGCTTGACGCCAAGGGCAATGTCACCGCGGTCACCCACCCGGACGGCAGCGTCACCACCACGGCCTACGATGGCAACGACAAGCCCATCCGCGAATGCGACGGGCTGAACCGCTGCACGGTCAGTACCTATGACGATCGCGGCAATCTCGTCTCGACCACCTACCCGGACGACAGCGTCGAGAGCAAGACCTACGACGCCAATGGCAACCTGCTCTCGGAAACCGACCGCAGCGGCGCCACCACCCGCTTCGTCTACGACCGCGCCAACCGTCTGATCGAGACGATCTACCCGGATGACACCCCGGGCGACGCCGACAACCCGCGCACGCGCTCGGTCTATGACGATGCCGGGCGCCTGGTCGAGTCCATCGACGAGCGCGGTGCGGTGACCCGCTATGCCTACGACCGCGCCGGTCGACGTATCCGCACCGAGCTGCCGCAGGTCGACGGCACGGTCGACGTGATCAGCGACGAGTACGATCTGGCCGGCCGCCGGATCGCCTCCACCGACGCCGAGGGCGTGCGCACCGAGTACGACTACGACCCGGGCGGGCGACTGGTCGAGACGCGGGTGGCGGGCACGCCGATGCGGGTCGAGTACGACCGAGCCGGCCGCAAGGCCGCCGAGGTCGACGCCGAGAACCGCCGCACCGAGTACGCCTATGACAAGGTCGGCCGTCTGGTCCAGGTCACCCTGGCCGCCGGCACCGCCGAGGCCACGGTCACCACCTATGCCTATGACCGGCTGGGCAACAAGATCGCCCAGACCGATGCCGAAGGCCGCACCACGCGCTGGGAGTACGACGCCATGGGCCGCGAGACGGCGCGCATCCTGCCGCTCGGCCAGCGTGAGGAGAAGCGCTACAACGCCGCGGGTGAACTGGTCGAACACACCGACTTCAACGGCCGCACCACGCGCTACGAGTACGACGCCATCGGCCAGCTGGAGCGCATCGACTATCCGGCTGACCACGACCCGAGCTTCGGCTACAGCCCGCGCGGCGAGCGCATCGAGGCCCTCGACGCCCGCGGCGCCAGCAGCACCGAGTACGACGCCCGCGGCCGGGTGCTGCGCAGCGTCGATGCCGACGGCGGCATTATTGAGTACCAGTACGACGCGGCCGGCAACCTGATCGCCCGGATCAGCCCGCACCAGTCCCTGGTCTACGGGTACGATGCCCGCAACCGGCTGATCGAGGTCACCCGCAGCATCGATGGCGAGGCGCCCAGCACCACGCGCTACGACTACGACGGCAACGGCCGGCGCATCGCCATGAGCGGCGGCGACGGCACCGTGACGGTCTACCAGTACGACAGCCAGGGCCGCCTGCGCGACCTGATCAAGCGCAGCGCCGCCGGCATCCTGCTGGCCGCGATGAGCTACCAGGTCGACGCCAGCGGCCTGCGCACCGCCATCGAGGAGTCCGACGCCAGTGGCATCGTCCGCACCGTCGACTACGCCTACGACGGCCTGCGCCGCCTCGTCGAAGAGCGCATCGACCACCGCGACGACGCCCACGACCGGATCAGCACCTGGACCTACGACCGCGTCGGCAACCGCCTGACCCAGACGGTCACCGCCGGCGTCGAGCCGGCCGTCGGCATCAGCTACACCTACGACCGCAACGACCGGCTGGAAACCGAGAACCGCAACGGCCAGCCGACCGCATACACCTACGATGACAACGGCAACACGTTGAGCAAGGGCGGGCCCGACGGCCTGACCCAGTACCGCTACGACGATGCCAACCGGCTGGCCGAGGCGGTCAGCCCGGAAGGCACCACCGCCTACGTTTACAACGTCGACGGGCTAAGGGTCAGAAGCACGCATACGCCGACCGGCGGCAGCCCGACGACGACCTGGTATCTGCAGGACAGCGCGTATCCGTATGCGCAGGTGATTGAGCAGCATGAAGGCGACACGCGGGGTAGCAAGCGGCTGACTGCGACCTATGCGTTTGCGGATGAGCTGATTGCGCAGACGAGATACGACGAGAACAGCACACCAGAAACTGCCTTTGTCCACATGGATGGGTTTGGGAGCACGCGGTGGCTCACCGACGAGGCCGGTGTGATCACGGACTCGGTCGACTATGACGCCTTTGGGGTAGAGATTCACAGGGACGGCTCGACTGAAGTGCAGCATCTCTACAGAGGTGAAGCGTTTGATCCGAACGTTGGGTTCTACTACCTGCGTGCACGGTGGTATGGGCTGGAACAGGGGCGATTCCTAACGCAGGATTCGTTTGTTGGATTCATTCACGACCCGCAGTCGCTACACAAGTACGCCTACACACACAACAGTCCAGTCAATAGTACTGATCCGAGTGGGCACGTAACGTTGATGGAGCTAGGCTCCAACCTCAACGCGATGTCGAACCTCTATACTGTGGCCAGCACTGCCTTTGATCTTGCCGCTGGGAACTATGTTGGGGCAGCTGAAGGTGTTCTAGACATTGTCAGTAGCAAGTTCAGCTTTGGTGCCAGCGGCGTCACGAAACTGAGCCCTCGAGCAGAGGCGCTGTTTGCGCGAGTCTGGTCCCGTGGTCAGAAGCTTAAAGTCACAGGTGTGGCGAGTTCAAAGACTCTCGCGGATAACTTGGCGGTCATTGGGTTCCCGCGGCCAGCGGGCGCACAAGCGCACCACTTGGTAGGCGCAGTCACAAGCTATGGGCGCCGAACAAGAGACATGCTGGCGAACAAGTTCAGTATTGATGTGAATTCGCCCTTGAATGGAGTTTGGCTGCCGGATTGCAAAGGTCCGGTCGGAGTGATGACAATTCACTGCGGGAAACATACCGAAGCGTACGAATTGCTCGTATTCAATGAATTGTCAAAAGCAACTACGCGCGATGATGCCATTCGTGTGCTCGCTGACATTCGGCGCCAGCTTATAACTGGCGAGTTGCCTCTAAACTCGAGAGGAATCGTTCCATGAGCGAGACCAGATACATCTGGGCGTTCTCATCCAAGTTTTCCGTTTTTGAACCAAGGGCAGATCAAGCGGCGGACCTATTCGACAAAAACGTTCGACGACCTCCGATGGCGGATTGGGTGGCACCCTTCGCAGTAGAGGTCGGAGGCGGCGGGCGCAATCCCTCGCCTCGGGGCGATTTTCCGGGAACCACGGGTTTTATGCACATGCTGAGTCCTCGCGCGCTTGATGCGTTGGGCGAAGAGTTCTCAAAGTACGGAACCTTATACCCGGTAAAGCTTGGCGATGAAGCTAGTGGCTGGTGCCTGTTTCATCCAACAAGAGTCGTCGACTGTCTCGACCTAGAGAACTCGAAAGTCAAACGAAGTGTCCTACCTCCTCACGATATAACCGCAGTTCTTGAGCCATCGTTCGATCCACAAACCACTCCACAAGAGGGTTTGTTCTTAGCAAGTGATCATGTGGGTGGTGACATCTACGTCTGCGAAAACATCAAGTCGCTTGTTAAGAAGCATAAACTCAAGGGTTTCGCGCTCACCGAGACCTTCTTTGGGAAGCCATGGATTAGCTAGCCAGCCGCACGCAATCGTGGACGCACGCACGCAATCGTGGAACGCAATCGAACGCAATGTAAGCGTCACCCGAGGACATCTTCCGTCGCCGCGTTGATTGCCTGACCCTCGCGCGCTTTCCAAGAGGCGTAGTCGTGGACACCCACTACTTCTGGCGCAATCGTGGTCCCTCCACAGGCTGAACCGCCCCGACTTTTCCGGAGGCTCCTTCCTTTGAGAGGATCGAGCGGCAATCGTGGATCCCCAGCTATGCCAAGCGCCTGCGGGCACCGCTTGGCAAGATCAGGAGCCGGGAGCCCGACTGGACTACGTACGCCCAGCGTACTAACATAGCGGCCATTGAGCTAACACCTCGGACAACGCCATGGTCGCCCCGACACCCACCACTTCAGCCCGCTCCGCCCGTCTCGGCTTGCGCGCCACGCCCGAACAGGAGGCGGTGCTGCGCCGCGCTGCGGAGGTTTCGCACAAGTCGCTGACCGATTTCATCCTCGACAGCGCGTGCTCCGCCGCCGAACAGACGCTGCTTGATCAGCGCTTGTTCTTCGTTTCCGGAAGCCAGTACCAGGCGCTGATGGATCTGCTGGAGCGTCCCGAGCAGTCCAACGACGGGCTACGCGACCTGTTTGCCCGCAGGGCGCCGTGGGACACGAAGTGACGCTGCGTTCGCCGGCGCCGCTGGCGGAAACACATCGACTAGACAACTTTGATTGCGGCAAGCCTGTCCTGAATGACTGGCTGAAACGGCACGCCCGACAGGCCCAGGGCAGCGGCTCGGCCAAGACCTTCGTGGTAACCGATGAGACCGACCTCGTGGCCGGTTACTACAGCTTGACCGTCGGTCAGGTCGACACACTGGACGCGCCCGAGCGCATCCGCAAAGGCATGGGTCAGTATCCCGTGCCGGTGGTGATCCTGGCGAGGCTGGCGGTGTCAGGTCAGCATCAGGGTGGCGGTATCGGCTGCGGTCTGTTGCAAGACGCCATCCGACGCACGCTGTTGATCGCCGAGCATGCGGGCATCCGCGCGATGTTGACCCACCCCATCGACGACGACGCAGCGCGCTTCTACACACGCTTCGGCTTCATCGCTTCTCCATTGCGCGACCAGCAGCTGTTGCTGCTCCTGAAGGACGCGCGCCGCCTGGCCTGACGGCGGTCCGGCCTTCCTCCCGTGCCGTAATCGTGGACACCGTAATCGTGGACACCCACTACTTCGGTCAGTCAGCGTATCCGCGGCGATCACTGATCTGGGACCATCGCCGGTGCCTGCACAGGTGAAAGACTGCGCTGAAGGCGAGGAGGAGAGCGAGGTTGCGCGCCTGTTCCGAATGCAAGGCAGGCCACACCGCTCGGCGCGGTGTCTGCCCTTCGGTTGCCAACTGTTGTCGCCTGCACCTCTGGCTACATCGGCTGCCGCGCCACCCGCCTGACCATCAGCCAGCGCTGGCCGATCTCCTGTGCCTTGTCGAGTAGCGCCTGGGCGCTGCCGATGGCGCGGCAGAATCGCGATTCGATACCTGACACCTTGTCGAGCCACTTCTCGGCTTCGATGTGACCCGGGAGCGCGGGCGGGGCGTTGCTGGCGATCATGCCGCGCTTTCCGGGGTTCAATTGTCGTCCGGCCCAGTCGACCAGCCGGATGTAGTCCGCCTCGCTGATCGGCAGGAAGCCGATGGCCGCAGGACCGGCGACCTCGCGAAGCGGCTGGGCCTGGGCGGTGGCGTGCGCGCTGAGCCGGCGGTGGATGGAGGTGTGTTTGGAGCCGGCCAGATCCTCCGCCAGGCCCGCCCGCACCGGATTCAGGTCGACATAGGCCATACAGGCCAGCACCGCCTCGTCATCCAGCAGGGCCTGGCAGCGGAAGCGCCCCTCCCAGAAGCGACCGGTGCACCGGTCTTCGCCATTCGCGAGGCGCGCCAGCGGTTCCGACAGGCAGCGCATGAACCAGGACAGGTCCGCCAGCCGCTGGCGCAGGACAGCCATGCGCTCGGCATTGCCGGTCAGCATCCAGGCCTTGCGCCGACAGGCCTCCGCGTCGATCTCCCCATCCACCCGGGCCGGAAACAGCCGTACCCAGCGCGCGGCCACTTCATCGTCCGTCCAGCCGTCCGCGTTCTCCGGATCCACCCGCAGCACAACGTGTACGTGATTGCTCATCACCGCGTAGGCGAGTACCGAGATCGAGAAGATCCCGGCCAGCTCAAGCAGCCGCGCCTCGATCCAGTCCTTGCGATGGTCGAAGCTACGACCGCTAAGCGGATCGCTGCCGCAGAGAAACGCCCGGCGCACGCAGCGCGACACGCAGTGGAAGGCGCCGGCGACGCCGGGTGAGACCAGTTGGGACCGTGGATAACCCATGGAGAAAGCATGGCTACCCCGATGGCGAGGCGGTATCGGACAACGCCGCGTGACGGCGTCGGAAAGGGACCAGGATGTGGGTGTCCACGATTGCGTGGCTTTGCGATGGTCGAAGCAGCGACCGCTAAGCGGATCGCTGCCGCAGAGAAACGCCCGGCGCACGCAGCGCGATACGCAGTGAAAGGTGCCGGCGACGCCGGGTGGGACCAGCTGGGACCGTGGATAACCCATGGAGGAAGCATGGCCACACCGATGGCGAGGCGGTATCGGACAACGCCGCGAGACTGGGTCGGAAAGGGACCAGGATGTGGGTGTCCACGATTGCGCGACGCGATTACGTGGGTGTCCACGATTACGCGCGGGTGTCCACGATTACGCGCGCGATTACGCGATTACGCGCGACGATTACGCGCGATTGCGTCGAAAGGGCGAGCACCGGGCCATTCGCCGGGAACGAATCCCCCGCCGTTCATCGATCCGCGTTCAATCCTGCGGCATGTTCGCCATAAATGAACAAGCATAAATATTGAACATCGTCTCGATTCACGGCACACTCTCCACGAGCCGAACAGGGCGACAGTGACAGCCATGAACGAGAACGACCTCATCCAAGGCGTCGCCGAAGCGCTAGAGCAACTGGGCGTTGGCCTGACTGCTCGTGCGGAGTTGCAGCCGACCGCCGCCAAACGTCACGTTGATGCCATCCTGGCGATTGCTCGGGGCAAGGCGCGCCATGAGTTCGTGATTGAAACCAAGCCTGCGATCGGCCCGGCAACTCTGGGCGCGGCACTGGCTCAACTCGACCACGCAGAGCACGCAACCAGGCTCCCAGGCCTGCTGGTGACTGAGCGCATCACACCGCCAATGGCCGAGAGGCTTCGCGAGTTGAAGCGTGGATTCGTGGATCTAGCCGGCAACTGCTATCTGGAAACGCCCGACTTCCTTGTCTACGTCGTTGGCCGCAAGCCAGAGGCTCAGATGACCGTGAGTCGAGGAGGCCAGGCTTTCACCCCGGCCGGTCTGAAGGTGCTGTTCGCGCTGATCTGTGAGCCAGAGTTGGCCAATGCAACGCAGAGGACGATTGCTGCGAATGCGGGTGTAGCCCTCGGCACGGTGCCCACGGTGCTGGCCGACCTTCGGCAGACAGGGCGTTTGTTGAAGGCCGGAAGAAACCAACGCCTGAACTCCGACAAGCGTCTTCTGGACGAGTGGGCTATGGGCTATGCCCAGCAGTTGCGCCCCAAGCTGTTGGTGGCTACACATCATGCTCCTCAGTTCGAAACCTGGAAGGAGTGGCCGGTGGAACCCTATCGGCTTCGCTGGGGTGGCGAGCCCGCGGCGCACCTTCTGGAAGGGTATCTGCAGCCTGGCGTCCTGACGCTTTACGGTGACAAGATGCCGCTCGCCTTCATGGCCAAGCAACAACTGAGGCCAGTCGGTCTACTCGGAACCCATCAAGCCCTTGAGGTGCGAAAGCCATTCTGGGGGAAGCCGCTGGAGTACCAAGGCCGCGCTGATACGGTGGCGCCGGCCTTGGTCTATGCAGACCTTCTGGCCACTGGCGAGGCGCGCTGTTTGGAAACAGCTGGGCGAGTCTATGACGAACTTCTGGCACGACTTTTCCCAGCAGGCTGAGCTGGTTCCGGTTGCCCCAGTCATCGGCGCCGTCACGGAAGCGGCTGCAGTGATGGGAATCGGCTGTCTCATCGCCGGGGCATTTGCTCGAGATCTGTTGCTGCACTACCGCTACGGGATACCCACCATCCGCAAAACCGATGATCTCGATTTCGGCTTGTCAGTCGGGAGTTGGAGTGAGTTCGAATCGTTGAAAGACCGGCTGATCGCCCATCAGGGGTTCAAGCCAACCAGAGCTCCCCAGCGGCTGCGGCATCCCGATGGGCATCTGATCGACATCGTCCCCTTCGGTGCTGTCGAGACCGCGGATCGCGCCCTGCTATGGCCCCCCGAGGGTGATCCGGAAATGGACGTGTTCGGTTTCCGCGAAGCATTGGGGGATGCACATACCATTCTGTTACCGGGGAAGGTTCGAGCCAACTTGGTTTCCCTGCCTGCCCTGACCATGCTCAAACTCGTCTGTTGGAAGGATCGACATCGGCGCAAACCGGGCAAGGACGCCGCCGACCTCGCGCTCATCCTCGGCAACTATCTGGAAGCCGGAAATGCCGATCGCCTGTACGAGGAGTTCGGCCAATTGCTGGAAGACGATAATTTCGAGTACGAGCACTCCGGCCCCCGGATGCTCGGCCACGATGTTCGGCAGCTGTTGGATGTGGCCGGACGCAACCGGCTCGATGCCATCCTCGTTGAGCAATGCAGCGATGAGGTCCCTGGCGTACTGCCGTCAGAGATGAATCGGAATGATCCCGATCGGGCGAGAGCGGGTCTGAAAGCGTTGCGAAAAGGCCTTCGGGAAGCGGAATAGCACTGCCATCTCCTATCACTTCAGGCCGCAATCGTGGACACCCACAGCCTCCATTTGCAGCGCACTGACAGAACCACCACGCCAAGGTACCCTCGATCCTCTCGTGGTCCGGATGTTCCCAGAATGATGCGTAGCCTTACGGTGGCGTTCGCCGCCTGTCTGACCGTCTCTTCCGCCGCGGCGGCTCCGCGGGTGTTGTTCGATACCGAGGCGGGTCCGATCCTGCTGGAGCTGGACGATGTCAGGGCGCCGCGCAATACCGCGAACCTGCTTCGTTATGTCAACGACGGTTTCTACGATGGGCTTATCTTCCATCGCTCGATCCGGGACTTCGTGATTCAGGCCGGTCGATTCGATCAGAACGGACAGCTTCGTCTGCCGACCTACTCGGCGATCGCCGGCGAACCGCGGAATGGTCTGTCGAACCGCTACGGCACCATCGCCATGGCGCTGTCAGGATCCAACGTCAACAGTGCGCGCAGCGAGTTCTTCATCAACACCGCTGACAACACGTCGCTGGATGGTTCCTTTACGGTGTTCGGGCGCGTGGTTTACGGCATGGGCGCCGTCGAGGATATCGACGAGCGCAGAACCACCGGGGACGACGCGCCGTTTCGTCCGGTTCTGATCACCAGGGCCGTCCAGGTGGCCGACGGCGCGTTTCCGATCCTCGACGCGCACAGCGGTTCCTGGTTCGATCCCGCCAACAGCGGTCGCGGCATCGTGCTTGAGATCGCCAGCGATCCGGAAGATGCGACGCGCCGTATCCTGATCGCCTACGGCTACGACTATCGGGATGGGGCCCAGGTCTGGGTCAACGGTGCGCAGCCCTTCGCGGTCGGCGATCACGAAGTCACCGTGGCGATGCAGACCGCCAGCGGCGCCGACTTCGGCTCGGCGTTCGCGCCGGGGGCAGTGCTGTTCGATACCGAGTGGGGAAGTCTGCACATCAGGTTCTCTTCCTGTGACCTCGGTACGTTCACCTACACATCCCGCTTCGGCGACTCCACCCAGCAATTGACCCGGATCACCACGCCTCCGGGTCGCGGCTGCGAGGCCACAGAGTAATCCGCCAATCGTGGACACCCACTGCCTCTGACCTGGTGCAGCGCAGGCTCAGGGCTTAGGGGCGAATCTGCTGACCGGGCGACGTCCCCGCGTTTCTGAGCAGCACCCCGATCTGGAGTCCCCTGCCGCCGACAGCACGGCGCGCGTCAGCGCGCCATGGGTCGAAACTCGCCGCGATTCTCGGTGGCCAGGCTCAGGGTGTAGATGGCGATCCACGCGGCGGCGAAGCCGGGAATGATCTCGTACACGCCCGGGCCGCCCATGAAGCTGTCGTTCCAGCCCAGCGCGATCCAGCCGATGACGGTCGATGCGCCGACGATCAGCCCGGCCACGGCGCCGGTGCCGGTCATCCGTTGCCAGGTCAGGGCCAGGATGATGAGCGGGCCGAAGGCCGCGCCGAAGCCGGCCCAGGCGTTGCTGACCAGGCCAAGCACCTTCGAGCCCGGGTCCCAGGCGATGATCGCTGCCACCAGCCCGACCAGCAGGACGCTGATGCGGCCGACCAGCACCGATTCCTTCTCGCTGGCGTCGCGGCGCAGGAACAGGCGATAGAGGTCCTCGGTCAATGAGGACGAGGCAACCAGCAGCTGGCTGGATACCGTGCTCATCACGGCTGCCAGCAGCGCGGCGAACAGGAACCCGGTCACCAGCGGATGGAACAGCAGGTCGGCGAGCACGATGAAGATGGTCTCGGCGTCGGCGACCTCCAGTCCGTTGCGGACCGCGTAGGCACGTCCGAAGATGCCGACGCTGATCGCGCCGACCAGCGAAACGATCATCCATGACATGCCGATGGTCCGCGCGGTGGCGACTTCCTTCAGGGTGCGGATCGCCATGAAGCGCACGATGATGTGCGGCTGGCCGAAATAGCCCAGCCCCCAGGCAAGGGCAGAGACGAAACCGACCACGGTCAGGCCGGAGAACCATGACAGGTAGTTCGGATCCACCGTCGCCAGGGTCTGTGATGCCTGCGAGAAGCCGCCGCCACCGGGTCCGAAGAGCACCACGGCCGGCATGATGATCAGGGCCAGCATCATGATCACGCCCTGGCAGAAGTCGGTCAGGCTGACGGCAAGAAAGCCCCCGATGACGGTGTACACCAGCACCACCGACAGCGTCACCGTGACGCCGACCGCGTAGTCGCTCATCGAATCGAAGTTGAGCACCGCGCTGAAGGCGCTCTCGGCCAGCTTGCCACCGGCGACCAGGCCGGAGGCGGTGTAGACCGAGAAGAACACCACCACGATCACCGCCGAGACGACGCGCAGCGCCATCGCCCGACTCGGGAACCGGTTGGCGAGGAACTGCGGGATGGTCAGGCTGTTGTCGTAGCGCTCGGTCTGCTCGCGCAGCCGCGGCGCCACCAGGATCCAGTTCACCAGCGCGCCCAGCGTCAGCCCGACGCCGATCCATGCCGAGGTCAGTCCGCTCAGGTACAGCGCGCCGGGCAGGCCCAGCAGCAGCCAGCCGCTCATGTCGGACGCCCCCGCGGACAGGGCCGCCACCGCCGGTGGCAGCTTGCGGCCACCGAGGATGTACTCCTCCGAAGATGAGGTCGAGTTGCGAAAGGCGTAGACGCCGATCGCCAGCATCAACGCGAAATACAGACCCAAACTGATCCAGACACCGATTGCCATAACACCTCGACTCGATTGTCACGGGCAGGCGCCCGCAACGCCCCAGTCAAGCACGCGGAACAAGGCCGAAGCAAACCTGAGGCTGCCGTCGCAAGGGCAGGGCGCGCAGGGGCAGAACAGGGGCCGGAGTCCACCGTCGTGCGAAACTGCGGGGCGCATCCAAGCCCTTGGCCGCGCGATGGGCCGCCCGATTACGCCCTCTCCACCGGATGATGGCAGCGATAGCGATGGCCATCGTCCAGCGTGGTGGTCGTCGGCGGCTGGCTGCGGCAGTCGGCCTGCGCAAAAGGACAGCGCGGGTGGAACTCGCAGCCGTCGGGAATGCGCAGCAGGTTGGGCACCTCACCCTGCAGGGGCAGGCGTTCGATGTCGGCGTCGGGATCGGGGATCGGGTTCGCCGAAAGCAGGGCCTGCGTGTACGGGTGCTGTGGCTGCTTGAAGACGTCGGCGGCATCGCCCTGCTCGACGAACTTGCCGAGATACATGATCGCCATGCGGTCGGCGACATGGCGGACGATGTTGAGGTTGTGGGTGATGATCAGGATGCCGAGGCCCATGCGTTCCTGCAGGCCGGTCAGCAGGTTGAGCACGTCACCCTGGATCGACACGTCGAGGCCGGCGGTGGGCTCGTCGGCGATCAGCAGCGAGGGCTCGAGGGCGAGGGCGCGGGCGACCCCGACGCGGCGGGCCTGGCCGCCGCTGAGCTGGTGCGGATAGCGGGCGGCGAAGTCCGCGCCGAGGCCGACCATGTCGAGAAGGCGGAGCGCCTCGTCCGGCCCCTCGCGGCCGCGGCCGCGGCCGTGGATCTGGAAGGGTTCGCACAGCGCCTCGCCAACGGTCATCCGCGGGCTGAGCGAGCCGGCCGGGTCCTGGAACATCATGGCGATGCGGCGGCGGTCGGGACGCAGGCAACCGTCGCTGCCGCGGGCGATCGGTTGGCCATCGAAGGCCACCTCACCCTGATGCATCGGCACCAGGCCCATCAGGGCCATTGCCAGGCTGGTCTTGCCGGAGCCACTTTCGCCGACGATCGCCAGGGTCTGACGCGGATGGACCTCCAGCGACACCCCGCGGACCACCTCGACCCATGCGCGGCCGCGCAGGCGCAGGCGGGCGGCGAGGCCGTCGGTGTGCCGGTAGCGCACCTGCGCATCGCGAACGCTGAGCAGGGGGGTCATGGTTCGGATCCCGCGCGCAGGCAGGCGACGCGCCGTCCATCGGACAGCGTTTCGAGGCTCGGCGCGCTCGCAGCGCAGGCTTCGATCGCGCGGTCACAGCGGTCGCGGAAGATGCAGCCGATGGGCAGCGCGGCGAGGTCCGGAAGCTGTCCCGCAATGATCGGTAGCCGACGCGTCGGGTTCTTGATCGCGCCGGGATCGCAGGACAGCAGCATGCGCGTGTAGGGGTGGCGTGGCTGGTGGAAGATCTGCCGCACCGTGCCGCTTTCGACCACCTCACCGGCATACATCACCACCACCTCGTCGCAGAGTTCGGCGATCACGCCCAGATGGTGGGAAATGAACAGCATCGAGCAGCCGAGGTCGGCCTGCAGAGCCTTGAGCTGCTCGATGATCTGCACTTCCAGGGTGGCGTCGAGGGCGGTGGTCGGCTCGTCGGCGATCAGCAATGAGGGCCGCATCATCAGGGCCATGGCGATCGCCACGCGCTGCTTCATGCCGCCGGAAAGCTGGTGCGGATACTCGCGCAGCCGCCGGGCCGGGTCGGGGATGCCCACCTGCTCCAGCATGCGCAGGCTGCGGGCGCGCTTGGCAGCGCGGCCGTCGCTCAGGCGGTGCTGCACGTCATGCATCTGTCGACCGATACGAACGACCGGATTGAGGCTGGTCATCGGGTCCTGGAAGACCACCGCCATCTCGCTGCCGCGCAGCGCGCGCATCCGTGATTCGGGCAGCGCATAGAGGTCTTCGCCCTGCAGCCGGATGGTGCCGGCAACGCGCCGGGCGTTCGGCGCGAGCAGGCGCATGATCGCCGAGATCAGCGTCGACTTGCCGCAGCCGCTTTCGCCGACGATGCCGACGATGCGGCCCTGCGGCACGCGCAGGCTGACCTGGCGCAGTGCCTGCACGGTGCCGCGCTCGGTGGCGTAGCCGATCGACAGGCCATCGACCTCCAGCGTTGCGGCGCTCTGAGGGGCCGCGCTCACCGGCGCCGCCGCTTGGGATCGAGGATGTCGCGCAGCGATTCCCCGAGAAAGGTGAACCCGAGCGTCACCAGCACCAGCGGCAGCCCGCCGGCAATGATCGGCCACGGCGAGTTGCGCAGGTAGGCATAGCCATCGTTGAGGATGCTGCCCCAGCTGGCCGTGGGCGGGCGCACGCCGAGCCCAAGGAAGCTCAGACCGGCCTCGATGCCGACCACCACAGGCACATCCATCGAAGCCAGGATCAGCAGCGGGGCGGCGATGTTGGGCAGGATGTGCCTGCCGAGGATGCGCGCGGTCGAGGCGCCCATGGCGCGCTCGGCGAGGATGAAATCGCGGTCGCGCAGCGCCAGCGTCTGGGTGCGCACCACCCGCGCATAGCCGGGGATGGAGGCCAGGATGATCACGCCGATCACGGTGTTGAGCGAAGGCCCGACCAGGGCCACGATGGCCAGCGCGAACATGATCGTCGGGAAGGCACGCAGCGTGTCGAAGCACACCACCAGGCAGCGGTCGAGCCAGCGCGGGCCATAGCCCGCCAGCATGCCCAGCAGCAGGCCGATCAGCAGGGCGGCGGAGATCGCGGCGAAGGCGACCTTCATCGCCACGCGGCCGCCGTGCAGCACGCGCGAGTAGATGTCGCGGCCCAGCTGGTCGGTGCCCAGCCAGTGATCCCACGAAGGCGGCAGCAGGCGCGCATGGACATCGATGTCGTTGGGGTCATGCGGCGCGATCCACGGCGCGCCGAGGGTCAGCACGCCGAGCACGGTCAGGATCACCAGTCCGGCCATGCCCAGTGGCTCGCGGCGCAGGCCACGCCAGACCGTGCCGACGCGGCTGCTCGAAGGAGTGCGCGCCGGAGCGCTCACGGCCGCGACTCCGATTCGCGCAGGCGCGGGTCGAGCAGGGCGTTGATCACGTCGGCGACAAAAGTGCAGAGCGCGAAGAACAGGGTGGTGACCAGCACCGTACCCATCACCACCGGATAGTTGCGGGTCATCACCGACTCGTGGAGCAGCTTGCCGATGCCGGGTCGCGAGAAGACGATCTCGGCGAACAGCGCGCCGGACAGCATCGTGCCGATGCCAAGGCCGAGCAGGGTCACCGTGGGCAGGATCGCGATGCGCAGGGCGTAGCGGCCGATGATCACCCGCTCCGGCAGCCCGAAGGCACGCGCGGTGCGGATGTGCGGCTCCTCCAGAACCTCCAGCATCGAGGCGCGGACCAGGCGGGCGATATAGCCGATCCAGCCGATCCCCAGCGCCAGCGCCGGCAGGACCAGGTGCCTGGCCTGATCCACGTAGTCACCGGCCTCGCCGGCGCCGATCGCCGGGAACCAGCGCCAGCGCACCGCGAACAGCAGCAGCGCGTACAGCGCGATCACGAAGGAGGGCACGGCGATGACCGCGACCGAAAGCACCGCGGTCACCCGGTCCAGCCAGGAGCCCGCACGAACCGCCGCGAGGCAGCCAAGCGGCACGCCGAGCAGGGTCGCCGCGCCGATCGCGGTGAACACCAGCACCAGGGTATAGGGCAGCTGCTCGAGCACGATGTCGGACACGGGCCGCCGACTGAAGGGATCCTCGCCGAAATCGCCCATGGCGACATTGCCGAGGAATCTTCCGAGCTGGATCGGCAGGGGCTGGTCGAGGCCCATGCGCTGGTTCAGTTCAGCGCGCAGTTCGGGCGTCGCACGTGGCCCGAGTATCACGCTGGCCGGGTCGCCGGGAATCAGGTGGATCATGCCGAACAGCAGCGACACCGCCAGCACCACGATCAGGGCTGACAGGGCGAGGCGCCGGGTAATGAAGGCGATCATCCCTGCGGCGGGTCCAGTCGGCGGAACGATCGGTACAGGGGATAGCCGTCGGCGCGGTAGGCGGGCTGGATCGTCCGGCGCGAGAGCATGGCCTCGACGCCATGGGCGAGGAACCGGTAGCAGCCCGAGTCTTCCATCAGGTGCTGCATGCGCTGGTAGAGCGGATCCCGGACCGCTGGATCGCTGACCGCCAGCGCCTGGCGGTGCAGGCGATCGAACTCGGCGCTGCGGAAGCGCTCCCAGTTCCAGATCCCGACCTGCTTGCTGACGAACCAGGCGGTGGCGTAGTACGGATCGCCGAGCATGGAGAAGGACTGCAGGTGCATCTGCAGGTCGCGCCAACGCTCGCCGGCCGACTCCATGCCCATGGTGATCAGGGTGGCGTTGTCCTGCGGATCGAGCTCGATCTCGATGCCGACCTTGGCCAGTGACCACTGCACCACCTGTGCCGCGGTCAGCTCGAGCGGGTTGGCGCGGCAGGACAGGGTCAGCTTCAGGGGCAGCTCCACGCCCGCCTCGGCCAGCAGGCGTCTGGCCATTTCACGATCGCCCCGAGGCGGGATATCAGCCGCGGCGCGATGTCCGATGAGTCCCGGGGCGATGATGCCGGTAGCCGGCTCGGCAAGGCCGAACCAGGCCGCCTTGATCACCGCCTCGACATCGATGGCGTACTGGATGGCGCGGCGGACCCGACGATCCTGCAGCGTCGGATGCTCCTGGTTGAGGCCGATCCAGTAGTAGCGCAGCGAATCGAAGACATCGAGGCGACTGTTCTGCGGCATCGAGCGGCGGAATACCTCCACCGTTTCGATTGCGACCTGGGTGCAGTCGAGCTCGCCGGCCTCGTAGGCGAACTCGGCCGCCTTGATGTCGGTGAGCGGATACAGGTGGATCTCGCTGAACTCGGCGGGCTCACCGGTCCAGTCGGGATTGCGCTCCAGTACCAGCCTGCGCTGCGCCCTCCAGCGCGCGAAGCGGTAGGGCCCGGACGAGCAGGGCGGCTGCATGATGAATCGACCGCCGACCGACTCCATGGCCTTCCTCGACAGGATCGTTCCGGTCACCGCGCACAGGCCGATCGGAATGAAGGCTGCATAGGGCGACTTCAGCACCAGGGTGCCGCTGTAGCGGCCTTCCACCTCGACATGACTGAAGGTGCCCATATCGTTTGCGTTGGGCGCGGCGAGCGCGGGAGCGATGGCGCGCTCCAGCGAGAACTTCACGTCGTCCGCGGTGATCTCGCCGAAGCCATGGCTGAACATGAGGCCCGGACGCAGGCGAAAGGCAAAGTGGGTCTCGTCGACCTGCTCGAAGTGCTCGGCGGCATCGAGCTCCCAGTCCCAGCTGCGCCCGGGCTTGAAGCGCAGCAGGTTGCTGTAGATCGCCTTGGCAACCAGGCCCTCCTGGCCCGACACCATCATTGGCGGATCGAGCGTCTTGAAGCCGACGATGGCGCGGATATGCAGGGTGTCGCCGCGGACGCGCGCCCCCGCGATCCCGGCCGGCAGACAGGCGCCCAGCGCGCCGAGCCCGGCCTGGCGCAGGAAGTCCCGGCGCCTGGTCGGGAGTTCACCCATCGGCGACGCCGGCGCCCGCTGGATCGGGGCAATGGTCTGGCCAGGTCATCCTGCGCTCCTGTCCGGCAGAGGATCCTGCGCTCCCGCCCGCCGCTGGCCGATCGAAGATCCCCTGCCTGCGGATGACGCGGAGCCTGTGTCTTCGAGGATACCGAATCAGCACGCAGGGGTCGGATCCATCGCCCTTGGGCCTGGGTACAGGGTCGCCCGGCCGCGCTCAGGTACACTCCGCGCCCCTGCTTGTCTCGGCCCTGCGCCATGATCGCTTTTCGAAACTTCGCCCTGCGGCGCGGCGAACGCCTGCTGCTGTCCGATGTCGACCTGTCCCTGCACGCCGGTGCGCGTGTCGGCGTGATCGGTCGCAACGGCTGCGGCAAGTCCTCGCTGTTCGCGGTGATCCTCGGCGAGCACGAAGCCGACCGTGGCGACATCGACCTGCCGAACAAGCTGCGCGTGGCCAGCGTGGCGCAGGAGACCCCGCCGCTGCCGGAGCCGGCGCTGGAGTTCGTCCTCGGCGGCGATGTCGAACTGCATGCGGTGATCCGCGCCGAGGCCGAGGCCACCGAGGCCGAGGACTGGGATGCCGTGGCCGAGGCACACCAGAAGCTCGCGGCAATGAATGGTTATGATGGCGAGGCCCGCGCCGGGCGGCTGCTGCATGGGCTGGGCTTCGATGCCGAGGCGCAGACGCGGCCGGTGGCGGCCTTCTCCGGCGGCTGGCGGGCGCGGCTGAATCTGGCCCGCGCGCTGATGATGCCGAGCGACCTGCTGCTCCTCGACGAGCCGACCAACCATCTCGATCTCGACGCCGTGCTCTGGCTGGAGCAGTGGCTGCTCAAATACCCCGGCATGCTGATGATGATCTCGCACGACCGCGAGTTCCTCGACGGCCTCAGCACGCACACCCTGCACCTGCACGAGGGCCGGGCCAAGCTCTACACCGGTGACTACACCAGCTTCGAGCGCCAGCGCGCCGAGCACCTGCGCCTGCAGCAGATCGCCCACGAGAAGGAGCAGGCCGAGCGCGCCCACCTGCAGGCCTTCATCGACCGCTTCAAGGCCAAGGCCAGCAAGGCCAAGCAGGCGCAGTCGCGGATGAAGCGTCTGGCCAAGCTCAGTGGCACCGAGGCGGTGCGCGCCGAGCGCGAGTTCCGCATCAGCTTCGCCGATCCGGCGCGGATGCCGAACTCGCTGCTGAGGCTGGACGGTGTCGAGGCCGGCTACCCTGCGGGCAGCGTCGCCGGCGGCGTCGAGGCGGGCCTTGCGCCGAGCACGCAGGCCACGGTGATCCTGCGCGGGGTCAAGTTCGGTCTGGAGGCCGGCGACCGGATCGGACTGCTCGGCCCGAACGGCGCCGGCAAGTCGACCCTGGTCAAGACCCTGGTCGGCGAGCTGGCCCCGCTCGCCGGCGAGCGGCTGGCCCACGGTGACCTGCAGCTGGGCTACTTCGCCCAGCACACGGTGGAGTCCCTGCACGAGGCGCAGAGCCCGATCGACCATCTTCGGGACCTCTCGCCGGGCGTGTCGAACAAGGAGTTCCGCGAGTTTCTCGGCCGCTGGAATTTCTCCGGCAACCGCGCCTTCGAATCGGTCGCCGGTTTCTCCGGCGGCGAGCGCGCCCGCCTGGCGCTGGCCCTGATCGCCTGGCGCCGGCCCAATGTGATGTTGCTCGACGAGCCGACCAACCATCTCGACCTCGAGATGCGCGAGGCCCTGGCCGAGGCGCTGAGCGACTTCCCCGGCGCCATCGTTCTGGTTTCCCACGACCGGCACCTCACCGGCCTTGTCTGCGAGACCTTCTGGCGCGTGGCCGATGGCGAGGTGGAGGAGTTCAGGGGCGACCTCGACGAGTACGCCGCCTGGCTGAAGGCGCGGAACAGCAAGCAGGGCGAGAAGCTGGCCAAGGCGGCCTGATCGCGACCCACATCCGCATGGGGCTGAGCGACCACCGCCCGCTGAGGCGAGCCTGGTCGCCCGACACGCCCAATGGGCCCGCTATACCGCGGGGCTGGAATTCTGTTCAGCGAATGCGATGAGCGGGCGCGAAGCAGACCTTCCGCAGAACCCGAATGTAGGAGCCAGCTTGCTGGCGATAGGCGCCCCGGATGGGACGATCGCCAGCAAGCTGGCTCCTACAGCAACGGTGCTGCCAGGTCCGGTTTGTGCCGCGAAGCAGCCCTTACCGCAGTCAAATTGTGGGAGTGCCCTCGGGCGCGACCGCGGAGACCCGCTCTGGCCGCAGTCTGTGGTGAATCTGGAGCGCTGCGGTGGCGCCCAAGGGCACTCCCACAGTCGGGCACAGTTGGGGGTCGGCGAAGCCCCATAGGGTGCGGCTTGACGCACCGATACGGGCGCTCGGACGGTACGCCCGGTGCGGCCAGCCGCACCCTATGAACGTCTTCTCTGCGCCCTCTGTTCTCGTTGCGACCGGCTGCTCTGCACCAGCAGCGGCCTGCGGTGGCACTCGGCGGCATTGGGCGGCGCAACCGGACCCATCAAGCGGGGGGTCAATGCCGGCCTCGCCGATCGAGAGCTTCCGCAGTTCGGAAGGTGATGGTCAGTATCGCGGCATCAGCAGCTGCGCAATGACCGTGCCCAGTACCAGAATGCCGATGAGCCTGTTGAGCGCACCAAAGCGCCGCACCTCGGCGCCGGCCCGGTAGTAGACGTCGCCGGTCAGCAGGACCAGCAGGGCGAGCGGGGGCAGGATGAACAGGCAGATCCAGAAGAACCACTGCTGGCGCCAGGCCGGCACGGCGTCGTAGTGGCGGTACTCCACCCCGGCGTCGTCGCTCAGTTCAAGGCCCGCACGCAGCGGACCGGGCCTTTGACGATCTGCTGGAACTTCGGCACCACATCACAGATGTGGTGGCTTTCCTCGAGAGAGAGCCCCCAGGCCAGCATGCGCATCTCGCGCTCCTTTTCGACGCCTCGGCCAATACTCAGGTAGGTCAGGTGGGTGGGCTGGTTCTTGAACAGCTTGGCCATGCGCGGCTCCAGCGCGGGCTTGCACTCCGAGAGCGTGAGCGTGCAGTCGGCGCAGGCCTTCTTCAGATCTTTGGGCATGGACTTGCGGACCATCTCGCAGTCCTGGTCGTCCAGGGTTTCGGCCAGCAGGACGAACTCAAGTGAGCGATCCTCGACCGTCTTCTCGACACGGACCCCGGCAAACACCGGATTGGGTACAGGCTCCGGCGCGGCGTTGCCCGCGGCTGCATGCTGCTTGTTGACGAAGGCGTTCCAGGAGAAGGCGGCGGCGATCACGACCACCAGCAGCAGGAGCTTGCTCATAAAGGTTCTGTGAAGAAAGGGTGATCGATCCTAGGAGCGGTCCCGCCGGCTGACAACTGCCGGCGGTCGGGCGTCCAGGGCGCCGCGCCGACCGTGCAGCGAAGGCGCTGGCAGCCCGCAGTCCAGGCCTCGGCAGCCCCGGCTGGCCCGAAAGCGGGACGCGGCTGCAACCTGCTGTCGACAACGCGCAACGACGCTGCGCGCTCATCGTCCACATGCCGGCCCAAGTAGGGGACTGGGCTTCGTTCAGGGGGCCGTCCCGCCGGCAGCGTGCTTCGGGCGCACATTGCTCGTCCGTCCTGGCCCGTTAGAGGGCGGTCCTTGTATCGGAGTGCTGATGGGCGTGACCGCGGCTTTCCTCTCTGGCCGCGGTTCGTGGCAGACCCGCGAAGCTGAGGTCGCGGGCATGCCTGGTCCTGCCAGCAGCTTCGTTGGAAGGGTGACGCAAGTGCACGGCTAGGGCGCGAATCGGACGTTCGCCACCGACCCCGATCGGGCGGGCTCTTCGTAGGAGCGGACATGGCCGCGACCGCGCGGTCTGTGGAGAACACGCCACGCCGCGGTCGCGCCCATGTGCGCTCCTAGAGTCGTGCTTCGTTGGGCGTCGGCGAAGCCCCATAGGGTGTGCCTTGGGCGCACCGATAAGGGCGTTCGGACGGTACGCCCGGTGCGGCAAGCCGCACCCTATGAAGGTCTGCTTCGCGCCCGGTATGCACCTTTTGCGGATGCCTAGGTCGAAGCGACCCGGGTCGGTTCCGGGTGTGATCGGGTCTGGAGGGGATGTGTACGATGGCGGCGTCCGATTGCCCGGGGCCGGCAAGGCCCTTCCTCGCGGAGCCATGAGCGACCCGATCCCTGTTCTCCGCGACCGGCTGCTGAGCACCAGCGGCGGCCTGCAGTGGCATGCCACTGCCTGGCGGCGGCGCGCGGCGTGGGCCGGCTTCGTTCGCCAGGTGGCGGGATGGCTGGACGCGTGGCGACCTCGGCGCGACCATCTGGTTGTCGTCGGTGGAAGTGCCGGTTATACGCTTCCGACGGCGTGGCTGAGCCGGTTCCGGCGGATCACATTGCTTGAGCCGGATCCCGTGGCGCGCTGCCTGTGGCGCTGGCGCCGGCCGCGCGCGGAGATGGGCCGGCTCGATGCACTCGTCGCGGGTGGGCTGCGAACGCTGCGAGTGCATCATCCGGACGCGGCCGTGCTGTTCGCCAATGTCCTCGGCCAGGTGCCATGCCCGGGCCAGCGGCGCTGGACCGAGACACTGGCCGCCGACCTCGACGGCCTGCCCTGGGCGAGCTACCACGATGTCTTCAGCTGCGTGGAGCGGGCGGCGACCAGGACGCCGATGGCCCTGCCGCAGGCCGGGGATGTCGAGACCCTGGTGGCGCACTTCTGGCCGGGTCTGCGCGAGATCGAGCTGTTCGATCACGACTCGCTGGGCCTTGGCGGGCCCGGCCCGCATGCCTACGCGCCCTGGTCGCTGCGGCCCGGGCAGGAGCACCTGATCGAGTGGTGCGTCAGGGGAGACCGGGAGTCATCCGTTGCCTGCCCCGGACGGTCCGCCAGGCCCGCTTGCTGATCGAGGGCTGCGTCCTGCGCGCGCCCCGCGTCCGGACGCGGGGTCAATCCGCGGCCACGGCAGGCCTCTCCCCCGGCATCTCGCCCGACGCCTGCTGACGGGTGCGGCCGGACCCTCCGCCTGCTTCAGGGCTCATGCCGGCCGGCGAGGGCTGCAGGTCGACGCAGGAGCGGACCGGCGACCGCCATGGCCGCTCCACCCAGCAGCAGCGCGGCGAGATCGGGAGCGAAGCCGAACAAGGCCCGGAGGGGCAGGCCGAGGAAGGCCGGGAGCCCGAACAGCAGGATCGAGGCCAGAGTGCATCCGACGAGCATGGAGACCACCCATCTGCGCCGACTCTGGGCTTGTCGCGCGGCCGGGCGCAGCAGGCGTGCTGCACCCAGAAGGAACAGGCCCAGCAGACCGAGCTTGATCCAGCGTTGCGTGGCAAGGCCGGCGAATCCGTCCCACAGATGCGGCTCGCCAAGCCACTCGCGGCCGATGTTGCGTGCGATCTGGCTGGCAGCCGGCGCGCCGCCAACAGGCAGCGCGTTGCGGTTGGCGAAGGCCACCACCGCAAAGCCCTTGTCCGGGGCGAGAAACGCGGCGCTCTGGAAGCCGGAGGTCAGGCCGTCGTGAAACAGCATCGGCCGGCCCGCCAGGGTGATCTGGAACCAGCCGAACGCGTAGCCCAGGTCATCCTCGGCACTGCCTGCCGCGTGCCATCGACGAAAACCCTCCGGGGACAGGCCGTTCGCGCTGGCGAAAGCCTCGGGATCCATGTGCACCTGCAGGCTGCGCAGGTAGTCGGGCAGCGAAATGACCAGCCCACCGCTCGGCCATTCGCTGGGAGACAGGCGGTAGCGATCGATCGGCCAGTCCCAGCCGAACACGTCCTGGTGCCCGGGTGCCCCGAGCTGTTCCGAATCGGGTGCGAACCGGGCCTTGATCCCCAGAGGGTCCAGTACCTCCTGCTGGATGAACTGATCGAAGGGGCGCTTGGCGGCGCGCTCGATGATCGCGCCGAGGAGCTCGTAGTTGGCATTGCTGTACGCGAAGCCGCCGCTGGCCTGCCGCGAGGACCGGATGCGGGCCAGTTCCTCGACGCGTGCGTCGAGTGAAGGGTGGCCGGAGAATCCGTCTGCGGCGTTGAACGGGCTGCGATGGTGCAGCAGATCGATGATCCGCAACGGCTCGTCAGCGCGGGAACTCGATGCGAACTCCGGCAGCCAGTCGACGACGGGCTGGTCCAGAGCCAGGACCCCGCGCTCCTCCAGTAGCAGCACGGCATGCGCGGTGAACGCCTTGGTCAGGGACCCGATGGCGAACGCGGGGTCGGCGGTGGCCGACGCCCCCGGAGCAGCGGCCTCGCCGAGGCGGCCGATGTGCACCACCCGCCCGTTCTCGATGATGCCGTAGTGGAGGGCGGGCAGGCCCGCCTCCTCCATCCAGCCAAGAACCTTCTCGTCCAGTGCGGCAAGGCGCTCACTGGCGAAGACGGGCAGGGCAGGCAAGGGGGCGAGCAGGAGCAGGAGCAGGAGCTTGCGTAGCATGGGGTCGAGGGAAGACAAGGAAGGAACTCCATCCTGCCCAAGGCCCGCCCAGCCTTGTAGTGCAGGAAGTCAAATGACCTTCGGCAGGTCGATCTGCTGACTTCAGGCCACTGCGCCGCGATGCAGGCAATGCCATCGTCCGTCTCCCCTCAACGCGATGGAGATTGATGTGATTGTCGCAGGTGTGTTCCTGGTGGCTTCGCTTGCCGCAGCGGTTCCCGGCCCGACGCTTTCCGAAGCCCGCCAGGCTTTCGAGGCCGGAGATCCGCGCGCCGGAAGCATGGTGGAGGCGATTCTGCGTCGCCAGCCGGAGCAGGTCGACGCCGCCGTACTGCAGGTCCGATGGATGATGGCCGCTGGCAACACCGCGGCTGCCTTGGAGCGCGCGGAAAAGCTGGTGGAGCAGTTTCCCCGGCATGCCAGCGTGCACCTTGTGCTGGCCGACGCCTACGCGGCCGAGATCAACCATATGGGTCGCTTCCAGCAGATGCGGACCGCCGCGCGCATCCGGTCCGCCCTCGAGCGCGCCCTGGATCTCGACCCGCGGCTCGTGGGGGCGAGGGAGTCGCTGCTGATGTACTACCTCCAGGCCCCCTGGATCGCCGGCGGCAGCATCGATGCTGCGGCCGAGCAGGCCGAAGAGATCCGCCGCCTTGATCCCGTCAGGGGACGGGCAGCAGACGCCCGGGTGCTGGACGCCCGCGAGCAGCCAGCCGAGTCCCTGGCCGCGTGGAAGGAGGCTTGTGAACGCTCAGGGGGCATCGGTGGGCTGTGCCTGGAGTACGGTCTGGTGCTGCAGAAGCAGGCTCGCTGGTCGCAGGCCTGGGCCCTGTTCGAGGCGTGGCTCCTGAAGCGCCCTGATGACGCGGCGGCCTGGTACCAGATCGGCCGCATCAGCGCGCTGTCCGGCGGCGACCCGGCGCGCGGCATCGAAGCGCTCAGCCGGTTCCTCGCCCTGCCGAAGAGGTTTGACACGCCCAGGGCCGAGCATGCCTGGCTGAGACTGGCGGAGATCCATCAGACGCGTGGAGACCGGTCTGCGGCGGTGGACGCCCTGCAGCGGGCACTGGCGATCGATCCGGACTATCAGGAAGCGCGCGAGGCCCTGGCGCGGCTCCGCTGACGCGGACCGCTGCCCGAGGCGCTGCCGCGGCCCGTGCGGAGGGAGGAAACACCGGCGGCATCGATTGCCGGCCCTTGCCTGCACGGTGGGTCATGGCCTGCAAGCCATTCGCGCGGATTCCGGACCCCGCATATCGAGGTTCGGGGCGCTCTCAGGAAGGCTGCGACAGCTGGCCCTGCTCCTGGGCGAAACGCTGCAGCGCCATCTCGAATGGCTCGGGCAGGGCGACGAAGTAGCCCTGCGCGTAGTCGATGCCCAGGGTGCGAAGGCAGTCGAGCCCGGCCTGCGAGTCGACGAACTCGGCGACGGTGCCGATGCCCAGCGTTGCGGCGATGTTGCCGATCGACGAGACCAGCGCCTGGTCTAGCCGGCTCGTGGTCAGCTCGCGCATGAACATGCCGTCGATCTTCAGGTAGTCGACGGGCATGCGCCGCAGGTAGCCGAACGAGGAGAAGCCGCTGCCGAAGTCATCGAGCGCCAGCTGGCAGCCGAGCGACCTGATCTCCTTCATGAAGTTCAGTGCGACCGAGAAGTTCAGCATGGCAGCGGTCTCGGTGATTTCGAAGCACAGCTGGTGGCACAGGTCGAGGTGGGAACCGAGGATCTCCAGCAGCTCATCCATGTGCTGTGGGGTCGAGATGGTTTGTGCGGAGAGGTTGATGCTGATCAGCGTGTTCGTCGGCAGCACGCCGTGGAAGCGGCGCAGGGTGGCGATGACCCTCCTGAGCACCCAATGGTCGATCTTGTAGGCGATGTTGTAGCGCTCGGCAGCCGGAATGAACTGCCCCGGGGGGACGAGCTGTCCGCCCTCCCCGATCATTCGCACGAGCACTTCGCCCTTCAGTGCGGCTTCGTCCGGTACATCGACCCGGGCGATGCGCTGCAGGTGGAGGACGAACATGTCATCGCGATCTGCTGCAGCGTTCACCCGGTCCACCCACTGCATCTCGCCGAGCATGGCTGTGGACGCGGCATCCCCCTCGCGGTAGATGACCGTCCGGTTCCGGCCCTGTTCCTTGGCCGTGAAACAGGCGCTGTCGGCGCGACTGAGGCACTGCTGCACGTCGACCGTGCCGGACTCGATGCCGGCGACGCCGGCGCTCAGTCCCACCTCGAAGAAGCGGTCGTCCCAGGTGAACCGGCGGGCACTGAGCTCGGACCTCAAGCCGTCGATGATCTGTACGGCGCGTTCCACCGAACAGCCCTCCAGCAGCAGCCCGAACTCGTCACCGCCGATCCGTGCCAGATGGTCGCCCCGACGCAGCCGCTCGCGGAAGCAGTCGGCGATCTGTTTGAGAAGCTCGTCCCCGGCCATATGTCCGCAAACGTCGTTCACCACCTTGAACTGGTCGAGATCGAGAAAACAGATGCAGGAGTCGGCCTCGCCGAGCCTTGCCCGTCGGATGGCCTCGTCCACCAGCCTGGAGAACTCGTAGCGGTTGATCAGATTGGTGAGCTGGTCATGGGTGGCACGGTGCTCCAGCTCTTCCGAGAGCTCGTGCTGGGCCGAGATATCCTGGGAGACGATCAGCACACAGACGACATCATCCAGTTCGATCCGGCGACCGGCCTCGCGGACCCAGCAGGTCGTTCCCGCTGCGCCCTGACGCCGCAGCTCCCAATGATCGATGGCCACGTCCCCCGCGAAGAGTCGGGCCAGCATCGAGCGGAACTCGCCCCGGTCCTCTTCCACATACAGGTCCGCTGCATCGATGCCCAGTGTCTCGTCCTCCCTGCGCTGCAGGGCGGCCAGCCCGAAATCGTTGACGTCGATGACCTTGCCGTCAGGCCCCACCGTCAGGAATACCGCCGGGGCGAAGTCGTAGACACGCTGCAGATGGTCACGTGCCTCGCCCAGATGCTGGGCGAGGGACTGGATGGACTCCTCGATCGTCCGGAACTCGCGCACCGTGCTCGGCGCCCCGGCCGGGACTTCGGCGCCCGCGTCGGCCGCCAGCGTGCGGGACAGCCGCACCAACCGGCGGATCGAGCGCATGAAGAGGAAGTGGAGCACGAGCCAGAAAAGGAGCGCGATCAGCGCGGCGCGCAGGAAGACCTGCCAGAGCTGGGCGAGGGCCGAGGCGCGAAGCGCAGACATGGCCCGCGACTGGTCCGCTACCAGCACCAGCCGATCGGCGCCTCCGCTGGAGGCCGACTCCAGCGGCCGGGGTGCGATGGGCGCCTGGTAGATCATCCAGTGCCGAGCCTCCGGAACCGCTTCCACCATTACCCGGCGGCTTGTGCGGCCCAGAAAGCGACCGACCTCGGGGGCCGGAAGCTGGGAGATGCCCAGGCCCTCGAAACGGCTCACGTTGGCCGCAACGATGTTCTGGCGACTGTCCAGCACCAGGCACCAGCGCACCATGGACGAGGCCTGGGCCTGCTCGATGATGGACTTCAGCTGACCGCGCGAGTTCTGACGCACCGCAGACTCGACGCCGGCCGATACCAGCCCTCCAATGGAGCGCAGCTCGGAGGCCGTGCTGCGTTCCAGCGCCGCCAGGGATTGGCGGTAGTGGAGCCAGGTCGACAGCCCGCTGTCGAACAGCAGCAGGGCCAGGACCACGACCGGAAGCAACAGGCGCAGGGAGCGCCACACCGCCTACAGGCCCTTGATGATCGAAGGGTCGATCAGGACACCGAGATCGACCGGAGCGCCCCGGGCGAGGCCGCTGGCACGCAGGGTCTCCTCATGCAGGCGCAGTCCGGTGACAAAGGCTGAGTGGTCGTCGCCGAGCATCCTGCGGTTTTCGGCGAGGTCGGGGATCCGGACGCTGGACAGCATGTCCCGGGTCGTTGCCGCGTCCAGCTGTTGGCGCTCCGCAATGAAGTCGTGCACGGCGTCGGTGTCGCGGGTCAGGTCCCCGACCGCCCGGAACCAACCTGCGGCGAAGTGTTCGAGAGCGGACCGGCGCTTTGCCAAGGTGCCGGACGTGGCGAGAAACACATCGGTGATCTCATCCGGGATGTCCCGGGAGCTGAATATCTCCACGGCCCCCAGGCTCATCGCGCGGGTCCTGTTCGGTTCAAAGGTGATCAGCAGGTCGAGCTCGCCCGCTGCCCAGGCCTCAACCTGCGATGGCAGGTCGACGTACTGGACTTCGAGATCACTCGGAGAGAGGCCGAAGTGGGTCAGGAACCGGGAGAGCATGAATGCCCCGAGCGGGCCCGACTCGACTCCGATGCGTTTTCCCCGCAGCGATTCCGGGTCGACGACCGGTTCGCGGGCCAGAACGGCGTCGGCGCCTTCGGATGTGTCGATCACCAGGAACAGGCGGGTCTCCGGCTGGTCCCTCAGAAGCGTGATCGCGAAGTCACTGGTCACCGCAATGACATCGACCGCTCCCGTGGTGAAGGCTCTTGCGACCTCCGCCGGTGTCTCGTACTCGAGCAGGACCACCTGTCCGGGATCCAGCCAGCCCTGGTGCTCGGCCCAGAAAGCCAGCTCATAGGGCGGCCATTCCAGCAGGGCGATCCGCAAGGGAGGCGGCGGACTGTGGCAGGCGGCAAGAAGCAAGATCAGCGCCGCGACGCAAGTCACCCGAGAGCTCAGGAGGCGGCGACGCGATTGCTGAACCCTTGGCTTGTGCATTCCGGTAGCGCCCCCTTGGTCGGGCATGAAGGACCGTGGCGGGCCAGGAAGGTATCTGGCCCTCGAGAACCGAGTCCTCAGGCGGGCGGCAGGGCCGCGCATGGCCGGGCCACTGACTGACAGAACCCGAGCGATCACCACCGGATCATGCCATCGGCGTCATGGGATGTGCATGGATCAGGGAAAATCCTAAGATGATTGCGACCTGACACTCAGGCTGCCAATGGCTATACGGCGCCCCCTCGGTCGGGCTTCCTGTCCGCCGTGCGGCAGCGCTCAAGCGGAGCGCTGATCTCCTGAGGCTCCGGCCCGACGGGGGCGAGATCCGCTGGCGGGTTTCACGCTGCGAGCGTTCCTCGTGCGGCCTTGCGCTTGCCCGCGTGAGGCACACAGCGTCGAGCAGTCCTTGCAAGGCCGCTGGCGCGAGCAGTTACGCGGAAGGGGGCGAGGTGTGTGGCGTGGAGCGGAGCCGCCGCATGGGGCGGCGTCGCTGAATGCCCTGCGACCGACGCATTGCCCCGTTCATGGGCAAGCCATCCTTCGCGCAAAGCCGGTGCTACGATCCAGCCACTCGCAGCGAAAGATCAAACCCGCATCCGTACTCATGGAGAAGACCCATGCCGGCCACCGCGTCCGACATCTTCAAGATTCTCTTCGCGATCCTCCTGCCCCCTTTGGGCGTGTTCCTCGAGGTCGGTTTCAAGGGGCATTTCTGGCTGAGCATCCTGCTGACCCTGCTCGGATTCATCCCGGGCATCATCCACGCGCTGTACGTGATCCTGAAGCACTGAGCGATCGGCGTAGACCGCGGCCAGCCTGGCGACCCCGGGCACCACGCGGCGTTTCATCGATAGCAGGGGCTGCCTGCTGGCGTCGATCTGTGGCGTGGCGTCAGTAAGCCCGGCGCCTGCACCTGCCGGGGATCGCTCGATTGCATTGGGACGCCCATGTGGGTGAGCGATGCCGGGTCGTCCGCCCTTGGCTGATGGCGGCCTGCGGCTTGCGACCGACGGGGCAAGCTGACAGATTGGGTCGCCGCAGCTGAGCGGCCCGACGAGCATTGCCCATGACCATGTCGCTTAGAGGCGTCTTCCTTGCCGTTGCCCTGACCCTGCCGCCCTGCCTGCAGGCCGAGGCCGTTCTGGACTGCGGCCAGGTCGAGGAGGTGGCCGATGCCTTGAACCAGATCGCCGATGCGATGGACGAGGGCGCCGAGGTCGGCGAGGACAGCAGCGAGGACCAGGCGCTGCGCGAGGTGGTTGACGCCCTGGACCTGATCGCCCGCGCCGAGGGCAACAGCGGCCTGCGCCAGGCCGCGTCGCGGCTGGACGATGCCTGGGAGGAGATGGATCGCGATGCCTTCGTCGACGCCCTGGACGACGCCGTCAACATCCTCGACGGCATCTCCGACTACGAGTGCGACTGAACCTTCGGTTTGGGCGCAGCACTGCCGCCGCCCTGAGGGGCCTGTGCGGTCCTGCTGCGCTGTGCTGATACCGCGCAGTTGCCCGCCGTGGGGTGCCGGCCTTCGTGCTCCACCGCGGCGCAGCGGGCAAACCGGATCACCGACGGCCGCGCTTCGCGGCGACCGCCTGCGTCGCAATCCGGCCGGGCAGGGTAAGACGATGCGGATGGCGTTATCGTCTGCCGCGAGCCCGCACTTGGCGCCGGGCGCTTCCGGATTGGCGCGATGAAGTCCGTCCCGACGCTCGACCAGCTGCGCCGCTACGCCATCTGCAGGACCCTGTTCAAGCCGACCACGCTGATGCGGGCGATCGGCCGGCTCGGCTTCGTGCAGATGGACCCGATCCGCGCGCCGGCCCGGGCCCAGGATCTGACCCTGCGGCATCGGGTCCGCGACTACCGGGCGGGCGATCTCGAGGCGCGCTATCCGCGGCTGGCGCTGGAGGAGGACTTCTTCGTCAACTACGGCATCCTGCCGCGGGCGACCCAGGCCCTGCTGCATCCACGCGTTGCCCGGCGCGAGTGGAGCGCGCCGCGCTGGGCCGAGGCCGAGGCGGTGCTGGACTTTGTCCGCGAGCGGGGTGTGGCGCACCCGCGCGAAGTCGATGCCGCGTTCGCCCACGGCCGCACCCGCAACTGGTTCGGCGGCAACAGCCGGGCCAGCACCGAACTGCTCGACGGCATGCACTACCGTGGGCTGCTGCGCGTGGCACGGCGCGAAAGCGGCGTGCGCACCTATGCCGCTCAGGACGCCCATCGACGCGAGTCGCCGGGCCCGGATGAGACCGATGACATCCTCGACGGCCTGGTCGACCTGATCGTCGCCAAGTACGCGCCACTGCCCGCGGCCGGCCTCGGCCGTCTGGTGTCGATGATCACCGGCTCGGCGACCCCGCAGTGGCGCGAGCGGCGGAATGACGTGTTGAGGCGGGCCCGGTCGCGCCTGCCCCAGGCGAGCGTCGACGGCACGCTCTGGTTCTGGCCCGAGGGTGAGCATCCGGCGGCGCGGCGATTTTCCGGGGACGCCGTGCTCGATGACGATCTGCGCCTGCTGGCGCCCTTCGACCCGCTGGTCTGGGACCGCGAGCGCTTCGAGCGCTTCTGGGCCTGGGGCTACCGCTTCGAGGCCTACACGCCGGCGGCGAAGCGCGTGCGCGGCTACTACGCGCTGCCGATGCTCTGGCGCGGGCAGGTGATCGGCTGGGCCAATGTCGCGACCGCTTGCGGGCGGCTGCAGGTGCAGACCGGCTTCGTGGCCGGGCGGGCCCCGCGCGACGCGGCCTTCCGGCCGGCGCTGGACGAGGAGTGTTCGCGGATGTCGGCCTTCCTGGGACTGTAGTTCGGTGGGCCAAGGCCGGGTCGGGGCCTGCGTTGCCGTCGATGCCGATCCGCACGCCATGTACTTCCTTCCGGGCGCCGGCTGTCGGACACTCGGGATCACGGCCCTCTACCTGCCGGTTCACCGAGGAAGAGATCGATGCTGGGCGCTGGATTTGCTCGATGGATGGTGGCGGCGTGCTTGGCGCTGCCGATGGCGGCGCTGGCCGGACCCGGCCACTACCTGGTGCTGGCCCTGGACGCCAAGGGCCAGCCACAGCCGCAGTTCTACCGCCGGGTGGGGCTGGCGCTGGACCCCGCCTCGATCGACGCCAAGGCCCTGCTGCCGGGCGAGATCCGCGCGGATGGCTCGGCCCGGATCGCGCTGCGCGCTTATCGCGGGGCCCGGCTGCTGCGGGCCTGGACGCAGGAGGTGGCTGGCGGCGTACGTTTTGAACAGGCCGATGCGGCTGGACGCCTGCAGCGCTACGAGGTGCAGGATCCGGAGCGCGTCTTCGTGGTGCGGGTCGAGGCGAAGGCCGACCGAATCGAGGTCGACTCCGGCATCGGGTCGATGTCCTTCGATCTGGTCGAGCTGGCGGCCAAGGCCGGCGATCTGCCGCTGGCGGAGTTTGCCGCGCGGCTGCCGCAGCGGGCCAAGGGCGGCCAAGGACCGCCGGGCAATCGCGTCGACCTGCTGCTGATGGGCGACGGCTTCACCGCTGCCGAGCAGACCGCGTTCAATGCGCAGGCCGACGCCGCGGTGGCCGAGATGTTCGACACCAGTCCGCAGAACGAGTACCGCGCGCTGGTCAATGTCGCGCGGCTGTTCACGGCTTCCAACCAGTCCGGGGCCGATCACCCGCCGTACCAGGCG
This sequence comes from Pseudomarimonas salicorniae, assembly GCF_023156535.1. GTDB lineage: Bacteria > Pseudomonadota > Gammaproteobacteria > Xanthomonadales > Xanthomonadaceae > Pseudomarimonas > Pseudomarimonas salicorniae. Next base: position 268,815 of record NZ_JALNMH010000001.1, on the reverse strand, counting down.
GGCTGCTCGTCCAGCCTGTGCTGCAGCGACAGCGGCGCGCAGCGTGATCCGCGCGCCGGTCAGTTCCGCGACACCGCCTTCGACGCGCGCTTCTGCACCGCGCAGATCCATCGACTGCTGTCGGTGTCCTACAGCAAGGTGCTGACGGCGGCGGCGGCGGTGCCCGGCTGGGACAAGATCGCCGTGCTGGTGAACGACCCGGTCTATGGCGGCGCCGGTGGCTCGATCTCGGTGACCTCGGCGCACCCGTCGGCGGTGCTGGTGCTGATCCACGAATACGGCCACAGCTTCACCGGCCTCGCCGACGAGTACACCGCGCCCTACCCGGGCTATCCGAACTGCAGCGATCTCGGCACCGGCCCCAACTGCGAGGCCAATGTCACCGACCAGGTCGATCCGGCACTGACCAAGTGGCGGCGCTGGTTCACGCCGGGCAACCCGATCCCGACGCCGGCAGGCCGAGCGGGCGTCGGCCTGTTCCAGGGCGCGCGCTACCGGACCAGCGGGATGTACCGGCCGGTGCACGACCAGTGCCTGATGAACGTGCTAGGCGCCGACGGCTTCTGCCCGGTCTGTCGCGAGGCCTATGTGCTGCGGCTGTACCGCGGCGGCTTCGGCACGCCGGCCGCCGGCATCGACCTGATCGAGCCGGGCAGCGAATCGCCGGCGACCAGCGCCACGGTCAGCCTGCAGGTCGGCCAGACGCAGCGGTTCTCGGCCAGTGTGCTACCGGTGACCGCCTCCGGCATCGAGCTCCAGTGGCTGCTCGATGGTCAGCCGCTCACGGGCGCGGTCGGTCCGCAGCTGGACCTGCGCTTCGACTCGGCGACGCCGGCGCAGCGCCTGCTCGAGTTCCGGGTCAGCGACCGCAGCCCCTTCATCAAGCCCGAGCATGCCGGACCCGACGCCGTGCACTCGCGGCAGTGGACCCTCGACGTACAGGACGCCGGCGCCGCTGACCGGCTGCTGCGCTCGGGCTTCGAGGCCGGCGAACAGCGGCCCTGAGCGCTACCGGCGCAGCGCACGCTCGGGCAGCGCGCAGGCGCCGTCGCTGCAGTGCCCGCCCGAAGCGGACTGTTGCTCGGTCTCACTTCCGGGCGCGGAGGCCGCCGCGCCGTCTTCGGCGAGCAGCCTGGCCACCGCCGCGCCGACCCGCATGTCGTCCAGACGGCCAAAGTGGTGCAGGCGGATGCGTCCGCCGCGGTCGATGAGGACCAGGCTGGGCGTGCCACGCAGCTGCAGGGCGCGCATGCTCATCGGCAGCGGTCCGTCGCTGCCGGGGCGATCGACGGCGATCGGAAACGGCAGCCGGTACTCGTGGATGAAGGCGGTGAGGGCCTCGGGGCCCATCACCTGGTGATGCTCGACCACGCTGTGCAGTCCGAGTACCTGCAGGCCCTGCCCGGCGAAGACCTCGTGCATGCGCTGGGCCTGCGGCAGGCCGTGGCTGACGCAGCCCGGGCAGAGCATCTGGAAAGCATGCAGGGCAACCACCCGGCCGCGCAGCGCGGACAGGCTCAGTGGTCGCGAGGTGTTGAACCAGCGCTGCACCTCGAGTTCGGGCGCCAGCGGCGCGGTGGCGGTGTCCATGGGCGGCTCCGTGCAGGGGGCCCGCACGCCGGGCGGCGTGCGGGGGTGGACCAGGATGTTATGGGTCTGCGGCGCAGGCTCAGGCGGCTTTGCGCAGCTCGACCGCGGGAAAGTCGAGCGGCACGTCGAGCACCAGGTTCACGTAGTTGGTGAACAGGTTCAGCGCGATGTGGCCGACGATCTCGACCAGCTCGCCGTCATCGAAGCCGGCGGCCCGCAGGGCCTCCACCTCGCTGTCGTCGACGCTGCCGCGTTTCTCGACCACGGCCAGGGCGAAGCGCAGCGCCGCGGCCGTACGCGCATCTTCCGAGTCGCCGGTCTGGGCGGCGCGCATGTCGGCGGCGCTGGCGCCGGCCTTGCGGCCCAGCGCGGTGTGGGCAGCAAGGCAATAGCCGCAGCCGTTGCGGTTGGCGATCGCCACCGCGATCTGTTCGCCGAGCCTGGCATCGAGGCGGCCTTGGCCAAGGGCGCCGAAGCTGCTCCACATCTGCCGCAGCGCGGACTCGGAATGGGCCACGGCGCGGAACATGTTGGGCAGGGCGCCGAAGCCGGCCTGGATCTCGCCGAGCAGGGCAGCGCGCGGGGCATCCACGGAATCGGCAGTAAGCAGGGCAACACGTGACATGGGAGTCTCCTTGTGGGTGTGGGAGCCGGACTGGGCCCGGGGTGGAGACAGTCTGCGCGGCCGGCGTGTACGATTGGGTGCGAGGAGTCCACCAAAGTTACCGGATCGTCTCTGATGAGCGTCAGTCCTGACCGGCTCTCCGCCGTGCTCGCCCACTTCAGGGTGCGTGCCGAGCTGTTCCATGCCGGCCCCCTGTGCGGTCTGAACCGCTTCGAGCTCGAACCGGGCCGCGGCTTCCTGCACGTGCTCAAGCGCGGCGAGCTGCTCCTGCGCCACGGCCGCGACAGTGGCCTGCCGCGCAGCATCGAGGTGAGGGAACCGAGTGTGGTGTTCTACCCGCGTGCCCTGCACCACGAGTTCGAGAATCCGCCTATCGAGGGCGCCGACTTCACCTGCGCCACGATTCGCCTCGAAGGCGGCGACCACAGCCCGCTGGCCCGCGCCCTGCCGCCCCTGCTGTTGATGCCGCTGGGAGAGATCGAGGGGCTGGACCAGTCGCTGGCCCTGCTGTTTGCCGAGACCGAGCGCCAGCGCTGCGGCCAGCGCCTGCTCGCCGACCGGCTGTTCGAGGTGGTGCTGATCCAGCTGCTGCGCTGGCTGCTCGACCATCCGGAGCGCGCCGGCGTGCCTGCGGGCCTGCTGCGGGGGCTGTCCGAGCCGCGGCTAGCCCGGGCCCTCGTTGCCCTGCACGAGGCGCCGGCCAAACCATGGAGCCTGGAATCGCTGGCCGAGGCGGCCGGCATGTCGCGCAGCGCCTTTGCCGCCCGCTTCAAGCAGTGCGTCGGTCAGTCTCCCGGCGACTACCTCGCCGACTGGCGCCTGGCCCTCGCCCAGTCGCGCCTGCAGCAGGGGCGCTCGCTGAAGCAGGTGACCGCCGAGGTGGGCTACGCCAACCCCTCGGCCCTGAGTCGCCTGTTCCGGCAGAGGACCGGGGTCTCGCCGCGGTCATGGCTGAAGGGCGTCGCCCGGGCGGCGGACCGGCTCGGCGATGGCTGACCGGGCCTGACAGGCGTTCGAGCCGTGTGACCGAGGCGCGGTCCGGCTCGGTGCGCTCACCGTCTCCGGTTCCGGACCCTGGCGAAGTCGAGGACCCCGCGTGCCGGGGTGGGAGCTTCCGGCGAACGCAGCAGTTCAGCGCTGCCACGGACGAGGGTCGACCTCCACTGCGCGAGAAGCGGGTCCGTCTTGCCCCGCCTGGGCCGGGGAATCGATGCTCGACGGCGACTGGAAGACTTCGCGCGTGGTGCCGGCGCCTGACGCAAACGGTGTTGCGGAGCGGATCGAGGCAGGTCGGTTCTGCCGGGTGGTTGACCTATCCCGGCTGGAACACCTCCACCGCTGCCCTGGCGGTGAGCGCGAACAGGACCAGCGAGGAGAGCACGAAGACGACAAAGCGCGCGGGGATGTGATTCCACAGGCATTGGATCAGACTGTGCACGACGCGGATCGCCACGTAGGTCCAGGCAAGGGCCAGGCTGGCGGTCGAGGCGTCGCCGAGCAGGGCAAGGCTCAGCGCGACCGCGAAGAAGTAGGTGGGCTGCTCCATCAGGTGGTTGAAGTTGTCGGCCTTCCAGCGGACGGATGCCGGCAGCAGGGCCATCTGCTCTCCCCGCGGGGCGGCGCCGTCGAGCTGCATGCGCATGCGCAGGATGGCCGGGATCCGCGTCGCGTACATCCAGGCCCAGATCAGCGCGCACCACAGGCACAGGGCAACGACGGGGGCGAGAAGCGGGTGGCTGCTGGTCATGCGGGTCTCCCGGGAAGATTGAGCGGCGGGGGGATTGAGATCTCCCGGCCCGCGCGCCCGCCAGGCACTCCAGCCGGGGTGGATCTGCAGCGCGAGACTAGCCTTGCCTGTCGATCACGCACAGAGCCGGATCCGACAGCCCTGGCCGAAATGCCCGGGAAGGCGGCGGCGATTGGCCGGATCGCAATCCCTACTGCGGCAGCGGCGTGAAGGCCTGTACTGTCGGTTCGTCGAACGAGGTCTGCACCGATACCGCGCCAGCCGCGACCGCGTCGGACAACGGTTGGCCCAGCACCCGATCGATTCCCTCCAGCGAGTCGACCGAGCGGTTGCTGACGATCACCCAGCCGTTCCGGCCCAGCGACTTGCCGTGGTAGAGCGCGGCGTCGGCAAGGCTGACCAGTCGCGTCCAGACCTGCAGATTGTCGGTGTCGATGAAGGGAAACTGCACGGCACCGACGGTGCAGGTGACCTGCAGCGGCGGGTGGCCGGACACGGCGAATGGCTCGCCATTGACCGCCCGGACGATCCGCTGGGCCAGCTGGCGGATACGCGCCTCACCGTCAACGCGGGCGACGAAGACGAACTCCTCGCCGCCCCAGCGCACCAGCAGGTCACTCTCCCGGGTGGCCAGGCCGACGCGCCGCGCCAGTTCGACCAGCACTTCATCGCCGGCCCGGTGGCCGTAGGTATCGTTGATCCGCTTGAAGTGGTCGATGTCGAAGACGAAGATCCCCAGCGCCGTACCGGGGTCGGTGCGCCGCGCCCGCGCGACGTGGGCCAGCTCCCGGTCGATCTGCTGTTCCAGCAATCGACGGTTGCCGAGCTGGGTCAGCGCATCGCGCACGCTCATCCGCTCGAACTGCTCGGCGAGGCGCTTCTTCTGCCGCAGCTGTGAGGCGATCAGCAGGGCCAGGGTCAGCAGCAGGATGGTCAGCGCGATGAAGAAATTCTGTCGCTGCGTGTTGGCCTCCTCGCGCTCGCGCTGCAGGTCTTCCTGCTGCCGCAGCACGACGCTCTTCAGGTCCGACTCGCGCTGCAGCCGGACCAGCTCGGTGTTCGAGGCGGCGCTGGAGCCGCGTCCACGCAGCTGGGGTTCGAGTCGCTCGAAGAACAGCGACTTCAGCGCCTTGAGGCCGGCCAGCTGGATGGCCGGATCGTCGATCTCGGTCAGCCGTCGATAGACATCGAGCTGGACCTCGATGGTTGTCTCGGGGTCCAGCGACAGGCAGTTCGACAGCGGCTGCGCGGCGTCCCAATGGCGCCGGGTGAGCTGCTGGTAGCAGCCGAGGTATCCCTTGACCACCGGACGCTCCGAGAAGTAGCTGGAGCCTTCGGCCTCGACCCGCTCCAGGAAGCGCCTAGCCCGCTTGTACTGGCCCAGCTCGGCGGCCGACAGGGCGGAGAAGGTCAGCGAGCTGGCCAGGTAGGGACTTTCCGCCTGGTTGACCTGCTCGAAGCTGCTCAAGGCCTTGGCATAGTCGAACAGGTGGAGCGCGTAGGCGATGCCGGTATTGAAATGGGTGAGGAGGATGTTGTCGCGCAGCAGTGCCGCATCGAGGTCCGGCCCGGGATTGCGGAGCGCCTGCTCGTTCTGTTCGCGCGAGCGCGCCAGCAGCTCGATCCCACGACGCACATAGGTCTCGTCACCGTTGACGATGTAGTTGGTCGCGGTATCCATCATCAGGGTGCTGAGCAGTTCGAGATCGTCGGCCGGAGCAATCGAAAGCGCCGTCTCGTAGCTCTCGAATGCCGCGGCGATGTCGCCCTGCTTGGATTGCTCCCAGGCCATGTCGGAGAGGATCTGCGCCGCCGCCGCGTCGCGCCCCGACTGACGGGCGTCGTGGACGAGTGCGGCAAGCTGCTGCTGGGCCGTGGCGAAGTCCGCCGCGGTGACCAGGATGCATTGCTGGCGATAGAACAGATCCTCTCGGAGCGGTGGACTCTCCACGCAGATCTCGCTCGCTGTCTCCTCCTGGCCGGCGTAGTACAGCTCGCTGAACAGCACCCGCTTCAGCCGGTAGACCTCGGCGGGCGAGCTGGCCTTGGCCAGCGCCGAACGCAGCCACAGGAGACGGCCCGGGTCGTCCAGGGCTTCGAACTCTTCGGGGAAGGGCGGCAGCCGGGACAGCTCTGCGTAGTCGAGCTGGGCCCGGGCGGGTAATGCCCAGGCCAGGCAGGCCAGCAGGACGCCAGCGACCGTCGCCCGGGCGGCGGTCGGAAACATTGCACGGCTCATCGGTAAGGGGTAGCCCTTCGAAAGCGACGAGGCAGGCGAGTCTAGCAGTCGGGCTGCGCGTGCCCCGCGGTGGGGCGGGCCGGGTGCCCCGAACCGTGACGCGGCTCGGACTTTTCGCGCCCCGCGGGCTCGGCCCCCGCGACGACCCCGACGCGGGCCGCCTAGCTGATGGTGAAGCCGACCTTGATGGTGACCTGCCAGTGCGCGACCTGGCCGTTCTCGATATGGCCGCGGGTGTCGGTGACCTCGAACCAGCGCATGTCGCGGACGGTCCTGGAAGCCTTGGCCAGGGCATTGCGGACCGCGGCCTCGATGCTCTCGGTCGAGGAGCCGGTCAGTTCGATGTGCTTGTAGACATGGTCGCTCATGGCGCTTTCCTCATGCGGGTCGGGCGGGCCGGCGAAGCGGGCGGCCGCTCGCCGGGGGGACAGGGTCGGACTCAGGCGGTGCCGCGGATGGGATAGTCCTTGGACTGGATGAAACTGAGGCCGTCGAGCAGGCTCTTGAGGTCGGGCCGCGCAAACGGTGCGTTCGAGAGGTCGACGATGTGCAGCTGGCCCTTCGGGTTGACCACGAAGACACCGGGCTCGGCGAAATCCCGGTCGGTCTCCTCCGGGCTGCGCGGAGAGGACACGTAGAGACCCAGGGCGCTCATGCCGGCCCGGTCGAGTCCGTAGCCCACGGTGAAGGTCCAGCCCTCCTCCCTGGCGTCGCGGGTGGCGCGATCCTGCGGATCGGCGGACAGGGCGGCCACCGAGATGCCGGCCGACTCGTAGTCGCCCTTCAGCGACTCCAGCTGCTTCAGGTAGCGCTTGCACAGCGGGCAGTGCGCGCCCCGATAGACAATCAGCATGCGCCAGCCCGACTGGCGCGAGAGATCAAGCACGCCTCCGTCAACCGTTGGCCAGGTCAGGTCGGGGAAGGGCGCGCCGCTGGTGGGCTTGAGACTGGATGACATGGCGAGTTCCTTTCGAAATCGAGGTCACCGGCCCGAAGGTAGGGACGCCCGGCTTAAGGGCGCGTAAAGGACCTCGATGACCAGCGCCTTGCGCGGTGAGGTCGCGAGCCTGCGGTGAACGCGGACAGGCGCCCTGCATGCCCGGCTGGGGCCCCTCCGGCTTCCCATCAGCGGCTCGTTTGGCCGGCGCTCTGGGGTGCGGGAGTGCTGCGCGCAGGGCAGGGCGGCGCGGTCAGGCGGCCGCTCGATCGGCGACGCGAAATCGCGCATCATGCGCGGCCTCCCGTGCCCTCTGTCAGGAACGCATCCGTGAGCGAGTCCGCCCCATCCCTGCGTGCCGAAGTGGTCGCCGCCCTCGAGCGGCAGGATTTCGGCTCTGCCGAGCAGCACTCGCGGGAGATCCCCGCCGACCGGCTGGAGGAGTCCGATCGACTTCGCTGGAGCCTTGCCCTGAAATCGCTCCAGCGGCTCGAGGAAGCGCTGGACGTGCTGCCGACCGACTCCGGACGCAGCGCGGAGTACTTCATCCAGCGCGGCAAGCTGCATCGTGACCTCGGGCGGCCGCAGGAAGCATTGGCCGAATACGCCCGTGCCCTCGAGGTCGACCCCACCTGCCACATGGCGCATTGCCAGCAGGGCATCGTGCAGGAGGTGATGGGGCACTATGCCGCGGCAGGGGAGTGTTACGCCCGCGCCCTCGACCTCGATCCGCAGAACGGCATGTACTGGATGGGGCGCGGAAAATGCCTGCGCATGGACGGCGACGAGGCCGGCGCCGATGCGGCCTTCGACGAAGCCGAGCGCTGGCTCGAACGGGATACGGCGTACAACCGGGCCTGCCTTGCCAGCCTGCGCGGACGCGCCGACCAGGCCCTCGCCCTGCTCGCGGCATTCTGCGCCGAGCATCCGTTTGCGGCGGAATGGGCGCGGCAGGATCCGGATCTCGCCGGCTTGCGCGACCACCCGGGATTCGAGGCCGCCCTGCGACCGGCCTGAAGCCGGGTGCCGGCGGAAGGGGTGGCCGCCCGTTCCGCTACAGCCACTTCCTCCGCCTGAACACGTACAGCAGGGTGACGGCGATCGCCGCCATGAGCCCGAGCAGGACGAAGTAGCCGAACCGGGAGTTGAGCTCCGGCATATTCTCGAAGTTCATGCCGTAGACGCCGGCGAGGAAGCTGAGCGGCACGAAGACCACGGTGACGATGGTCAGCACCTTCATGATGTTGTTCAGGCGATGCGAGGCGAGCGAGATGTAGCCCTCGCTGAGGTCGGTGGCGACCTCGTAGTAGAGCGTGGCGAGACTGCTCGCGCGCTCCTGGTTCTCGAACACGTCGCGGATTTCGTGGACGTGGTCGGCGCGGACCTGGGCCGGCGGGTGCTGGCGCAGCTCGTCGAAGACCTGGACGTGGTAGAGCAGGACCCGGCGGAACTTGCGCAGATCGGTCTTGTACCCGGTCAGTTCGGAGAGCAGTTCGTCATTGGGGTTCTCGGTGATCTCCTGCTCCAGCACCTCCAGGCGCGGCTCGAGGGTCATCAGCCTCTGCACATACCGGTCCACCGAGATGCGCGACAGGCGCAGGGCCATCGCGTCGGGGCCGGCGGCGCAGGTCGCGGGGTCTTCCTTCACCTCGGCGAGCAGGCGCTCGATGCTCGAGGACGGCCCGGAGTGACGGGTGACCAGGAAGCGCTGGCCGATGAACAGGGCGATCTGGATGGTGCCGAACTCGAAGCTGCCGGTGTCCGGACCAAGGCCCTTGAGCAGGATGAAGACGTAGTCCGGGAAGGTCTCGATCTTTGGCTGGTGACGGTCACGCTGGGCATCCTGGATGGCCAGCTTGTGCAGACCGAAGCGCTGCAGCAGCAGTTGCCGTTCCTGCTCCGGGTCATGCTCGAAGAAATCCGCCCAGAGCAGGCTGTCGGGCTCGGCCTGCCACTGCGCAATCAGCTCCTCGCCGCCGAAGACCAGGGACTGGTCGTGACGGCGGAACAGCACGGTGCGGATCATCAAGGCCTCCTTCGCTGCGCCGACCGAGACGCTAACACAGCCGTCCCGCCGCCGGTCCGGCCCCGGCGCAGAGGCGGGAGACGCGAAGCAGGCCTTCCGCAGAACACGAATGTAGGAGCCAGCTTGCTGGCGATCGTCCCCTCCGGGGCGCCTATCGCCAGCAAGCTGGCTCCTACGTGCAACGGCGCTGCAAGGTGCGGTTTGCGCCGCAACGCAGGCCTTGCCGCAGTCAAATTGTGGGAGCGCCCTTGGGCGCGACCGCAGCGCTACGGATTCACCTCAGACCGCGGCCAGAGCGGAACTCCGCGGTCGCGCCCAAGGGCACTCCCAAAGAACATCGGCCCAATTGATTCAACGGGGCGAATGCGAACTTCACGCCCAACCCGCCCATTGGTGCAAAGGATGCGCCCGTGATCTGCCGGGAAGCGCCGGGGCGGCCAGTCGACGCTGGGCGGCGAATGGCGCGCAAGACAGGCCGCGCCCTGAAGCTGGGCAGGGCGTGCTCGACCGGGTGTTCGCCGCCGACCCCCAGAGGCTCCCTAGGCCTCGACCAGCAGTCGATCGATTCCGATGGCGGCAAACATCGCAAGGAAGAACAGGAGGCAGAGGGTGAGGCAGTGCAGCAGGAGGAAAGGTGGGACACGCCAGGCCGAAAGCGCCTCCGGACGGGCGTAGCGATAGGCGACCAAGGCCGTCCACGCAAACGGTGCCAACACCAGAAGCGACTCGGCCGCCTTGTGCGTGGGAAGCGGCAACAGCATGGCCAGGCTGAACAGCAACAGCGGCGGAACCAGCGCGTACAGGGCGATCACCGTGCGTTCGGCCAGATTGAGCTGCAGCGGCCGGTAGGCCCAGTGCAGGGCCGTAGCGGTGGCCGGCACCCAAATCCCCATCAGCACCCACTGCAGGTGTCCAAGCAGCCAGGTGGAGGCAGGGCCGGAGGTTGAAGCCGCTTTTGAACCGGTGTCCGAGCGGGCATCCTGGAAACCCGCTTCGAAGGCCTCACCCGCCCCGCTGAGCGCCGAGGCGATCACCGCCAGGGCGAGCGCGAGCAGGGCCAGGCGCAGCGGTTTTGTCAGGCTCGGGTCGCGCCATTCGACGTAGCGCCGAACGCTGCTTCCCGGGTGGCGCAGCAGCGCCCAGAGGGTATGCGGAAGTCCCCGGTCGAGGCTCAGCAGTTCCTCGCCGATCTGACCGAGGATGATCCGGTGATCGAGTCTTGGTGGACGGCTGGACAGCGTCGGCCTCCCGCGATTCAGGAGCGCCGATGTTCCGACAAGCCGAAGGTCGAAGCCAACCGCCCGGCGGCGGGGTTGCGGCCGCCGGGCGGGATCACCGAAGCGAGGACGAGGCTCCTGCCCTTACGCGGCCTCGCGCTCGCCGACCTGGGCCAGCTTGATCTTGCTGTTGAGGACGCGGACCTCGCGCTGCGGGAACGGGATGCCGATGCCGGCATCGTCGAGGCGCTGCTTGATCCGCTTGAGCAGGGCGAAACGCGCCGGCCAGTAGTCGGCCTGCTTGGCCCAGGCGCGGACGGTGAAGTTCACCGAGCTGTCGCCGAGCGCGCTGACGAAGGCCTGCGGACCGGGATCTGCAAGGATGCGATCATCCTCCCGGGCGGCCTTCAGCAGCACCTCCTCGGCCTGGTCCAGATCGGCGTCGTAACTGACTCCGACTTCGAAGACCATGCGGCGCTGGGGCTCGCGGGTGTAGTTGATGATGGCGTCGCTTGCCACCTCGCTGTTGGGCACGCTGACGTACTGACCATCAGCCGTGCGCAGGCGAGTCAGGAACAGGCCGATCTCGCGGACCTCGCCGGACTCGTCGCCGATCTCGACGAACTCGCCGACGTTGAACGGGCGCAGGAACAGCAGCAGCAACCCCGAGGCGACGTTCGACAGGGTGTCCTTGAAAGCAAGGCCGATGGCAAGGCCGGCGGCACCGATCAGGGCGATGATGCTCGAGGTCTGCACGCCGAACTGGCCGAGCACGGCGACCAGCACCAGCACCAGCACGGCGATCTTCGCCACGCGTCCGGCCAGCGGCTTGATCGTGGCATCGACGTGCGGCATGCGATCAAGCTGGCGCTCCGTAGTGCGCTGGGCCCAGCGACCGCCGATGAAGCCGACGCCGAGCAGGATGAGGGCAACGAGGCCGTCCAGTGAATAGGTCAGAATGAGGTCGGATGACTCCCGCAGGAAGGCCATCAGCGGTGCGTCCTGGTCCATGGTCTGTTCTCCCCGGTGGGCGCGCCACGGCGAGCGGCGCGCGGGTGGATGAAGGATGAGGTTCACATGCGGCGGGTGAAGCGGGCGCAAGATGCGCGGTGCAGTGCCGGCAGGTTCGGGGACGCAATATCGATGCCAGTGCGATCGGCGCAGCGCAGGATGCACGGGGCATCGGGGCTTGACGGCCAGGCATCACGCCACGTCTACGAATCCAGCCGGGGCAGGTTCGTGCGATCTGCATGGGCCTCGCCGTTCGAGTTGCACGGTTGCCGCGGGCCCATCGAGCGGCGTGCCCGGATCGCGGCGGCCGGCGCCCGGCATGCCTCAACACGTCGTATCAGCGAACGGCGGTCGACCGGGTAGGCCGAAGCCCGTCGTTGGCCGGGTCCTCGAGCGCTCCGTCCGGACCGGCGCCCGGCTTCGCTGCACTGCGGCGGGCCCGTCCGCGCCGCTGCGCTACACTCCCGACGTTTGCCTGCGAACCGGAGCCTCCATGCATCGTCTGCTGTGCCTGCTCGCCTGCCTGTTTCCCATCCTTGCTTCGGCCGAAAGCGGCCGGGCCGGCGACGAGCATTCCTATGCCGAGCCGGACAAGGTGCGGATCAGCAATCTGGGCCTCGCCCTGGTGCTCGACTTCGACTCGCGCACCCTGCGTGGCCACGCCGACCTGCAGCTCGACTGGCGCGACGAGGACCATCGCCGGCTCTGGCTGGACACCCGCGACCTCGAGATCGAGCGCGTGCTCGGCAAGCGCCGCGGCAGCGGCTGGTACAAGCTCGACTGGAAGCTGGAGGCCGCCGACCCGATCCTCGGCGCCAAGCTGGCCATCGATATGCGCCGCCAGTACGAGACGGTGCGTATCCGCTACCGCACCTCGCCCGGCGCCTCCGGGCTGCAGTGGCTGGAGCCCGCAATGACCCGCGGCGGCAAGCTGCCCTTCATGTTCAGCCAGTCGCAGGCGATCCATGCGCGCTCCTGGGTGCCGCTTCAGGACACCCCGGCCGTGCGCTACACCTACACCGCGCGGGTCCGCAGCGATCCCGAGATCATGGTGCTGATGAGCGCGGACAACGCGCCCGGCGAGCCGCGCGATGGCGACTACGTGTTCCGCATGAGCCAGCCGATCCCGTCCTACCTGATGGCGATCGCCGCCGGCGACCTGGTGTTCGGGGCGATCTCGGAGCGCGCCGGGGTCTGGTCCGAGCCGGCCACCCTGGACGAGGCGCTGGCTGAGTTTTCCGACACCGAGAAGATGATCCAGGTGGCCGAATCGCTCTACGGGCCCTATCGCTGGGAGCGCTACGACCTGCTGATCCTGCCGCCGTCCTTCCCCTTCGGCGGCATGGAGAACCCGCGCCTGTCCTTCATCACCCCGACGGTGATCGTCGGCGACAAGAGCCTGGTCGCGCTGATCGCCCATGAGCTGGCGCACAGCTGGTCGGGCAACCTGGTGACCAATGCCAGCTGGAAGGACATCTGGCTCAACGAGGGCTTCACCAACTATGTCGAGGGGCGGATCACCGAGGCCGTGTTCGAGCCGGAAACCGCGAAGATGGAGATCGTCATCAACGAGACCTCCCTGCGCGACGAGCTGAAGGAAGTGCCCGCCTCGCGGCAGAGCCTGGTCCTGCCGCCGCTGACCGGGCTGGACCCCGACGAGGCACTGACCGACGTCGCCTACGTCAAGGGCCACTGGTTCCTGCGCTTCCTTGAGGGCCGCTTCGGCCGCGAAATCTTCGACCCCTTCCTGCGCAGCTGGTTCGACCGCAAAGCCTTCGAGAGCGTCTCCAGCGAGGATTTCATCGCCTACCTCAACGTCGAGCTGCTGCCGAAGAAGCCTGATGCGGTCAGCCAGGACGAGCTGCGCGAGTGGCTCTATGGCCCGGGCATCCCGAAGGGCGCGCCGAGTACCCGCTCGGAGCGGCTGGACGCCGCCGACAAGCAGCGCCAGCGCTGGCTCAAGGGCCGGACCCCGGCTGCCGAACTGGATACCGGAGGCTGGGTGACCCAGCAGTGGCTGCACTTCCTCGACGGCATGCCCAAGCAGCTGGATGGCGAGCAGATGGTCGAGCTGGACAGCGCCTTCAAGTTCACCGGCACGCCGAACGGTGAGATCGCCATGCGCTGGTATCCGCTGGCCGTGCGCAGCGGCTACTTCGAGGCGCAGCCGGCCATTGCCGCCTTCCTCGAGCGGATTGGCCGGCGCAAGCTGATCATGCCGATCTACACCGCCTTGGCCGAGACCGCCGAGGGCCGCAAGTTCGCTCGCGAGGTGTTCGCCCGCGCCCGCGCGGGCTATCACCCGATCACAATCGGTTCGGTCGAGGCCGTGCTGGCCGAGCCGACCCCGAGCGGAGACTGACCCGATGCGCCCACGTTTCCGCCGACGGCGCCGGCGCGGGCGCTTCCTGCTCTTCCTGCTGCTGCTCCCGCTGCTTGCGGTCGGCCTGCTCTGGTGGCAGCCGCAGCTGGCGCTGGAGGCCGAGTTCGCCCGCCAGCGCTGGCAGGCCGACGCGGTGGAACGGGATGTCGAGGTCGGCGGGGTGCGCTGGCGCTATCTCGAGACCGGCGCCGGCGAGCCGCTGCTGCTGGTCCACGGATTCACCGGCAGCAAGGAAAACTGGCTGCCGGTGATGGCCGAGCTGGGCGCCCACTTCCGGGTGATCGCACCGGACCTGCCGGGCTGGGGCGAGAGCCAGCGCGACGCCGGCGCCGACTACGGCTTCCGCGCCCAGGCCGAGCGCCTGGCCGACTTCATCGCCCGGGTCGCCCCGGAGCAGCCGGTGCGCCTGGTTGGTCATTCGATGGGCGGCGGTGTTGCCGCGGTCTATGCCGGTCAGGGGCCCGCGTCAATGCAGCGGCTGGTCCTGATGGATGCCGCCGGTGTGCCCTTCGACAACGATTTCTCGCGCAGGGTCGGCGCCGGCGAGCATCCCTTCGAGGTGATCGACGCCGTGACCCTGGCCCGGCAGATCGACCTGGTGTTCACCCGCAAGCCCTGGATCCCCTGGCCGGCGGACAGCGCCCTGATCGCCCAGCGCAGCGCCCAGGTCGACTTCGAGCGCAGCGTGCTGGCGCAGATCGCCGGCAACGAGGGCCAGGCCTACGCCCCGGCGGTGGCTGCCCAGGGCATCAGCGTGCCGACCCTGCTGCTCTGGTGCCGCGAGGACCGGGTCATCGACCGCAGCGCCGCCGACGAGTACGCGAAGCGCATCCGCCATGCCCAGCTCGCCCTGCTCGACGGCTGCAACCACATGCCGATGATGGAGCTGCCCGCCGACACCGCGCGGACCCTGCTCGATTTCCTCAGGGCCCCGCTGGACGCGCTGCCGCGCAGCTGAGGCTGCGCTCGCCGAGCTGCACCCGGGCGCGGTCCGGCTGCAGCCACAGCTCGGCGTCCGGGCCGATGTAGCGCTCGCCAACCGCCGAATACGCGCGACGCAGGCGATGGGGTTCGCCGTCGACGCTCAGCACCAGGTCCGGGCCACTGAACTGCAGGGTCAGGGTGGTGCCGCCGCAGTCCGCCTGCAGGACGCGATCATCCGTGTCGGAAAGCGGAATCAGCTCGATGCGGGTGGGTTCGGCCTCGACATCCAGGTTCACCGGGTGTTCGCCGTCGCTGACGAAGCGCAGCTGGCCGGCGGCGTCGAACAGGGCCACATCGAGGCGGAACAGGGTGGGATCGGCCACCGCCTTGCGCTCGAACGGCAGCTCGAATGACCACGGCGGGGGCGTGTCGAAGGCAATGCTCGCGCTGGCCAGGGTGGTCGGTGATGGATTGAAGCGCGGCACCAGCAGCAGCTGCAGCCGACCCGCGGGGGGCGCGGTGAGCTCGCGCGGCAGCAGGATCTGACCGCTCAGCCGGCCCGACGGTGCTTTGACGCTCGCCGATGCCGCTGGGGGAGCGGAGTGTTCAGGCGTGCCGGCGCAGGCGACCAGCCCCAGCAGGGGCAGCCAGGCGATGAACAGACGGGGGAGGTGTCGCATTGAGAAGCTCGTGATGCCTTGCTGCGACAGCTTGCCAGAAGGGCAGGGGCGCGTGCACGCGGGCAGGAGCTGGAACGCGTGGAGGGGGCGCAAAGCGGACATTCATAGGGTGCGGCTGGCCACACCGGGCGTGCCGTCCGAACGCCCGTATCGGTGCGCCAAGGCACACCCTATGGGGCTTCATTGGCGCGCAACGAAACCCGACTGTGGGAGCGCCCTTGGGCGCGACCGGGGAAATCCGCTCTGGCCGCGGTCTGCGGTGAATCCGTAGCGCTGCGGTCGCGCCCAAAGGCGCTCCCAGAATTTGACTGCGGCAAGGTCTGCTTTGGGCGCGAAGTTCGCATTCGCCCCGGTCCCGCTGTAGGAGCCAGCTTGCTGGCGATAGGCGCCCCGGATGGGACGATCGCCAGCAAGCTGGCTCCTACATTCGGGTGTTGTGGAAGGTCTTCTTTGCGCCCTGATCGCTCATTGGCGTTGATGCAGCGGCGGGCCGTCAGGGCGGCCCGCCGCGGTGACGCTTACTCGGTGGCTTCGGCCGGCGGGCGCAGGGCGTCGCGGGCGGCGCGGAACTCGTTGCCTTCGTACCAGTTCGGCCAGGCCTCGCTGCCGGCCAGCTCGCGGCCGACGGCGTACAAGGCCTCGAGGTCCTGGATCACCCCGGAGAGGTCCCAGCTCGGGTCGAACTCGTCGGCCGGCTTGTGATAGCGGTCGGCGGTGTAGGCCGCCTGCCAGGCCAGGCCCTGGGCCTCGCCGCCTTCGACGTGGTCGATGCCGCCCTTGGCATACAGCGCCGGGACGCCGGCCTTGGCGAAGCTGAAGTGATCGGAGCGGTAGTAGAAGCCCTTCTCGACGCCGGATTCGACCTTCAGCACGCGGCCCTGGCCTTCGGCGACCTTGCGCAAGACGTCCTCCAGCTCGGAGTTCCCGAGCCCGATCACGGTCATGTCGCGGGTCTTGCCGACCAGGGGCATGGCGTCGAGGTTGATCGCGCCGACGATGTTGGCCAGCGGCAGGGTCGGCTGGGCGGCAAAGTACTTCGAGCCGAGCAGGCCGGACTCCTCGAGGGTCACTGCGAGGAAGATCACGCTGCGCTTGGGCGGCGGGTTCTGGGTGACGAAGGCCTCGGCGATCTCGATGATGCCGGCGATGCCGGTGGCGTTGTCGATGGCGCCGTTGAAGATGCCGTCGGGCTGCATCTCCTCGTTGTGCCCGAGGTGGTCCCAGTGGCCCATATAGACCACAGCCTCGTCGGGACGCTCGCTGCCCGGCAGCATGCCGACCACGTTCTTCGATTCGCCCTGGCGGACGGTGGACTTGATGGTGGTGCTGAAACGGGCCTTGAGCGGCACCGGCTTGAAGCCCGGCTGGTTGGCCGCCGTGCGCATGGCCTCGAGCGTGGTGCCGGCGGCGCTGAAAAGCTTCCCGGCCTGGGCCGAGCTGATCCAGCCCTGGGCCGGCAGGCGCGGCGCGGGGTCCAGCGAGGAGGGCAGGTCGAACTGCTCGCCGCTCCAGCTGTTCTGCACCACGTCCCAGCCGTAGCCGGCGCCCTCGGTGTCATGGATGATCAGGGCGGCAGCGGCGCCCTTGCGCGCGGCCTCCTCGAACTTGTAGGTCCAGCGGCCGTAATAGGTCATCCGCTTGCCCTGGAACAGTTCCTCACTGCCGACGTGGAAGCCGGGATCATTGACCAGCATCACCACGGTCTTGCCGGTGACGTCGACGGAATAGTCGTTCCAGTCGGCCTCGGGCGCGTCGACGCCATAGCCGATGAAGACCATCTCGCTGTCCTCGACCTTGATCTCGGGCTCGCCCTTGAGCGTGCCGATGACCATGTCCGGGCCGATCGAAAGGGTCTCCTCGCTGTCGCCCTGCTTGATCGTGATCGTGGTCTTCGGGTCGGCGGTGATGGCGACCATCGGCACATTCTGGAACCAGCTGTCGCCGTTGCCGGGCTTCAGGCCGAGGCGCTCGAACTGCTGTTTGATGTACTCGGTGGTCAGCTCTTCGCCGCGGCCGCCGGGGGCGCGGCCGGCGTACTCGTCGCTGGCCAGCACCTTGACGTGCTCGGCGAAATCCTCGGCCGAGATCTCCGGACCGGAAGCCGGCGCGGCCTGTGCGGGGGCGGCGTCGGCCGGGGTGGCCGCGCTGTCGGCGGCCGGCGGGGTGGCCGGCTGGCAGCCCCCAAGGGCAAGGGCCAGCAGGCTGGGGAACATGACGTGGCGCATCAGGCGTCGGGTCCATGTTGGGATGGACCCGCGATGCTACCGCGACTGGGCCGCGGCTGCCTCGCTGCGCGGCGCGCCCGGTTGAGCACGCCGCGCGTCGGAGCGTGGCTCAGCGCTCGACGTTGGCGTCGAGGCGGATCGGCTCCTCGCCGCGCACCGGGCCGATCTTGGCGCTGGGATGGACCAGCAGCTCGACCTCGCGCTCGAACAGCAGGGTGCCCTTGACCACCGCGTTCGGGCCGATGGTGACCCGCGGCGGCTTCGGCTTGCTGCCCCAGCCCCAGCCCCAGCCGGACTTGTTCGGTTTCTTCACTGTGATGCCGCCGTGGACGACCGAGTCCTCGCCGACGTTGATCGAGCCATTGACAGTGATGATGTCCTGCTGCACTTCGGCCGCCTTCAGGCTGATGCCGCCATTGACGGTTTCGACATTGCCGCCAACCTGGCTGCCGCGGCCGAGGCGGATGCCGCCGTTGACCGTCTCGACATCGTGCTTGACCAGCACCTTCTCGCCGATGCCGACACCGCCATTGACCGTCTCCACGTTGTCGACCACGGCGCCGTCATCCAGGGTGACGCCGCCGTTGACCGTGCTGACGTCGCGGGCGATTACGCCGTCGTCGACGCTGATGCTGCCGTTGACGGTATCGAGGTCGCCGTACTCGGTGCCGGCCTCGGTGCGGATGGCGCCGTTGACCTTGTCGATGCTCTTCGGCGAGTCGGCCAGGGCCAGGGGCGAGATCAGCAGCAGGGCGATCAGGGGTAGTTTCATGGGGCTCACTCCGGTTCGGATGAAGGCGGGCCGCGGCCGCGCCGGGGGTTTCGAAGGCCTTGGATGCAGCCCCGCGGCCAAGGGTTTAAACCGCGGTCCCGGGCGTTGCGCGCGGCATTCCTTACAATGGCCGCTTTCTCTGCGGAGACCGCCGTGGGCGCCCCCAAACCCGTGATGCTGATGATCCTCGACGGCTGGGGACATCGCGATGACCCGACCGACAATGCCCTGGCCCAGGCCCGGCTGCCGAACTGGCGCCGCCTCGTGGCCGACTGCCCGAACACGCTGATCCACACCAGCGGCCTGCGGGTCGGTCTGCCCGAGGGCCAGATGGGCAATTCCGAAGTTGGCCACATGAACCTCGGCGCCGGACGGGTGGTGTATCAGGAGCTGACCCGCATCGACCGCGACATCGAGGAAGGGCGCTTCAGCGAAAATCCGGCCCTGGTCGGCGCCTGCGACGCGGCGCGCGACGGCGGTCGGGTGCTGCATGTGCTGGGCCTGCTCTCCCCGGGCGGCGTGCATAGCCACGAGGCGCACATCCATGCTCTGCTGCGTATGGCCGTGGAGCGCGGCGTCGAGCGGGTCGCGGTGCACGCCCTGCTGGATGGCCGCGACATGCCGCCGCGCTCGGCGCGGCCGAGCATCGAGGCGCTGCAGGCGCTCTGCGACCGGCACCCGCAGCTGCAGGTGGCCAGCGTCGGCGGCCGCTACTACGGGATGGACCGCGACAAGCGCTGGGACCGCGTGCAGCGGGCCTGGTCGGCGATCGTCCACGGCGGCTCCGATCTGCGCGCCGACAGCGCGCTGGCCGCGCTGGACGCGGCCTATGCGCGCGGCGAGAACGACGAGTTCGTCGCACCGACCGTGATCGGCGGCGGTGTGCCGATCGAGGACGGCGACGCCGTCGTGTTCATGAACTTCCGCGCCGACCGCGCCCGCCAGCTGACCGCCTGCCTGTCGCAGGACGGCTTCGACGGCTTCGACCGCGGTCACCGGCCGCGGCTGTCGAAGCTGGTGACGCTGACCGAGTACGCGGCGGACCTGCCGGTCGAGGTCGCCTACCCGCCGAGCACCCTCGACGACACCCTGCCCGAAGTGGTGGCCAGGGCCGGCCTGACCCAGCTGCGCATCGCCGAGACCGAGAAGTACGCCCACGTGACCTTCTTCTTCTCCGGCGGCGTCGAGCAGGTCTACCCGGGCGAGGAGCGCATCCTGGTGCCCTCGCCGAAGGTGGCCACCTACGACCTGCAGCCGGAGATGAGCTGCCCCGAGGTGACCGACAGGCTGGTCGAGGCGATACGCTCGAAGCGCTTTGACCTGATCGTCTGCAACATCGCCAACCCGGATATGGTCGGCCACACCGGCGTGCTGGAGGCGGCCATCGCCGCCGCCGAGGCGGTCGACATGGCGCTCGGCCGGGTGCGTGAGGCGATCGAGGCGGTCGGCGGCGCCCTGCTGATCACCGCCGACCACGGCAACCTCGAGATGATGCGCGACCCCGAGACCGGCCAGCCGCATACCCAGCACACCACCGGGCCGGTGCCGCTGGTCTACGTCGGCCCGCGCGAGGCGAGCCTGCGCGGGGGCGGCGCGCTCTGCGACATCGCCCCGACCCTGCTCGACCTGCTCGGCCTGCCGGTGCCGGCGGCGATGAGCGGGCGCTCGCTGCTGGCGGCCTGAACACCGCGATGCAGCGGTCGCGCGCGCCGCGTCATCTGGCCTGGCTGCTGCTGGCGCTGCCGATGCTGGCGCCGGCCGCGGGCGAGCGCGAGGCCGAGGTCAGCGAGAAGCTGGCCCGGGTCCGCGCCGAGCTGAAGCAGCTGGCCGAATCGCAGCGCCAGCTGGAGGGCCAGCGCGCCGCCGAGGTCGAGGCGCTGCGGGCGGCCGACCGCGAGATCGGCGAGCGCCGGCGCACGCTGGACGCGGCTCAGGCCGATCTGGCGCGGCAGCAGGCCGCACTGGACGCCCTCCAGACCGAGCGCGATGAGGCGGCCTCGCGGCTGGAGCGCGAGCGTCAGGCCCTGGCTGCCCTGGTCCGCGCCCTGCACGCCGCCGGCCGCGAGGAGCCGCTCAAGCAGCTGCTGGCCCAGGACAGCGTGGACGCGGTGTCGCGGGCGATGGTCTACCAGCGTTACCTGCAGCAGGATCGCCGGGCCCGCGCCGAGGCCCTGATCGGCACCCTGAAGGTGCTCGCCGACGCCGAGGCCGCGCTGGAGCAGCAGCGCGCCATCGCCGCCCGCACCGAGGCCGACCAGCAGGCCGCGCTCGAGGCCCTGCAGACGCAGCGCGCCGAGCGCGAGCGGCTGATTGCCGGGATCGATCGGCGCTTTCGCGATGCCCGCGAGCGGCAGCGCGTGCTCGGCCGCGACGAGAGCCAGCTGGCCAGCCTGCTCGATTCGCTGAAGGACGTCTTTGCCGACATTCCCGACGACCTCGGCAAGACCCTGGCCATTTCCGGGCTGAAGGGTCGGCTGCCGCGCCCGTTGTCCGGCCCGTTGCGCAGCGCCTATGCCGGCACCCTGCCCGACGGACGGGCCAGCAAGGGCTGGTGGATCGAGGCCGAGGCCGGCACGCGGGTCACCGCCATCGCCCATGGCCGGGTCGCCTTCGCCGACTGGATGCGCGGCTATGGCCTGCTGCTGATCCTCGACCACGGCGAGGGCTTCATGAGCCTGTATGCCGGCGGTGATGCCCTGCTCGCCGAGCCCGGCGACTGGATCGAGGCCGGGCAGCCGGTGGCCAGCGCCGGCAGCTCCGGCGGCTTTGCCGCGAGCGGCCTGTACTTCGAGCTTCGCCGCGGCGGCCAGGCCCTCGATCCGGCGGCCTGGCTGAGGCGCTGAGCGCGGCTCAGCAGGGCTCGAGGAAGTCCTCGTAGCGCAGGCCTTCGGTGCCGCCTGCCAGCTCCTGGTCGACCAGCTGCGGATGCAGCAGCTGGACTTCCCAGACCACGTCGATGCCGTGCCGGCTGCCGATCTCCAGCGGCGGCAGCAGCGCGTCGAACAGCCGGTCGAAGTCGATCTCGTCGCTGAAGTAGCCGCCGAGCGGCACGTTGGCCGGCAGCAGGTTGAAGGTCCGCTCGTAGACCACCACCGCGCTGACCGGCGTGGTGAAGCTGCGGGTCTCCTCCTTGTCCTTGTTCTTGCGCCGGTATTGACCCTTCTCGCAATTACCGGCGACGACCCGGATGCAGGCGCCCTTGAGGGGCACCCGCGACTGCGCCTCGACCAGCTGGCCGAGCTTCAGGCGCAGGCCGCGGCGCAGCGGCGGATGCTCGCGCAGCACAAAGCGCATGTAGCGGCGCAGCTGGGCGCGCAGGGCGAACCAGACCCCGGCGCCCAGGGCGCCGCTGCCCATCAGCGCCTTCATCAGCGGCGACTCACTGCCGTCGCTGCCGCTATGGTCGTAGAACAGGGTCTGCGCTTCGGGGGTGAACTCGTCATGCAGGCCGAGCACCATGTTCCCCAGCACCAGCAGGCCGCCGAACACGATCAGGGCGATCGCGATCAGCCGATTGCGCAGAGGAATCGAAGCGAGGTTGGCGCCCAGCGAGAAGGCATCGGCGGGGTCGAGCTGCTTGATGTCGCCGGTGCAGGCGCGGGGTTGCGGACCGAGCAGGGCAGAGTGGTCGCTGTCGATCTCGGTATCGAAGAGCAGGGCGTCGTCGACCTTCAGCTCCGAGACCAGCACCACCTCGAGCTTGTCGCCGGCATACACATAGCAGCCGTCGAGGCAGGACTCGGGCACGGGCAGCTCATATGTTCGGCCTCGATTCGGAAGGCGTGCTCCCAGAGCGTACGCAGGCCGTGTACCGGGCGTGAGTCCTTGACCCGCGCCTTGAGCCGCAGGCGTAGCCGGGCGTCATGGCCGATCAGGGAGGCATCGTTGACCAGCAGCATCGCCCGCAAGAAGTCGCCCTCGCGGACCAGTTCGACCTTGGCCTTGCTCATCGACCGCCTCCCCCGTGGCTTTCCGCCGTTCCGCACCGGGTCGCCGGACGGATGCGTGTGGCCCTCAACCCCGCTGTGCAGGCTGCCGCGTTCAATCAGGCGAGTCCACCGCGGAGGATCCGCCATGAAACGACTGCTGACTGCCCTCGGCCTGCTGGCCGCCCTGTTCGCCCTGCCCGCGGCCGAGGCCCGCCACGAGCCGCGGGTGCGGATGAGTCTGGAGGACCTGCACCGCGGGCACAGCCTGCCGACGGCGCACTACGCGGGAGACCGCTTCGTCGCCGGCGAGCACGGGCAGGCCTATGCGATCCGCCTGGCCAACACCACGCCGCGCCGGCTGCTGGTGGTGCTCTCGGTCGACGGCATCAATGCGGTCACCGGCGAAACCGCCGCCCCCGACCAGCGCGGCTACGTGCTCGGCCCCTACCAGCAGACCGTGGTCCGCGGCTGGCGCAAGAGCCTCGACGAGGTCGCCGAGTTCCGTTTCGCCGCACTGCCTTACAGCTATGCCGCGCGCACCGGGCGCCCGGACAACGTCGGGGTGGTTGGCGTCGCGGTATTCGAGGAGCGCGAGCTCCGCCCGCCGCCGGCCCCGCTGCCGCAGATCGGCGAGGGCCGCCGCGACTCACGGCAGCGCGCCGCGCCGGCGGCCGAGGCCAGCAAGTCCCTGGCCGACGCCGGCGAGGCCGAGGCGCTGGGCACCGCGCACGGCTCGCGGCGCTGGGATCCGGCGCGCCAGGTCGGCTTCCGCCGGGCCAGCCGTCACCCGGTGGAAAGCGACCGGCTCTACTACGACTCGCGGGACAACCTGGTCGCCGCCGGCATCCTGCCGGCCCGCTACCTGCCCCGCGATCCGCGCCGCGCCGATCCGTTCCCGCTCGGCTTCGTGCCCGATCCCTGAGGCGTGGGGCCACGCCGCCGGGTGATCCGGCGGCGAAGGTCCTTACCGGGCGCAAAGAAGACCTTCCACAACACCCGAATGTAGGAGCCAGCTTGCTGGCGATCGTCCCATCCGGGGCGCCTATCGCCAGCAAGCTGGCTCCTACAGCGGGACCGGGGCGAATGCGAACTTCGCGCCCGAAGCTGCCCTCAGGCCACGCGCATCGATGCCATGCCGGCGCCGCAGTCCTGGCCTGCAGCACGCATACGCCGGATTGACAGCATCGACACATCCGCACCACGCAGCGGCGTGCAGGCTCTACGTCCCCTGCGCAGAGTTCGCACCCATGTCCCTGTATCGCCTGATCTACGCCTCGCGCGCCAGCGAGCAGATGAAGCCAGATGACCTCGGCCAGATCCTCGAGGCCTCGCAGCGGAACAACCAGCGGGTCCACGTCAGCGGCATGCTGCTGTTTTCCTCGCGCGAGTTCCTGCAGTGCCTTGAGGGCGGCCGCGAGGCGGTAAACGCCACCTACGCCCGGATCCTCGGCGACCCGCGGCACGAGGCGGCGGTCATCCTCGACTACCGCGAGGTGGCCCGCCGCCAGTTCGGCGGTTGGGCCATGCACCAGATCGCGCATGATTGGCTCTCCCGCCAGGCCATCCTCGACTTCTCCGAACGCGAGCTGTTCAGCCCGACCCGGATGAGCGGCGCCTCGGCCTGCGCGATGGTCGAGGAGCTGGCCGCGCGCCGCACACAGGTTCCGGCCGAGCGGCCGGGGCAGGCCGCAGCGGGGTCGGTGCTGGGCCGGCTGCGCGCCGGTTGAACCCCGCGGGGCTGCTCCGCGCCACGGTGACGACTAGACTTGGCGGTCCCTCGAGTGCGACCCGGCCATGCTCCACGACCTCATCGACATCGGCGCCAACCTCGGCCACGAAAGCTTTGATCACGACCTCGACGCGGTGATCGACCGCGCCCGGGCGCACGGCGTGGCCCAGATGGTGCTGACCGGCGCCAGCCGGGCCGGCTCGCCGAGGGCGCTGGAGATCGCCCGACAGGGGCCCGGGGTGCTGTTCGCCACCGCCGGCGTGCATCCCCACCATGCCAGCGAATACACCGCCGAGGCCGATGCGGAGCTGCGCGAGCTGCACCGCCAGCCCGAGGTGGTCGCCGTCGGTGAATGTGGCCTCGACTACCACCGTGACTTCTCGCCACGGCCGGCACAGCGGCGGGCCTTCTCGCTCCAGCTGGAGATCGCCGCGGACACCGGCAAGCCCCTGTTCCTGCACCAGCGTGATGCCCACGAGGACTTTCTCGCCATCCTCGCCGAGTTCGAGGGCCGGCTCGGCCCGCGGGTGGTGCACTGTTTCACCGGGGAGCGCCACGAGCTGGAGGCCTACCTTGAGCGCGGCTGGCACATCGGCATCACCGGCTGGCTCTGCGACGAGCGCCGCGGTGCCCACCTGCGCGAGATCGTGACCGGGATTCCCGCCGACCGGCTGATGATCGAGACCGACGCCCCCTACCTGATGCCGCGGACCCTGAGGCCCAAGCCCAGCCACCGGCGCAACGAGCCGATGTTCCTCGGCCACATCTGCGCCGAACTGGCGCGCGACCGCGGCGAGGATCCGGTGCAGACCGCGGCGGCGACCACGGCCACCGCCCGGGCCTTCTTCGGCCTGCCACAGCCACCTGCTTGATTGACGCTGGCCGGCCCCGGCCCTAGGCTGGACGGCCTGATCCCCGACTGCCGCGGAACCTGCCTCCATGAGCTTCTCGATCAATATCGACCTTTCCGACCGCGACCTCGAACACTTCCAGGCCGCGCAGAAGCAGGCGGTCGACGCCGCCGCCAAGAAGAGCGACCAAGAGATCATCAATGCGGCCAGCGCGCTGCTTGTCGAAGCGACCAAGATCACCGTCCCCGACTTCATCGGCGAGCGGCTGGCCAAGCTGGACGACATGATCGCGATGCTCAACGACGAAGGCTTCGCCCTGCCCGAGGAAGACCGCAAGCGGGTGCTCTCGGCCCTGGTCTACTTCGCCGATCCCAAGGACATCATCCCGGACAGCGTCCCGGTGCTCGGATTCCTCGACGACGCCATCATGATCGAGCTGTGCACCCGCGAGCTGAAGCACGAGATCGAGGCCTACGAGGATTTCTGCGACTACCGGCAGCGGGAGGCGGATTCGCGCGGGTTGGACCCGGCGACCATCGGCCGCGCGGACTTCCTCGACAGCCGGCGCGCCGAGCTGATCGATCGCATGCATTCCCGACGCAACCGTGAGCAGGGCGGCGGATTCGGCCATGGCTACGGCAGTTCCAGCGGCTGGGCCTCCGGCAAGTCCTACATCTCGTCCAGCAGCTGGCGTCCGGGCCGTTTCCGCACCCGCTGAAGCGCAGCACCGGCTTGATCCAGGCGCGCCCCACGGGGCGCGCCTTCGTTTCGGGGAATCCACATGTTCAAGCGCCGCCCCACCCTAGAGCAGCTCAATGCCCAGCGTCAGGGAACCCTCGTTGATGCGCTCGGCATCCAGATCACCGCGCTGGGCGATGACTTCATCCGCGGCAGCATGCCCTGCGATGAGCGCACCCGGCAGCCGTTCGGCCTGTTGCACGGCGGCGCCTCGGTGGCGCTGGCCGAGACCCTGGGCTCGATGGCCGGCAACCTCTGCCTCGACAACGAACGTTTCCTGGCCGTCGGCCTCGAGATCAGCGCCAACCACCTGCGTCCGGTCACCCGCGGCAGCGTGCACGGCACGGCCCGGGCCATCCATGTCGGCAAGCAGACCCAGGTCTGGGACATCCGCATCGAGGACGACGACGGCCGCATGAGCTGCATCTCGCGGCTGACCCTGGCGGTGATTCCGAAGCAGTAGCGCCGAGCATGGCGGGCCGTTCCAAACGATACGTTTCCGCATGGTGGCAAGAGCGGCTATCGTGGGGAGGATGACCGAGACCGTGGCCGTTTCCAGCGATCCACTCCGCCCTGCGCGCTTCCTGCTGCGGCTGCCGCTGCTGCTGCTGCACCTGTTCGTCTCCCTGCCGCTGACCCTGGTCCTGATCAACCCGCTGACCGCGCGCTGGCGGCTGGCCTCGGGCGAGCGCGCCGACCACCGGGTGATCCGCTGGTGGTCGGGTACCCTGATGCGCATCTTCGGCTTCCGCCTGCGTCGCTTCGGCGAGCCGCTGCCGGGCGCGGTCTTCTTCGTCGCCAACCACGTCAGCTGGATCGACATCGAGCTGATGCACAGCCAGCGCATGCTCGGCTTCGTCGCCAAGGCCGAGATCAGCCGCTGGCCGCTGATCGGCTGGCTGGCCTCGCGCGCCGGCACCATCTACCACCACCGCGGCAACAATGAATCGCTGCACGGGGTGATGCACCAGATGCTCGACCGGCTTGGCCGCGGCGAAGCGGTGGGCGTGTTCCCCGAGGGCCGCACCACCGACGGCACCGCGATCGCCACCTTCCACGCGCGGATCTTCCAGCCGGCGGTCCTCGCCGAGGTGCCGGTGCAGCCGGTGGCGCTGCGCTATGGCCGAGGCGGCGACGCCCAGACGGTGGTCGCGTTTGCCCCGGGCGAGAGCTTCCTCGGCAACTTCCTGCGCCTGCTCGGCGAGCCCGGTCGCGACGCCGAGGTCCACTTCCTGCGCCCGGTGCAGCCCAGCGAGGATGGCAGGCGCCGCCTGGCCGAGGCCTGCCGCTCGCAGATCGTGGCGGCGATGCAGCGCTGAGCGGCGCCGGCATGAGCATTCTTCCCCTGCATCCATTCCGGCCGCACCCGCTGCTGCGCAATCCGCACCTGCAGTCGGTCCTGGCCAGCAGCGGCGTGCGCCGGGCGCTGGCCAGCCGCAGGCGGGCGCGGCTGGAGGGCAATGCCCAGCCGCACATCCTCGACTGCGGCGACGGCGTCCGACTGCTCGGGTTCCACTCGCGGCAGACCGTGCGGCCCGAGCCGCGCGGCCTCGCGGTGCTGCTGCATGGCTGGGAAGGAAGCGTGCAGTCGACCTACCTGATCCACACCGGCGCCAGGCTGCTCGATGAGGGCTTCGATGTCTTCCGCCTCAACCTGCGCGACCACGGCGATACCCACCACCTGAATCCCGAGCTGTTCCACTCCTGCCGCATCGACGAAGTGGTCGGTGCGGTGCGCGAAGTCGGTCAGCGGTTTGCCGAAGGCCCGCTGTTCGTCGCCGGCTATTCGCTCGGCGGCAACTTCGCCCTGCGCGTGGCGCTGCGCGCGCCGGGCGCGGGCATCGAGCTCAGCCGCGCGGTGGCGGTCTGCCCGGTGATCAGCCCGGCCGCTGGCCTTGCCGCGATCGAGACCGCGCCGTGGTTCTACCAGGCCTATTTCCTGCGCAAGTGGCGGCGCTCGCTGGAAACCAAGGCGCGGCATTTTCCCAGCGTGTTCGACTTCGCTGACTGGCAGCCGGCCCAGGGCCTGCGCGAGCTGACCCGCCTGCTGGTCGAGCGCTACACCGAGTACGGCACGCTGGAGCGCTATCTCGACGGCTACTCGATCGCCGGTGACCGCCTGGCCGCTCTGCAGGTGCCGGTGCGCATCCTGACCGCGGAGGACGATCCGATCATTCCGGTCGCCGACTTCCGCGCGCTTTCCCTACCGGCACATTCGCGCCTCGAGATCGCCCCTCATGGCGGTCATTGCGGATTCCTCTCGGGCCTGCGCGGGCGCAGCTATGCCGAGGATTTCATTGCCGACGAACTGCTCGCCGCCGCCGCCCAGGACCAGCGCGGCGGCGAGGCAGGGGCGGGCTGAGGGTCTGATTCGGGCGCGAAGTTCGCATTCGCCCCGGCCCCGCTGTAGGAGCCAGCTTGCTGGCGATAGGCGCCCCGGACGGAACGATCGCCAGCAAGCTGGCTCCTACACGCAACGTCGCTGCCAGGTCCGGTTTGCGCTGCAAAGCAGGCCTTGCCGCAGTCAAATTGTGGGAGTGCCCTCGGGCGCGACCGCAGCGCTACGGATTCACCACAGACCGCGGCCAGAGCGGAACTCCGCGGTCGCGCCCAAGGGCACTCCCACAGAATATCGGCCCATTTGATGAACCGTGGCGAATGCGAACTTCGCGCCCCAATCCGCCCCCCGCGCCGACTCCGGCCGCGGGCCGGGAATCGCTGCAGGGGTTAAACTCGCGGGTTTCCCCGGCCCGCGGGCCGCATAGGACAATGACCATGCAGCAAGAGATTCTGGAGGCGATCGGCCGCAAGGATGCGGAAACCGCCCTGCGCCTGGCCCGCGATGCGGTGGCGGCCAATCCGGAGGACGCCGAGGCACAGCACGCCCTGGGTCTTTCCCTGCAGCTCTCGGGTGACCACGCGGCGGCGGCCGAAGCCTTCGATCGCGCCATTGCGCTTGCCCCGCACACCTCCCGCTATCACGTTGCCCGGGCCGCCCTGGCCCTCGGCCAGCGCGATGCGGAGCGCGCCGACAGCGAGATCCGCGCCGCGTTGGCTGCCGACCCGAACCAGCTGAATGCCTATGTGCTCGCTGCGCATCTCGCGATCTCGCGCGGAGATGCCGACGATGCCGAGCGCCAGCTGAAGCTGGCTCAGCGGGTGGCCCCCGACCATCCGGTGGTGATCGCCATCGAAGGCAATCTTGCCCAGCTCCGCGGCGAGCACGAGAAGGCGATCAAGCTGCTCTCCTCGGCAGCGGAGCGCATGCCCGAGGAGCCGCTGGTGCTTGCCTCGCTCGGCCTTGCCTACCTCGACGCCGGTCATCTGGCCTTTGCCGAGCAGTCGCTGCGCCGGGCGCTGGACGGGCAGCCCAATGCGCTGCGCCTGCGCTGGGCCCTGGTCGAGGCCAAGCGCCGCCAGGGCCACCTCCAGGATCTGCCTGCCGAGCTGGAGCGGATCCTGGCCCAGCAGCCCGATGACCCGCGCGCGCTGGCCCTGCTTGGCGACTGCCGCCTGCGCATGGGTGAGGTCGACGCCGCACTCGCCGCCTACCGCCAGCTGATCGGCCAACGCCCGCTGCGCGAGGTGGCCCTCGACGGCGTGATGCGTACGCTCAGCCAGTCCGGCCTGCATGCGCAGGCGGTGCTGCTGATGGACGAGCAGCTCGAGCGCAACAGCGACGCCGATGCCCTGTGGCAGCGGCGCGTGATGCTTGTCCAGGGCGACCTCGAGGCCGCCGGCAGCGTGCTGGACCGCTGGCAGGCCGCCCTGCCCGACAGCCTTGGGCAGATCCTCGTGCGCGCCGAGTATGACGAGGCCTGCGGCCGCGCCGAGGCCGCCGAAGCCGGGGTCGACAAGGTGCTGGCTGCCCAGCCGGGCTCCAGCAACGCCGCCGGGATCAAGTTCCGCCTGCTGCTGCGCCGTGATCCCCAGGCCGCGCTGCAGATGGCCGAGCAGTTCCACGCCCGTGCCGGGAGCCCGCAGGCCAAGCGCCTGACCCGGACCTGGCAGGGCTTTGCCCTGGACCGGGTCGAGCGCCACGACGAAGCCGGCGCGATCTGGCTGGAGCTGGCCGAGTCGGCGGGCCAGGCGCAGGCCCTGCCGCCCATCCGCACCCAGCGCGCCGAGCCGGCGCCCTCGGGCAAGCCCCAGGCGCGGCTGCTATGGGGCCCGCCGGGCAGCCGGGTCGCCGAACTGGTCGGCATGCTGCGCGGCGTGCCCGATCTGCACGTGCTGGACGATCGCTTCGGGCCCGGCCCGCGCCAGGATGGTTTCGGCCCGTGGCTGGCCGATGGCCGCGCCACCCCGGGCGCACGCTGGTACGCCGAGCTGGAAATGCGCGAGATCCCGCCTGCGCAGATCATCGACTGGCTGCCGCACTGGGACATCAGCATCGACACCGCGCTGCCGGAATCGCGGCTGTGCGCGGTGCTGGCCGATCCGCGCGACCTGCTGCTGAACGCGCTGGTCTTCGGCGGCCCGCAGCCCTGGCCGCAGCCGACGCCCGAGGCCCTGGTCGATTGGCTGCAGGCCGCGCTCGGCCCGCTGGTCGACCTGCCCGAGTCGCGCCGGCTGATCGTCGACAGCGCCCAGCTGGTCGACGGGCCGGACAGCGTGGCCCAGCGTGTCGAGCGCTTCTTCGACCTGCAGCAGACACCGCCCAGCGAAGGCATCGAGACCAGCCGCCGCGGCGTCTCGGACTTCCCGGCCTGCTTCCCGCCCGGCCATTGGCGGCGCTACGCGAAGGCTTTCGATCAGCACTTCGCGCCGCTGGCGCCGCTGGCCGAGCGCCTGGGCTTTGAGGCCTGAGCCACACTGACGTCGCGCAAGCGGTGGGCAGTGGTAGCCTCGGGGGCCTTCCAGCCAAGGCCCCCGGGAGCCCCGGGGCAAGGAGCAGATCGATGAAACTCCGCAGTGACAGCTTCCGGCAGGGCAAGCGGATTCCCGCCGAGTTCGCCTTCGGACGACCCGGGGACGCCGGCGAGCCCTGCGTGCTGGCCGCCAATCGCAGCCCGCATCTGGCCTGGGACGAGGTGCCCGAGGGTACGCGCAGCTTCGCCCTGTGGTGCGTCGACCCCGACGTGCCTTCGCGCGGCGACGACGTCAACCAGGCCGGACGCACGGTGCCGGCCGAGCTGCCCCGGATCGACTTCACCCATTGGTTGATCGCCGACATGCCGGCTGCCACCCGCGAGCTGGCCGCCGGTGCCTGCAGCGATGGCGTGACGGCGCGTGGCAAGACCTCGCCGCCCGGCCCGGCAGGCAGCGTACACGGGCGCAACGACTACACAGGCTGGTTCGCCGGCGACGAGGCCATGGCCGGCACCTACCTCGGCTACGACGGACCCTGCCCGCCATTCAACGACAGCCTGCCGCACCGCTACTTCTTCCGCATCTACGCGCTGGATGTCGAGCGTCTCGGTCTCGAAGAGGGCTTCGACGCCGGTGCGTTGCAGCGGGCGATGCAGGGACACGTGCTCGGCGAAGCGGCGATCTTCGGCCAGTACAGCCTGAATCCGGCGCTGTCCAGGGCCGGCGACGGCTGAGTCGCCTCCCGCGGGGGCCGCTGCGGGCGCGCTGATCCACCGACGGCGTTCAGCGCGCCGCGGCACAGCCGCTGCATAATGGAGTCATGCGACACATCCTGCTGATGTTCTGCCTGCTCCCGGCCCTGGCCGCGGCCCAGCGCGTCGAAACCGAGGCCGTGGAAGCCCCGGAGGCCCTGCCCGAGGCCACCCCGGCCGAGGACCGCCCGGCGCCCGATCAGCGCGCCCTTGCGGTCGAGGATGGCCGGGTCAGCGTCGAGGAGATCCGGCGCTTCGTCTCGGTGTTCCGCGCGGTCAAGCAGGCCTATGTCGAGCCGGTCGACGACGCCACCCTGATGCGGGCTGCGATCCGCGGCCTGCTCGCCGACCTCGATCCGCACAGCAC
This sequence comes from Pseudomarimonas salicorniae, assembly GCF_023156535.1. GTDB lineage: Bacteria > Pseudomonadota > Gammaproteobacteria > Xanthomonadales > Xanthomonadaceae > Pseudomarimonas > Pseudomarimonas salicorniae. The sequence goes on along the minus strand of NZ_JALNMH010000001.1, from coordinate 237,261 downwards.
CTACCTCGATGCGGCGCAGACCCGCAGCCTCGACGAGGCGGCCGAGGGCGCCTACAACGGCCTCGGCCTGGAGGTGTTCCAGAATCCCGACCGCAGCCTGACCGTCATCGCGCCGATCGACGACACGCCCGCGGCGCGCGCCGGGATCCGCCCGGGCGACACCATCATCAAGATCGACGGCGAGGTTATCCGCGCCGACAACGTCGATGCCGCGGTGGACTCGATGCGCGGCGAGCCCGGGACGGAGATCCGTCTGACCGTCATGCGCGACCAGGTCGCCGAGCCGATCGAGATGACCCTGACCCGCGAGACCATCCGCATCGCCAGCGTGCGCTCGCGGAGGATCGACGATGGCCTGGCCTACGTGCGGGTGGCGATCTTCCACAACGACACCGCCGAGGAGATGCGCCGCCAGCTTGAGGCGATGGCCGGCAAGCGGCGCATCGACGGCATGGTGCTCGACCTGCGCAGCAATCCCGGCGGTCTGCTGACCTCGGCCGTGGCCAGCGCCGACCTGTTCCTCGACAGCGGCCTGATCGTCAGCACCCGCGGTCGCCTTGGCCATGCCACCAGCGAATACCGCGCGCGTCGCGGCGACGTACTCGACGGCGCCCCGATCGTGGTCCTGATCGATGCCGGGACGGCCTCGGCGGCCGAGGTGGTTGCGGGAGCCCTGCGCGACCACCGTCGGGCGCTGATCATGGGTCAGGACAGCTTCGGCAAGGGCTCGGTCCAGACCGTCCTGCCGATCGACAACGGCGATGCGCTGAAGCTCACCACCTCGCGCTACTACATGCCCAAGGGTGGCTCGATCCAGGCCTCGGGTATCCGCCCGGACGTCAGCCTGCCGGTCGGTGCGCGGCTCAGTGGCGGCGCCCGCGATCGCGCCCTGCGCGAGCGGGACCTGCCGGGGCATCTGGCTGGCGAACAGTCATCGGCGCCGGCTGCCGAGTCGGCCGCGGAAGAGGACGACTACGCCCTGCAGGAGGCGGTCAACCTGCTCAAGGGCCTGGTCGTCTTCCGCGCTCAGCCGGGTGCGGGGCGCCGCGGCGCCGGCCCGTAGAAAGCCTCCAGCAGGGCTGCCACCTCCGGATAGCAGGCGGCCAGCTGCCGGTCGGCGGTGAAGTGGTATTCGCTGGCCACGGCGAAGAACTCGTCCGGTGACTCGGCGGCATAGGGGTCGATCGGCGTTTCCTCGTCGCGGTCCAGACGCGCATTGAGGTCGTCGAAGGCCGCCTGGAAGGCGCTCACCCAGCTGCGCCGGGTGGCCGCGTCGCGCAGTGGCGGCGTCCCGTTCATCGGGCCGTCCAGCGCGTCGAGCTTGTGCGCGATCTCGTGGATGATCACGTTGAAGCCGGGCTCCGGCTGGCGCAGGTCGGCCAGGACATCGGCCCAGGACAGGACGATCGGACCGCGTTCCCAGGCCTCGCCGGCCAGATCGTCATCCCATTCGTGGACCACACCGTCATGCTCGCCGGTCTCGTGGCGGCGGACCCGGAACTGCCCCGGATAGACGATCACCTCGTGCCAGCCATCCAGGCAGTCCTCGGGCAGGCGCAGGGTCGAGCGACAGCACAGGGCCGCGACCAGGACCCGGCGCAGCGGGCTCATCTCGAACCCGCCCGCCGGCGTGATGGCCTTGCAGGCGAGAAACCGTTCGCAGCGCTGACGCAGGATGGCCTGGTCGGCGGGCGCCAACCAGCGGATCAGCCAGGCGCGGCGCACCGCACGCCGCCAGAGCGGGTCAGCAATGGGTTCAGAGGGGGGAGGGGCCAAGCCCAGCCAGCGCAGGATCATGGGCTGACTATGCGGTCGCCACCAAAGCCGGACAAGGACGCGCTGCGGGAGTGAGGCGCGGCGCGCCCTTGCCGGCGGGCCCTGTCAGAGTCTGTGACCCCGGTCCACGGGATCGGTTCCCCCGGGACGTGACTCCGGCAGGCCCCGGTTCAGCGAATCATGCCGGGCAGGAAGCTCTGCCAGCGCGGGCGACTGCGCTGCACGGTATCGGAATCGCTGCCGCCGCCGCCGCCGCGGACCTTGCTGTCTGACGCCGGCGCCGGAGCCGGTCGCACGTCGTGGTCCGTCGGCGCTGTTTTCTCCTCGACCACGCGGCCGGGGCAGCCGGTGGCCGTGTCCAGACCCTGGGAGGCGAGCGCGGGCAGGGAGGTCAGGCAGGCAAGCAGGATGAGGTGGCGAAGGCTTCGTGACATGGCGGCAGGTCCGTTGTGGCTCGGCGTCTGCACGGTCAGATGCAGGAAGCGTGAAAAAGGTTGCATCCAATCGCCAGGCTACGGGATCAATCGTAGCTCCGCCGCGACGAGGCGTGGTGTCGGCCGGACGCGGGCGGGGCTCGGTCGGTCGCGGCAGGCGCTCTGCGCCTGCCGCAACTACGGGCGCTACGCGCCCTGCGTCTTCGCTGCACTACGTTTCGCTCGGTCGGTCTTGGCGGGCGCGTTGCGCCTGCCAAGACTACGGGCGCTACGCGCCCTGCGCCTTCGCTGCACTACGTTTCGCTCGGTCGGTCGCTTGCGGCGCTGTGCGCCGCTTCAATCGCGCCGCTTGAGCCGGGCAAGCCCCAATCGGCAGCATTGATTGAACTGGCGGTCAGCGTGCACGCGTCGGACGGGTCATGGGATTGGCCCTGGGCAAACTGTCATGACGCGTTCTAGACCCAGCGCGGCTTCACCCGCTGCACCGCAGCATTCCCAATCCGCGGGGCTCTGGCAGACTCGGGGGATGGCTGCCATTTCCCACGACATCCCCTTCGAACAAGGCCCGCGGGTCTCCGCGATCGGACTGCGGCGGGCGCTTATTGCCGGCATGCGCCGGGTCATCGAGAGGCGCGAGCTGCTCAACCGGATCAATGTCTTCCCGGTGCCGGACGGTGATACCGGGAGCAACCTCGCCTTCACCCTCAATGCCGTGCTCAGCGGCAGCCTCAGCCGCCGCAGCCGCTCGGCGGGGGCCCTGCTGCGGGCGGTGGCGGATGACGCCATCGACGGGGCGCGGGGCAATTCGGGCGCGATCCTCGCGCAGTTCCTGTGCGGCGCCAGTGAGGCGGTGGGCGATGCCGCCCAGCTCAGCTCGGCGCGGATTGCGCGGGCGGTGCGCGCCGGATCGGAGCAGGCGCGCGGGGCGCTGGCACAGCCGCGCGAGGGGACCATCCTCAGCGTGATCCGGGCCTTTGCCGAGGCCCTGGAGGCGCCGCGACGCGACCTCAATGCCTGGTTCGGCCACGCCGTGGACAAGGCCCGCGAGGCGCTGGCGGAAACGCCCAGGCAGTTGGCCGTGCTGCGCCAGGCCGGCGTGGTCGACGCCGGAGCCCAGGGCTTCGTCGATCTCATCGAGGGCATCCACGGCTTCATCGCCCGCCGCGAACTGCGACCGGCGCCGCCGGATCTCGGCAACACCCAAGAATTTGCCGGCGACCACTGGCACGACGAGGCCGACGCCAGCCGGCCGTGGTGCAGCGAGTGCCTGATCGAGGCCGAGGCGATCGACCGTCAGGCCCTGCAGCGCATGCTGCAGCAGAGCGGTGCGGCCAGCGTGGTGGTGGCGGGGACGGCGCGGCGGGTCCGCCTGCATGCCCACGTGGCCGATCCGGGCCGGATGTTCGAGATCGCCGGCGACTTCGGCGCGGTCAGCGCGCGCAAGGCCGAGGACATGCGCGCCCAGTTCCGCGCCACCCAGCGGCAGGGCCAGGTCGCCATCGTCACCGATTCGGCCGCCGACCTGCCCGCCGGGATCACCGAGCAGCTGCCCATCGACGTGGTCCCGGTGCGGGTCAGTTTCGGCGCCGAGGATTTCCTCGACCGGGTCTCGCTGAGCAACGCCGAGTTCTATGCCCGGCTGCGCGGTGGCGGCGTCCTGCCGCAGACCTCGCAGCCGCCGCCCGGGGATTTCCGCCGCCAGTTCGAGCTGCTCCTTTCCCACGCCGAGGAGGTGGTCTACATCGGCCTTTCCCGGCAGCTGAGCGGCACCCTGCAGTCGGGCGAGGCGGCGGCCGAGCGCTGCGGGGGGACGCGCGTCACGGTGATCGACAGCGTCCAGGCCTCCTGCGGCCAGGCCCTGCTGGTCATGGCCGCGGCCGAGCTGGCCCGGCGCGGGGCCGGGGTGGCCGACATCCGCGCCAGGCTGGACGCGCTGGGCCCGAAGACCTTCACCTTCGCCGCGGCCCGCGACATCAGCCACGCCGTGCGCGGCGGCCGGGTACCGGGCTGGGTCCTGCCGCTGGCCAGCCGCTTCGGGCTGACCGCGATCGCCCGGATGAAGCCCAGCGGCAAGCTCTCCGTGGCCGGTGCCCTGTTCGGCGGCGCCCGGGTGCCCGAACGCTTCGCCCGCTATGTCGAGCGTCGCCTGCCGCGGGCGCCGCAGTGGCGGGTGATGGTCGGCCACTGTGATGCGCCGGCCGAGGCCGAGGCCCTGCTGGCCGCCCTGCGCCAGCGGCTGCCGATCAGCCGCGACTGGCTGGTCGAGACCGGTCCCGCCATCGGCGCCCACGCCGGGCCCGGCACCCTGGTGGTCTCGGCCCAGGTCGAAACCGAAGTTGCTCGCTGAGCTGCGTCGCCAGCGCCTCCATGCTCAACAGGTCGATTCACCCATGACGACACTGCAGTCGTGATCCTCGCCCTCTGCCTTCTGGCCGCCTACCTGCTCGGCTCGCTGTCCGGATCCCTGCTGCTGGGACGTCTGCAGGGCTTCGACATCCGCACCCAGGGCAGCGGCAACGCTGGCGGCACCAACGCCTTTCGAACCCGCGGCTGGCGCTTCGCGCTGGGCGTGGTGCTGATCGACATCGGCAAGGGCGCCCTCGCGGCCTGCCTGCCGGTCTGGCTGGGCAGTGCGCCGCTGCCGCTGGAACAGGCCGTGGCAGGCTGCGTCCTGTTGGCGGTGGCGGGACATGTCTGGCCGGTGTTCTACGGCTTGCGCGGCGGCAAGGGGGCGGCCACCCTGATCGGCGGCCTGCTGGTGATGTGGCCGATGTCGGTGCCCGTGCTGCTCGGCGTCTGGGTGCTCTGCCTGCTGGCCACCGGCTATGTCGGCCTGTCGACGATTCTTGCCGCGGTCGCCCTGGTTCCCTGGGCCTGGTTCGATCCCGGCCCCTCGCCCGGGTTGCGCCTGGGCTTCGCCGTGGCGGCGGCGCTGTTCATCCTCTACACCCATCGCAGCAACCTGGCCCGGCTGCGCGCCGGCACCGAGCATCGTTTCGAGAAGGCCCGCCTGATCGGCCGGCTGCGGCGGCGCTGAGCGATGAAGCAGGTCGGTGGCTGGCCGCTGGAATGGCAGGCCGTGTGCGACTCCAGCAACAGCGAGCTGCTGCGCCGCTCAGAGCGGCTCCCGGACCGCTACGCCCTGGTGGTCGACGCGCAGACCGCCGGACGCGGTCGGCAGGGCCGCAGCTGGCATTCGCCGCCGGGTGCCAACCTCTATCTTTCCCTGTTTGCCAGGCTGCCGTTGCCGGCCCGTGCGCTCGGCGGGCTCAGCCTGGCCGTCGGCATCGGCGTCGCCGAGACCCTGCGCGGGCTGGGTGCGGAAGAGGTCGGGCTGAAGTGGCCGAATGACCTGCTGGCACGCGGGCGCAAGCTGGGCGGCATCCTGATCGAAATCGCGCCCGGCCGCGACGCCCGTAGCGAGGTGGTGATGGGCCTTGGCCTCAACCTGCGCCTGCCGGCGGAGCTGGATGTGGGGCAGCCGGCCATCGACATGGCCACACTCGGTCATGCGCTGGCGCGCGAGGCACTGCTCGAGCGGCTGCTACCGGCGTTGGGCAAGGTGATCGACGCATTCTGCGTGTCCGGATTCGCCCCGCTCAGGCCACGCTGGGAGGCCCTCGATGCGCTGCTCGGGCGCGTGGTCAGGCTGTCAGCCGGAGCGCGCTGTGAGGCGCGCGTGCTGGGCGTGGCCGACGATGGCCGGCTGCGCCTTGCCGATGCCGGCGGCGAGTTCTGCTGCGCCGCCGGAGAGGTCAGCCTGCGCCCGGCGGACGCAGGCTGAAGCGGCTCACGGTGCCGGGTCGGCCTTGGCCTTGCCAGAGCCGATATGGCGGTCGAAGAAGGCCAGCATCTTGCTGTAGAGCTTGACGTTGTTCTCGACCTTGTAGAAGCCGTGGCCCTCGCCCTTCTCGACGTAGAACTCCTCGACCAGGTTGCCCTTGCCGGCTTCCTTCAGGTTCTTCACCAGCAGTTCGCTCTGCGCGGGCGGGGTGCGGCGGTCCTTGGCGCCGGCGACGATCATCAGCGGCACCTTGATGCTGGCCACCTGCTGGGCAGGTGAGCCCTTGGTCAGGTCCTCCTTCGAGCGGCCCAGCACCTCCTCCAGATAGTCCACGCCGGAGTCGCGCTCACGGATGTCGCCGCGGCGGTACATCATGTCGAGGTCGTAGACGCCGACGAAGCCCATCGCGCACTGGTACAGGTCCGGCTCCTTGGCCACGCCCATCAGCGAGGCATAGGCGCCGTAGCTGCCGCCGTAGAGGCAGATGCGGTCCTTGTCGGCGATGCCCTGCTCGATCGCCCAGAGGGTGGCGTCGGTGACGTCGTCCTGCATGGTGCCGCCCCACTGCCGGTAGCCCATGCGCTCGAAGGGCCGACCGAAGCCGCCCGAGCCGCGGAAGTTCGGCTGCAGCACCGCGTAGCCGCGGCTGGCCAGCAGCTGCACGTCGCGCTGGAAGCCCCAGGCGTCGTAGGGGCCGTAGGGGCCGCCGTGCGGATTGACGATCAGCGGCAGGCCCTTGGCCTCCTTCACCCCCGGCGGCAGGGTCAGCCAGCCGTGGATCCTGACGCCGTCGCGCGCGGTGTAGCTGATCGCCTTCATCACGCCCATCTGCTCGGGCTTGATCCACTGCGAGCGGGCGGCGAGGTAGGTGGCCTGGCCGGTCTTGCGGTTGAACAGGTAGAACTCGCCCGGGTTGCGGTCGCTGCGGACCAGGAACACCACCAGGCTGCCGTCCAGCGTGCTGCTGGTCAGGTTGACCCACTGGCCGGGAAAGGCCTTTTCGAGGCCGGCCAGCAGCTTGGAGTCGGGATGGGTGGGGTCGACGTAGACCCGCCGCGGTTCGGCGGCGAGGAAGTCGATGGCGATCAGCTCGTTGCCGTCGGTGGAGTAGACCGGCGTGGTCGGGTCGGAGACCTCGTCGCGGGCGATCAGCTGGGTCTCGCCGCTGGGGCTGACCAGGTAGGCGCCGTTGGTGCCGCTCGCGTGGGTGATCATCGCGTAGAAGCGCACGCCGTCCGGGTGCATGCGCACCGGGTACATGTCCTGCTCGGACTTGGCCTGCTCATGGATGAGCTTCCACTCCTTGCTCTCGGCGTTGTAGTAGTGGACCTCGCCCTGGTTGTAGCCGCGGACGCCAGAGGCGACCCGGGGGTTGCCCTCGTTGTCGACCAGGAAGAACGCATTGGGCACCGGCGAATAGGCCAGCACCCGACCCTGCGCGGTCTTGGCGTTGACCTTGTAGAGGACGACGTCGGCTTCCTCGCGGCGCGTGCTCGGCAGGTAGTCGGTGACCACGACATGGTCCTGGTCCTCGGGCAGCGGGTGGGTCAGCTGGCTGGCCCGGTTGCCGCCGGCGTAGGCGGCGCGGTCCTTGCCGTTGACGTCCATGAACAGCAGCTCGCCGCGGGTCATCGGACGCACCAGGCTGCCGAGGCGGTCGTTCATGGTGAACGCCAGACGCTTGCTTGAAGCCCACTCGAAGCTGGCTACCTCGCGATCGTCCTCGAAGCGGGCGACGCCGGTGACCTTGCGGTTCTCGCGGGTGAAGACCACCAGCGCCTGGGTGTCCTCGTCGGGCACCGTGGCGGCCAGGTGCTTGCCATCGGGCGAGATCCGGATGTCGCGGAACTCGACGTAGCGGAAGAAGTCCCCGATCGGCGGAACCGCCGCTGCCAGCGATGGCAGCCCGAGCAGGCAGGCGGATAGAAACAGTGCGCGCATCATGTGTCCCCCATCAACGAAACGTGAATTGTGCCGCGCCGCGCGCGCCGGGTGAACCGGATGCCCGCCTGAAGGCGGTATCGCGGCGTCCGGCAGCGGTGCTGGAAGACATGGGGACGGAGGCAGCCCGACTCTGTGACGGGCGCGTTCGCAGCGCGCCGGTCGCGCGGCCCTCAGCGCGGGGTGACGGCGGCCAGCACCCGGTCGATGCGCGGCGCCAGTTCTCCGAGCAGCCGGTGCAGCTCGCGATGACCCTGGCTGGCCTGGGCGTCGGACTGCAGCTTCTCGTGGGCGAAATTGAGCGCCGCCAGGACGGCGATGCGCTCAAGCGTGGCGCTCTTGTCGCGCGACTTCATCTGCCTCAGGCGCTCATCCAGCAGGCGCGCAGCGCGCAGCAGTCCCTCTCGCTCGTCCTCGGCGCAGGCGACCAGGTAGCTCTTGTCCAGCAGTCGGACCTCGACCGGTTCGCTCACGCGTTCTGCTCCAGGGACTTCAGGCGCTGGATCATGGCCTCGACCCGCGAGCGCGCCTGCTCGTTCTTGGCGATCAGGGCGGCCCGCTCGCTGACCCACTGCTCCTGAGCGGCGCGCAGCTGGCGATTCTCGTCGGCCAGGCGTTGCGCGGCATCCAGCAGCAGGTCGATGCGCTGGCGCAGCTGCTCGGCGGAGGTGTCGGAGGCGGGTTCCATCCGCGGACGATAGGACCGGCCGGTGACCGGGTCAAGAAACCTGTTGACGAGCGAGGAAGGCCAGGCATTCGGCCTCGCGCATCGGCCGGGACAGCCAGTAGCCCTGGATCTCGTCGCAGCGGTGGTCGCGCAGGTAGTCGAGTTGCTCGATCGTCTCCACGCCCTCGGCCACCACCTTCAGTCCGAGCGAGCGGGCCATGCTGATGATGGTCGCGGTGATTGCCTCGTCGTCCGGGTCCGAGGTCAGGTCGCCGACGAACTCCTTGTCGATCTTCAGCGTATCGATCGGCAGCCGCTTGAGATACACCAGGGAGGAGTAACCGGTGCCGAAGTCGTCGATGGCGATCGACACGCCGAACGACTTCAGCTCGCGCAGGGCCCGGATCGCCTGCTCGGCATTGGCCATGACCATGCTTTCGGTGACCTCGAGTTCCAGCTGGGCAGCGGGAGCGCCGGACGCCGCCAGCGCCTCGCTCAGGCTGCTGTCCAGCCGTCCACGCAGGAACTGCAGCATCGAGACGTTGACCGACATCATCAGGTCGCCGTGACCCTGGTCGCGCCAGCGCTGCAGGGTATGCAGGGCCTCGCGCATGACCCATTCGCCGATCGGCAGGATCAGGCCGGTCTCTTCGGCCAGCGGGATGAAGTGGATCGGCGGCACCGGGCCCAGTTCTGGACTCTCCCAGCGCAGCAGCGCCTCGAAACCGGTGATGCGGCGATCGCCGATCGACATCCGCGGCTGGAACACCAGATGGAACTCGTTGCGCTCAAGGGCCCGGCGCAGCGCGCTCAGCATGGCCGTGCGCCGGCGGGTCTCCGAATCCATCAGTTCGCTGTACAGCTGCCAGGTATTGCGGCCGCGGTCCTTGGCCGCGTACATCGCGGTGTCGGCGCACTTCAGCAGGTCGGCCGGGATCTGGGCATGGTCCGGAAACAGGGCGATGCCGATCGAGGGCGAGATGGCGACCTCGCTGCGTCCATCGAGGTCGAGGGGCGCGCTGAACGACTCGAGGATGCGCATCGCCATCTGTTCGGCGGCGGCCGCCTCGTTGATGTCCTCCAGCACCACCGTGAACTCGTCCCCGCCCAGTCGGGCGACGGTGTCGCTCTCGCGCACCGTGCCGAGCAGGCGGGCCGCAGCCGACTTCAGGATGCGGTCGCCGGCCGAATGGCCGAGTGAATCGTTGATGTCCTTGAAGCGGTCCAGATCAAGGAAGAGAACCGCGATGCGCGTCTCGTTGCGCTTGGCCCGGACCACGGCGCGGGCCAGGCGCTCGGCGAGCAGGGTGCGGTTGGGCAGGCCGGTCAGGGTGTCGTAGTTCGCGAGATAGCGCAGCTCCTGCTCGGCCCGCTTCTTGTCGGTGATGTCGGAGAGCACGGCGACGAAGTGGGTGCGCAGGCCCTGGGCATCGCTGACCTCGCTGATCTCCAGCCAGGACAGGAACTCCTCGCCGTTCTTGCGCCGCTGCCAGATCTCTCCGGTCCAGTGTCCGCTGCGCTCCACCCCTTCGCGCAGCCGGCGGTAGAACTCCGGCGGCTGCTGCGAGGAGTCGAGCAGGCCGGCCGACACGCCCTGGACCTCTTCCTCGGCGTAACCGGTGATCCTGGCGAAGGCCGGGTTGACCGAGACGAAGCAGAACTGCAGGTCGACCACCGCCACCGCCTCGCCCATGCTGCGCAGGACCTCGCCGGCAATCCGTCGTTCGCCTTCGGCGGCCCGGCTGGCGGTGATGTCGCGCGCGGTGCCGGCGATGCGCACCGGGCGGCCTTCGGCGTCGCGACCGACGACCTTGCCGCGCGAGCGCACCCAGATCCACTCGCCGCGGGCGTTGCGGATGCGGTGCTCGGACTCGAACGAGGGGCTGCGTCCGGTGATGTGGGCCTGGAGCAGTTCCTGCACACGGGCCAGATCGTCCGGGTGCACCGCGTCGCTGCGCCAGCTGTCGGTGGACAGCTCCTGATGCGAATTGTCGGCGCCGAGCAGCTGGTCTGCGCCCATCCTGAACACCGTGTTGCGCTTGATGTCCCAGTCCCAGAACTCGTCACCCGAGCCCCAGAGGGCGAGCTTGAGGCGTTCCTCGCGCTCCTTCACCTCGGCCAGCAGGTTCAGCTCCTGCTGACGTCGGCGATGCCGGCTGTGCGCGAACAGGGCGAGGGCCAGCACCGCCAGAAGGAGGTAGCCCAGACGGGCCACCTGGCTGTTCCACCATGGCGGGACGATCTCGATCGGAAGGTCCAGCTCGCGCTCGCTCCAGACGCCGTCATGGTTGGTGGCGCGCACGCGCAGCCGGTACAGGCCGGGGTCGAGGTTGGTGTAGGTTGCATCCGGCACCGTGCCGGCGTCGTTCCAGCCGCGGTCGAAACCCTCGAGCCGATACTCGAATCGGTTGCGTCGCGGCGCTGTGTAGTCGAGAGCGGCGAAACGGAAGCGGTAGACGCGCTCGGTCTGGTCCAGGGCAAGAGCGCCGGTGGACAGCAGCGGAGCCTGGTTCTCGGCCGCGCCGCCGACGCGCAGGCCGACCAGGACCACCGGCGGCGAGTAGTCGCTCTGGCGGATCTGTTGCGGGTCGAACACGTTGATCCCGCGGATGCCGCCGAAGGCCAGTCGTCCGTCGCTCAGTCGCAGCAGGGAGGCGCCGTTGAACTCGAGGTCCTGCAGGCCGTCGCTGAGGGTGAACAGGCGGATGCGCCCGGGCTTGGGCTCCAGCCGGATCAGGCCGCGGTTGGTGCTGCCCCACAGGTGGCCCGCCGCGTCCTCCAGCAGCCCGTAGACGGTGTTGGCCGGTAGCCCGTCGGCGGTACCGAAATGCTGGAATCGCGGCCGCTCGACCCGCGGATCGCCGAGGCTGGCGCTGATCCCGCTGTGGGTGGCGATCCAGATCCGGCCGTCGCGGGCTTCCAGTACGCCGCGTACGAGGTTGCCGGCCAGGCCTTGCGGGTCGCCGCTTTCGGCGACGATGCGCCGCCCGACGCCGGTCTCCGGATCGAGCAGGGTGACCCCATTGAGGGTGGAGACCCAGATCAGCCCCTGGCTGTCCTCGTAGACGTGGTTGACCAGGGTGTGCGAGATGCTGGTCGGATCATCCGGATGGTGCTCGAAGGTCTGCCAGCTGCCGTCCGGCCGCCGCCTCAGCACGCCATTGCCATAGGTGCCGAACCAGACGCTGCCGTCGCGGCCGCGCATGGCGTGACGGAGGTTCGTGGCGTCGGTGCCCAGCGCGTTCCCCGTCGGGTAGGCGCGCACCGCGTTGAGGGTGTCCGGATCGAACTCGAAGGCGCCCTGGTCGGTGCTGACCCAGATCCGCCCGGCCTCGCCTGCGGCAAGGCCCAGCACGCGCATGCCGCGACCCCGGATCGCCGCTGGCAGGGCCCGCTGCAGGGCATCGAAATGGTTCTGGAACTCGCCTGTACCGAGATCGACCCGGTGGAACCCGCGGTTCTCGGCGCCCAGCCAGAGGGTCCGGCTGTCCTCCTGGTAGATCGCGCGCACATTGTTGCTGCCGATCGGATCCGGCGCCGGGGCGCTGTCGGTGTAGTAGATGAACCGGGGCTCGTCGGTCGGTGAGGTGGCAAGGCCGTTGGACATGCCGCCGACCCAGAGCAGGCCGCTTTCATCGACCATCAGGGTGGACAGGACCCGCTCCTGCAGGCCGCTCGGCAGTTCAGGCCGGTAGTCGATGCGCAGGGTGGTCCCGCTGTGCGGGTCGTAGCGCAGCAGGCCCCCGTCGAGCAGGGCAAGCCAGAGACGACCCTGCGGGTCGCCGGCGATTCGCCAGGTGGCATCCACCGGCATGCCGGCGCTGTCATGAACCTGCTCGATGCGGCCGCCGTCACCGATGCGCCACAGACCGTCGAGCCGGCCGATCCACAGCTGGCCGGCGGCGTCGCGGAACGTGCCGTAGGCCGGGGTGTCCGCGCCGACGCGCTGGTAGGTACGACTGCGTGGATCAATGCGGAACAGGCCACCGTCGGTGGCCGCCCAGAGCATGCCGCCCGCGTCGAACTGGAAGTCGATGGAGCGCGGCATGCCGGCGCGGTTGATCCGGGGGGCATCGCTCAGCCGCAGCACTTCGCGGCGCTCGCCCGTGCCCGGGTCGAAATGCTCGATGCCGGCGCCGGTGCCCAGCCAGAGTCCACCATCGCCGGCGATGCGGATGGCGGAGATCGTGTTGCGCCGGGCGTCGTCGACGGCAGTCAACGACTCGAAGCGGTCGATGCGCCGCGTGGCAAGATCGAGTCTGGCGAGAAAGCTGCTGTTGGTACCGATCCAGAGTTCGCCCTCGCCGCCGACGGCCAATGCGGTGATGAAGCTCTCCGGCAGGGTGCTGGGGTCGTTGGGCTCGTGCTGGAACAGCTCGAACTGGTAGCCGTCGAAGCGGTGCAGTCCACCCTGGGTGGCAACCCAGATGAAGCCGGACGGGTCCTGGACGACAGCGTGGATGGTGTTCTGGGCCAGCCCTTCGTTGCTGCTGATCGAGCGGAACACCTGATCGCGCCGGGCGGCGCCGGCGGCCAGCGCCAGCAGCAGGCAGGCCAGGCCGGCCATCTGGCAGATCCGGAGCACGGCGTGGCGCGACGAGGAATGGCCCACTGGCACTGACTCTGCTCCTGGCAAAGGACTCCTCCGCCCGCGACCCGGGTCGGCCACGGCCTCTGGCCAGGCATCCCGCTTGCCGGCAGTGTAGGGGAGCCAGCAAGCGTCAACCAGCCGGCGTGGCTCCCGCGGTACCATGGCCGCTGCCAGCCGGAGTCTCCTGTGACCGATATCGACCTGCCGCGCTACGCCGACGTGGCGCAGACGGTGCAACGCCTCAATCTGAGCGTCGACCCCTCGGAGCTGCATGGCTCACTGTGCGGCTTCCTTTGCGGCGGCGGCGCCGCCACACCGCGCGACTGGTTGCGCCAGCTCGCCATCGATGCGCCCGCGGAGGACGCCGAGGCGCAGCTGTCCGCACTCTTCGATGCGAGCTGCGCCCAGCTGGCCGATCCGCAGATGAGCCTGCAGCTGCTGCTTCCCGAAGAAGGCGCGGCGCTCGGCGAGCGCGCCGATGCGCTGATCGCCTGGGCCCGCGGCTTCCTCGGCGGATTCGGGCTGGCCGGCGGCAGCCAGGCCACCCTCTCCGAGGAGGCCGCCGAGGCACTCCAGGACCTGTCATCGATCGCCGGTGCCGAGCTGAGCTACGAGGATCCGGACAGTGACGAGGAGTCGCTGATGGAGATCTCCGAGTTCATCCGCGTCGCCGCCCTGCTGCTGCAGGGCGAGCGGCAGCCGCCGCCCCATCCCTCCCGCCTGCACTGATCCGGACAGTTTCGTTGCGATGTTCAAGCCTTCCGAGTACGCCCGCCGCCGCCGCCAGCTGATGCGTCTGGCCGGCGATGACAGCATCCTCATCGTGCCCGCCGCCCCCGAGCGGATTCGTAGCAACGACAGCCACCACCCCTACCGGCAGAGCAGCGACCTGCTGTACCTCAGCGGCTTTGCGGAGCCCGAGGCGGTGCTCGTGCTGGTGCCGGGGCGACGCGCTGGCGAGGTCCTGTTGTTCTGCCGCGAGCGCGACGCCGAGCGCGAAGCCTGGGACGGTCGGCGCCTGGGGCCGGAGGCCGCGGTCGAGGCCCTGGGCCTTGATGATGCCTACGATGTCGCCGACATCGACGACATCCTTCCCGGCCTGATCGAGGGCCGCAACCGGGTCTACTACCAGTTCGGCCGCGACCAGGAGTTCGACCTCAGGATCCTTGCCTGGGTGAACCGGGTGCGCGAGCAGGTCCGCCTTGGCGCCCACCCGCCGCACGAGTTCCTCCAGCTTGGCCACCTGCTCCACGAGTTGCGCCTGTTCAAGAGCCGCGAGGAGCTCAAGCTGATGCGCCGCTCGGCGACCATCGCCGCCGAAGCCCATTGCGCGGCCATGCGTGCCGTGCGGCCCGGCCTGCACGAGTACACCATCGAGGCCGAGCTGCTCTACCACTTCCGCCGCCACGGCGCGGTGCCGGCCTACGAAAGCATCGTCGGCGCCGGCGCCAATGCCTGTGTCCTGCACTACCGGGAGAACGCCGCACCGCTGTGCGAGGGCGACCTGCTCCTGGTTGATGCCGGCGCCGAGCTGCAGGGCTATGCCTCGGACATCACCCGCACCTTCCCGGTCGACGGCCGCTACACGCCGGCGCAGCGCGCCGTCTACGAGCTCGTGCTGCAGGCCCAGGAGGCGGCGATCGCCGCGGTGCGGCCGGGCAACCATTGGGATGCGCCGCACGAAGCCGCCGTCGAGGTGCTGGCCGAGGGCATGCTTCGTCTGGGCCTGCTCAAGGGCGCGCTGGAGAAGGTGCTCGAGAGCGGCGCCTACAAGCGCTTCTACATGCATCGCACCGGCCACTGGATCGGCCTCGACGTTCACGACGTGGGTGACTACCGCATCGACGGCGAGCCCAGGCTGCTGGAGCCGGGCATGGTGCTGACCGTCGAACCAGGCTGCTACATCGCCCCGGACAGCAAGGGCGTTGCCGCCCGATGGCGAGGAATCGGCGTGCGCATCGAGGATGATGTCGTGGTCACCACTACGGGCTGCGAGGTGTTGACCCAAGGCGTACCCAAGGACCCCGAAGCCATCGAGGCGCTGATCGCCGAGGGTCGGAAGCAGGCGGCCTGAATCAGGTCGGCCGGCCAGGCTTCAGCCTCCCGCTGCTATTGCTAGGCGCCCCCTTCACCGAAAGTTCCGCCGAGAATCCAGACATGACCCAGACCGCTACCGGCACCTTCACCGTCGAGATGACTCCGCAACCCGATGCCGATGTGGTCGACGGGGTGACCCTCGGGCGGATGGCCCTGTCCAAGCAGTTCAGCGGCGATTTTTCCGGGACCGGCAAGGGCCAGATGCTGACCGCGATGACCGCCGAGGACGGTTCGGCCGGCTACGTCGCCATCGAGCGGCTCACGGGCAGCCTGCATGGACATCGCGGTGGATTCGTCCTGCAGCACCGGGGCACCATGGACCGGGGCGCCCGCTCACTTTCCATCCGCATCGTGCCCGACTCCGGGACCGGTGAACTGGCCGGGATCACCGGCAGCTTCGAGCTGGACATCCGCGAGGGCGTCCACCACTACACGCTTCACTATCGGCTGCCCGGGCATTGATCCAGGGCTCCCCGCCCGCGCACGCCCCCGGTCCATGCGCGCGCTGATCTTCGGCAATTCCGGCTCCGGCAAGTCGACCTGGGCGCGCCAGCTGGCCGCGGCCCACGACCTTGAGCACCTCGACCTCGACAGCCTCTACTGGCAGCAGCCCCAACCTGCCGATGGCCCCTGTCCGCGGCCGTTCGCCAAGGTGGCGGCCGACCTCGACGCCTTCCGGGCGGCTCACCCGCGCTGGGTAGTCGAGGGTTGCTACAGCGACTGCATCGCCCATCTCGCCCCGCACTGCAGCAGCCTGCAGTTCCTCAACCCGGGCGAGGCGGCCTGCCTGGCCCACGCCGCTGCCCGCCCCTGGGAGCCGCACAAGTACGCCGACCCGGCCGCCCAGCAGGCCAATCTCGACATGCTCCGGGCCTGGATCTCCGACTACTACCGGCGCCCCGCTCCCTGGTCCCTGGCCGAGCATCGGGTCCTGTTCGACGGCTTCGAGGGAAACAAGCTGGAATGGGGCGCTTCCGACGAGCAGCCGCTGCCGTATTACGTGGCGATGAGCGAGCGTCTGGTCCTGCAGCCCCTGACGGCGCGCGACGCGGCATTCCTGGTCGCGCTGCTCAACACGCCCGGGTTCCTCGTCCATATCGCTGATCGCGGCGTTCGCACGCTGGAGCAGGCGTTGGACTACCTGCGCCAGGGGCCGCAGCGCAGCTACGCCGAACAGGGATTCGGGCTGTGGCGGATCGGCCGCCGCGGCGATGATGCGCCGCTCGGCATCGCCGGCCTGCTCAAGCGCGACTTCCTCGAGACCGTCGATCTCGGCTACGCCCTGCTGCCCGAGCACGAAGGGCGGGGCTACGCCGGCGAGGCCGCGCGGCTCTGCCTGAAGCTGGCCCACGAGAAGCACGGCATGCGCCGGGTACTGGCGATCGTCAATGCCGACAATGCGCCTTCGATCAGCCTGCTGCGACGGCTCGGCTTCGTCGATGCCGGCGCGATCCGGCCGCCCGGATCCGAGAAGCCGCTGCGCCGCTACGCCCGCGACCTGCCCGGTCCCGCCTGACCCGCGTCGCCGGCGATCCCAGGCCTGAGGTCGATGGCGATCAGAGGGCGCGAAGTTCGCATTCGCCCTGGTCCACCGAATGGGCTCTTTACTCTGTGGGAGTGCCCTTGACTCTGTGGGAGTGCCCTTGGGCGCGACCGCGGAGATCCGCTCTGGCCACGGTCTGTGGTGAATCCGTAGCTCTGCGGTCGCGCCCAAGGACGCTTCTACGGTCGGGCTTCGTTGGGCGTCAGCGAAGCTCCATAGGGTGTGCCTTGAGCGCACCGATACGGGCGTTCGGACGGTACGCCCGGTGCGGCCAGCCGCACCCTATGAAAGGCTTCTTCGCGCCCGTTCATTACCCGCCGTTCCCTCAGGAAGGGCGCCTTGCGATCGGCGCGGGCGCCGGGCTGCACCGCGGGGGAGGGTAAGCTGGGGCTGACGTGCCCGGCCGCGCTGCGGCCACCGGCCCCTTGCACAAGGAGACTCCCATGGCTCGACGCATCAAATGGATCACCCTCGGTGTTCTGGTCGTCCTCGCCCTGATCGTGCTGGCACAGAACAGCGATCCGGTCGTGCTCGCGGTGCTCTGGATGTCGCTCGAACTGCCGCTGTTCCTGGCGCTGGTCGCTGCGCTGCTCACCGGCATGCTGTTGGCCGGCCTGATCGCCGCCCTGGTCGTCCGCCGCCGTCGCCTCGGCTGAACCCCACCCGCCTTGACCCCCTGCGCGGGGCTGTCCATGCTGCCGCGCGTGCCCTTGCAGGAGATCTGGCGTGAGTGAACCGCTGTTGCCCTTGGCCCTGCTGGTCCTGGGCTTCCTTTGCCAGTGGATGGCCTGGCGCGTGCGCCTGCCGGCGATCCTGTTCCTGCTGCTGACCGGCATCGTGCTCGGTCCGGCCACCGGTCTTTTCGACCCGGACGCCCTGTTCGGCGACCTGCTGTTCCCGCTGGTCTCGCTGGGCGTTGCGGTGATCCTGTTCGAGGGCAGCCTCGGCCTGCGCTGGTCGGAACTGCGCGGCGTCGCCCCCGCGGTGTTCAATCTGGTGTCCTTCGGCGCACTGATCAGTGTCGGTGTGCTGGCCGCCGCCGCTCACTACCTGGTCGGGCTGTCCTGGGAGTTGGCCCTGCTGTTCGGCGCCCTGACCTGCGTCACCGGGCCGACCGTGGTCTCGCCGATGCTGCGCGCGGTCAGGCCGAACGCGCGGATTGCCAATGTGCTGCGCTGGGAGGGCATCGTCATCGACCCGATCGGCGCCCTGTTCGCGGTGCTGGTCTTCGCCTGGATCTCGCTCGGGCTCGAGGCCGACACCTTCGGCAGCGCGCTGGCCGCCTTCGGCTGGACCACGGCCGTCGGCACCGGCTTCGGCGTGATCGGGGCGATCCTGCTCGGCGGCCTGCTGCGCCGGCAGTGGATTCCCGAGTACCTGCAGAACTACGCCGCCCTGGTCATGGTGCTTTCGGTGTTCTCGCTGTCGAACATGGTCTCGCACGAGTCCGGCCTGCTGGCGGTCACGATCATGGGCATGTGGCTTGGCAACCGCGCCGACCTGCACATGGACGACATCCTCGATTTCAAGGAGCACCTGTCGACCCTGCTGATCTCCCTGTTGTTCATAGTCCTGGCGGCACGGCTTGAGTGGCCCTCGCTCGAACTGGCGCTGGGCGGCCTGACCCTGCTCGGCGTCGCCGTGCTGGTGGCGCGTCCGCTGTCGGTGATGTTTTCGACCCTGGGCAGCAGCCTCAACTGGCGCGAGCGCGCGCTGATCGGCTGGATCGCTCCGCGCGGCATCGTCGCCGCCGCGGTCTCCGCGCTGTTCGCGCTGAAGCTGGAAGATGCCGGCGTACCCGGCGCCGAGCAGATCGTCCCGCTGACCTTCATGCTGATCATCGGCACGGTGGTGCTGCAAAGCGCCACCTCGCGCAAGCTGGCGGCGATGCTCGGTGTCTCCGAGCCGGACAGCCGCGGCGTGCTGATCGTGGGCGCCGGCCGTGTCTCCCGTGCCCTGGCGCGCGCGCTGCATCAGCACAAGTTCGAGGTGCTGGTCGCGGACGATGACTGGATGGCCATCCGCGCGGCGCGCATGGACGGCCTTCGGACCTACTTCGGCAATCCGGTGTCCGAACATGCGGATGTGCATCTGGACCTGACCGGCATCGGTACCCTGATCGCCATTTCCGCACGCCGCGAGATCAATACCCTGGCCTGCGTGCGCTTCGAGCCGGAGTTCGGCAAGGAGCACATTTTCCGGCTGCGCATCCTGGCCCCCGGGGAGGCACCCAAGCAATCGATCTCCGGCGCCCTGCGCGGGCGCCCGCTGTTCGGCGAGGGCGTGACCCAGCGCATGGTTGAGGAGATGCTCGACAACGGTGCCGCAATCAAGAGCACCAAGCTCAGCGAGAACTTCGGCTGGAAGGACTACCGCGAGAAGCACGGCCAAGCCGCGATGCTGCTGTTCGCCATCGATGAGCGCGGCTTCCTGCGGCCGGCCCACGAGACCCGCGAGTGGCAGCCCAAGGCTGGCTGGACGGTGATCACCCTGATTCCGAAGGCCGCCCCGGTGGCCGAGCCCAGCGCAGCTCCGGGAGACTACGGCGAGCCGGCGCCGCTGCCCGACGCCGACGGGCCGACCCCCTCTCCAGGCAGCGCTTGAGCGGCCTGCCGGCCGCGCGCTCCGCCGCCGACGGCGGCGCGCCGCACTACCGCTGGGGTGGGGTCTGCGAGGGCTGGCGGCTGCTCGACGGCGAGGACCTCTCGGTGATCGAGGAAGCCGTCCCGCCGGGCGCCGGCGAGCGTCGCCATCTTCATGCCCGGGCCCGCCAGTGCTTCTACGTGCTCAGCGGCTGCGCGCTGATCGAGTTCGACGACGGCGCCGTCGAGCTGGTGGCCGGCCAGTCCCTGGAGGTGCCTCCCGGCATCGCCCATCGCTTCCACAATCCCGGCGACCTGCCGGTGCGCTTTCTTGTGATCTCGGCGCCGGCCACCCGCGGCGACCGCGAGGACCTGTGAGCCGCGGCGACTTGGGGCGCGCCGCGGCGGCGCCTACACTGCGGCCGGTTCCCACGCCCGACCCCAGATGAGCCCTGCCAGCGCCCTGCTTTTCGATCTCGGCAATACCCGCATCAAGGCGGCGCTGGGCGTTGGCGACCGGCTGCAGGGCCAGGCTGCCTTCGCGTTCGCCGACGCCGACTGCTGGGAGCGGGTCGGAGACTGGCTGGATGCACACGCCGGGCGGGCCGCTGCGGCCCGCCTTGCCTGCGTCACCCGCCCGGCCCGCCGGACCCGACTGCGCGGCCTGCTGCGACAGCGCGGGCTGGCCGTGCACGAAGCCGGTCCGCCCGCCAGCGACGACCTGCTGCAGCTGGCCTATCCGAAGCCCGAGCGGATGGGCGTCGATCGCTGGCTGGCCCTGCGGGCACTGCGCCGGCGGCTGGACGGAGGTTTCGTGCTGGCCTGCTGCGGCTCGGCGCTGACCGTGGATACCGTATCGGCAAGCGGTCGCCACCTCGGCGGGGTGATTGCCCCGGCGCCGGAGCGAGCGCTGGAGGCCCTGCGCCGTCGCGCCCGTCATCTGCCCGAGCCCGACGGCCCGGTGACCCCGTTCGCGATCGATACCGGCAGCGCGCTTCGCTCGGGGGCCCTGCTCGCTGCCCAGGGCCTGATCGAGCACGTGCTGCACGCCGCCGAGACCGAGCTTGGCGCGCCGCTGCGCCTGGTCCTTGCGGGCGGAGGCGCGGCGGCCCTGCTGCCAGGCCTGCAGGCGCGGGCGAGCCTTCGCGAGCATGCCGTGCTGGAGGGGTTGGCCGACTGGGCCGCGGGGCAGCTCCTGCCCGGACCCGCCTGAACATCTGGCTGCGGCGCCCGCGCCGGGTCGCTACACTGCAGGCCCCTTCGAGGTAGTGGCGGATGTTCGCGCGGATCGTCGTCCTGGTCCTGCTGGTGATGAACCTGGGCGTCGGCCTGTGGTGGTGGCTGCGTCCGCAGCCCGCCGAGCCGGTGGTCGCGGCCAGCGAACCCGGTGTGCCGGCCCTGCAGCTGCTCAGTGAGCAGGTCGTGGCCAGCGCGGTGCCTGCCGAGGCCGAGCCGGTGGGACCTCCCCAGCCTCTGGCCGAGCCGGAGGCCCGCGACTGCCTTGAGCTCGGGCCCTGGGTTACCCAGGTCGACGTGCGCCGGGCGATGAACGTGCTGACCCCCGCGGTCAACCGGATCCAGTTTCGCGAGACCCGCGAGGTCATCCGCCGTGGTTATCGGGTGTTCCTGGCCTCGCCGGGCAGCCGCGAGCAGGCGCTCGCGATTGCCCGGGAGCTTTCCGCCCGAGGCCTGTCGGACTACTACGTGGTAACTGCCGGTGACGACCAGAACAGCGTCTCGCTCGGTCTGTTCCGCGACCAGAACAACGCCAACGCCCGCCTCCGCCAGGTCCGCGCCCAGGGTTTCGACGCCCAGCTCGAGCCGCGCAACGACGAACTGCCGCAGTACTGGGTCGACATCGATGTCGACCGTGGCGTCGACTGGCGCGCCCTGCTTGGCCGCCAGGGCGACATCGGCACCCGCGAGATCGCCTGCGAGCTGGGCGAGGCGGCCGTGGCCGACTGAGGCGTCGCGACGATCGGGCTCGTGGGTGAAGCGGGACGCGCCAGCCCCTACAATGGCCGGCCACGCCGGCATAGCTCAGCTGGTAGAGCAACCGCCTTGTAAGCGGTAGGTCGTCCGTTCGAATCGGACTGTCGGCACCATTCCGGCCGCGCGGGTCCTGCCCGTGCGCGCCCTGCAGCAAGGAGCCCCTCCATGTCCAAAGCCGTCTCTCTGATCGGCGTGCCCACCGACATCGGTGCCGGGCACCGCGGTGCCTCGATGGGTCCGGAAGCGCTGCGTGTCGCGGGGCTGGGGGAGGCATTGAAGGCGCGCGGCGTCGACGTCCTCGATCGCGGCAACCTCGCCGGCCCCTACAACCCCTGGCTGCCCCCGACCGAGGGCTACCGGCACCTGAACGAGGTGGTCGCCTGGAACGTCGCCCTGCGCGACGCCGTGGCCGCTGAACTCGAGGGCGGCCGGCTGCCCATCGTGCTGGGTGGCGACCACTGCCTGGCCATCGGGTCGATCACCGCGGTGGCCGCGCACACGCGAAAGACCGGCCGAAAGCTGCGCATCATCTGGCTCGATGCGCACGCCGACTTCAACACCAGCGCCATCACGCCCACCGGGAACGTGCACGGCATGCCGGTGTCCTGCCTGTGCGGCATCGGCCCGGCGCCGCTGGTCGAGATCGGCGACCGCAAGCCGGTGATCGATCCCTCGGTGGTGCGGCAGATCGGCATCCGCTCGGTGGACGAGGGCGAGCGCCGGCTGGTCCATGACGTCGGGCTCGACATCTACGACATGCGCTACATCGACGAGGTCGGCATGCGCCGGGTCATGGAGGAGGCGCTGGAAGGCGTCGACGCCGATACCCACCTGCACGTCAGCTTCGACGTCGACTTCCTCGACCCGTCGATCGCCCCGGGCGTCGGCACCACGGTCAAGGGCGGGCCGACCTATCGCGAGGCGCAGCTGGTGATGGAAATGATCGCCGACACCGGACGCATGGCCTCGCTGGACATCGTCGAGCTGAACCCGGCCTTCGACAAGCGCAACCAGACCGCGAGGCTGGCCGTCGACCTGGTCGAGAGCCTGTTCGGCAAGTCCACCCTGATGCGCGCCTGAGCCGGCGCCAGGGAACACGGAGTTCCATCATGAAACGCGTCCTCGGCAGCGCGCTGCTGGTCCTCGTCATCCTGGCGCTTGCCGGCTGCAACACCCTGCAGGGCGCGGGCAAGGATATCCAGAAGGCGGGCGAGGCCATCGAGCGCGCCGCCAAGGGCAACAAGAAGTAGACCGTCGTCCGTCCCGGACCGGGCAAGGAAGCATCCATGCAGCGCGTACTCACCGGCATCACCACTACCGGCACCCCGCATCTCGGCAACTACGTCGGCGCGATCCGCCCGGCGATCCAGGCCAGCCGGCAGCCGCAGGTCGACAGCTTCCTGTTCCTTGCCGACTACCACGCCCTGGTCAAGTGCGATGACCCTGCGCGCGTTGCCCGCTCGCGGCTGGAGATCGCCGCCACCTGGCTCGCCGCGGGGCTCGACCCGCAGCGCGCGGTGTTCTACCGGCAGTCCGATATTCCCGAGATTCCCGAACTGGCCTGGCTGCTGTCCTGCGTGTCGGCCAAGGGACTGCTCAACCGTGCCCACGCCTACAAGGCCGCCGTCGACGCCAATGTTGCCGCCGCCGAGGACCCGGACGCCGGCATCAGCATGGGCCTGTACGGCTACCCGGTGCTGATGGCCGCCGACATCCTGATCTTCAACGCGCACAAGGTGCCGGTCGGCCGCGACCAGGTGCAGCACATCGAGATGGCCCGCGACTTCGCCCAGCGCTTCAACCACCTGTTCGGTCGCGGCGAGGCCCTGTTCGAGCTGCCCGAGGCGGTGATCGAGGAGCAGGTCGCGACCCTGCCCGGGCTCGACGGGCGCAAGATGTCGAAGAGCTACGACAACACCGTGCCGCTGTTTGCCGGCGGTGCGAAGGCGACCCTTGAGGCCATCAAGCGCATCGTCACCGATTCGCGCGCCCCGGGGGAGCCCAAGCAGCCGGAGGGCACCGCCCTGCAACTGATCTTCGAGGCCTTCGCCAGCCCAGCCGAGGCCGCCGGCTTTGCCACGGCCCTGCGCGAGGGTCTTGGCTGGGGCGAGGCCAAGCAGCGTCTCGCGGCGCGCATCGAGGACGATCTTGCCCCGATGCGCGAGCGCTATGCCGAGCTGATCGCCCGCCCGGATGACATCGAGGACATCCTGCAGGCCGGTGCCCGCAGGGCGCGGACGGTGGCCACGCCTTTCATGGCCAGGCTGCGCGAGGCGGTCGGTCTGGGTCGTCTTGGCAGCGCTGCCCGCAGCGCGGCGCCGGCGGCGACCGGCAAGGCGGCCCTGCCGCAGTTCAAGCAGTACCGCGAGCAGGATGGTCGCTTCTACTTCAAGCTGCTGGACGCCGAGGGCCGCCTGCTGGCGCAGAGCGATGCCTACCCGCAGCCGCGCGAGGCCGGTCAGGCCGTCGCCGCGCTCAAGGCCGACCCGGAGGCCAGGCTGCCCGACGGGCTGAGGCTTGGCGAGGGCATCGACGAGGCCGCGCTCCGCGCCGCGCTGCGCCAGCTCGCAGGCTGAGCCGGCACCGCCGGGCACTGCACGGCGCCGGTTAACCGGCGGGCGAGGTTTGACCTGTCGAGCCGATAAGCGCCTGACATGCCAGACGTTTGCGCCGGGCGGCCGGGCTTTTTGCCTCCCCCGTCCGCTTGAACTGTGGCATGCTCCGCGCTCGGGACTCCGGGGCCTTCCGCCCCGGCCCACCCGGGCCCGGAGGGCAGGCATGCAGGACCAGGCGCCGATCAGGGAACGCGAGCGACCAGCGGAGGCCTCGGGCGAGGCCGCCGCCCTGTCGGGCCTGCGCCACCTGCACGACGTCCACGCGGCGCTGCTCGGCGAGATCTCCGATGCGGTCATCCTGTGCAGCGCCGACGGTCGGGTGCAGCGGCTCAACCCGGCCGCCGAGAAGCTGCTCGGCGACGGGGCCCGACAGGCGCTTGGCCAGACACTGGACAAGGTCCTGAATCTGGTGGATGCCGAGGGCGCGCCGCTGCGCCTGGACCCGACCCTCCCGTACCGCTCGGATCCCCCCGCCACCTCCGGCGCGCCACGCCTGCGCTGCCCCGATGGGCGGTTGCGCGACATTTCGCTCACCCTGCTGCCGCTCAGGGACGGTGGCCATCTGCACGCCAGCCTGCTGGTCATCCGCGATGTCAGCGAGGCGCAGCGCGCCAGCCGCCAGTTGCAGCACGAGGCCGAGCACGATGCGTTGACCGGCCTGGCCAACCGCCGGGCCCTGCTGCGTCGGTTGCGCGATCTGATGGCCGGCGATACCGCCGGGCCGCATGCGGTCCTGTTCGTCGATCTCGACCACTTCAAGGCGGTCAACGATCACGCTGGGCACGCCGCCGGCGATGAGCTGCTGAGGGAGCTGTCCGCGCGACTGCGCCCGCTGGTGCGCCGCGGCGACCTGCTGGTCCGCTTCGGTGGCGACGAGTTCGTGCTGCTGCTGCCGGAATGTGGCATGGAGGTGGCCGAGCGCATCGCCGAATCGCTGCGGCAGACCGTCGACGCGCTGGATTTCCATTGGCAGGGGCAGTCCTACCGGGTCACTGCCAGCGTCGGCGCCCTGGACTTCTTCAGCGACGAGATGGACGCCGAGCAGCTGCTCGCCGAGGTCGATGCCGCCTGCTACGCGGCCAAGCGCGGCGGGCGCAACCGGGTCTCGACAGTCAGCGCGGCGGCTGCCGATGCGGCCGTCCATGCCGGGCTCGACGAGCTGCGCGACCTGCTGCAGGCCGCGACCGCCTCCGGCGCGCTCGCGTTGGACGCCCAACGTCTGCTGCCCTCGCGGGGCAACGAGGCCGGGCCGCTCGAGCTGCTGCTTCGTCTCCCCTGCGGACAGGACGGCGGGCAGCGTCTGCGTGCCGCGCAGGTGCTCGGCATGGCGGCCCAGTTGCGCCTCGTGCCGCGGATCGACAGCTGGGTGCTCGACCGCGCATGGGCCCTGCTGGATAGGCACCCGGGGCTGCGCCTGCAGCTCAATCTGGGCGAGCAGACGCTGCGTTCCTCCGACTATTCACAGGCGCTTCTGGCGCGGCTGGAGTCCGATCCGACCCGCGCCGCTCGACTGCTGTTCGAGATCGGGGAGGACGTGCTGGTCGGCGGCTATCCTCACAGCTTCGAGTTTGCACGACAGATCCACCGGAGCGGCGCGCGAATCGGCGTCGATCGCTTTCGCGGCGGTGTGGCGGCGATCGAAGGGCTGCGCCGACTGCCACTGAGCCAGCTCAAGCTTGACGCACGGATGGTCCGCGCCGGCGCAGCCGACCTGATCGATCGGGCGATGGTGGAGTCCGCCGTGAGGCTGGCCGAGGCGCTGGGCGCCGACAGCGTGGCCTGCGGCATCGAGAGCCCAGCCGATGCCGACTGGCTGGCCGCCGCCGGCGTGCGCTGGCTGCAGGGCCACCACCTGCACATCCCCGAACCGCTCGAGGCCCTGCTTGCGCAGGGCCCGGCGCTCAGTGCCGGAAGTGGCGGACCCCGGTAAACACCATCGCCATGCCGTGCTCGTCGGCCGCGGCGATCACCTCGGCATCGCGCATCGAGCCACCCGGCTGGATCACCGCGCTGATCCCCGCCTGCGCCGCCGCATCGATCCCGTCACGGAAGGGAAAGAAGGCATCCGAGGCCAGCACTGCCCCGGCGACCTCAAGCCCGGCCTCCTCGGCCTTTAGGGCGGCGATCCTGGCGCTGACCACGCGGCTCATCTGGCCGGCGCCGATGCCGACGGTCTGTGCATCGCGGGCGTAGACGATCGCGTTCGACTTCACCTGCATGGCGACCTTCCAGGCGAACAGCAGATCGGCCAGCTGGGCCTCGCTGGGCGCCTTGGCGCTGACCACCTTGAGCTCGGGCAGCCCGAGACGGTCGATATCGCGGTCCTGCACCAGCAGGCCGCCATCGATGCGCTGCAGGTGCAGGCCCGCGCGCTGCGTCTCCAGCCCGCCGCACTCCAGCACCCGGACGTTGGGCTTGCGCGCGAACACCGGCAGGGCCTCGGCATCGATCGCCGGCGCCAGCACCACCTCGACGAACTGCTGGTCGATGATCGCCTTCGCGGTTGCCGCGTCCAGCGTGCGGTTGAAGGCGATGATGCCGCCGAAGGCCGAGGTCGGATCGGTGGCGTAGGCGCGCTGGTAGGCGCGGCCGATGTCGGCATCCACGGCAACGCCGCAAGGGTTGGCATGCTTGACGATGACGCAGGCCGGCCGATCGAACTGGCGCACGCAGGACAGCGCGGCGTCGGCGTCGGCGAGGTTGTTGTAGGACAGCTCCTTGCCCTGAAGGAAGCGGGCGCCGGCGACGGTGCCGCTGAGGTCGCCGGCCTCCACGAACAGCGCGCCGCGCTGGTGCGGATTCTCGCCGTAGCGCAGCGCCGAGCGCAGGCTGAAGCTGGCGTGGAAGCTTTGCGGCCAGACGGCAGGCTGCCCGGCGTCCTCGGCACGCGCCGACAGCCACATCGCGATCTGGCCGTCGTACTGCGCGGTGTGGGCGTAGGCCTTGGCCGCAAAGCGCCGGCGCTGGGCCGCGCTGGTGCCGCCTGCGACCAGGGCCTCGCCCAGTTCGACGTAGTCGGCCGGGTCGACCACCACGGTCACCCGCTCATGGTTCTTGGCCGCCGCCCGCAGCATCGCCGGGCCGCCGATATCGATGTTTTCGACGCCGTCCGCGTAGCTGCAGTCCGGCTTCGCGACCGTTGCGGAGAAGGGGTAGAGGTTCACGACAAGCAGGTCGATGGGGGCGATGCCGTGCTCGGCCATGACCTCGGCATCCAGTGCCTCGCGACCGAGCAGGCCGCCGTGCACCTTCGGGTGCAGAGTCTTGACCCGGCCGTCCATGATCTCGGGAAATCCGGTCAGCTCGCTTACGTCGCGCACCGTCAGCCCCGCCTCGCGCAGCGCCCGCGCCGTGCCACCGGTGGAGAGCAGCTCCACCCCTGCCGCGCGCAGCGCCGTGGCCAGCGGAAGCAGCCCGTCCTTGTCCGAGACCGAGAGCAGGGCGCGGCGGATGGGCTGGCGGTCGGCGGTCATGGCGGGAGTCCTTGGCAGCGGGGCCGCGGATTATAGCGGCCATGCCAAAGTCGGCCGTACACCATGGTCCGGTTCGGGCGCGAAGAAGACCTTCCACAACACCCGAATGTAGGAGCCAGCTTGCTGGCGATCGTCCCATCCGGGGCGACTATCGCCAGCAAGCTGGCTCCTACAGCGGGACCGGGGCGAATGCGAACTTCGCGCCCATTCCGCACCCCGATGCGCGGGGGGCGTCAGTCGAGTCCGAGGTCGCGCAGTCGCTTGCGCAGGGTGGCGCGGTTGATGCCGAGGGCAGCAGCGGCGCGGGTCTGGTTGCCTTCGTAGTGGTTCATGACCTCGCGGAACAGCGGCTCCTCGACTTCCCTCAGCACGAACGCGCGCAGGTCACCGTCCACGGTTTCCCCGAGGTCGGACAGGTAGCGTTGGACAGCGTGGGCAACATGCTCGCGCAGCGGCGAGGATGCCGCGGAAGAGGAATTTCTGGGTCGCATCGGGAAGCTTTGTGTTCGGTGAGCCACCGCGCACTGGCGGAGGGGCAGTGTAGACCCGCCACGTCTCATTGGCGAGTGCAAATCAGGGGATTCCCGATGCGCGGCGGGCGATCGGATCAGTGGAAGGCGAACTCGAAGGCCAGGGCCTGGCTGCCGGGGTCGGCAATTTCCAGCCGCAGGCTCGTGGTCTGTCCCGGCGCCAGCTGCCGGGTGTCGCCGACATGGTACTCCGAGGGCTGGAATCGGCGCATTGCGACCACCTGGCCGTCGATGTCGGCCAGGGTCAGTTCGACCATCGGCAGCGGCTGCGCCCAGCGTGCGTTGTTGCGCAGGCTCGCGGTCACCAGCAGACCGCCCTCCTCGCTTGGATGCGGGCCCACCTCGCGGCTCAGCAGCTGCAGCGCGGCGCTGTCCTTCCACGGCGGCAGCGAGCAGCCCAGCGCGCCGCAGAGGGTCTCGTAGGCCGCCCGCCATTCGGGGTCGGTGGCCAGCCGGTGTCGCTCGGCAAGAAGGATCTGCAGGACCAGGACCACCGCCAACACCGTCGCCCCGATCCACCACAGTCCGGCAGTGCCGAGCCGCGGCCCAAAGCGCTGGGCGAAGCGGGGTACGCTCGCATCCTCACCATCGGCGGCGGCCGCGGCGAACAGCTCGCCCTGGCGTTCGGCGAGCTCAGGATCGAGGATCGGCGCTTCGGCCTCGGGCGGTCCGTGGCGCAGGCGCTCGAGCGCATCGAACTCGCGCGAGCAGACTCCGCAGCGCACCCGCCCGCCGGAAGGCAGGAACTGTTCGGCCTCGACCGGATAGACCGTGGCGCAGTGCGGGCACTGGGTCAGCATGGCGGCAAGTGTAGCGGCCGGCTCAGCGACGGCGGGCGCTGATCCGCACCCAGTCTTCCTGGCGGGCAACCGCGAAGTCCTCGAACCATGGCGCAAAGCGCTCGAGAAGCGCCTCGTGCTGGCCGTGGAGGATGCCCGACATCGCCAGTCGTCCGCCTGCCTCGCAGCGTGCGGCAATCACCTCGGCCAGGGTATCGAGGGTGCCGGCGAGGATGTTCGCCACCACGACCGGGTAGCTGCGGTCGGGCGCCGACTCCGGATCGAACAGCGCCAGTCGATCGGCGACGCCGTTGCGATCCGCATTGTCCTGGCTGGCCGCCAGGGCCTGCGGATCGTTGTCGATGCCGTCGGCACGCGCCGCGCCCAGCTTCAGCGCCGCGATGGCAAGGACCCCCGAGCCACAGCCGAAGTCGAGTACATGCGTATCGGCGAGCGCCTGCTCCTGCAGCCATTGCAGGCACAGCGCGGTGGTCGGATGGGTGCCGCTGCCGAAGGCGAGCCCCGGGTCGAGACGCAGCACCACGGCTCCCGCGGCCAGCCCTTCCGGTTCGATGTTCCAGGGGTAGATCCAAAGCCGCTCACCGAACTGCATCGGCTGGTACTGGTCGAGCCAGGCCCGCTCCCAGTCCTGGTCGGCGACCTCGCGCCAGCAGGCCGAGGACAGGTCGAGGTCGGCATCGAAGGCTTCCAGCGCCAACAGAATGGCTTCGCGGTCGCACTGGTGGTCGAACAGGGCGTTAAGGGTGATCTCGGCCCAGAGAGGCGTCTCGCCGACGCCGGGTTCGAGGATGGCGCGCTCGTTCGGCGTCTCGGCGTCAGCGTCGAGCAGGGTGACGGCCAGCGCGCCGACGTCCTCCAGTGCGTGCTCGTAGCGGTGCTGCTCGGCCTCGCGGCAGCGCAGGGTCAGTTCGAGGTGGGGCATGGTTACAGGTTGCTCGGGGAGGTGGGCATTGGTTGCCAAGACCGGTCGATCGACAGGATTCTGAAAGAGACCGCGGGGGCGGTTGCGGCAAGCCGACTAGGTTCGGCCATCCAGGCCTCACCAAGTCGGCTCCGGGGCTGCGCATCCTGCTTCGCCCGTGAATCGAGACGCGAGCTGCCACCGGCAGCTCGCAAGCGTCTCGATTCACCCAAGATCGATACCGCGCTCCTTCTGCTCCTTCAGCCGCTTCTCGAGGTAGTGGATGTTCATCCCGCCCTGCTGGAAGCCGACGTCGGCCATGATCCGCTGCTGCAGCGGAATATTGGTCTTGATCCCGTCGACGACCATCTCGGAGAGCGCAACGCGCATGCGGGCGATGGCCTGGGCGCGGTCGGCGCCGTGGACGATCAGCTTGCCGATCATCGAGTCGTAGTTGGCCGGGACGCGATAGCCTTCGTAGATATGCGAGTCGACCCGCACGCCCGGGCCGCCGGCGGCGTGGAAGTGCTTGATCAGGCCGGGGCAGGGCATGAAGCTGTCCGGGTCCTCGGCATTGATGCGGCATTCGATGGCGTGGCCGCGCAGGACCACGTCGCTCTGTTTGATCGACAGCTTGTTGCCGGCGGCGATCAGCAGCTGCTCACGGACCAGATCGATGCCGGTGACCAGCTCGGTGACCGGGTGCTCGACCTGGATGCGCGTGTTCATCTCGATGAAGTAGAAGCGGCCGTCCTCGTAGAGGAACTCGAAGGTGCCGGCGCCGCGGTAGCCGATGCGAAGGCAGGCCTCGACGCAGACCTTGCCGATCTCGGCGCGCTGCTCGGCGGTCAGGCCGGGGGCCGGGGACTCCTCGACCACCTTCTGGTGCCGGCGCTGCATCGAGCAGTCGCGCTCGCCGAGGTGGATCGCATTGCCCTGGCCATCGGCCAGCACCTGGATCTCGACGTGGCGCGGGTTCTCGAGGAACTTCTCCATGTAGACCATGGCATTGCCGAACGCGGCCTTGGCCTCGCTCTGCGTCGTGGTGATCGCGCTGTGCAGGTGGCCCTCGGTGCGGACCACGCGCATGCCGCGGCCGCCGCCGCCGCCGGCGGCCTTGATGATCACCGGATAGCCGATCTCGCGGGCGATGCGCAGGTTCTCCGCGGCGTCCTCGCCGAGCGGTCCTCCCGAGCCCGGCACGCAGGGCACGCCCGCGGCCTTCATCGCCTTGATCGCCTCGACCTTGTCGCCCATCAGACGGATGGTGTCGGCCTTGGGGCCGATGAAGATGAAGCCGGACTTCTCCACCCGTTCGGCGAAGTCGGCGTTCTCGGAGAGAAAGCCGTAACCGGGATGGATAGCCTGCGCATCGGTCACCTCGGCTGCGGCGATGATCGCCGGGATGTCGAGGTAGCTCTGCGCCGAAGGCGGTGGACCGATACACACCGATTCATCGGCCATGGCCACGTGCTTGAGGTTGCGGTCGACCGTGCTGTGCACGGCCACGGTCTTGATGCCCAGCGCATGGCAGGCGCGCAGGATGCGCAGGGCGATTTCGCCGCGGTTGGCGATGACGACTTTGTCTAGCATTGCAAGGGCCTAGTAGTCAGGGCTCAGGGCTCAGAAAAGCCGGAGCGCGAGCTCTTCTGAGCCCTGAGCCCTGGCACCTGAGCCCTCGGCATCAGCCGATCACAAACATCGGCTCGTCGAACTCCACCGGCTGGCCGTTCTCGACCAGGATGGCGACGACGGTGCCGGATACGTCGGCTTCGATCGGATTGAACATCTTCATCGCCTCGATGATGCCGAGGGTCTCGCCGGCCTTGACGCTCTGGCCGACCTTCACGAAGGCGGGGGACTCGGGATTGGGCGAGGCGTAGTAGGTGCCGACCATCGGCGAGCGGACGACGTGGCCCTCGGGCAGGCCGCTGCCCGCGCTCGGCGCGCGGCCGCCGGTGGCGGCTTCGGTGGGCGAGGTCATGCCCTGGGCCGGGCGCGGCGCCTCGTGGTGCGCAGCGGCTGGCGGAGCGGCGACGTAGTGGGTCACCGGGGCTTGGGCCATGGCCCGGGAAAGGCGAACCGATTCCTCGCCCTCGCGGATTTCAATCTCGGTCAGGTTCGAGTCTTCCAGCAGGTCGATGAGCTTCTTGATCTTGCGAAGGTCCATGGGCATCTCGTGGGCAGATCCGGTGGGGTCCCGGTGGGATGGGTGGAAAGGGTCAGGCGGCCGCCGCGTCCAGCCGGCTGATCGCCGCAGCCAGCGCCAGCCGGTAGCTGTCGACGCCCAGGCCGCAGATCACCCCGACCGCGAGGTCGGAGAGATACGAGTGGCGGCGGAACGGCTCGCGGGCGTGGACGTTGGACAGGTGCAGCTCGATGAAGGGGATGCGGACGCCGGCCAGCGCGTCGCGCAGGGCGATGCTGGTGTGGGTGAAAGCGCCGGGGTTGATCAGGATGAACCCGGTGCCGTCCGCGCGGGCGGCGTGGATGCGCTCGACCAGCACGTGCTCGGCATTGCTCTGCAGCGACTCCAGCGCGTGGCCAGCCGCCTTCGCGGCCTCGACGAGGCCGGCATCGATATCGGCCAGCGTGGCTCGCCCGTAGACCTCGGGCTCACGCTCACCAAGCAGATTGAGATTGGGCCCGTGCAGGACCAGTATCCGTGACATCGCTTCCCCTCCCGGAAGGCGCGCCAGTGTCGGACAAGCGTGCGTTCCTGTCCAGTTGGCCGATGTTCGCCGGAATTTGCTGGCAAGCATCCGTGAAGGCTGTCAAGCTTCCACAGCCTCGGCGGGATCCTTCCGCCCGAAGAGAGATCCCGTGAGCAGCCCCCTCCTGCCGCCCCCGCGCGGCCTCGCCCTGTGGGCGTTTGCCGGCATGACCCTGATCTGGGGCAGCACCTGGTACGCCATCCATGAACAGCTCAACGGCACGCCGAAGTTCGTCTCGGTGGCGCTGCGCTTCGCCCTGGCCGCCGCGGCCCTGGCCGCCTGGATGCTGGTCACCCGTCGGCCGCTGGGGATTCCGCGCCGTCTGTGGCCGCTGATCCTCGTCCAGGGCCTGTGCGTGTGCGGCATCAACTACCTGTTCGCCTACAGCGCCACCGCCTATATCGCCTCGGGCCTGGTCGCCCTGGTGTTCGCCTTCAACGTGGTGGTCTCGCTGCTGCTGGAGCCGCTGCTGCTCGGCCGGCGTTCGCCGCCCCGGCTGTGGCTGGCGGCGGCCTTGGGCGTGGCCGGCCTGGCCCTGGTCCTGCTGCCGGTGCAGACCGGCGCGGCACCGCCGCAGCGCCTGCTCGGCGTCGGCCTGGCCCTCGGTGGAGCGATCTGTGTAGGCCTGGGCAACGTGCTGTCCAGCCGGCTGATCAGCGGCGGCGCCTCGCTGTTCGCGATGAACTTCTGGGGCTTCATGGTCGGCGCCGTGCTGGCCGTGCTGGCCGCGCTGCTAAGCGGCGAGGGCTGGCAGATCGTCTGGACCCCGGCCTACGCGCTGAGCCTGGTGTACCTGTCGGTGATCGGCTCGATCCTGGCCTTCGCGCTGTATCTCAACGTGGTCCGCGAGCTGGGCCCGGTGCGCGCCGGTTACAGCGCCGTGCTGACCCCGGTCATTGCCCTGCTGCTCTCGGGCCTGCTTGAAGGCCTGCTGATCACGCCCTTCCTGGTCGGCGGCCTGGTCCTGGTCCTGCTTGGGAATGTGCTGGTGCTGCGCCAGCGGGCGCAGCGGCTGGCCCGATAGTCGCGGTCAGGACTCGCCGCGGGCCAGCTCGGCCCAGTCGTCCAGCTCGGCCTGGGTGAACGCGCCGGCCTTGCGCTTGAGCACGCGGCCCTCTGCATCGAGCAGGACGCTGTACGGCAGCACGCCGCGCAGGTTGCCGAAGGTCCTTGAGCTGTCGGTTTCACCGGGCGGCTCGATGAAGGCCGGCAGGCCCGGGCCGTGGCGGTCGAGGAAGGCGCGCACCGCGCCGGCATCGTCCTCCTGGGCGATGGTCATCACCGCAAGGCCCTGGCCCTCGCGGGTGGCGTGCAGGGCCTCCAGCATCGGCAGCTCCTTGACGCAGGGCGGGCACCAGGTGGCCCAGTAGTTGATCAGCACGGGCTGGCCGCGCCAGCCGGCCAGAGGCTGGCTGCCGCCATCGAGCTGGCGCAGTGTCAGGGCCGGAGCGGCCTCGCCCTCGGCGATCACGCCGGGGCCGTCGGCGGGCGGCGCCGGCGACAGGAAGGCGCGCCCTGCCAGCACGCCGGCAAGGCCGCCCAGCAGGGCCAGCCCGAGGATGATCGCGGGCCCGGCCCAGCGCGGCAGGGTGGCGTCAGCGTCGGGCATCTTCAAGGGCCTGGGTCACGATAGCGTCCGTCAGCAGGGTCGGGAGGCGGCGGCCGTCGCCGCCGTCGGCGGGGAAGACCACGTAGAGCGGCACGCCCACCGCCCCGTGATCCTCCAGAAACGCGGTGATGGCCGGGTCGACATTGGTCCAGTCGCCCTTCAGGTACACCGCGCCGCTGGCCTGCATCGCTTCGGCAAAGGCGGCGCCGGAAAGCACGCTTTTCTCGTTGGCCTTGCAGGTCACGCACCAGTCGGCGGTCATGTTGACGAAGACCACGCGGCCGGCCCGGCGCGCCTCGGCCAGGGCCGCCGCCGAGTAGGGCTCGCTGCCGTCGCTCGAGCGCTGTGCAGTGGTCGACGGGGCGGCAGGCAGCGCGGAGACCGCGAACAGCGGCCACATTGCAGCCAACAGGGCTGCCACGCCCAGCGCGAGGCCCCAGCGCCGGGCCCGCTGCTGGGCCTGACCCAGCGCCCAGCCGGCGAGGCCCAGCAGGGTCGCGCCGATCAGCACCCAGCCGACCGCGTCGGCGCCGCGCTGCTTGGCCAGCACCCAGACCAGCCAGACCGCGGTCAGGTACATCGGGAAGGCGAGCAGCTGCTTCAGGGTCTCCATCCAGGCGCCCGGGCGCGGCAGCAGGCGGCCCAGCGCCGGGACCAGGCCGATCAGAAGGAAGGGCAGGGCAAGGCCCAGGCCGAGGGCCAGGAACACCGCCAGGGCCAGTAGTGGCGGGGCGGCGAAGGCGAAGGCCAGGGCGCCGCCCATGAACGGCGCGGTGCAGGGCGTGGCGACGACGACGGCGAGCACGCCGGTGAAGAAATCACCGCTGCGGCCGCCGCGCTGGGCCAGCGACTGGCCGGCCCCGGCCAGCCCGGCGCCGATCTGGAACAGGCCGGACAGCGACAGGCCGACCGCCAGCATGACGTAGACCAGGCCGGCCACCACAGCCGGCTGCTGGAGCTGGAAGCCCCAGCCCAGTGCCTGCCCGCCCTCGCGCAGGGCGAGCACGCCGAGCCCGATGGCGGCAAAGCTGAGCAGCACGCCGGCCGTGTACCAGAGCGCGTGGCGGCGCGCCGCGGCGACGCTCTCCCGCGATTCGGCGAGGCCGATCAGCTTGAACGACAGCACCGGCAACACGCAGGGCATCAGATTGAGGATCAGGCCGCCGAGCAGAGCGAACAGCAGGGCGAGGCCGGCATGCGGCAGCGTCTCTCCGCCGCTTGCTGGAGCGCGTTCCTCGCCAGCCAGCGCTACGGGGTCGACCAGGCTGGCCGGGTCGGCGGCCGGCAGGGCGATGTCCAGCACGCGCTGCATCGGCGGATAGCAGATGCCGTCGGTCTGGCAGCCCTGGATCTCGACGTCGAGCACCAGGCGCATGGCCTCGCCACGCGCGCGGCGCAGCGGCAGCGGCACCTCGACCTGATCGAAGTAGACCATCACCTCGCCGAAGTGCTCATCGCGGTGCGGGGTGGCCTCGGGCCAGCCGGGCACGCCAAGGGCGATGCCTTCGGTCTCGCGCAGGGCGAGCCGGGTCTTGTCGCGATAGAGGTAATAGCCCGGGGCCGGGGTGAAGCGCAGCAGCAGCTCGCCCCCGCTGTTGGCGATCGCCTCGACGCCGAAGGCCTGCTCCGGCGGCAGCGGCTCGGCATCGACCACGCCGCCGGAAGGCGGCGCGGCGCCAGGCAGCAGCGGGCTGCTGGGGCCGGCCGGCAGGCCGATGGGCAGGGCCGGCGCCGGCGCGACCGCCATGCCGTCCGGCAGGGCGACCTCGAGGCTGCGCTTCTGCGGCGGATAGCAGATGCCGAGGTCGGCGCAGCCTTGGTAGCGCAGCGCCAGCCGCGCGGTGCGTGCTTCCGGGGCGCCAAGCAGGCGAGCCGTGACCGAGCCGCGGTAGGTCTCGGTCTTGCCGAAGAACTCGTCCTCGTGCGGCGTGCCCGGCGGCCAGACCACGCTGTCGAGGCGGAAGCCGGGCTCGGCCTCCACTGCAAACCGGTGCCGGTAGAGGTAATAGCCCTCGGCGATGTCCCAGCGCAGCACGATATTGCCGTCGGGCTCGACCTCGTGGGTCAGGACGAAGGCCTCGTCCACCGGCAGCAGGTCGGATTCATCGACGGCGGCCTGCGCCGGCGCGAGGAGGGCGAGGGCCAGCAGCGGCCAGGAAAGCAGTTTGAGCATCGGGTATTCCGTCAGTCGGCGGGCGGCACCCCACGCGAATGCGCGGCCACCCAATCGAGATAGGCCGCAAGGCCTGACTGGATGTCGACCGCGATCAGCTCCGGAAGTTCGTAGGGATGCACGGCGCGCAGGGCGGACTCGATGACGCCGACCTCGGCCGCGCTCTTGATCAGCAGCAGGCTCTCGTCGGCCTGCTCGACCTTGCCTTTCCAGGGATAGATCGAGCGCGCCCCCGGCAGCAGGCTGACGCAGGCGGCGACGCCCTGTTCGACCAGATGGCGGCCGATCGATTCGGCACGCTCGGGCGGGGCGGAGGACAGCAGCAGGCGACAGCGCATGGGGGCTCCCGGCGGCGGCGCGGGTCGGCCGGCGCCCAATGGCGACACTCTAGGCCGGCGAGCGGGGCCGGCTCAAATCGCGGGGTCTGCCTTCGGGCCGGCCGGGGCAGAGGAAGGCCAAATCCGGGCGCAGAGTGCGCATTCGCCTCGGTCCCGCTGTAGGAGCCAGCTTGCTGGCGATCATCCCGTCCGGGGCGCCTATCGCCAGCAAGCTGGCTCCTACATTCGGGTTTCGCGGAACGTCTGCTTCGCGGCCCAAACCGTCCCCTCGCCGGAGCGCTGGACCCCGGGCCCCGATCAGCCGTCGGGGAAGGCCACTACCCGGTTGCGGCCCAGCCTTTTCGCCTCGTAGAGCGCGGCATCCGCGCGGCCATAGAAGACATCCGCGGAGCCATCGGTCGCGCGGACCACGGCCACGCCGAAGCTGGCGGTGAAGGTCATCGGCTCGCCATCCTCCATCAGTTCCTGGGCGGCGATCGACTGGCGCAGGCGCTCGGAGAAGCGCATCGCTTCCTGTTTGGCGGTGCCCGGCAGAAGGAGGGCAAACTCCTCGCCGCCGATGCGGCCGGCAAACTCCTCACCCCGGCACTGGTCGCGCAGCAGCTTGCCGAGCGCGCCCAGTACCCGGTTGCCGGCGCTGAAGCCGAAGCGGTCGTTGATGTGCTTGAAATGGTCGACATCCAGCACCAGCAGCGAGTAGGCGTTGCCCTTGCGCGAGTCCTCGAAGGCCGCCTCGGTGGCTTCACGGAACTGCTGGCGCGTCGCAAGCCCGGTGAGCGGGTCGCGTGCCTGCGGATTGGAGGCGGGCTGGTCGATCGGGTTGTCGGCGTTGCGCGGCCCCAGCAGCTTCAGGTCGAGGTCGCCGCAGCGCAGCAGGTCGCCGTCGAGGATCGGCGTCGCGGTGACCTGCATGCCGTTGACCCGGGTCGGGTTGGTGGCGCCGAGGTCGGTGACCCAGTAGCCGCCGCGTTTGCGGTAAAGGTGGCAGTGGCGGCGAGAGACGCTGGCCTCGGGCAGCTGCACGTCGACGCCGTGTTCGCGGCCGACCACCACCGAATCGCCGAGCGGGAAGGTCTGGCCGACCTGGCCGCCGCTAACGAGTTTCAGACACCACGGGCGCAGGTCGGAAGTGAGCGAGGGCGAGTGCACTCGCGCGGTGACCTCGGTGAGGATCTTGCCCTTGATGGTCCCGTGTTCCACGTCGATTTCCTGCCGGGGATCGGCTGATTATTGCACCGGTGGACCTTAACCGGCCGACGGCGCCGTGGCGGGGTGCCGAAATCCACCTCGGTGAGGCCCGGTCCCGAGGTCGCGCCGGTCATCCGCCTGCGGCAGCGAGTGGCCGGTCGTTCGAAGGCCCGGACGCTCCCCCGGACTAGCCGAGCAGCATGCGCAGCGCCTGGTCGGCCCGGGAGAACTCCTGCTCCAGCTGGGCGACCCGGGTCAGCGGCTCGTCCAGGTTCTTCTGTCTTGCACCGTACTCGATCTGCTTGGCGATCGCCGAGAGCTCCATCGCGCCAAGGTTGGCGCTGGTCGATTTCAGGGTATGTGCCGGACCGACCATCAAATCGATCTCCTTGCCCTCGGCGGCCTGGCGCAGGCGCTCGATCGAGCGCGGTGCGTCCTCGAGGAAGACCCGGACCAGGGAGTCGAACTCGGCGCCCATGATCTCCTTCAGGTCGTCGACCACCTCGCGGTTGATCGGATCGGCGCGCGGCGGGGCCGGAGGGGGCGCAGGGCGAGGCCCTGGCCGGGCGGCGGCGGGCTTGGCTTGCGGGGCCGGCGCGGACCGCGCCGGCGGGCTGGACTCCGGCTCGCGATCATTGATCACGCTGACCGGCGAGGACTCGGCGCGGCGCATCAGCCACTTGCGGATGGTCTGTTCGAGGAGATGGCGGTTCAGCGGCTTGGACAGGTAGTCGTCCATGCCGGCGTTGAGGCATTTCTCGCGGTCGCCGACCATGGCGTTGGCGGTCATCGCGATGATCGGGATGCGGTCCATCCCGGCCTTCTTCTCGCGTTCGCGGATCTCCCTCGTCGCCGCGTAGCCGTCCAGCACCGGCATCTGGCAGTCCATGAGCACGGCGTCGTAGCGGCCTCGGGCCGACATGTCGACCGCCTCGCGACCGTTCTCGGCGCAGTCCATGGTCAGCCCGGACAGGCTGAGCAGGCGCTGCGCCACCTGGCGGTTCACCGGGTTGTCCTCGACCAGCAGCATGTGGCCGCGCAGCTTCGGGCCGGGCGGCGGGGAGGGCGCGGGGGCTGCCGGTTCCGGCGCAGCGGGGCGCGGGCGGGCCGCGGGCGCCGCCGGCAGCGGGCGCGCCGCGCCCCTGGCCGGGGCGCTGACCCGGACGTCGGGTTCTGCTGCGCCGGTTGATGCGCCGGGATCGTCGAGGTGGCGGCCGAGAAGCTGACGAAGCTCGGCATCGTTGCTGGAGCGCGGCAGTACCAGCACGCGGTCGGAGTTGACGATCTCCTCCGGTGGTGGCTCCTCGCCCTGCAGGTAAACCACGCGCAGGTCTTCCAGCCCCCCTTCACGCATCAGGTTGCGGTGCAGCCCGAGCGCGGTGGTGCGCACCGAGTTGAGGTCGACCATCAGCAGCTGGAAGCTGAATGCGTCCGGTCGATTGGCTGCGGCTCGAAGCTTGGTCAGCGCCTCCTGGGTGTTCGAGGCCGGCACCGGGGTCGCCCCCCACTGCGGGATGCTCACCGAGAGCCGCCGCAGGAGCTGGGGGTCCGAGCTCAGGACCAGGATGCGCGAGCCCTGCAGGCCATGGTGGCGGGCGCTGCCCATGTCACCCACCGCTTTCAGCATCGGGATCTGGAACCAGAACACCGAGCCCTTGCCAAGCTCGCTCTCGACGCCGATCTGGCCGCCCATCAGGTCGACGATGCGCTTGCAGATGACCAGACCAAGGCCGGTGCCGCCGAAGGTGCGGGTGGTGGAGGCGTCGGCCTGGGAGAAGGGCTTGAACAGCTTCGAGGCCGCCTCGGGGGCGACGCCGCAGCCGGTGTCGCGAACCTCGAAGCGCAGGTCGTGGTGGGTGCGGGTCTCGCCGCGGCGGCTGACGCTGAGGGTGACCGCGCCGCGGTCGGTGAACTTGACCGCATTGCTGACCAGGTTGGTGAGGATCTGCCGCAGCCTCACCGGGTCGCCGCGAACGGCCAGGCGCACGGAAGGATCGATGGCGAGGTTCAGTCCGATCTGCTTGGCCTCGGCGGGTTTCTCCATCAGCCGCTGGACGCCCTCGAGGACCTCCTTCAGGTTCAGGCCGACGGTCTCGAGTTCCAGCTTGCTGGCCTCGAGCTTGGAGTAGTCGAGGATGTCGTCGACGATCCGCAGCAGCTGCCGGGCCGATCCGAAGGCGGTCTGCACGTAGTCACGCTGATCGGGGCCGAGTGGCGAGGTCAGCAGGATGTCGAGCAGGGGGATGATGCCGTTCAGCGGCGTACGGATCTCGTGGCTCATGGTGGCGAGGAACTCGCCCTTGGCCATGGTCGCCGCCTCGGCCGCCTGTTTGGCGGCCAGCAACTCCTGCTCCAGTGCCTTGTGTCGCTCGATCTCCGAGCGCAGCTCGAGGAGCTCGTCGCGACGCCCCCCGGCGAGGTCGCCGGCGACCGGCTCGCGCCGCTGCACGGGCGCGGCGCCGTTGGTCCCGGGCGACCGGCCTGCCAGCCATTGTCCTGCCGCGCTGAGGCCGGCCAGCAGCAGGGCCAGCCAGAGCAGCGCCGGATGCGGCATCGCCCACTGCAAGAGCAGCACGACCGTCGCCAGCGCGGCGGAGCCGAGGGCAAGCCGGGACCACACAACAGGCAGATTCATCGTAACGGGGCCTCGCTGCGTTCGGTGCGGCGGCTCAGAGCACGGCCGCCTGGAAGTCGAAATTGAGTTCGCCACTCGCCTGCTGGACCAGGTTGCCCTGGATGAAGTCGATGCCGGACATCCACAGCGTAGCCGCGGACTGGGCGTCCTCGACCCGCTGTGCGATCACCTGCAGGCTGCGGCGGTGGGCATTCTCGACGATCTGCCTGAGGTCGTCGCGGGTACCCGGCAGGTTCAGGGCCATCAGGTACTTCGGCGCCAGCTTGACGAAGTCGACCGGCAGCATCTCCAGCACCGATTCGCCGATCGAGCTGTGCTCGTAGCGGGACAGGCAGAAGCGGACACCGGTCGGAATCAGGGCCTCGCAGAAGCCGACCATGTCGCGGGTATGCGCATCGATGTCGTCGAGGGTCAGTTCCAGCACGAGCTCGCTGCCGGGGACGCCGCGGGCCTTGAGCTGGCTGGCGATCCAGTCGCCGTGGCCGGGCGTGGCAAGGCTGCTCGCGGCCTGGTTGACGAACAGCCGCACCGGCTTGCCTGCACTGCGGCGCTGTTCGATGGTGCGCAGGGCGCTGGCCAGGACCCAGCGGTCGACATCGACCATCAGGTCGGCCTTCTCGGCCAACGGCAGGACCTCGGCGGCGGTATGCAGCTTGCCCTCGCCGTCGCGCAGCCGGAGCAGAGTCTGGAACTGGGACTCCTCGCCACCCTGCACGGCGACGATTGGCTGGTAGAGCAGTTCGAAGCCATCGCGCTCGATGGCCTCGCGGATCAGCAGGGTCAGGGAGCTGGCCTTGGGGTCCTCGGTGCGCCGCTCTGGCTCATAGCGACGCACGCCACGCTCGCTGCCGCGTGCCTCGCGGGAGCAGCGCTCGGCGACATTGAGCAGGCCGCCGGCGTCCGCGAAGCCATGTCGCAGCGCACAGACGCCGACCGAGACGCGCAGCCTGAGCGGGCGGCCACCGACGCTGAAGCTGTGGGCGATGAGCTTGGCCCGGGTTTCGCTGGCCAGGGTGTCCAGCGCGCCTTCCGGCCGGTCCGGGCAGACCACCACGAAGCAGCCGTCGCCATAGCGGGTGGCGAAGTCGGGGCCGTCGAGTTCGCCGACGAGCAGGGCGCCGACCTCGCCGAGCAGCTGTTCGAGGCCGGACAGGGCCAGCTTCTCGCGCAAGGCGCCGATGCCGTCAAGATCGAAGAACAGCACGCCGCCGGGCCGCGAGCGGACGTCCTCGGCGCCAAGCAGCTCGGTGATGCGGTCCAGCGCATAACGGCGGTTGTACAGGCCGGTCACCGCGTCCCGCGGGTCCTGGGTGCCGACCCGTCGCAGCATGGCGCGGGCGCGGCGCACGCGGTTGCTGACCGCGGCGATCAGATGCTTCGGCCGGATCGGCTTGCTGAGGAAGTCGTCGC
Organism: Pseudomarimonas salicorniae; assembly: GCF_023156535.1. GTDB lineage: Bacteria > Pseudomonadota > Gammaproteobacteria > Xanthomonadales > Xanthomonadaceae > Pseudomarimonas > Pseudomarimonas salicorniae. Next base: position 195,468 of record NZ_JALNMH010000001.1, on the reverse strand, counting down.
CGCCGGCGTCGAGCGCCGCGTAGTGCTTGTCGAGGTCGCTTTCGCCGGAAAGGAAAACGATCGGCGTGTGCAGGTATTCGTCGCGTTCGCGGATCAGGGCGGTCAGCTCGGTGCCGTCGCACTCCGGCATGTACAGGTCCATCAGCACCATGTCGGGCTTGAAGGCGTCCATGGCGTCGAGCACTTCGAAGGCGTCGGAGACAACCTTGGCCTCCATCCCCGCATTGCGCAGGATCGACTCGGCGAACAGGCCCTGCGAGCGGTCGTCTTCGACGATCAGCACGCGATAGCTCTCCTCGCCGCTGCTCTCGAGCAGCTCGTGGATACGGGCCAGCACGTCGGCCGCCGTAGGTGGCGCGATCATCAGTGCATCGGCCCCGGCGCGGCGCGCGGCCAGCTTGATCTGCATGCTGTCCTCGCTGGCGATGGCCAGCAGGGGCAGCTTGGCATTGCTGCGGTCGCGGGTGGTCTTCAGCACCTGACCGATCGATTCCAGCTCGTGTTCGAACTCGGCGTCGACGATCAGCAGGTCGGGGGCCAGCGCGGCCAGCACCTCGCGCAGCTCATCGGCGCTCTCCAGCAGTTCCAGCTCGTAGCCCATCGTCTCCAGACGCTGGTCGAGCTCGAGCGAGACCGGGCCGGCGTCGCTCAGGTGGTAGATGCGCGCCGAGGACTTGCTCTGCGGTGCCTGGGGCGTCGCCCGCGGCGGGGCGGCGGGGCGCGCGGCGGGTACCGTCGGCCTGGGCGGCGTAGCCGCAGGACGCGGCGCGGCCGCGGCCGGACGCTGCGCAGGGCGGGGTGGCGCCGGCGCCGCGGCCGGCGCAGGGCGTTCGGACGCAGGCTGAATCGGGGGAGCCGCTGCGATCTCGATCGAATCTCCCGCCCCGGGCGATGTGCCGACCGCATCCAGCGAGAATCCTGCGCGGGAGTGGACATCCGTTCCGTCGGGCAGGTCCTCGGCCGCCGGCAGCGGCTCGTCCAGATCGCCGGTCCAGCGCCGCCAGTAGTGCGAGGGCGTGGCCTCGGCGCGCTCGATCCTGGCGCCCGAATCGCCGACCGGCGCGGTGATCACCGGCGCCGTGCCGGGCAGCTCCGGCGCGAGCCCGTCGAGCAGACCGGTCAGCGTCCGGTTGGCTGCGCTGTCCGGCAGTTGCTCCTGTTCGAGGAAGCGGCCGAGGAGCTCTTCCACGGCGAGCAGCTGCTTGCTGACATCCACCGCGCCGTAGCGACCGGCGACGCCGGCCATGCGCTGGACATCGTCGTGCAGTACCGAAAGCCCGTTGATGTCCCAGCCCTGTTCGCAGAACCGCCGCCCGCGGCGGCAGACCTGCTGCAGGCGCTTGGGCAGGTGACGCAGGAAGGCAATGCGCAGCTCCGCGCGCTGCTGGCTGTCTTCCGGTGCGAGGGTGGCCACGAGCTAGGGCGATTCCTGAGGAGGGTCGCGCGGACTATAACGCTGGGCTTGTCGGACTGTCAGCGTTTGCCTTGACGCTGCCGGCCCCGGCTGGCTAACTCAGCCCCCCTGAAACCCGCAGAGGGTGTTCCGCCGCATGGCCCAGCCGGCCTCCGACTTCATGATCGTTCCGCGCCGCCCGCGTGCCCGCTGGCGCTGGACGCTGCTGACCCTGGCCTGGCTGGCCAGCCTGGCGCTGGTTGCCCTGGTCGTGCACCGCTGGTCGGTGCCCCTGCTTGGCGAGTCGATGGACCAGCTCGACGCGCTCAACGAGGAGAACCTGGCGCTTCAGGTCAAGCTGGAGACCGCGCTGCAGAAGAACGCCGTGCTTTCCCGGGCCGAGCAGGTCAACCGCGAGGCCTTGGCGCAACTCCAGGCCTCGCTGTCCGAGCGCGAGGAAGAGATCGCCAGCCTGCGTGCCGACGTCGGGTTCTACGAGCGGCTGGTCGGCGGCAGCGCGAAGCGGCAGGGGCTGGCCGTGCACAGCGTCGTGTTCGAACCGGGCGCCTCCGGGGACCTCCGCTACGAGATCACCCTGACCCAGAACATCAAGCGTTCCGGCCTGACCGAGGGCGACCTCACGTTTTCGGTCGAGGGCGTTGCCGATGGCGCGCTCAAGGTGCTGGGGTGGCGCGAGCTCAATCCGCAGCGCGACGGTGCCCCGCGCCCGTTCTCGTTCCGCTACTTCCAGCAGCTTTCCGGGAGCATCATGCTGCCGGATGGATTCCAGCCACAGCGGGTGCGCGTCCGGCTGACCCGCGAGGGGGCCGATGTGGACCAGACCATCCCGTGGGAAGATACCCGCAGACAAGCAGGAGCCTGACATGTTCGGAGGGGAGAAGAGCAAGCCCGTGCGCGGCGGAACCGGCGTCGAAACACTCATCGGTGCCCAGGTGACCATTCGCGGCGATGTCCACTTCAGTGGTGGCCTCTATGTCGAGGGCACGATCCACGGCGGCGTGTTCGCTGAAGCCGATGCCAGCAGCGCGCTGCTCACGGTGGCCGAGAAGGGGGCGATCCACGGCGAGGTGCGTGCGCCGATGGTGATGGTCAACGGTGAACTGCACGGCGACGTCTACGCCACCGAGCGGATCGAGCTTGGCCCGAACGCGCGGATCCAGGGCAACGTGTATTACAAGGTGGTCGAGATGGCCGCCGGCGCGATGATCACCGGGCGCATGGTCCACGGCGAGCTGCCGCCGGCCAAGCAGCTGCCCAAACCCGAGGCAGTACGCAAGGCGCGGGAGGAGGCTGCGGCCTGAGCCGCCGACCTCCACGCGAGGTTCAGCCAGCCTGCCGATACTTGATCCCAGGCTGGACGGCGCCACATGTCGACCGGCACCTTCCGATGATTGAGCCATGAACCTGCCGACCTATCAGGACATCGATGCCCCGATCCACTTCACCGAAGCCGCGGCGAGCAAGGTGCGCGCGCTCATCGAGGAAGAGGGCAATCCCCAGCTGAACCTGCGCGTCTACATCCAGGGCGGCGGCTGCTCGGGCTTCCAGTACGGCTTCGAGTTCGACGAGAACCGGGCCGAGGACGACGTCGCCGTGGAGCGCAGCGGGGTCGTCCTGCTGGTAGACCCGCTCAGCCTGCAGTACCTGCACGGCGCCGAGGTCGACTACAGCGAGAGCCTTCAGGGCGCGCAGTTCGTCATCCGCAACCCCAACGCCAAGACCACCTGCGGCTGCGGTTCCTCGTTCGCGATGTGAGCGCGGCCATGGCGCCGCCCCCCAACCCGTTCGAGGCGCTGGAGCTTGACCGCGCCGCCGAGCGTCGCGAGCAGCGCGACTGGCTTGAGCAGGCCTGGCCATCGGGCCGGGTGGTCGAGGTCGATTTCGAAGGCCGCAGCGCGCTGGATGACCGTGGCGGGCTGGGCTTTCGCAGCGGTGGCGAGATCTCTGCAAGCCTTCCGGAGCGCGCCTGCTTTCTCGGTCTTGCCGAGGGCCGGGCCTACTTCGCCCTGCCCGGGCTGCACGCCGCTCCGGATCGCCCGGAGCCGGTAGGTCTGCGCGAGGCGGCGTCGCGGCTGACGCCGTTCGATGCCGGTCTCTTCGCCTACGCCAAGGCCCTGCTGCTCTGGCATACCCGCGCTGCGTTCTGCGGCGCCTGCGGCAGCGCCACCGAGAGCATCCGCGCAGGACACTGCCGACGCTGCCGCAATCCGGACTGCGGGCTCGAGCACTATCCGCGCACCGACGCCGCGGTGATCGTCCTTGTGCGCGACGGCCAGCGCGCGCTGATCGGCCGCTCGCCGGGCTGGCCGGAGCGCCGCTATTCGACCCTGGCCGGATTCGTCGAGCCGGGCGAGTCGCTGGAGGACGCGCTGCGCCGCGAGGTGTTCGAGGAGTCCGGAGTCCGGGTCGGCGTCTGCCGCTACCACAGCTCACAGCCCTGGCCCTTCCCGGCCTCGCTGATGGTCGGCTATCACGCCGACGCGCTGGACCCCTCGATCCAGCTCGGTGAGGAATTGGCCGATGCGCGCTGGGTGGGCGCTGCCCAGCTCCTCGACGAGGTGCGCCGCCGGGAGACCCTTTTGCCGTTCCGCGTCTCGATCAGCTACCGGCTGATCTTTGACTGGCTGGTCGAGCAGCTGGGCCGCGAGACGGTGCTCGAGGTAACCCCCGAGCCGGGCCTGCGCGGTCCCGGTTGAGGGTGGGTTTACACTCTTCCCCAACGCTGGGGAGGAAGCGATGTCGATTGCCCTGATCGCGGTCGTGGTGGTGCTGGTGGTCAGTCACGCGTTGCCGGAGCTCGCGCGCTGGCGGCGGATCGACCGGCTATGGGCGCGCTGGCAGTCGCTCGGTGCGGCCTGGGGCAGCGCCGGCAGCGGGGCCGGGTCGGTGGTCTGGATCCTCGGCCCGGTGGTCTTGCTGCTGCTGCTCCAGTGGCTGCTCGCCTCGCACTACTGGGGCCTGCTCCTGTTGCCGTATGGCGTGCTGATGCTGTTCCTGTGCTGGGGGCCGCGCGACCTTGACGCCGATGCGAGGGCGCTGGCCGAGGCGGAGGACGAGCGTGCGCGCCAGCGCGCCCGCGAGGCGCTTGGCCTGGTCGGCACCTCACCGGGCAGCGGCGCGGCGGTGGCGGCCAGCTTCCGCGCGGCGCTCAGCCGCTGGTTCGGCCCCCTGCTCTGGTTCGTCCTGCTCGGCGGCGCCGGTGCCGTGCTGTTCCGGCTGACCCAGCTTGCCACCCGCGAACCTCCTCGGTCGGACGCCCCGCTCGACTGGCTGCGCCGCCTCACCCAGTGGCCGGTGGCTGCACTGATGACCCTGTCGCTGGCCCTTGTCGCCCACTTCGACGCGGTGATCGCCGCCTGGAAGGAATGGCATGCCGCCGCGGGTCGAGCCTGGTTCGGCTCCGACCTGGGCTTTCTCGACGCCGCCGCCCAGGCCAGCGTGGCCTGCGAGTTGCACGAGGAGGTCGAAGAAGCGGCCGAGGAGGCAGCGGAGGAGGCGGCCGAGTCCGGCAGCGCCGACGTCCTGGCGTCGATCTCGGCGCCCTCGGACCAGTTGGTACCGACGGTCGAGGCCGCGGTCGAGGACAGCCTCAGCCTGATCTGGCGGATTCTCCTGCTGTGGATGGCCGGCCTGGCGCTGGCCGTGCTCGGCGGGATCGCCGGCTAGCCGAATCGAACCGGCCGTTCAGGCCGGCAGGGCCAGGTCGTCGAGCACGGCGCGCAGGAAACGCGCGGCTTCGCCTCCGGTCACGCAGCGGTGGTCGAAGCTCAGCGAGAGCGGCAGCAGCCGGTGCGTCTCGACGCCGCCCATCACCGGCACCAGAGCGTGCTGCAGGCGGCCGGCAGCGAGGATCGCCACGGTTGGCGGCACCACGATGGGCGTCGCATAGCGCCCGGCGAACTTGCCGAAGTTGGACAGGCTGATGGTGTAGCCGGTGAGTTCGCTGGCTGGAACGCTGCGCGCCTCGACCTGCTGGCGCAGGCGGTTGATGCCTTCGCGCACGCCGCGCGCATCGAGCATGTCGGCATTGCGCAGGGCGGGCACGAACAAGCCATCCGGCGTGTCCACGGCAATGCCGACGTCGACCTGCGGATGCAGGGTGCGGACGAGCTGCTCGCCGTCGAACCAGGCGTTGAGCCCGGGCTCGGCGCGGCAGGCCGTGACCAGGGCGCGGACCAGGCGCGCGGTCAGGTCGTTGCCGGCCTGCCAGGCGTGCAGGTCGGCGTCGTCATTGAGCGTGGTCAGCACGACCTCGGCCTGGGCCTTGGCCATCACCCGGGCCATGTTCCGGCGCACGCCGGTGAGCGCCTCGGGCTGGCCCGACGCTTGCTCGCCGGGCGGCCGGGTGCGCAGTGGCCGCCCGCTGGCCGAGGTTGCCGTGCGCGTGGTGGGCGGTGCCGGCTCTGCCGCCCGCGATGGCGAGGACGCGGCGGGAGTTGCCCCGGAGCGAGCTGGAGCAGGGTCCGCGGCGGCCCGTTTCACGTCCTGAAGGGTCACCACGCCATCCGCTCCGCTCGGACTGATCGCGGTCAGATCGACGCCGAGCTTGCGCGCCAGGGCCCGCACCGCGGGCATCGCCCTGACCCCGCCGACGCTGACCGCCGCCTCGCTGCGGACCTGGTCGGAGCCGCTGACCGCGCCGACCACGGTGCCCGCGTCGCTGCGCTCGCCCTTGGTCTCGGCATTCGCCTCCGACCTGGCGGGCGCCTTGTCGGCCTCGGCGCCGCCGTGGTGGTGGCCGGTGTCGTGGCCCGCGGCGCGCTGTGGCTGCGAGGGATCGAGTTCGAACTCGGCCAGTACAGCGCCGGTGTTGACCACGCTGCCGGCACCGCCGGCAGTCCTGACCAGCTTGCCCGAGCAGGGCGCAGGCACCTCGACCACGGCCTTTGCCGTCTCCATCGCGACCAGCGGCTCGTCGAGGCGGATGCTGTCACCTTCCTTGATCATCCACTCGACCACGGTGGCGTCGGGCAGGCCTTCACCGAGGTCGGGCAGCTTGAAGGTATAGCGCTCGCTCATGCATCGACTCCTGGGTCAGCGGAAGGGGCCAGCGCGTCGTCCGGTACCCAGCCGCGCTCGCCGTCACTACTCTCGCACCAGCTGGCCGGGAAGCCTTCGCCGCGCCACATGAGGCGAAGCACCTGGCCGGCCTCGACCGCCAGCTCCTGGCTGCAGTATTCGCTGCGGGCGATGCCGAGGCGGTCGCGGATGGTCAGCACTGCCTCCGGCACCCAGCCGCTGCACAGCCCGCCGTCGCTGGCCCAGCGGTAGCCGGGGCGCTCCGGGTCGGGGTCGCTCAGCGAGACCTGGTCGCCGGGCTGCAGGGTCAGCGGCAAGGCGTCGACCACTTCGACATCGCGGCTGGCGGTGACGGTGATGGCGCGCAGCATCAGGCGCTCCTCGCCAGCGTGCGGCGCGCGGCGGAGAGGATGCGGGCCACGCTTGGCAGGTAGTTCATTTCCATCCGGAACAGCGGGATATGGGTGTCCCATCCGGTGACGCGCTCGACCGGGGCGAGCAGGTCGTACATCGACTCCTCGGCCAGCCGCGCGGCGATCTCGGCGCCGAAACCGCCGCTGCGCGGCGCCTCGTGGACGATGACGCAGCGCCCGGTCTTCTTCACCGAATCGCGGATGGTGTCGAAGTCCAGCGGCCGCAGGGTGGCGACGTCGATCACCTCGGCGGAGATGCCGTCCTCGGCCAGCTTGTCGGCCGCCTCGAGGCATTCCTTCACCTGCGAGCCCCAGGTCACGAGGGTCAGGTCGCTGCCGTCGCGCAGCACGTAGCAGACGTCCAGCGGCAGCGCCTCACCGTCATCGGCGACCTCTTCCTTGTACTGCCGGTAGATGCGCTTGGGCTCGAAATAGATCACCGGGTCGGGGTCGCGGATCGCCGACAGCAGCAGCCCGTAGGCGCGATGCGGCGAGGAGGGCATGACCACGCGCAGGCCGGGCACGTTGGTGAACATCGCCTCGTTGGCCTCGCTGTGGTGCTCGGGTGCGCGGATGCCGCCGCCCCAGGGCACGCGCAGCACCAGTGGGCAGGTGATGCGGCCGCGGGTGCGGGTGCGGAAGCGCGCGGCGTGACAGATGATCTGGTCCAGCATCGGGTAGACGAAACCGTCGAACTGCGCCTCGGCAATCGGCTTCATGCCCTGCGCGGCGAGGCCCACGGTGAGGCCGGCGATCATCGTCTCGTCGAGCGGCGTGTCGATCACCCGCTGGTCGCCGAAGATCTTCTGCAGGCCGTTGGTGGCGCGGAACACGCCGCCGTTGACGCCGACATCCTCGCCGATGACCACCACGCTTTCGTCGCGGCGCATCTCGTGGGCCAGCGCCATGGTCACCGCCTCGATCAGGGTGATGGCGGCCATCAGCGCTTGCTCCCGGCGAGCAGCTCGGCGCGCTGCTGGACCAGGTCCAGCGGCGGCTCGGCGTAGGTGTAGTCGAACATGTCGGACAGCGGCGGCGCCTCGCTGGCGAGGTAGGCGTTGACCTCCTCGTCGACGCGCTTGGCGCAGGTTTCCTTCCAGGCCTGCTCCTGGCTGTCGCTCCACAGGCCTTTCTCGCTGAGGTAGCTGCGCAGTCGGCGCATCGGCTCCTGTTCCCAGGCCGCCTTGACCTCGGCCTCGTCGCGGTAGCGCCGCGCGTCGTCGGCGGTGGTGTGGTCGGACAGCCGGTAGGTGACTGCCTCGATGACGCTGCCGCCGTGGCCGTTGCGGGCGCGGGCGATGGCGTACTCGGTGGCGGCGCGCACCGCGATCAGGTCGTTGCCGTCGACCTGCACGCAGTCGAGGCCGCCGGCGATGCCCTTCTGGGCCAGGGTCTGGGCGCCGGTCTGCGCACTGCGCGGTACCGAGATCGCCCACTGGTTGTTGACCACCACCAGCACCAGCGGCAGCTGGTAGGCACCGGCGGCGTTGAGTGCCGCGTAGAAGTCGGCCTTCGAGCTGCCGCCGTCACCGCAGAAGGCCACCGCCACCCGCGGCTCACCGCGCAGCTTGAAGGCCAGCGCCGAGCCCGCCGCGTGAAGGCACTGGGTCGAGATCGGCACGCAGATCGGGAAGTCGTGGGCGGGGCCCGACCAGTCGCTGCCGCGCTCGTCGCCGCCCCAGTACATGAGGATCTCGCGCGGCTTCACCCCGCGGTGCAGCATGGCGCCGATCTCGCGGTAGGACACCGCCATGACGTCGTCGTACTGCATCGCCGAGGCGACGCCGACATGGGTCGCCTCGTGGCCCAGGCAGGACGCATAGGTGCCGAGCTTGCCGGTGCGCTGCAGGGCCACCGCCTTGCTGTCGAAACTGCGTGTGTAGCTCATGTGGCGGTACAGCTCGACCAGCGCCTCGTCATCGCGGGCGAAGGGCGGCAGGTCGTCCTCGACGAGGCGTCCTTCCGGGTCGAGGTAGCGCTGGTACTCGATGGAGAAGGTGGCGACGACGCTCATGCCTGTTTCCCGGGAAACCGAAGCCGTGTGATAGCAGTGCGCCCCGGACAAGGCAAGCCGCGCTGCGCAAACAACGTTGACCAGGGGCCAACGCGGCCGCTGAAACGACAAGGGCGCGACCGAAGCCGCGCCCTTGTCGGGGTCTAGCCTTGGCGCCGGGCTCAGCCGCCCGGCTTGCCGGTGACCCGTACCGAGAACGAATCGGTGTTGTCCTGCGGCGAGCGCTCGCTGCCGCTGCTGTCGATTCGACCCTGCAGCACCAGGAAGGTCTGCGGGGCCACCCGCGGCATGCTGGCGCGCAGCATGAGCGTCTCGCTGGCACCCGCTTCGAAGGGCGAGCTGCGCAGGCACTCGAGGGTGCTGCGCAGGGCGCCCTGGGCCTGTACGGCACAGGACCACCCGGCGGCGTCGACCAGCTGCACGCGCTCGGCCGGCGTCGTCAGCTCGACCGAGAGCACGGCATCGCGGGCACGGTGTGCACCGCCGTTGCCGACCGCGATGCGGAACTCGCCGGCCGCGCCGTTGACCAGCGGCGTGCGCGGCCCGTCGATGCGCACGGACAGGTCGACATCGGCGTAGGCGAACTCGGGCAGACGCAGGTGCGCGACCAGCGGGTCGTGGTCGGAGCTGCGCACCGGAATGGAAACGTCCGCCGCGTTGTCGTAGCCGAAGTCGCTGTTCACCCGCACGTAGTGCAGCTGCGGGGTGCTCTGCTGCTGCAGCGGGGCGTTGATCAGGATGTGGTCCAGCGCCTGGGTGTTGCCGGCGAAGACGTAGGAGTAGCGGTCCTCGGCCGGGACCGTCGCCGCCAGGTTGAACAGCGGCGTGACGAGCGGCGAGGGCGCGTAGGCCAGGACCTCGTTGGCCGCGGCCGGGCGGCCGCTGATGATGCCCATGACGTCGACATAGCCGTCGTTGAACTCGAAGGCGTTGAAGTCGCCGAGCAGGACGATCTTCTCCTCCGGGTTGGACCGCTGGCGGGCATCGACGATCTGCGCCAGGCGCACGGCCTGCTGCAGGCGCTTGCCGCGCGAGCGCTCGCCGCCGGTGCCCCAGCTGTCGTTGCGCGGCGACAGGTCGACCACGTTGAGCAGGGACAGCAGGTGGTTTCCGATCACCGTGACGTCGACCTGCTGGCCATTGTCCTCGCTCACCGTGGCCGACAGGCGCAGAGGCGGACGGTCGAACAGCACGCCGCTGATGCTGCCGTCGGGCGCGACCAGGCTGTCGCCGAGGCCTTCCTCGATCACCTCGTTGACCGCCACGCGGGGCACGCCCGGCAGCACTTCGCGGGTGCTGACCAGGAACGCCAGACGCTGGCTGCCGGCGTTGGACAGCAGGAAGGCCTGGTAGCGCGGGTTGTCCGGGCAGTGACCGTACTGGTTGTCGTTGATGGCGGTGGCCAGGGCCTGCACCGATTCGAGGTTGGCGATCTCGACCAGGCCGACGATGTCAGGCGTGCCGAGGAAGCCGCAGAACACCTGGCTGAGCTTCTGAAGGCGCGGGCCGGCGTTGCTGCTGGCGGCATTGAAGTTCTCGATGTTGTAGCTGCCGATGGTCAGCGCATCGAAGGGCGCGGCCGGGGCGGGGCGCGGGGCGATGCCGCCGTTGACCGCTACCGGCGCCGAGGCGTCCAGCAGCAGGCTGAACTCGGCGCGGTCGTAGTACAGCACGCCCTCGAGGCCGGCGATGTCGGCGAGGCTGTCGACGAACAGCGGCGCGTCGCCCGGGGCGACCACGCTGACCACACGCAGGCGCTCGGGGTTCATGTCGAAGCGCGGCGGGGTGATCTCGGCGGGCAGCGGCACCGCATCGAGCAGGGCAATGCCCGGCTCGCGGGCGGGACGGGCGACCTCGGGCAGCTTGACGAAGAAGTCGCCGAAGCTGTTGCTGCCGCCGATGGTCTGCGCCTGCGGAAGGTGCACGCGCATGCTCTGGTAGCGGCCCAGACGCGAGATCGGCGCCGTCGGACTCAGATCCGCAGCCGTGAGTTCCACCGAGGCCGGCAGCGGCTGCCGCGTCGCCTGTACGATCAGCTGCGAACGGCTCAGCTGGGTGACCGCATAGCCATGCGGGCTGAAGCGGAACTGGCTGACCTCGCCCTCAACCCGGGCACGCGTGCCCACCTCGGCCTCGGCCGGCAGCGCGCTGCCGGTGAACACGAACAGGCCTTCCGCGGTGGTGGGGTCGCCGTCATCCACCGCGCTCTGGATGAAGTAGCCATTGCCGCGGCGCGCGGTGATCACGCCCTCGACGGCCACGCGCTGGCCGAGCCACGGCGAGTCGCCGATGCCGGCGCCCTGGATCACCGGGATCGGCAGCAGCGGCAGCGGCTGCGGGTCGTCGTTCTGGATGGTGCCGAGTGCCTCGCCGCGCAGCGTCTGCGCGCCGACGACGTTGATCAGGCGCACCACGAAGGTCTCGTCGGCCTCGAAGGCGGTATCGCCCAGGACCTCGACCACGAGCCGGTAGCGGGTCTCGCCGGCCGGGATGCGCGCCGCAATGAGGCTGACCGGCACGTAGTCGCCCTCGGCCGCGCTGGCGCTGCCGTCGAGGGTGACCACGTCGAACACCACGTCATTGGCTGCCGGCTCTCCGAGGCTGATCTCGAAGCCGAACGGGGTGATGCCGCTGTTGCCTTCGGCCAGGCTGAGGTCGGAGATGGACAGCTGGGCGGCGCCCGGGCCGCCGGCGCAGGGCGCCAGCGCGGCGGCGCTGTTGCGCGGCGCCGGGGTCCCGCGGCTGAAGTCGGCGGCGTTGTCGCCACCGAGCAGGCAACCCGCCTCGCCACGCAGGGCCGCGGTGGTGTTGCCAAGGCCCGGGGCTGCGGCGCTGCCGGCGAAGCAGTTGGCGCTGCCGAAGCCGACGAAGTCGACCGCATCGGCGAGCGGACAGGCGCCGCTCAGCGCGGCCGTCGCGGCCACCAGGGCCACCTTGCCCGAGCTCGCCGACATGGCGATCGAGCCGCTGGCATCCGGATCGGGCAGGGCGACACTGCCGCCGCTGCCGCGCGCCTGCTGCACCAGGTAGTACTGCCCCGGCAGCACGCTGCCCGACAGCGCGGTGCTCTGCCAGCTGGTGCCGCTGGAGGAGGCGTACTGGACGCTCCAGCCATCGACGCTGACCGCTGCATCGCCGGCGTTGAACAGCTCGACGAAGTCGTGGGTGAAGGTGGCCCCGCTGTTGCCGCCTCCGCCGTACACCTGGCTGATGACCAGGCGCCCGGCCGCCGCGGCCTGGCCACAGCAGAAGATGAGCACAAACAGGCACAGGGCCGCACGGGCCGCGGCCCGACGCGAACGAAGCTTGAACATGGTATGGAATCCCCGGAGTGGTTCGGCTCCGCGCGGTCCCCGGCGCGGACGGGCGCGCATTATAGAACCGTTCATGTTTCACCGGGATGTCGGGCGCCGTCAGTTTCCGGTCGAGCCCCGGTCATCCGGTACCATCGGTGGCCCTTCACACGGGCTTGACCTGCCGATGAGCGTTTCCGAGAACCAGCGCGATCTGGAGGACGGGATCACCACCGACCTGCGCGACCGCCTGACCTACGACGGCTATCTCCAGCTGGACAAGCTGCTCGATGCGCAGGCGCCGCTGTCGCAGCCGACCCACCACGACGAGATGCTGTTCATCATCCAGCACCAGGTGGCCGAACTGTGGCTCAAGCTGATCGTCCACGAGCTGCGGGCGGCGATCGTCCACCTGCGCGAGGACAACCTCGGTCCCGTGCAGAAGGTGCTGGCGCGGGTCAAGCAGGTGCAGCGTCAGCTGTTCGAGCAGTGGTCCGTGCTGGAGACGCTCACGCCAAGCGAATACGGCGAGTTCCGCGATGTGCTCGGGCCGTCTTCGGGCTTCCAGAGCTATCAGTACCGGACGGTCGAGTTCCTGCTCGGCAACAAGAACGAGAAGATGTTGAACGTCTTCGAGTACCGTCCGGTCCTGCAGGCGCAGCTGCGGGAGGTCTTCGAGGCGCCCTCGCTGTACGACGAGTTCCTCCGCTACCTCGCCCGCGCCGGCCATCCGGTACCGCGTGAATTGCTCGCCCGCGACGTGCGCAAGCCCCACCAGCGCAGCGCCGGACTGGTCCCGGTGTTCACCGCGATCTACCAGGACACCGCAGCGCACTGGGCCGAGTACGCCCTGTGCGAGCAGCTGATCGACATCGAGGATTCGTTCCAGATGTGGCGCTTCCGGCACATGAAGACGGTCGAGCGGATCATCGGCTACAAACGCGGCACCGGCGGCTCGAGCGGGGTCGGTTTCCTCAAGCAGGCGCTGGAACTGACCTTCTTCCCCGAGTTGCTCGAGGTGCGCACGGTGCTGGGTAGCTGAGCGGAGGGGAAGGGCGCAAAGAAGACCTTCCGCAGAGCCCGAATGTAGGAGCCAGCTTGCTGGCGATCGTCCCATCCGGGGCGCCTATCGCCAGCAAGTTGGCTCCTACAGCGGGACCGGGGCGAATGCGAACTTCGCGCCCGAACCCGCCGCCCCATCGCGCGCCGCGCGGGTTGATCCCGCGCGGCGCCTTTGGGCTTACCAGATGACGACGCGGTCCTGTTCGGAGCGCACCATCGGGTCGCCTGCTTTGCAGGCGAAGGCCTCGGCGAAGGCGGGCAGGTTCTGCGCCGGGCCAATGGCGCGGAAGGCGCCGGGCGAGTGCGGGCCGACGGTCAGCTGCACCTTCATCTGCTCCTCGGTGTAGTTGATCCGCCACACCGTGGCCCAGTTCATGAAGAAGCGCTGGGTCTGCGTCAGGCCGTCGACCATCGGGTCGGTGAAGTTCTCGCCTTGGGCGCGCTGCAGCGCATCCAGCGCGACGGTGACGCCGCCGAGGTCGGCGATGTTCTCGCCCAGGCCCAGCTTGCCGTTGACGAACATGCCCGGCAGCGCCTCGTAGGCGCTGTACTGGTCGGCCAGCTTGGCAGCGCTGGCCTCGAAGCGCTTGCGGTCCTCGTCGGTCCACCAGTTGATCATGTTGCCGGCGGCGTCGAACTTGCTGCCCTGGTCGTCGTAGCCGTGCAGCATTTCGTGGCCGATCACCGCGCCGATGCCGCCGTAGTTGAGCGCGTCATCCGCGTTCGGATCGAAGAACGGCGGCTGCAGGATGGCGGCCGGGAAGACGATCTCGTTGGCGGTGGCGCGGTAGTAGGCGTTGACCGTCTGCGGGCTCATGCCCCATTCGGTCCTGTCCACCGGCTTGCCGATCTTGTCGAGGTTGTAGCGGTAGTTGAAGCCGGCCGCGGCGCGCACGTTGTCGAGGTAGCTGTCGCCGCTGACCACCAGGCCGTCCCACTCGCGCCACTTGTCCGGGTAGCCGATCTTCGGGGTGAAGGCGGCCCACTTCTCGAGCGCCTTGGCCCGGGTTTCCTCGCCCATCCACTCGAGTTTCTCGAGACGGCCCTTGAGCGCTTCCTTGAGGTTGCCGACCAGGACTTCCATCTTGGCCTTGGATTCGGGCGGGAAGGCCACTTCGACGTAGAGCTGGCCAAGCGCTTCGCCCATCGAGCGATTGAGGGAGCCCAGCACGCGCTTCCAGCGCTCCTGCTGCTCCTTCTGTCCGGCCAGCGTCTTGCGGTAGAAGTCGAAGTTCTGCTGCTCGAAGGCGCTGCTGAGGAAGGGCGCGGCCTCGTCGATGGTCTTGAAGCGCAGCCAGGTCTTCCAGTCCTCGACCGGCAGGTCGACCAGCATCTTGTCGACCTCCTTGAAGAAGTCGGTCATCGCCAGCGAGAACATCTCGGGGCGCTGCACCTGCAGCGCATCGAAGAACGCGGTCCAGGGGAAGTTCGGGGTCATCGCATCGGCGCTGGCCAGGTCAACCGGGTTGTAGCGGTTGGCCGGGTCGCGCAGCGAGAGGCGGTCGAGCGAGGCGCGGGCCAGGCGGGTCTCGAAGTCGAGCACGGTCTGCGCGCTGGCCTTGGCGGTGGCCTCGTCGGCACCGGCCAGCTGCAACAGCTTCGCCACGTGCTCGAGGAAGGCGGCGCGCGCCTTGACGTAGTCCTCGCGATCTTCCAGATAGTAGGCGCGCTCCGGCAGGGACAGGCCGCCCTGACCGGCGTAGGCGATGTTCATCTCCGAGTTCTTGACGTCGGCGCTGCCATAGAACGAGAAGAGCATGCCCTCGCCGCTGGCGTAGCGGTCACGCAGGTAGGCCGCGACGCCTGCTCCGTCGGCGAGCTCGGAAATCGCGTCGAGGTCGGCCTGGATCGGGCTGATGCCGGCGGCCTCGATGGCCGCGGTATCCATGCCCGCGGAGAAGAAGTTGCCGACCTTGCGCCGGATGCTGCCCTCGGCCGCGGTGCTGTCGGCCGCGGCGGCCTTGGCGATCTCGTGCTGCACGGCCAGCGAGCGCTCGCCGAGTGCCGGGAAGGCGCCCCAGGTGGTGCGGTCACCGGGAATCGGATTGGCTGCCAGCCACTTGCTGTTCACATGGTCGCCGAAGCGCTCGCAGGCGGCGATGGCGGGGTCGATGTCGGCGGCCGAGAAGCTGATCGGCTCCGGCACCTTGCTGAAGTCGATCGCCAGCGGCGCGGGGGTCTGCGGCGCGCTCGCCACCGGCTCGGCGGGCTGTTCGGGGGCCTTGGAGCAGGCGGCAAGCCCGAGCGAGAAAACGATGGCGGCGGCGAGCAGGGAGCGCTGGGGTGCAGTCACGGGCAGTCCTTGAGATGCGATCGGGAAGACCGGGTCGCGACCCGGCGGGTCGCCGAGGGTCCCCGTCCCGAAGTCCGCGGTCAAGCTGCACTGCGGCGAAGCGAACCCTGCCCGCGTCAGCCGTGTGCGCGCAGCTCGGCGGCGTCGAGCTTGTCCAGAAGCTGCCAGAGCTGGTTGCGCTCGGCCTCATCGAGCGAGGCGAGCAGCGAGGCCTCGAGCTTCAGGGCCAGCGGGGCGATCTCGTCGTACACCGCCTGGCCCTGCTCGGAAAGGGTCAGGATCGAGCGCCGCCGGTCGGCCCTGTCGAACTCGCGCAGGACGAGCCCGCGGTCCAGCAGCGCATTGACCGCGCGGCTCACCGCCACCTTGTCCATGGCCGTGCGCTCGGTGATGTCCATGCCCGAGGCGCCGGGATAGCGGCCGAGCACCGCCATCGCCCGCCATTCGGTCACCGACAGCCCGAAGCGGTCGCGGTAGAAGGCGGCGATGTCGGCGCTGATCCGGTTGCTGAGCACCGAGAGCCGATAGGGCAGGAAGTGTTCGAGGTCGAGCACCGGGTGGGTCTGTTCGCTCATCCGTTGGGCCTGCTTGTCAATGGTTGCCACAGAAACTATAGTGGAGGACGGCGCATCATGGCGATGCGCCCGCACGCCACCGACTCATCGGGAGAAGCCATGAACGCCCAGCTCAAGCCGCACGCCGGCGCCGCCGCAGTCAGCCACGAGAACCCGATGGGCATCGACGGCTTCGAATTCGTCGAGTTTGCCTCGCCGGAGCCGGAAAAGCTGCACCAGTATTTCCGCATGCTGGGATTCACCCCGGTGGCCAGGCACAAGACCCGCAAGATCACGACCTACCGCCAGGGCGACTGCACCTTCCTGATCAACGAGGATCCGGACAGCTTCGCCGCGCGCTTCGCGGCCGAGCACGGCCCCAGCGCCTGCGGCTTCGCCATCCGGGTCAACAAGCTCGCCGAGTGGGCGCGTGTGCAGGCGCTGAAGAACGGCGCCGAGGCGTTCGAGGCCGAGGACGAGCTGAGCAAGGCGGTGGCCGCGCCGGTGATCAAGGGAATCGGCGACTGCATGCTCTACATCGTCGACCGCTATGACGAGAAGGGCACCATCCACGACCCCGACTACGAGTGGCTGCCGGGCGCCGAGATGAAGCCGACCGGCTTCGGCCTGACCTTCATCGACCACCTGACCCACAACCTGTTCCCGGGGAACATGGGCAAGTGGGCCGACTACTACGAGCGCTTGTTCAACTTCCGCGAGATCCGCTACTTCGACATCAAGGGGGCCAAGACCGGCCTGGTGTCGAAGGCGATGACCGCGCCCGACGGCATGGTCCGCATCCCGCTCAACGAGAGTTCGGACGAGAAGTCGCAGATCAACGAGTACCTGCGCGAGTACAAGGGCGAGGGCATCCAGCACATCGCCTGCTTTACCGACGACATCTACGCGACGATCGAGAAGATGCGCGAGCAGGGCGTCGAGTTCCTGCACACGCCGGACACCTACTTCGAGGTGGTCGATGAGCGCATCCCCGGCCATGGCGAGGACCTGCCGCGCCTGCAGAAGAACCGCATCCTGATCGACGCCGATCCCGAGACCAAGAAGCGCCTGCTGCTGCAGATCTTCACCCAGAACGCGATCGGTCCGATCTTCTTCGAGATCATCCAGCGCAAGGGCAACGAAGGCTTCGGCGAGGGCAACTTCCAGGCCCTGTTCGAGAGCATCGAGCGCGACCAGATGCGCCGCGGGGTGCTCTGAGGCACACGCGTCGACACACCCCTCTCCCGGTGGGAGAGGGGCGATCCAAACAAGGCGAAGGCCCATGAACGCCCAACTCAAGCCCCGCACGCAGTCAGACGAGACGCTCCGGTATCAGGTCGGATTCGGTCAGGAGTTCGCCAGCGAGGCCCTGCCGGGTGCGCTGCCGGAAGGGCGCAATTCGCCGCAGCGCTGCCCCTATGGCCTGTACGCCGAGCAGATCTCGGGCAGCGCGTTCACCGCGCCACGCCACGGCAACCGGCGCAGCTGGATGTACCGGATACGCCCCGGTTCGATGCACGGACCGTTCGAGCCGCTGCCGCACGAGGCCTTCCACAATCGCTTCGGCGAGACTCCGGTGAGCCCGGACCAGCTGCGCTGGGACCCGCTGCCCCTGCCGGCCGAGGCGCGCGACTTTGTCGATGGCCTGTACACCATGGCCGGCGCCGGCACGGCGCGGGCTCAGTCGGGGCTGGGCATCCACCTGTATGCCGCCAACCGTGACATGCATGGACGCTTCTTCGCCAACGCCGATGCCGAGATGCTGGTCGTGCCGCAGCAGGGTCGGCTGCGCATCGCCACCGAGCTCGGCGTACTGCAGGTCGAGCCGCAGGAGATCGCGGTGATTCCGCGCGGCCTGCGCTTCCGCGTCGAACTGCCGGATGGCCAGGCGCGGGGTTATCTGTGCGAGAACTTCGGCGCCGCGCTCCGCCTGCCCGAGCTGGGCCCGATCGGCTCCAATGGGCTCGCCAATCCGCGCGACTTCCGCACGCCGGAGGCGGCCTACGAGGACGTCGAGGGCGAATTCCACCTGATTCAGAAGCTGGATGGCGCGCTCTGGCGGGCCTCGATCGGCCACTCGCCGCTGGACGTGGTGGCCTGGCATGGCTCCCACGCGCCCTACGCCTACGACCTGCGGCGCTTCAACACAATCGGTTCGATCAGCTTCGACCACCCCGACCCGTCGATCTTCACCGTGCTGACCTCGCCCAGCGACAGCGCCGGCTGGGCCAATATCGATTTCGTGATCTTCCCGCCGCGCATCCTGGTCATGCAGGACACCTTCCGCCCGCCCTGGTTCCACCGCAACGTAGCCAGCGAGTTCATGGGCCTGGTCCACGGCGCCTACGACGCCAAGCAGGGCGGTTTCGTGCCCGGCGGAGCGTCACTGCACAACTGCATGAGCGGCCACGGTCCGGACGCCTCGACCTTCGAGAAGGCCAGCGCGGCGGATACCGGCAAGCCGGACTTCATCACCGATACCATGGCCTTCATGTTCGAGAGCCGCTGGCTGCTCTGCCCCAGTGCCCAGGCGCTCCAGGCCGGCCACAGGCAGGGTGACTACCAGCAGTGCTGGCAGGGCCTGAAGAAGCATTTCGACCCGAGCAAGCCGTAGGTCGGGACTCGCGCGCTGCCCGATGCCCGCCGCAGGCGTGGAACGCGGACGCAGCAGCGGTGATCGCGGCACAGCGCGCAGGCATTGATCGGACTGCTCTGCGGCCGACCCGGCATTCTCGACGGCGGGCCAAGCCCGGCCCTACGCTCCCCCAATTCGCCAGAACCCCACAAGGACTGACCGCATGAAACTCGGATCCCTCAAGGAAGGCGGCCGCGACGGCACGCTGATCGTCGCCTCGCGTGACCTCGCCCGGGCGGTGCGCGTACCGGACATCGCCCCGACCCTGCAGCGCGCGCTGGAAGACTGGGAATCGACCGCGCCGCGCCTGAACCAGGTGTCCGAGCTGCTCAATGGCAGCCCGGCGGAGACGATCAATGGCGAGCCGGTGTTCGCGGTCGACTTTGCCCAGCTGGCGGCACCGCTGCCGCGCGCCTTCGAGTTCGTCGATGGTTCGGCCTATCTGCCGCACGTCGAGCGCGTCCGCCGCGCCCGTGGCGCCGAGGTGCCGGACAGCTTCTACACCGACCCGCTGATGTACCAGGCGACCAGCGCCGGCTTCTACGGCCCGCGCGATCCGGTCCTGGTGGGCTCGGAGGAATTCGGCATCGACCTCGAGGCCGAGGTGCTGGTGGTGACCGACGATGTGCCGATGGGCGTGTCGCCGGAGGCGGCCGCCGGGCACATCCAGCTCATCGGCCTGGTCAACGACGTCTCGCTGCGCGCGCTGATTCCGGGTGAGCTGGCCAAGGGCTTCGGCTTCCTGCAGAGCAAGCCTCGGTCGGCGCTGTCGCCGGTCTTCGTCACCCCCGACGAGCTGGGCGAGGCCTGGAAGGACTGCAAGCTGCACCGTCCGCTGCTGACGCATATCAATGATGCCTGGTTCGGCGCGCCCGAAGCCGGCGTGGACATGCAGTTCAACTTTGCCCAGCTGGTCGCGCACGCCGCCAGGACACGGCCGCTGTCGGCCGGCACCCTGGTCGGCTCGGGCACGGTCGCCAATCAGGACACTTCGCTGGGCGCCTCGTGCTTTGCCGAGAAGCGCACGGTCGAGACCCTCGAGACCGGCAAGCCGGTGACTCCGTTCCTCAAGTTCGGCGACAAAGTACGCATCGAAATGCTCGACGCGGAAGGAAAATCCCTGTTCGGAGCGATTGAACAAACTGTGAAACGCTACACAGCCTAGGGAGCAGACTGCTTCACACTCCGGTAGGCGGAGCGTAGGCTGCAAGGCGGGGAATCCATGGGAGGCGTTGCTTTGAACGGCACGCTCACGCTTTACAGCTATTGGCGATCAAGCGCCGCCTACCGGGTCCGCATCGGGCTGCAGCTCAAGCGCCTGCCGCACGAGATCGCCGCGGTGCACCTGCTCCGCGATGGTGGCGAACAGCATGGAGAGGCCTACCAGGCGCTCAACCCGCAGGAACTCGTTCCCACGCTCAAGCACGGTCAACGGGTCATCCGGCAGTCGCTGGCCATCCTCGAATACCTCGAAGAGACCTTTCCGGACCAGCCGATCATGCCGGCCACCGCCCGTGATCGCGCTCGGGTGCGCGCGATTTCGCAGATGGTCGCCTGCGACATCCATCCGTTGAACAACCTGCGCATCCTGCAGTTCTTCGAGAACGGTTGGAACGTGCCGCAGCCCGAGCGTGAGGCTTGGGTGCGGCGCTGGATCCAGCTCGGCTTCGCGGCGGTGGAGAGCCTGCTCGCCGACAATCCCTCTACCGGCGAGTTCTGCGAGGGCGACCTGCCCAGCATGGCGGACTGCTGCCTGATCCCGCAGGTGTACAACGCCCGTCGGTTCGGCGTCGACATGTCGGAGTACCCGACCATCGAGCGGATCGACCGTCGCTGCCTCGAGATGCCCGAGTTCGACCTGGCCCGGCCGGAGAACCAGCCCGACGCACCGCCCGTAACGGCCCCGGCCTGAGCAAGCCTGGCGTCCGGAAGCCGCTAGTGTCCTGTCCCGGAAATACATCGCAGAACTCGCTCGGTCTGCGCCGCCGATGCTGCGTTGTTCGGCCGCTGCGCAGCAGCGCGGGCTTTGCCCGCTACGCCTTCGCTGCGCTCGGTCGGCGTCGCCATAGCGCTGCTATGCCTCCTTCTCGCGCCTTGCCTCGACGACGCATCCGCGTCGCGACTTCAACAACGTACTTCCGGGACAGGACACTAGAAGGCGTCGTTAGTCCGCCGTAGCGCTCGGCCTGCTGCGCGGTGCCCGGCCCATGCCGTGGCGGAGCGCTGGCAAGGGGCGCCGGGCAAGCCCGCCGCCGGGAGGGTGTCAGCGGAAGACCTCGGCGTAGGGGTCGTGCTCGTCGGTCGAGCCTTCGGAGAGGCGGATCTTGAGCGACAGGCCGTCGCGCGAGTCGGCCTTGCGCAGCACTTCCTCCAGCTCGCACTTGCCTTCCTTGTACAGCCGGTAGAGCGACTGGTCGAAGGTCTGCATGCCTTCCTCCAGCGACTTGTCCATCGCTTCCTTGACCTCGTGCACCTCGCCGCGGCGGATCAGGTCGCGGATCATCGGCGTGTTGATCAGCACCTCGGTGGCCGGCAGTCGCTTGCCGTCCTTGCCGATGACCAGGCGCTGCGAGATCACTGCCTTCAGGTTCAGCGACAGGTTCATCAGGATGTTCTTGTGCGCGGACTCGGGGAAGAAGTTGAGGATGCGCTCCAGGGTCTGGTCGGCGTTGTTCGAGTGCAGGGTGGCCAGGCACAGGTGGCCGGTCTCGGCGAAGGCGATGGCCGCTTCCATGGTGACCTGGTCGAGGATCTCGCCGATCAGGATCACGTCGGGGGCCTCGCGCATGGCGTTCTTCAGCGCGTTGTGGAAGCCATGGGTGTCGAGTCCCACCTCACGCTGGTTGACGATCGCCTTCTTGTGCTTGTGCAGGAACTCGATCGGATCCTCGATGGTGAGGATATGGCCGGTCGAATTGCTGTTGCGATGGTCGATCATCGCCGCCAGCGTGGTCGACTTGCCCGAGCCGGTGGAGCCGACCACCAGCACCAGACCGCGCTGCTCCATGATGATCTGCTTCAGCACCGGGGGCAGCTTGAGCTGGTCGAGAGTCGGGATCTCGCTCTTGATCGCGCGGATCACCATGCCGACCTCGCCGCGCTGCTTGAACACGTTGACGCGGAAGCGTCCGGCCTCGCGCACCGAGATCGCCATGTTCAACTCCAGCTCGCGCTCGAAGTGCGGAACCTGGCCCTCGTCCATCAGCGAGTAGGCGATCTTCTTCACCATGCCTGCCGGCAGGCCGGTATTGCCCAGGGGATAGAGCTTGCCCTCGACCTTGATGTTCACCGGCGCGCCGGTGGTCAGGAACATGTCCGAGGCGTTCTTCTCGGTCATCAATTTGAGGAAATAGCCGATATCCATAGCAGTCGCTCCGTCGTCCCCCTGGATGGTGGGCGGGCCCGGGCGTTGCAAGCCAGGCGCCGGCTTTCCACAATAGCCCAGCACACCATCTCGCCGGTGTCGTCGGGAATCATATGACAGGCAAAGGGAAATTGTTCCACGCGGGCGGGCCCATCGCCGCCGTGATCCTGCTTGCGGCCTGCGCCAGCACGCCGCCGCCCACGGCGGAACTGGCGGCTGCGGAGGCAGCGTTGAACGACGCCCGGCAGGCCAAGGCCGCCGACTTCGCACCGGTCGAGCTGGGCTTTGCCCGTGACAAGCTGGCCGTCGCCCAGG
Source organism: Pseudomarimonas salicorniae (assembly GCF_023156535.1). GTDB lineage: Bacteria > Pseudomonadota > Gammaproteobacteria > Xanthomonadales > Xanthomonadaceae > Pseudomarimonas > Pseudomarimonas salicorniae. The sequence continues at coordinate 173,092 of NZ_JALNMH010000001.1, read as the reverse complement.
CCGCGATCGAGGCCCGCCAGTACGACCGGGCCCGGGATGCCGCGGCCCAGGCCGCGGCGGACGCCGAGCTGGCCCTGGCCAAGAGCCGCGCCGCCCAGGCGCGCAGGGAGGTCCAAAGGCGAAGCGAGGAGAACACCCAGCTCCGCCGCGACCTGCTGGGTGAGGAGAAACGCCGATGAGCCGCACCCTGATCCTGCTGGCCCTGATCGCCTGCCTTGCCGCCTGCGCCAGTACCCCGCAGCGCGATCTCGAGGTCGAACGCCTCGAGGCTTCGCTGTCGGCGCTGGAGAGCGACGCCTCGCTCGGCAGCCTGGCCCCGGCCGAGCGGCTCAAGGCGCGCCAGGCGGTGGCCGCCCTGCGCGCGGCGGAGAAGCGCGATCGTCCGGCCCAGCTCTATCTGGCCGAGCGGCGCCTGGAAATCGCCCGGGTGGCCGCGCAGGCCGAGCTGGCCCAGCAGCAGCTGGCCCAGCTGGAGCGTGAGCGCGACCGCATCCTGCTCGAAGCCACCCGCCGCGATGCCGAGCGCAACCGGATCGAGGCCGAGAAGCTTCGGCTGCAGAGCCTGGCGCGTGCCGAAGAGGCCGCTCGCGCGATGGACGAGGCGCGCGCCGCCCGGGCCGAAAGCGAGCTGTCCTCGGCCGAGGCCGAGGCCGCCCGTCGCCTCGCCGAGGCCCAGGCGGCCGAAGCCGAACTGGCCAAGCGCGAAGCGGAACTGGCCGGAGCAGCGGCCGACAGCCTGCGCATCCAGCTGGAGTCGATGACCTCGCGCCGCGACGCCCGTGGCGAGGTGATGACCCTCTCCGGCGACGCCTTCGCCTCGGGGCAGGCCGATTTGCGCCCGGAGGCCCGGGCCAACCTGTCCCGGGTGATCGACTTCGTGCAGTCGGCTGGCGCCTCGCCGGTTCTGATCGAGGGGCACACCGACAATCGTGGCAGCGCCAACCTCAACCAGGCCCTTTCCCAGCGCCGCGCGGAAGCGGTCCGCGACGCCCTGATCGAGGAAGGCGTCGACCCCGGCCGGCTGACCGCGGTGGGTCGCGGCAAGGACCAGCCCGTGGCTGACAACGACACGGCGGAGGGGCGCTCCCGGAACCGCCGCGTGGAGATCGTCATCAATCGCGGACGATAGCGCAACGTATTGAACTGAAAGAGTTTAATCTCACCGACGACAGGTCTCGCCGGTAGCCAGCCAAGTCGACGGACGGTGGTTGCGGGCGGCCGGGCAGCGGCGTAGGGTGGATTCACCGCGCCGCTGAGGGTGCGGTCCGAAGGAAGCAGGCCGATGAAGCATGACTGCGACAGCGCCGAGTCCGCCGCCTCACTGGCTGAGGCGGGGTCGGAGCGCGAACCGGTCCCCGCCTGCCACATGCTTGATGATCACTCTGCAAACGCCCCGCGCGAGCTTCTCGCGCGGGGCGTTTGCGTTTCTGCCTGAGGAGGAAACGCGATGTTCGAAGCCCATCCGCAAACCGAGGTCGAGGCCCTGATGAAGAACGATACCGAGTTCCGCCAGCTGTTCCGGCGACACCAGGAGCTCGACAAGCAGGTGCTGGATGCCGAACTCGGGGTGCTGCCCCTGGACGACACGACCCTGGCACGGATGAAGAAGGAGAAGCTGTTCGCCAAGGACCGGCTGACCCGCATGTTCGAGGAGCGCAACGCGGTGCACTGAGCACGCGGCTACGCAGCATGCGCCGGGCAAGCCCCGGCGTTCCGATGATCCGCGCCGGCCGAATGGCCGGCGCTTTTCTTCCGGCCGCCCATACGCAGCGCCGACGCTCGCACGGGCATCCTCCCGACATGCCCACCGTCGAGGATGCCGATGGCCGCCAGGTCAGGAACTTGCCCGCCCACGGGGTCACTTGCGCTGGTCACCGGAGCCAGCAGCGGCATCGGTCTCGCCGCGGTCACCCAGCTGCTCGAATCTCGGCCGGCCGGCCGGGTGCTGGCAGTCTCTCGCAGGGCCTCCGGCTGCGCCGCGCTCGACGCACTGGAGTCCGCCCACCCCGGACGGCTGCTGCGCCGCGACGTCGACCTTTCCGAGGCCGCGGCCATCGATGATCTGCCCGCATCCATCGACGATGACGCCGGCCGGCTCGACCTGGTGTTCCACTGTGCGGGGTTGCTCCACGACGCCGACATGAACCCGGAAAAGTCACTGGCCCAGCTCGACGCCACGGCGCTGGCGCGCAGCTTCGCGCTGAACGCGTTCGCCCCGGTTCTGCTGCTGCGTGCCCTGCTGCCACGGCTGAAGACCGCTGGCCAGGCGCATTTCGCCTCGCTGAGCGCCCGGGTCGGTTCGATCTCCGACAATCGCCTGGGCGGCTGGTACAGCTACCGCGCCGCCAAGGCAGCGCAGAACCAGCTGCTGAAGACCGCCGCGATCGAGCTGCGGCGCAGCGCGCGCGGCCTGTGTGTGGTCATGCTGCATCCCGGTACCGTCGACACCCCGCTGTCGGCGCCTTTCCAGGGGGGCGTGCCGGCGGACAGGCTGTTCACCCCGGAACGCGCGGCGCGCCAGCTGCTCGGCATCATCGAGTCTCTTGGGCCCGAGGACAGTGGGCGTTTCGTCGCCTGGGACGGACGCGACGTGCCCTGGTAGGCCTTCCGGCCATAGGCAAAGCGCCCCGGCTCGCCGATCATGGGGGCGGACCAGGCAGGCGGGGCGCACGTGGCAGGCTGGCTGTGGCAAGAGGAGGTTCTGGTGGGGGCGGCCATCGCCCTCGCCCTCGGCCTTGGCCTGCTTGCGCTGAAACCGCCCGACCGCGCGGGCATCCGCAACGTGCTGGTCCTGGTCATCCTCTTCGTCCTGATCGACGGTCTGGCCGCGCTGCTCGATCGCGCCGGCTTCGACCGGGCCGCCTCGCTGTGCTCGGGTGCGGCCTTGTTCGGCATCGGCGCCGCCCTGATCCGACTTGGCGGAAACTGGGTGTTCAGGGTTTTCCTGCCACGGCTCGGCTTCGAGTTGCCGCGGATCGTCGAAGATCTGGTAACCACCGCGCTGGGCGTCGCCTGGCTGCTGTTCTGGCTGCACGGCATCGGCGTCGACCTGGCCAGCCTGCTGACCACCTCCGCGGTGATCACGGCGGTGCTCGCGTTCTCGATGCAGGACACCCTCGGCAATGTCCTCGGTGGCGTCGTCCTGCAGCTCGACGACTCCGTCAAGGTGGGCGACTGGGTGCGCTTCGGCGACGTCGCCGGACAGGTCGTGGATGTCCGCTGGCGACATACCGCGGTGGAGACGCGCAACCGCGAGACGGTGATCATTCCCAACGGTTGGCTGGTCAAGAACCTGTTCACCGTGATCGGGTCACGCCGCGATCAGCGGATCCGCTGGCGACGCTGGGTCTGGTTCAACATCGAAATCGGCGCCTCCCCCACCCAGGTGCAGAAGGTGCTTGAGGATGCCGTGCGCGGGGCGGACATTCCCAATGTGGTGCCCGATCCAGCGCCCAGCGCGGTGCTGATGGAGGTGGGGCACGGGTTCGCCCGCTGGGCCCTGCGCTACTGGATCGAGGATCCGCGCCCCGACGACCCCACCGACTCCGAGGTGCGCATGCACGCGCTGGCGGCCCTTGCTCGCCATCGCATAGCACTGGCCGTGGTCCGCGAGGAGCGGCTGGTGATCAAGGAAAACGATGCCCGCCGGGCCGCCCAGCGCGCCGACGACCAGGCCCGTCGGCTGCGCGCGCTGGGCGAGATCGAGCTGTTCTCGGTGCTCTCGGACGAAGAGCGCGAGGAGGTCGCCGACGCGCTTATCGAAAGCCCCTTCGTGCATGGAGACACCATCACCCGGCAGGGCGCCGTGGCGCACTTCCTCTATCTGCTGGTCGATGGCGAGGCCGACGTCTGGACCGAGGCCCACGGCCGGCGCCAGCACGTGGTGACCCTGAAGTCGGGCAGCGTCGTCGGCGAGATGGGTCTGATGACCGGCGAGCCGCGTCGAGCGACGGTCACCGCGCGCAGCGACGTGCTGTGCTATCGCCTGGAGAAGGGCGCGCTGCAGCGGATACTCAATGCGCGGCCGGACCTGGCGGAGGAGCTGTCCCGGATCATCTCGCGGCGCAGCAGCGAGCTCGACAGCCGCGCTGAGGCCGGAGCCCCGGGCGAGCGCCGTCCGGTCTCGGCGCAGGAGGCGATCAGAAGCCGGATCCGCAGCTTCTTCGGGCTCGACTGAAACGCGGGTGTTTTCCCGGACAGCGCGGGCAGGGCGCTCTGCGGCATACTTCCAGTCCAGACGAAGAGGGGAACACCATGTCGACCTACTTCCTCGTGCACCTGTCCACGCCGGCTGCGCCCGAGAACCTGGCCGAAGCGCACGCCGCCGACGAGCTCTATCTCAACGTCCGTGGCCGGCCCAGCGACTTCGCGCGCGCCGCCCGCCTGGAATCCGAGGATCTGGCCCGCGCCATGCGCGAGGCCTGCGTCGCCCCGCTCAAGGCCCGCTACGGCGACGAGGTGACGATGAAGCTGCGCCAGGCCAATGGCGACGGCGCCGATGACGCCCAGCGCATCGCCAACGACTCCAACGCCGCCCGCGACTGGCTGGTCAGCCAACCGGCCAGCTGAGACCGGTCGACCCCGACGCGGCGCCGCTCGTCGCCGCGAGGCACGTTTCCTTCACGACATGCACCGCCTCGGTGCATACTGCCCGCGGCCTTCCGGGCAGGCGTTGACCTGCTCCATGGCCATCCCGCAGATCAGGAGGGATGCACTTGGTCGACCCGACCCAGCCCGAGATCGAGGACACCCGCATGGATGGCTATCCGCCATCCGAGGGTGAGGATCAGGCCCCGCAGGCCGTCGTCCGCCACCAGGTGGTGGATGACGACGAATGGGGCGAGATCGAAGAGATCGTGGTCTACAGCGACGCTGCCTGAGCCGGCCGCCGCAAGGCGCGCCGATCCGATGCAGGGCGTGGCCGGTCGCCGCAACCGGCCCTCGAACACCGCCGACCGGCGGTGCGCAGGCGGCTCTCCCTCCTCTCTTGATGCCCACGCGCCGCTGACCGGACGGCACCGCCCCTGCTCACTGCGTCGATGGTCCGGCTGCGTGTAGTCTGCGGACGGGCCCCCCTCGATCGGATCGATGTCCGCCGCCACCCTGCTCGCCCTCTTGGCCCTCGCCGCCGGCATGCTCGCCATCTGGAGCTGGCCGCCAGCGGCGGCACCCGCCGCCCCTGCGCGCGGGCGCGGTCTCCGTGTCCTGCGCCGCGGCATGGCGTCGATGCTGATGGCAGTCGCCTTGCTCGCGATTCTGCTGGCCGCGGCCGTGCATCACTACCGGCCGTGGCGGGCCGGCAGCCTCATCGCCGAGCTGGCGGTGCGCGAGATCGGCCCCCAGCACTTCGAAGTGACGCTTAGCCTCCCGGCCGAGGTGCCGACGACCTATGCGCTGCGCGGTGATCAATGGCAATTCGACGTCCGCCTGCTGCGCTGGAAGCTGCCCGCCGCCCTGCTCGGTGCGCCACGGCTCTACCAGCCGGACCGGCTCTCTGGCCGCTATTCGGATATCGAGGCCGAACGCAGCGCCGAGCGCAGCGTGCACGCGCTTGCCGACGACAGCGCCTGGGATGCCTGGCGGCTCAAGCGCCGTTTCGCCAGCCAGCTGCCGATCTTCGCCGCCGACTACGGCAGCAGCGCCTATCTGCCCCTGGTCGACGGCACGCGGTTCCACATCCTGGTGGGCGACGTCGGCGGCATCGAGGCCCGTCCCGCCGACCCCGAAAGCGCCCGGCGGCTGGCCGAGCAGGACTGGTAGCGGGCTGCTGCGGGCAGGGTTGAAGGGCAACGGCCGGTGCGGGCGCGAAGAAGACGTTCATAGGGTGCGGCTTGCCGCACCGGGCATACCGTCCGAACGCCCGTATCGGTGCGCCAAGGCACACCCCATGAGGCTTCGCCGACGCCCGACGAAGCCCGACTGTGGGAGCGCCCTTGGGCGCGACCGCGGAGATCCGCTCCGACCTCGGTCTGTGGTAAATCCGATGGGCCGCGGTCGCGCCCAAGGGCACTCCCACAATTTGACTGCGGCAAGGTCTGCTTTGCGGCGTAAACCGGACCCGGCAACGCCGTTGCATGTGAGCCAGCTTGCTGGCGATAGGCGCCCTGGATGGGATGATCGCCAGCAAGCTGGCTCCTACATTCGGGTATTGCGGAGGGTCTTCTTCGCGCCCGCATTGCCCGTTGCGCCGCGCTACCCTCAGCGCCGCGCGGCGGCTGGTTCGGCGTCGAAGCCGGACTGGCGGATGCGGCCCGGCCAATCGCCGAGCGAGGCCAGCGCGGCCTGCCATTCGGCGGCCTGCCAGGCCGGCAGGTAGGGGTCGATCTCCACGCTCTGCAGGCGGTCGGGTCGCAGGCCCTCGACCGGCATTACCGTTGGCGGATCCTCGCTATCCGGGCAGAGCACGGCAATGCGCAGCTCGTTCTCCCAGGCAAAGCCCGAGCGCTTGAGCAGCAGGGCCTGCATGGCCACCGGCAGCGGATCCTCGCCGGCCTGCAGGCGGGCGCTCAGTCGTTCCAGGGCCCGGTGCAGGTCGCGTTCGTCAAGGTAGCGGCAGCGCCCGACCATCACCCGCGCACCGCGCGGCAGTGCGAGCCGGTTGAGCTCGGCCACCAGGTCGCGCAGGCGCAGGCCGATGCGCAGCACGCCGCCATGGCCGGCATAGGTCCGCCACAGGGCTTCCGAGCCGAACTCGAAGCTCAGGCACTTCAGCCAGGCGCCGACCCGGGCCAGTGGTCCCTCCGGCGTCCACAGCCGTTCGGCGACGAAGCGTTCGTAGCGGTCCGGCCAGGTGGCCGGCCGGGCAAAGCCGCTGCGCCCCTGGCGCAGCCACAGAAGGGTCTCGGCCAGCGAGGCATAGCGATAGACCTGACGCCCGGCGAGCTCGTCCGCAGCGGCATCCAGAAAGACCCGGCGACCGCAGCGTCGCCACTCCGGCTCGTCGACGCGGCGCATGAGCAGGGGCTGGCGATCCTTCAGCGACATGGGATGGGCTCCGGGCGGGGCGTTCGGGGCTGCCCGAGTATGCCTGCGCTTGTCTCGTAGCCTGCGAAGGCTCAGGGGCCGAACTGGCGCGGCGCGTAGTCAGCGTCGCCGGCGCCGCGCTCGCGGCGCACGGCCAGTGCGCGATTGCGGCCCAGCAGCAGCTTGAGCTGCCAGCGCTTCTCCGCCGCCAGTGCGCGTGCAGGGCTTCGCCCCAGGCTGGCGTCGAGCACGCGCTTGGCGGCGAGCAGCGCGTCGGGGGAGCGCTCGGCGAAGCTGGCCAGCCACTCGAGCGCGGCGCGTTCGGGATCCTCGGCCAGTCGGCTGACCAGGCCCAGTTCCTGCGCCTCTGCGGCCGGTACCTGGCGCGCGCTGAAGGTCAGCTCGCGGGCCACGTCGGCCCGCACCAGACCACGCAAGGTCGTGCTGAGCCCCATGTCCGGGACCAGGCCCCATCGCGCCTCCATCACAGACAGCTGCGCGTCCGGCGCCGCTACCCGCAGATCAGCGGCCAGGGCCAGCTGCAGACCGGCGCCGAAGCAGGGCCCGCGCAGCGCGGCGATGACCGGAACCGGAAGTTCGCGCCAGACCAGCATCGCCTGCTGGAACAGGCTGCGCCCGGGGCGGATCAGTTCCCAGAAGGCGAACAGGCGGTTGCGCGGATTGCCCAGTTCACCGAGATCGATGCCGGCGCAGAAGGCCGGGCCGGCACCGCACAGGACCACGCCACGTAGGACGCGATCCGCAGCCAGCTCGCGGGCTGTCCGACGCAGCGCGCGCAGCAGGTCGAAGCTGAGCGCGTTGCGCTTTTCCGGGCGGTTGAGACGGACCACGGCGAAGGCGTCGTGGCGGTCGATCTGCAGCAGGGCCATGCGCGATTCCTGTCGGCGTTGCCGACAGGGTAGAGCATGCCGGACCCGGCGAAATGGCCGGTGACTGTGCCGGCAGGCACCTAGCGGCGCCCCAGCCCCGGATAGAACTGGGTGAAGACCTGGTCGTGCGCGGCGTGGGTGGCGTGGCAGCCGTAGCACTCGGCGCTGCGCGGCAGAGGGATACCCGTCCCGCCGCTGCGGCTGTAGAAGGTCCAGCTGCCGGGGCCGGCGCGCTCGTCCTTGACGTGCAGCGAGCGGCTCAGCACCTCGCCGGCAAAGCGGCCGCTGCGCGCCGGTTCGGCGTCATCGCGCGAGCGGCGGATTTCCAGCTCCAGCATGCTGCCGATGGGGAAGCGTCCGGTCTGCAGGTAGCGGGCGTGGGCCGCCGGGTCCATCCGCACCAGGTTGAAGGTGGTCTGCCCGCCGGCCTCGTACTGGAGGGCATGGGTCAGCCCGACGACCGGCCAGCTGTCGGTGTCGCCGGGCCACGCCAACCGGGCCTCCTCGGCGGCGCAGGAGGGGAGGGCGAGCAGGCCGAGCAGGGCCAGGCGGGCGGGATGATTCGGGATCACGGCGGTTGCCTCAGGCGTCGTTGAGGACGCTGCTCGGGCTCAGCGCCCGCAGCCTTCGGGTCGGCAGCAGGCTGGCGATCACGGCGGAGGCCAGCAGGACGCCGGCGGCGGCGAGAAAGCTCGGCGGGTCGGCGCTGCCGACGCCGAACAGCCGCGACTCGAGGCGCAGTCCGACCAGCCAGGCGCCGACCGCGCCGATGCCGACGCCGAGGGCGACCAGGCGTAGCGCCTGGCCGAGCAGGCGACGGCGCAGGCCCGGCACGCCGGCGCCCAGCGCCATGCGGATGGCGAATTCGCGCAGGCGCTGCTCGACGTCGAAGGAGACCAGGCCGGCCAGGCCCACCGCAGAAACGCCGATCACCAGGGCGGCGAACCAGCCAAGCAGCCAGCCGACCAGCCGGGTCGGTGCGAGGTCGGCGTCGCGGACCTCGCCAAGAGTCAGCAGCTGGTCGACCGGCAGGTTCGGATCCTCGGCGCGCACGGCCTCATGCAGCGACCGCTTCAGGGCCGCCTCGCCGCCGGGCCCGCGCACGGTGACCCGGACCTGGCGCATCGGTGCCTGACGGTAGGGCACGTAGAAGGCCGGCCCCTCGCTGTCGCGCAGTCCGTACTGGCGCACGTCACCGACCACGCCAAGCACCTCGAAGCCGGCCAGCTCGGTGAAGCCGGACATATTCATCGCAGGCAGCAGGCTGTGCCCGGTGGGGTCGCGATCGCCCCAGTAGGCGCGGGCCATTGACTCGTTTACCAGGGCCACCGGTCGTCCGGCCAGATCATCGGCGGCGGTGAACGCGCGGCCGCTGCGCAGCGGAATGGCGAGGGTGTCGAAATAGCCCTCGCCGACGATGCGGAAATCGGCCGCTGGCAGCTGGGCAGGGTCGAGGTCACCGCGGCCCGGCAGGCTGACAGCGGTTTCCATGAAGGCGCCGGAAGCCTGCATCGGCAGGGCCAGAGAGACCGAGACCGCCTGTATCCCGGGCGCGGCGGCCAGGCGCTGGCGCAGACCATCAACGAAGGCGATGCGCCGCGGCAGTTCGCGATAGCTGGCGGTATTCATCTCGACCCGCGCGCTGACCACCTGGTCGATGCGGAAACCCGGCGACTCGGCGTGCAGGGCGGCCAGGCTGCGCAGCATCAGCGAAGCGGCGGTGGCGACCACGAGGGAGATCGCCAGCTGGGCGACGATCAGCCCGGCGCGCAGGCGCCGCGCGGGCAGCGCCTCGCTGCTGCCGCGCGCCGAGCTGCCGGCGAGCAGCGGACGCTTGAGGCGACCCGAGCCCAGGGCGGGCAGCAGGCCGACCAGGCAGCCGACCACCAGCGACAGGCCGAGCGCAAAGCCCAGCACACGCCAGTCGAGACCGACGTCGGCGGCGAGCGGAGTGAAGTCCAGCGCGTGATCACGCATCCAGCCCACCGCCAGCGAAGCCAGCAGACAGCCGGCGAGGCCTCCGGCAAGGCCGAGCAGCAGGTGTTCGACCAGCAGCATCCGCGCAAGGCGCAGCCGGCTGGCGCCGAGCGCGCCGCGCACGCCCAGCTCGGCGCTGCGACGGGCCAGGCGCGACAGGGTCAGGTTGGCGACATTGGCCAGAGCCGCGGCCAGCACCAGGGCGGCGATGCCCAGCAGCAGCTGTCCGGTATCGGTGAAACGCGCGGCGAAGACCTGCTTGAGCGGCTGGGCCTCCACACGCGGTGGCCGCTCGCCGGGGTAGTCGCCCGGATGGCTGGTGCGCAGCGCGGCGGCGCGGGTGGCGAGCTGCGTGGCGACCGTTTCGGCATCGACGCCGACGGCGGTCCGCCCGACCAGCTGCAGCAGACGGAAGTCGCGACGGCCGTAGTTGTCGGGATTGGAACGGGTCGGGCAATGGGCGAGGGTGATGTACAGATCGTTGGCATTGGGCAGCTGGACCATCGGCGGCAGCACGCCGATCACCTCGTGGGCGCGGTCGTTCATGGTCAGCGTTCGGCCCACCGCGGCCGGGTCGGCCCCCAGTTGGCGGCGCCAGAACTCGTGGCTGAGCAGCACCGTCGGCGCCGCCTCGTAGGCGTCCTCTCCTTCGCGGAACAGGCGACCGTGCTGGGCCTGCACGCCGAGGGTCTGGAAGAACGAGGCCGAGACCACCCCGGTCTGCACGCGCACTGGCTCGTCGAGGCCGAGCACGGTGAAGGACATGGTGTGGAACTCTTCCAGCGCGTCGAGCCCGGGCAGGTCTGCGTAGTCGGCGCGCTCGATCGGCGAGAAGCCGAATGCCTGACCGGCGTCGTCCTCGGCGTACTGCTGCAGGAAGACCAGGCGCTCGCTGTGGGTGTAGTCGAGCGCGCGAACCACGATGCCGTCGTAAAGGCTGAACACGGCGGTGTTGAGCCCGATCCCGAGGCCGAGGATCAGCACGATGGCAAGGGTGGAGCCGGGGGCCCGGCGCAGGCTGCGCAGGGCGAAGCGGATATCCTCGAACATGGCGGTCGGCGGCTTGCGTGGGGTCACGGATGCCACCGATTATTGGCAGCCGCAGTGCGCCCGGCGCGGTGCTCAGGGGTGCCTTGGCGCGATCCGAGGCAAGCTTGTCCGCGGCGGCGGGTGCCGGAAGTAGGGGGGCGATGGAAGTGTCTGTTCACCGGGTCGTGTGCCTTGCCTTCGACGATGCCCAGGTGCTCGACATCACCGGGCCCTTGGAGGTCTTCGGACGCGCCGCTCGCGTGCTGCGCGACACCGGCGCAAAGCGCGGTCTGTGTTACGAGGTGGCCATCGCCAGCCGCGGCGCGGCGCCGGTTCGCACCTCCTCCGGGCTCAGCCTGGTGGCGGTCGGAGACTGGAACTGGGCACGCAGCGCCGACACCTTGCTGGTGGCCGGCGGCATCGGCTGGGAGGCGGCCTCGCGCGACAGCGACCTGCTTGCCCTGCTGCAGCAGGCCCATCGCGCCGGCACCCGGCTGGCCAGCATCTGCACCGGTGCCCTGGTGCTGGCGCGGGCCGGCTTGCTCGACGAGCGCCCGGCCACCACCCACTGGGCGCACTTCGATTCGCTGCGCCGGGTGGCGCGTGGGGCGCGGATCGATCGTGACGCGCTGTTCGTGCGCTCGGCCCAGAACCTCTACACCTCGGCCGGCGTCACCGCGGGCATCGACCTCGCCCTGTCCCTGGTCGAGCAGGACCACGGCCTGGCCACCGCCCTCGAAGTGGCACGCCAGCTGGTGGTCTTCGTCAAGCGGCCGGGCAACCAGGCGCAGATCAGTCGCACCCTCGCCACCCAGGCGGTCAGCGACCAGCGCCTGCGCCAGGTGGTCCAGTGGCTGAGCGATCATCTCGACCAGGACCTGTCGGTGCCCGTATTGGCCGAGCGCGCGGCGATGAGTCCGCGCAACTTCACGCGACGCTTCACCGAAGAGCTGGGCCTGCCGCCCTCGCGTCTGGTCGAGCAGCTGCGCTGCGAGGCGGTGGCCCGCCGACTGGCAGAAACCGACCTGCCACTGGCCCGGATCGCCCAGCAGCTGGGCTTCGCCTCGGTGGAAACCCTGCGCCGCACCTTTCAGCGGCACTACGGCATGTCACCGGCTGAGTACCGTCAGCGCGCCACCCATGACAGGCCGACGGCTGCGGGTCGTGCCGATGTGCCCGAGTCCTGAGAGGTGGACCTGGCCCCGCGGCGCCTCTCGCAAATCGATAGATCCATTGCTCCAGCGCTTGGGCAGCGCCCCGCCTCGATGGCGGCCAACGGGGCGGCAGACCAAGAGCGCACAGCCAGTTTCGGTGTCCGATAGGCCGTGCAAGCTTGAGCGCTGAGCCCGGCGGGGCTGCTTGCTGCCGCGATGCGCGCAATGCGACCGATGCCCGTTCCGACGGTTGGTTCGGGATCGCTGGCTTTGCGCGGTGCTGTTGCACCCCCCCACGGAACGACGTAGCTTCGCGCCATACGTGCGCGCGGGACCGGCCGCGCCGTCGAACAGGCGCGCGGGCATGCCTGAGGATTTCAAGCCGAACGCGGTGACCGAGTTGCTAGGCAGATCGCGGCAGGGAGACGCTGCTGCGCGCAGCCGGCTGATGGCCCTGGTGTATGGGCAGCTCAAGGAGCTCGCCAGCCGACACATGCGCGGCGAAGGCCCCGTTCCCGCAATGCAGACCACGGAGCTGGTCCACGAGGCCTACCTGCAGATGTTCAGCGGCCAGGTGCCGGACTGGCCCGACCGCCGGCATTTCTTCTCCTACGCTTCGACCGTCATGCGGCATCTGCTGGTCGCCCAGGCGCGACAGCGTCTTTCGCAAAAGCGCGGTGGCGACCTCTTGCGGGTGAGCCTGAGCCATGTCGCACACCAGCCCCGTGACTCCGAGCTGGTGGCCCTCGACCAGGCACTGAGCCGGCTTGCGGCGATTGATGCACGCAAGTCCGACATCATCGTCATGCGCTTCTTCGGCGGGCTCAGCATCGACGAGATCTGCGCGGTGACCGAACTGTCCCCGGCGACGATACATGCCGAGATCAAGGCAGCGCGTGGCTGGCTCTTTCAGGCGATCGAAGGACCATGAGCGAGGACCGCGAACTGCTCCGGATCTACCAGGCGGCTCTGGCGCTGCCCGACGATGCGCGACGCGGCTACGTCGAACGGGAGACCGGTGCCGACTCAGCGATGAAGGAACGCGTGTTCCGCCTGCTGGCCGCGGCCGAACTCGCACAGGAGGCGGGCTTTCTTGAACGTCCGGTCAGCGGCAGCGTGATGGCGCTGGGTGCGCCGGTGGGGCGCAGCGGTGAAACGACAGGCCATCCTGCGGTGATCGACCGCTACCGGCTGATCGAGCCGCTTGGCGAGGGTGGCTTCGGCACCGTGTACCTGGCCGAGCAGCTCGAACCGGTACGCCGGCACGTGGCACTGAAGCTGATCCGCAGCGATCACATCGACGCCAGCTTTGTCCGCAGGTTCGAAGCCGAACGTCAGGTGCTGGCACTGCTGCAGCACCCGGGTATTGCCCAGATTCTCGATGCCGGCGCCACCGAAAGCGGCGACCCCTATCTGGTGATGGAGCGGATCGACGGGGAGCCGATCACCGACTACTGCGACCGCCGTAGACTGACCCTGCGCGCACGCATCGAACTCTTCACGACCTTGTGTGCTGCCTTGCAGCACGCGCACCAGAAGGGCGTGATCCATCGGGACATCAAGCCCGCCAACGTGCTGGTCACCGAGCAGGATGGCCGCGCGATCCCCAAGATCATCGACTTCGGCATCGCACGCGCGGCCGATCTGCGGGTCAACGAGCAGACGCTGAAGACCGAGGGCGGCCTGATCGGCTCGCCGATGTACATGAGTCCCGAGCAGATCGACCCGAGCGCAACCCTGGACATCGACACCCGGGCCGATGTCTACAGCCTCGGCGTGCTGCTCTACGAACTGCTGGTCGGCACCACGCCCTTTGCGGGGGAGGGTGGACCGCTGCTGCCGATGCTCCGGCAGATTGCCGAGACCGATCCGCCGCGTCCCAGCCTGCGTGCGGCCGGCCTGTCCGAGGAACTGGCGGGCAAGCGGCAGACCTCGATGCAGGCCCTGGTCCGGGCCCTGCGCGGCGATCTTGACTGGATTCTTCTCAAGACGCTCGAGAAGGACCGCGAGCGGCGCTACGAGTCGCCCTCTGCGCTGGCCGCCGACCTGCAGCGGGCGTTGGCGCACCAGCCCGTCGAGGCCCGACCGCCCAGCGCGGGCTATCGCATGTCGAGATTCGTGGCCCGGCACCGCGTCGGCGTGGCGGTGACGGCGCTGCTCATCCTGAGCCTCATCGTCGGACTGGTCGGCACGTCAGTCGGTTTCATGCATGCCCGCGACGAGGCGCAGCGAGCGCAGCAGACGCTGATGCTGCTGAACGAATTCCTCAGCGCGCCGGCGCCGGAGCGCGAGGGAAAGGATCTCACGGTGGTGGGATTGCTGGAGCGCTTCGAGCCACGAATCGACTCGCTCTCTGACCAGCCCCGCATCCAGGCCGACCTTCTACGAACCTATGCCGCCACCTATCTTGCACTCGGCCTCTTCGATCGCGCCGCGGAATTCGCCGAGCGAAACCTGGCCCGACGCGAGGCGCTGCACGGCGATGCCGGTCTGCCGACGCTCGCCGCCGTCCACCTGCTGGGGCGCATCCACAATGAGCAGGGGCGCTACGCCGACGCTGTCGCCCTGCAGCGCCGCGCACATCGGCACGCCATTGCCCGGCTGGGCGAGGAGGCCGTCCCCACCATCGACTACGCGGTGGGTCTTGCCGAAGCCCTGGCGAAATCGGGCGAACGCGAGGAGGCCGCGGCGCTTCTGGCTGATGCACTCGAGCGACGCCGGCGACTCCTCGGCGACGACCACGACGCCACCCTCCACGCAATGAACCAGCTGGGCGAAACCCTGTTCGCGCTCGACCGACGCGATGAGGCCCTGGCCCTGGCGCGTGAAGCCGTCGAGCGACGCAGCCGGCATTTCGGATCCGACCACCCGGAGACCCTGCACGCACTCAGCAACCTGGCTTTCCAGCTTGGCGAAACGGGTCGTTACGAGGAGGCCGCGGAGATGGACCGCGACCTGCTCGAAAGGCGGATTCGCGTGCTGGGAGAGACCCATCGCAAGACCGTGGTGTCGATGATCAACCTGGCCTGGGTGCTCGGGCGCCTTGCCCGCTACGAGGAGTCCACCGAGCTGAACCGCCGCGCGCTGGCCATCCTCGAGCGAACCCAGGGGATGGAGGCGCCGGATACGCTGGTGACCAAGGCCAACCTGGCGATGGACCTGCTCAGGCAGGGCGACGCCGGGACGGCTGAGAAGATGCTGCGTGAGGTCGTCGAGGCGCGTTCGCGCGTTCTCGGTCCGGACCATCCGGTGACCCTTGTGGGCATCGGTCACCTGGCCCACGTGCTGGAACAGCAGCAGCGGTATGCTGAGGCGCTCGGCATGGTGCGCGACCTGGTTCAGCGGCGCACTGCGGTGCATGGCTCGGAGCACCATAACACGCTGGTAGCGCGAAACCAGCTGAGCGGGCTGCTTTCCAAAACCGGGGCTTTCGCCGAGGCTGAGTCATGGGCCCGGGACGCCCTCGCTCCGCGCATCAGGTTGTCGGGGCCGGAGGCAGCCCAGACGCTGGCAGTTCGTTCGAACCTCGCGGAAGCCCTGGCGGGTCAGGGGCGGCTCGATGAGGCCGAGGCGATCGCGCGCGAGGTGCTGGCGATCAGGACCCGCACACAGGGCGAGGACCATTCCGGAACGCTGGCGGCCGTCGAGGCGGTCGCCGAGATCCTCGCTTTACGCGGACAGTTGGCTGAGGCGAGGGACATGTTCAAGTACGCGCTGCAGAAGCGAACCTTGCGGCAGGGGGCGGAGCACCCGCAGACGCGGAGTACTCGCCAGCGTTTGTCGACGCTGGAGGGTTCCGGAACGGACTGACGCTCAGCGGTCCTCGAACCCGTCGGCGAACAATGGCGGCACGAGGCCGGCGTCTCGGGTGTCGTCGACAGTGCCCTGGAAGTAGAGGAATGCCGCGGTGCGCAGAGAGACCGGGTCGAGGTCGCTGTCCTTGCCATCGTCGAGGCCCTGATCGAGCCGGGTTGCCGCGTAGCCCGGCGGCAGGCGCATCTCGATGTAGTACTCGCCCTGCTCGGGATCGAGGAATTCGTAGAATCCCTGGTCGGTGGTCACGGTCTCGCCGGCCAGCGCCCCGCTGGAGGTGAACAGCCGCACCTCCACGTTCCCGACACCGGGCTCGCCGCCGTCCTGGATGCCGTCCTCGTCGAGATCCTCCCAGACGAAGTTGCCGATGGCCGGGCCTCGTGCCGAGACCACGCCTGCATCGCGGCTGACGTCCACCGTGCCGGCCACGTGGGCGAACAGGTCGGTGAGATAGGTGCCGGGGGCGGCATCGCTGTCGAGTTCGTCGTCCATGCCCTGGTCCTTGACCGTCAGGGCATCGGGGGCGATCCGGAAGAACAGCCGGTAATTTCCCGACGGTACCCCGGTGAACGCATATCCGGCGGCCCAGGGGGTGTAGAAGGTGACGTCGACTACCGCGCCGGTCTGATCCCGCAGTTCCACCAGGCCCCGGAGCGGATACAGCGGCTCTCCTGCATCGCGCAGGCCGTCCTGGTTCTCGTCGACCCAGATCAGGTTGCCGACCAGGTCGAAGGCATCGGGGGGACGGTCCATGGTGTCCTCCAGGATCGGCTGCAGGCTGCGGCCCTGGATGCTGGTGCGGTCGTCATCGCCGTGCAGCGATCCATCGCTCTCCCAGACTGCGAACAGCAGCCCCTGCGGAGAGACGCCTACGGTCGGCACGGTGCTGGTGAAGCCGAGCGCCTGGTTGACGCGGATCTCCCCTCCGATGCGGTGCCCGTCGCGGTCGAAGCTCTGGGCGAGGATCTCGGAGCTGTCCGGGTTGGCGAACGCGTCCTCCCAGATGACCACGAAGTTGTCGGCGAGATCAATGGCCACCCGCGGGTTGCCGGGGAACAGGCCGATGCTCGTATTGACCTCGATCTCGCTGCCCACCGGGCTGCAGCTCGAGTCGAGGACCTGGGCGCGGATCATGCTCTGCGTGCTGGTCGCGGACGGCTCGAGGCTCTCCCACGCCACCACCGCCCGTGACCGACCGAAGACCACCGCGGGTCGCGACTGCGCGCCGGCAATCGTCGTATTGACCTGGAACTGCACCCCGGGGCTGCCGGTGCTGCCGAAACAGCGGGCCTGGATGCTGAGGCCCTGGTCATCATTTCCCGGTGAGCCTTCGCTTTGCCAGGCGACCAGGGTGGTGCCGAAGAAGTTGCTGGCGACGGCCGGTCGCTGCTGGGCGCCCGTGGTGAACGTGTTCACCTCGAACTCATCCCCGGGCTCGCTGACGCCCTTGGCCTCATCCTTGATCAGGTCGGCCGGTCGCGGCACCCCATCGAGACGGTAGCGCCGGCCCCGGATCGCCCAGCCCTTGTCGGGAAACGGGTTCAGCACGCTGTTGCCGAACGACTCCCAGACCACGAAGAAGCCACCGCTGCCGTCCATCGCCACGGCGGGGCGCTGCTGCTGGTTGGCGCCGATCTGGTTGACCTCGAACACCGGTCCTACCGGAGTGCCGTCGACGAACATGCGGCGGGCGTGGATCGCCTGCAGGGAGCCGTCCTGGAAGCCCTCCTCGCAGCAACGCCCATCCCCGGCCCAGACCACCACCGCCGAGCCCACCAGTGCGCTCGCCGCTGCGTCGGGGAAGCCTCGCGCGCCCTGGGTGAGCTCATTGACCTGCACCTCTGCGCCAACAGGTCGGCCGCCGAAGTCCTGTTGCTGCAGGACGATCAGTGACTGGCCGTCGTCGGCGCTGCTCCAGACGGTGAGGAAGCCGTCGCGCACCGCCACCGTGCTCGGGTTGGACTGGAAGCCGGCGATCCGGCTGTTGAGCTGGAACTGGTCGCCGATGGGTACGGGCTGGGCCTCCGCTACGCCTGCCAGCGCTGCGCAAAGCACGCCGCCCAGCCAGCATGAGCGACTCGGCGCATGCCCCGCGTAGCCATGATCATTCATCGGGTCTCCTTCAGGCTGGGTTGCCTGCCTGCCGCATCGAGCGAGCACTCAGTCGTCGAGAAAGTCTTCAAACCCGTCCGCCAGGAGCGGCCATGGCAGGTTGTTATGCCCGGCGATATTGTCCTTGGGGTTGATGTCACCCTCGGCGGTGGCCGTGGCGCGGTTGAAGTATCGGAGGCCCGGCGGAACCTGGATCACGTAGAGGATGTGCACGAATGCCAGCCCCTGTGGACCGCTGCCGCGTGGGTCGAGCTGGAAGCCCAAACGCAGGTCGCCCTCGCCACGGTCCTCCGTGCTGAGGCTGGATCGATTCTGATCCAGCACGAGCCAGGTGCCGCCAAGGGCACCGGCCGGCAGAAGATCCTCGAGAAACACCGAGGCCGATGAGTCGTTTCGCTTGTTGTAGACATGGATGTCGAAGCCGGCAACGCCTCCGGAAGCTCCGCCCCCCGCTTCGCTTAGATATTTGTCGATCCGAACGTCGATCGCCCCCGGCACCGGCGCCGCCGCGGTGGCAAACAGGGCCAGCGAGCCGTCGCGGTCGCCGACGATCACGTGGGCGAGCGAGTCCGGCGGATCCTCGACCGGCGCCGGGTCCGACACCCCGCTGACGCCCGCCTGGCCGTGGGTGGCCGTATCCACCAGCGAGAGCAGCCCGCTGCCCGGGTCCCGGGAGAAGACCTGCACGCTGGCGGTGTCGGCGTCGGTGACCGTGACCGTGGTGCCGTCCTCGCTGATGCTGAAGCCGGTGCCGGTGTCCTCCAGCCGCTGCACCTCAGTGAGAACCAGGGCGCCCGTGGAAAAGTCGATGCGCAGCACCAGCAGCCGCTGGGGCGACTCGGTGGCGATCAGGACGTGCAGGCCATCCGGCGAGAAAACGATGCGCCGTGCCGCCGACCCGAACCCCTTGGCCATGCTCACCGGCTCATGCAGCAGGCGCCCTGTCTGCGGGTCGCGACTGAACGCCACGGGCTGGCTGCTGAAGGCCGCGGCGACCAGCAGCAGGGTTCCGTCGGGACTGATCGCCATCGTGTCCGGGCTGACCAGGCCGGCAAGCCCATTCTCGCCATTGACATGGGTCTCCAGGCGACGCAGATGCCCGCTGGGCTCATGCCGCCGGAACACCACCAATGCATCGTCGGAGCGGCCGGCCACGTAGAGGTGCCGGCCGTCGGCACTCATGGCCAGTGCGCTGGCCCCGCCCATGCCGGGGGCCGAGGTGGTTCTGTCGAACTGCAGCTCGCCGTCGATTCCGATCACGTTGAAGGTCGCGATGACATGCTCCACCGGCGACACCGCGTAGACATGGCGCCGGTCCGGCGAGACCACGACGTCGTTCACCGAGGTCAGGCCCCGCACGCCGTCAACGCCGTTGCGCTGTGCTTCGACGAACCGAAGTGTCTGCTCCCCCGGGTCCAGAGCGAACACGCCCAGGGCGTTGTCACGCGAGCCCGCGGTATAGATCCGCGTTCCGCCGGCGTCCACCGCCACAGAGCGGATCTGGTCGAGGCCGGCCACGTCCGTCGGCGGCTCCTCGCGAATGGCGGAATAGGTCAGCAGGCCGCTTGCGCCGTCGCGGCTGAAGGCGACCAGGCTGCGGTCGCGCCCGCTGATGCCGTGGACCAGCGCGCCGTCGGGGCTGGCCAGCACCGTCTCGACGAAGTCGAGCCCGGCCACGCCACCGTTCTGGGTGGCCAGAAAGCTCAATGCGCCGGTGCCCGCATCGCGGCCCAGCGTGGTGACCGCATCATCGATGCGCGCCGCCACATAGAGGTGGGCGCCGTCCGGGCTGAGCGACAGGTAGGTTGCGCCATTCAGGCCGGTGACGCCGCCCGTCCCATCCTCGATGATGTCCGCATAGGTCAACATGCCGGTCGCCGCGTCGCGGTCGAAGCGCAGGACCGTGTCGTCGATCGGCGATGCGATGTAGACCTGGCCGCCGTCGCCGCTCACCAGCACCGCGGTCGGATTGAGCATGCCGGCGATTTCATCGGGATCCTGGGTGCCGAACAGGTAGGCTTCGAATTTCTGCAGGAAGCTCAATGCGCCGGTGCCGGCGTCACGTTCGAGCACGGCGAGGCTGCTGGTGGACGTGCCGACGGCATACAGCGTCGCGCCATCCGGACTGATCGCCACCTGCACCGGCGAGCCGAGGTCTGCCGGGCGGCGGAAGGCCTCGACGAAGCTGAGCGCACCGGTGGTGGCGTTGCGGGAGAACACCGCGATGGCGTCGTCGTCGCGGCCAGCGACGTAGACGTGCGCGCCATCGGGGCTGACCAGCAGGAAGCGGGCGCCCAGCAGGCCGTCGATGCCGTCGATGCCATCGCGCAGGACCTCGACGGGCGTCAGCTCGCCCGAGGCGCCGTCGCGGGCGAACGCCGCCAGTGCGTCCTCCTCGCCGCTCGCCACGTAGACGTGCTCGCCGCCGGGACTGATCGCCACGGCGGCGGCGCCCTCCAGGCCGTCCACGCCGGCGACGCCATCGCGCAGGACCTGGCCGAAGGCCAGGCTGCCATCTGCTGAAGGAATGAACTGCACCAGCGTGTCGTCCTGGTCGGCCACGACGTAGAGGTGCTGGCCGCCGGGGCTCCAGGCTCCATGGCTAAGGCCAGCCAGCCGGGTGAGCTGACTGATGGACGACTTGAATTCGAGAATCTGCGCCTGCGCCCCGGGCGCGAGGATCAGGCTCATGAACGCGAGGCGCGTGACCCAGTCGGATAGTCGATTTGCAAAGGTCTTCGGCTTGCTCACGGATCTTCCCCTTCCCATGCCTGCTCTGGTCAAGGGGATTCGGGCAGCGAAATCTCCAGCCGCCGATCGGCGTAGCCTCGCGGTTGGCGGCTATCTGCTCAATCGAGACCAGCGAAGATGGCTGGATTTCCGGCAGGGGACTGGACGCAACGGTCCGCCGCGCCGCGGAGGTCGCCCGAGTGCTTTCCTGAAAAAGCGCACTCAATGGCTGGCGCGTTGCGCCGAGTCTTCAGGCGCCCAAACACGAACGCCGCCCTGAAGGCGGCGTTCGTGCGGAGATGAGAAACAACCGACTTAGTGGGTCTGGCTCTTCAGCGCCTCGATGCGCTGCTCCAGCGGCGGATGGGTCGAGAACAGCTTCTTGATGCCGTCCATGCGGATGCCGGAGATGCCGAAGGCGGCCATCTCGCCAGGCAGCGGCTGTGGGTGGGCGGCACGCAGGCGCTCCAGCGCTGCGATCATCTTCATCCGGCCGGCCAGAGCGGCGCCGCCGGCATCGGCACGGAACTCGCGCTGGCGGCTGACCCAGGCGACGATCATCGTGGCGAGGATGCCGAGCACGATCTCGGCGAGGATCGAGGTCACGAAATAGGCGATGCCGTGACCCTCCTCGTTCTTGAATACCACACGGTCGACGGTGTGGCCGACGATGCGGGCGACGAAGATGACGAAGGTGTTCACCACGCCCTGCACCAGGGCCAGGGTCACCATGTCGCCGTTGGCGACGTGGGCCATCTCGTGGCCGAGCACCGCCTCGACCTCGTCGGCGTTCATGTGCTGCAGCAGGCCGGTGCTGACCGCGACCAGCGAGCTGTTCTTGGTCATGCCGGTGGCGAAGGCGTTCGGATCCGGGCTGTGGAAGATCGCCACCTCCGGCATCTTGATGCCGAGCTTCTCGGCCTGACGCTGCACGGTGGCCAGCAGCCAGCGCTCGGTCTCGTTGCGCGGCTGGGTGATCACCTCGGCGCCGGTCGAGCGCTTGGCCATCCACTTCGACATGGCCAGCGAGATGAACGAGCCACCGAAGCCGAACACCGCGGCGAAGATCAGCAGGTTGGTGTAGTTGAGCCCGCTGCCCGATTCGTCCAGCACCCGGTCGACGCCGAGCAGGCGCAGCACGACCCCGAGTACCAGGATCACCGCGAGGTTGGTCAACAGGAAAAGGCCGATGCGACGCATGGATGGAACTCCTGGAAATCGTTTGGGACTAGACTCGGGATACGCCGTGCAGGCGGGGTGAAGGACTGATGGTCGTTCTCCGCCGGAGAAGATCGGGGTCGGCGCGGCGAATCGCAAGAGCCACGCCGGGATTCGGTTCACATTGGCAGCCCGGGGACGGGACGGCGTCAGCCTGGAAAGCGTCGACCCACCTGCTCCCTCGTGGGCATCGATGCGGCGGCGCCGTGGGATTCGACCGAGCAGGCCGCGCAGCGGGTCGCCTGCGCGACATGGGTGGCCAGCGCCAAGTCCACCGCGCAAGCCAGCGATGCTGCCAGCGCACCGTTGAAGCAGTCGCCGGCCCCGGTGGTGTCGACCACGTGGGCGGACTGCCCGGGGACCCGGTAGGCCGCAGCGACGTCGTGGAAGCGCGTCGGATCGGCGTGGGAGACGAAAGCCCCTGCGGCGCCCAACGTCAGCACCACGCTGGGCACGGGCAGCAGGCGGCAGAGCGTGTGCAGGTCTTCATCGGCGAGGCTGGCGATGGCCGAGGCCTCGACCTCGGCGCCGTGGGCACGGACCAGGGCGGCGAACTCGCTCTCGTTCGGGGTCAGCAGCTCGCACTCGGCGAGCAGGGCGCGATAGGCCGCGCCGTCCTGCTGCGGGGCGGGGTTGTGGATGCGCAGCAGGCCCAGTTCGCCGGCCAGCTGCAGGGCGCGCAGGCTCGCCACCGGATGCACCTCGTGCTGGGTCAGCAGCACGCGGGCGCTGGCGATGGTCTCGCGCTGGGCCAGTACGTGGGCCGGCGCCAGCAGCGAGTTCGCCCCCGGCGCCACCACGATCGAGTTCTGCCCGGCGGCGTCGAGCCAGATCGCTGCCGTCCCGGTGGCCTCGCCGGCGACCTGCTGCCAGCGGGCGTCGATGCCTTCGGCCCTGGCGGTGTCCGCCGCGCGCTCACCCAGGGCATCGTTGCCGCGGGCGGCGATGAAGGCGGTGCGGGCGCCCTGCCGTGCCGCGGCGACCGCCTGGTTGAAGCCCTTGCCGCCGGGGCCGCTTGAGAACCTTCCCATCCGGGTCTCGCCCGGCGCCGGCAGGCGCGCTGCCTGCCAGACCATGTCCTGGTTGTAGCTGCCGACGACGACCACGTCGCAGGCAGCCGATTTCTTTTTCCGCGCGGCCATCGGAGCAGACCTCGAAGCATGGGGCAGGGCAGAGGGTCGCCGGCGACGGCGGCCTTCCGGTATGCCGTGTTGTGGCGGCGGAGAACGCCCGCGTCAAGCGGCGGGCGCTTGTCCTGCTCTACAGCTGGGTGATGACGCCGGCGATCGTGGCGGTCATCAGGGTGGCGACCGAGCCGCCGAACACCGCCAGCAGGCCGAAGCGGGCGAGGTCGGAGCGGCGTTCCGGCGCCAGCCCGCCGATGCCGCCGAGCTGGATGGCGATCGAACTGAAGTTGGCGAAGCCACATAGCGCGTAGGTGGCGATCAGCACCGACTGCTCGGACAGCTGCACGCCCTCGACCTTGCCTTGCACGATGTCGCCGAGCGACAGATAGGCGACGAACTCGTTGAGCACGACCTTGGTGCCGATCAGGCCGCCGACGGTCGGCGCATCGGCCCAGGGCACGCCGATGATCCAGGCGACCGGGGCCAGCAGCAGGCCGAGCAGGCCGGCGAGGTCGGTCGGCCGGCCGAGCCAGGCGGCAAGGCCGGTAACCTCGCCGAACCAGGTCAGCGGCGCGTTGAGCAGGGCGATCAGGGCGATGAAGGCGAGCAGCATGGCGCCGACGTTCAGCGCCAGGCGCAGGCCGTCGGCGGCGCCGGCGGCCGCGGCATCGATCACGTTCACCGTGGTCTTCTCGACCTCGATGCGCACCTCGCCCATGGTCAACGGGGTGCCGGTTTCCGGCACCAGCATCTTGGCAATCACCAGCGTCGCCGGCGCGGCCATGATCGAGGCGGTGATCAGGTGCTTGGCGAACTCGGCCTGTTCGACCGGATCGCTGCCGCCGAGCATCAACACGTAGGCGCCGAGCACGCCGCCGGCGATGGTCGCCATGCCGCCGACCATCAGGGTCAGCAGCTCGGACGGGGTCATCTTCGACACGTAGGGCTTGACCACCAGCGGCGCCTCGGTCTGGCCGATGAAGGCATTGGCGCAGACCGAGAGGGTTTCGGCGCCGGAGACGCGCATCACCTTGGTGATGACCCAGGCCATGCCCTTGACCACGGCCTGCATGATGCCGAGGTGGTAGAGCACCGACATCAGCGAAGCGAAGAAGATGATCGTCGGCAGGACCTGGAAAGCCACCACGAAACCGAACTTGTCGACCCGGGCGAAGTCGCCAAAGATGAACTGCGAACCCTGGGCGGTGAAGCCGAGCACGGTGACGAAGCCCTGGCTCAGCGCGCCGAACAGCATCGCGCCCCAGGGCGTGAGCAGCACGAAGAGGGCGAACAGCAGCTGCAGTCCGAGGCCGGTGGCGACCAGCTTCCAGTCGATGGCCGCGCGATTGCGCGAGAACAGCCAGGTGATCCCCAGCAGGCAGGCAAGGCCGAACAGGCCGAAAAGAATGGCAGACATCGAAGCCCCGGTGAGCGAGGCCAGCCGCGGCGCGGGCCGGGGATGGCGAAATGGTGCGGGGATGGTACCGGCGGGGGCGCGTGGCGCCTAGCGGCGCTGGCTCTGCCGGCTATGGGGATTTCCCGGTCCCGGCGTCCCCGGGTCCGGTTTCGGCGGGCGCGGGATTGTCGCCAGACGGACTGTCCTCCGGACTTGCCAGCCAGGCGATCAGCCCCAGCACGAGCAGGGCGGCGAGGATCAGGGCCGGTGCGGCGTAGAGCAGCGGGTCGCGGGACTTTCCCGGGGCGGGGCGCGGGCGATCGGGGCCGGACTCGCTCATTCGCAGCTGGCCGGGTCGGGGCTGCCGCCGCTCCAGATCCGGCTCAGGCCGGGGCCCGGTCCCGGTGGTGCTGGCGGCAGGCGGCTGGCGATGCGGTCGGTTTCGTCCTGGATGCGCGCCAGTCGGGCCGGCTCAAGCTCGTTGCGCACGCGAGCCAGGCCCTCCTGCATCGGTCCGAAGCTGATCCCGCTTCGCTCGAGCAGGCCGGCATACAGCAGAAAGCGTTCGTCGTCAGGCTGCGAGATCGGTGGAAAGCCCAGGCGCCGCGGTTCGCGCGGGCTGTGGACCCGGGCCAGCGCGGCGATCGCGGCGAGGTCGCCCTGGGCAGCGGCGGCCTCGAGCCAGGGCAGGGCGGTGCTGCGGTACTGCTGCCAGGCGTCCAGCTCGTTGACGAAGTTCATGAAGTCGAGCGCCGGCTGGGTCGCCGCCCAGGTGCGCAGCTCGGGCATCGATCGTGCGGCCTGCTGCTGGAAGGCGAAGGCCTGGTCCAGCTGGCTGCTGTCGAGGCCTGAACATATACGTTCACTGCGCGACTGCTCCGACTCCATACGCGCCAGCTCGTTGATCATCGATTCACGGCGGCCGGGGTCCTCCTCGCGGGCCGCCATGCTCTCCAGACGGCCCGAGCCGCGTCCCATGAAGCCGGCCATGCGGCAGCGCTGCAGCTCCATGGCGAGGCGACAGGCGGCTCGGGCGTCGCCGCGGCCGGCGCGCCCGGCCAGTGCGTCGAAAACGCTGTCCACCGGCGCGTCAAGGGGCGGCAGGGGTTCCGGCGCGGGCCGGTCAGCGGACGACGCCTCGGCCTCGGCGCCGGCAAGCGTCTCGATGCCGGCGTCGAGGGCGATGTCATCGGGGCGCTGTGCCTCGCCGCCGGGCGCGGCGCGCTCGATGCCCGAGTCGACCGCGGCGGCAGCCGGCAACTGCTGCTGGCCGATCCACCATCCGCAGGCCAGCAGCGTGGCGGCCGCAAGCAGGGACAGGGTGATCAACGCGGGCTTGTTCATGCAGGGGATTCCTTCGACAGGGCCCGATGCTAACCAATCGTTGCGTGCTCAAGCACGATCCACAGGGCGAGCAGGGCGAACAGGCCCGCTGCGGCGAGCCGCGCCGCGCGCAGCGGAAGGCGCGCGGCGAAGCGCTGGCCGAGCCAGACCACCGGCAGGTTGGCGAGCAGCATGCCAAACGTGGTGCCGATGACCACCGCGAACAGGGCATCGAAGCGGGCGGCGAGCAGGACGGTGGCGATCTGGGTCTTGTCGCCCATCTCGGCCAGGAAGAAGGCCAGCGTGGTGGCAAAGAAGGCGCTGCGACCCGAGGGCAGCTCATCGCTATCGGGGGCGGCGTCGGGCCTGAGCGTCCACACGGCCACGGCCAGCAGGCTCGCCGCCAGGCACCAGCGCAGGACCGCTTCGGGAACCAGGCCGGCCAGCCAGTGGCCGAGCCAGCCCGCGGCGGCATGGTTCAGCACGGTGGCCACAAGGATGCCGGCGGCCAGCGGCCAGAAGCGCCGGTAGCGTGCGGCGAGCAACAAAGCCAGGAGCTGGGTCTTGTCGCCGATCTCGGCAACGGCAACGGCCAGGGTGGAGACGAGGAAGGCTTCCAAGGGCGACATCCAGGACGACGGCCGGGTGGGCAGGGCGCGGACAACCTGCCACCACCCGGCCGGGCGCGACAGGCTGCCAGCGGTCTCGTCCATCGCCATCGCGACCGCACGTGCCGGGGCCTGCAGGCCCAGCGTGTCGACCCGTGCGCGCCTGCCGTGGCAGGCGGGTCTACTCCCCGTTGGAAGCGGCGTGAGTCTAGCAAAACGCGCCAGCCGCTAGACTCGTCGGCCTCCTCACCGTAGTCGGGACGAAACCATGCAATACCGTCGGATGGGCCGCAGCGGACTCAAGCTGTCCGCCCTGTCGCTGGGCTCCTGGGTCACTTTCGGCAGCCAGCTCGGGCGCGGCGAGGCGCGCGAGCTGGTCGCCCGCGCCTGGGACGAAGGGGTGAACTTCTTCGACAACGCCGAGAGCTATGCCCGCGGGGAGTCGGAGCGGATCATGGGGGATGTCATCGCCGACCTGCGCCTGCCAAGGGACGGATTCTGCGTGTCGAGCAAGGTGTTCTTCGGCAGCGCCGAGGAACCGCGCCCGACCCAGCGAGGCCTGTCGCGCAAGCATCTGATCGACGCCTGCGAGGGCGCGCTGCGGCGGCTGCGGGTCGACTACCTCGACCTCTATTTCTGCCATCGGCCGGATCCCGACGTGCCGGTCGAGGAGATCGTGCTGACCATGGACGCGCTGATCCGCCAGGGCAAGGTGCTGTACTGGGGGACCTCGGAGTGGCCGGCCGAGCTGATCGAGAGCGCCTGCCGGCTGGCCCGCAAGCAGGGCCTGGTCGGGCCGAGCGTCGAGCAGCCGCAGTACAACCTGCTCCACCGCCGGCGCGTCGAGCTGGAGTACGCCGGCCTGTACGCGGAGTACGGCATCGGCCTGACCACTTTCTCGCCGCTGGCATCGGGCCTGCTCAGCGGGAAGTATCTCGAGGGCACGCCCGAGCACACCCGGCTGGGCGACCCCGAGTTCGCCTGGCTGCAGCGGGTGGTCTACGGCGACGATCGCGACGCCCGCGAGGCCCAGGTCCGGCGCTTCGTCGAGCTCGCCGCGCAGATCGGCGAGTCGCCGGCCCAGCTGGCCATCGCCTGGTGCCTGAAGCATCCGCAGGTCAGCAGCGTGATCCTCGGTGCGCGCACCGTGGCTCAGCTGGAGCACAACCTCCACGCCCTGAGCCTCTGCGAGAGCCTTGGCGACGAGGGATTCGAGCGACTGCAGTCGCTGGATCGAGGCTAGCCGCGGCGGAGAATGCCCGCTCCGACGGGCGGTTGCGCTTGGCATCCGGCCGGTGTTAAATGCGAATCGTTCGTATTACACCGAGGAGGTTGCCATGTCCGCCGTCCGCACCGCCCAGCCGATCCTGTCCTTGGCCCGCCCCATGACGCGCCTGCCCGCCGCCGAGCCGGAGCTGTCCAGCAGCCAGCTGCTGCAGGGCCAGCGCGAGGTGGTCATCCGCCATGGCGAGCAGGTCTATCGCCTGCGCCATACGCGCAACGACAAGCTGATCCTGACCAAGTAGATCCTCCCTCGGTCATGTCGGCGGTTCGGCTCCCCGGATACCCGCTGGCGGTCGCGACAGGCGGCTGCCGGCTCAGCGCCCTGTGCGCCTGCGGCCCGCTGGGTATCAGTGGCGGCGACGACTCGGCGCCGCTGCAGATCCTCGCGGCGCTGCTGGTCGATGGCGTCGAGCATGTCGGCGACAGGCTGCGCCTGGTCACTCGTCATGGGGTTCCGGTGGAGCTGTATGCAGTGCCGGAGACCGACTGGCTGGCCTGGGAAGTGCTGTGCGCCGGACTTGCTCCGATGCAGACCGCACCGCGGCGGGAGGCCGTTGGCCGCCGGCTGCTCAGCTTCCGCGCCGGGCGCGGATCGCTGCCCGAGGTCCGCGAAAGCGAGCCTCGTTGCGGCTGGACGCGGCGCTGGCTGAGCGGGGCCGCGTCACCCGGGCTCAGCGCATCGGCCACACCCACGGCACCACCAGCAGGGTGGTGATCAGGACCAGCAGGCTGAGCGGACCGCCGACCTTGACGAAATCATTGAACCGGTAGTTTCCGACGCCATACACCAGCATGTTGGCCTGGTGGCCGACCGGGGTGATGAAGGCGGTCGAGGCGGCGATTGCCACCGCCATGGCGAAGCCCTGCGGCGCCACGCCGAGGCCTTCGGCCATCTGGATCGCGATCGGTGCGACCAGCACCACGCAGGCGGCATTGGACATCACCTGGGTCAGGGCGATGGTCAAGGCGATCACCATCAGCATCGCGATGTAGGCGCTGCCACTGCCGGCCAGCGAGACCAGCGCTTCGGCGATCCACTGCGCGGCGCCGGTATGTTCGGCGTCCATCGCCACCGACAGCGGCATCAGGGCGGCGATCATGAAGATCACGCGCCAGTCGACCTGGGCGTACATGTCGCGCATCGGCATGCAGCCGCTGCCGACCATGGCCAGCACGCCGGCCAGCGCGGCCACCGAGATATGCACGACGCCGCTGGCGGCGGCCAGCACGGTGGCGGCCATGATGGCGATCGCCGCCCAGCGCCGGCGGTGGTCGCGCGGGCTGCGGTCCAGCCGGTTGACGACGAGGAAGTCGGGATTGTGGCCCAGCTCGGCCAGCGCGCTGGATGGCCCGCGAACCAGCAGCACATCGCCGGTCTCCAGACGCAGCTGGTTGATCCGCTCGTCCTCCTGCCGACCATTGCGCCGCAGGCCGAGCACGGTAACGCCGTAGCGCGCCGGGAAGTCGGCTTCGGCCACGCTGATCCCAAGCGAGCGCGAGCCCGGAGACAGCGCCACCTCGCCGATCAGCTGGCGTTCGTCCCGCTGCCCCTCGGCCTCGGGGATCTCCAGCAGGCCGCGCCCCTGCTTCTGCAGCAGGGCAGAGGGATCGCCCTCCAGCTGCAGGTGGTCGCCCTCGAGGAAGACAGCCTCGGGCCAGGGCAGGAAGGAGTAGCTGCCGTCGCCTTCATCACGGCCATAACGGCCATAGCGCAGCCAGGGGCGGTCAGTCGGAGATTCGTTGCGTGTGGCGTCGTACTGACGATGGATGCGCAGCACGGCGACGCCCAGGGTCTCGCGCAGCCGGGCCTGCTCCTGCGAGCGGCCGACCAGCGCCGAGCCGCGTGGAACGATGGCCTCGGTGACGTAGTGGCGCATGCCGGCCGAGTCGTCCGGGTTCCCGGCTGGCGTGCGCACCGGTACCAGTCGCGATCCGATGACCAGGAAATAGATGAAGCCGCAGAGGAACACGGCGAGCCCGGTGGGCAGGAAATCGAACATCCTGAAAGGCTGATAGCCCGCCCGCATCAGTGCCTCCGAGGCGAGCAGGTTGGGCGGCGTGCCGACCAGGGTCGACAGGCCACCCAGCAGCGATCCGAAGGACAGCGGGATCAGCAGTTTGGTCACCGGCACCCCGGTGCGCTGCGCGATCGCGAAGATCGTCGGCATCAGGATGGTGACCGCGGCGATATTGTTCATGAAGCTCGACATGGTGCCGACCAGCAGCATGACGATGGCGGTCAGCCCCAGCGTGCCGCGCACGCCGCTGGCAATCACCCAGCCGGCCATCTCGTCGGCCACGCCGGTGCGCACCAGGCCGCCGGAGAGGATGAACATGCAGACCACGGTGATCACCGCCGGACTGGCAAAACCCGAGAAGCCTTCCGTGGTATTGACGATGCCGGTCAGCATCAGGGCCAGCAGCAGCCCCAGCGCGACGAGGTCGGCGCGCACCTTCTCCGATGCGAACAGGACCAGCGCTCCCAGCAGGAGCGCGAGCAACAACAGCTTTTCCATGCCGTGATGTGGGTTGGGCGCCGGAGGCAGCGCGCGCCCATCCTAACCCGAGGCGTCCGGCGCGCCATGCCCGGCGCCCGGAGTGCATCGCTCCGAGCTAGTTAGCGGGAGAGCACCCTGCCCAGCACGCTCGGGGCCTTTGCCGCGGCGCCGGCCGGCGCTGCGGGCGGCGCGGCCGGTGCCGGTCCGGCGGCGTCCTCCCCCGCCGCCGGCGGAGGCGGGGGCAGCGGAGGCATGGGCGGCAGCGGGGCGATCGGCGGCAGTGGCGGCAGCAGGTCGAGCTGGAGGGCATCGATCTGCAATGCCTCTTCGCGTCCGCCGCGCCGCAGGCGCAGCGAGCGGCTGTCACCCTCGCCGCCGCGCAGACGGCGCATTGCCTCTGCCGGAGAGTCCACCGGCTGGCCTTCGACCGAAAGCAGCACGTCGCCCGGTCGCAGCGGATGGCCCTTGCCCGATTCCAGCACCAGCACGCCACGCTCGCTGTTGAAGTAGCGGCCCAGCTCGGCGTTCAGCGGAAACAGGCGCAGGCCGTTCCAGCGCCCGCTTTCCAGCAGCGCCCCGGCCAGGCACTCCTCGCCCTCGGGGCAGAGCGCCAGTGGGCCATGGTCACCGATATGGAAACGCGCCATGGGCAGGGCGGCGCGAGTCAGCTCCCGGGCCAGCTGCTCACTGAGCTCGCCTTCGGTGGGCAGGGCGGCGAGGACGGGCAGGGCGCGCGGGCTGACCGCCATCCGGAGGCGGGCGCCTCCGCGCTCGACCTCCAGGTCCACCGGATGACCGGCCTGCTTGCTGCGCAGCAGCTCGGTGGCCTGCTCCAGGCGGGCCTCGGGGGAGCTGCCCGCGAGCACGGTGCCGTCGACCGCAACCAGCCGGTCGCCCGCCCGCAGTCCCGCCTCCCGGGCAGGGCTGCGCGGGGAGACCGCGGCAATCGCGATGCCGGGGCCATCGTCCGGCTCCAGCACAACGCCGATCACCGGGCGGGTCAGGGCCCCCTCGCGCAGTGCCCGTCGCATGTCCTCGCCGGCCGCCTGCGCACTTAGCCGCGCCACCCGCGCCGCGACCTCGGCTAGCTCGCGCTGCGAGGCCTGCAGCTCGGCCCGGGCGCGTTCGCGATCGGTGGCGGCCCGTTCCCGATCGGCGGCGTGAATGGCGCGATGCGCATCGCGCTCGGCGGCGGCCTCGGCGCGTCGGCTCTCGCGCTCGGCGCGGGCGGCATCAGGGCCGGCCGACTGGGCGGACACGGCGGGCGAAGCAAGCAGGCCGGCCAGCGCCAGGCTCAGCAGGGTCGGTCGGGTGGGTCGGGTAGTCATGTTGATCTCCTGGTTAAGCAGGGCGCCCTGGCGCCTCAGAGCATCCGGTAGGCGGCGGTGCTGTGGCGATCGGCGCCGGCGAGGCGCGGGGCCGGCTCCTGACGCAGCCGGTAGAGGTCACGCAGCAGCAGCACGCGCTCGCTCCACAGCGCATGGCGCGCGGAGTCGGCAGCGGCGTCGCCGAGCAGCAGGTCGATCAGCGCGATGCGATCGTTGATCGCGCCTTCGACCACCGCGCTGGCGGCGCTGTCCACGGGGGTAGCGAGTCCGGCCAGCAGCCCCTCCCAACGCGCCGATTCGGCACGCAGGGCCGCGAGGCTGGCCGGGGTGGTATCGCCTTCGGTCGGCGGCGGCCCGCCGGTGACCACAGACGGCGGCGGCGCCGGCAGCAGCAGGCTGCCCAGCGCCGCGGCCAGAAGAACGGCTGCGGCGGCCAGCCAGTGATGGCGGCGGTGCGGCCGTGCTTCTGGCAGGGCGGCGTGCAGGCGCTGCCAGCCGTCCTCGGGCGGCGGAGGCGTCGGCAGGTCGCGCAGCGCCTCGCCCAGCAGTCGGGTCGGTTCAGGCATGACTGGGTTCCTCCTTGTCGATGCGCAGCATCTGGCGCAGCCGGTTTACACCTCGCATCAGCTGCGATTTCGAGAAGCTGCGGCTGCGGCCCATGGCGCTGCCGATCTCCTCGTGGGTCAGGCCCTCGCCGTGGTACAGCCAGATCACTGCGCGGGTGACCGCGGGCAGCTGGGCCAGTGCCTCGCCCAGCAGAGCCTGCTCGGCCGCCTGCAGTGGCCAGTGGGTCCCATCGTCCTCGGGCTCGGGCAGTTCGTCCCCGGGCAGATACTCCAGCCGCGAGCGCCGACGAAGTCGCATCAGCGCCTCGTTGCTGGCGATCTGCCGGATCCATGCCCAGATCGGGGCCTCGCCGCGGAACCCCGGCAGCCCGTGATGCACCTTGAGCATCACGTCGTGGAGCACGTCGGCGGCTTCGTCGGCGTCCTGCAGCAGCCGCCAGGCCAGGGCATGCACCGGCCTGGCAAAGGTCCGGTACAGCTCCTCGAAGGCCTGAACGTCGCCGCGGCGGGCGCGGGCGACCAGCAGGTCGGGAAGCTCGATGGCGAAGGCAGTCGGGTGGCTCACGTTGACTAGGATGCGCCTGGCCGGCAAAAGGTCGCAGGGCGCATCCGGCCGGCCCTTCCAGCACGTAAGGTGTGGCCGGGGCCGCTTCCCCCGATGCTATGATCTGAGGCGATACCCGCGGACCCCTCCATGTCCTCACCGGCATTCGAAATACCAGGCTACGAGCTGGTCCGCGAGCTGGGCGCGGGGGGCATGGCGACGGTGTTCCTGGCCGTGCAGCGATCGCTCGAACGCAAGGTCGCGATCAAGATCATGCGCCGCGGCCTGACCGACGAGAACGTCGAGAAGCGCTTCCTGATGGAAGGCCGCACCATGGCGCGGCTGCCGCATCCGAACATCGTCGGCGTCTACGACATCGTCCAGAACGAGTCGATCAATTACATCGCGATGGAGTTCCTCGAGGGCGGCATGCTCTCGGACCGCATGCGCGAGGGCCTGACCCTGGCCGAGGCGATCTCGGTCGTTGTGCAGATCGCCGGCGCCCTGCAGTACGCCCACGACAACAACATCGTCCACCGCGACCTGAAGCCGTCGAACATCATGTTCCGCGACGCGGTGACGCCGGTGCTCACCGACTTCGGCATCGCCAAGGCGCAGAAGAGCGAGGGCGCGACCCGGTTGACCCAGACCGGGATGATGATCGGCACGCCGACATACATGAGCCCCGAGCAGGCGACCGGCAGCGAACTCGACGGGCGCTCCGACCAGTACGCCCTCGGCGTGCTGTTCTTCGAGATGCTGACCGGCAGTGCGCCCTTCGAGGGCTCGACACCGATCCAGGTGGTCCTCGCCCACCTCAATACGCCGCCGCCGCCGCTGCCGCCGCAGTTCGCCTTCTTCCAGCCGCTGATGGATCGCATGCTGGCCAAGGATCGCGAGCAGCGCTATCCCGACCTCAAGATCTTCGTCACCGAGCTCAAGCGGCTGCTCACCGGCAGCGAGTCGCTGCTGCAGAAGCTGCATATCGATCCCAACCAGAGCGCCTCCGAGCAGCTCCGCGCACTGGGTTTCTCCGAGAGCCAGATCCACACCGGCTCGGGCATTTCTCCGCAGCCGCGCAGCAGCGGACAGCATCGGGCCGCGCCGGCCCCGCCAAAGAAGCGTCCCACCGGCAGCGGGCCCGGCGTGCGGCTCGGCGACCGCGAGGAAGCAGGCGAGGGCGGGCGGCCGCCCTGGCTGATCCCCGCCGCGGCGGCCGGTGCGCTGGTTCTGGCGCTCGGTATCGGCTGGGCCCTGTTCGGTGGCGGCGACGACGCCGGCCAGCAGCTCGATCCGGCGATGGAGATGATCATCCGTCGCGATCTCGACGCGGTCGACAAGCTGATCGCCGAGGGCAAGCTGATCTCGCCGCTGGGCGACAACGCCTTCGAGCGGCTGCAGCAGATCAATCAGGTTACCGCGCGCAGCGTCGAGCGCTATGGCCCGGCGGAAGAGCGTCTTGCGCGCATCGCCAGCCTGCTTCGCGAGCAGGCCCAGACGGCGCTTCAGGCGGGGCAGTTCGACGAGGCCGAGCGTCGGGTACAGGAGTCGCTCGCCGTGCTTCCGGAGAATGCCGACAGCACCGCCCTCGCCGAGCGCATCAGCCAGGCCAAGCGCTCCGCCGAGCTGGAGGCCGAGGTCGCCCAGTGGATCGCGACGGCCGCGGAGGCACAGCGGGCGGGCCGCCTCTACGGCGAGGGCAAGGACACCGCGCTTGCCGCCCTGCGCCGGGCGCTGGAGATCGATCCCAACTCCTCTCCGGCCAAGCAGGCCATGCAGGCCCTCGTCGCCCAGGCGCTGCGTCCCGCCGAGCAGTCGCTGGCTGCGGGAAAGCTCGACGAAGCGCAGGCCACTCTGACCCAGGCGGCGCCCTTCATTGGCGGCGAAAGCGCCTGGCTGGCCCTGAACACGCAGCTCGAGCAGGCCGCCCGGGCGCAGCAGATGAAGGCGCGCATCGACTCCCTGCTGAGCCTGGCCAAGCGGCAGCTCGCCGCCGGCCGTATCGCCGAACCGGCCGGCGACAACACCCTCGAGACCCTGCAGCGCATATTCGAGATCGATCCGCGCCAGGCCGATGCGCTCGCCCTGCAGGCGCAGGCGGCGGATTCGCTGGTGAAGTCCGCGCGCAGCGCCGAGCAGGCTGGTGACTTCAGCCTGGCACTCAGCCGCTATGACCAGGCGCTCAAGGCCGATCCCAAGGACAGCGCCGCGGCCAGTGCGCGGCAGGCGCTCGAGCAGCGGGTCGGTGAGCGACAGGCGGCAATCTCGCGCAGTCTGGCGGCGGCCCGCGACGCCATCGCCGGCCGGGTCTATTTCCCGCCGAGCAGGAACAACGCCTACGACCTGCTGCGGGAGGTACTGCAGCAGGATCGCGACAACCGGATCGCCAGCCAGCTGCTCGGTGACCTGCCCAAGCTCAGCCGCGAGTCGGCCCAGGCGATGGCGGACGAGGGCAAGTCCGCCGAGGCCCTCGAGCTTCTCAAGCAGGCGCAGGCCATCTACAAGAACGACGCCCAGATCGCCCTGCTGGCCTCGCGGATCAGTGCGCGCCGCGACGCCGAGAAGCAGGCAGCCAAGCGCGAAGAGCTGCTGGCCGACCTGCGCGCCGAGTGGTCGAAGCGCAAGCTCGATCCCGATAGCGCCAGAGCCATCAGCTTCGCCATCAAGGAGCTGCTTGCCCTCGATCCGCGCGACAGCGAAGTTCTGGCCTTCCGCGACCAATTCCTGCGCGGGGTGAACCTGGTGATCGAGGCCGCCCGTTCGCAGCGGGACATCGATGCGCTGGGTCCGGTGATCACCGAGGTCGCTGGCCAGTTCGGCGAAAAGTCCGCCGAGGCCGAGCTGTTGCGCAGCGCGCTGGCCGACCGCAGCAAGGCGCTGGTCGCGGCCGAGCGTGAGCGCCTGGCCGCGCTCAGCGGCACGCTGATCCTCAACGCCACGCCCTGGGCCAACGTCGAGTCGGTGGTCGAGCAGGGCAGCGGCCAGGCGGTGGACCTTGGTAGCGACCGCGCCACGCCGCTTCGCCTGACCGTGCCCGAAGGCACCTATCGGGTGACCTTCCGCCATCCCAGCGAATCGCGCCCGGTGGTGCAGGTGGCCAGCGTGCGGGCCAAACAGAGCCAGCAGGTCAGCGCCGGGTTCCGCAATCTCAGTGCCGAGGACTATCTGAAGCGGGTGGGCTATGCGAATTAGCCCCGCGCTTGTGCTGGGCCTGCTGTTTGCCGCGGGCAGCGCCGACGCCAGCTGGATCCGGGAGTACGACCGCGGCCTGCAAGCGGTGAAGCAGGAGGACTGGGCCGAGGCGGAGCGGCGTTTCGCCGCCGCCATCCGAGAGGACGCCAATCCCGAGGCGAGGCGTCGCTTCCAGGGCGTGGTCTACCGGCCCTACGTGCCGCACTACTACGCCGGCCTTGCCGCCTACCGGCGCGGCGACTGCGAGACGGCCATGCGCTACTGGTCGCACGCGCCCACGGTCAGCGTGCTGGCACGGCTTGACGAAGAGCGCACCGAGCACCAGCGCGGCGTCGGTGCCTGCCAGACTCGCCTGGCCCAGGCCAAGCCGGCGGCGCCCGCACAGCCGGCGCCCTCGACGCCGAGCGTGGCACGCAACGAGCCGCCGGCTGCGACACCAGCCGCGACCCCGAAACCGAGTCCATCGGTGGCCCGCACGACGCCGACCACGCCGCCGCCGCAGACCAGCACCCGCAGTTCCACTACGGCGACCGCTACGCGCAGCGAGCCGGCGCCGGCTCCCGCGCGGCCCGCCCAGGCCGCGCCCAGCAGGCCGACCGCCAGCCCGGCCCCGGCGGTGCTGCGCAGTGCGGTGGAATCCTGGCTGGCCGGGAACTACACCGAGCTGCTGCGGACCAATGCCGGCAGCGCCAGCGACCCGCGTAGCCGCGCCCAGCTGCATCTGTTCCGCGCCGCAGCGGCCTTCGTGCTGGCCGAGCAGGCCGGCCAGGCCGAGGCCGGTGGTCTCGACAACGCCCGGCAGGAAGTCCGCGCGGCCCGAGCCGCAGAGTCCGGCCTGCAGCCCGACGAGGTGCTGTTCTCGCCGCGCTTCCGCCGCTTCTGGCAGCAGACGCGCTAGCGATCGCGGGCGCCGCGCCCGCGGCCCTGCCCGCGTCGGAGGTCGACGCTCATCGGTGCCTTCGGAGCCAGCGCCCGTAGGAACATGCTCGGCCAGTGGCTGGCCGCACTGGAAGGCCGCACTGGAACTGGCACCAGACCAGCATGGCCAGAACCCCGAGGCGAGAAACGGCCGCGAAGCAGACATTCATAGGGTGCGGCTGGCCGCACCGGGCGTACCGTCCGAACGCCCGTATCGGTGCGTCGAAGACGCACCCTATGGAGCTTCGCTGACGCCCAGCGAAACCCGACTGTGGGAGTGCCCTTGGACGCGACCGCGGAGATCCACTCTTGCCGGGGTCTGTAGTGAATCCGTAGCGCGGCGGTCGCACCCAAGGGCGCTCCCACAATCTGACTGCGGCAAGGTCTGATCTGCGGCGCAAAGGGCCTTGCAGCACCGTTGCATGCAGGGGCCAGCTTGCAGGCGATCGTCCTATTCAGGGCGCCGATCGCCAGCAAGCTGGCTACATGCGGGTTTTGCGTTACGTCTGCTTCGCGCTCAGCCCTGTTCGTCCCCGGAAAAGAAAAGGCGCGCCGGGGCGCGCCTTTTCCGTGACTCTGCCCTGCAGGATCAGAAGCGATAGACACCCGACACCGAGAGGGTGTCCAGGCGATCGGAGCGGTCGTAGGCGAAGTCGATCTGCATGCTTTCGAACAGCATGCCGAAGCCCAGGGAGACGTGGGTCTCGTCGTCGCCCGCGGCGAACAGGGTGGCGAAGGCCAGCGCTTCGTTGGGGCTGCTGAAGTTCAGGCCCTCCGGGTCGGCATCGAACTCAAGCGTGTGGCGCTTCTCGCGCCAGATACCACCGCGGATGAAGGTCGGGTTGGCCGTGGCGAAGGCGTATTCGACGCCGAGCCGCGGCTCGATGCTGTCCTTGATGCGGATCGAGCGCAGCAGCTGCGGATCGCTGAACTGCACGGTGTCCGGCGTGGTGAAGAACGGATCGTCGATGTCTTCGGTGATGTTCGAGTAGCCGACGCGGTTGACGTCCAGGTTGATGACCAGGGCGTCGGTGGCCCGCCAGCTGACGCCGATGCCGAACACGTCGGGCGACTTGAACGGCGTCGTGGCGTCGGCCGTCCGAATCGTGGTGCCGTCGAAATCGATGAAGTCCGAGGTGTAGGCGTAGCGGAACTCCGGCGCACTGCGGTATGAGATACCGAAGCTGACGTTGTCGCTGCCGCGGAACAGGAGGCCGACGTTGTAGCCGATGTCGTCGTCGTCGCCGCGCTGGCGCTGCGCCACGCGCAGGGATCCGTCGGTGTCGAAGCGGTCGAGCGACGAGGTCATCTCGAAGTCGTTCCAGTTGATGCCGGCACCGACCGAGATGGTCTCGGTGGCGTTCCAGGCAAAGCTGGCACCGTAGGTGACCACCTCGAGATCCGTGCGGCTGGTCACCGCGCGAATGAAGGTGCCCTGCGGGTCGCCCTGGAACGGAATGGCGGAGGAGCTGTGTCCACCGTTGAAGTTCACCATCTGGTGACGGTAGAGGGCGAAGGCCCAGTTGTCGCGCGGCAGCACCCAGGACAGGTAGGAGATCTCGTCATCGTCCGCCGAGCTGTCCCGGTACAGCACATTGCTGTTGTCGTACGGGTTGGTGGTGATGAAGCCCTCCTGGGCGTAGGGCACTTCACGGTTGTAGTTGCGGTACTCGACCGAGAACTGCTGCTCGAGTCCGAGCCGGGTCAGACCCGCCGGGTTGACCAGGGCGGCCGTGGCGTCATCGGACGCGCCGAGGAAGGCGCCACCCATGCCGAGGCTGCGCGCGCCGGGATTCGAGAAGTTGAAGGGCACCAGCGCCGTGGCCTCGGTCGGAGCGAGGGCGGAGGCGCCGGTGCTGGCCACGAGCAGGCCGAGTGCAACGGCCGTCGACAACGAACGTGCTTTCATGAGCGGATCTCCCCAATGGACCCGCTTAGCTTCACAGCTTTTTAACCGCAATTCCAGTGGTGGACCCGGCTGCGCGGTCGGCTGAAACCCAGTCGCCATATGAAGCTGCGGGTCAAAGGGACTGTGTATGGCCTGCGGCCGCCGTCACCGCCAGCCGCTCCACCGGGCCGGGCCGGCGGCCCAACCGCGACACCGCCGGTGTATCCACCGTCCGGAGGGCGCGCCGTCGAGCGCCGGCCAGGCCAGGACGGTCCTCGCCGGTTGCTGCGCGGCCCCGCATAATGCGCGCCTCGAGATTCAATGGGAGCCGCGCATGACCCGCAAGACGATCCTCAACGATGCCCACCGCGCCCTCGGCGCGAAGATGGTCGACTTCGGCGGCTGGGACATGCCTATCCACTACGGATCCCAGATCGAGGAGCACCATGCCGTGCGCCGGGATGCCGGCATGTTCGACGTCTCCCACATGACCGTCGTCGACCTGTCGGGCGCGCGCTGCCGGGACTTCCTGCGCTACCTGTTGGCCAATAACGTGGACAAGCTGAAGAAGCCGGGTCGTGCCCTGTATACCTGCATGCTGAACACCGCCGGCGGCGTGGTAGACGACCTCATCGTCTATTTCCGTGATGAGGACGACTTCCGGCTCGTGGTCAATGCGGCCACCCGCGACAAGGACCTCGCCTGGATCGAGACCCAGGCGCCGCCGTTCGGCATCGAGGTGCGCGAGCGCCCCGAACTGGCGATGATCGCGGTGCAGGGTCCGCGGGCACGCGAGCGTTTCGCCGGTCTTCTGGATGCCGCCGGGCGCGAGGCAGTGCTGGCCCTGCCGCGCTTCGCCGCGGTCTCGTGCGGGGAGCTGTTCGTGGCCCGCACGGGTTACACCGGCGAGGACGGCTTCGAGATCACCCTGCCCGAGCAGGTCGCCGCGGAATGGTGGCAGCGCCTCGTGGATGCCGGGGTGCGGCCGGCGGGACTGGGTGCGCGCGACACCCTGCGCCTGGAGGCAGGCATGAATCTGTATGGTCAGGACATGGACGACCGCGTGACCCCGTTCGAGGCCGGTCTGGCCTGGACGGTCGCGCTCGACGGCGAGCGCAACTTCATCGGTCGACCGGCATTGGAGGCGCAGCGCGCCGCGGGGGTGCCGACCCAGATGATCGGCGCGGTGATGGACGACAAGGGCGTGCTCCGACACGGCCAGCGGGTGCTGTGCAGTACCGGGGAGGGCGAGGTGCTGTCCGGTACCTTCTCGCCCACGGCCTCGAAATCGATTGCCTTCGTTCGCGTCCCCGCCGGCGAAGTGGCTGACCTGCGTGTCGACATCCGTGGCCGTGAGGTTCCGCTGCGCGTCTTCAAGCCGCCCTTCGTCCGCGAAGGCAAGGCGGCCGAGGGGCTTTAAGGAGACTCTGAACAAGTCCAGCGCCCCGCGCCGGAGGTTGTGCAGCCGGCCAGCAAGGCGCGCGGCGCAGGGCGTGGTGGTGCCACGGCCAAGACGCGCAACACAGCCGGATGGCTGCACAATCCCGGCCCGGAGGGTTGCCACGGTGTGCGCCCGCACCTGCGTTGGCCACCTTGAACGTGGCACCACCACGCCCTGCGGCGTCCGCCTTGGTGCGAACGCACACCGCGGCAACGCGGGGCACTGGACTTATTCAGAGGCTCCTCAAGCCGCGCGGCCCAGGCACCCTGCTCGTATACAATCGCCAGCCGTTCCCTTCCCAGCCAGTGAGCGCGTCATGAAAGAAATCCCCGGTGATCTGAAATTCCTGAAGTCGCACGAGTGGGCACGCCTCGAAGACGGCGGGCGGGTGACCGTCGGCATTTCCGACCATGCGCAGAACGCGCTGGGCGACCTGGTTTACGTCGAGTTGCCCGATGTCGGAGACCAGGTCGAGGCCGGCAACGGCGTCGCCGTCGTCGAATCGGTCAAGGCGGCGTCCGACGTTTACGCCCCGGTCTCCGGCAAGGTGGTCGCGGTCAACGACGCGCTGACCGATGCGCCCGAGACGATCAACTCGGATGCCTTCGGCGACGGATGGATCTGCGTGATCCAGGCCGACGACGCCTCCCAGCTCGACGAGCTCCTCGGTCCGGACGAGTACGCCGAGCAGATCGAGGACGAGTAGTCGGTCGAGCAGCGCGGTGCTCTCCGGAAACCGCGGCCTCGGCCGCGGTTTTTCTTTGTGCCGACGCCGAAAGGTCCGCGCACTTCCGCGCAAATCCGCGCGTCGAGGCTGTTGCGCTGCGCCATTCCGCGCGACTGTGTTCGGTGTGCCTGTTCGGCCGGCCGTCCCGGAACCACTTAGCATGTAGATCGTTCCGGAAACTCTGGCAGCAAGGAAAATCGCGGCTTGCGAAGAATCCAAGTGTATCTGTATGTTATGTAATTCCGGTGCGTTTTCCGGGGCGGCAAGAACATCGGTCGCGAAGCCTGAAAAAAAAATGACTTGACTTGTTGACAGTGGAATTTCACGTGATTAGCTTTCGCCCAGCAGACCTGACTGCGAAGAGCGGTGAATAGAGAACGAAGCAAGCTCTACGGCAAACGCGGTTTTTCGGACGCGATCCCCTTCGACATCGAAGAGAGCGGCTTTTTCTCCTCCGATTTCTGCCAGCGGTTCCGGCAGCCGGTCTTCGCCACCAGACGCAAGACGCCCGCAGTGAAGGGAACTGCGGGCGTCTTCGTATGCGGCCTCCCCGCCGCACCGGGCACCAGCAAGTCCCACTGACGAAGAGCGAGGGCGTTATGGCCACCAAGAAAGCAAGTGCGAAGAAACCGGCCGCCAAGAAGGCGGCAAAGAAGGTAGCGAAGAAGAGCGCCGCCAAGAAGGCCGCGCCGAAGAAGGTCGCTGCCAAGAAGACCGCGGCCAAGAAGGCAACCAAGAAGGTAGCCAAGAAGGCTGCAGCGAAGAAGACTGCCGCCAAGAAGGCAACCAAGAAGGTAGTGAAGAAGGCTGCCGCCAAGAAGACCGCCGCCAAGAAGGCGGTGAAGAAGTCGGCGAAGAAGGCGACCAAGAAGGCCGCTGCCAAGAAGGGTGCTGCCAAGAAGGGTGCGACGAAGAAGGTCGCAGCCAAGAAAGGTGGCGCCAAGAAGGCCGCTGCCAAGAAGGCGGTGAAGAAGGTCGCCAAGAAGGCGACCAAGAAGGCCGCTCCGAAGAAGAAGGCTGCTGCCAAGAAGCCCGCGGCCAAGAAGGCGGCTCCGAAGAAGGCTGCCAAGAAGGCTCCGAAGAAGGCTGCACGCAAGAAGGCAGCCAAGCCCGAAGCGGCTCCCGCCGCGCCGGCTCCGATGGCGTCTCCGCTCTAAGCGGAAGCGTCTCGTTGCCTGCCGCCCCTTCCCCGTCGCCCGGGCGGGGAATGGCGGTCTTCCCTTCACCCAGCGCCGCGGTCTTCCGCGGCGTTGCCGTTTCAGGGCAGGCCTGCGAAGACTCCCGGCCGGTCCGGCGTTCCGCACCGTGCCGGGTTGTGGCGTCGATCAGGACGCGGGACGCGATATGGCTGCATGGCTGCACCATCCTGCCCCGATTGCTTCGACGTGCGCGCCGGCGGCCGCCTTCGACCTGCCCGCACGTGGCACCGCCGCGGTTGCCCGGGCGCGCGCGCTGCGGCAACGCGGGGTGCAGGACTTGTGGAGAGGCGGCCTAGCGCTCGCGCTGCTTCGGCGCCTTCTCGAGGCCCGTCCAGTCGCGGCTCGGCAGGCCGAGGTAGCGATCAAGCACGGCCGGCATCAGGCCGGAGGGCGCGGACGACTCACAGTTCCAGAGCACCACGATGCCGAAGCGCGAGCCGGGAAACATGCCGAGCATGGCGCGATAGCCCTGCACCGCGCCGGCATGGAATACCAGGGTGCGCCCGGCGTAGTCGAACACGCGCCAGCCGGTGGCGTAGTCCGCATCGCGCACCCGGGCGCCGCGCCAGCCATGACGGCGCAGCTCGTTCGGCGTCTTGACCTGAGGCGCGTGGAGGTCGGCGAGCAGGTCGGGGTGGAGCACATCGGGTCGGCCTCCCGTGTGGGCGATCATCCAGCGCGCCATGTCCGCGACGCTGGCATTGACGCCGGCGGCGGGCGGCACGCGGTAGTAGTTCTCTTTCGGGCGCACCGACACCCAGCCGCGCCGCCCGCGGACGTGGGGACGCGCCCAGCTCTCGCTCGCCTCCAGCGCATCGCGTCCGTACGTGCTGGAGTACATCTCGAGCGGATGGAAGATGCGCCGTTCGACCTGGTGGGTGAAGAAGTCACCGGTGGCCGCGAAGACCAGGTCCGAGACCAGGCTGAAGGCGATGTTCTGGTAGCCGTAGCAATCGCCGGGGTCGCAGGTGGCCGGGGCTTCGGCGAGCTTCGCAGCGAGAAGGGGGTAGGGCTCGTCGGCCTCGAGATCACGGTCGTAGGTGTGGAAGGGCAGGCCCATCCGATGGCTGAGGATGTCGCGCAGCGTGACCCGCTGGGCCGCGCCGGCGCGATTCAGGGCGAAGGAGGGAAACGGATCGACCACCCTCGACTCCCAGCGCAGTGCGCCCTCGTCAACCAGGAGGCCGGCCAGCGTGCCGGCGAAGGCCTTGGACAGCGAGGCCAGCCGGAATACCGTCTCGGCGCTGACCTGTTCGCTCTTGCCGGCCTCGACGACGCCGTAGCCGCGCTGCAGCAGCACGCGATCTTCGTGAATGATGGCCACCGCCATGCCGACCACCTTGCCCCGCGTGACCACCGACTGCGCGAGCCCATCGGCGTAGCGCACGAGGGGAGCGAGGTCCTTCGGGGCGCTGCTTCCGGGGGCGGCGACGGGTTCGGCCGAAACGGCCCAGGGGGAGATCAGGACCAGCGCAAGCGTCACGAGCCGGGCGCGAAGGCGTCTGGGTGCATCAAGCGGTACGGAGGGAAGGCGGCGGTCGGGCATGCGAAGATTCTAAACCGGCAAGCCCGCCACCGCGTTGCGCTGCCGTGCAGGGCGTTCACCCTACCGGGTGCCGCCAAACGCTGTTAGCTTTGTTCCATCAGCATGAAGGGGGCTGTCATGACTGGACTGATCATCATCGTTGTCCTGCTTGTCGGGATCGGCCTGTGGCTGGTTGGCCTCTACAACGGGCTGATCCGGGCACGCAACGGATTCCGCAATGCCTACGCGCAGATCGACGTCCAGCTGCACCGTCGTCACGATCTGATTCCCAATCTGGTGGAAACCGCCAAGGCCTACCTCAGCCACGAGAAGGACACGCTGGAGGCGGTGATCCGCGCCCGCAACGCGGCCATGCAGGCCAGCGACGCGGCCAAGGGCCATGCTGGCGAGGCGCAGGCGATGCAGCAGCTGGCAGGCGCCGAGAATGCGCTGACCCAGACCCTGGGCAAGCTGTTCGCGCTGTCCGAGGCCTATCCGGACCTCAAGGCCAACACCACGATGATGCAGCTCAACGAGGAGCTGACCTCGACCGAGAACAAGGTGGCCTTCGCCCGTCAGGCCTATAACGACCAGGTGATGACCTACAACAACCGGCGCGAGACCTTCCCGGCGAACCTGTTCGCGGGCGGCTTCGGCTTCCCCATGGCGGCGCCGCTGGAAATCGCCATCGCCGATGCGCACAAGCGCGAGGCACCGAGGGTGTCCTTCGGCTGATCGCCCCGGCATGACCGGCAATTTCTTCCAGCGCCAGGAAAGTGCGCGTCGCGCCACGCGCAGGCTGGTCATGCTGTTCGCCGCCGCCATCGTGGCGGTGGTGGCGGCCGTTTCGGCGGTGGTCCTCCTCTGCCTTGCCCTGATGGACCGCGATGGCGTGCTCGCGGCGGGCGGCGCCGCGGGCTGGCTGGCAGGGCAGGGCGAGGTGCTTCTTGGTGTGGCGGTTGCCGTTCTCCTGCTGATTCTCGCTGCGTCCTGGTATCGCAGTCGCTCGCTGCGCCGCGGCGGTGCCGAGGTCGCCCGGCTGCTCGGGGGGCGGGAGGTGCAGGCCGACTGCATGGATCCGCACGACCGTCGACTGCGCAACGTGGTCGAGGAGCTGGCCATCGCCGCCTGTCTGCCGGTGCCGGCCATCTTCGTGCTCGACAAGGAGCCGGCGATCAATGCCTTTGCGGCCGGCTATTCGCCCAGCGA
Organism: Pseudomarimonas salicorniae; assembly: GCF_023156535.1. Lineage (GTDB taxonomy): Bacteria > Pseudomonadota > Gammaproteobacteria > Xanthomonadales > Xanthomonadaceae > Pseudomarimonas > Pseudomarimonas salicorniae. Next base: position 128,433 of record NZ_JALNMH010000001.1, on the reverse strand, counting down.
CGCGGCGGTGGCGGTCACCCGCGGCGCGCTGGAGAAGCTCAATCGCGACGAGCTTCAGGGCGTGGTGGCCCACGAGTTCAGCCATATCCTCAATGGCGACATGCGTCTTAACATGCGCCTGCTCGGGCTGCTGTTCGGCATCGTGGTGATCGGTGTGCTGGGACGCCAGCTGCTCCACGTCGGCCGCGGCAACTCACGAAACGCCGCGCCGCTGGTGGTGGGCGGGCTGGGCCTGCTGGTGGTCGGCGCGGTCGGCGTGTTCTTCGCCCGACTGATCAAGGCGGGCATCGCCCGCTCGCGTGAGGTGCTGGCCGATGCCAGCGCGGTGCAGTTCACCCGGCAGAGCGCCGGGCTCGCCGGGGCGCTGAAGAAGATCGCCGGTCTGGCCGAAGGCTCGGGCCTGCAGAACGCGCACGCCGAGGAGGTCAGCCACATGCTGTTCGGCGAGTGGCGCGGCTACTCCTCCTGGTTCGCCACGCACCCGCCGCTGGTCGAGCGCATACGCGTGCTTGATCCGGCCTTCAACGACAGCCGGCTGGCCGAGCTGAGCCAGCGCTGGGATGCGCAGCCGCCTTCAGGCCTGGACGAGGACGTGACCCTGGGCCTTGCCGGGGATGCATCGATCGGAGCGGTCAACGTGCTGCCCAAGGCCGACAGCCAACTGCGGCCGGTGCCCGGAACCACCGCCGCGCGCATCGCCCAGCCGATCGGCGACGACACCCGTCGCGCCTCGGGTCTGCACCGGCTGATGCCGGAGGCGCTGACCGATGCTGCCCGCGACGCGCAGCGCGCGGCCGCAGTGCTGCTGGCCCTGCTGCTCGATCGCGACCGCGCGATTCGCGCCCGGCAGCTGGCGGAAGTTGCGGTGGTGCTCGACGAGGACGCCGCGGACCGGGTCAGCGAGTACCTGCCGCACTGCGAGTCCCTGCACCCCAGCCTGCGCCTGCCGATGGCGGCGCTGACCTTTCCCGCCCTGCGCCGGCAGTCGCGGGAGGCGCTGATGGATCTGGTCAAGTGTGCCCAGCGCCTGGTCCACATCGACGGCAAGGTCAGCCTGTTCGACTACTGCCTGTCGAAGATGCTGCAGACCCAGGTGGTCGAGGCTCTGGAGCCGGCCCGCTATCGCGCCGCCGGGAAGCGCAAGCTGGCCGACTGCAAGCCTGCACTGTCGGACCTGTTCGCGGTGCTGGTCAGCTACGGCTACGACGACCCCGAGCCCATGCGGCGGGCCTACATCGCCGGCCTGCTGGCCGTGCTGCCCAGCGAGCGCTTCGAGTTCGCGCCGCCGCGGCAGTGGATTCCGGCGATGGACAAGGCGCTGGCCGAACTTGACCGGCTCGACCCGCACGGCAAGCAGCTGCTGATCGAGGGCATGGTGGTGGCGATCAGCCACGATGGTCGTATCAGCGTCGACGAGTCCGAGCTGATACGCGCCGTCTGCGCCTGCCTGCATTGCCCGCTGCCGCCGGTGGTGGAGCAGCGGGCACGGCCGCGCCACCAGGCCGACCGCCACTAGACCGGAACCGGTCCGGGCGCGGCCTTCCCGTTTCCAGGCCTCAGTGGGCCTCGTCCCAGTTCGCCCCGACCCCGGCATCGACCACCAGCGGAACACGCAGTTTCGCCGCCTCCTGCATGCGTGCCTTGACCGCGTCGAGCAGCGGGTCGACGAAGTCGGCGTCGACCTCGAAGACCAGCTCATCGTGCACCTGCATGATCATCAGCGCCTGCCCGCGGTGGTCGGCGAGCCAGGCGTCGACGCTGCACATGGCGCGCTTGATGATGTCGGCGGCGGTACCCTGCATCGGGGCGTTGATCGCAGCGCGCTCGGCGCCGGCGCGCTGGCCCTGGTTGCGCGAGTGGATCTCCTGCAGGTGCAGCCGGCGGCCGAACACGGTCTCGACATAGCCCTTGTCGCGGGCCTGCTGGCGGACCGTCTCCATGTAGCGCTGCACGCCGGGATAGCGGGCGAAGTACAGCGCGATGTAGTCCTGCGCCTCGCCGCGGGAGATGCCCAGCTGGCGGGCCAGCCCGAAGGCGCCCATGCCGTACATCAGACCGAAGTTTATCGCCTTGGCCGCGCGGCGCTGGTTGCCGTCGACCTGCTCCAGCGGCACGCCGAAGACCTCGGCAGCGGTGGCCCGGTGAATGTCCTGGCCGCTCTCGAAGGCGGACAGCAGGCCGGGGTCCTCGGAGAGGTGGGCCATGATCCGCAGCTCGATCTGCGAGTAGTCGCAGGCCACGATGCGCCGTCCCTCGGGGGCGACGAAGGCGGTGCGGATACGCCGGCCGTCCTCGGTGCGGATCGGGATGTTCTGCAGGTTGGGGTCGGTGGACGACAGGCGGCCGGTGGCGGCGCCGCCCTGGTGGTAGCTGGTGTGCACCCGGCCGGTGTCCGGATTGATCATCTCCGGCAGCTTCTCGGTATAGGTGCTGCGCAGCTTGTGCAGGCCGCGGTGCTCGAGGATCAGGCGCGGCAGCTCGTGCTGGTCGGCGATCGCCTCCAGCGCCTCCTCGTTGGTGCTCGGCTGGCCCTTGGGCGTCTTGACCACGGCGGGCAGGCCGAGCTCGTCGAACAGCAGGGCCTGCAGCTGCTTGGGTGAGTCGAGATTGAAATTGCGCCCGGCGATCTCGAAGGACTGCTTCTGGATCTCGCCCATGCGCTTGCCCAGCGCCTGGCTCTGCCGGCGCAGCTCGTCGGCGTCGATGCGCACGCCGTTGGCCTCGATCCGCGCCAACACCGGCACCAGCGGCATCTCGATCTCGCGGTAGACCTTCTCCAGCGCCGGTTCGGATGCCAGCTTGTCCGACAGCACCCGGTGGAGGCGCAGGGTGATGTCGGCATCCTCGGCGGCATAGGCGGTCGCGCGCTCCAGCTCGACGTCGGCAAAGCTGATCTGCTTGGCGCCCTTGCCGCAGACCTCCTCGTACTTGATGGTGGCGTAGCCGAGGTAGCGCTGGGCCAGCGAGTCCATGTCGTGGCGCAGGCCGGCGCTGTGCCAGACGAAGCTCTCCAGGAGGGTGTCCTCGCGATAGCCCTGCACCTCGACGCCGCAGCGACGCAGCACATGCAGGTCGTACTTGCCGTGCTGGCCGATCTTGCCGATCTCCGGGTCCTCCAGCACCGAGCGGAGCGCGTCCAGAACGGCCTCCTTCTTCAGCTGCTCGGGCGCGCCGGGGAAGGCGTGCGCAACCGGCACGTAGGCGGCCTTGCCCGGTTCGACGGCAAGACTCAGCCCGACCAGCTCGGCGCGCATCGGGTCCAGCGAGTCGGTCTCGCAATCGAACGCGAAACAGCCGGCCTTGCGGATGCGGTCGATCCACTGCGCCAGCTGTTCCATCGCCAGCACGGTCTCGTACTCGCCGGGCTTGGCGAGCGCGGCGTCCGGGGCGTCGGCAGGCGCCGCGCCGCTGACCTGGCCGCGGCCGCGGGCTTTCCCCGGCTCGGTCTCGGCGATCGTCGCGGCGCCGTTGCCTCCGTCCAGCTCGCGGAGGGCCTGGGTGAACCCGTAGCGGGTGTAGAGCTCGCGCAGGGCTGCTTCATCGCGCTCGCGCAGGTCGAGGTCGGTTGGCCCGCAGTCCAGTTCGACATCGGTCTTGATGGTGACCAGCTGCCGGTTCAACGGCAGCCGGTCGAGCGCCGCGCGCAGGTTCTCGCCGATCTTCCCGCCGATGTCCGCGGCGTGGGCGATGACGCTGTCGAGATCGCCGTACTGGCCCAGCCACTTGGCTGCGGTTTTCGGTCCGCATTTCTCGACCCCGGGCACGTTGTCCACGGTATCGCCCATCAGGGCGAGGTAGTCGACGATCTGCTCCGGCTTCACGCCGAACTTGTCGACCACCTTGGCCTCGCTGTCCATCACGCTGCCGCTCATGGTGTTGACCAGGCGCACCCCGGGCCGCACCAGCTGGGCGAAATCCTTGTCCGAGGTCGAGATGTCGACCTCGATGCCCTCGCCGGCAGCGGCCAGCGCCAGGGTGCCGATCACATCATCGGCCTCGACTCCGCCGACGCGCAGGATCGGAAAGCCCAGCGCCTCGACGATCTTCATCAGCGGATCGATCTGCGCCCGCAGGTCATCGGGCATCGGCGGTCGCTGCGCCTTGTACTCGGCATAGAGCTCGTCGCGGAAGGTCGGACCCGATGCATCCATCACGAAGGCGGCGAAGTCGGGCTGCTCCTTGCGCGTGGTGCGCAGCATGTTGACCACGCCGAACAGCGCGCCGGTCGGCTCGCCCTGCGCATTGGAGAGCGGGGGCAGGGCGTGGAAGGCGCGGTACAGGTAGCTGGAGCCATCGATCAGGACCAGGCGGGGCATGAGGCGTCCTCTTGCAACTGGATGTGCATTGTCGCCCGAGCCGGCGGAACGTGGCGTGGGCGGCTGAATCGCCAGCCGGCGCGGGCGTCTGCAGCGGCCGCTTCCGGGCTATGCTTGGTCGCAGCAACGCTGCCACGGAAGCCCGCCATGAATCGTCTGTCCTGCCTTCTGCTCGCCACCCTCGTCGGACTCGCGCCACTGGCCGCGCTCGCCCAGGAGCCACCGCCGCCGCGCGAGGACGCGCCGCTTCCGGAGAAGCTCGACACCGTGCCGCCGCCGGAGGACGAGCCGACGGTGAAGATCCGCGCCGTCGACAACGGCGATACCGTGGAGGAGTACCGGGTCAATGGCCGGCTGACCATGGTCAAGGTGCGGCCGCGCGGCGGCGTGCCCTATACCCTGGTCGACACCAATGGCGACGGCCGCCTCGACCGCAAGGACACCGAGGGCCCGGTGGCGCCGGTGTACTGGACCCTCTACGAGTGGGACTGATCCGGGCCTGAGCCGCCAGCGCATGGACGCGAGCATCCGCCCCATCGAAACCGACGAGCAGGTCGCCGCGGCCTGGCCCGTGGTGCACCAGCTGCGCCCGCATCTCGACCGCGACGCGCTGATCGCCGCCGTCCGGCGTCAGCGCTCCGAGGGCTACCTGGCTGCCGGCGCTTACGCCGGCGAGGTCTGCGTCGCCTTCGCCGGTTACCGGATCCAGCAGATGCTGGCGCATGGCCGGTTGCTCTACGTCGATGACCTAGTCAGCGACGCTTCGGCGCGGGGCGCCGGCTATGGCCGCAGCCTGATGGCCTGGCTGCGCGACGCGGCGCGCCGGGCCGGCTGCGCCACGCTGCAGCTGGACTCCGGCAGCCACCGGCTCGAGGCGCACGCCTTCTACTTCCGCTTCGGCCTGCGCATCACCTCCTATCATTTCGCCATGCGGCTCGACACCCCGGCATGAGCCGGTCAGGTATGTCAGAGCGCTGGGCCGCGATCCTCGACCTGCCATCGCGGGCAGTGGATCGCCTGCTGGTCTGGCTGGTCCCGGCCCTGGTCGCCCTGTGCTTCGCTCTGGTCGTGGCCCGCTACCTGTTCGATGCCAACTCGATCGCCGCGCAGGAGGCGCAGCAGTGGCTGCACAGCCTGGTCTTTCTGCTCGGCACGGCGGGCGCCCTGCGTGCAGGGCAGCACGTGCGCGTCGACGTTCTGCAGCAGCGCTGGTCGCCACGCACGAAGGCGACGGTCGACCTCGTCGGATACCTGCTGTGCGTACTGCCGTTTGCCGGCTTCATGCTCTGGGTCAGTCTCGACTACGTGGCTGCCAGCTGGTCGCTGCGTGAGTCCTCCCGCGATCCGGGCGGGCTGCCCGCGGTTTACCTGCTGAAGACCCTGATCCCGTTGGCCGCAGCCCTGCTTGCGCTGCAGGCGGTGGCTGAACTGCTGCGCTGCATGGCCCGTCTGCGGGCACCCGAGGGGCGGGCATGAGCGCGCTGTGGATCGGCCTGCTGGTCCTGGCCCTGGTCGCCGGCCTGCTCTCCGGGTTTCCCGTCGCCTTCGTGTTGGCCGGGGTGTCCCTGCTGCTGGCCCTGCTGGGTGCGGCGTTCGGGGTCTTCGACCTCAGCTATCTCGAGGCCTTTCCGAACCGGGTGTTCGGGGTGATGGGCAACGAGACCCTGCTCGCGGTCCCGCTGTTCGTCTTCATGGGCGTGATGCTTGAGCGCTCGCGGTTGGCCGAGGACCTGCTCGAGTCGGTGGCCGCCCTGTTCGGCGACAAGCGCGGCGGGCTGGCCATCGCCGTGCTCCTGGTCGGCGCCCTGCTCGCCGCCAGCACCGGCATCGTCGGCGCCACCGTGGTCACCATGGGGCTGATCTCGCTGCCGGTGATGCTGCGCCACGGCTATTGCCCGCGGCTGGCCTCGGGCACGCTCTGCGCCTCCGGAACGCTCGGCCAGATCATTCCGCCCTCGGTGGTCCTGGTCCTGCTTGGCGACCAGTTGGGCAACGCCTACCAGCAGGCCCAGCTCCGGCTCGGCAACTACAGCCCCGACACGGTCTCGGTGGGTGATCTGTTTGCCGGCGCCGTGCTGCCGGGCCTTGGCCTGGTCGCGCTCTACGCGATCTACGTGCTGTGGACCGCCTGGCGCCAGCCACATCGCGCCCCGGCCCTGCCCGCCGAGGCGCTGGCGCAGCGCTCGACCGGACGCCTGCTGCGCGCCCTGCTGCCGCCCCTGCTGCTGATGGTCGCAGTGCTGGGATCGATCCTCGGCGGCATCGCGACCCCGACCGAGGCCGCGGCGGTCGGGGCCGTCGGCGCGACCCTGTTCGCTGCCCTGGCCGGTCAGCTGAGCCTCGCGCGGCTGCGCGAGGTGGGCCTGCAGACGGTGCAGGTCACCGCGATGGTCTTCGCCATCCTGATCGGCGCGCAGCTGTTTGCCCTGGTCTTCCGCGGCTTCGGCGGCGACGAGCTGATCCACGACCTGCTTACCGGCCTTCCGGGCGGCGTGTTCGGCGCCATGCTGGTGGTGATGCTGGCCCTGTTCCTGCTTGGTTTCCTGCTCGACTTCATCGAGATCGTCTTCGTGGTGGTGCCTATCGTCGCCCCGGTGCTCTTCGCGCTCGGCGTCGACCCGGTCTGGCTGGGGGTGATGATCGCCATCAACCTGCAAACCAGCTTCCTCACCCCGCCCTTCGGCTTCGCCCTGTTCTACCTGCGCGGCGTGGCCCCGCCAGGGCTCACCACGGCGGCGCTGTACCGGGGGGTGGTGCCGTTCATCGGACTGCAGCTGCTGATGCTGGCCTTGCTTGCGGGCTGGCCCCAGCTGGCCACCTGGCTGCCCGGCCGGTTGTACGGTCCTTGACGCGCCGAATGCGCGCGAACGCCCCGGTCCGCGCTACCATCACGGGCATGGGCTTCCCACCACGCAGCGATTCACCGATCATCCAAGCCGAATGAGCCAGCAATCGCCCACGCCGGAAGTCGATGGCACCCCGCAGGTCTGGGTGCTCGACGATGATGCCCTGCTTACCGAACTGCTGGTTCGGACGCTGGGGGAGACCGGCCTGCGCGCGCAGCCACTGACCGACCCGCGCGCCTTCCTCAGCGCGGCGAATGCCCTGCCGGACGCGCCGACCGTCCTGCTCTGTGACCTGCAGATGCCCGGGCTCGACGGCATCAGCCTCGCCCGCGAGCTGCGGGCCGGCGGCTTCCTGCACCCGATCGTGCTGATGAGCGCGCACTTCGACGTCGACAACATGCTCGAGGCGATGCGCGAGGGCTTCTTCCAGGTGATCCGCAAGCCGCTCGACCTTGCCACCCTGCCGCTGGAGCTCAAACGCGCCTACGAGCAGGCCGAGGACGACTGGCGCCGCCGGCAGACCGTAGACAGCATCCAGCAGCAGGTCGAGAAACTGACCTCGCGCGAACAGGAAGTGGTGCAGGCGCTGGGTCTGGGCCTGATGAACAAGCAGGTCGCCGACCGCCTCGATCTCAGCATCAAGACCATCGAGGCGCATCGCCAGCGGATCATGGGCAAGCTCGGCCTGCGCTCGGCCAATGCCCTGATCCGCTTCAGCATCGAGTGGCGACTGCTGGCCGGTGGGCCGGCGGCGCAGCAGGCCGGCGCCCGACCGCACTGATCGGCCGGCGCGACCGCCGCGCCCGACTGCCCCGCGCTGGAACTCAGGCCGCCCGCTGGCGGCCGCCGCCGTTGGCCGCGGCGAGGATCAGATCGCTGGCGCGCTCGGCGATCATGATCGTCGGAGCATTGGTGTTGCCACCGATCAGCGTTGGCATCACCGAGGCATCGACCACGCGCAGCCCTTCGACGCCTCGGACGCGCAGCTCGGGATCGACCACCGCATCGCCATCGACACCCATGCGGCAGGTGCCCACCGGGTGATAGATGGTTTCGGCCTTGCGCCGGATGAACTCGACGATCTCCGCGTCACTGCGCAGCGATTCTCCCGGGAACATCTCGCCCGCCCGGAACTCGCCCAGCGCCGGCTGGGCGAGCAGCTCTCGGGACAGCCGCACGGCCTCGACCATCAGCTTCAGGTCCTCGCCGTCGGCGTCGCTGAGGTAGTTGGCGAAGATCCGCACCTTGTCCGACGGATCGGCCGAAGCCAGCTCGAGGTGGCCGCGGCTCTTCGGCCGCAGGGCACAGGCGTGCAGGGTGTAGCCGTTGCCGGGCAGGCGGTTGCGGCCGTGATCGTCGAGGATTGCCGGGACGAAGTGGAACTGCAGGTCGCAGCGCGCATCCGGGGCCAGGGCCGAGCGCACGAAGCCGCCGCTCTCGGCGATGTTCGAGGTGCCCGGGCCACGGCGGAACAGGTAGTAATCGAGGGCGATCTTGAAATCGTTGGTGCGGTCGTAGGTGACCGCGCTGCGGCAGCGGTTGATGGTGCAGACGTCGAGGTGGTCCTGCAGGTTGCGGCCAACGCCGGGCAGGTCCACCTGCACCGGGATGTCGTGGCGGCGCAGCTGGGCGGCGGGCCCGATGCCGGAGAGCATCAGCAGCTGCGGCGAATTCAGCGCGCCGCCGGCCAGCAGCACCTCGGCGGCGGCCCGCGCATCGATCACCCGCCCACCCTGGCGGTAGCGCACGCCGGTGGCCCGGCCGCGCTCGACAATGAGTTGCTCGGCCTGGGCGCCGGTGACGATGCGCAGGTTCGCCCGCTCCCGTGCCGGGTTCAGGTAGGCCCGCGCCGAGGAGCAGCGCGCACCCTCCTTCTGGGTCACCTGGTAGAAGCCGAAGCCCTGCTGAGCCGGGCCATTGAAGTCGCGGTTGAGGGGGTGACCGGCCTCGCCGGCCGCCGCCAGGAAGGCATCGGTCAACGGGTTGTGGAAGATCAGGTCGGAGACCGCCAGCGGGCCGGAATCGCCGTGCAGGGCGTCGGCGCCGCGGCTGTTCGACTCGGAGCGGCGGAAGTAGGGCAGCACGCTGTCCCAGTCCCAGCCCGGCGCGCCGCCGCTGGCCCACTCGTCGTAGTCGCCCGGCACGCCGCGGATGTAGCACATCGCATTGATCGAGCTTGAGCCACCCAGCACCTTCCCACGCGGCCACCACAGGCGGCGGCCGTGGAGCGCCGGCTCCGGCTCGGTGGAGTAGTCCCAGTTCACTCCCTTGCGGCCGACCAGCTTGGCGATGCCCGCCGGCATGTGGATGAAGGGGTGCCAGTCGCGCGGCCCGGCCTCGAGCAGGAGGACCGAGACCGACGGGTCGGCGCTGAGCCGGTGGGCCAGCACGCAGCCGGCCGAACCGGCGCCGATGATGATGTAGTCGTACACGTGGATCATTCCGAAGTGGTGCGCCTGCGACCTGCGCCGGGATCCGGCAAGGTGCCCCCGAGAGGGCCTTCAAGGCGCTTCGGGGAGCAGGGCGGCAAGGGCCCGGGCGCAGGGGAGGACAGGGCGTCGATGACCCGACACTAGGCGGCCCATCTAGAGCAATTACTCAGTGACATGCTGCGCCGCAGCAATGAAGATGCCATCCGTTCGCCGGTCGATCCGCGTGCATTGCCGTTGGCGGAGCAGGCAGCTACCTTGCGCAGCAGCATCGCCGACGCCCTGGACCGTCCTTGGATTTCCCCTCCACCGTCACCGCGCGCCTCGGCCGGCTGCGCTCCGCCCTGCGGGACTCACCGCCGCTGCTCTGGGCGTTCGGCTATTTCTTCTGCCTGCTGAGTGGCTACTACGTGTTGCGCCCGGTGCGCGAGGCGATGGCCGCCTCGGCCGATGTGCGGGCTGTGTTCCCGCCGTCGATGATCGACTACTTCGCGGGGCAGGGCATCGCCATCGGCGACTTCGTGCTGCAGGTTCTGTTCACCTGTACCTTCCTCATCATGCTGCTGCTGCAGCCGGTCTACGGGGCCCTGGTCAGCCGCTATCCGCGGCGCGTCTTCCTGCCTGTGGTGTATGCCTTCTTCATCTTCACCCTGCTCGGCTTCCACCTGCTCTTCGACAGCGGCGTGCCCGGCCGCGGCATGGCCTTCTTCCTCTGGATCGCGGTGTTCAACCTGTTCGCCGTGGCGGTGTTCTGGAGCTTCATGGCCGATGTCTTCAGCACCGCCGAAGCGCGTGCCTACTACGGGTACATCGGCGCTGCAGGCACCGTTGGCGCCTTCTGTGGACCGATCCTGACCCGCCTGCTGGTGGCGCGGATCGGCATCGCCGACCTGATGCTGGTCGCCGCCTGCCTGCTCGCCCTCTGCGTCGTCTGCCTTATGCGCTTGCGGCGCTGGGCGCAGGCCCGCGAGGAGGCGCGCGGACAACGCGACAAGGAGACGCCGATGGGCGGCGATGTGCTGGCCGGGCTCAAGCTGATCTGGCGCGAGCCACTTCTGCGCTGGATGGCCGCGGTGCTGGTCACCGGCGTCGGCGTCGGTACCCTGCTGTACAACGAGCAGGTCGCCCTGGTCCGCCGCTTCTACCCCGACCCCCGGGACGCCACGGCCTACTTCGCCAACATCGACCTCGCCATCAATGCGCTGACCCTGACCGTGCAGCTCTTCGTCACCCGCTGGCTGCTGTCCCGCCACGGCCTCGCGCCGGCGCTGCTGATTCCGCCCCTGGCCGTGTTCATCGGATACGCCCTGCTCGCTGCCAACCCGCTGCCGCTGCTGCTGGCCGCGGTGCAGGTGGCCACCCGCAGCGGCGAGTTCTGCCTGCACAAGCCCGCCCGGGAGTCGATCTACACCCAGGTTCCCAGGGAGTGGCGCTACAAGGCGGGGGCGGCGATCGACACCGTCATCTACCGCGGCGCGGACCTCGGTTTTGCCTGGCTGCACAAGCTCTTCTCGGCATTTGGCAGCAGCGCCGTCTTCCTTGCCGGCATGTGCCTGTCGCTGGCCTTCGGGGTCTGCGGCTACGGCCTGTGGCGGGCCCAGCGCCGGCTGCCCAGGGACCTGGCCTCGCGCTGAGGCTCGCCATCGGCGCAGAATCTGAACCGCCCGACAACGCGGCTGCGAGCTCCCCGGCCGCGACTGCGACGTCGCCATCCCGATTTCCGTCACTCCGTCCCGACAGCCGGGTGTGCCCTGCCGCACCCACAACCCCGAGGAGCAAGCATGCGAGCAACAAACTGGATGTTGGGTGTGGTTCTGGTCATGGCGTCGGCCGTTGCGGCGTCACAGGAGCCGGGTGCGGAGCCGGTCGGCCTGCGAGGCGACATAGGCGGTCTGTGGTTCGATCCTGGCGCGGACGGGCAGGGGCTGCAGATCGACGTGCTCGACGGTGGCCGCGCGGCGGTAACCTGGTACACCTACGATGCCAACGGCGCGCCGCTCTGGCTGTTCGGGCTCGGCCGCATCGACGGCAATGCGATCGAGGCCGAGATGGGCAGCGCCAGCGGGGGCCGCTTTCCGACCATCGCCGCCCAGACCCCGCCGACTTTCCAGACCCGCGGTGTCCTGCGGGTGGAGTTCATGGGCTGCGACGCCGCCCGGCTGGAGTATGACGACCAGGCTGGCGGCCTGCCGGATGGCAGCGGCGAGCTGCAGCGCCTGAGCCGACCGCAGGGCGTCCGCTGCAACGCCGAGGAGGAGTTCAGCGAGCAGCGCGTGCTGTCCTTCGAGTTGGGCGAGAACGCGTTCTATCCGATCTTCGCCGACCTGCCCGCGGACGGTCATGACATCTACGAGCTGGATTTCGACTGGAAGCGCCTGCCCGAGCCGCTGCAGGCGCGCCGCGGTCTGTTTCTCGCCGGCCACAACCGTTCCGACGACCTGGCGATGATGATCGCTGCCCCGCTCGGCGGCCTGCAGCCCGAGCAGCTCTACCAGGTGGAACTGGAAGTGGAGTTCGCCACCCAGGTGCCGGCCGGCTGCATCGGGGTGGGTGGATCGCCCGGAGAGGGGGTCTACGTCAAGCTCGGCGCACTGGATTTCGCTCCGCAGGCAACCGTCGTTGACGAGGGTGGATTTCCGACCCTGCGCCCGAACTTCGACTTCGGCAACCAGTCCGAGGGCGGCGCCCAGGCGCTGGTGGTCGGCGATCTGGCCAACACTCAGCAGTGCGATGGCGTCCCCGAGGGCGAGTGGGAGCTGAAGACGCTGAGCACCCAGGGTCGGGCCTTCCGCGTGCGCAGCGATGCGCAGGGCCGGATGTGGGTGGTGGCCGGCACCGACTCGGCCTTCGAGGGTCTGACCCATGTCTACTACACCTCGCTGCGCGTGCGCCTGCGGCCGATCGAGGCCTCTTGACCGGCAGGCCATGCCGGCGCAGCGGCCTTGCGGCCGGGCTGCTTGTCCTCCTCGCCGCGCCGCACGCGGCCGGCGAGGCAGGCCGGGACAGCGTGCCGCTGCGCATTGCGGAGCAGTCGCATCCCTATGTGGTCGATGCCACCGAGCTCGACACATTGCGCGCGCAGATCGATGGCCACCGTCCGGAGCGCGGCGACGGACGCGCCTCACACGGTCTGCTGCGGATTGATCTTGAGCTCCACTACCGCCTGCAGCCTGAGGGCGGTGAATGCCGTCTCGAGCAACCCGAGGTACGCCTGACGATGAGGCTGTCCCTGCCCGAGTGGCGGCCGCGGGACGCCCCATCGGAGCCCCTTGAGGCAGCCTGGCTGCAGATGCGCGAGGGCCTGGTCCTGCACGAGGAAGGCCATCGCGAGATGGCGCTGGAAACGGCGCAGGAGCTGGCCTGGGCGGTGGATCGGGTCAGCCGGACGCAGGCCGACTGCGGGGCACTTCGCCGCGAACTGCTCGCCCTGCGCCTGAGCCACCTCAGCCGGCTGGCGCTGCGCAGTTCGGCCTACGACCGGCGCACCGCGCACGGCCTGCGGCAGGGGGCGGTACTCGAGATCGAATCCAGCGGCCTAGACGCCTGCGACCGTCGCGATTCCGCCCTGCGGCGCGACTGCGCCCCGCGCTGAGGGTTCAGCGCCGTGGCTTGGGCGTCGCCCACATCCGGATGCGGGCGCGGAAAACCTCGGTGCCGCCGGGGTCGGTGACGCTGACCCGGATCGGCAGCTCGTAGCCCTCGTCGGCGTGGACCGCTGGAACCTCCGGGCGACCTTCGGCGTGCATGCGGCCGCTGGCCTTGGCCACGTACTCGACCTCCATGCCCTTTGGAATCCAGCGCATGGACACCGGCAGCGAGGCTTCGGAGACCAGGCCGGCCGTCAGTTCGGCGAGGTTGCACAGCGCGATTGCGTGCACCGTGCCGATGTGGTTCTGCACCGCGCGGCGGTGCGCGATCTCGGCGACGCAGAGGCCGGGCTCGAGGCGGGTGACCAGGGGCTTGATGCTGCCGAAGTACGGTGCGCGGAAGCAGACCGCGCGGGAGAACAGCCAGCCCGATGGCGAGAATCGGGCGAGCCTGCGGTACATCGCGAGTGTGGAAGGGATCTTGTCGGCCATTGGGGGCTCCAAACGAAAGACGGCGGACCTGAGGTCCGCCGTCCGGGGTCAGGCAGCGGGTTCGATCAGGCTGCCTTGCGCTGTTCGCGCTTGCGGTACAGCGCCGCCGACTCTAGGTCGGCCGGGTCGAAGTCATCGGTGCTGATGACATCGTGGACCAGCTCCTGCAGTTCGCGCAGCAGGGCGACGTCCTCGGCGCTGAGCAGGCCCTTGAGCTGGGCCTCGCTGAGCTGTCCATCGTGGTCGAGCGCATCCAGCTCGCCGCCCTTGACCAGCTTCTGGAACTTGCGTTCCACCGGCTCGGCGGCGATGACCTTGGCCAGGGCCGCATTGACCCGACCGGCCGGGTTGTTGGCACAGGGGGTGAGAAACACGCCCTCGGCCAGGCGATCGCGCGTATCCGACGGGCTCATCAGCAGGGAGGCGGCGCGGTGGCCGAGGCGATCCGACGGCGCCTGCGCGCGACGGCCCCACGGGAAGACCAGCACCCAGAGCAGCCAGCCGGCCCAGCGGATCGGGAAGTTGCGCAGCGCGGTGGACAGGGCCAGCTCGATCTTGTTGCAGGCGTCGTGGAAGGCGTAGGCCAGCAGCGGACGCTCCGCCGCCGGACGTTCCATGTCCTCGTACCGCTTCAGCATCGAGCTGACGATGTACAGCTGCGAGAGCACGTCGCCGAGGCGCGCCGACAGGCGCTCCTTGAACTTCAGCTTGCCGCCGAGCAGCAGCATCGAGGTGTCCGCGACCAGGGCCAGGTTCGCCGAGTAGCGGTTGAGCTTGCGGTAGTAGCGCTTGGTGTAGGCATCGCCCGGGGCGCGGCCGATGCGCGCGCCGGTCAGGCCCAGCACGAAGCTGCGCACGGCGTTCGACACGGCAAATCCGATGTGGCCGAACAGGGTGCGGTCGAACTCGCGCAGGCGGGTCTCCGGATCCGGATGCGTGGCCGCCTGCATCTCCTTCAGCACCCAGGGATGGCAGCGGATCGCACCCTGGCCGAAGATCATCAGCGACCGGGTCATGATGTTCGCGCCTTCCACGGTGATGGCGATCGGTGCCGCCTGCCAGCCGCGGCCGAGGTAGTTCTTCGGGCCGAGGATGACGCCCTTGCCGCCGTGGATGTCCATCGCGTCCTGCGCGGCTTCGCGGGCCATCTCGGTGCAGTGGTACTTGGCGATCGCCGAAGGCACGGCCGGCTTCTCGCCGCGATCGACCGCCGAGGCGGTCATTTCAGCGAGGGCACTGGTCGCGTAGGCGTTGCCGGCGATGCGCGCCAGCGCCTCCTCGACGCCCTCGAAGCGGCCGATCGACAGGCCGAACTGCTTGCGGATGCGCGAATAGGCGCCGGTGACCACGGCAGCGATCTTGGAGCCGCCGCTGGCCGACGAGGGCAGGGTGATGGCGCGGCCCACGGAGAGGCACTCGACCAGCATGCGCCAGCCCTGGCCGATGAAGTCCTCACCGCCGATCAGCTGCGAGAGCGGCAGGAACACGTCCTGTCCGCGCACCGGTCCGTTCTGGAACGCGCAGTTCAGCGGGAAGTGGCGGCGGCCGATTTCCAGCTTCGGGGTATTGCGCGGAACCAGGGCCAGGGTGATGCCGCGGTCCTGCTGGTCGGAGAGCAGGCCGTCCGGGTCGTACAGGCGGAAGGCGAGACCGATCACCGTCGCCACCGGGGCGAGGGTGATGTAGCGCTTGTCGAAGTTGAGCCGCACGCCGATCACCTTGGCGCCGTTCCACTCGCCTTCGCAGACGATGCCGTGGTCGGGGATCGAGGTCGCATCGGAGCCGGCGGTGGGCCCGGTCAGCGCGAAGCAGGGCACCTCGCGGCCATCGGCCAGTCGCGGCAGGTAGTGGTTCTTCTGCTCCTCGGTGCCGTAGTGCAGGAGCAGTTCGGCCGGTCCGAGCGAGTTCGGTACGCCGACGGTGGAACTGAGCGTCGAGGAGATCGAGGCCAGCTTCTGGATCACCTTGTGGTGGGCCAGCGCCGAAAAGCCGAGGCCGCCGTACTGCTTGGGAATGATCATGCCGAAGAACTTGTTCTTCTTGATGTACTCCCAGACCTCGGGCGGAAGGTCGGCGCGGTCGTGGGTGATCTCCCAGTCGTTGGTCATCTTGCAGACCTCTTCGACCGGACCGTCGAGGAAGGCGCGCTCTTCCGGGGTCAGCTCGGGCTTGGGCTGCGAGAGCAGGTCCTTCCACTTCGGCATGCCCGAGAACAGTTCGCCCTCGAAGCCGACGGTGCCCGCTTCAAGTGCGGTGCGTTCGGTGTCGGAGAGCTGCGGAAGCATCTTGGTATAGATCTTCAGCAGGGGCGCGGTCAGCTTGCTGCGCCGGGTCGGCGCATGCAGGAGGGGCACCGACACCAGGGCGAACAGCACGGCTGCGATGACCGTTGCCACGATGCTGGCGCCAGCCAGTGCGGCAATGACCAGCGCGCCTGCGCTGAGGATGGCCCAGGTCTTCAGGGAGACCCGGAAGTAGGCTGCGGCCATTCCGGCGAGCAGCAGGGCGAGGAAGGGCGTGATGACACTCATGACTACGCTCCGGTTGCTGCCGCGGCGGGGGCCGCGGCGTCGAGAAACGCCACGATGGCGTCTGTGAAGGCATCGTTCCGATCGCCCGCCACCATGTGGGTGGCGTCATCGATGCGCCGATGCTGCGCGTGCGGCACCAGCCGCATGAACTCTTCCACATGCTGGGCGCCGATCAGGTCGCTGCGACCGCCGCTCACAAGCAGGGTAGGTACCGAAATCTCGCGCGCCGCCTCGCTGAGCGCGTGCTGGGCGCTTTCCCCGGCGCGCCCGATGTCCTCGAGCAGACGCGGATCCCAGTGCCAGCACCAGCGGCCATCGGCACGTCTGCGAAGCACGGCGCGCATCGCGTCCGGCGTCTTGCGCGGGCGGTGTGGCAGGTAGCCCGCCACCGCGTCCGCGGCAGCCTCCAGGCTTTCGAATCCGTCAGGATGCGCTCCCATGAAACCAAGGATGCGCTCGACGCCGCGTGAATCCCAGCGCGGCGTGATGTCGACCAGGACCAGCGCAGAAAAGCTGGCGTAGCGTGCCTGGGCCATGATGCCGATCAGTCCGCCCATCGAGGCCCCGACCAGGACCGGACGGGCGGGCAGGCGGGCCGAAACCTCGCGGGCGTCCTCGATGAACTGCTCGAAGGCGTATCCGCGTCCGGGCGGGTTGCGGCCGCTGTCGCCATGGCCGCGCGCGTCCAGGGTCCAGGGCGCATAACCCAGCTCTGCCAGGCGCCGCGCGCTGGCCGACCAGGCGCCGCGGGTCTGGCCGAACCCGTGCGTGAGCAGGACCGGCTGGCCGCGCTCGGACCAGCGGTCCAGCCGCAATGCGACGCCGTCCGCCGCGTCGACGCGTACGGGCGTGGGGCAGGGGTCGAGCTGGTCGGGACATGCGGCCATACGCCAAAGTATGGAAAGCCGTCCCGCGCTTGTCAATACGCCAGAGTATGGTAGTTTCGTGAAGGTCCGGGGACGGTCCGGTGACAGACCCGTCCGCCGAGCGGCGCGCCGCGCCCCCTGCCGCCAGTTAGACTTCGCACCCATGCCCGACGCAGCACGCAAGATCGAACGCAATAGCCGCCTGTCCGCCGATGACTGGGCCCAGGGTGGTCTCGACATGATTTCCGAAAGCGGCGTCTCCGGACTCGCGGTCGAGCCGCTGGCAAGGCGCCTTGGGGTGACCAAGGGCAGCTTCTACTGGCACTTCCCCTCGCGGGACGCGCTGCTCAGGGCTTCGCTGGAGCGCTGGGAGCAGTCCGAGCTGGAAGAGGTGTTTGCCCGCCTCGAGGGCATCGCCGACCCCCGGGATCGCCTGCGTGAGCTGTTCCGGCGGGTCGCGCACGAAGCCAAGTCGCACATTATTTATAGCGAGTTGCTTAAGGCGCTCGACCACCCGGTGGTGCAGCCGGTGATGGAGCGCGTCTCCAAGCGCCGTCTCGACTACCTGCAGCTGGCCTTCCGCCAGATCGGCATGGGGCGCGCCGAGGCCATCCACCGAGCCCGGCTGACCTATTCCGCCTATGTCGGCTTCCTCCAGCTGTCCCTGCAGCTGCGTCAGCCCCGGCTCCACCACGAGGAGTTCGAGACCTACGTGGAGCATGTCATGACCACCCTGATTCCCGCTGCCTGACGGTGCCTGCCGCGTGTCCCTGACGGCCTTGCGACGCCCCGATCTGCATACGTATGCATGGTAGAATCCGCGGCCTCGCCGCCGGCTGCCACCGCGCCAGCCTCCCCCGTTTTCTGTCCAGCCGACCCATCGGTCGAGGAGTAGCCCATCCATGGCCAGCCAGCTCGCAGCGCTCAACCAGTGGGTTGAGCAGGTAGCCCGACTCACCACGCCGGACGCCATCCACTGGTGCGACGGATCGGACGCCGAGCTGCAGCAGCTGCAGCGGGGCATGCTCGAGGCGGGGATCCTTCTGCCGCTCAATCCCGATACCCATCCGAACTGCTTCCTGCATCGTTCGGACCCGGGCGACGTGGCCCGCGTCGAGCACCTGACCTTCGTCTGCACCAAGGACCGTGACGACGCCGGCCCGAACAACCACTGGATGGCGCCGGAAGCCGCCCACGAGAAGATCGACGCGCTGTTCGCCGGTTGCATGAAGGGCCGCACCCTGTACGTGGTGCCCTACTGCATGGGGCCAGTCGATTCCCCGCTGGCGCGCTGCGGCGTCGAGATCACCGACAGCCCCTACGTGGTCGCCAACATGCGCATGATGACGCGCATGGGCGCGGCCGCGCTGGCGCGCATCGAGCGCGAAGGCCGCTTCGTGAAAGGCCTGCACTCGACCGGCGAGCTGGATCCCGACCGTCGATTCATCATGCACTTCCCGGAGGAGCTGACGATCAAGTCGTTCGGCTCCGGCTACGGTGGCAACGCGCTGCTCGGCAAGAAGTGCCACGCCCTGCGCATCGCGTCGTACCAGGCGCGCCAGGAGGGCTGGCTGGCCGAGCACATGCTGATCGTCGGCATCGAGAACCCGGAAGGCAAAACCCACTACGTTGCCGCTGCCTTCCCCAGCGCCTGCGGCAAGACCAATCTGGCCATGCTGATCCCGCCTGCCGCCTATCGCGAGAAGGGCTGGAAGGTGTGGACCGTGGGCGACGACATCTGCTGGATGCAGCCCGGTCCGGACGGTCGCCTGTGGGCGATCAATCCGGAGGCCGGCTACTTCGGCGTGGCGCCCGGCACCAGCGCCAAGACCAACCCGAACGCGCTGGCGATGCTCGATCGCGATGCCATCTTCACCAACGTCGGCACCACCGCCGACAACCAGCCCTGGTGGGAAGGCCTCGACGGCGTTCCGGCGCTCGACTGGCAAGGCCGCCCGTTCGACCGCGCCAACGGTCCGGCGGCGCATCCGAATGCGCGCTTCACAGTCAGTGCCAAACAGTGTCCGAGCTACTCGCCCGAGGCCGAGAATCCCCAGGGCGTGCCGATCTCGGCGATCGTCTTCGGCGGCCGCCGGGAGTCGCTGGTACCGCTGGTGTTCGAGGCCCGCGACTGGCGCCATGGTGTGCTCGTCGGGGCATCGATGGGCTCGGAGACCACGGCCGCGGCCACCGGTGCGGTGGGCGTCATGCGCCGCGACTCGATGGCGATGAAGCCCTTCTGCGGCTACAACTTCGCCGACTATTTCGCCCACTGGCTGAGCTTCGACCGCGCCGACCTCAAGCTGCCGACGATTTTCCACGTCAACTGGTTCCGCAAGGGCAGCGATGGCAAGTTCCTCTGGCCGGGCTTTGGCGACAACCTGCGCGTACTCGAGTGGATGATCGGCCGTATCGAGGGACGCCTGCCGGCGCGCGAGACGCCGATCGGCATCGTCCCGGACGCGGTCGACCTCAATGTGGAAGGTCTGGCGATGGCGCCTGGCGCGCTCAAGACCCTACTCGAGGTCGATGTCGAGGCCTGGCAGCACGAGCTGCTCTCGATCGGCGAGTACCTCGATGGCTTCGGTCCGCGGATGCCGGCCGCCCTGCGCCAGGAGCAGGCCCGCGTGGCCTCGGCGCTGGCCGTGATGGCGCCCCGTCCGGTCGCCCGGGCCGCCAACGCCTGATCCGGGCTCCCGCCTGGTCGGCGGAGTCCGCCGGCCTTGCTGCGGCCTTCGCCATCGCTGCGGCATCCTTGGCCGATGGATGCCTTCTACTGCCATCACTTCGAGCTGCCGCTGCCGGAAGGCCACCGCTTTCCGATGAGCAAGTACCGGCTGCTCCATGAGCGCGTCGCGGACGCCTCGGCAAGGCTCGGCATCGTCCTCCGCGAACCGGCCCCCGCCGGGGTCGAGGACCTGCTCCGGGTGCATTGTCCCGACTACGTGCGGGCCATGCTGGCGGGCGAGGTGGAGGCGGCGATGATGCGGCGGATCGGCTTTCCGTGGTCGGCGGCCATGGTCGAGCGCTCCCGCCGCTCGGTGGGCGGGACCATCGCCGCCCTGCGCGCCGCGATCGCCGGCGACGGCGTGGCGGTCAACCTGGCCGGCGGCACTCACCACGCGGCGCATGCGCGAGGTGGCGGGTATTGCGTGTTCAACGACGCCGTGGTCGCCGCCCGCCATGTCCGCCACCACGGGCTGGCCACGCGGGTGCTGATCGTCGATCTCGACGTGCACCAGGGTGACGGCAGCGCGGCGCTCTGCGCGGGCGACGACGACACCTTTACTTTCTCCATGCATGCGGCGCGCAACTACCCGGCGGTCAAACCGCCATCGGATCTCGACGTGGCCCTGCCCGACGGCACGGGTGATGCGGCCTATCTCGATGCGCTGGCCCGCTGGCTGCCCGAGGCGATCGAGCGCGCCCGGCCCGAAGCGGCGATCTACCTCGCCGGTGCCGACCCCTTCGCCGGTGATCGCCTGGGCCATCTTGCGCTGAGCAAGCCGGGGCTTGCCCAGCGCGACCGCCTGGTGCTCGGCCGCCTTGCCGCGGCGGGCCTTCCGGTCGCCGTGGCCATGGCCGGCGGCTATGCCGAACAGGTCGAGGACATCGTCGATATCCACTTCGCCACGGTCGGCATTGCCGCCGGGATCCGCCCGGCGCGGTCCCGGGCCGTTTAAACCCTCGCCCCGCTCCGGGCATCCAAGCGATCATGCTGGTCGTGAGCGCCCCCGCCGACACCCTGGAAGCCTTCGACGAGGCCGCTGCTGTCGGCCGCGCAGCGCGCGGGGACCGTCGCGCGTTCGAACAGCTTTACCGGCGCCATGTGGGCCGGGTCTACGGCGCCATCTGGCGCCTGGTCGGTGGCCACCATGCACGCGCCGAGGAGCTCACCCAGGAGGCCTTCATCAAGGCCTGGCAGGCTCTGCCGGACTTTCGCGGCGAGGCCGCGTTCGGCACCTGGCTATACCGTGTGGCGGTGAACGCAGCGATGATGGACCTGCGCTCACGCAGCGCCGGCGAGGACCGCGAGACCGACGACGCCGCGCTTGCCCAGGTCGCCGCCCCGCTGACGAGTCCCGGAGTCGGCCTGGATCTGGATCGCGCGGTGGCCAGCCTGCCGCCCCGGGCTCGCGCGGTGCTGGTGCTCTACGACATCGAGGGCTGGACTCACGATGAGATCGCCGGCGGGCTCGGCATGGCGGTCGGCAGTTCCAAGGCGCAGCTGCATCGCGCCCGCCAGCTGCTGAGGCAAAGACTGGAAGGACACAGATCATGAACGACTTCACCCTGCGCCAATCGCTTCGCGCCCTGCGTACCGAGCGCCAGCCGCCGCACGATCTTTGGCAGCAGATTGCGCCGCGCCTGCCCGTGCGCCGCCGCGCGCCCTGGCTGCCGCTGGCCATGGCCGCCAGCCTGCTGGTCGCGCTGCCTGCCCTGCTCGTGCTCATGCGACCGGTCGCGCCTGCCGGGCCGGCCCGGTTTGCCAGCGAGGTGGTGCGCGAGGCAGACGCGATGTCGGTGCAGTACCGTGCGGCGCTGGCCGAGGTCGGCCACCTGCCGCTGCCGGACGCGCTGCGCGGGGCCGCCGACCAGCTGGAGCGTCAGGCCGAGCAGCTGCACATCGCGCTGGAAAGCCATCCGCAATCGGTCGAGCTACTGCACCAGCTCCGCCGCACCTACGATCATCGTCTTCGCTTGAGCCAGCGCGTCGCGCTGGGCTGAGTCCAACCGGGAGCCCGCCATGAACATCACACTGACCCGCGCCGCGGCCTGCTTCGCCCTGCTGGCGCTCAACGCCCCCCTGGCACTCGCCCAGGAAGACATCGACGAACGCCGGAGCCTGGACGCCGACGCCAGCGTCGAGATCCAGAACATGCAGGGCAGCATCACCGTCACCGGCAGCGACATCGATGGCATCGTGATCCGCGGACGGCTGGGCGAGGGTGCGCGCAAGCTCGAGGTGGAAGGGGATGAGCGCCGCCTGAAGATCAAGGTCGACTACCCGGAGTCGGGCGGGGGCTGGAGAAGCTGGTGGGGCGGCGGCGCGGTCGGCGACTCCGATCTGCGGATCGAGCTGCCGCGCGGAGTCTCCCTGAGCGTCTCCACGGTCAGCGCCAGCATCGAGGTCGACAACGTCGATGGCCCGCGACTGTCGTTGGAAACGGTCAGCGGCCGCGTCCGTGCCACCTCGGCCAGCCCCGAGGTCGAGGCCGATTCGGTCAGCGGCGACATCACCCTGGACCTTGGCGCGGCCACCGAGCTGGACCTGGAGAGCGTCAGCGGCGACATCGAGCTGCGCGGCATCGTCAACGGCCGGCTCAAGGCGGAGTCGGTCTCCGGCGACCTCGACCTGCAGCCGCAGGGCCGGCTCAAGGACGCCCGGGTCAGCGTGGTGTCCGGCGATGTGCTGCTCGACGCCGCGCTCGATGGCGCCGCCCGCGCGGTCATCAACAGCCTCAGCGGGGACGTCGTGGTCAGCCTGCCCAGCGACGCCTCGGCGGCCCTGCGCATCGAAACCTTCAGCGGCCGCATCGACAGCGCGGTCGGCAAGGTAGAGAAGGAGGAGTACGGTCCCGGGGCCCGCTTGAACCACCGGCTGGGGGCTGGCGAAGCCGACCTGCGCCTCGAGTCGTTTTCCGGCAACGTGCGGTTTCGCTTGAAATAGTTTTCCCTTCAATGGCTTTGAAAAGGCCCGCGAAAGCGGGTCTTTTCGTTTCCGGGGAAAACTGTTGCGCAAAAGCAACGGCTCGTTGCAGGGATTCCACCGTTAAATATTTGTTGATAGACTCCGGCGCTGCCGAGTCTTTGCTCTAGGTCATGCCCTGTGCGCCCGGCACTTCCAAGGAATGGAAGGTCTTTGTCCCGAACTGTGTTTGATCCTCTGACGTTGGAGAGAACGAATGAATTTCAACCGTAATCTGCTGAGCGACGCCGTGCGCTATGGCCTCGCGGCTGGTGCCGTGGGCCTCCTCGGCCTCACTGCCGCTCCTGCCATCGCGCAGGATGACGACGCGGCCACCCTGGACCGCATCGAAGTCACCGGTTCGCGCATCAAGCGTGCCGACGTCGAAGGTGCCCTGCCGGTCACCGTGATCGACCGTCAGCAGCTGGAAGTGTCCGGCGACATCTCCGTTGCCGACTTCCTCCGCAACACCACCTTCAACAGCTTCGGCTCGTTCCGCCCGCAGTCGGGCAGCTCGGCCCAGAGCTTCGCCGCCCTCAGCCTGCGTGGCCTGGGCTCGGCGCGCACCCTGATCCTGATCGACGGCCGTCGCGCCCCGATCGCCCCGTCCGCGGGCCAGGGCCAGAACCTGAACTCGATCCCGCTGGCCGCGGTCGAGCGCATTGAAATCCTGTCCGACGGCGCGTCCGCCATCTACGGTACCGACGCCATCGGCGGCGTGGTGAACATCATCACCCGCAAGGACTTCAACGGCGTCGAGATGACCATCGGCGCGGGCAACCCGAAGCGTGAAGGCGGCGAGACCGAAGAGGGCTCGATCATCTTCGGCGCCTCGGGCGACCGTGGCACCATGCTGGCCGGTATCTCCTACAACAACCGCGGCATCATCTTC
Source organism: Pseudomarimonas salicorniae (assembly GCF_023156535.1). GTDB lineage: Bacteria > Pseudomonadota > Gammaproteobacteria > Xanthomonadales > Xanthomonadaceae > Pseudomarimonas > Pseudomarimonas salicorniae. The sequence goes on along the minus strand of NZ_JALNMH010000001.1, from coordinate 104,785 downwards.
CAGCGCGACCGTCCCTGGTCGTCGGGTGGCGTGTCCACCTTCGGCGCCAACCTGATCAACGCGCGTCCGGCTCCGGGCACCCTGTACGGGTTCTCCCCGGGCTCCTTCGTCGCTCATCCGACCAACGGTTCCGCGCTGCCGGGCTTCGCCTGTAACAGCAACGGCTTCTTCCGTGGCGGTTCGGGCTCGACCAGCCGCTGCTTCTACGACTTCACCTTCGTCGCCGCCGACGAGGCCGAGGTCCGCAACGAGTCGACCTTCGCCCGTGGCCAGTACCAGATCAACGACGACTGGTCGACCTACCTGAATGCGACCGTCAGCCGCCTGAAGACCTTCGGCCGCTACGCGCCGGTTCCGTCCTCGCCGTTCCCGGGCGGCCAGCCGTTCCTGCCGGTCGGCTCGCCGAACCACCCGGCCGTTCGCTTCCCGAACGCCGGCTACGACGCCACCGTGCCGTACTTCTTCCGTCACCGCTTCGCCGCCCTCGGCAACCGTGACACCTTCACCGAAGAAGTGGCCTACGACTACCAGGCTGGCTTCCAGGGCCGCATCGGCGACGTCTACCTCGACGTCGGCGCGCGCAGCTCCGAGGTCAAGTACCTCGACCTGGGTCGCAACTACGTGGTCGGCGGCCTGGCCCAGCAGTTCATCGCCAGCGGCCGGTACAACATCTACGATCCGTTCGGCAATCCGCGTTCGGTCCTTGATTCGATGATCGCCACCATCAACCGCGATTCGGGCACCAAGTTCGAAGAGCTGTTCGCGATCGCCAACATGGACCTGTTCGAGATGGGCGGCGGCACCGCCGGCCTGGCGGTCGGCGTCGAGTACCGCAAGGAAGAGTTCTTCGACATCTACGACACCCTGTCCTCCTCGGGCCAGATCGTGGGTTCGGCGGGCAACACCGCTGCCGGCGACCGTGACGTCAACGCCCTGTTCGGCGAGCTGCTGCTGCCGATCATGTCGAACCTCGAGGTCTCCATCGCGGCCCGCCGCGACGACTACAGCGACTACGGCTCCGACACCTCGCCGAAGGTTTCGGTCCGCTTCCAGCCGCTGGACACGGTCACCCTGCGTGGTTCGTACGGTCAGGGCTTCCGCGCTCCGACCCTGGACATCCTGACCCAGCAGGCCACCTTCTCGGCCGATGGCGTCAACGATCCGCAGACCTGCGTGTCCTTCGGCCAGCCGCCGGGCTGCCAGACCCAGATCAGCGCCTACGTGATCGCCAACCCGAACCTGAACTCGGAGCAGTCCGATCAGTACTCGTTCGGTCTGGTGTGGGATGCCACCGACTGGCTGAACATGTCGGTTGACTACTACAACATCGAGATCGAGAACCGCATCTCGGCGATCTCCTCGGCCCTGATCATCAGCTGCACCAGCGGCGCGCAGCCCTGCCCGGCTGGCGTGGGCACCCTGCCGATCAACGTGAACCCGCCGGTGCCGTCGAACGGCCTCGGTATCGCGCGTGATCCGGGCACCGGCGCCATCCTGTACATCCAGCGTGGCTTCGCCAACCGCGGTACGCTCGAGACCAGTGGTCTGGACTTCAACATCCGCACCACCTTCGACCTGGCTGACTGGGGCCAGCTGGCCAACCAGCTGCAGCTCGGCTATGTCGATGACTACTCGTTCGACGGCGGCCGCAATCTGGTCAACGACCCGGGCTACCCCGAGTTCCGCGCCACCCTGGCTACCCAGTGGACCTTCGGCGACTTCAACTTCGCCTGGAACCTGAACCACGTCGACAGCACCATCTCCAACGCCGGCCTGAACGTGCGTGGCGGTGGCAGCGACTACGGTTACAGCCGCACCCTGCCGTCGTGGACCACCCACGACCTGCAGGCGACCTGGAGCGCGCCGTGGAACGGCAAGGTCACCGTTGGCGTGAACAACATCGCCGACAAGGATCCGGTGCTCGACCCGCTGGATCCGGGTGGTCGTGGCTTCAACTTCAACCTGTATGACGGTTACGGCCGCGTGCCGTACGTCCGCTACACCCAGAACTTCTAATCAAGTTCGGTTGAAGTGCTGTACCGGAAAGGGCCCCTCGGGGCCCTTTCTTTTTCTGGGCCTCAGGTAGCCCGTGGGGGCCGCGCCGAGGATGCGGTCCGCCAGCGGTTTTCGGCCGCGCGATCTGCAGCAGGTGCCGAAGATCCGCGATAATCCGCGCCATGCACAGTCACGCTGATCAAGGGCCGGCGCGAACGACGCTCCAGGCCGGGAACGAAGCCGTGGCCGCCGGCGACGAGGATCGTGCGCTCGCGCTCTGGGAGGCCGAGGCGACCGACCCTTCCTGCGCCATCCGGCTGAGGGAGCGGGCCGTGCTTGCGCGCGACGTTGAACGGGCCCGTCGCTGGCTCGCGGCCAGTGCAACCGCCTCGCCGGCCGAGGCCAAGGTCGCCGCGGGAGTTGCCGAGATGCTGGCCGGTGAGGTTCCCGCGGCACTCCCCCTGTTCAAGGCTGCGCTGCAGCTCGATCCGGGCTCGGTCACGGCCCAGCACCACATGGCCCGGGCCCTGTTCAACCTCGGTCGCCAGGAGCAGGCGCTGGGCATGCTCCAGCAGGTGATCGGCCTTGCTCCGGACTTTCTCGAGGCGCGCTGCAGCCTGGCCCACGTGTTGCGTGCGCTGGCCCGCTTCGATGAGGCGGCCAGCCAGTACCAGGCGGTTGTGCGCGCCGCGCCAGGTTTGCACGCCGCGCAGTTCAATCTTGGCGTCACCGAACTGCTTCGCGAGCGCCCCGAGGCGGCCCTGGCCGCCTTCGACCAATGCCTGTCGTTGCGTCCCGATGATCCAGAGGCCTGGCTAAACCGGGGCCTCAGCCAGCACATGGCGGGCGCGGCGGCAGAGGCGCAGGCCAGCTATCGAAGGGTCATTGCGCTCAGCCCGGACAGCCCCACCGGACACTACTATCTGGGCAGCCTGCTTAACGAGCAGTTGCGTGATGCTGAGGCCGAACATCATCTGCGCCGCGCACGGGAGCTCGATCCGCGCGATCCGGATACCGCGGCCGAACTGATCGGCCTGCTTGAGCAGGCGAACCGGGTGGACGAGGCCCGGTCGCTGCTTCCCGAAGCGCTGGCCGCGGCCCCGGGCCACCCGCGACTGCTTATCGAGGCGGCCAAGATCTCCCGCCGTGCCGCCGATCTTGAACAGGCCCGCCGCGCCCTGGCGCAGATCCAGCCGCAGCGGCTGATGCCGCGCGATGCGCAGGTCTACTGGTTCGAGCGTGGGCTGCTGCATGATCGCGCCGGCGAGTGCGAGGCGGCCATCTCGGCCTTCAACAATGGCCATCGATTGGCTGCGCGGAGCCCGCGCCGCCGAGGGATCGATTCCGGCGCTTTCGACCGTCGTCTTGCGGCGCTGGACACCTGGCTCGACGAGAACGGAGCGATGCTGCGGCGCGGATTCGACGAACCGCTTCCGCCGCTGCCCTTTTCCCTGGTGTTTCTGGTCGGATTGCCGCGCTCGGGAACCACTCTGCTCGACACCGTGCTCGACGCCCAACCGGGCTTCGCCGCCATCGAAGAGAAGCCGACCGTGGAGAGCGTCCTGCAGGCGCTGCCGCAGCCTTGGCTGGACGGGCTGCTCGATCTTGGTGCCCCGGAGATTGCCCGTCTGCGAGGCCAGTATGTCGATCTCGCCCAGCGCTTCATCCCGGGCGCCACGCCGCGCGTCGTGGTCGACAAACTCCCGCTCCGCTTCCTGGACCTGCCAGCGCTGCGCTGGTTGTTCCCCGAGGCCGGCATCCTGTTCGTGGCCCGTCATCCCTTCGACGTCATGCTGAGCAACTTCATGCAGCAGTACGTACCGACCGAGGCCTTCATCCATTTCGACTCGCTGGATGCCTCGGCGCGGACCTGCGCCGCCCTGCTGGCCCGATGGCGGCGCATGGCCAGCGATTTCCGCGCACCGCATCACCGCCTCGACTATGAGCATCTGGTGGAGTCTCCGGCGCAGGCCCTGGAGGCGCTCGGGGGTTGGCTCGACGTGGTGCTGGATATCGGCGCCCTCGATCCTGCGCGGCGCCTGGCCGGGCGTGGACGGATTGCCACCAACAGCTACCAGCAGGTCGCCGAGCCGGTGTACCGGCGGGCCATCGGCCGCTGGAAGGACTACGCCGCCCAGCTCGGACCGCATCTGGCCCCGCTGGCCGACGAGGCCAGCGCCCTGGGGTACCCTGTGCGGCCCTGAGCGCCGCTGCCCCCGCCCCGGCCGCGGCATCCGATGATGATGACAGAGGACCCTGATCGATGTTCCAGGTGACCAACGCCTTTTCCGTGCCCATGATCGTGACCCGGATGCCGGACTGCGGTCATCTCAACCGGGAGCTTCGCGAGCTGTTCATCGCCAAGTCCCGGGAAGGCAAGCGCTACAGCAATCCCGAGCCCTTCGTGATGCGCAACGAGGCCCTGTTCGAGAGCAACTTCAGGCTGTTCGACTGGCCGCAACCCTGCGTGCAGAAGCTGCGCGACTTCTGCCTCGCTGCGGTCTACCGCACCGTCAAGGAACTCAACGGTTACGACGACGCCACGCTGCAGCGACTGCACTCGGCCAATGAGGCCTGGTTCCACGTTACCCGCCGCGGCGGCTATTTCGGCGCGCACAACCACCCGATGCATTCCTGGTCCGGGGTGTACTGCGTCTGTCATGAGGGCGATGACCCGGACACCGACAGCGGCAAGCTGGCGATGCTGAACCCGTTCGCCATGAACACCATGTACCTCGACTACGGCAATGCCCACATGCGTGACCACTACGGCATGGGTCCGAGGTTGATCCGCTTCAACCCGGGCGAGCTGTTGATCTTTCCGTCCTGGCTGCTGCACGAGGTGCTTCCCTACGACGGAGACGACATGCGCATCACCGTCGCCTTCAACGTACGCTTCAAGTACGAAGGCGCACAGCCGGCGAACGTGCCGCTGGGGTAGGGGTGTTCAGGATGCAGAGAAGACATTCATAGGGTGCGGCTGGCCGCACCGGGCGTACCGACCGAGCGCCCGTATCGGTGCGCCCATGCACACCCTATGAGGCTCACTGACGCCCAACGAAGCCCGACTGTGGGAGCGCCCTTGGGCGCGACCGCGGCGTTTCGGATTCATCACAGACCGCGGCCCGAGTGGAACTCCCCGGTCGCGCCCAAGGGCACTCCCACAGACCATCGGCCCAATTTATGCACCGGGGCGAATGCGAACTTTGTGCCCAGACTGGCCGTTCGCGCGGCAAGTATGGGCACCCGCTCAGCCCGCCCGCAGCGCCTCGATCATCGGAGCCAGCTGCGACTCGTAGGCCTTCCAGACCTTGCCGCGGTCGCGGCGGATGCCGTCGCGCATCATGACGCTGCTGGCCGTGGCAACCGCCTCGCCCTTGCGGCCGACATCCAGCATCGCCGGTTCGAAATCGAGTCCGACGAAGCGCGCCATCTCCGAGGCAGTGCGTTCCGGCTCGTTGACCAGGTCGTCGTAGCGCACGTCGAGGATGCGCTCGGGCAGCAGGGCGCGCCAATGGTCCATCAGGCGTTGGTACTGGCGGTAATGGGCGACGTACTCCTGCTGGTCGTAGGAGTACGGGCAGGCATGCGAGAACAGGGTGCGCAGGCTGGACAGGCCGACATCGATCGGGTCGCGGTTGAGGTGGATGAAGCGGGCCTCGGGCAGGGCGCGGGCGATGAAGCCGACGTTGAAGTAGTTGGAGGGCAGCTTGTCGGTGATGATGGGCTTGCCCTGGGCGCGCCAGGCCATGCCCGACAGGTAACCCTCGCCGATCGCGCGGTAATTGAGCTGATCGCGATGCTGCACCACGCGCAAGTCGATCTCGCTGGGGAAGTGCAGGCCGCTGGCCCGACGCAGCTTGGCGCGGATATCGTAGGTCTCGCCGCCCGCGGCAACCTGCGAGTGCCCGCCGAGCACGCGCTCGGCGAGGGTCGTGCCGGAGCGATGCAGGCCAATCACGAAGATCGGTCGCAGGGCACCTGCGCTGAATCCGTCGCCGCGTTCGAGCTCTTCGGCGCGCCACTGGCACAGCCCGTCGAACAGGGCGTCTGCACCCGACTGGGTGTAGTCGAGCAGTGAGCGCTTGGCGCGGCAGCCTTGCTCCAGGGCCGTCCACGCCTCGGCATGCTGTTTGCTGTCATGCAATTCGTTGTGCAGGGCGTAGGCCAGCCAGGAGACCGTTTCGGCATCCGTGGTCCGGCTGAGCAGGCTGCGGATGCGATCGATGCGCGGGCCGGGGTCCGGCTGGCGCAGGCGTGACAGCAGCCAGTGGGTGCCGGGATCGCCGGGGACGAAGCGCAGCACCCGTTCGCACAGCTCGGCGGCGCGGGCCATGTTGCCGTAGAAGACCTCGATCGTCGCCAGCATGTACAGGCTGGGAGGGTGGTCAGGATCGCGCTGCACCGCTGCCTCGGCGAACTGGCGGGCCTGCACGTAGGCGCCCTGCACGCTCAGCTCCTGGGCGATCTCGGTCAGCGATTTCGCCGAATCCCACATCGGCGGCGGCAGCTGTCCGACGATCTCGAGGATGGTGGTGGACTCGGACAGTACGGCGAGCATGCGCACCAGCTGGATGGCGGTCCGCGGGCTGTCCATGTGGCCAGCCAGGGCCTTGCCGATGTACTGCCGCGCGGCGCCATTCCGGCCCGAGGCCAGCTCGATCTCGGCCTTGTAGAGCAGCGCCGGTACCAGGCCGGGCTGGCTTCGCAGCAGGCCTTCGACCTGCTGATTGGCAGTGGCGAGCTGTCCGCTCTGGATCAGCTGCTCGATCTGCAGGAACTGCTGCAGGGCCGGCGGCAGGCCGGCCGGGTTCACGCTGGGGGAGCTATTCATGGGCGGCAGTTTACTTGAGGCCCGGCCAGCATTCCGGCGGATCGGCGGCTCGGTTAGTCTGGTGCTCCCGCCGCCCGGTACCTTCGATGTCCACGATCCCGCCCCCAGGCCCGACCTTGCCCAGCGCCCGCGAGGCGCGGGTCGACAGTTGGAGCAGCTATTGGCGAGGCGGTGCGCTGCATTCCTGCGCGGGCAGCTTCTCCGGCAACTACGCCGGAAGTCTGCGCGAGTTCTGGGAGGCGCGATTCGCCCAACTGCCCGACGCAGCCCGCGTGCTGGATGCCTGCTGTGGGAATGCTCCGCTCAGCCAGCTGCTCTGTGCCCACGAGGCATTCCGCGAGCGTGGCGCGCAGATCGACGCCGTCGATCTGGCCGAGATCGCACCGCCTTGGATCGCGGCTATGCCGGCCGGCGAGCGCGGGCGTTTGCAGGTCCATGCGAGGGTCGACGTCGAGCTCCTGCCCTTCGACGAGGGCAGTTTCGACTTCTGCATGAGCCAGTTCGGGGTCGAGTACGCCGGTGCGGCTGCGCTGGCGGAGCTGCGCCGGGTGCTTCGGCCCGAGGGTGTATTCGCCGCCCTGGTCCACCACATTGATGCACTGCCGGTGCGCATCGCCCGCGAGGAACTGACCCATGCGGAATGGATCGAAGCGCAGGGTCTGCCGGAGATCGTGGCCCGGCTGATCGAGCCGATGGCCCGGTCGGCCACCGCTGAAGGCCAGCAGGCGTTGCGCCGGGATGCCGCAGCCAACGACCTGCGGGCCCGCTTCAATGGCATCCTTGAGCAGATGCAGCAGCGCATCGAGGGCGCACTGTTTCCCGACCTGCTGGCGGAAACCCGGGATGGACTGATGGCAGTGCTTCAGCGCGCCCGGCTGGCCGGCGTTGAAGCCGCCGACAACGCGCTCGGGCACTGGCGCCAGGAGCACGCACGCTCCCTGCTGCGACAGCGTGAGTTGATCGAGCATGCCCGGGACCGGGAAGCGCTGGAGACCTGGCTGGAGCCGATGGCGGGCAAGGACCGCGAGGTGCGCCCGATCAGCTTCGCCAACGGCGAGCTGGCGGGTTGGGCCGTGGTGGTAGGCGGCCGACCGGGCTGACAGGCCCGGCGCTCAGCTCGTCGGACTCAGAGATCCTGCTGGTAGCGCACGTAGGGCGTGCGCGCCTCGACCAGCGGCTCGTTGCCGCGGGCGATTTCCGGGCTCATGGCGTCGGCAGGTGAAAGGAGGTTGCGGGCCCCGACGGTGAATCGACCGGACCAGGGCGTGCGCCAGCTGACGCCGACGTCGAGATCGAACCTGCTCTGGTCCAGGCGGGGGATGCGGGTTTCGCGGCCGGTCAGGCTGCCGGCGAAGTCACCGAGGCCCGCGTCGAGACGCAGCGAGCGCGTGTTCCAGCTGAGCGGGCCGCTCGGCAGCAGGCGATCGATACGGAAGCGGCTGCCCCGACCGGTGACCCGCACCCAGCTCCGCTCGCTGATCCAGTGGGTGGCGCCGATGTGCAGGGACTCGCCGGCGAGGTCGGAAGCGATGCCGGCGCTGGGCGCGTAGCGCGGATCGATCAGGCCGAACTCGAGGTCGGAGCCGTCGTCGAGGTCGCTCTGAAGCCAGGACAGACCGAAGTCGATGTCGAAGGGCAGGTCCAACTCGTCGAGGTCGAGCGTGGCGCCGACCGACACCTGGTCGACCTGGCCGAGCTTCCAGCCGGAATCACCCAGGTGGGCCAGCAGACAGTGGCGATCGAGGTCGCCGAGGGCGACGCCGATGCCATACGAGGTGTCGCAGAGCAGGCTCATGCCCGATCCGGCTTCGAGGGTGAGGAAGCTGTTGCTGCGGCCGTCGGCGGGCGGAGTTCGGCCTTCGCCGAGCGGTCGCACGATGAGGCGCTGCAGCGGGCCCTCGTTGACCAGCACCGGCTGCTCCGGCAACAGCAGCGCCCCGGCGCCGCCCGCCTGGGCACCCGCCAGGCCGCACGCTGCAAGCAGCAACCAGGCAAGCGGAGCAAGGCGGCGGGCGGTCATGGCGCGAAAATCCTCGTCATCGGTAGCTGGGACCGGCGCGGGGCGCCGATGGTTCCTGCATTCCGGACCAATAGCGTAGCGCTTTTTACGTCTGGTTAACATCCGGGTTGCCCGCTTGCCGGGGAGCCTGGCGACGGGCGGAGCGGTGCGACCGACGGGCCGCGAAGGGCACCGGTCCGGGTATTGAGGCTAGACTGCCGCTTTGCCGGAACCCGCATCCGATTCCTGGTCGTGAATGACGCCAAACGCCCGCTGAATCCGCCACCGGCCGATCTCGGCCGGTCAGACCTGCTGCTTTCCGGCAGCAGCGCGGCCGAGCTGGCGGATTCGGTCTGGGGCTGGGCCCGGCGTCGGTTTGCGGCGCGCGGGATCCAGCTCTGGGTGACCGAGGCGCGCGGGTTCTCCCTGCTGGCCGAACACGGTCGCGCCTCCTCGGAAGAGGACCGCCAGCTGGCCCGCGAGACCGCGATCGAACGACGGCCGCTTGCGCGGGAGGGGCGGTTCGCCCAGCCAATCTTCCTGCTCGACCAGCATGTCGGCGTGCTGCTGGTGCTGGCCGACCCGGGCAGGTTGAGCGAAAGTGCCCTGCAGCGGGCCGCCGATCTGCTCTCCCATCGCCTGCCCGCGGCGCTTGAGCTGGAACGACTGAACGGCGCGGTTCAGCAGCTGGCCCATGCCGAGAAACTGCAGCGCTCACTGTTCGCCATCGCCGACCTCGCCTCGTCCAATCGCGAGCTGGGCGAAGTGCTCGCGATCATCCACGGCATCATCGCCGGGCTGATGTACGCGGAGAACTTCTTCATCGTCCTGCGCGACCGTCAAAGCGGGGACGTCAGCTTTCCCTACTTCCGCGACGTCCTCGACGACGACGATCCGCCGACGCCCGATCAGGTTTTTCCGCTGTCCAGCCTGAAGGGTTCGCTTGCCGCGCATGTCGTCACCACCGGCGAAACGCTGATGGGGCCGTCGGAGATCCTCAGCCTGCAGATCGGTGTCGATACTGCCGGCTTCGGTCCGCCGAGCGTCGACTGGCTGGGCGTGCCATTGGTCTTCGCGGGCGAGGTGTTCGGCGCCGTCGTCGTGCAGAGCTACGAACCGCAGCACACCTATGGCGACCAGGATCGCGCCCTGCTTACCTTTGTCGCCCAGCATCTCGGCGCGGCTCTGCAGCGGCGCTGGGCCCAGGTCGAGCTTGAGCGACGCGTGATGGACCGCACCAACGAGCTGCGCGAGGCCAATCGCGCGCTGCGGGCCGAGGTCGAGGAGCGGCAGCGCGGTGAAACCCTGCAGGCCGCGCTGTTCCGCATCGCAGAGCTGGGCGCTTCGGAAGCCTCGCTGGCCGACTTCTACTCCGCCACCCACCGGGTCATCGGGCGGCTTCTCTACGCCGCCAACTTCTACATCGCCACCCTGGTCGATGACGGCAACGCGCTGGAGTTTCCCTACTCGGTGGACGAGCGTGACATGGTTCGCCAGCGGCGTCCGCTGGGCCGCGGCCTGACCGAGTACGTGCTGCGCACGGGGCAGGCCCTGCTCGCCGACCGGGCGACCATCGACCGGCTCAGCGAACAGGGCGAGATCAGCAGTTTCGGGCCGCGCGCCACCATGTGGCTGGGCGTGCCCCTGGTCTGCGACTCGGGCACCGTCGGCGTGCTTGCCGTGCAGAGCTACGACACCCTCCACCGCTACCAGCGACGCGACCAGGAGATCCTCACCTTCGTCGGCTTCCACATCGCCAACGCCCTGCAGCGCATGCGCGCCGCCGAAAGCCTGCGCGTGGCCAATGTCGACCTCGAAAGACGCGTGGCCGAACGCACCGAGGCGCTGTTCGCCGCCAACCGCGACCTGCGCCAGGAGATTGCCGAGCGCGAGCGCTTCGAGCGTGAGCTGCAGTATGCGGCGACCCACGATCCGTTGACCGGCCTGCCCAACCGGGTGACCTTCGTAGGGCGCATGGCCGAAGCCCTGGCGCGCTACCAGAGGCGTCGCCGTGACCGTTTCGCGCTGCTGTTCCTCGACCTCGACCGGTTCAAGGTGATCAATGACTCGGTCGGACACCTGGTCGGTGACGAGCTGCTCAAGGAGGTTGCCCTGCGACTGTCCCAGGTGGTCGGTGGCAGCGGTCTCGTGGCACGACTCGGCGGCGACGAGTTCGCCGTGCTGATGGACGCGATCGAGGATGAAGCCGAGGCCGAGCGCCTCGCCGTGCGGATCATCTCCGTGCTCGACGAGCCGGTCCGGGTCATGGGCAAGGAGCTGTTCACCTCGACCAGCGTGGGCATCGCTGTGTCACGACCGCTCTATTCCAGCCCCGAGGAGCTGCTCCGGGATGCCGATGTCGCCCTCTACCGGGCCAAGGCGCGCGGTAGGCGGCGCTGCGAGCTGTTCGACGACGCCCTGCGCCGGGAGGCACTGCACCAGCTCGAGCTGGAAGGCAACCTGCGCCGGGCCCTGGTGCGCAACGAGTTCGAGCCCGTGTTCCAGCCGATCGTCCAGCTGGCCACCGGCGAGGTGGTCGGCTACGAGGCCCTGATGCGCTGGCGCCACCCGCAGCAGGGTCTGATGGCGCCGGGCGAGTTTCTCTCGATTGCCGAGGAGTCGGGGCTGTCGGAAGCGATGGACTGGCAGGTCTTCGAGCTGGTGCTGGCCCAGGCCTGGGTTCTTGTCGAAACCGGAGGTTATGTAACGATCAACGTCGGCGGCCGGCACTTCAGGAATCCGGGTTTCGTCGACCAGCTGCTGCGTTTGCTGCAGCGTTACGAGTTCCAGGCTGATCACCTGCGCCTTGAGGTGACCGAGCGGATCCTGATTGAAGAGCCCGAGAAGGTGCGCAGCATGATGCTCGCCCTGCGCCACGCCGGCGTACGGCTCGCGCTCGATGATTTCGGCACCGGCTACTCATCGTTGAGCTACCTGCACCAGTTCCCGCTGCACACGCTGAAGGTGGACCGCAGCTTCATCTCCGCACTTGACGACGACTCGCGAAGCAGTGCGCAGGCGGTGCTTCGCGCGGTGTGCAGTCTCGGTCAGTCACTCGGCATGGAGGTGATCGCAGAGGGCATCGAGACGCATGCGCAGCTCGAGCTGGTCCAGCAGATGGGCTGCACGCTTGGCCAGGGGTTCCTGTTCGCGCATCCGCAGCCGCTGCACAGCCTGCTCCAGCAGCGCGACGGTGCGCCCCTGCACGAGGCCGCGCCGCACTGAGCGACGAAGCTCAGTGCGAGGTCGGCGCGGCGGGGTCGATGCCGCCGCCGGCGAACAGCTGCTCGAGGTCGACCGGGTCGAATCGGTAGCGTTGGCCGCAGAACTCGCATTGCACGCCCACCGCGCCGAGATCGGGGTCGATCGCCTCCATCGCCTGCTCGTGGCCGAGCGCCAGCAGCATGCCGCCCACGCGCTCCCGTGAACAGCTGCAGCCGAAGGCCAGTTCGCGCTGCGAGAGCAGCTCGGGAAGCTCCTCGTGGAAGAGTCGGTGCAGGAGTTCGGCGGGCGCCGTGTCCAGCATCTCGCGGGCGCCGAGGGTCTCGAAAAGGGCCTGGGTACGCGGCCAGGCATCCTCGTCCTCCTGCGCACCGGGCAGGACCTGCAGCATCAGACCGCGGGCGCGCTGGCCGTCGGCGGCCAGCAGCAGGCGGGTCGGCAGCTGTTCGGACTGGGAGAAGTACGACTCGAAGGCCCGGCTCAGTGAGTCGTGTTCGAGTGCGACCAGGCCCTGGTAGCGCACCGACTCCCCGCTCGGCAGCGGAGGCTTCTCGATGGTGATCGCCAGCAGCGATCCCTCGCCCAGGTGGCCGAGGTCGAGCGGGGAGGGCAGCTCGCCCTCCCACAGTGCAAGGCCGCGTACGGTGCCGCGGTGGGTGCACTCGGCGAACAGCGTGCGCAGCGCCCCGCCGCCCTTGAGCTGGATCGACAGCCGGCCCTCGACCTTGACGTGGCCGGTGAACAGCGCCGCGGCGGCTGCGGTCTCGCCGAGCAGGGCGGCCAACGGATCGGGATAGGACTCGCGCCGGCGGATCTCCTGCCAGGCTTCGTCGAGGGAGACCATGACTCCGCGCACGCCGGTGCGCCCGAGCAGGAAGCGCAGAAGTACGTCGGTTGAACGGGGGGAGTCGGACATGGAACGCTGGGCCTCGGCGGGAACTCGCAGGCCCGGCATTGTAGCCGCGGCGGCGGCCGGGTCCCGTCTACACTGTGATGATTTCCACCCGGAGGTCCGAGATGCGCAAGCGTGGGCCGTCGAAGGCGCGCCGCGGCGGCTGGCGCCGTGGTCTTCGCTGGCTGCTCTGGCTGGCCGCGCTGATGCTGGTGCTGCCCTGGCTGGTGGTCGGCGCGCTGCGTTTCGTTGACCCACCGACCAGCGCCTTCATGCTCGACTACCGCCTGTCCCGCGCCGACGGAGACCCGCCGCTGCGCCAGACATGGCGGCCGCTGGAGGCCATCTCGCCGCAGCTGCAGATCGCGGTGATCGCCTCCGAGGACCAGAACTTCGCCCGCCACTCCGGCTTCGACCTCGAGGCGATCCGCGATGCGCTGCAGGAGGAAAGCGGCCGCGGCGCCAGCACGATCAGCCAGCAGGTGGCCAAGAACCTGTTCCTCTGGCCCGGGCGCAGCTGGCTGCGCAAGGGGCTGGAGGCGGGCTGGACGGTCTGCATCGAGACGCTGTGGCCGAAGCGGCGGATCCTCGAGGTCTATCTCAACATCGCCGAGTTCGGCCACGGCCTGTACGGTGCCGAGGCCGCGGCCCAGGCGTACTTCGGCAAGCCGGCGGCGCAGCTCGGCCTGCGCGAGGCAGCGCAGCTTGCGGTGGTGCTGCCCAGTCCGCGACGCTATTCGGTCGAGGCGCCCGGGCCCTACCTGCGCCAGCGGATCGCCTGGGTCGAGCGCCAGGCGCGACAGCTGGGCGGGGCCCGGGCGCTGGAGCGCCTGGATGGCGCGGACCCGGGCAAACAGGAGTAGAGATGGATCGGCTGGTCGTGCTGGTGCCGGTGTTCAATGAATCTCAGGTGCTGGAAACCTTTCATCGCCGCCTCGCCGCGGTGTTCGACGGGCTGCCGCTGTCCTGCCGCGTGCTGTACGTGGACGACGGCAGTGCCGATGACAGCTGGGCGCTGATCGGTCGGTTGCGAGGACAGGACCCAAGGGTCGATGGCCTGCGCCTTAGCCGCAATTTCGGCAAGGAGCTTGCGCTGACCGCCGGGCTGGACGCCGTCGAGGCCGACGCGCTGGTGGTGATCGACGCCGACCTGCAGGACCCGCCCGAGCTGATCCCCGAGTTCGTCGAGCGCTGGCGCCAGGGCTTCGACGTGGTCTACGGACGCCGCCTCGAGCGCGCCGGCGAGAGCTGGCTGAAACGGGCGACGGCAAGCGCCTTCTACCGGGTGATGCGTCGCCTCTCGCAGACCGCCATCCCCGCCGATACCGGCGACTTCCGGCTGCTCTCGCGGCGCGCCCTCGATGGCCTGCGCGGCCTGCGCGAGCGGCAGAGGTTCATGAAGGGCCTGTTTGCCTGGGTCGGCTTCCGTCAGTGCGCGCTCGACTACCGGCGCGATGCGCGGCTCGCCGGGCGCAGCAAGTTCAACTACTGGCGCCTGTGGAACCTGGCCCTGGAGGGCATCACCTCGTTCAGCACGGCGCCGCTGCGCGTGGCCACGTATTTAGGCCTCGCGACGGCCCTGGTGGCGTTTTCCGCCGGCGTCTGGGTGGTGCTCAAGACCCTGCTTTGGGGCGATCCGGTGGCCGGGTATCCGAGCCTGATGGTGGTGATCCTCCTGCTCGGGGGCGTGCAACTGGTCGCCCTCGGCATCCTTGGCGAGTACCTTGGCCGCTTGTACATGGAGGCCAAGGCGCGACCGCTCTATCTCGTCAGCGAGACCCTGGCGCCGCCCGCCACGGATGCGCCCGGAGCCCGGTCGGGACTATCATCGAAGGCCTGAATCCCGGAGGTTGCCATGCGCACAGTGCAGCAGTTGATCGACGGCAAGGGGGGCGCGATCTTCTCGATCCGCCCCGACGCACCGGTCCTCGATGCCATCAGGATGATGGCCGAACGCGAGGTCGGCGCCCTTCTGGTCCTGCAGGGCGAGCAGCTCGCCGGAATCATCTCCGAGCGTGACTATGCGCGAAAGGTGATCCTCAAGGGGCGCTCCTCGGCCGAGACCCGGGTCTCCGAAGTGATGACCCGCGACCTGATCACCGTGGCGCCCGACCGCACCGTCCACGGCTGCATGAAGCTGATGACCGACCACCGCATCCGCCATCTGCCGGTGGTCGACGGTGAGGGGGTGGTGGGGGTGGTCTCGATCGGCGACCTGGTCAAGGCGGTGATCGAGGACCAGCAGGCCGAAATCGCCCAGCTTCAGTCCTACATCGCGGGCTGAGTCCGGCCGATGGTCGTCGCGGCAGCCCGGCGCGCAGGCGCCGGGTCCTGAATGGGCGCGTCCGCCGACCACGCCCTGCAGGCTCTGATCGCCCGCTTCGGCGCGCGCGTCCGGGCGCAGATCGTCCGTCACCGGCTCGACCGCCACGGCATCGACGTCGACGATATCGAGCAGGAAGTGCGCATCCGGCTCTGGAACACGCTGCAGCGTGACCCGAAAGCGCTGCTTCCTGCGTCTTATGTACAAAGGACGGTGACCAGCGTGCTGGTCGATGCGGTGCGGCGCGCCGAGGCGCGACCGGCCGAGGCCCTGCCGGAGGAGCCCGACCTGCTGGACGCCGAGCCGCTTGGCCAGGCGCCGCAGGCGCCGGAGGCGGAGGCCGAGGACCGGCAGCTGGCCGATGCGGTGGCGACGGCGATCGCGGCCCTGCCGGAGCGGCGCCGACGCCCGCTGCAGCTGTACCTGCAGGGGTTCACCGTCCCCGAGGTGGCCGAGCTGTGCGGACTGAGCTTCGATGCCGGGCGCAAGCTGGTCTACCGCGGACTGGACGAACTGAAGGCACGCTTGCGTGCGGAAGGCTGGGAGAAGCGTGATGATTGAAGACCGACTGCGAGACGCCTGGCGGCGGCACACCGCCGAGTCGGCTGCGCGTGCGGCCTCGACCGAGGCACTGTACGGCCTGGAAGAGGGCGCCGATGCCGGTCGCCGCGAGCAGGCGGTCCGGCTGATGGCCGAAGACGCCCGCGCCGCCGACCTCGGCCGCGCCCTGCTGGCCATCGGCGACGACGCCCGGGCGCTCGAGCGCGAGTTCATCGCCCTGCGCCGGCCGCGCGAGACCATCAGCCGGCAGCGTGTCGCCATGGCCATGGCGGCCATGCTGGCCCTGGCTGCGGTGATCACCGTTCCGCAGTGGCGCGGCGAAACCGGTTCCGTTGCCCCTCCCGCGCAGTCCGACAGCCTGATCGCCGCGTCCTCCTTCGAACTCGACAGCGCGGCCCCCCAGCCCGAAACCAAGTCACAACATCCCGCCGAGCCCGACCTGCTGTTCCGCGGCGGTTTCGACTCCTGAGCCCTGGCCGCAGGGCCGGATGGCGGAGCGGCAACAGAGCGCGCAAAATTCGCGTTCGAATCCTGCCAACGAAGCACCGAAGAGCTTGCTCGATTGCGACTCAATGAGGTCGCCATACCGCGGCGGTTAGTCGAGCAAGCTCCACGTGCGGGGGCTTGGGACGGTAAGGCGATCGGCAAACATGCGCCCGCGACCGCCGTTCGCGCCGGTCGGCCCGATGACGGTCGGGCGCTCTGCCACCACGCCCACGCTCGCGGAACCGTTTGCCGCAAGGGCGCAGGGGATTCAGTGCGTGCTGTTATGGCCGGCGGCCTGCAGCCACTGCTCGATCCACTGCGCGAGGGCTGACTCCACTTCGGCAGCCACCACGTGGTCAATCTCGGCGTAACGCTGGGTGGCGGCAGAATCACTGCGCTGCATCACGTGATTGATGCCAGGCAGGGTGACGATGCTCAGACCGTCACGCTTGGGCAGCACTTCGATGTTGGCCGCTGCCGGGACCTGGGAATCGAGTTCCCCGAACAGAAGGAGTCCGGGCACGTCGAGCGCGCCCCAGCTCTCCTTCGGCGCCACGGCCAACAGGGTGTGATAGTGCCGGCCGCCCAGCATGCCCGGGCCGAGGGTTCCGGTGCCGCCGTTGAAGCGTTCAAAGGCTTGCCGCTGCGCGTCGCTGGCGGATTCAAGCACGGCCATCACCGCTGGCATGCGCGAGGCCGGATCCGAATGCTTCGCCGCTGCTTCGTAGATCTGCCGGCTCAGCGAGACCAGCGCGTCGGCTTCGGATTCGCTGGCGCCCGCCGCGCGCGCCTCGGTCCGGTCCTGGAGCGCGAACAGTTCGGCCAGCGGCAGCACCGGGCCCATCAGCGACACCACGCCATCCGGCGGCGCTGCGCCGGCGCCCAAGCGGGCGGCGATCAGTCCGCCTTCGCTGTGACCGATCACCAGCAGCGGCAGTCCCGGGTGCCTGGCGCGCAGGAAACGCAGGGCCGCCTCGGCATCCCGGGTGAGCGTGTCGATATCGGTGGGGTCGTGCTCCCCGCTGCTGCGGTTGACGCCCCGCTTGTCATAGCGCAGCGAGGCGATTCCGCGCTCGGCCAGCTGCGCGGCCAGAACAGCCAGCGGGCGGTGTCCCGCGAAATAGCCATCACGCTCCGTAGCCCCGGAGCCGCCCAGCAGCAGCGCCGCAGCGCGCGTGCCCTCGCTGGGCCGGACGTGCGTGCCGGCGAGCACCGCGCCCTTGGCGGGAATCCTGCGCGCCTCGCCGGGCCAGTCGCGCAGGGCAGCCGCCGACTGGGGGCGCTCGACCTCGGTGACCTGCGCCGTCGGCGCGAGACTCAGCTCGGCCTGGAACCCGCCCTGGCTGAAGGTCGCCTGCCAGGTGCCGTTATCGATCGGTCCGGCGATCTCGACATCGGGGGCGCGGCCGAGCACCCGGAGCCGGTCGTCGGCGAACTCGACCTCGACCAGCCGCGCATATCGCTGGTCCTGGGCCGGGCTGATCAGGTTGCCGTCCGGTTCACCCGCGGCGTTGAGGAACAGCTCCACCTCGATAGGCAGGGTGGCCCCGTTCGGTAGCGAGAGGTCCCCGCGCCACTCCCGGGTTTCGGGCAGGTTGCCTGCCACGGCTCCGGCAGCCCACAGCAAGGGGGCGATCCACAGGGCTCCGCGCCCCAGATTCCGGTTTCCCGCGGTGGGGAAGACGTTGAGCGACAGGGGTGATCCGTTCATTGAGTACCTCGTTTTGTTGAATACATCGCTAAGCGAGGTACATAGCCTAGCAAGGCTCCTGCCGGTACAGTCCGGGCCGGAAGTCACGGTGCCCGAGTGCATGTCCGACGCGCAGACGCTGATCGATCGCTGGTTGCCCCAGGTCCGCAAGGGTCTGCTGGAGATGCTGATCCTGGAACTGCTTGATCAGCGCACCAGCTATGGCTACGAGATTGCCCAGCGCCTGCGCGGCGTGCTGGAGGCAGAAATCGCCGAAGGCACCCTTTACCCGCTGCTGAAGCGACTATCCAGGGATCTGATGGTGACCAACGAATGGATCACCGAGGCGGGCGGTGCCCCGCGGAAGTACTACGCGATCACGCCCGAGGGGCGGGATGTTCTGCGGCGCATGCGCGCCGAGCTCGAGCGCATCCACCGCGCACGCAAGGAGCTGCTGAAGTGAGCATCGAAAGGCTCAATGCGGATCATCCGCAGGTGCGGCATCGGCTGGAGCGGTTTGCCGGGCAGCTGGCGCCGATGCTGACCGCCCTGCGGGCCAGCGAACGTTCCGAACTGCAGCGCGAACTGCAGTCGCATGTGCTCGAGGCGGCGGCGCGCCTGAGCGGGAGTGTCGACGAACGCCTCGACGAGGCCATCGGTTCGCTCGGTCCGGCAGAGGACTTCCTGCCCGAGCTGGTCGAGGAGATCATGCTGCAGCGTCAGGCCGCGGGCGGCTCACCGCGCTCGCTGATCCGACTGGCCAGCGCGCGCGGTGGAAGAGGCCTGCTGGGCTCGATCCTGCTGATGGGCTGCGGCCTGGCCATGCTGTTCGCGCTGGCCTTGGCCGCCTGCGGCCTGGCGGCCCTCTTCCTGCCCGGGGCCGGGTTGTACCTCAACAGCTGGAACGACTTCACCCTCAGTTTTGTTGCGCAGGATCACGCGCCCAAGGTTGATGACCGGATCTTCGTTCCCGGCGCCCTGCTGTGCGCGGCAGGGCTCTACTTCGGTGCGGCCCGCATCGCGGTCTGGCTGCTTCGCGGCCTGCTGCCGCGATAGCGGCTCAGCTCAGCCCACCGCCACCGCGCTGGCGTGCTCGCGGGTGGCCGAGAAGCGCACCGCCGGGGCGCGCTCCTGGGCCAACTGCAGGTTGACCCGAGAAGGGGCGAGATAGACCAGCTCGCCGGCAGCATCGAGGGCGAGGTTCATGGCGTTCTTCTCGCGGAACTCCTCCAGCTTCTTCGCGTCATCGCAGTGCACCCAGCGCGCGGTGGCGATCTGCACCTGGTCGAAGCTGGCGTCGACGCCGTACTCGTCCTTGAGCCGGTAGGCGACCACGTCGAACTGCAGGGTGCCGACCGCGCCGAGGATCAGGTCATTGCTCATCAGCGGGCGGAAGAACTGCGTGGCGCCCTCCTCGCTGAGCTGGGCAAGGCCCTTCTGCAGCTGCTTGAGCTTCAGCGGATCGCGCAGCCGGGCTCGCCGGAACAGCTCGGGAGCGAAGTTCGGGATGCCGGTGAAGTTCAGCGCCTCGCCGACGCTGAAGCTGTCGCCGATCGAGATCGTGCCGTGGTTGTGGATGCCGATGACGTCGCCCGGATAGGCGGTCTCGACGATCTCGCGGTCCGAGGCCATGAAGGTCAGCGCGTTGGCGAGCTTGACCTCCTTGCCGATGCGCGTCTGCAGCGCCTTCATCCCGGCGTCGAAACGGCCCGAGCACACGCGCAGGAAGGCGACGCGGTCGCGGTGCTGCGGGTCCATATTGGCCTGGATCTTGAACACGAAGCCGGAGAATGTCTCTTCGTCGGGCGACACCTCGCGCGTGGTCGTCGCCCGCGGTTTCGGTGAAGGGGCATGTTCAACGAAGAAATCCAGCAGCAGCTGGACGCCGAAGTTGTTCACCGCCGAGCCGAAGAACACCGGCGTCTGCCGGCCGGCGAGGTAGGCGTCCTTGTCGAACGGGTGCGAGGCGCCCTGCACCAGTTCCAGCTCGTCGCGCAGGTCGGCCAGCATATTCGCGCCGATCCGCGCCTCGAGGCCGGGGTCGTCGATCGAGGCGAAGATGGTGCTGTCCTGGCGGGTGAAATTGCGCCCCGGCTCGTAGAGATGCACCTCGCCGGTGATCAGGTGAACGACGCCCTTCAGGCGCGAGCCCATGCCGATCGGCCAGGTCACCGGTGCGCACTGGATGCCGAGCACGCGCTCGACCTCGTCGAGCAGGTCGATCGGCTCCTTGCCCTCGCGATCGAGCTTGTTGATGAAGCTCATGATCGGCGTATCGCGCAGGCGGCAGACCTCCATCAGCTTGATGGTTCGCTCCTCGACGCCCTTGGCGACGTCGATCACCATCAGGGCGCTGTCCACCGCGGTCAGCACGCGATAGGTGTCCTCGCCGAAGTCGGCGTGGCCGGGGGTGTCGAGCAGGTTGACGATGCGGCCCTCGTAGGGGAACTGCATCACCGAGCTGGTCACCGAAATGCCACGCTCCTTTTCCAGCGCCATCCAGTCAGAGGTCGCGTGGCGCGCCGCCTTGCGGCCTTTCACCGAACCGGCCATCTGGATCGCGCCCCCGAACAGCAGCAGCTTCTCGGTCAGCGTGGTCTTGCCGGCATCGGGATGGGAGACGATGGCGAAGGTGCGGCGACGCCGCGTTTCGCGCAGGTGTTCGGACATGGGCATGGGGCCGCTGAAGCGGCCGGCGTGAAGCGGGGCGCGGATTCTACCGCAAGGCGTCGTGGCGACCCGATGCGGCCCAATACCGAACCTTGCGGGAGAAACTATATCGCTTCATGCGGATGAAGCGATTGACAAGCCTCCGGGCCAGGGATAATCTGCGCCCATCCATCAAGACCGGCAGAGGGACAGGCCCTTTGAAGCCGGGGCAACCTGCGGCGCCGCAAGGCGACGTGACGGTGCCAAGTCCTGCGGTGACCGCATCGGGCGGTCGGCCGGAAGATGGTTGGCGTGGCGCCCGCGATGGGCCTTCGCTCCTCCTCTCCAGCGCTCCGCGGCTTGCTCGATGGTTCCCGCCACGAGGACCGCGCCATGAGCCTGACCGACCAAGCCGCCCGCATCGAGGAATGTTCGCCCGCCACGCCGGAGATTCCGGCGCCGATCCAGGCCGAGCGCTACCTGCTGGCGATCGACCTGCCGATGCGCCATGCCGGACTGCGCCGGGTCAGCCTGCGGGTCGAGTGCGTCGGACCGGCGCATGCCCCGGCCGTCTGGGTGGCCGGCGGCATTTCGGCGAACCGGCATGTTCTGGCCAACGCCCTCGACGGTTTCGATGGCTGGTGGCAGGGCTGTGCGGGGCCTGGCCATGCCCTGGATCCGCGCCGCCACCGCCTGCTGAGCTTCGACTGGGTCGGTGCCGACGGCGACCTTGATGCCCCGATCGATACCGCGGACCAGGCCGACGCCATCGCCCTTGCACTCGATGCGCTCGGGATCGCCCGCCTGCACGCCTTCGTAGGCGCCTCCTATGGCGGCATGGTCGCCTTGCAGTTCGCGGCCCGCCATCCACTTCGGGTAGCCCGCCTGGCGGTGATCAGCGCGGCGGATCGGCCGCACCCCTTCGCCAGTGCCTTCCGCGCCCTGCAGCGGCAGGTGGTGGCGCTGGGTCAGCTGCAGTGCGCCGACGAGCTCGGGCTTTCGCTGGCCCGCCAGCTGGCCATGCTCAGCTATCGCTCGCCACGAGAGTTCGGCCAGCGCTTCGACGCGCCGGCGCGGATCGAGGGCGGGCGGGCCTGCTGCGCCGCCGAGGACTACCTGCAGGCCTGCGGCCAGAAGTACGTGGCCCGATGGAGCGCCACTGCCTTCCTGCGCCTGTCCGAGTCCATCGACCTGCACCACGTCGACCCCGCGGCCGTCCATGCACCGACCTCGCTGCTCGCGGTCGAGGGCGACTGGCTTGCGCCGCCCGAGCAGCTCGAGGCCCTGGCTGGTCGGCTGGCCGGCGCGGCGCGCCTGCAGACGATCACCTCGGCCTACGGCCATGACGCCTTCCTCAAGGAGCCGCAGGCCATCGATGCCCTGCTGCGCCACACCCTCGCCCCCTGTTGAACGGAGACGCCACCATGTCCGAGCTGCAAGCTGCCACCCGCGCCGTGCGCGCCTCCATCGACCGCGATCCCGCCTACGGCGCGGTGGTTCCGCCCCTGGTGCTGTCTACCAACTTCAGCTTCGACGGCTTTGGCGGCAAGCGCGCCTACGACTACACGCGCAGCGGCAATCCCACCCGTGACCAGCTCGGCGAAGCCCTGGCCAGCCTGGAGGGCGGGGCAGGGGCCGTGGTCACCGCCTCGGGGATGGCCGCGATCACGCTTGCACTGCAGCTGCTCAAACCGGGGGAACGACTGGTGGTGCCGCACGACTGCTACGGTGGTAGCTGGCGGCTGTTCGATGCGCTGGCACGCAAGGGCCAGTTCGAGCTGGTCGTGGCCAACCTCAGCGATGCCGACGAGGTCCGGCGCGTCCTCGCCGAGCCGGCGCGCCTGGTCTGGATCGAGACGCCGAGCAACCCGCTGCTGAGGATCACCGACCTGCAGGCGGTGATCGACGCCGCGCATGCCGCCGGCGCCCTGGCCCTGGTCGACAACACCTTCCTCTCGCCGGCCCTGCAGACGCCGCTGGCCTTTGGCGCGGACCTTGTCCTGCATTCGACCACCAAGTACATCAATGGCCACAGCGACGTGGTCGGCGGCGCCGTGGTTGCCGCAACCGCGGAGCTGCACCAGCAGCTGGTCTGGTGGGCGAACTGCCTGGGCCTCACCGGCAGCCCGTTCGACAGCTTCCTGACCCTGCGCGGCCTGCGCACGCTGGAGGCCCGACTGCGGGTGCACCAGGAAAATGCGCTGGCCATCGCCGAGTTGCTCGACGCCGAAGCCGGCGTCGCCAGGGTCTACTTCCCCGGCCTGACCTCGCACCCCGGCCACGCCCTTGCCGCGCGCCAGCAGAAGGGCTTCGGCGCCATGCTCAGCTTCGAGCTGGCTGGCGGTGTGCCGGCGGTCAAGGCCTTCCTCGACGGCCTGCGCTGCTTCACCCTTGCCGAGTCACTCGGCGGCGTCGAGAGCCTGGTCGCCCATCCCGCCTCGATGACCCATGCGGCGATGACCCCCGAGGTCCGCGCCAAGGCCGGCATCTCCGATGGCCTGCTGCGCCTGTCGGTCGGCATCGAGGCGGTCGAGGACCTGGTCGACGACTTGCGCGCCGCCCTGCGCCGTGCGGCCCGGGTCGAGCACGGCACCGCGGTGGCGGCCTGACCGGCGGGTAGGGGCGGGAAGCAGACATTCATAGGGTGCGGCTGGCCGCACCGGGCGTAGCGTCCGAACGCCCGTATCGGTGCGTCCAGGACGCACCCTATGGGGCTTCGCCGACGCCCAACGAAGCCCGACTGTAGGAGCGCACATGGGCGCGACCGCGGCGTGGCGTATTCACCACAGACCGCGGCCAGAGCGAATCTCCGCGGTCGCGGCCATGTCCGCTCCTACGAAGAGCCCGCCCGATCGGGGGCGGTGGCGAACGTCCGCTTCGCGCCCTGAGATGCCCGCTGCGACTCCGACCTCAATGCAGCCCGCGCCGCCGCACGAGGCGCTGGTCCGTCACCGGTAGCGGCTCCAGGGCGGCCTCGGGGCGGATCGCCTGGAGCACGGCGACCAGGGAGCAAAAGGCCTCGCAGAGGCGATCGAACAGCGAGCGCTCGATGTGTGGCGCGCGCAGGGCGACCCCGGTGTAAGCGCCGCGACCCAGGTCGATGTAGTAGTCGGTATTGACCCGCCGGCGTTGGGCCAGACGCGGAAACAGGCCGGCGATCAGCAGGCAGCGATCGCCCACGTCGCGAAGGCGGTCAGGACGCAGGGGGCGCTCGTGGGCTTCGAGGTACTCCTCGGCCATGGTCCGCCGGATCAGCTGGCCGTCGCCGAGGTGGCGCATCAGGGCGAACACCAGATAGGCCTCCAGGTCCTCGCCGAGAGACAGGTGCCGGCGTTGCTCGGCTTCGCGGATCAGCCCCTGCCACAGGGCGGTGGCGCTGTCGGTCATGACCTTGTCCATGGGTTCCTCCTGCTGGCTTCCGGCCCCCATGTGGACCATATCGACCGGCACGCCGGGATTTGAAGTCAGCACTCGCCGCATGCGGCTGCCAACGGCGTCCGCGGGCGTCCGCTGGTCTGTCCGCCGGACCGTCCGTCGCGACCCAGAACAGAAAAAGAATCGCAAAATCAGAGCTCTGGAGTCTGTCTGAACGTTGGCACGATGCCTGCAATTGCTGCTGCGAACCCGTTCTCCCGGACCGCCATGATCCGCGACACTTCCGCCCAGGACCGCCCGATATCCGCCGCAGCTTCGCCTGAGCGCGGCCGACTACGCTGGTGGCTGGCCGCGGCCGCCCTGCTGGGACTCGGCGTCTACGCGGTGGGCAGCTGGTTTGGCAGCGCCGGTGCGGTCAGCAGTGAGCGGCTGCGCTTCGCCACCGTGCAGCGCGGAGACCTGGTCCGTGACGTGATGGTCAATGGCCGGGTGGTGGCGGCCAACAGTCCGACCCTGTTCGCCAGCTATTCCGGCACGGTCAGCCTGCGCGTGGCGGCAGGCGAGGCGGTGGATGAGGGTCAGGTGCTCGCGGTGATCGATTCGCCCGAGCTGAACAGCCAGTTCGATCAGGAGTCCAGTCGCCTGCAGCAGCTCGACGTCGAGGTCGAGCGGCAGAAGATCCTCGCCGCCAAGCAGAAACTGCTGGCCCAGCGCACCGCCGATGAGCAGGCGCTTGCCCTTACCGCAGCGCGTCGGGAAGCCGAACGCAGCGAACGGGCCTATGAGCGGGGCGCGCTGTCTGAAGTCGACTGGCTGCGCTATCAGGATGCCGTCGAGAGCGCCGAGATCCTGAGCCGTCACGCCCAGGCCGATGCCGAGCTGGAGGCCCGCTCGGTGGATTTCGACCTGCGTACCCGTCAGCAGGCCCTCGAGCAACAGCGTCTGCTTGTCGCCGAGCTGGGTCGTCGAGTCGAGCAGCTGCGCGTGCGTGCCCCGGTCGATGGAGTGATCGGCACCCTGGCAGTGGCCGACCGCGCGGCGGTGATGGCCAACACCCCCCTGCTGACCGTGGTTGACCTCAGTCACCTCGAGATCGAGGCCGAGGTGCCCGAGAGCTATGCCGACGAGCTCGCCATCGGCATGCCGGTTGAGCTGCGTGTGGCCGGCGCGCACAGCGCTGGCACCATCTCGGCGATCTCTCCCGAAGTGGTCGGCAGCCAGGTCCTGGCGCGGATCCGCTTCGCGGAGGCTGCACCGGCCGGGCTGCGGCAGAACCAGCGGGTCACCGGCAGGATTCTGTTCGAGCGCCGGGAGGCCGTGCTGACCGTGGCCCGTGGCCCCTTCCTCGACGCCGAAGGCGGCCGATTTGCCTACCGCGTCGTCGAGGACAGCGCTGAACGCGTGCCGATCCGCATCGGCGCCACCAGCATCGATGCGGTCGAGATCGTCGAGGGACTGCAGGCCGGTGACCGCATCGTTATCTCCGGTACCGACCAGTTCGCCTCCTCCGACCGCATCACCCTTACGCCTTAGTCAGGTCCAGCCCTGAACGCGTCCAGAGTTCCGTTCCGATCGGCAGGAGGTCGCCTCCAGCGGCCCGCCAGGCGACAAGCTGCCTGCCCGACCCCGGTCATCAAACCCATGCGTCAGCCCCCGAAAGAACGGGCAACCCAAAGGAGATCCGCATGTTGCGCATGAACAACCTGAGCAAGGTCTATCGCACCCACCTGATCGAGACCCATGCCCTGCGTGGATTCGACATCGAGGTGAAGGAGGGCGAGTTCGTCGCCGTCACCGGGCCCTCGGGTTCTGGCAAGACGACCTTCCTGAACATCGCTGGCCTGCTCGAGGAGTTCAGCGGCGGCGAGTTCTTCCTGGATGGCGTCGACGTCCGCGGCTTGAACGACAACGGCCGCTCGCGACTGCGCAACGAGAAGATCGGATTCATCTTCCAGGGTTTCAACCTGATCCCCGATCTGGACCTGTTCGACAACGTCGACGTGCCGCTGCGCTATCGCGGGTTCCCCGCTGCCGAGCGCCGCCGCCGCATCGAGCACGCCCTGGAGCGCGTCGGCCTGGCCTCGAGGATGAAGCACCACCCCGCCGAGCTGTCCGGCGGCCAGCAGCAGCGTGTAGCCATCGCCCGCGCCCTGGCCGGTACGCCGCGCCTGCTGCTGGCCGACGAGCCCACCGGCAATCTCGACTCGCAGATGGCGCGGGGAGTGATGGAACTTCTGGAGGAGATCAATGCCGAGGGCACCACGGTGATCATGGTCACCCACGACCCTGAGCTTGCAGCGCGGGCCCAGCGCAATGTCCATATCGTCGACGGCCAGGTCACCGACCTGCTGCAGGAAACCCGCGTTTCGCTGGCGGCGGTGGCCGACGGCGTGGTGGTGGAGTAGCCGTCATGTGGACCTATTACCTCCGCCTCGGATTCCTCAGCCTGCGCCGCGCGCCGGTACTGACCACCCTGATGGTCATGACCCTCGCCGCCGGCGTGGCAGCCAGCGTCACCACCCTCACCATCCTGACCGGGATGTCCGGCAACCCGATCCCGCACAAGGATGGCCTGTTGCTGGTCCCGCTGATGGACAACGAGCCGGTCGACAGCGGTCCGTCCGGCGACGATCCGCCCAACCAGCTGACCTGGATGGACGCCGAGGCGCTGTGGACCGCCGCCCGCGGCCTGCGCCAGGTGCCGATCTGGGGCACCAACCCCTCGGTCGACAGCGGCCGACCTGACCTGCCGCCCTTCTTTGCCGAAGGCATCGCCACCGGCCGCGACTTCTTCGCCATGTTCGATGTGCCCTGGCTGGAAGGGGCGACCTGGAGTGCTGAACAGGAGCGCGACGGGGCCCGGGTCGCGGTGATCGCGCGGTCGCTCGCCGAGCGCCTGCACGGCACGCCGGCGGAGGCGATGGGCAAGACCCTCACCCTCAACGGCGTCGACTTCCGGGTGATCGGCGTGCTGGATGACTGGGCGCCTCTGCCCAAGTACTACCGGCTGGTTGCCGGTAATCGCTTCGAGACCAGCGAAGAGGTCTTCCTGCCGATCCGAACCGCGATTGCCCTCAACTTCGGATTCAATGGCAACGTCAGCTGCAGCTCGGCGCCCCCGGAGCCGGGCCTTGCCGGCCTGCTGAAGTCGGAGTGCCAGATGATCCAGTACTGGGTCGAGGTGGGCGGCGAGTCCGAGCGCGCCGCCTACCGTGAGTACCTCGACAACTATGTCCGCGAACAGAAGGCACTGGGCCGCTTCCCACGCGAGCTCAACAACCGCCTCTTCGACGTGCCCGAGTGGATGGTGTTCAACCGCGTCGTCGCGGACGACGCCCGCACCGCGGTGTGGCTTTCACTCGGATTTCTCCTCGTATGTCTGGTGAACACCGTGAGCCTGCTGCTGGCCAAATTCAGTGCCCGTCCCGCCGAGATCGGCGTACGCCGGGCGCTGGGCGCCGCCCGCATCGACATCTTCAGGCAGTACGTGGTCGAGGCCCTGGTGATCGGCGGGGTCGGCGCCGCGGTCGGCGTGCTGCTGACCTTTGGCGCCCTGGCCTTCATCCGCCGCCACGATCCCTCGCTTGACCTGGTGGCTCGCCTCGACACGGGGATGTTCAGCGCGGCGCTGCTGATCTCGCTGGGCGCCGCCATGGTGGCGGGCCTGCTTCCCAGCTGGCGCGCCTGCCAGGTGCGCCCTGCCATCCAGCTCAAGAGCCAGTAGGCGAACCAGGAGACCCACATGGAAATCCGTCCCATCCTGTCCACCCTGCTGCGCTCAAAGACCGCGCCGCTGCTGATCGCCGCCCAGGTGGCGCTGACCCTGGCCATCGTCTGCAACGCGGTCTACATCATCAAGGATCGTCTCGCGACCTCAAGCCGCCCGAGCGGTGCCGACGAGTCCAACAGTTTCGTGATGGCCTTTTCCGCCGCGCGTCCGATCGGGGACATCGAGTCGATGCAGCGCCGCGACCTCGAAGCCCTGCGAGGCATTCCCGGTGTGGCGGCCGCTGCCTGGACCAACCAGGTGCCGCTGGGCCGCAGCGGCTGGAATACCGGCGGGATCAACACCGACCCGACCGCCAACCAGCCCACGGACATCCAGTCCGCCCAGTACATGTCCGGAGACTCGCTGATCGACGCGTTCGGCCTGAAGCTGGTGGAGGGTCGCGACTTCCTGCCTGAGGAAATCACCGTGCACGATCCGGAGAAGGAGGCGCCGCCCCTGCACCATGCGCTCATCACCCGTGCCCTGGCTGAGCAGCTGTGGCCGGAGGAGAGTCGCTACGCTGGCCGCCAGTTCTACAACGGCAACGGACCGGAGGCGACTCCGATCACCGTGGTCGGGGTCATCGAGCAGCTACAGACCCCGTGGGCACCGGTCAACCCGCTCCGCGCGGAGTCGTCGATGCTCCTGCCGCGGCGCTATCTCGATGACTACAGCCAGTACATCGTGCGCACCGAGCCGGGTCAGCGGGCGGCGGTCATGCGCGAGGCCGAGAAGACCCTGCTTGCCCTGCGCAGCGACCGCGTCCTGCGCTTCACCCGGACCATGGATCAGGTCCGCGACCGGCGTTACGCCGGGGAGCGTCTGATGGCCGGCCTGCTGATCGGTGTCACCGCGTTCCTGCTGCTGATCACCGCGAGCGGCATCGTCGGCATGTCCTCGCTGTGGGTGAACCAGCGGCGCAAGCAGATCGGCGTGCGCCGGGCGTTGGGCGCGCGGCGGGTCGACATCCTGCGCTACTTCCTGGTCGAGAACCTCCTGATCAGCAGCGCCGGCGTGCTCGCTGGCCTGCTTCTGGCTCTGCTGCTGAACGACCTGCTGGTCCGCGAGCTGTCCCTGCCGCGCATGCCGGTCGAATACCTGGTGGGCGGGATGGTCTTCATGTGGATACTGGGTCTCGGCTCGGTGCTTTCGCCGGCCATCCGCGCCGCCGCGGTGCCGCCTGCAGTGGCTACACGCACCGCTTGAGCGGTGCGTGCGTGATTGGTGATTCGTGATTGGTGATTCGCAAGAGATGGGCCTTCCGGGGCGCGTTAGCCGGTCCGGATAGCTGGTGCAATCAATGGATGATTCAACTGTGGCGATCCGTCACTATTCTTTCCTGCGAAGAGGGGGGGCGCCGTCCGGTTCCGGTCGCGAAATGCCCCAACGAATCACCAATCACGAATCACCAATCACGGCTTGAACATGCCCACCGTCCTCCTCATCGACGACAACCCAGCCGTGCTGACCGCTCTGTCGGTATTGCTCGAGCTTGAGGACATCCACTGCGTGGAGGCCTCGACACCCGAGGCGGGACTGGCGCGGCTCGATCAAGGGGGCGTCGACCTGGTCATCCAGGATATGAACTTCGCCCGCGACACGACGTCGGGCGAGGAGGGCGAGCAGCTCTTTGCCGCCATCCGCGAGCGTCTGCCGGACCTGCCGGTGATCCTGCTCACCGCCTGGACCCATCTCGATGCCGCAGTGCGTCTGGTCAAGCAGGGCGCGGCCGACTACCTGCCCAAGCCCTGGGACGATGCCAAGCTGCTGGCCAGCGTGCGCAACCTGCTGGAGCTGGCCGAGACGCGCCAGCAGCTGCGCGCCCACCAGCGCGGCAGCCGGCAGGAGCGCGAACGCCTGCGCGGTGCCGACCTGCGCGGCCTGGTCTTTGCCGATCCGGCCACGGAGCGCCTGGTCGGCCTGGCCGTCCAGGTCGCGCGCAGCGACGTGCCGGTGTTGATCACCGGCCCCAACGGCGCCGGCAAGGAGCGCATCGCGGCGATCATCCAGGCCAATTCGGCGGTGCGCGACGGGCCTTTCGTTACCCTCAACTGCGGGGCGATTCCCGGTGAGCTGATCGAGGCCGAGCTGTTCGGCGCCGAGGCCGGGGCCTACACCGGCGCCAGTCGCGCCCGCGAGGGCAAGTTCGAGGCCGCTGATGGCGGCACCCTGTTCCTTGATGAGATCGGCAACCTGCCGCCGGCCGGGCAGATGAAGCTGCTGCGCGTGCTGGAGACCGGCCGCTTCGAGCGCCTCGGCAGCAACCGGGAGCGTGAGGTCAAGGTGCGGGTGATCAGCGCGACCAATGCCGACCTGGCGGCGATGATCCGCGCCGGAAGCTTTCGCGAGGACCTCTATTACCGGCTCAACGTGATCAACCTCGCCCTGCCGCCCCTGGCCGAGCGGCCACTCGACATCCTGCCGCTGGCCGAGTCCTTCCTCTCCGGCGGCAAGCGTCTGGGCGAGGCGGCTCGCCGCGCGCTGAAAGCGCATCCCTGGCCGGGCAACGTGCGCGAACTGAAGAACGCGATCACCCGCGGCTGCCTGCTCTCCGAGGGCGACGAGCTGGATCCCGCCGCGCTTGGCCTGGAGGCCGCGCCCGCTCCGCGCGCGGATGAAGAGCCCGATCGCGATGGCATCGAGGCGGCCCTGGCGGCGGCTGGCGGCGTGGTCGCCCAGGCCGCCGCGGCGCTGGGCCTCAGCCGGCAGGCCCTGTACCGGCGGATGGAGCGCCTGGGGATCGATCGCTGATGCGCCGGCGGCGCTGGCGCCAGTCGCTGGCCGGCCGCCTGTTCTGGCCGCTGGCCGGCGTTCTGGTCCTGGCGCTTGGGGCGGTGGCCGCCCTGCAGGCGATGGGCGCGACCTCGCTGGAGGCGTGGCTGATCAGCCTGGCCCCTTCGCTGGCCGCCCTGGCCTGGGTGTTGCACCAGCGCCTGCTTCCGGTGCTCTCCCTGTTCCGCGGTCTCGCCGGACTGGTCGACAGCTACCGCGATGGTGACTTCAGCACGGGGGTGCGCTGGATCGGCCGCGACGAGTTGGGCGAACTGGTGACCGCCCACCTTCGGCTCGGCGAGGTGCTGCGCGAGCAGCGCCTTGCGCTGACCCAGCGCGAGCTGCTGCTCGACACCATGGTCCAGCAGACCCCGGTTGCCATGCTGTTGGCCGTGGAGTCCGGGCCGGTGGTCTACGCCAACCTCGCCGCCCGCAAGCTGCTCAACAGCGGTCGACGTCTCGAAGGCTTTGACCTCGGCGCCCTGCTCAACCGCTCGCGACCCGAACTGGCTGCTGCCTTCGAGCGCGGCGCCGACGGTGTCTTCTCGGTCGGCGAGGGCGAGGATGAGGAGGTGTTCCATCTCGCCCGCAAGAGCTTCCGCCTGAACGGCCGGCCGCACCTGCTGCTGCTGATCCGCCGCCTGACCCACGAGCTGCGCCGGCAGGAGGTGCAGACATGGAAGAAGGTGATCCGCGTGATGAGCCATGAGATGAACAACGCGCTGGGCCCGATCGCCTCGCTGTCGCGCTCGGGCCGCGAACTTCTGCGTCGCGGTGAGGCCGGGCGCCTGACCACGGTGCTTGGCACCATCGAGGAGCGCGCCCGCCACCTAGACCAGTTCCTCCGCGGCTATGCCCAGTTCGCCAAGCTGCCCAGTCCGCGGCGCAGCCGGCAACGCTGGGGCGCGCTGCTCGAGCCGCTCGCGGAGCAGTCAGGCGCCCGGGTCCGCATCGAGGACCCCGAGGCCAGCGTCGAGCTGGACCCGGCGCAGATCAGCCAGGCGCTCAGCAACCTGGTCACCAATGCCCTGGATGCCGGTTCACCCGCCGCGGACATCGAGATCCGGGTGGCCCGGGAGGGGCGGAGCTGGGTGCTGGAGGTGGCCGATCGCGGCAGCGGCATGACCGAGGAGGTCATGGCGCGGGCGCTGATTCCCTTCTATTCGACCAAGCGCACCGGCACCGGGCTTGGCCTGGCGCTGGTCCGCGAGATCGCCGAGGCCCACGGCGGACAGCTGGCGCTGTCCCACCGCGAGGGCGGTGGACTGCGCGTGGTGATGCGGATTCCCGCCGCCGAGGGCTGAGCGCCACACGTCGGATGAAGCAACGGGGCGCCGTTTTCCACTTGCCTGTGCGTTCCACGGACTGTTAACATTCCGCGACTTGGCAGGGCGGTACTGCGACGCCCGACCGCAATCCCCAGTCCCGGATCTGCCGCGTGCTCAACACCGTAGCCGCGGGCAGGCGACTGGCCAGGCGCCTCCTGATCGTACAGATCGGCGTGATCGGCCTCATCGCCCTCGCCCTGACCACGATGAGCGGCCGCGCTGCGCTGGGAGCCCTGATGGGCGGGATGGCAGTCGCGGTGGGCAGTGCGCTGATGGCTTGGCGTCTCTTTTCCGGTCCTGTGGCCGGCGCGGGACCCACGCTGACGCGCATGGCCGGTGGGCTGGCCCTGAAATGGATGGTGATCGTGGTGCTGCTCTATCTGGCACTCGTCCCGTTGGCGCTGGAACCGCTGGCCGTGCTCGGCGGGGTCCTGGCGGCCTTGGGCATCAACCTCTCCGCACTCATATTCAAATCGTAAAGGGTGGTTCCTGTGGCGTCGGAATCCGGAAAGAGCGGCTCGGCAGCATACGTCGAGCACCATCTCCAGCATTGGACCATGCCGATCGGCGAGGGTGACTTCTGGGTCATCCACGTCGACAGCCTGATCATGTCGGCCCTGATCGGCCTGGTCGGCCTTGGCATCTTCTTCATGGTCGGCCGCCGCGCCACCGCGGGGGTGCCCGGCAAGTTCCAGGCCTTCATCGAGATGGCCGTCGAGTTCATCGACACCCAGGTGCGCGATGTCTTCCACGGCGATCGCCGCTTCGTCGCGCCGCTGGCGTTGACCATCTTCGTCTGGGTGCTGCTGATGAACTCCATCAAGCTGCTCCCGCTGGATCTGCCGCCGGGGATCGCCGCGGCAATGGGCGCCGAATACTTCCGCGCCGTGCCGACCACCGACCTCAATATCACGCTGGCCATGTCGACCACCGTGCTGCTGCTGATGTTCGCCTTCGCCATCAAGGCCAAGGGGCCGGGCGGCTTCGGCGTCGAGCTGCTGACCGCGCCCTTCCACGGCCACGGCGTGATGAAGCTGGTGCTGGCCCCGGCCAACCTCGCGCTCAACATCATCGAGTACCTGTCCAAGCCGGTGTCTCTGGCCATGCGACTGTTCGGCAACATGTACGCCGGCGAGCTGGTCTTCATCCTGATCGCCCTGCTGGCCATGGCCGGCGGCGACTTCATGGCCGCCGAAGGCCTCGGAACCAAGGCCGGTGGCGTCGCAGCCTTCCTCGGCGCAGTGATCGCCGGCGCAGCCTGGTCGATCTTCCACATCCTGGTGGTCAGCCTGCAGGCCTTCATCTTCATGATCCTGACGGTCGTCTATCTGTCGATGTCGACCGAGGCGCACTGATTACCCCGTTTCACCGCTTTCGCATCACTTCCTCATCCACCGCAACACTGTCATTCCCGAAAGGAGTTTCACCATGGATCTGACCGCTCTCATCGCCGCCGTTCAGGGCAACACCGCGATCGCGATCGGCATCATCATCGGCCTGGGCGCGCTGGGTGCCTGTATCGGTATCGGCATCATGGGTTCGAAGTTCCTCGAAGCCGCCGCGCGTCAGCCGGAGCTGGTTCCGATGCTGTCCGGCCGCATGTTCCTGCTCGCCGGCCTGATCGACGCCGCCTTCATCATCGGTCTGGCCATCGCGCTGTTCTTTGCTTTCGCCAACCCGCTGGTCGGCGCCGCCAAGGCTGCCGCGGGGCTCTGATCCCGTAGCAGTGCCCGCGGGGCCGCCGCCGGCGGTCCCGCGATGGTTCCCCTTCGCGGAGTAAGAACATGAACGTCAATGCCACCTTTCTGGGGCAGGCGATCTTTTTCGCCATCCTGATCTGGTTCTCCTGGAAGTTCATCTGGCCGCCCCTGATGAACGCCATCGAGGAGCGCCAGAAGAAGATCGCCGAAGGTCTCGCCGCGGCCGACAAGAGCCAGCGTGACCTGGCCCAGGCCGAGGACAAGGTCGCCGAGCTTCTGAAGGAAGCGCGCGGCAAGGCCAACGAGATCATCGAGCAGGCCCACGCCCGCGCCAACCAGATTGTCGACAAGGCCAAGGAAGATGCGGTCGTCGAAGCCAACCGGCAGAAGGATGCCGCGCTGGCAGAGATCGATCTGGCTGCGAACAAGGCCCGCGAGGCCCTGCGCGCGCAGGTCGCGACCCTGGCCGTGGCCGGTGCCGAGAAGCTGATCCGTCGCGAGATCGACGCCAGCTCCCACAAGGCGCTGCTCGACGAGCTGGCACAGCAGATCTGAGGTCCGAAATGAGCCAGGCCCTGACGCTTGCCCGACCCTACGCCCGCGCGGCCTTCTCGCTGGCTCGCGACCACGGTCGCCTGAGCCAGTGGGCCTCGCTGCTCGGCTTCTCGCACCAGATGGCCGCCGACCCTCGCGTCGGCGCCCTGCTGGGCCATCCGAGCCTGGTGACCAAGCAGGTCCTCGACTTGCTGCTGCCGCCCGGCGAGAGCGATCCGAACTTCCGCCAGTACCTGACCCTGCTGGCCGAGAACGGCCGGCTGCGGCTGCTGCCCGAGATCCACGCCCTGTTCGAACAGCTGCGCGCCGACGAGGAGCGCGTACTGCGCGCCACCGTGACCTCGGCAACCGAGCTGGACGAATCGGAAGTCGCGCGGATCACCGAGTCGCTGAAGAAGCGCTTCGGCCGCGAGGTCGCGCTGACCCGCGAGGTCGATCCGGAGCTGCTCGGCGGCGCCGTGATCGACGCCGGCGACGTGGTGATCGACGGCTCGCTGCGCACCAAGCTCTCGCGCCTGCAGTCCGCTCTGGCGCACTAGGAACCGGCGCTCCGGTCCGAAACCCGAAAAGTTGAAGTGACCCGCTCCGCGGGAAACGACCAAGGAAAACACAATGGCTACCACCCAGCTCAACCCGTCTGAAATCAGCGAACTGATCAGGACCCGCATCGAGAAGGTCACGCTTGCCGCCGAAGCGCGCAATGAAGGCGTGGTGACCTCGGTGTCGGACGGCATCGTGCGCATCTACGGCCTGGCCGATGTGATGCAGGGCGAAATGATCGAACTGCCGGAGAACACCTTCGCGCTGGCGCTGAACCTCGAGCGCGACTCGGTCGGCGCGGTGGTCCTGGGTGACTACGAGCACCTGCGCGAAGGCGACACCGCCAAGACCACCGGCCGCATCCTCGAGGTGCCGGTCGGTCCCGAGCTGCTCGGTCGCGTGGTCAATGCGCTGGGCGAGCCGATCGACGGAAAGGGTGCGATCGAGGCCAAGCTGACCGCCCCGGTGGAGAAGGTCGCGCCGGGCGTGATCTGGCGCAAGTCGGTCGACCAGCCGGTGCAGACCGGCTACAAGTCGGTCGACAGCATGATCCCGATCGGCCGCGGCCAGCGCGAGCTGATCATCGGCGACCGCCAGACCGGCAAGACCGCGATGGCCGTTGACGCGATCATCAACCAGAAGGGCACCGGCGTTAAGTGCATCTACGTCGCCATCGGGCAGAAGAACAGCTCGATCGCCAACGTCGTGCGCCGCCTCGAGCAGAACGGCGCCCTGGCCCACACCATCATCGTCGCCGCCTCTGCCTCCGAGTCGGCCGCGATGCAGTACATCTCCGCGTACTCCGGCTGCACCATGGGCGAGTACTTCCGCGACCGCGGCGAAGATGCGCTGATCATCTACGACGACCTCTCCAAGCAGGCCGTGGCCTATCGCCAGATCTCCCTGCTGCTGCGCCGTCCGCCGGGCCGCGAGGCGTATCCGGGCGACGTTTTCTATCTCCACTCCCGCCTGCTCGAGCGTGCCGCGCGCGTTTCCGAGGACTACGTGGAGAAGTTCACCGAGGGCTCGGTGAAGGGCAAGACCGGCTCGTTGACCGCGCTGCCGATCATCGAGACCCAGGCCGGTGACGTCTCGGCCTTCGTCCCGACCAACGTGATCTCGATCACCGACGGCCAGATCTTCCTCGAGACCGACCTGTTCAACGCCGGCATCCGCCCGGCCGTGAACGCCGGTATCTCGGTGTCGCGCGTCGGTGGTGCGGCGCAGACCAAGATCATGAAGAAGCTGTCCGGCGGCATCCGTATTGCCCTCGCGCAGTACCGCGAGCTGGCGGCCTTCGCGCAGTTCGCCTCGGACCTCGACGAGACCACCCGCAAGCAGCTCGAGCGCGGCCAGCGCGTCACCGAGCTGATGAAGCAGAAGCAGTATGCGCCGATGAACATCGCGCAGATGGCCCTTTCGATCTACGCGGTCAACGAGGGCTACCTGGACGACGTGCCGGTCAACAAGATCGGTGACTTCGAGTCCGGCCTGCATGCCCACCTGACCAACAGCTACGGTGCGCTGGAGCAGCAGATCGTCGATTCCGGCAACTGGAACGACGAGATCGAAGGTCAGTTCAAGAAGATCATCAGCGAGTTCAAGCAGAGTTGGTGACCACGTGATTCGTGATCGGTGATTCGTGATTCGCCGGAGCCAGATGCTCGAAGCGGACACGGATCACCAATCAAACGAATCACCGATCACTCATAGCGAATCACGCTGAGCGAGCAGAGCGAGCGAAATTATGGCCGGTGGCCGCGAAATCAAAACCAAGATCAAGTCGGTGCAGAACACCCGCAAGGTGACCCGTGCACTGGAGATGGTCTCGGCGTCGAAGATCCGCAAGGCGCAGGACCGCATGAAGGCCTCGCGCCCGTACGCGCGCCTGATGCGGCAGATGATCGGCCACATCGCCAAGGCCAACTCCGAGTACGTGCATCCGTTCCTGCAGACCCGCGATGAGGTCAAGCGCGTCGGCTATGTCATCGTCTCCACCGACCGCGGCCTGTGCGGCGGCCTGAACTCCAGCATGTTCCGGCGGATCCTTGCCGAGATGCGCGAGTGGCAGCAGAAGGGCGTCGAGGTCGACGTCGTCTGCATCGGCCAGAAGGGCACCGCCTTCTTCCGTCGCCTCAAGGTCAACATGCTGGCCTCGGTCAGCCA
Source organism: Pseudomarimonas salicorniae (assembly GCF_023156535.1). Lineage (GTDB taxonomy): Bacteria > Pseudomonadota > Gammaproteobacteria > Xanthomonadales > Xanthomonadaceae > Pseudomarimonas > Pseudomarimonas salicorniae. The sequence goes on along the minus strand of NZ_JALNMH010000001.1, from coordinate 67,929 downwards.
CCTTGGCGAGCAGGTCCACGTGGACCAGCTGGTCGGCGTGATCAAGGTTATGCTCGATGCCTACAGCCAGGGGAACTGCGACCGCGTGTTCCTCTGCTACAACGACTTCATCAACACCATGGCGCAGAAGCCGCGCCAGGACCAGCTGCTGCCGCTGCCGCCGTCGGATGACATCGAGTCCAAGCACGACTGGGACTACATCTACGAGCCGGACGCGCAGACCGTGCTGGACAACGTGCTGACCCGCTACGTCGAGTCGCTGGTCTACCAGGCGGTGCTGGAGAACCAGGCCAGCGAGCACGCCGCCCGCATGGTTGCCATGAAGGCCGCCTCGGACAACGCGACCAAGCTGATCGGCACGCTGAACCTCGTCTACAACAAGGCCCGCCAGGCCGCGATCACCCAGGAGATCTCGGAGATCGTGGGTGGTGCAGCGGCGGTTTGATTGAGAGCCGTGATTTGTGATTGGTGATTCGTCAAAGCGCGCTAGTTGCTGCTCCTTCGAATCACGAATCACGAATCACATAACGGTTAAAAGAGCGAAGATCACTTCGTTCCAACAAAGTTCGACTTACGGAGCACAACAATGAGCCAGGGCAAGATCGTTCAAATCATCGGTGCGGTCGTTGACGTAGAGTTCGCCCGCGACGACGTGCCGAAGATCTATGACGCACTGAAGGTCGACGGCACCGAGATCACGCTGGAAGTCCAGCAGCAGCTCGGCGACGGCATCGTGCGCACCATCGCGCTCGGCTCGACCGACGGCCTGAAGCGCAACCTGATCGCGCAGAACACCGGCAAGGCCATCTCGGTCCCGGTCGGCCTTGGCACCCTCGGCCGCATCATGGACGTGCTGGGTCGCCCGATCGACGAGGCCGGCCCGGTCAAGTCCGACGTCGACTGGGAAATCCATCGCGCCGCGCCGAGCTACGAGGACCAGAGCTCGACCACCGAGCTGCTCGAGACCGGCATCAAGGTCATCGACCTGATGTGCCCGTTCGCCAAGGGCGGCAAGGTCGGCCTGTTCGGCGGCGCCGGCGTCGGCAAGACCGTCAACATGATGGAGCTGATCAACAACATCGCGACCGAGCACAGCGGTCTTTCGGTGTTCGCCGGCGTGGGTGAGCGTACCCGCGAGGGCAACGACTTCTACCACGAGATGCAGGAGTCGGGCGTCGTCAACGTCAAGGAGCCCGAGAAGTCCAAGGTGGCGATGGTCTACGGCCAGATGAACGAGCCGCCGGGCAACCGCCTGCGCGTCGCCCTGACCGGTCTGACCATGGCCGAGTACTTCCGCGACGAGGGTCGCGACGTGCTGCTGTTCGTCGACAACATCTACCGCTACACCCTGGCCGGTACCGAGGTGTCCGCGCTGCTCGGCCGCATGCCGTCGGCGGTGGGCTACCAGCCGACCCTGGCCGAGGAAATGGGCGTACTGCAGGAGCGCATCACCTCGACCAAGACCGGCTCGATCACCTCAATCCAGGCCGTGTACGTGCCTGCGGACGACCTGACCGACCCGTCGCCGGCGACCACCTTCGCCCATCTCGACGCCACCGTCGTGCTGAGCCGCAACATCGCGTCGCTGGGTATCTACCCCGCCGTGGACCCGCTCGACTCGACCTCGCGCCAGCTGGATCCGAACGTGATCGGCCACGAGCACTACGACACCGCGCGCAAGGTGCAGGCCACCCTGCAGAAGTACAAGGAGCTGAAGGACATCATCGCCATCCTCGGCATGGACGAGCTGTCCGAAGAGGACAAGCAGGCGGTGTCCCGCGCGCGCAAGATCGAGCGCTTCTTCTCGCAGCCGTTCACCGTGGCCGAGGTCTTCACCGGCGCCAAGGGCAAGTACGTGACGCTGAAGGAGACGATCCGCGGCTTCAAGATGATCTGCGACGGCGAGTGCGACCACCTGCCCGAGCAGGCCTTCTACATGGTCGGCGGCATCGACGAGGCCTTCGAGAAGGCCAAGAAGATGAGCGCCGCAGCTTAACGGCGGCAGGGCTCAGAGACTAGGGTCCAGGGCTCAGACAAGCGGGTCCAGGAGGCACGGGGCGAACCGGCTCTTTACTGAGCACTGAGCCCTGAGCCCTGAGCCCTCACCAGGACGGAAATACCATGAGCACCATTCGTTGCGACATCGTCAGTGCCGAGCAGGAAATCTTCCACGGCGTGGTCGAGATGGTCATCGCCACCGGCGAGATGGGTGAGCTGGGCATCGCCCCGCGGCATGCGCCCCTGATCACCCGCCTCAAGCCGGGCCAGGTGCGGGTTGTGCTGCCTGGCGGCGAAGAGCAGTTTTTCTATGTCTCCGGCGGCATCCTCGAGGTGCAGCCGCAGGTGGTGTCGATCCTGACTGATACCGCCGTGCGCGCCGACGACCTCGACGAGGCGGCGGCGAAGAAGGCCAAGGAAGAGGCCGAGCGCGCGCTGGCCGGTCGCAGCGAGGCGATGGATATCGCCGAGGCGCAGACCAAGCTGGCCGAGGCGATGGCCCAGCTGCAGGCCCTTGAGCGCCTGCGCAAGACGCTGAAGCACTGAGTTCGGCGCCGGCCCCGCGCCGGCCCACGGTTCGAGCAAGACAGGGCTCACGCGGCGGCGCCTTCGGGCGCCGTTGTCGTATCCGGCCTCAGGCGACAGCTTCTGCCCGCCGCAGTATGCCGCGGCCATCCTGCTTGGCACGATACAAGGCGACATCGGCGCGGCGCAGCAGGTCGTCCAGCGACTCCCCCGACTGCCACTCGGCCGCGCCTACGCTGACGCCCATGCGCAGTGATTCTCCACGGTCCAGAGGCAGGGGCGAGGCGGCCAGCGCCTCGATGCAGCGCTCGCCCACCTGTGCGGCGCTGTCCAGCCGGGTATCCACGAGGATGGCCAGGAACTCCTCGCCGCCCCATCTGCCGACTGCATCGCCCTGGCGGATCGTCGAGGCGAAGCAGGCGGCGGCGTGGCACAACGCCTGGTCACCGATATCGTGTCCGTGCAGGTCGTTGATCGACTTGAAATGATCCAGGTCCATCAGCAGTACCGACAGTGGGCGCTGCTGATTGCGCGCGTCGCGCAGGCGCTGGCCTGCCGCCTCCTCCAGGGAGCGACGGTTCATCAGCCCGGTGAGCACATCGGTCCGCGCTGTTTCGGCATGGCGCTGCTCCAGCAGGAACAGTCTGAGCTGCAGTCGCATCTGCACACGCAGGGCAATTGAGCCGACCCAGGTCGACAGCCCGTACATCAGCAGGAAATTGGCTGCCGGTCGGGTCTCCACGCCGGCGCCGAACATCAGGGCAGCAAGGCCCAGCGCGCCGCTCAACGCGATCAGGATGAACCGCTGCGGCGCCACCGGATAGAACGCCAGGGCCAGCGGGAACAGCAGCACGCTCGGCATGCCGAACTCGAAGCCACGGGGTAGCTGGAGGACGGCCAGGGCAATGCCCCACTGGCCGGCCAGAAAGGCGATGGCGTAGATCACGATCGACCAGCGGGCCGCAATCGAGCGCCGCCGCAGCAGGGCGTAGCAGGTCGCGAAGATGGCCCCGCATGCGAGGCGAACCCACAGGGTAGACTGCGCCACCGATGCATCCAGCCAGCGGTCCCACAGATTGAACAGCACGACGCCGAATGCCACCCAGAGGAGCGGAGCCGGATCTGCACTGGCCAGCATGCGCCCGCGGCGCGAATCGAACTGTGCCGCCAGGGATTTCACCCCGTTCTCCACCACCCGCCTCCCGGCCCGGGAATGCTGCCAGCGTGGCGAGCGCACCGGGATCGGTCAAGCATGGCGCAATCACCTCGTCCTGGGCGTGTTGTCCGGTCTGCTCGCCGCCTGCGCAGGGGGGCCGCCGCCGCGATCGGTGAGCGACGGTACGGTGGCAGTGGAAACCATTCCGGCCGGCTCGGAAGGGCGCCTTGCGCTGCGCCAGGGTCAGACCGCGCGCGGCGGGCTGCCGGATCCCGAGCATGCCCGCCTGCCCGATTATCCCGCGATCTGGCTGGCGCAGCGCCTCGACGAGGTGCGGGTCGAGGCCAGTCTCGAGATCGACGACGAGGGCGCACCCGGCATGGCACGGGTCGAGGTGCCGGATGCCCCGGCCGGCTGCGCTGAGGACTGTCGGACGGCCTTCGCCGAGGCCGCGCGTCGGGCGCTCTCCGGCTGGCGCTTTGCCCCGCTCGAGGTGCTCGACTGGGTCGACGGCCCGGACACCGATGGCGATGGTGAGCCCGACACCGTGGCCCGCGCCGTGGTCGCCGTGCATCCCTATACGCTTCGTTTCCGCTTCCGGTTCACCCAGGTCGATGGCCGGCCGCGTGTCGGGCTCGACAAGTCGCCCGGGTAAGTGCCGGCCTGCCCATCTCCAATCGCGACCACGCGGACCGGGTCGCCCAGCCCAGGAGGGACAACCATGACCACCGACCTGCACGCCATCGTTCTTGCCGCCGGTGAGGGCAAGCGGATGCGCTCCAGCCTGCCCAAGGTGCTGCAGCCGGTGGCCGGACGGCCGATGCTGGCTCACGTGCTGGACCAGGCGCGCGCCGCCGGCGCGGCGAAGCTGCATGTCGTGTACGGCCATGGCGGCGATCAGGTGCGTACGGCCTTTTCCGCTTCGTCCGACCTGTGCTGGGCTGAACAGCGCGAGCGGCTCGGCACCGGGCATGCGGTGCAGCAGGCGATGCCCGGGCTGCCCGACGGCGCCAGGGTCCTGGTGCTCTACGGTGACGTGCCGTTGATTCGCCCGGACACCCTGCTTGCCTTGGTCGACGCGGCGGGCCAGGAGGGCAGCAGCGTCCTGGTCGACACCCTTGACGATCCCACCGGCTATGGTCGGGTGCTGCTCGATGCGCAGGGCCGGGTCGAGGGCATCGTCGAGGAGCGCGACGCCTCGGACGAGCAAAGACGCATCCGGACCATCAACACCGGCGTGCTCTGCGCCCCGGCCGCTTCGCTTCGGCGCTGGCTGGAAGCGCTGCGCTGCGACAACGCGCAGGGCGAGTACTACCTGACCGATGTCTTCGCCATGGCCGCGGCCGAGGGCGCTCCGGCGCTCGCCGTGGCCTGCCGTGAGGCCGGCGAAGCCGAGGGCGCGAACGACCGCTGGCAGCTGGCCCAGCTGGAGCGCCGCTTCCAGCTGCGCCAGGCGCGCGAGCTGTGCCGCCTGGGCGCCCGCCTGGCCGATCCGGCCCGCCTCGACGTCCGCGGCGAGGTCAGCGTCGGCGCCGATGTAGAGATCGATGCCAACGTCATTCTCGAGGGCCGCGTGGTGCTGGGCGACGGCGTGCGCATCGGGCCGTTCTGCCGGCTGCGCGATGTCGAGCTGGGCGCCGGCAGCATCGTCCATGCCCACTGCGATCTGGAGGGTGCTCGCGCTGGCGCCGGCACGCGCATCGGCCCCTACGCACGGCTGCGTCCGGGCACCGAGCTGGCCGACGAGGTCCACGTCGGGAACTTCGTCGAGACCAAGAAAACCCGGCTTGGCCGCGGCAGCAAGGCCAATCACCTGAGTTACATCGGCGACGCCGAGGTCGGCTCGGGCGTCAACATCGGTGCCGGCACCATCACCTGCAACTACGACGGGGTGAACAAGTCGCGCACCGAGATCGGCGACGGGGCCTTTATCGGTTCGAACAGCTCGCTGGTGGCCCCGGTGCGCATCGGCCATGGCGCCACGATCGGTGCCGGCTCGGTGATCAGCCGCGAGGCGCCGGCCGACACGTTGAGCGTGGCACGGGCCCGGCAGACCAGCGTTCCCGGCTGGAAGCGCCCGCAGAAGAAGCCGCGCAATGAATGACGACCGTTCCGCCGCGGCTTGCCTGTATTTCTGCGCGGTGCGCATAATCCCGGTGGTTGCGCCCCCGGGCCCGTTGCGAGCCGTGGAGTCATGAGCGATAACCCGTTTGTCGATTTTCCCGCCGGCACCCCGCTTCTCAGCGAGGGCTCCGCCGCGAGTGCGCTGTTCATCATCGAGTCCGGCAAGGCCGTGGTGGAGCGTGCCGACGCACCCGGCGTGGTCCTTGCCGAGCTGGGGCCCGGCGACTTCTGCGGCGAGATGTCGATCCTGCAGGAGCAGCCGCACACCGCCTCGGTGGTGGCCAAGACCGCGGTGCGCGCCCTGCGCATCGAGGTCGCCGCCTTCCACGCCGTGCTCCGCGAGAACGCGGAAGTCGGTGTTCAGCTGATGCGCCGCCTGGTGCTCAGGCTGAAGGCCTCCGAGGCCCGCCGCGTCCAGCTCGAGGCCATGACCGGGAACGGCAAGGCCGCGCCCGCCAGCCGTCCGGCCGCCGCGCCGGCCGCGCCGCCGCCACCGGTGCAGGGCACCAGCGTGCAGCCGGCGGCCATGCCATTCTCGATCGAACATGCCGAAGGCAGCATTCCGCTGCCCGGTGGCAAGCCGGAGCTGCTGGTCGGGCGCCCCGACCCCGCGACCGGCGCCGTGCCCGAGATCAACCTCGGGCCGCTGGACAGTGCACGTACCCTCAGCCGCCGGCACGCGCGCCTGCTGGTCAAGGGCGGCGGCAGCTTCGCCCTGCGCGAGGAGCCCGGCGTCGGCAACGGTACCTGGGTCAACGGCAGCAAGCTCCAGCCGGAGCAGGAAGTCCCGGTGAAGCCGGGCGACACCCTGCGCTTCGGCGCCATCGAAGTGCGTCTCAAGGGACCCTGACCATGGGCGATACCGCGATGCGGGACGAGCTGGCAGCCATCGACACCAGCGCGCTCGAGAAGCTCACCCGGCTCAAGTCCGAGGTGGAGACCCTCGATCAGCGCCTGGAGGCCATGGAAGAGCGCAAGGATCAGGTCGCCGAGGCGGTCTACAAGCGCGTCCGCGCCGACTACGAGGCGCGCCGCCGCACGCTCGAACAGGAGTCCGCACCGCTCAAGGCGGCGGCCCGCGAGGAGTACGTCAAACTCTTCGCCTTGCTGTCGCGTTCGGAGGCCGACCACGAAGCCGCGCGTCTCGACCGCGAGGAGGCCGACTTCCGCCACGCGCTGGGCGAGTACGATGACGACGAGTACAAGAAGCGCATCGAGGAAATCGACGACCAGCTCAAGGCCAAGAGCGAGGCCCGGGAGCAGGCACTGGAGATGCGCGACCGCTTCGTCGCCGCCTTCAAATCCGAGGACGAGCTGAGGCAGGCGGTGGCCAAGCAGACCGTGGTCACCCCGCCGCCTGCCGCCGAAGCCACCCAGCCTCCGCCCGCGTCTGCCCCTCCCGCGCCGCCGCCTGCCGCAGCCGTCGAGGAGACCGTGCGGATGAAGCCGCTCACCCCCGAGCAGCTCGCAGCCGCTGGCCTCTCCGGAGCCGAGGGCGCGGCCACCCCGCCGACCAACAAGGTGGTCGATCCGGGTGCGACCCAGACGATGCGCACGCTGAAAGGCAATGGCAATGGCAATGCCGCGCCGCGCGCCGATCAGACGGTGGTGATTCGTGGCGCGCGTCTGGTGCCGCAGAATCCAGAGGCGGGCAAGATCACCCATACCGTGGGCCTGAAGCCGGTGATGCTCGGTTCGGGCGACCAGTGCGACATCCGTATCGCCGGCAGCATGCCCCACCATGCCGAGATCCGCGTGTCGATGGCGGGCTACACGGTGAGTGACCTCGGCGGTGGCGTCAGGATCAATGGCGTGGCGATCGAGCAGCATCTGCTACGCCACGACGACGTGCTGGAGATCGGCCCCGCCCGCTTCACCTTCCGGGAGGGCTGAGCATGGCGGTCGATATCCAGCGGGAACGGGTGGGCGGCGTCTCCGTCGCCAGCATCAGCGGCCGCCTGGACAATGAAAGCGCCGCCGACTTTGAGCTGTTCGCCCAGGAGACCGTCGCCGGCGGCGAGCGCCATCTGATCCTTGACCTGTCCCAGCTCGGCTACATCAGCAACGCTGGCGCGCGCGTGCTGGCCACGCTGTCGAAATCGATGGGCACACCGACCACCAGTCTGCGCGTGGCGGGGGTCCAGCCCAATGTGCGTCAGATCCTCGACGCGGCGGGGGTCAGCATCCTGCTCGATCTGCGCGCCAGCCGCGAGGCCGCGCTGGCCGACCATCCGGCCGCGCAGGGCGATTCGCTGGGCAAGCATGTGCTGGCGATCCTGGGTGTCCAGCCCGAACCGGTCGGCGAGACCGACAAGAAGATCGTCAAGCTGACCGAGCTGGCTTTCGACCTGCTTACCGGGCAGCAGCACCACAACCGGGCCGCCAAGGCCATCGCGCAGGGCACCCAGGTCATGCGCCGGATCACCCCGGCTGATGCCGCCGCAGCCGGCAAGGCGCAGCCCGCGCCTGCGCAGCGCGCCGCCGCGCCTGCCAAGAAGCTCCCGTGGTGGAAGCGTCTGTTCGGGATCAAGGGCTGATGGGCGGGATCGTCGCCTGCCTGCTCGTCGCGGGCCTCATGCCCTACCTGTTCACCGCGATCGCGAAGGCCAGCGGCAAGCGCTTCGACAATCGCGATCCACGCGCCTGGCAGGCCGGACTCAGCGGATTCCCGCAGCGCGCGCATGCCGCGCACCTCAACAGTTTCGAGGCCTTCCCGCTGTTCGCGGTCGGGGTGCTGTTCTGCCTGCAGCAGCAGATCCCCGCGGCCACCGTGCTGCCCTGGGCGATCGCCTTCGTCGCCCTGCGCCTGGGCTTCGGGGTCTGCTACCTGCTCGGTTGGGCGACCCTGCGCAGCCTGGTCTGGCTCGCCGCCATCGCCTGTGCGGTGCGGCTTTATTTCCTGCCGCTCCACTAGGCCGCTGACCGGTCCGCAAGACCGGCCAGCGACCCGAAGGTGAAGCGCCTAGCGACTAGCGCGCTCCGACCAGCTGCGGAATGACTTTGGCCGGGTCGACGCGTTCGCCGTCACGGTGGACCTCGAGGTGGACGTGCGGGCCGGTAGCTTGCCCGGTGCTGCCAAGGCCGCCGATCGACTGGCCGGCGCGAACGCTCTCGCCGCGGCGGACGTCGATGGTGTCGAGGTGGGCATACAGCGTGCGCCAGCCGCCACCGTGGTCGACGATCACCACGCTGCCATAGCGCGGCGCTTCGCTGAAGGGCGCTTCGGCGGTCAGCACGACGCCGTCGGCGGCGGCGTGCACGGGGGTGCCGCGCGGGGCGATCAGATCGACGCCGCGATGTGGCTGGGTGCTGAGCTGGGGTCGGGAGACACCGAACTGCGAGCTGATCTTGCCGGGGATGACCGGCCCGCGGAATTCGGGCGAGGCGGCATCGGTCGGGGTCGCCGGGCCGACGCCGGCTGCCTGCGCGGCGGTCAGTGCCGCGGCGGCCGTCAGGGCCAGCGCGGTCAGCGCGGTGATGCGATGCTTGCCGGCTGGGGCCGGGGAGGAAAGAATGTGGCCAATTCTCATCTTGTGGTGTCCTTGATCCTGGGGTGAGAAGGCGGCGGCCGGGCATGGCAGTGCCCGTGTCGCCGACATGCGGAGGGCCTCCAGATAAGCCTCTGCGTAGGCTCTCCGCATGTACTTTCGCCGGCCCAGGGCGCGCGCATCGCAGCGCAGTTCGGTGGCCAGTCGCAGGCGATCCGCGATCAGGCGGACGCCGGGATGGAACCAGTGCGTGGCGACCACCGCCGCCAGCAGCGCGTGCCAGAACGGGTCGCGCAGGCGCAGGTGGGTCGCCTCATGGCGCAGCAGCAGCCAGCACTGGTCGTCATCAAGGCGGCCCAACAGCGGCGTCGGCAGAACGATCCGGCCGCGGCAGGCGAACGGCGAGACCGGCGCCGGGCAGGCCAGCAAGGTGATGCGGCGGCGGACGAGGGCGCGGGCCAGGCGCTGCGAACGCGGGCCGGGCAGGTGGGCGGCCGGCAGGGCGTTGCATTCGGCCAGCAGCCGCCGCAGCCGAAGGTGACCGCTGACGCGGCGCAGCGCAGAGAAGGCAAGTCCGCCCAGCCAGCAGGCCAGCAGCGCCTCGACGAGGCCCCAGTCCGGGGTGGGCGTGGGCAGCGGCGCATCGCCCGGGAGCAGCGGCAGCGCTTCCCCGGTCGCTCCCGCGTCGCCCCATTCCCAGGCCTCGACCGGCGCGGTCCAGCCCCCCGGCAGGAATCGGGCGAGGGCGGTGGGCAGCACCACCATGGCCAGCATCATCCACCAGAAACCGGGCAGCGCCGCGCTCCAGGGCAGTCGGCGCTGCAGCCGGCAGGCGAGCAGGGCAATACCAAGGCCGGCACCCAGGGAAAGGCCGAGCTGCCATAGCAGGGCCACGGCCTCGGCCGGCAGCGGGCCGCTCATGCCTCGTCCTCCGCCGCGCCCTCAGGCTTGCGCAGCAGAGCCTCCAGCTCGCCCATCTCGTCCTCGCTGAGCAGCCGGCTCTCGGCGAAGGCCTGCACCGGCAGCGGGCCATCCAGCTCCAGCACCCGCCGGGCGAAATCCTCGGACAGGGCTGCCAGCGTTGCCAGCTTGCTGACCGCGGCGCGATAGAGGTTCAGGCCGTGGCGCGGGCGCTCGCTGACCAGGCCCTTGTCGCGCATCCGCTCCAGCGTCTTGCGCGTCGAGGAGTAGGACCAGCCCAGCGCCGGCTCGGCAAGGTCGTGCAGCTCGCGGGCGCTGAGCGTGCCCTCGCGCCACAGGCACTTGAGCAGTTCGAGTTCGGCGTTGGAGGGTCGCTGCATGGGGCGCGGTCCGGGTAGCGTGTCGCAAGCATGCGACATCTGTCGCATGCATTGCAAGGCGGAGAGTGGTACTGCCCGACGCAGCGCAGCGGGGCGTCGATGGAGGCGCGGCGGTATCATGGGCAACTTTGTCGAACCCAAGGAATCCGCACGATGAGCGAAGCCGCCTCCGTCCTGCCCAAGCCGAAGAAATCGGTGGCCCTCTCCGGCACCGCCGCCGGCAACACCGCCCTGTGCACCGTCGGCCGCACCGGCAATGACCTGGCCTATCGCGGCTACGACATCAAGGATCTCGCCGAGGGCGCCTGCTTCGAGGAAGTCGCCCACCTGCTGGTCCACGGCAGCCTGCCCACCGCTGACCAGCTGCGCGCCTACAAGACCAAGCTCAAGCGCCTGCGTGGCCTGCCGGCGATCGTGACCGAGGCGCTGGAGCTGATCCCGGCCAATGCCCATCCGATGGACGTGATGCGCACCGGCTGCTCGGTGCTCGGCAACGTCCTGCCGGAGCGCGATGGCTTCCCGATGCACGAGGCCCGCGATATCGCCGACCAGCTGATGGCCAGCTTCGGTTCGATGCTGCTGTACTGGTGGCACTTCACCCGCAACGGCCGACGCATCGACGTCGAGACCGAGGACGATTCGATCGCCGCGCACTTCCTGCACCTGCTGCACGGCGAGCCGCCGAGCGAGCTACACGCCAAGGCCCTGGACCAGTCGTTGATCCTCTATGCCGAGCACGAGTTCAACGCCAGCACCTTCACCGCCCGGGTGATCGCCGGCACCGGCTCGGACATGCACAGCTGCATCACCGGCGCCATCGGCGCCCTGCGCGGCCCCAAGCACGGCGGTGCCAACGAGGTGGCGATGGAGATCATCGCCCGCTACGCCAGCGCCGACGAGGCCGAGGCCGACATCCGCGCGCGCGTCGAGCGCAAGGAGATCATCATCGGCTTCGGCCATCCGGTGTACACCATCGGCGACCCGCGCAATCCGATCATCAAGGAGATTTCGCGCAAGCTGTGCACCGAGGGCGGCAACAAGACCCTGTTCGAGGTCAGCGAGCGCATCGAGACGCTGATGTGGGACATGAAGAAGATGTTCCCCAACCTCGACTGGTACAGCGCATCGAGCTACCACATGATGGGCGTGCCCACCGCCATGTTCACCCCGCTGTTCGTCATCGCCCGCACCTCGGGCTGGACCGCGCACGTGATGGAGCAGCGCGTCGACGGCAAGATCATCCGGCCGAGCGCGAACTACACCGGTCCCGAGGATCGCGCCTTCGTGCCGCTGGACAAGCGCAAGTAGGGGCGGGCATCACCGCGCCGCGCCGGCCCGGTCCGGCCGGCGCGGTTGGCCGTCCACCGCGGAGGCTGGACAAGCCCCCGGCGGCCACGCCATCGTCATGTCATGGAATACGCCAACTGGCTGGTCAACGGCCTCGTCGTCGCCGCCACCGTCGTGCTGGTGCTGGCCTGCGTGGTCGGCCACTACGAGGGCCTCAGCTGGCTGGCCCGCGGCCTGTCCCGCAAGCAGGGCCCGCGGCGGCCGCGAGTGCTCTACGCGGTGCTCGGAGCGATCTCCCTGCACATTGCCGAGATCTGGCTGTTCGGCCTGGGGATCTGGGGCCTGCTGCACCTGCCCGAGGCGGGTTCGATGGTTGGCATCAGCAGCGCCCGGGTCCTCGACTCCGTCTACCTCTCGGCGGTGACCTACACCACGGTCGGCTTCGGTGACGTCGCGCCGCTCGGGCCGATCCGCTTCCTGATCGGCACCGAGGCCCTGGTAGGTTTCGTGCTGCTCACCTGGTCGGCTTCTTTCACCTACCTTGAGATGGAGAAGAACTGGCGCGAGAGGTGAGCGCCGGCCGACCCGATGCCGGTGGCGATGGACTCAGCTCCGCCGCGCGAAGACGGTGATCTCCTCGCGGTCGTGGTAGAGCTGCTTGGCACGCAGTTCCAGCGGGCCGCCTGATTCGTTCTCGAGCAGGTCGAGGCAGCGGCGGGTTTCCTCCCAGCGCTTCTTCATCGGCAGCTTGAGGTTGAAGATCGCCTGCCGGCACCAGCCTTCGCGCAGCCAGGTGGCCATTCTTGCGGCGACGCGGATGGGCTGCTCGACCATGTCGCAGACCATCCAGTCGAGGGGCTTCGGGGGCTGCCAGGTGAAGCCGTCGGCACGCAGGTGGTCGATGAGACCGGTGGCCATCGCGCTCTCCGCCATCGGGCCGTTGTCGACAGCGCTCACTCGCAGGTGCTCGCGGGCAAGGACCCAGCTCCAGCCTCCGGGCGCGGCGCCCAGGTCGGCCGCGCGCATGCCCGGCTGCATCCAGCGCTCGCGCTCGCCGGTGGTCAGCAGCACCATCAGTGCTTCCTCCAGCTTCAGTGCGGAGCGCGAGGGCGCGTCGCGAAGCATGCGCAGCCGGGGCACGCCACCCGGCCAGTCGGGGCAGTGGGCCGGGTCACCCTGGGCCAGCAGCAGGTGGTCGCCGGCGAGCAGACCCACGTGCAGCCGGGCCCGCGTACTGACCGGCTGCGGGCTCAGCAGGCCCTGCTTGCGCAGTGCCGCGCGCAGCGCATTGCCGAAGGCGCGGGCGAGGCCGGCGAGCTGTCGGCCGGAGTCGCTGTCCGGGTGCTCGACGAGGAGATCGCCCCAGCCGCTGCGCGGCGCGATGCGCGACAGCGTCTCAACGACGGGCGTCACCCGGTCGGTGGTATCCAACCCACGCAGCTCGGCGCGCAGGCGCAGCAGCTGGCGGGCAAAGATCATCTGTCGCCAGGTCAGGGCACGGGCGGCCGCGCCATCGTCGTCCTCATGCAGCAGGAACAGGGCATAGCCGTCCCCGCGCTGCGCGCGCGCATACCCGGCCACCCCAGCCGCGGTGGCGCGCTCGCCGAGCTCCGCGGCCATCTCGCCCTCGAAGCCGGGTCGGCACCAGGCAAGCAGGCCAGGGCGATCGGTGCTGGATTGATTCATGGCATGGCCTGGCAGCCTGCGGAAGGCAGGGCGCGTCATTGTGCGGGCCGCGTGGTCGCGGGCCAAGTTGCATGGGTCCGGCGGCAGGTGCCGGATCGCAGGGTGGAACCCGACGCGGAAGTTCGCGCCGCCGCAAACGAAAACGGCCCGCCGAGGCGGGCCGCGTTCGAATCCGGCGCTGGTTTCCGATTACTTGCCGCGGGCGGCCTTGTTCGGGGCGGCCTTGGCCACGGTCTCGCCGGCGGCCTCGACCTGGGTCTTCACCAGCTGGCTGATGGCCTCACCGGTCTTGACGTTGCGGGTCATGGCTTCCTGACCGAGCGAGAACAGCTGCTCGCCGGATTCCTTGACCAGATTGAAGCCCTTCGGCCAGATCGCCTTGACGCCGTCGAAGTCGCGCACTTCGGAGGCTTCGCCGATGAACTCGAAGGTCGCGTTCACGCGGTCTTCCATCGCCTTCATCTGCAGCTTGGCGAGGTCCTCGAGGTTGCCCAGGGCGATCTGCTGCGCCTTCAGGGCCGACTCGGCGAACTGCTTCGAATAGGAAACGAACGGCTGGTTGAACTGCTCGAACATCATGATGCCCTCCACGGCTTTCGGTTTGTCTGGAGGTGCACTCTAGCAGCGCCTATGTTGCACTGCAACATAAATCCGATTTCCGTTCAGTTTCAGTCGGTTGCCGCGTCCTCGCCGCGGTAGCGGCAGCCGGAGGTGCAGGTTTCGTGGACCACCACCTCGGCGAGCAGGGGCAGGGCGGGACGTAGCCGCTCCCAGATCCAGATCGCCAGCTGTTCGCTGGTGGGGTTCTCCAGGCCCTCGATGTCATTGAGGTAGTGGTGATCCAGCTGGTCGTAGAGTGGCTGGAAGGCGCGCTTGATGTCGGCGAAGTCCATCACCCAGCCGGTGGCGGGGTCGATCGGCCCCGCCACCTTCAATTCGACCCGGAAGGAGTGCCCGTGCAGGCGCGCGCACTTGTGCCCGGGCGGCACGTTGGGCAGGCGGTGCGCCGCTTCGAGGGTGAAGGCCTTGAAGATTTCCATGCCGGGTCGCCGGGCTCAGCGCAGCGCGTAGCCGAACTGCTGGCGGAACTGCGAGCTGAACTCGTCGAAGTCGAAGCGCTGGTTCTGTGGGCCGAGGTGCTCGATCTTCAGCGCGCCCATCAGCGAGGCGATGCGCCCGGTGGTGGCCAGGTCCATGTCGCGCATCAGGCCGAAGATCAGCCCGGCGCGGTAGGCGTCGCCGCAGCCGGTCGGGTCGACCACGCGCAGCGCGCTGGCCGCCGGAACCTTGAGCAGTTCCTTGCCCTGGACGTGGATCTCCGAGCCCTGCGGGCCGCGGGTGATGATGTAGGCGCGGACCCGCTCTGCGATGGCCTTCTCGTCCCAGCCGGTACGCTCCTGCAGCAGGTTGGACTCGTAGTCGTTGACGGTGACGTAGGTGGCCTGCTCGATCATCGTGCGCAGTTCCTCGCCCTTGAACAGCGGCATGGCCTGGCCGGGGTCGAAGATGAACGGGGTGCCGGCCTCGGCGAACTCGCGCGAGTTCTGCAGCATGGCCTCGTAGCCGTCCGGGCCGACGATGCCGAACTTCACCCCGGCCACGTCACGGACGTGGTTCTCGTAGGAGCGCATCATCGCGCCGGGGTGGAAGGCGGTGATCTGGTTGTCGTCGAGGTCGGTGGTGATGAAGGCCTGGGCGGTGTACAGGCCCTCGATCTCCTTGACGTGGTCGAGGGGGATGCCGCAGGCCTCGAAGTGCTCGCGGTAGGGGCCGAAATCCTGGCCCACCGTGGCCATCGGGATCGGGTCGCCGCCGAGCAGCTTCAGGTTGTAGGCGATGTTCCCGGCGCAGCCGCCGAATTCGCGGCGCATCCGCGGCACCAGGAAACTGACGTTGAGGATGTGCACCTTGTCCGGGAGGATGTGGTTCTTGAACTGGTCCTGAAACACCATGATGGTGTCGAAGGCCAGCGAGCCGCAGATCAGTGCAGACATCCTTACTCCCGATTCATATTGACGGCCCCGACGCCGGGCCAAGCCCGCTATTCTAACCCCCGCTCCGCGCCGGACGGTCGGGCAGCCGGGCAGGGGCCCGTGCAAACGCCCGTTTGCCGCCGTTTTCCCGCCGCTGTTACCATCTCCGCCCTTTCACGTTTCGCGCACCCCGCTGCGCGGCAACGCCCACCGTTCGAAGATCTCCCATGCTCAAGAGCCTGCGCGGCCTGTTCTCCAACGATCTGTCGATCGATCTGGGAACGGCCAATACCCTGATCTATGTCCGTGGCCAGGGCATCGTCCTCAATGAACCGTCGGTGGTCGCGATCCGCCAGGACCGCGGGCCGGGTTCGCCCAAGTCGGTGGCCGCGGTCGGCGCCGAGGCCAAGCGCATGCTCGGCCGCACGCCCGGCAACATCAGCACGATCCGGCCGATGAAGGATGGCGTCATCGCCGACTTCACCACCACCGAGGAAATGCTCAAGCACTTCATCCGCAAGGTGCACCGGGCGCGCATCCTGCGCCCGAGCCCGCGCGTGCTGATCTGCGTGCCCTGCGGCTCGACCTCGGTCGAGCGCCGCGCGATCAAGGAGTCGGCCGAGGAAGCCGGGGCCCGGGAGGTGTTCCTGATCGAGGAGCCCATGGCCGCCGCGATCGGCGCCGGCATCCCGATCCACGAGGCCCGCGGCTCGATGGTGCTGGACATCGGCGGTGGCACCTCCGAAGTGGCCGTGATCTCGCTCAACGGCATCGTCTACTCGCAGTCGGTGCGCATCGGCGGCGACCGCTTCGACGAGTCGATCATCAACTACGTGCGTCGGAACCACGGCACCCTGATCGGCGAGACCACCGCCGAGCGGATCAAGATCGAAGCCGGCTGCGCCTTCCCGCAGGCCGAGGTGCGCGAGATCGAGGTCTCCGGCCGCAACCTGGCCGAAGGCGTGCCGCGCAACTTCTCGATCAACTCCAACGAAGTGCTCGAAGCGCTGCATGAGCCGCTGTCAGGCATCGTCAGCGCGGTGCGCGCGGCGCTCGAGCAGACCCCGCCCGAGCTCTGCGCCGACGTCTACGAGCGCGGGATCGTGCTCACCGGAGGCGGCGCCCTGCTGCGCGACCTCGACCGGCTGATCTCCGAGGAAACCGGCCTGCACGTGCACGTCGCCGATGATCCGCTGACCTGCGTCGCCCGCGGCGGCGGCAGGGCACTGGAGCTGATCGACATGCACGGAAACGATTTCTTCTCGCCGGAGTAACGCCACCCGGGAGCCCATCGCGTGAGGTATGCCACCGCGCCCTCCGCACCGCTGTTTTCGGACGGTGGCGCGGGCACTCTCCGCCTTCTGGTGTACCTGCTGCTGGCGGTGGTGCTGATGGTCACCGATTTTCGTGGCGGCTACCTTGATCGCACCCGGCAGCTGCTCGGGGTGATGGCCGAACCGCTGTACTGGATCGCCCAGTCGCCGGTGGCGCTGGCCCGCTACGTCTACAGCGCCGCCGCCGATCGCCAGCAGCTGCACGCGGAGCGCGAGACGCTGCGCGAGGAGCTGCTGGTGGCCCGGGCCCAGCTGGCCCGCCTTGAGGCCGTGCAGAACCAGAATCGGCGCCTTCGCGGGCTGCTCGGCGGGACCCGCGGCCTGCAGCTGGAGGCGCGTCTGGTCAGCCTGGCCGACGTCGACCTCGATCCCTTCCGTCACCGTGCCCTCCTCGACGAGGGGCTGCGCGACGGGATCGAGCCCGGCGCTGCACTGATCGACGCCGGCGGAGTCTTCGGCCAGGTGATCGAGTCGGGCCCGCTGCGGGCGACGGTGATGCTGGTCTCCGACCCTGCCCATGCGGTGCCGGTGCAGGTGCGACGCAGTGGCGTGCGGACGATTGCCTACGGCACCGGCGAGTCGGACCGCCTGCGCATCCCGAACATCCCGCAGAGCGCGGACATCCGCGAAGGCGACCTGCTGATCACCTCGGGGCTCGGCGGCCGTTTCCCGGCCGGGCTGCCGGTGGGCACGGTCACCCGGCTGGAGCAGGACCAGACCCGATTGTTCGTGGTCGCCGAGGCGCGTCCGGCGGCCCTGCTGGCGCGCGGCCGCGAGCTGCTGCTGGTTCGCACCCGGCCGGCCAGCGATGCCCTGGACGTCGGTCCCCCGCGCAGCCTGGCCGAGCTGCCGGATCCCGAGCCCGCGCAGCCTGCGGCTGCGGCTGCGGCCGGCGATGCGACGCCCACCTCGGGAGACCGCCGATGAGCCGGCCGCGAAGCGGTCCGCTGCTGTTCCTCGGTGCACTCATCGCTGCCCTGCTGCTGGGGCTTGTGCCGTTTCCCGATCCGCTGGACGGCTTCAAGCCCTACTGGATCGGCCTGCTGGTGATCTACATGGCGCTCGAGGCGCCGGAGCGACTCGGGCTCGGCGTGGCCTTCCTGGTCGGGCTGGCCGCCGACATCGTCTACGGCACCCTGCTCGGCGAACAGGCCCTGCGCCTGTGCATCCTGGCCTTTCTCGTGCTGCGCTTCCGAGCCCGACTGCGCTTCTTCCCGCTCTCGCAGCAGGCGCTGGCGGTGCTGGTCCTGCTGGCCAACGACCGCGTTGTGGTGCTTGCGGTGCGGGTGGCCAGCGGCGAGGGGGTGCCCAGGGCCGACTTCTGGATCTCACCGGTCGTCGGCATGCTGCTCTGGCCCTGGGTATTCCTGCTACTCGACCAGCTGCGCCTGCGCGCCCGCCACCGCGACGTCTGACCGATGCGGCAGCGGCGAATGAAGAACCCACTCGCCGAGACGGCGCTGTTCCAGCGGCGTGCCCTGGTCGGCCTGTTGCTGGTGACGCTGGGGATGATCGTGCTCGGCGGACGCTACTTCACCCTGCAGATCCTCCAGCACGAGGCGCTCAGCGCCCGCGCCGACCAGAACCGGATCAAGCTGCGCCCATTGGTGCCGGCGCGCGGCCGCATCTACGACCGCAATGGCGTGCTGCTGGCCGACAACGTGCCCGCCTACAGGCTGGAGCTGGTGCCCGAGCAGGTCGAGGACCTGGAGGCCACGCTGGCCGGACTCGGCGAGGTGATCCCGCTGAGCGCGGACGAGCTGGAGCGCTTCCACGATGCCCGTCGCGGCCAGCGCCGCTTCCATCCGATTCCGGTCAAGCTGCGCCTGTCCGAGGCCGAGGTCGCCGCCTTTGCGGTCAACCGGCACCGCTTCCCCGGCGTCGACGTGGCGCCCTACCTGACCCGCCGCTACCTGCAGGGGCCGGATTTCGCTCACGTGCTTGGCTACGTCGGGCGCATCGACCGCCAGGACGCCGCCGAGCTGGATCCCGACCGCTATGCCGGGGCCACCCATATCGGAAAGGCCGGCATCGAGCGCTTCTACGAATCACGCCTGCATGGCGAGGTCGGCTTCGAGCAGGTCGAGGTGAACGCCGAGGGGCGGGTGCTTCGCGTGCTGCGCGCAGAGCCGGCGGAAAGCGGCGAGACCCTCTATCTCAGCATCGACGCCGCGCTGCAGGCGGCCACGGTGGCCGCATTCGAAGGGCAGCACGGCGCCGCCGTGGCCATCGATCCACGCACCGGCGAGGTGCTGGCCCTGGTCAGCCTGCCGAGCTATGACCCCAACCTGTTCGTCAATGGCATCAGCCGCGGCGACTACGCTGCCCTGCAGGTGCCCTCGCGGCCGCTGTACAACCGAGCGCTGCTCGGCGGCTACGAGCCCGGATCGACCCTGAAACCCTTCGTCGGCCTCGCCGCGATGGAACTCGGTGTAATGCGTCCGGAGCAGACCGTGCTTTCGGTCGGCGCCTACAAGCTGCCCGGCCTGCAGCGCGAGTACCGCGACTGGCGCCGCGGCGGGCACGGCCGGGTCGATCTTCGCGAGGCACTGGCGCAGTCGGTGAACACCTACTTCTTTCAGGCCGCGGTGGAGCTGGGTATCGACCGGATGAGCGGCTACCTGTCGCGCTTCGGCTTCGGCAGCCCGAGCGGCATCGACCTGATCGGCGAGGCCTCGGGCATCCTGCCCACCCGCGGCTGGAAGCAGGCCGCACGCAACGAACCCTGGTACCTCGGTGAGACGGTGATCGCAGGGATCGGGCAGGGCTTCTGGGTGACCACGCCGCTGCAGCTGGTCCGCGCCACCGCGGCCCTGGCCGATGACGGGCGCCTGCGCACGCCGCGCCTGCTCCGCGAGACCCAGCGCGTCTATTCCGGCGAGCGCATCGTCGAAGCGCGCCCCGATCCAGTCGATCTGCAGCTCCATGCAGAGCATCTCGAAGCGGTGCGCGATGGCCTGGTCGCGGTGATGCACTCGCCGACCGGCA
Organism: Pseudomarimonas salicorniae; assembly: GCF_023156535.1. Classification (GTDB taxonomy): domain Bacteria; phylum Pseudomonadota; class Gammaproteobacteria; order Xanthomonadales; family Xanthomonadaceae; genus Pseudomarimonas; species Pseudomarimonas salicorniae. The sequence goes on along the minus strand of NZ_JALNMH010000001.1, from coordinate 48,069 downwards.
CTGCACGCGAGGCAGCCAGGGATGCCGGCTATCTGATCGCCGGCAAGACCGGCACCGCACAGCGGGTCAGCCGGCGAACCGACGAGGCCATCGACCTCGACAGCCTGCCGTTTCACCTGCGCCATCGCGCCCTGTTCATCGGCTACGCACCGGCGCAGGCACCGACCATCGCGCTTGCCGTCGTCGTCGAGAGCGGCGGGTCGGGCTCACGCGCCGCGGCGCCGGTGGCGCGGCGCATCTTCGATGCCTGGCTGGCGCGCGGAGGCGGGCAGTGAACGGGGGGCGATGGTGGGCGCTGCTGCGCCACTACGCGACGCCGCGCGTCGACCTGCCGCTGGCGGTCGCCCTGATCCTGCTGATGGGCATCGCGCTCGCCAACCTGCATTCCGCCGCAGCGGGAAACCTAAACCTGGTGCTCAGTCAGGCCGCCCGATTCGCGGTCGGCCTGGCCGGCATGTGGGTGGTCTCGCGCATCCCGCCGCGGACGCTGCGCCAATGGACGCCCTGGCTGTTCGCCGGCGCCCTGCTGCTGCTCGCCCTCGTTCCGCTCTTCGGCACCGGGCGCAGCGGCCGCCACTGGCTCAATCTCGGCGTGGTCTACGTGCAGCCCTCGGAATTCCTGAAGCTGCTGGTGCCCATGGTGGTGGCAGCCCTGCTGCACCATCGGGCGCTGCCGCCGCGCTGGATCGAGATCGGCGGCAGCGCCCTGCTGATCGGCATGCCGACCGGGCTGATCCTGCTCCAGCCCGACCTTGGCACCGCCCTGCTGGTCGCGGTCAGTGGCGCCTTCGTGCTGTTCCTGGCCGGCATCGCCTGGTGGAAGATCGTCCTCGCCAGCGTCCTCGCCGCGGCCAGCGCACCCCTTGGCTGGCTGTTCCTGCGCGACTACCAGCGCGACCGGCTGCGCACCTTCCTCGACCCCGAAGGCGACCCGCTGGGCGCGGGCTGGAACATCATCCAGTCAAAGATCGCGGTCGGTTCCGGCGGCCTCGACGGCAAGGGCTGGGGGCAGGGCACCCAGTCACGACTGGAGTTCCTGCCCGAGCACACCACCGACTTCATCCTAGCCGTATTTGCCGAGGAGTTCGGCTGGATCGGCATCGTCCTGCTGCTGGCCCTGTGCCTGTTCATTGTCGGCCGCTGCCTGTGGATCGCCGCCATGGCCCGCGACACCTGGTCCCGGCTGGTGGCCGGCACCATTGGCCTCGCCTTCTCGGTCTACGTGCTGGTCAACGGCGGCATGGTCGCCGGCCTGCTGCCGGTGGTCGGCGTCCCCATGCCCCTGCTCAGCTTCGGCGGCACCTCGGCGGTGACCCTCCTGCTCGGCTTCGGGGTAGTGATGTCGATCCACGCGCATCGGAAATTCATGGGGTAGGGCTCAGGGCCTAGGGCTCAGGGCCTAGGGCCTAGGGCCTAGGGCCTAGGGCCTAGGGCCTAGGGCCTAGGGCCGGCTTTGCTCCTCCCCTTGCGGCGCTTTGCGCCGTAGGGGAGGTTGGGAGGGGGTCGCCTCGACCGAGCGCTCCGTCAGGGCGCCCCGAAAGCTGAACCAAACCACGGCCGGATATCGGCAGCGGGCTTGGCTTCGCCCCGCAGAGTGCGCAAGCATCATGGCCAGATCCCACTGCCGCGGAGCGCCGTCTTGCCCTCCAGTACGGGAACCGCCGCCCAGCTTCCGCTCTGGCCCTTGCCGGCGCTGTGCGCACTGCTGCCGGTGATCGCCGTGCACCTGGCCTGGTGGCTCTCGGCCCGGGACGGTCACGTGCCGGCGGGCGTGCCCTATCTCGACGGCGGGTTCTCGATCAGCCGGGCTGCGCGTCATGGCTGGGGGAACGACCTGTTCAAGATGCTGATGTTGCCCTGCGCGGCGCTGCAGGCGCTGAGCTGGTTGCTGCTGCAGCGCTGGCTGCGTGGCCTCGGCGCGAGCGGGGTTGGCGCGGTGGCCGGGCTGGGCCTTATCGCCGCCGCCTTCCTCGGTCTCTACGCGGTGTACCTGGGCAGCGAGGGCGAGATCTACCGGACCCTGCGCCGCTACGGTGTCACCGTCTACTTCGCCTGCACCTACCTCGCCCTGCTGGTCTCGCTCCGCGCCCTGCCCCCGGAGGCGTTCGGGCTGCGCCGGCACTGGCTCTGGGTGGCCCTGTCCATGCTCGCCCTGGGGCTCGGCTCGGTGGCGACGGGCGCCCTCATCGAGGCGCCGGCAGTCAAGGATCGCTGGGAGAACCTGCTCGAATGGCAGCTCGGCCTGTGGCTGACCGCGATGTTCGTCGTCTGGGCCTGGGCCTGGCGTGACCTGCGCATGGGGTTCCTGCCATGAGCCGTCTGCTGCTGGGACTTGCCCTTTTGTGCTGCGCCGCGCCGGCGCTGGCCTGGCCCACCGTGGTCGAGATCCGCTTCGAGGGCAATGAGGTCACCCGCGAGGAGGTGATACGCCGCGAGTTGGCTCTGGGCGTAGGCGATCCCGCCGATCCGAACCTGCTCGAGGCCAGCCGGCAGGCGATCCAGGATCTCGGCCTGTTCCGGGAGGTCGAGCTGATCGAGGAGCAGTCCGGCCGCGGTGTGGCCCTGATCGTCCGGGTGCGCGAGAAGTTCTACATCCTGCCCATTCCCCGTCTGGACACCAGTTCCGACCGCGACCTGAGCTACGGCCTGCAGCTGCGCTGGAGCAATATCGGCGGCCGGAACCATTCGATGAACCTGTATGTGGAGCGCGGCGACTTCCCGGAGGACCGCCTGCGGGAAAGCGAGCGCAGCGCCCGGATCAGCTACTCGGCGCCCTACGTGTTCGGCACCCGCTACCGCCTGGACACCGGCGTCGAGCGGATCGAGCGCCGCCGACCACCCGAGGATGGCGGCTTCGACGAGACCCTCGACCGCGCCCAGCTGCTGGTGCTGCGCGATCTGCGCACCGGCGTGCCGCGACACGGCTGGACGGTCGGCGGCGGCCTGTTTCACCAGCGCCAGCAGGCCGATGGCCCAGGCGCCCCGCCCGACGATGGCCGGGCCCTGGCCCTGGTCGGTGAGGCCGACTACAGCGATCTGCGCTTCCACCTGTACAGCGAAACCGGCCAGCGCTTCCGCGCCCGGGCCGAGTGGGCCGGGCCCGGCTCGGACTACGACTACCAGCAGCTGCAGCTGCGCTACGCACGCTACCTGCCGCTCGGCGAGCTGGAACACCAGACCCTGCACCTGCTCGGCGAGGGCGGTCTGCGTCGCGGCGGCCCCGACAGCCGCAGCGCCTTCTTCCTCGGCGGCTCCAGTACCCTGCGCGGCTACGACTCCGACACCTTTGCCGGCGAGGATTACTGGCTGGTCGGCGTGGAGTACCTGCGGCCACTGCGCTGGCGCTGGCTGCGCCTACTGGCCGTGGCCGAGCTCGGTGGCGCGGGGGCCAGCCTGGAGCCCGACTCTCCACGCGGCCCGCACGCCAGTGTCGGCCTCGGCCTGCGCATCAGGCTGACCTGGCTGGTCAATACCGAGATCGAGATCGGCTACGCCTGGCCCCTGCGCGGGGGAGGGGGCGGTCGCTTCTTTGCCGGCAGCAACTAGGCAAAGGATCCGCGCACCCCGATCGGACCGGGCGGAGCAACGGGCGTGACTTGCCCTGCGCGCCAGCCGACCGGACAAGGTGGCCGGTCACGAGGGCCTGCTCAGGGCGCAAAGAAGACCTTCCACAACACCCGAATGTAGGAGCCAGCTCGCTGGCGATCGTTCCGTCCGGGGCGCCTATCGCCAGCAAGCTGGCTCCTACAGCGGGGCCGGGGCGAATGCGAACTTCGCGCCCGAACCTGCCGGCCGACTAACACTCGATGACGTTGACCGCCAGGCCGCCGCGGGAGGTTTCCTTGTACTTGTCCTGCATGTCGCGGCCGGTGTCGCGCATGGTCTTGATCACCTTGTCGAGGCTGACCTTGTGCTTGCCGTCGCCGCGCAGGGCCATGCGCGAGGCGTTGATGGCCTTGACCGCGCCCATCGCGTTGCGCTCGATGCAGGGGATCTGGACCAGGCCTCCGATCGGATCGCAGGTCAGGCCGAGGTTGTGCTCCATGCCGATCTCGGCCGCGTTCTCGATCTGGCTGGGGCTGCCGCCCAGCGCGGCGGTGAGGCCGGCCGCGGCCATCGAGCAGGCCACGCCGACCTCGCCCTGGCAGCCGACCTCGGCGCCGGAGATGCTGGCATTCTCCTTGTAGAGGATGCCGATGGCCCCCGCGGTCAGCAGGAAGTCGAACACGCCCTTCCGACTGCTCGCACAGAAGCGGTCGTAGTAGTGCAGGACCGCTGGGATGATCCCGGCCGCGCCATTGGTCGGTGCGGTGACCACCCGGCCGCCGGCGGCGTTCTCCTCGTTGACTGCAAGGGCGTAGAGATTCACCCAGTCAAGCACGGTCAGAGGATCCTTCATCCCCGCTTCGGGGCGGGAGGACAGCTCCTTGGACAGCGCCGGCGCACGACGTGTCACGTGCAGGCCGCCGGGCAGGGTGCCCTCGCTGCGGATGCCGCGCGTCACGCAGCTCTGCATCGCGTCCCACAGCTGCGAGAGTCCGGCGTCGATGGCCTCGTCGCTGCGCCAGACACGTTCGTTGGCGCGCATCAGCTCGGCAATGCTCTGCCGGCGCTGCTGGCAGTGGCGCAGCAGCTCGTCGCAGCTGGCGAAGGAATAGGGCTGCTCGGTGGTGTCGGCGACGATGCGGTCCTCGGCGGCCTCATCCTCGTTGACCACGAAGCCGCCGCCGACCGAGTAGTAGTCGCGGGTGGCGATCAGCTCGTCCTGGGCGTCGAAGGCGGCAAAGCGCATGCCATTGGTGTGGAAGGGCAGCTTCTGCCGCTTGTTGAAGACCAGGTCGCGCTTCTCGTCGAAGGCGATGCTGCGCTTGCCAAGCAGCTGCAGCTTCTTTTCCTTGCGGATCCGCGCCAGGGTCGGCTCGATGCGATCCGGGTCGACCTTGTCCGGCCATTCGCCTTCCAGGCCCAGCAGCACGGCCTTGTCGGTGCCGTGGCCGCGGCCGGTCAGGGCCAGTGAACCGTACAGCTCGCAGCGCACGCGGACGCAGTCATCCAGCCGCCCGGGCTGCTCCAGCCAGCGCGAGACGAAGCGCACGCCGGCGCGCATCGGCCCCACGGTGTGCGAGGACGACGGCCCGATGCCGATCTTGAACAGGTCGAAGATGCTGACTGCCATGTCTTGGGTTTCCTGCGACGTCCCTCCCGTCGCCGTACCCGGCATTCTGGGGCAAAGCCCGCCGCCGGGTGCAGTGCGCCGGGGTACGGAGCCCGGCTGCCGTTCATGCGCCGCGCGCTGTGGCTACTCGTTCACAGGCCGCGCTGGATCGAAGCTTGGAGTGCCGGTCTCCTTCTCAATGGGCTGCGGATGTTCGCCGCGCTCGATCACCACCACGCTGTCGTAGAAGTGCAGGGAGCGGGTCATCCGGGTGAACGGCGAGGGCGCCAGGCTGTTCGGGTCGCGCGAGTGCCAGGCGTTCAGTTCGTCGATCAGGCGCTTGCAGAACTCCATGAAGGTGTTCGGATTGCGCAGGCCGCCGCCGTAGTCGCGCCAGTAACTGGTATGGGTGTCCTCGACCAGCATTACGCCATCGCTGGCCAGCGCCGGATAGAGCGTCTGCAGGGTGACCAGCTGCTGCTGCATGGTGTGCCCGCCATCGTCGATCAGAACATCAATCGGGCCGGCCTTCTGCGCCAGCTGCTGCAGGAACTGCGGGTTGGCCTGGTCGCCGATGAGGATCTCGACGCCCGGCGTGTCGAGCTGCTTCAGCCGCGGATTGACGTCGACACCGATGATCCGCGCCTGCTCGCCGAAGTACTCGCGCCACATCTGCAGCGAGCCGCCGTGGTAGACGCCGATCTCGACCACCGTGCAGGGGCGGCCGCGAAAGCGGGCAAAATGCCGGTGGTAGACGTCGAAGTAGTGCATCCACTTGCGCATCAGGCGCCCGGGATTGCGTTCGAAATAGGCCAACAGGGGATTGCCGGAGTCGTCCATGCGGAAACGCCCGTGGAAGGAAAAGTCAGCAGTGTCGACAGCGCGGCCGGGCTCCGCAAGCCGGGGGGCGGCTGCATGCCGCTGATCCTCTACCAGCGCGACGAATGCCACCTGTGCGACCTCGCCCTGCTCGAGCTGGCCCGGGCCGGACTCAACGACTTCGACAGCGTCTTCATCGACGACGATCCCGCCCTCGAGGCGCGCTATGGCACGCGGGTGCCGGTGCTCTCGGGCCTCGCGGACGGCGGCGAGCTGGACTGGCCCTTCGATGCCGGCCAGCTTCGCCAGCGCATCAACCCGCCGGGCGCAGTGTGAGTTCGGTCCGCACCCGGACCTGGTGGTCGATCATTTCGGCGTCCTCCCAGTCACCGCTGCCGATGCCGAAGTCGGTCCGGTCGAGCAGGGCCTCGCCCTCGAGGCGGGCGCCTTCCGCGGTCGGGGTGAAGCGGAAGCGGAGGTTCACGGCGCGCTGCTGGCCTTTCAGCGTGAGCGTGCCGCGGCTCACATAGCCGCCGTCTTCGGCCTGGGCGCCGAGCGCCTCGAAGCGGGCCCGCTGCTGGTTGCCGACGTCGAAGAACTCCGCGCTCTGCAGGAGCTCGTCGCGCTCGCTGTTCCGGCTGTCCGCCGAGCCGAGGTCGATGCTGACCTCGAAGCGGGTGGCAGCGAGGTTCTCGGGATCGAAATCGACCTGCGCCTCGAACTGCCCGAAGCCGCCCTCGAAGGACTCGCCCTGCGCTGCGCCCTCGAAGCGCAGCGTGGAGGGCTCGACGGACTGCCAGCTGGCCGCCTGCAGCGAGGCAGGCAGGAACAGGCAGAGCAGCAGGGGACGAAGGCTCATGGGGTCTCCTTGCGGCCGGCAAAGGGCAGCATGCGGGTCAGGGTGGCGTCGCGATCGACCAGATGGTGCTTGAGCGCGGCGCCGAGGTGGACGGCGAACAGGGCGGCGAGCAGGTAGAAGCCCCAGGTGTGGAGGTCCTGGGCCAGGGCCTTGAGCTCAGGATCGGGCGCGCTGATGGAGGGCACGCTGAACAGACCGAACCAGCGCAAGGCGAAGTTCGAGGCCGAGTTGTAGAGCCAGCCGGTGATCGGCATGGCCAGCAGCAGCCCGTAGAGCAGTCCGTGGGTGAGGCTGGCGAGCCGGCGTTGCCAGGCCGGCATGCCGGCCGGGTAGGGCGGGCGCGCATCGAACAGGCGCCAGGCAAGCCGCAACACGACCAAGGCCAGCACGGTCAGCCCGACCGACTTGTGCAGGGCATAGATCTTCACCTTGGTCGGTGAGATCGACAGCTCCTGCATCAGCAGGCCGACCACCGCCAGCCCGATCACGCCGAGCGCCACCAGCCAGTGCAGGGACTGCGCGACCAGACCCCAGCGGGCTTCGCTATTGCGCCATTGCATGCTCGTTCTCCCCTCGGTCGGCCGGGTCCTCGTCGAAGCCGCCGTCGGCCCGCCGCTTCCCGCGGCGCGCTTCGACCTCGACCTGCAGTTCCACCGCGTCGCCGACCATGGTCTTCCATTTGTCCATGCCCAGGGCGGCGCGCGACAGGGTCGCCCGCGCCGAGAAGCCGGCCGTGCGGCGGAAGGTCAGCGGGTGCCGCCTGACCCCGTTGAAGGTCACCGCCAGGGTCAGCGGATACTCGCCGCCGCGCAGGGCCAGTACGCCCTCGGCATTGAAGCTGTGCTCTCCGGTTGGCTCGACCCGGCGCACGCTCCAGCGCGCGATCGGGTGGCGCTCGCTGTCGAAGCTGTCGCTGCGGGCCATGCGCCGGTTCCAGTCTTCGTCACCCAGGTCGAGGGTGGTCAGGTCGACCTCGATCTCGCCGCGGGCGGTGGAGAAGTCGTCGGGGTCGAAGTTCAGCCAGCCGCGCGGCCCCGAAAAGGTACCGATCGCCCGCGACAGCCCGAGGTGGCCGACGCTGAAGGCGACCCGGGTATGCACCGGGTCGATGCGGTAGTCGCGCTCGGCCGCCGGAAGGGTGGCCGGCGCGACAAGGCTTAACATAAGGATCGCTCGGATCAGGGTCACGGCACTTGCATCCCCGTTCGGTGGCAGCAAAGCTCTACCCCGGGGATTATCCGCGCCGGGGGGCGAAAGGCGAGTGCACGCACTGCAACGCTGTGTCGCGACGATGCTGCTCGGGCTATGGACCACGGCGGCGTTTGCCGACACGCCGCTGTTCCGGCAGCTCGGCGCGGCCGAGGGACTGCCCTCGGAGCGCGTCTACACGCTGGCCCAGGACCTGCACGGCTGCCTGTGGGTGGGTACCGCCGACGGCCTCGCCCGCTTCGACGGCAGCCGCTTCGAGGTGTTCCACCACGATCCGCGCCGCGAGGGCTCGCTGCCCTCCAACATCGTCCAGGCCCTGCACCTGGACGGCGAGGGCCGGCTCTGGGCCGGCTTCGAGGGCGGTGGGCTGGCCGAGGTCCACGGACACGGCCAGCAGCTGCGGCGCTGGCGTGACGCCGAGGGCCTCGATGTCGATGCCGACGTCTGGGCGATCGCCTCGGGCGAGCCCGGCGAGATCTACTTCGGCGGGTTCGGCACCGGCCTTGTGCGCATCGATCCCGAGACCGGCGAGCGCCGGCACTGGGGCAGCGAGCAGGGCCTGCTCTCCGACCACATCCTCGGGCTGGTGGTCGACCCGCAGCACGGCCTGTGGGTCGCCAGCTACGGTGGGCTGCAGCGGCTGCGCGACGGCGTGCTGGAGACACCGCAGCCCGAACAGGGCGCTCCGCCGCCGGGCCCGGTGTTCAGCCTCACCCTTGATCAGGGCGTGCTGCTGATCGGCAACCGCGATGGCGTCTATCGCCACGCCGAGGGTCGCTTCGAGCGGGTCGATTCGGTGCCCGAGGGCGGCGTGCTCTCGGTCGCCGCCGACGCCGAGGGCGCACTCTGGGTCGGCAGGCTGGCCGGCCTTGACCTGGTGCCCGCCGAGGGCGCCGCGCGGCCCGCGCTGTCGGCTGCACGGCGTAGCGGGCGGCGCACAGTCATGGAGCTGCTGCGCGACCACGAGAACGGACTCTGGGTGGCCAGCGAGGGCGGCGGGCTGCTGCACCTGCCGCCACAGTGGCGCCGCTTCCGCAGCTGGCAGGCCGAGGACGAGGGGCTGCAGACCGCCGAACCCTCGGCCGCTGCCTTCGACGCCGATGGCAGGCTCTGGACCGGCGGCAACGATGGTCGCGTCGAGCGGATCGATCCCGCCACCGGTGCCAGCAGCACGGTGCTCGAGAGCGGCCCCGACTGGCCCGACAAGCGGGTGACCGCCCTGCTGCCGCTGGGCGACGTCCTTTTCGTTGGGACCCGCCGAGGCCTGGTCCGCCGGTCACTCGATGGCCAGGCCGCGACGCGGGTCTTTACCGCCGCCGCCAAGGACGATCCGGACGCGCCCACGCTCGGCGCCATCGATCATCTGCTGGCGGCCCGCGACGGCTCGCTCTGGATGTCGGTCTACGGCGGCGGCATCGAGCAGCGCGATCGGGCCGGACGCCTGCTGCGCCGTTTCACCGAGGCCGAGGGCCTGGCCGGTCTGGACAGCGAACAGCTGCGCTGGGGCCCGGACGGGTCGCTGTGGATCGCCGGCGGCGACGGTCTGCAGCAGCTGGATCCCGACAGCGGGCGTTTCGACCGCCTCGATGCCCTGGCCGGCGAGCGCGTGTTCGGCTTCGCCTTCGACGGCGCGGGCCGGCTCTGGGCGGCGCGGCGCGACGGCCTGGTCTGGATGGTCCAGAGCCCGACGGGCTGGAAACTCGGCGGCCAGCTGGACCTGCTCTCCGGCATCGAGGTCGGCGGCCTGGCCGCCGACGCCGTCGGCCGGCTCTGGGCCAACAGCACGCGTGGCCTGTGGCGGATCGATCCACAGCGCGGAACAGCGCGGCGCTTCGGCGTGCGCGACGGGTTGCCGGGGCAGGAGTTCAGCGACCGACCGCTGGTCGAATCGGCTGATCGCGCGCGGCTGGCCGCGGTCCTGCCGCAGGCCGTGGTGCAGGTCGACAGCGCCCTGTTCTCCGGCGCCGTCCGCGAGCCGCGCCTGCGTCTGGAGCCGGTGTCCCTGCGCCGCGCCGGCCAGGCCCTGGACCTCGCTTCTGAACCGGTGGTTTCACTGCGCTACGATGATCGCGAGATCGCCCTGGCAGCGCGGGTCAGCAGCTTTGTCGAGCCCGATGCCTGGCGCTACCGCATGCGACTTGCCCCCTTCGACCCGGAATGGGTCGAGCTGGGTGGCAGCAGCCGGCGCGTCTTTCCCCTGCTTGCGCCGGGCGACTACCGCCTGCAGGTGCAGGCTGCCGGCCCCGACGGCGAGTGGCACGCGCACCCGCCGCTGGCGATCGAGGTGCAGCCACCCTGGTGGCAGCTGCCCATCGCCCGGGCCGGCCAGGTCCTGCTCGGGCTGCTGGCGCTGGCCCTCCTGCTGCGCGCCTACCGCCGACGCGGCGAGGCCCGGGCCGCCGCCGCCCTCGGCGAGTCGCAGCGCCTCTGGGCGCTGCAGGCCAGCGAGCAGAAATCGCAGTTCCTCGCCACCCTGGCCCACGAGATCCGTACCCCGATGACCGGCCTGCTGGGCATGGCCGAGCTGCTGGCCGGCAGCGATCTGGATCCGGCCCAGCGCCGCCAGCTGGAAGCCGTGCGTCGTTCCGGCGACCTGCTTCGGCGGCTGGTCGACGACGCCCTGGATCTGGCCCGGATCGAGGCCGGTCGGCTGGAGATCCGGCCACGGCCGATGCCGTTGCGCACGGCCTGCCAGCAGGCCCTCGACACCCTCGACACCCAACTCCGCGGCAAGGGCTTGAAGGCCGGCTGCGAGCTGGGGCCCGACCTGCCGGAATGGGTCGAGGCCGACCCCGAGCGCCTGCAGCAGATCCTGCTCAATCTTCTCTCCAACGCCCTGAAGTTCACCGAGGCTGGCGGAATCCGCCTCTGCGTCACGGCCGCCGAGCCGCCCTGGATCGCCTTCGAGGTCATCGACAGCGGGCCGGGTATCGACCCGGCCCAGCGCGAACGCCTGCTGCGCCGCTTCGAGCAGGTCGAGGGCGAGGACACCGCGCGGCGCCACGGCGGCGCCGGCCTGGGGTTGGCGATCAGCAGCGAGCTGGCCCGCGCCATGGGCGGCTCGCTGACGCTCGACGCCGCCCCCGGCGGGGGCACCTGCGTGCGGGTACGTCTGCCGCTGCCTGCTGCCGAGCCGCCCGCTGGCGCCCGGCGGCCCTTGCCGCCCGCCCGCGATAGGAGTTCAGGGCTCGGCATCCTGCTGGTCGAGGACGACGCTCTCGCCGCCGAGGCGATCCAGGGCCTCCTGGCAGCGCAGGGACACCGGACGCGACGCGCGGCGCATGCGCTGGAAGCCCTGGCCGAGCTGGAGCAGGAACTGCCCGACCTCGCCCTGCTCGACCTCGACCTGCCCGGCATGGACGGGCTGCAGCTCGCGGCCCTGATCCGGGCGCGTCATCCGGGTCTGCCTCTGCTCGCGGTCAGTGCACGCAGCGCCGCCGACACCGAGGCGGCGGTGCGCGAGGCCGGCATGCAGGCCCTGCTGCGCAAGCCGGTCGATGGCGCCGCGCTGGAAGCCGCGCTTTGCGAAGGAGCCGCGGCATGCCAAGCAGGCCCCGGCGCAGCGGGTTAACATCGGGGCTTGTCCGCACGCGACGCCGGGGATCATGAGCGACCAGCCGAACAAAGACCTGAAGCAAGCCGCCCTCGACTACCACCGCCAGCATCCCCCGGGAAAGATCAAGGTCGTCGCCACCAAGGCGATGGTCACCCAGCGCGACCTGTCGCTGGCCTATTCGCCGGGCGTCGCCGCCGCCTGCGAGGCCATCGTCGAGGACCCCAACGAGGCCAGCACGGTCACCGCCCGCGGCAACCTGGTCGCGGTGATCTCCAACGGCACCGCCGTGCTTGGCCTCGGCGACATCGGCCCGCTGGCCTCCAAGCCGGTGATGGAAGGCAAGGGCGTGCTGTTCCAGAAGTTCGCCGGCATCGACGTCTTCGACATCGAGGTCGAGGAGCGCGACCCGGACAAGCTGGTCGACATCATCGCCTCGCTGGAGCCAACCTTCGGCGGCATCAACCTCGAGGACATCAAGGCCCCCGAGTGCTTCATCGTCGAGAAGAAGCTGCGCGAGCGGATGGGCATCCCGGTCTTCCACGACGACCAGCACGGCACTGCGATCATCGTCGGTGCAGCCGTCCTCAATGCGCTGGAGATCGCCGGCAAGAAGATCGAGGAGGTGAAACTGGCCTGCTCGGGCGCCGGTGCCGCCGGCATCGCCTGCCTGAACATGCTGGTGGCGCTGGGCATGAAGCAGGAGCACATCACCGTCGTCGACCGGCAGGGCGTGGTCTATGCCGGGCGCGCCGAGGAGATGGATCCCGACAAGGCCCGCTACGCCCGCGAGACCAAGGCCCGCACCCTGGCCGAGGCGGTCGACGGCGCCGATGTCTTCCTCGGCCTGTCGGCGGCCAACGTGCTCAAGCCGGAGATGGTCAAGACGATGGCCGATCGGCCGATCATCATGGCCCTGGCCAATCCCAACCCCGAGATCGTGCCCGAGGTCGCCAAGGCCGCGCGGCCCGACTGCATCATCGGCACCGGCCGGTCGGACTATCCGAACCAGGTCAACAACGCGCTGTGTTTCCCGTACATCTTCCGCGGCGCGCTGGACGTCGGCGCGACCACCATCAACGAGGAAATGAAGCTGGCCTGCGTGCGCGCCATTGCGGCACTGGCGCGCAAGGAGGCCTCCGACCTCGGCTCAGCCTACGCCGGCGAGGTGCCGAGCTTTGGCCCCGAGTACCTGATCCCGCGGCCGTTCGACCCGCGCCTGCTGGTCTCACTTGCGCCGGCGGTGGCGCAGGCGGCCATGGACTCGGGGGTGGCCACGCGTCCGATCGAGGACATGCAGGCCTATATCGACAAGCTCAACCAGTTCGTCTTCCGAACCGGCCTGCTGATGAAGCCGGTCTTCGAGCGCGCCCGCTCCGACCTCAAGCGGGTGGTCTATGCCGAGGGCGAGGAGGAGACCGTCCTGCGCGCCGTGCAGACCGTGGTCGACGAGGGGCTGGCCAAGCCGATCCTGATCGGCCGCCCGGCGGTGATCGAGTCGCGCATCCAGCGTCTGGGCCTGCGCCTCAAGGCCGGCGAGAACTTCGAGCTGACCAATGTCGATGACGACCCGCGCTTCCCTGAGTACTGGCAGACCTACCACGAGATCATGCAGCGCCGCGGCGTGCCGCCGGCGGCCGCCAAGTCGGTGGTGCGCACGCGCTCGACGGTGATCGCCTCGATCATGCTGCGCCGCGGCGAGGCCGACGCGATGCTCTGCGGCGTCGTCGGCCGTTACCACAAGAAGCTTGCCTACGTGGTCAACGTGCTTGGCCGCGATGTCGGGGTGAAGTCGACCTCGGCCCTTTCGGCCGTACTCAATGACCGCGGCGTGTTCTTCTTCGTCGATACCCACGTGCAGACCGATCCGACCGCCGAGCAGATCGCCGAGGCGACCCTGCAGGCGGCGCTGCGACTGCGCCTGTTCGGCATCACCCCGCGTGTGGCCCTGCTCTCGTTCTCCAATTTCGGCAGCCACGACACCCCGGGTGCCCTGAAGATGCGCGACGCGCTGGCGATCATCCGCGGCCGCGACCCCAACCTCGAGGTCGACGGCGAGATGCAGGCCGACTCGGCTCTGAGCTCGACCATCCGCGACCGCCTGCTGCCCGGCTCGGCGCTGAAGGGTCCGGCGAACCTGTTCGTCATGCCCAACCTCGACGCCGCCAACATCGCCTACAACATGGTCAGGGCGATGACCGACGGCGTGGCGCTGGGCCCGATCCTGATGGGCGTCGCCAAGCCGGCGCATGTGCTGACCCCCGCCGCCACCGTGCGCCGGGTGGTCAACATGACCGCCCTGGCCGCGGTCGAGGCGCAGATCCGCAGCGATATCGCCGGCGCCTGAACCCAGAGCATCGGCCTCCCGCGGAGCATGCTCCGCGGGAGGCGCCTTGGCAGCGGATTCAACCGATACGGTCGGGGTCGCCGGTCCCCGGCGGCCCCGGAATGCCTCCGCGCAGGATCAGCCGCGGCAGCTGGGTCGCTTGCCTGCGGCGCGGGCCTGCTGCACCACCGGCTGCAGCTTCGAGACATTGGCCTGCAGGGCCTCGATGCGGCGACCCGGGTCCGGATGGGTGGAGAGGATCTGCGGCGGACGGCCCTGCTTGCCGCTGGCCTCGCGCATGTTCTGCCACAGCGTCACCGCCGCCGCGGGATCGAAACCGGCCCGGGCCATCAGCGCCTGGCCGGCGATGTCGGCCTCGCTCTCGTGGGCGCGGGAGAAAGGCAGCAGCACGCCCACCTGCACGCCGGCGCCCATCGCCGCCATCAGCAGCTTGGTCTCGTTCGGCGAGGCATTGCGGCCGGCGTAGGCATTGGCCAGGGCCATGCCGGTCTGCGCCAGCTGCTGCTGCGAGACGCGCTCGCCGGCGTGGCGGTAGGTCACGTGGGCGACTTCATGGGCGAGTACCGCGGCCAGCTGGTCCTGGTCGGTCGCCACGCGCAGCAGGCCGGTGTTGATGCCGACCTTGCCGCCCGGCAGGGCGAAGGCGTTCGGCTCGGCAATGGCGAAGGCCTGGGCCTCCCACTGCAGGCGGCGCCACTCATCAGGCAGTTCCGCCACCAGGGCGTTGACGATGCACTGGGCGTAGACGGACTTCTCCGGCACCACGCTGAGCTTGTCGTTGGCCTTCATCTGGGCAAAGGCCGTCGCGCCCATCTGGTTCATCTGGCTGTCGGACACCAGCAGAAGCTGGCTGCGGCCGCTGGGAGTGTTGGTACAGGCGGCCACCGCGGCCGCAAGGCCGAGGGCTGCCAGCAATCGGGATGCGCTCATCGGGAGCTCCGGGTAACAGGGGTGGGGCGAGGCTAGCGCGAACGCCGGCGCTTGGCAGCAGGGCGCAAACCGCCGTATGGCTGGCGGAAAGCTTGGCGCGAAAGCGCCGTGCAGGGCGCCCGGCGGCATGCAGAACGCAGCCGGAAAATGCCCGAGCCCCGGAGGTTCTCCGGAGCTCGCCATGGGGTAGCGGCAGCCGGCTCTGGCGCGCCGCGCGCCCGGCCGGAGCGCCGGGACTGCCGGCATTCAAGCGCCAAGAGGTTTCGATCGGCGGCCGGCGGTGTCGGTGGCGGCCAAGGCTGCCGGCAGCGCATCCGCGGGTCGGCCGAAGTGATAGCCCTGACCCAGTGGGCAGCCCATCTCCAGCAGCAGCGAGGCGGTGAGCGCGTCCTCGATGCCCTCGGCGACGACCTCCAGGCCGAGGTTGCGAGCGAGGTCGATGATGCTGCGGACGATCGCCCGCGCATCCTCGGCATCGGCCATGTCCTTGACGAAGCTGCGATCGATCTTGAGCACGTCGATCGGCAGGAAGCGCAGGTAGTTCAGCGATGAGTAGCCGGTGCCGAAGTCGTCGACCGCGATGCGGACCCCCGCTGCGCGGAGCTGGCGCAGGCTGTCGATACAGGCCTCGCGGTTCTCCATCAGCATGCTCTCGGTGACCTCGAGCTCGAGCCGCTCGGCACCCAGCCCCCGGCGCTGAACCTGGTCGAGGATCCGCTCGGCGAGCTGCGGATCGTCCAGCTGCCGGGCCGAGAGATTAACCGCCACGCGCATCCGGTCAGGCCGCGGGGTGCGGCACAGCCAGTCCAGCGCCTGGCCGAGCACCCAGTCTCCCAGTGGACGGATCAGGCCGGATCGTTCGGCAGCCGGCACGAACACGGTCGGGCTCACCGGCCGGCCCATGGGATCGGTCCATCGCAGCAGGGCCTCGGCACCGATCAGGGCGCCGTCGGCGAGCAGCACCTGGGGCTGGAACACCAGTCTGAACTCGCCGCGCTCCAGAGCACCCGCCAGCTGTTCGTGGAGCTCGGTCTCTCGACGGCGCTGGCGCTCGATTCCCGGGGCGAAGTAGCGGATCGCGCTGCGGCCCCGCAGCTTGGCCTCGTACATCGCCATGTCGGCCCGGCTGATCAGCTCGGCAGGGTGGGCCCCATCCTGCGGGTAGAGCGCGATGCCGACGCTGGCCTGGACCTGCAGGCGCCGCTCGTCCAGCTCAAGCGGCGCCGACAGCGTATCGGTGATCCGGCGTGCGATGGCCTCGGTCTGGGCCGGCCCGTCGATGCGGTCGAGGAGGAGGATGAACTCGTCACCGCCCATGCGCGCGAGCAGGTCGTCGTCGCGGAGGATGGCGTGCAGCATGGCCGCCACCTTGGCCAGCACCTGATCGCCGACCTGATGGCCGTGGCTGTCGTTGATGCGCTTGAAATGATCGAGGTCGATGAACATCACCGCCAGCTGGGTGTGCTGCGCCGACGCGCGTTCCAGGGCCAGCGCGAGCCCCTGCTCGAAGCGGGCGCGGTTGGGCAGGCCGGTGAGGCTGTCATGCTCGGCCTGGTGGCGGATCCGCTGCTCCTGCCGATGCTGCTCGGTGATGTCGCGGAAGCACCAGACTCTTCCGGCAACCCGGTCCTCCATCAGCTGCGGCTGGGTGAAAACCGAGAGCTGGCGGCCGTCGGCGAGGCCGAACTGGGCCTGCAGGCGGCCCTCGGGCGAGGCGGCCACCCGGCGCATGAAGCCGAGCAGGGCAGCGGGCTGGGCCACGCGCCGGGCCAGGGTATGTATCAGTCGGGACGGGGTGGCGTCTGCGGCTAGCGGCGCGGTGAGCTGGAAGACTGCCTGCAGGCGCTTGTTCTGCTGGACCAGCTTGCCATCGAGTGCGAACACCGCCATGCCCTCGCCCGAGGCATCCAGCGTCGCGTGCAGCAGGGACAGCGAGTGCCTGAGCTCCTCTTCGGAGGACTCGAGCCTGCGCAGCTGGGCCTGCAGCTGCTCGTAGCGTTCGACCAGTTCGCGTGAGGTCAGCTGCAGGGAGCGGTCGAGAAGATTGCGGTCGGTGTCGGCCTGCTCGTAGGCCTGGCTCACCGCGTGAAGGAAGCCGGCCAGCTCCCGCTGTCGTGTCTCGTCGACTGCATGCCGACGGAGCTGGCGCAGCAGGAGGCGGTGCAGGGTCATGCTTCGCTCAGCGTGGTGATCGTCATGGTCTGGTTATGCAGGCGGCAGGGGCCGCCGCCGTGGTGCGGAGCGATCTCGCCATACGAGTAGAAGCCGCACAGGGTAGGCTTCGGGCCCAGCGTCTGGCGTACCGCGTCCACCTCTTCCTCGACAATCTGGCCAAGTACCAGGCGGCGGCCGACGCAGGAGATCAGCAGGGCCAGTTCGGCTTCCTGATCCTTCAGACTGCTTCGACCGGCAGCGCCCTCGGCGCCGTCGATCAGGGCCTCGAAGTCGGCGCGCATCAGCCGCGCGTACGCGCCTTCCGGCATGTCACCGGCAAAGGTCATGCTGCCGTCGCGCTCGTCGACCGAGAGGATGGTCCGGACGATGCCCTCGTCGCGCTGCTCGCCGCTTCCGCGCAGCGCAAGCGGAAACTTGAGCCCGGCGGCGGGAAGCTGGTCGGCGAGTTCGCCAAGGTAGCGCTTGTAGAGTTCGAGAGCCGGCTGGCCATCGAGGCTTAGCAGAACGTTTCCCCGGCTGGCCGTGATCAGCCGCTCGGGGCCGAATGGTTCCCAGCCGCCCTGCGAGCCGAACCCGACGCGCAGCGAATCGCCGTACAGGCCCACGGCCACCACCGATCGATCGAGCACGTCGGTGTCGTGGTAGACCCGGGTGCGGGTGAAGCGCGGGCCGTCTCCGGCCAGGCCCCCGGTCACCGCGACCCCTGGCGGCAGGCGTGCCTGCATGCCGGCGGCAAGCGCCGAGCCGTTGACGCACAGGCCGTCGGCAAAGACCAGGACGTGACGCAGCCCCTCGCCTGCAAGCTCCTCGGCGATCGCCCGCCCGGCCTGCTCGCTGCCGCCCGGCTGGGCGCCGACCTCGCCGCGCGCGAGCCGGGCACGGGTGCGATCGAAGCGGATCGCCGTCGCCACCAGACCGAAGTCATCGACCCGCTCGCCGGCAATGATCCCGGCATCGCTGCACCCGGCGATCGCCGCGGAAGGAAAGGCCCTGCGCAGCGCCGCGGCCCGCCCGGAGAATCCATCGGGCGGGGCAAAGACGAGTACCAGCCCGACTTCGGGGTCGGGTGCTTCCGGAAGCTGGTCGATGAACTGGTGAACGCGCATGCCATCCCTCCCCTGGACTTCCCGTCCAATCTAACCCCGGTGACAGGGCGCGCCCATAGGGAATTGCTCGCAGACCCGGGCCCGCTTCTCGCGATCGCTGCCGAACTGCGCTGCGTGCCCGCGGCCCGGTCCCGTGCCCCTCGCAAAGCGCCTCTCCCGGGCCCCCGCGCCCTTGAAACCCGCGCCGCCGCCCCCATGAAGTGGCCCGCAGCAGGGGTTCACAGCCGAATCGCTGCGCGATAGCATTAGCACTCACCGACGGTGAGTGCTAACAAAGACCGTCGAAGTCACGAAAAATCAACCTGTTACGAGGGACACCCATGAATCTGCAGCCGTTGAACGACCGCGTGGTCATCAAGCGTATGGAAGAGGAGCGCATGTCCGCTGGCGGCATCGTCATCCCCGACTCCGCGACCGAGAAGCCGATCAAGGGCGAAGTGGTTGCCGTCGGCGAGGGCAAGCCCCTGGATAACGGCAGCACCCGCTCGCTGAAGGTCAAGAAGGGCGACAAGGTGCTGTTCGGCAAGTACAGCGGCACCGAGGTCAAGGTGGACGGCACCGAGTACCTGGTCGTCCGCGAAGACGACATCTTCGCGATCATCAACTGAGCGAGATAGCTGCGAGAAAACAGCGAGGGCTCAGGGCTCAGAAGAGCCAATAGCCCCGCCGCTCGCGCCTCGCCCGCTTTCCCTGAGCCCTGGCTTTCATCTGAGCCCTTGGCCGGGTCCGATCAAGAATCCTGAGGAATAGAACAATGGCAGCCAAAGAAGTCCGTTTCTCCGAAGACGCCCGTGCGCGCATGGTCAAGGGCGTGAACGTCCTGGCCAATGCGGTCAAGGTCACCCTCGGCCCGAAGGGCCGCAACGTCGTGCTCGAGAAGAGCTTCGGCGCCCCGACCATCACTAAGGACGGCGTCTCCGTCGCCAAGGAAATCGAACTGTCCGACAAGTTCGAGAACATGGGCGCGCAGATGGTCAAGGAAGTCGCTTCCAAGACCTCCGACAACGCCGGTGACGGCACCACCACCGCCACCGTCCTGGCCCAGGCGCTGATCCGCGAGGGCATGAAGGGCGTGGCCGCCGGCATGAACCCGATGGACCTCAAGCGCGGCATTGACAAGGCGGTGATTGCCGCGGTCGAAGAGCTGAAGAAGCTCTCCAAGCCGACCGCTGACGACAAGGCCATCGCCCAGGTCGGCACCATCTCCGCCAACTCCGACGAGTCGATCGGCACCATCATCGCCGACGCCATGAAGAAGGTCGGCAAGGAAGGCGTGATCACTGTCGAGGAAGGCTCGGGTCTCGAGAACGAGCTCGACGTCGTCGAGGGCATGCAGTTCGACCGCGGCTACCTGTCGCCGTACTTCATCAACAACCAGCAGTCGATGCAGGCCGAGCTGGACGACCCGTTCATCCTGCTCCACGACAAGAAGATCTCCAACGTCCGCGAGCTGCTGCCGGTGCTGGAAGGCGTTGCCAAGGCCGGCAAGCCGCTGCTGATCGTGGCCGAGGAAGTCGAGGGTGAGGCGCTGGCGACCCTGGTCGTCAACACCATCCGCGGCATCGTCAAGGTCTGCGCCGTCAAGGCCCCGGGCTTCGGCGACCGTCGCAAGGCGATGCTGGAAGACATGGCCATCCTGACCGGCGGCACCGTGATCTCCGAGGAAGTCGGCCTGCAGCTCGAGAAGGCCACCATCAAGGACCTCGGCCGCGCGAAGAAGGTGCAGATCTCCAAGGAGAACACCACCATCATCGACGGCGCCGGCGAAGGCGAGGCCATCCAGGCCCGCATCAAGCAGATCAAGGCGCAGATCGAGGAGACCTCCTCCGACTACGACCGCGAGAAGCTGCAGGAGCGCGTGGCCAAGCTGGCCGGCGGCGTGGCGGTGATCAAGGTCGGCGCTGCGACCGAGGTCGAGATGAAGGAGAAGAAGGCGCGCGTCGAAGACGCCCTGCACGCGACCCGTGCGGCGGTGGAAGAAGGCGTGGTGCCGGGCGGCGGCGTCGCCTTGATCCGTGCGCTGGCTGCTGTGAAGAAGGTCAAGGGCATCAACGAAGACCAGAACCACGGCATCGCCATCGCCCTGCGCGCCATGGAAGCCCCGCTGCGCGAGATCGTCACCAACTGCGGTGAAGAGCCCTCCGTGGTGCTGAACAAGGTCGCCGAAGGCAAGGACAACTTCGGCTACAACGCGGCTACCGGCGAGTTCGGCGACATGATCGAGATGGGCATCCTGGACCCGACCAAGGTGACCCGTTCTGCCCTGCAGAACGCCGCCTCGATCGCCGGCCTGATGATCACCACCGAAGCCATGGTGGCCGAGCTGCCGAAGAAGGAAGCGGCCGGCGGCCACGACCACGGCGGTGGCGGCATGGGCGGCATGGGTGGCATGGACTTCTAAGTCCCGCTACACATCAAGCTCCACCACAAAGCCCGGCCTTGCGCCGGGCTTTGTGCTTTCTGGCACCCGGGCCGCAGAACCTGCTTCCTGCGCGGCGGAAACATCCGATGAGAAGCACAGCAAAGGCTGGTAGACACGCGTGACTGCAGGGGCAAGCCCGCGCAGACGTCCCTGCCCCGAGCCCTGCATGCCGCGCCTCGGGGCCTTCTGTCGCAGACCACGGGATGCTGCGCAGAATCAGCGAGTTGACCGCTCGTTGCCAAACTGCCCGACCGGATTTGCCGGTGCGACCCGCCCACTGTCAGTTTCCTGTCCCGCGAACACATCGCAGAACTCGCTGGGTCTGCGCCCCCGATGCTGCGTCGTTCGGCCGCCGCGCACCAGCTCGGGCTTTGCCCGCTACGCCTTCGCTGCGCTCGGTCGGCGTCGCCATAGCGCTGCTATGCCTCCTTCTCGCGCCTCGCCTCGGCGACGCATCCACTTCGCGAATCCAACAACGTACTTCCGGGACAGGACACCAGGCCTGCTGCCCGGTTCCGGCGAGGCGCTGAGCGGCTGCAACCAACCCGGAGTAAGCGTCTGGCAATGTGTGCTGTGGGCACAAATCGGAAATTCGCCACCGACCCCGATCGGGCGGGCTTTTCGTAGGAGCGGACATGGCCGCGACCGCGGAGCTTCGCTCTGGCCTCGGTCTGTGGTGAGTACGTCACGCCGCGGTCGCGCCCATGTGCACTCCTACAGTCGGGCTGCGTTGGGCGTCGGCGAAGCCCCACAGGATGTGCCTTGGGCGCACCGACACGGGCGTTCGGACGGTACGCCCGGTGCGGCCAGCCGCACCCTATGAATATCCGCTTTGCGCCTGGCTCCGCGAACACGCACACCTGGCCGGTTCCTGTCGGTTGGTCTGCTGCCGGTCCTGGTCACAGGTGCCTGCGGGCCTGGTCAGCGGGGCTGGCGAGCGCGCTGATGGCTGACGGGTGACAGGATGCTGTCCACGGCTGGCTGTCCACCGTGCCGGCCGCTACGCGCGCGACGGGGCTGGGTTGGGCTGGGCTGGGCTGGGCTTACGCTTCTGTACGCGTCGCTACGCGGCCCCGCGACGCCATGATCCCATGCTCCGAACAACGCTCTGCCCCGCACAGCTCAGCTTGCGGCACTGCCGGCTACTCGGCAGACTGGCTGCAAAGGGCGTCCGACTCTCCTGACGCCATTCGACACGCGATAGGAAAGACCTGCCTCGGGATGGAGCGTCTCTACTCCGAACTGTCGTTGACCTACGTGAGCTGGCCGGAGCTGTTCCTTCGAGTCGGGCTCGCCATGCTGTTCGGGTTGCTGCTTGGCCTTGATCGGGCTTCGAAGAACAAGCCCATCGATTTCAGAGCCTACATGATCGTCGCGGTGACCACCTGCATCATCGCCGTGCTCGGTCAGGAGCTCTACTCGGAGTTCTCCAACGCCGACCCCGTCGTAAGCGTGGACCTCGCCAAGATCATCGCCGGCGTCCTGACCGGCATCGGTTTTCTGGGGGCCGGCGCCATCATCCATCGCGGCGAAGGCGATGTCGTCGGCACGGCGACCGGTGCCAGCATCTGGTCCGCCGGGGGCATAGGGCTGGCTCTGGGATTCGGATACTACGGATTGGCTTTGGTCGCCTTTCTCGCTGTCGGCGCGATCCTGGCATTCAGCGGTTGGCTGGTCGGTCGAGTTCGAGATGTCGATGAACGCTAGGAGGATCGCGGGCCAGTCCACCCGGTCAGGCGTTCGCCGGATCGCGCATGGATCTCGCATCCCTTGCCGTCCACGCCGCGCCGGGCGGTTTCTCGCCGCGCCGGCGCCGTAGCAGCTCGGGCGCCACCTCGGACAGGCTCGGCGATTCTTCAGCGAGTGCCGATCCGGCTGCCAGGGCGCAAGTATGGACTCGCATGACCAGGGCCCGATGCTGGCCCGGCGCATCGTGGTCGGTTGCTGCGCATGGGCAGAGCCGCTGGAAATCCGATGCGCGCCTGGCTTTGTCGATCGTCAGCTTGGATCGACGCTACCCGCAGCTCAGCCGTTCGCCCCGTCGATCTGCAGACGTGCAAAGACCTGCTTGCGGTAGGACGGACCGATCGGCACCGTGTCGTCGCCGACCTGCAGCGAGGTCGCGCTGACCGACCGGATCCGCGCGATCGCCACAAGATAGGACTTGTGCACGCGCAGGAACTGCTCGGCAGGCAGGCTTCGCTCCATGCCCGACAGGCTCTGCGGGGTGATGATGCTGCCATCGTTGGCTCGAACCACGCAGTAGTTGCCGCAGGCTTCGACGTAGCGGATGTCGGCCAGCGCAAGCTGATGATGTTTCCGGTCGCCCTTGATGAAGAGGCTGCGTGGCAGGGCATCGCCCGCTGCGCCCGGCGCCGGGGCTGCCTCACACGCAGCAGGCGCGACTGGCGGCAGCGCCCGGTTCACCGCCTTGACGAATCGCTCGAACGAGACCGGCTTGAGCAGGTAGTCGCAGACATGCAGCTCGAATCCCTCGAGCGCATGCTCGGCGTGCGCCGTGGTGACGATCACCGGGCAGCTGAGCTGCACACTGCGCAGGAAATCGAAGCCCCCCAGACGCGGCATGTTGAGGTCGAGCAGAAGCAGGTCGAAAGACTCCTCGGCCAGCATGCCCATCGCCTGCATCGCATCGAATGCGTGCCGCACCGGCTGCAGGTGCGGAAGGGCGCGGCAATAGTCGTCGATGATCCGGTGTGCGATCGGCTCATCGTCGACCACCAGGCATCGAAACGGTCCACGCGCCGGGCTCATGCGGCCTCGTCCTCCACGGCCGTGTCCAGCGGCAGCTCGAGCCAGACCTCGAAGTGCCCGGCTTCGCTGCGCTGCTCGAATCGATGACGACCCGGATACTCCAGCTCCAGCCGCCGACGCAGATTGGCAAGGCCGAGTCCGGAATGAGCGGACGGCTGTCCCGCCGGCTCGAAGTTGTTGCGGATGCGCAGGCACAGCCGGCCGGACTGCACATGCAGCTGCAGGTCGATGTAGGCATCCCCGGCCACGCTGTCCACCCCGTGCTTGTAGGCGTTCTCCAGCAGCACGATGAGCAGCATCGGTGCGATGAGATACCCCGCACCCGCCACCTCCGTCCCGCCTTCGCCTTGCCTCTCGTCCAGACGGACATCGAGGTCCACGCGGACCGGCCTGGCGTGGCGGATCTCCTGCAGCGCGACATAGCCCTCCAGGTGCTCGATCTCGTCCTCCAGCGGGACTCTGGCCCTGCTGCCCTGATAGACGCTGTGGCGCAGCAGATCCGACAGGCGAAGGATGAGCTCGGGTGCCCGGTCCGACTTCTCCCGCGCCAGGCCATACAGGTTGTTCAGTGAGTTGAAAAGGAAATGCGGGGCGACCTGGCTCTTCAGCAGGCTCAGCTCCGCGTGGGCACGCTCGCTCCGCAGCTGGCGCAGCAGGCGCAGCTGTCCGCTGACCCAGGTGTAGGCCAGATGCAGGGCGAGCAGGGCGATCAGCACGTGCAGCTGGAAGCGCGTGCCCAGCGGATCGCGATCATCGACCGTGGGTGCGAGCCCGATCAGCAGCAGGATCAGCACGGCGTAGGCGATGTACAGGCGCTGTCCGGTGCTGGAGATCGCGTAGCCGGCGGAGGCCATCCTCGGCTGCACCCAGAGCACGACGCGAAACATCAGCAAGGCAAAGGCCAGCGCTATCGACAGGTTGTTGACCCAGCGGATCGAGTGCGTATGGGCAAAGACCGGGAGCAAGAGAAGACCGACACCGAGGCTGACCACGAGGTTGTGCTGGTCCATCGCGCGGGCCACGGTGGCGAGCAGGCCGCTGCGTCCGGATCGTGGCGTTGCGCGCCGCCACCACGCCGACACCAGCATGGCCAGGAAGGTCAGGTAGCACAGCCCCAGATAGATCGTCGCCAACCCCGCCGGCTGGCCCTGCCCCGGGAAGTCGAGCCAGGCGGGGCACTCGCAGCGCGCGACCTGTTCCAGCAGCTCAAGGCCCAACCCGAGCACGGCCAGAACCGCGACGATCGGAGGCCCGTGCTTGCGCATCCATCGGAAGCGGCCGCCCGGCGGGGCTGAGCGGGACTCGGCAACAAGAGGACGCTCGCCCTTGCCCGCGTGCGGTGCAGCCTTGCCGTGCGCGCCTGTCCGATTCAATTCCGAAGTCCTGCCTGCGCCACGCCCACCCTGCCGCGGCCGTGCTGGTCGAATTGCGCGCAGGATACGCGGACGCCCGCGCATGGGCGACCCGATCATGACGAACACCGCGATCCGCAGTGCCAAAGGCCTCGCCGCACGGACGAAGCGGTTCACCCCGTCCGTTGCAGCCTTCGTCCCCGACGGAGAGCAGTTCGCACGATAGGCGGCGCGCTGGCCCCACAGGCGGCCGCTATGCGGCTATATGGGTATCCGACGCACAGCAGTGTGATTCGGAGAACGGCATGACCACCCCAGACCGAGCAGCGCAGCCTGCCAGTCGAGCAGCCGCTGGCGGCGAGAACCGGCTGATCATTCACAACGTCGGCAAGACCTACCGCCGTGGCAGGCGGGCGCTCGACAGCGTCACCCTGAGCCTCGGCAATGGCCTGTTCGGGCTGCTGGGCCCGAATGGCGCAGGCAAGTCGACCCTGATGCGCAGCGTGGCCACGCTGCAGCGCATCGATACCGGCAGCATCCGCTTCAACGATATCGACACCCAGCAGGATCCCGGGCCCCTGCGCGCCCAGCTCGGCTATCTGCCGCAGGATTTCGGTGTGTATCCGGGGCTGTCCGCGGTTCGGCTGCTCGACTACCTCGCCATCGTCAAGGGTTTCACCGACGCCCGTCCGCGGCGCATGCAGATCGATCAGCTGCTTGAGCGAACCGGCCTGTTCGCTGACCGGCATGCGGCGGTCTCCGAGTACTCCGGCGGCATGCGCCAGCGCTTCGGCATCGCCCAGGCCCTTCTGGGACAGCCGCGGCTGCTGGTGGTCGATGAGCCCACCGCCGGGCTCGATCCAAGCGAGCGCAATCGCTTCCACCAGCTGCTGTGCGGGCTGTCGGAACAGATGGTGGTGCTGCTCTCCACCCACATCGTCGACGACGTGCGCAACCTGTGTCGGCAGATGGCGGTGCTGGACCACGGCCGCCTGCGTTTCAGCGGGACGCCCGAGGCCCTGGTGCAGCGACTGCGCGGCCGGCTCTGGACCGCCTCGCCCGAGGCCGCACGCGCCGCGGGGCCCGGGTGTCGCCTGCTGTCGACGCGCATCATCGGCGGCGCCGCCCGGATCCGGGTCAGCGCCGAAGCCTGCCCCGGAGCAGGCTTTGAAACCGCGCAAGCCGATCTGGAGGACGGCTATTTCCATGTCCTCGCTTGCGGCGACGCGGAGGTCGACGGCTCGGGGCCATCGGGCGTGGACGACAGGGATGGCTCAAGGAGCTGCGAGGCGGCCTCCCGTGTTTAGTGCGCTACTGGCATTCGAGAGCACGGTCCGCGCGCGCCAGCCTGCGCTCTGGCTGATCGCCGTCGCCTGCTTGGGCTACGGCATCACGCTCACTCAGGACGACATCGGCCAGCACATGGCGAATCTGTCGATGGCAGCGCCCTACCGGATCGCCTACTTCATCGCGCTCAGCTCCAGCCTGTCCTGCCTGATGGCGATGCTGTTCTGCAGCCAGGATGCCCTGCGTGACGAGGAGCACCGCTTCGCTGATCTGATCGGGCTGCGCAAGCCCCTCGTCCGCTGGCGCAGCAGGGCCTGGGTGACCCAGGCCTCGGTGTTGTCGCTCACCTCGCTGATCGGTCTGGGCATCTGGACGGGCTTCCAGTTCGCCCATGACGGCGCCGGCCAGCCTCCGGTATGGGACCGGGTGCTGCGGCCGTGGCTGATGTTCGTCGTGCCCAATGTCTGGATCAGCTGCGTCCTGCTCTCCTGGGTGGGCCTGCGTTGGCGGCGCGCGCCGATCACCTATGCGGCAGCCCTTTCCCTGCTGCTGCTCTCATGGCTGTGCCTTGGCATCAGCCACGCACCGCTTTTCGGCCCCAGCGTGATGGCGCGCGGCGAGCTGCTCGGCGTGCTTGCGCTGCTCGATCCCTTCGCCCTGGTCGGATTCTTCGAACAGACACAGTTCTGGACGCCGGCGCAGAAGGAAGGCGCAGGGCTGCAGCCGGACTCCGCATGGTGGCTCAATCGCGGGCTGTGGGGCCTGATCGGCCTCGGCGCCTGTTGGCGAATGCGCCGGCAGCTTCGCGCGGAGTCCCGATGGGGGCCGACGGCAAGGACGCATCGTCCGTCCAAGCGGTCCGCTGGCGCGATCGACGCGCGTTCGCCTGGCGTGCCGACAGCCGTGTTCCTGTCGCCCGCTGCGCTGTCCATGCTGGCGCGACCGCGGCTGCGCGCGGGCGCGCAGATCCTCCGTCTCGCCCGCCAGCAGCTCGACCTGCTCTACCGGGGCTGGTCGATGCCGGTCTTCCTGCTGATCTGGGTGGCGCTGGTCGGGGCGGGCATCATCCTGGCGGTGGGCGGGTTCAGCCTGGGCGAATACTCCGGTCGCTATCCCACGACCTCGGTGATCATCGCCCACGCCGCCGAGCCCTTGGCCGTCTTCGTCAGCGCCCTGCTCGCGCTGTACAGCAGTGAGCTGACCTGGGTCGAACGGCGTTGGCGCATCGATGCACTCATCGACGCGTCTGCCGTTGGGAACGCAAGCGTGTTCATGGCCAAGTGGATCGCGCTGGCCTCCATTCCGCTGATCTGCATCAGCGTGTTGATCCTGATGTCGGTGTGCTACCAGGTCGCGGTGGGCTTCGCCCCGCTCAACCTTTCCCATTACCTGGCGCTCTACTACTACTTCGGCCTGCCCTTGCTGCTGCAGGCCGCGGCCCTGCTTGGCCTGCAGGCGTGCTGGTCGCGGACGGCCCGGGCCAACCGCTACACCGGCTTGCTGCTCGCCGCGGGCTGGATGATCCTCGTGCACGCGCTGCTGCCGCGTTGGCTGGGCGAGTACCCGGGGCTGCAGTTCGACCCCTTTCCCGAGTTGCTTCGGGCGCACTCCGATCTTTACGGCTACGGCGCGCTGGCCGACCGGTTCGACCGTCTCGCCTGGCACGCCTGCCTGCTGGCCCTGGCCTTCTCGCTGCTCGGTGTGGCCGCCTGGCCACGCGGCGAATTGCAGGGCCTGGCGATGGTCGAGGCGGTTCGCAGACGCCCGTTCCTCTCTGGCGCCATCGCACTGAGCGTGTTCGCCTGGGGCGCGTCAGCAAGCTTGCTGCAGGTCCGGATGCCCGAGCATCACGACTATCTCGGCCCCGAGGCGCGCCTCCAGGGACGTGCGGACTACGAGCGCGAGTTCGCTGCCTTTCGTGGCGCGCCGGTGCCGCAGCTCAGCGCCAGCGAGGTGCGCGTCGACCTCGACCCCGAGCAGCGAGCGTTGGCATTCAGCGCCGACAGCCGGCTGCACAATCGCAGCGACGCGCCCCTGAGCCAGCTGATGCTGACCTCGCCCGCGCGTCTTGAGACGGTGCGCATCGAAGGGGCCGAGCTGCAGGAGGCGAGGCACGGGACGGGCTGGCACGTCTATCTGTTCCGCTTTTCGACGCCGCTGCAGGCCGGGGGCGAATCGCGCCTGTCCTACGCGGTTCGCTTCCGCTCGCAGCCCTTCGCAATCGACACCGGCCTGGTGTCGAACGGCAGCTACTTCCACCATGGACGCTTCGAACCGGCGCTGGGCTACGTCGAGGCCCTGGAGGTCGAAGACGCCACCGAGCGGCAGCGTCTCGGGCTGCCCGAGCGACCCGGCGGGGCGGCCGAGGATCCGCACGGAGAGGGCGCTCAGCCGCTGATCACCGAGAAGCGTCGGATGGACGTACTCATGTCCACCACGGGCACGCAATGGCCGGTGAGCTCCGGCCGGCGCGAAGCGGCGTGGATCGAAGGCCAGCGCCGCTACGTGCGCTATCGGACCGAAGCGCCGGTCTATCCCCTGATCGGCTACTTCTCCGCGCGCTACCAGCTACGCGAGTTCGAGCATCGCGGGCTGCCGATCGAGTTCCATCTGCACCCGGATCATGGACACAACGTCGAGGCCATGCTGGCGGCCGTGCGTGCCACGCTGGACTACTGCGAGCGCTGGTTCGGTGACTATCCCTATGCGTCCTTGCGCATCGTCGAGGTGCCCCGGGTCCAGGGCTTCGGCGGCCGGGCCTCGGCAGGCGTGATCGCCCTCAACGAGCGACTGTTCGTCGAGAACGCGGCGGCACCGGCCCGGATCAACAATGTGCTGCGCAACACCATCCACGAGGTCGCCCACCAGTGGTGGGGCGAGCGCCTGATGCCACGCATCGGACCCGGCGAGAAGTTCATAACCGAGTCGCTGGCCAAGTACATCGAGGCGCAGGTGCTCGGGCAGCTCGGCGGGGCCGAGATGCGTGAGCGCCTGAACGACTACAACCGCCGCCGCTACTTCTCGGGACGGGCGCAGGCCGAGCATCCCGAAACCCCGCTGGCGCGGGCCGAGGCGGCCCATCTGACCTACGGCAAGGGACCGCTGGTGCTGCTCGCCCTGGCCGACCTGATCGGCGAGTCGCAACTGAACGCCGCGCTGCGGGAATTCCTGGAGGCCCACCAGCACGGCCTGACTGCCACAGGAGCCGACCTGCATCGCAGCCTGCGTGCGGCGGCACCGCCGCGCTGGAGGCCCCTGGTCGATGACTGGTTGGCCGACGTGGTGGAGTACCGCATGCAGCTCGGCAACCCCGACGTGGTACGGCGCGCGGACGGCCGTTACAGCATCGGCTTCGACCTGACTGCGGAGCGCAGCCGCCCGGACGGCCGCGGCGGCACGCAGCGGATAGCTATCGATGAACCGCTCACGTTCGAGGTGTTGCCCGCCGGGGGCGCTGCGGACAGCAGGCAGCCGGAACGGCATGTGCTGCACGTTCAGCGGGACCTCACGCGTATCGAGCTGGATTCCGACACCCAGCCGGCAGCGGTGGTGGTGGACCCGGACGGATTGCGCATCGAGGCCGACCGCCGGGACAACCGACTGGAGCTTCCGCGTGGGGCATCCGGATAGGTACGGCCGCGAGCAGCGCCACCACGGCTGCCTGCTGCTGCCCGCCGCGTCGGCCCGGCCAAGCGCGACGGAATCGTCGCCTTCCGGGAACGCTCTGAACAGGTGGTGGGCGCAGCCTCATTCCTGCAACGGCGGTCATCCAGCGCCTTCCTGAGCAGGCATGCGAGAACAGTGGATCCCGGCCTCCGCGGGGACGGCGAGGCTGGCTCGGACGGTGCCCGGCCGGGATGCCTCGTCCTGATGCTTGCCACGGCCATGAAGAAGATTGCCGCGGGCCTCAACGGTGCGCTGAACCACGCCATCGCCATCACCCTGCGGATTGCCTATCGTATGCGCATGACCGCCCCCGCTCCTGCTCCCGCCTCGCGTCAGCCCTGGCGCGAGGAACCGCCCGCGCTGCATTCTTCACTGGCCGCCGTCGACCTCAGATCCTTCGGTGCCGAGCTGGATGCGCTGCACGCCCGCCTGAAGGCGGAACTGGGCGTGGAGGACCTGGTCCATCTCGCCCGCATGGCGCGCTGGGGCAGGCTGTGCACGCTGCTCGGCTACGCCAGCGCCTGGCTGTTTCCCAATCCGCTGGCGGCCTTGTTGATCGCCCAGGGCATCACCGCGCGCTGGGGCAACGTGGCACACCATGTCCTTCATCGCGGCTACGACGCCGTTCCCGGCTGCCCGCCGCGCTGGCGCAGCGGCGTGTTCGCCCGGGGCTGGCGGCGCTTCCTCGACTGGCCGGACTGGATCATTCCCGAGGCCTGGTGCCACGAGCACAACCAGCTGCACCACTACCACACCGGGCAGCGCGAGGATCCCGACCTGGTCGAGCGCAATGCCTGGCTGATCCGCGCACAGCGCGTGCCGCGTCCGCTGAAGTGGCTGATGCTCGGCGTCTTCATGCTCAGCTGGAAGGCGCTCTACTACGCGCCCAACACCCTTTGGACCCTGCGTCGCAGCCAGCGCCTGCGCGCGGCAGGGCGCGGGGACCGCGCGCCGCGGCTGGCAACCCCGGGCGAGGCCTGGCGCATCGTGGTGCCCGGCGAGCGTCTGCTCTGGCCCGGCAGCCGCGACGGGCTTGCCTACTATCTTGGCTGCCTTCTTCCCTACACGCTGTTTCGCTTCGGCCTCGTTCCCGCTCTGTTCCTGCCGCTGGGCACCTGGGCCTGGCTCTCGGTGCTGCTGACCTCGCTGATGGCCGAGGCCATGGCCAACCTGTGGTCATTCCTGATCATCGCGCCCAACCACACCGGGGACGACCTGCACCGCTTCGATGGCGGCACCCGCGGGCGCGCCGAGTTCTACCTGCAGCAGGTCAGCGGATCGGTCAACTACACAAGTCGTGGCCCGGTCTCGGATTTCCTCATGTGCCACCTCAACTACCAGATCGAGCACCATCTCTGGCCCGACCTGCCGGCGCTGAAGTACCGCGAGGCGGCGCCCGAAGTGCGCAGGATCTGCGAACGCCACGGAGTGCCCTACGTCGAGGAAAGCCTCTGGCGCAGGATCGGCAAGCTGTTCGCCATCCTGCTCGGAGACGGCTCGATGCGCCGCACCGACATGCAGCAGGATCGCGCGATGCGCGACCTCGCGCGGCCCTGAGCAAACCCGCGCGGGATCCGCCTTCGGCGGCTGCCAGTGCTCAGGCGGCGTCTGGAGGGGGCAAGGCTTTCTTGCACGCCCGACGCGTAAGCCAGGCGAAGAACGGAATCACGATGCCAAGCGGCGCGTAGACCCAGCCGGCAACGGGCTGGATGTGCGGCAGCGCAGCGGCGACCGCCGTCGACAGCAGGCCCGCCGCGAAGAGAATGCACCAGGTGCCGATCTCCACCCTGGTCTCGATCCGTTCGGCGTGGCTCAGGCCCAGGCTCTCACGGCGCCGCCAGCGTGCACGTTCAGCAGCACGATGCTCACCGACATGGCCATGAACCCCACGCCATAGATGACGAACATCCGGTTGACGTCCTCCTGCCCGGCGAGGCCGAGGGAATGGATGTCGGGGCCCACCGGCAGCCCGGTGAGGCTGGCGATGAAGCCCGAAAGCGCACTGGTCATGTAGCGGAGCGGATAGACAAAGAGCAGGACAGTGAACACCAGCAGACAGCTGAGCAGGGTGGTCGCGCTATCGTCCAGCCCGAAGCGCCGGCTCCAGCGGCGATGCGCGTTCCAGAACACCATCAGCAGGGTGGCCCCGAGCAGGAAGCCCGGCACGTGAACAAGCGTGTCACTCAGCGACTGCATGGTGGTCGGCGGATCGAGCGAGATGACCAACAGCGTCAGCGCGAACGCGAAGGCGGCATCGGTGAATGTTTCGATCCGGGTCATCTCGCGCCCGCCCACGCGGAAGTCATCCGAGTCCCGATGCGTGGGCTGAGTTGGATCGTTCATAGGCCGCAGTCTGCCCCGACGGCGCCGGAGGCGTTCTTCAGGTAGCTGCCCGGATTCTCCCAGACCCACCGAGGTCGCGGCCATCCCGGCTCCCCGACTCACCGCGCCTTGCGCTGCCCGCGGGCGCCGATCGCCTCGCATGTCTCGCTTATGGCCGACACGCGGCAGAGGGCGAAAACCATTGGCGCGTGATCAGTCCAGTCGGGTCAGACCCGCCGCATCCGCGGTCGCTGCATGTAGCTCAACGCGCGCCACAGCCACTCCAGCGGTCCGAAGAGGAAGTGGCGCATCCAGATCGGGGACCAGATCAGCTGCAGCGTCCACACCGCCAGCACCACGAGCAGCTGCTGCCAGCGCTCGACCTGGCCGAACAGGCCAAGGCCGAAGCCGTAGAAGACGAAGGTGCAGAGCAGGGACTGGGCGATGTAGTTGCTGAACGCCATGCGGCCCACCGCGCGCAGGCGCTGCTGCAGGCCGACCGCGGCCTGCGCCTGGTACAGGCGGATCACCAGCCCGACATAGGCCAGCGCCAGCGCGATGCTGCCGAAATAGTTGAACAGCGAGCCACCGAACATCGAGGCTTCCAGGCTCCAGCCGTGGCTGAAGTTCCAGTGCACGCCCCAGGCCGACAGGCTGATGCCGAGGATCGCGCCGATCAGCAGCATGCGCGTGTAGAACGCCGGCGGGCGCCTGCCGCTCAATACACCGAGTTTGTAGAGGGCCATGCCGAGCAGCATCATGCCCATGGCGCGCCAGAAGAAATGGATCGCGAACACCACGGTTTCCAGCATCAGTGCCGACTGATGACGCTGCGACTGCTGTTCGATCCAGCTGCCCTGATAGCCGCTGACCTCGGCTTGGATCTTCTCGGCCGGGGGAGCCCAGCTCTGCATCATCCCCGCCTTGGCCTCGGCGGGGATGTAGGGCATGGCCCATTGGATGAATCCGCTGTAGACCGCCGGGACCAGCAGGAAGACCGCGCTCCAGATCAGCAGCGCCCGCGGCGAGAGCCGGCGGAACAGGTAGAGCAGCAAGCCGCACAGCGCGTAGCTGTAGAGGATGTCGCCGTACCAGATCAGGTGCGCATGGATCAGGCCGAACACCAGCAGCCAGAAGGTGCGGCGGTAGTGCAGGGCGGCGGCGTGCCCCGTTTTCTCCATCGCCCGCTCGGTGAACACGCAGACCCCGGCGCCGAACAGCATGGAGAACAGCGACATGAACTTCTGGTCGGCAAGGATGTGAGTGAGCACCCAGACCCAGAGATTGACCCCGCCGAGGTCGCCGTAATTGCTCGGGTTGGTATAGGCCGGGCCGGGCATGGCGAAGACCTGGATGTTCATCAGCAGGATGCCGAGCAAGGCAAACCCGCGCAGCAGGTCAAGGCTGTCGATGCGCTCCGCGCTGGTCAGCGGTGCGGGACTGGATTCATGCGCCATGCGTCTCCCCAGAAGCAACGGTTCGCGCGGACGTTCGCATGCAGGACGGGGTCGGGCAAGAGGACATAGGGTGCGTCTTGACGCACCGCACGCCACCCCGGCGAATCGACGGGGCGGGGACCGGGACGACTGATCGACGAAGGCGCAAGAATCCCGAATCGACTGCGCCGCATCGATCGCCGCAGCAATCCCCTCCCAGCCTCTCCCTGCGCCGAACGGCGCATATAGGGTGCGTCTTGACGCACCGCACGCCCCGCCCCGCTGATCGCCGAGGTCGCGAGACCACGCAGCGCGGCCGCCGCCCGGGCCCGGGGCAAACCGCCTCCCAGCCTTCCCTTGCGCCGAATGGCGTAAGGGGAGTGCTATCGGGGTGGGTCGTGGCGTCCGCCCGCTTTACCGGCGCACACTGCCCTCCGGTCGCTGTGCGGGCGGGCCCGTATCGCCTGACCGCAGTGCCCAAATCGGGATCGCGATGCTCAATTGGGGAGCGTCATCCGAGAGCCGGTCGCCGCTGCTGCGCCGAGTGGAACGCCTTGCTCGCCGGGACGACTTAACAGTCACGTCATCCGAACTGGCATGCCTTCTGCTGAGGGCGAGGACGGCAATGTCGCCGTCTGACCGGTTCCCTTCCATGCGATCCCCCCGCTCCCTGCGTGGCCTTGCTCTCCTCCTCTCCTTCATCGTATTGCCCCTCGCCGCCGCCGAAGATGCGACCACTCGGCGCGCCGACGTTATCGAGCGCGCCGCCGTCGTGCTCGAACAGCGCTACCTCGATGCCGAACTCGGTCGGCGCCTGGCAGAGCGGCTGCGCGCCGCTGGGCGCGCCGGGGAACTCCGGGACGTTGCGGATCCGGACGTCTTCGCCGATCAGATTACCGCCCTGCTGCGCGCCACCGTGCCGGATCTGCATCTGCGGATGCGTTACCAGCCCGACCACCAGTTCGCGCCGGGTATGCAGGGCGAGGCCCGGGTGCAACGGGACGACGATGCGGGTGCGACGCGCCAGGTGATCCGCAGCGGCCGCATCGACCCGCGCAGCGTGGAAGAGCTCGCCGCCAGCAACTACGGCATCACCGGGTCACGCGTGCTCGAAGGGGAGATCGGCTATCTGGCATTGAGCCGATTCGTGCCCGCCGATCTGTCCGCCGCCAGCCTGCAGCAGGCCTTGGCCGCCTTGGGTACGGCCAAGGGCGTGATCCTGGATCTGCGCGGCAATATCGGCGGCGCACCGGATGCCGTCGCCGCCCTGCTGAGTGCCTTCTTTCCGCCGTCACCGGTGGTCGAGCTGCATGTCGCCGAGAATCGGGCCGAGAACCTGCGTGACGTGCTGATCACCGACCCGAACCGCTCGCTGCCCGGTCTGTCGCAGGTGCCGCTCTACATCCTGATCGACCAGAAAAGCGCCTCGGCGGCCGAGATGGCGGCCTACTCCGCCCGTCGCCTGGGCCGCGCCACCCTGGTCGGAGAGACCACCCGGGGTGCCGGCAATGGCGCGATGCTGCATGACCTGGGTCTCGGCTTCGCCTTGTTGATCTCGGAGTGGAGGAACCTCAGCGGCCCGGGCTGGGAGGGCAAGGGCGTGCAGCCGGATGTCGAGAGCCCCGGCCCCGAGGCGCTGGATACCGCACTGGAGCTGATCCGGCGCCAGGTCTCTGCAGCGTCCTGAGGACGGCACGACAACGCCGGCATGACGATCACCACCGGATCGATGGTGGCCGAGCTGCCTTGGAAGGAGGCGCCCGGCGGCCACGACCACGACCACGACGGTTGCAGCTTGGGCTGCAGGGATTTCTGATGGCGGATCCACTCCGGTCAGTCCGGAGCGTTGTACGCGGCGACTCGCAGAAGCCCAGCCTCGCGTGGGGCTTCCGGCTTCGCGACTCTGCCAGGGTCCTGTCCCGGAAATACATCACCAAACTCGCTCGGTCTGCGCCGCCGATGCTGCGTTGCTCGTCCTCGCCATAGCGCTGCTATGCCTCCTCCTCGCGCCTTGCCTCGCCGACGCATCCGCGTCGCGATTTCAGCAACGTACTTCCGGGACAGGACACTAGTCGTTGACCACCCGCGTGCCGCCGAACATGTCGCCGAGCCGGCGGTTCTCGCTGTCGGTGGCGATGATGATCAGGCCGACCAGGTAGAGGCCGAGGCCGTCGACGACGCGGAACAGGTTGCGTATCAGGGCAGCGCCGAAGGTCGCCGTCTGCCGGTCGGCGAGAACGACGCGCATCTTCAGCAGCATCTTCCCCGGCGTCTTGCCGAGCTTCCACTCCAACAGCGTGAACAGTCCGAACACGATCAGTGACATGTAGAGAAAAGGCATGCCGTCGACGTTTACCGTATAGCCGACGGTGGCCTCGCCAGTGCTGGTGCCGGCGCCGAAGCCGGATGCCGCGCCAAGGATCATGATAAGCACGAAGGACACGAACAGGTCGATCAGTCCTCCGCCGATGCGCTTGCCGACGCCGGCGAGATCGCTGGCGGCCGTGGGCTCGGTCGTAGTGCTCATGGTGCATCCCCTTCTCGACGAAAGTGCATGTAGTGTACGCCCGGTCCATGGCTCGCGCCGGCCGTCAACCCAGGCCGCAGCGATGTGCGGGTCGCCGCAGCGCGCCCTCGAGGGCGTACCCTGTGGGATCGTAGGCCTGTCCTGCTCTCAGGCCCCGCGCCGCTACCCAGAAAGGTCCACGCCGAATGCCGATCCGATTGAGCGCTGCCGAACTCCGTGGGATCGGGCGACTCGGCGTCGATGCGGTGCAGGAAGTGGCCAGCCTGGTCGAGGCCGTCCACGGTGGCATCCAGCGCGTGGCCACCCTGCGCGCGCTAGGAGCATCGGGCAGGCCGGACCCGATCGCCCGGCTCGCCTATGCCGGCGTGCGCGGCATCAGCGGCGCAGTGGGCTGGGTGCTGGACCGGGCGCTGCCGAGCGCGCTCTCCGGCGCCACGACCGCGTCATCGAGCGCCCAGCGGGAGGCGCTGCTCGCCGCGCTGAACGGCGTGCTGGGCGATCACCTGCAGCGCAGCGGCAATCCGCTGGCCCTGCCGATGCGCATCCAATGTCGGGGGCGGGTCCTGCCGCTGGAGGACAGCGCCGCCCTGGGCGACGCGCTGGCGACGGCAGGCCCACGCATCGCCCTGCTGATCCATGGCCTGTGCATGGCTCCGGTGCATTGGAATCGACCTGCACATGGGAGGGACCACGAAGCCCCGGTCTCGGGCCGGGCAGGGGCGGCGTTGGACCTGCCAGACCTGCTCGCTGCACAGGGCTACGAGGTGCTGCAGCTGCACTACAACAGTGGCCTGCACATTGCGGAGAACGGTGCCCGGCTTGCCACCTCGCTGCAGCGCGTGCTGGACGCCCTGCCCATCCCCGCCGATTCACTGGTGCTGGTGGGGCACAGCATGGGGGGGCTGGTGGCGCGGGCCGCCTGCCACAGCGCCGCGCGGCGAGGGCTTGCCTGGATCGATCAACCGCTCACGCTGATCAGCCTGGGCACGCCGCACCATGGCGCACCGCTTGAGCGCGCCGGCCACGGCGTCGAACGCCTGCTGGCCTCCCTGCCGCTGGTGACGCCGTTCGCACGGCTGGCGCGCCTGCGCAGCGCGGGGATCACCGACCTGCGCCATGGCGTGGTCGACGCGGCGGCCGATCCACCTGCCGCATTCCCGGCCACCGTGGCCATGCACGCGCTGGCGGCAACGCTGTCGAAGAATGCAGGGGGCGTGCGGCCACGCAGTGACGGACTGGTGCCGGTGGCCAGCGCGCTTGGCCGGCATCGCCATCCGGCGCGGGATCTGGGTGTGGAGTCGGCGCGGCAGGCTCTGGTTCCGGACTGTGGCCATATCGCCCTGCTGCAGCACCCGCAGATGCTGCGCACAGTCGGCGGATGGCTGACCGGCGGCGGGCCGCCGAAGCGGCCGCCGCAACGCGGCTGATCGATCAGCCGAACGAGGCGTTATGGAAGACGTCCTGCACGTCGTCCAGTTCGTCCAGCCAGTCGAGCAGGTCCTGCAGGGTTTCGGCGGTGTCGCCGCTGACCGCGCTGCGGTTGGCCGGGCGCATGGCGACCTCGGCGCGGTCGACCGGCAGGCCCTTGGCCTTGAGTGCCTGCTCCACGGCATCGACGGCGTCGGGCGGGCAGAGCACGATGATCGCTCCGTCCTCGCTGAACACGTCCTCGGCGCCGGCGTCGAGCGCGGCTTCCATCACCGTGTCCTCGTCGGTCGCCTCGGCGGGCAGGCTGATCTGGCCGGTGCGCGAGAATTGGAAGGCGACCGAGCCCGAGGTGCCCAGATTGCCGCCGTGCTTGGACAGCGCGTGGCGCACGTCGGCGACGGTGCGCACCGGGTTGTCGGTCAGCGCGTCGATGAGCATGGCGACGCCGCCGGGTCCGTAGCCCTCATAGCGGATTTCCTGCAGGTCGGCGCCGCCATCCGCGCCCGAGCCGCGGCGGATCGCCTTCTCGATCTTGTCCTTGGGCATGTTGGCCGACAGCGCCTTGTCCATCGCGCTGCGCAGCTTGGCATTGCCGGCCGGGTCGGCGCCGTTGCGGGCGGCCAGGGTGATGTCGCGGATCAGCTTGGTGAACACCTTGGCGCGCTTGGCGTCCTCGGCATTCTTGCGGCCTTCGATGCTGGGGCCTCGGCCCATGGGGTCACCTGTCGGGTTGTATCGGGCACGGTGCCCGGAACGGGAAAACGCCTATTGTCCGGCTTTCCGCGGTTGCGCTCCAGCCGGCCACGGCATCCCGCCGCCGGTGGGGGGTCAGGCCCGGGTGCCCGACGTGGCCGCGGCGGCCTCAAGCGCCTGCAGGCGGACGCGCTGCGGGGCGGCTGGCGCCAGTACCGGGTCGAGGATCCGCCGGGCGCGGGCCAGCAGCTCACGGGCCTCGACCGGCCGGCCCTCCGAGAGGGCCACTTCGGCGAGGTCCAGATCGATCTCGCCAAGGCCGACGAAGCGCTCGCCGCGGGCGGCCAGCAGCCGGGCCCGTGCGCCCTCGAGCTCGGCGCGGGCCCGCTGGGCCTCGCCGTCGGCAAAGGCGATCAGTCCTCGCGTACGCGCCAGCTGTGCTGCGCGCGGGCTCCCGGCTCCGCCGATGTCCTCCAGCCGTCCCTCGGCCTCGCGCATCCAGCGCAGCGCCTGGTCCCGCGTGCCGAACCGGCGTTCCCACTCCGCCAGATGCAGGCGCTGGCGGCCGCGCTCGGTGATCCAGCCGCGGTCGGGGCGCTCCCCGATCGGCATCTCCAGCCAGCGCCGCGACTCCTCGGCCTCGCCGGCCAGCATCAGCAGGCGCCCGAGGTTCTGCCTTGACTGCGGCAGCAGCGACTGCGCGTTGTCCGGGTCGGTCTCGAACACTGCGTTGGCGCGACGCATCAACGGCAGGGCCGGGGCATAGTCGCCGACCTGCTCGTAGAGCGAGGCCAGGTTCATCAGGTCGATGGCGTGCGAGGGGTCGTCGCGGGAGCCCTCGCGTGCGCCGATCTCCAGCGCAGCGCGAAACTGGTCGATCGCTTCGAGCGAACGACCGGTGTTGTAGTAGACGGTGCCCAGGGCGTTGTGGATCAGGGCCAGCTTCTGGCTGTCCCGCTGCAGCAGGCGTTCGCGATGGGCGAGGATGCGCAGGAAGACCTCCTCGGCGGCGGCGTTGTCGCCCAGGCTGTGCAGCAGATTGCCGTAGAAGCCGAGCGCGGAGACGAAGTCCGGATGGTCGCCCCCAAGTGCCGTGCCGAGGCCGGCAACGGCGCGCCGGGTGACGCTCAGCGCCTCCTCGTCGCGGCTGGCGTTGTAGAGCATCTCGCCGAGGTAGACCTCGTAGCGCCAGGCATCCAGGGACTCCGAGCCCTCCAGCTCGCGTTGCAGGGCGATCGCCTCGCGCAGCACCGGCTCGGCCTCGCGGTGGCGGTCGAGGCGGGTCAGTACCAGCCCGTGGCTGGCCAGCGCAGCGGCCAGCGCAGCCGGGTCGGATTCCATGCGCAGCAGGCCCACCGCGGCGCGGTAGTCGGCCTCGGCGTCGGCGAACCGGTGGCGCTGGTCGTGGGCCAGGGCGCGGGTGCGCAGCCAGTCGGCGCGCTCGGATGCCGAGGCCCGGTTGCCCAGGCGCAGTGCCTCGTCGGCCAGGGCGACGGCCTGCTCCGGCTGGCCGATCTGAACATAGAGCGCAGCCAGGGCGGCGCTCAGACGGGCGCGTTGGCTGCCGCTCATCGAGGCATCGGCGCGCAGCTGCGCCCGTCCGCGCGCCAGCAGTTCCGCGGGGGTGAGCGCGGCGCTGCCGCTGGTCTCGGGGTCGGCCTCCCGAAACAGGGCGGTCAGAAAGTCGGAGACGCTTCTCGCATTGGCGGCCTCGCGCTCTGCGACCGCCTCGGCACGCAGGGCGCGATTGCGTTCATCGGCCAGGCGCCAGCCGAACAGCGTCACGGCCAGCGCCAGCGCCAGCAGGCTGCCCGCCGCCACCGGGTGTCGGCGAAGCAGCTTGTTCAGGCGGTAGCCGATTCGGTCGGGGGCCGCCAGCAGGGGGCGTCCGGTCAGCCAGCGGCGGATGTCGTCGGCGAAGGCCTGGGCCGAGGGATAACGCCGATCGGGTTCAACGGCGGTGGCGCGCTGGACCAGGGTATCCAGGTCACCGCGCAGGGCGCGGGCGCGGTCCGCCGGCGCGCGACGGCTGGGCAGGGCGATGCGATCCTCGGCATCCGGTTCGGGAGGGAGGCCGGTCATCAGCTGGTAGCCGAGCAGGCCCAGTGCGTGGACATCGGTCGCGGTGCTCACGGGGCGGCCGTGGCGCTGCTCCGGGCTGGCATAGGCCGGCGTGAACCAGGGCTGGGTGGCGCCGCGTGCGGCGTCGGCGTCGAGCAGCTTGGCGATGCCGAAGTCGAGCAGCACCGGCCGACCGTCCTGGCGCAGCAGCACATTCGCCGGCTTGATGTCGCGGTGGACGATCAACCGCTGGTGGGCATAGTGCACCGCCTCGGCAACGTCGCGCAGCAGTTCCATGCGCCGGCGCAGCGGCAGGCGCTGGGCCTCGCAGGCATCGGTGATCGGCGCGCCGCGGATGTACTCCATCACCAGATAGGGCTGGCCGCCCGGCGTCTCGCCGCCATCGTAGAGGCGCGCGATACCCGGGTGTTCGAGCCCCGCCAGCACCTGGCGCTCGTGGCGCAGCTGGCGTGCGGCATCGAGCGTGCCGAAGCGGTGGATCAGCTTGATCGCGACCTGCTGCCGGAAGTCGCCGTCGGCGCGCTCGGCGAGGAAGACAAGGCCCATGCCCCCGCTGCCCAGTGGCTCGATCAGGCGCCAGGCGCCCAGCCGCGTGCCGGGCGGCGGCACCTCGCCGGCGGCGCCCAGGGCACTCTGCAGCCTGCGGGTCAGCTGGCCATCCTCCTGGTCGGCAGCCAGCATCCCGGCCAGTTCTTCGCGAAGCGCCGGATCGATGTCCAGCGCCGCCATCCAGGCCGCGCGCCCGGCGGCGGGCAGGGCAACGCCCTCCTCGAACAGCGCCTGCAGGCGCGCCCAGCGCTCGGCGTTCATGCGTCGAGGCGCTGGCGCAGCCAGGCACGGGCGAAACGCAGGTCGCGGTTAACCGTGGCCAGCGAGATGCCCAGCACCCCGGCGACCTCGGTCAGCTCGAGTCCGACCAGGCAGTGCAGGTCCACCACGTCGGCCTTGCGCGGGTCCTGCGCCCGCAGGGCCTCCAGCGCCTCGTGCAGGGCGCCGGCGTCGTCGGCCTCCGCGGGAACGAGATGTTCGACCGCGCCTAGGCTGACTCGCAGCTGGTCGCCGCCGCGCTTGAAACTGGCCCGGCGCCGGCCCTCGTCGTGCAGCAGGTTGCGCAGCGCCACCGCGACGCTGCGGAAGAAGTGCACGCGATCCTGCCAGCCGACCCTCGCGTCGAGCAGGTTGACGATCAGCTCGTTGGCCAGTTCGGTGGGCTGCAGCAGGGCGCCGCGACCATCCATGCGCAGGCGCTGCGCGGCGAGCTGGCGGATGCGCTGGTA
This sequence comes from Pseudomarimonas salicorniae, assembly GCF_023156535.1. Classification (GTDB taxonomy): domain Bacteria; phylum Pseudomonadota; class Gammaproteobacteria; order Xanthomonadales; family Xanthomonadaceae; genus Pseudomarimonas; species Pseudomarimonas salicorniae. The sequence goes on along the minus strand of NZ_JALNMH010000001.1, from coordinate 6,652 downwards.
GACCATCGACAGCACCGCGTCCGCGGCGCTGCCATCGCCCGCGCTCCAGGCACGCAGCAGCTGGGTCAGCTGTTGCTTCTCGACCGCCTGTTCTGCCGTCATGACCCTGCTTCCACCCGCTCTGGCGGCGATAATACGGCGCCGGCGGGTGCCTTGGTCGCTGCTGGCCAAGCCATCGCTGAACGGCGGATTCAGGCGTGCTGATACGCGACGCGGCAAAGCTGCGTTAGCAGCGGGGAACGGCCCTTCCCGGTGCCGGAAGAGAAAGGTTCTCCGATGCGCCCCACCCGCGATTCCGCCCCGACCCTGGCCGGCCTGTCCCAGGGCCTGACCCTGATCTCCGCTGCCTTGATGGTCCAGCCGGACCGCGCAAGGCCGGCGTCACCCGCCAATGCCGCGCCGCCGAGCCTGCCCGAGGCCGAGCGCCCACGGCCGCGGCGCGGCTTCCGCCTGCGCCGGGTCGGTGGCTACCCGCTGCTGGGCTGCTTGCTGGCCGCCCTGGTCAGCCTGCCGGTGGGGCATGCCGGGGCTGCTCCGGGCGATCTCGATCTCAGCTTCGGTGAGGGCGGCATCCTCTACGTCGGTCGCGGCGGAACCGCCGAGCGGATCAACAGCCTGCTGGCCGATGCGAATGGCGCGGTGTTCGCCGGTGGCGCGCTGCAGATCCCCTCGGGCGGGGCCGGCAGCGGCGATGACATGAGCGTGCTGCGCCTGCTCGGCGACGGCCAGCTCGACCCGGCCTTCGCCAATGGCGGCCTGCTGCAGGTAGGACTGGGAGGCGACAGCGAGTATGTCACCGCCATGGTCCGGCAGCCGGATGGGCGGATCGTCGCGGTCGGCGCCCTGGAGCCCTCTGCCAACACCGACTTCGGAGTGATCCGCTTCGACGAGGCCGGTCGCCTCGATGAGGCCTTCGGCGATGCCGACCCGGCTCGCCCCGGCCTGCGCCGCGGCCTGACCCACTTCAACATGGGACCGAACAACAGCAGCAACGACGAGGCGCGCGCGGTGGCCCTGCAGTCTGACGGCCGGATCATCGTCGCCGGCACCGGCTTTGCCGTCGATGGCAACTTCACCTACCCACGCTTCGCCATCGCCCGGCTGACCGCCGACGGTCGCCTGGACGCCAGCTTCGGCAATGCCGGTCGCGTGATCGCAGCGCCGACGCAGGCCCAGGTCAGCGAGTACGTCACCGCCATCGCGCTCGATGCCGACGGCCAGCTGTCCGGCGACGACGGCTTCGTCGTGGTCGGCTACGTCTTTGCCCGCAGCACTGCGATCGTCCGCCGCTACCTGGCCGACGGTCAGCCGGACCTGTCCTTCGGCAGCGCGGGGCAGGTGGTGTTGGTCGATGCCAACAGCGGCGGCGTGCGCAGCGGCCTGTCGCGCATCGACGATGCCGTGCTGCAGCCCGATGGCGGCATCGTCCTGCTCGGCCGCGGCGGCGACCGCGGCTTCGCCTTCCTGCGCCTGCACGCCGACGGCAGCCTGGACACCGACTTCGGCAGCCATGGCCGCACCCTGGTGAAGTTCAGCAGTTCGACCGACCACGACGAACCGGCGATGCTGCGCCTGCAGCGCGATGGCAAACTGGTGGCTGCGGGCTACGCCACCGGACGCATCGGCAACGTCTCCGGTAGCGACTTCGCCAGCGTTCGCCTGCTCGCCAATGGCCGCATCGACAGCGGTTATGGCGACGGCAGCGGACGCTCCACCTATCCGCTGGTCGAGGGCGCCGACGAGGCCCGCGCGGTGGCCGTGCTGAGTGACGGCAGCCTGCTGCTGGCCGGCTACGCCGACCGCGTCCCCGGCGCCGGCCGCGACGACGACGCAGCCTTCCTGCGCCTTCAAGGCGACCCGGGCCTGTTCGCCAACGGCTTCGAGGACTTCTGAAGCCCGGGCCGGGGACCGCATCGGGCGCGAAGCGGACGTTCGCCGGGGCTTCGGATCGGCGGGCTTTTCGTAGAAGCGGACATGGCCGCGACCGCGGAGGTTCGCTCTGGCCGCGGTCTGTGGAGAACACGTCACGCCGCGGTCGCGCCCATGTGCGCTCCTACAGTCGGGCTTCGTTGGGCGTCAGCGAAGCCCCATAGGGTGCGTCCTGGACGCACCGATACGGGCGTTCGGACGGTACGCCCGGTGCGGCCAGCCGCACCCTATGAATGTCCGGTTCGCGCCCAAGGGCACTCCCACAGAACATCGGCCCAATTGATGCATCGGGGCGAATACGAACTTCGCGCCCTATCCGGTCTGCAGCCGCTTCGCCATCAGCTCCGCCCGGCGTGCCTGCAGCAGGCGGCGCTCGTCGTCATTGCGGACCTGGGTGAGGGCGGTTTCGCAGGCGGCGAGTGCCTCGTCCTCGCGGCCCAGTCGCTGCAGCAGGGCGGAGCGGCTGGCGGGGAGCAGGTGGTAGCCCTCGAGCAGGCCGCCGGCCTCGAGCCGGTCGAGCCAGGCAAGGCCGGCCGCCGGGCCCCGGGCCATGCCCAGGGCGACCGCAGCATTGAGTTCCACCACCGGACCGGGCTGCAGCTGCAGCAGACGGCGGTAGAGGGCGAGGATCTGTGCCCAGTCGGTGTCGCCCGGCGTGGCGGCCTCGGCGTGCAGGGCGGCGATGGCGGCCTGCACCTGGTAGGGCCCGGGCTGGTGCAGGGCGAGGGCGGTCTGCAGCGCCTGCTCGCCTGCGGTGATCGCCGCTCGGTCCCACTGCTTCCGATCCTGCTCATCCAGCAGTTTCAGCGCGCCGTCGGCGCCAAGTCGCGCCGGTCGGCGGGCGTCGGTCAGATGCAGCAGGGCCAGCAGCCCCCAGGCCTCGGCAACGCCGGGCAGCAGGGCGCAGGCCAGCTCGGCAAGCCGGATCGCCTCGCGGCAGAGGTCGGGGCGGATCAGCGCCTCGCCTTCGGTCGCCGCGTAGCCCTCGTTGAACAGCAGGTAGATCACTTTCAGGACGGCCTCAACCCGCAGCGGCAGGTCGGCCGCCCTGGGCAGGGCGAAGGGAATCGCCGACTGGCGGATCTTCTGCTTGGCGCGGACGATGCGCTGCGCCGCGGCGGTGTCGCCGAGCAGGAAGGCGCGGCCGATCTCGCGCGTGCTCAGCCCGCAGACCACCTTCAGCGCCAGCGCCATGCTGGCCTCAGGAGCCAGCGCCGGATGGCAGACCTGGAACAGCAGCCGCAGGCGATCGTCATCGACCGCGCCGCCGGGGCTGGTCCCTTGCTCCAGCTCCCCGGCGGGGCAGGGCCCGGGGTCACGAAGGGTCGCGGCGTGGTCGTCCTCGAGCGGCAGCTCGCGACGGCGGCGCATGCGGTCGATCAGCAGGCGCCGGGCGACGGTCAGCAGCCAGGCCGCGGGGCGCTCGGGCAGGCCCTCGTCGGGCCAGCGCTGCAGGGCGCGCAGGCAGGCCTCCTGTAGCGCATCCTCGGCGGCGTCGAGATCGCCGCCGAGGCGCATCAGGGCCGCCCGCAGGCCGGCGCCCTCGCGGCGCAGCACCTGCTCGAGCAGCCGACCCAGCAGCATGTTCAGCCGGCCGAGGCCATGCCCAGCGGGCGGACCTCGACGGTGCCGGAGGACATGGCCGGCATCTTCCGCGCCCAGTCGAGGGCCTCGTCGAGCGTATCGACCTCGATCAGGTAGAAGCCGCCGAGCTGCTCGCGGGCCTCGGCGAAGGGGCCGTCGTGCAGGGTCGGCTTGCCGTTGGCAAAGCGCAGTGAGGTGGCGCTGTGGCTGGGTGCCAACTCCTCTCCGCCGCGCAGCACCCCGGCCTCGGTCATCGCCTTGCCGTAGGCCTCGTGTGCGGCATACACCTCACGCATGGCGGCCTCGTCCATGTCCGCCCAGGTCGACTCGTCCCCATAGATCAGCAGTGCGTACTTCATGTCGTTCTCCGTCTCGCCGCGGGATGCGGCATGGTAACGACGCCGGCCGTGGCCGATTTCGACAGCCTCTCCCGCTCCGCGCCGGGTGGAAGCGCGGCGGCGCCGGTTCAGCACTTTTCAGGTTTCTTCATTTCATTTCAAATCAGATAGATAGCGCGCCTCCCGAGCTTGAGGCGCGACGCCGGTGGGCGGCACAGTCGGCCCCACCAGGCGGTCCTGACGCGGCTCCCAACGCGTCGGCCGGGAGGGCTGCGGGCACGCTGCCTCCGTCCCGGGCCGCCTGGTCCTCCCCCTGACTGGACCCCGGACCCTTAGCCATGCCCCGATCTGCCTCTCCGACCCGGCGCGCGCCGCCGCCTTCGCCCGCCCGTCTGAGTCTCGCCCTCGCACTGGCCCTCGGCCTGCCGGCGTCTGCCGCCCAGGCCGTCGAGACGCGCTGGGGCGACTTCGACGTCAGCCTCGACACCAGCCTGTCGCTGGGCGCTGCCTGGCGCGTCGAGAGCCCCGACGATCGCCTGATCGGCAAGGCAGAGTTCGATCCCCTGCTCTCGCTGCGCATACGCGAACTGCTGGCCCGTGATCCCGCTGCCGCCCAGGCGCTGCAGGTCGCCGCGCGTGGGGCCTTCTCCGCCAACCGCGACGACGGGAACCGCCGCTTCGCCAGTGGCGATCCGATCTCCACCGCCTTCCGCATCACCAGCGAGGCGCAGCTGCGCTGGGACAGCGGCGGCGCCTTCCTGCGCGCCAGCTACTTTCACGACGCCGAGAATCAGGGCCGCCGCGCGCCCAGCCGCGAGGCCGACCGGCTGATCGGCGAGCGCGCCCGACTGCTGGATGCCTTCCTCTACCAGTCCTTCGATGCGGGCGATCAGGTGTCGGGCTCGCTCCGCGTTGGACGGCAGGTGATCAACTGGGGCGAGAGCAGCTTCCTGCGTGGCGGCATCAATGCGATCAACGCCTTCGACCTGGCCGCCCTGCGCGTGGCCGGCTCCGAGGTGAAGGAGGCCCTGCTGCCGCTGGATGCGCTCTGGGCCAGCCTGTCCTGGGGCGACCACTGGTCGCTGGAGGCGACCTGGCTGCTGGAGTTCGAGGAGGTCGAGCCCGAGCCCGCCGGCAGCTACTTCAGCAGCAATGACTTCGGCACGCCCGGCGGACGCTACGTGATGCTCGGCTTCGGCACCGTGCCCTCGCCGGTGATCGATCCCGGCCTGTACGCGGCCACCTGCCTCGGCGCCGCGGCCCGGCCGCAGGCCAGCGACCGCTTCGCCGACTACGCCAGCCGTTTCGGCGAAGCCACCGCGGCCGGGCTGATCGCCGCCGGCTGTGGCGCCTCCTTCCCCCGCGCCGAGACCCGCTCGGCCTCGGACCACGGGCAGTTCGGGCTCGCCGCGCGCTACTTCAGCGACGACCGCTTCAGCACCGAGTGGGGCGCCTACTACCTGCGCCATCACAGCCGGCTGCCGGTCCTCTCCGGCCGCGCGGTGACCTCGGCGGCGCTGTCCAGCGGACGCTACTTCCTCGAGTACCCCGAGGATATCGACCTGTTCGGACTGAGCTGGAACAGCGCCCTGCCCGGCGGCTGGGCCATGCAGGGCGAGATCAGCCACCGACGCAACCAGCCGCTGCAGGTCGACGACGTCGAGCTGCTGTTCGCCGGGCTCAGCCCGCTCAACGCCGGCCTGCCGCCGCCGCTGCGCTTCAACAGCCAGCTTGGCAGCTTCGGCTTCGGTGAGGAGATCCGCGGCTGGCGTCGTCACCGGGTCAGCCAGCTGCAGGTCACCCTCAGCAAGCTGTTCGGGCCCGACCTGCTGCCCGGCGCCGACCAGCTGGCCTTCGCCATCGAGGCCGGGGTGACCCGCGTCGGCGGCCTGCCGGATGCCGCCACCCTGCGCTACGAGGGCGAGGGCACCGACACCGGCGGCGGGCCGGACATCCTCGACGGCGCGCTGCGCAATCCGCTGACCCAGGTCGACGGCTTTCCCGATGCCACCAGCTGGGGCTATCGCGCCCTGCTGCGCGCCACCTACAACTCGGTCGGCGGCTCGCCGGTCAGCCTGCTGCCGCGGCTGGCCTTCAACCACGACGTCAGCGGCATCACCCCGGGCCCGGGCGGCAATTTCCTCGAGGGCCGCAAGGCGCTGACCCTCGGCGTCGAAGCGGTCTACCTCGACAGCTGGAGCCTGGAGCTTGCCTACACCCGGTTCTCCGGCGCCGGCACCCTCAACCAGATCGCCGACCGCGACTTCGCCAGCCTGGCCCTGAAATACGCCTTCTGAGCCGGCGCGCAGGCTCCGCACTTAACTTGTAGATGGGAGATATCGAGCAATGAAGCGAGATCACGCAGGGCGACTGGCGATGGCCATCGTCCTCTGCCTGCCCCTGGCCGCCGAGGCCAAGGTCAGCGCGGCCGAGGCGGCCAAGCTGGGCAAGGAGCTGACCCCGGTCGGGGCCGAGAAAGCCGGGAACGGCAGCACGATCCCGGCCTGGGAGGGCGGCATCACCAAGCCGCCCGCCGGGTTCACCAAGGGCGGGCATCATCCTGATCCGTTCGCGGCGGACAAGCCGACGCTGACGATCACCGCAGCGAACTACAAGCAGCATGCCGACAAGCTCAGCGTCGGCCAGCAGGCGATGTTCGAGCGCTACCCCGAGTACAGGATGCCGGTGTACCCGACGCGGCGTTCGGCCTCGTTCCCGCAGCGCATCTACGACTTCACCATGAAGAACGCCACCACCGCCGAGCTGGTGGCGGACGGCGACGGCATTGCCAACGCCGCCGA